>CAWAYR010000010.1:0-16316 GCA_963786365.1 uncultured Acidobacteriota bacterium
GGTACCGGGAAGCTAGCGATTCCTGGCAGACCACGCTCTCAGCCCCGGGATGAAGGTGGTGCATCGCCCTGACGGCCGGTTTCGTCATATCCTGAAAGGACGTTGGCACTCCCGGCATCCCTCTGCTTACGGGTCCGGCTGGTCTTGCTGACCGCCGGCGCCGCCACGGTCTTGACGGCCTGTTCCATCAAGACCTTTGCGGTCAACAAGTTGGGCGACACCCTGTCGGCCCCGGGTCCCTCCGTGTACACCACGGACGACGAGCCGGAGCTCATCCGTGCCGCCCTGCCCTTCTCGCTCAAGACCATCGAGGGCCTGCTGCAGACCTCGCCCAACCACAAGGGAATGCTGCTCACCGCCTGCTCGGGTTTCACGTCCTATGCCAATGCATTTGTGCAGTTGGACGCCGAGGCCCTCGAGTCCACTGACTACGAAGAGAGCGAACGGCTCAAGGCGCGGGCGCGACGTCTCTACCTGCGTGGCCGGGACTACTGCATGCGGCGGGTGGAACTGAAGCGGCCGGGGCTGCGCGCGGCGCTCGCCGCCGACCCGGCCACGGCGCTCGGCACGGTGAAGTACAACGTCGACGAGATTACTGGCTCGGTGCGTCGTGGGGCTCGGCCATCGCGGTGGGCGTGGATCAGCCGGATCTCGTCGCCGACTTCCCGGTGGTGCGCACGCTGATGGAGAAGGCCCTGGCGATCGACGAGGACTTCGCCGACGGCGCCATCCACGAGGTGTTCATCACCCTCGATGGCATGTCACCGACGATGGGCGGCGACGCCGCGCGCGCCCGCACCCACTTCGATCGGGCGGTGGAGCTCTCGAAGGGCAAGTCGGCTTCCGCGTTTGTCGCCATGGCCGCCAGCGTGGCCCAGCCGGCGCAGAACCGCGAGGAGTTCGACCAGTTGCTCGAGAAGGCGCTGGCGATCGATCCCGACGAGGTGCCCGATACCCGTCTGGCGACGATCATCGCCCAGCAACGTGCGCGCATCCTGCAGTCGCGCGTCGACGAACTGTTCACCGCGGCCGGCGCCGCCTCGCCCGCCGCTCCCCGCCTGGCCGTGGCGCCGCCTGTGCCCCACGCCGCGGTGGCTTTCCGTAGACGACTTCGAAGAAGGAACGTATGACGCTCATTTCCCGCCTGGTGATGGCAATACTCGTGATGCTCGGTGCGGCCGGGGTGGCCGGCGCGCAGACGACGATCCGGCTGGCCTCGCCGGCCCCGATCGGGTCGGTCTGGCACAAGGCCCTCAAGCAGTTCGAGGCCGACGTGCGCACCGCCACCGGCGGCCGCGTCGTCGTGCGCGTGATCGGCGCCGCGCAGGACGACGAAGCGACGATGATCTCGAACATGAAGATCGGCCGGCAGCACGCCGCGTCGATCACCGCGGTGGGGTTGGCGTCGGTCGATCCGGCGTTCAACATCTTCACCATCCCGATGTTCTTCGCCACCTACGACGAGTACCGTGCGGTGCGCGCCAAGCTCGAGCCGTCGCTCAAGGCCAAGCTCGAAGCCAAGGGGCTGGTCCTGCTCAACTGGGGCGACACCGGCTGGGTCTACCTCTTCAGCAAGGGCCCGGTGCCGAACGTCGACGAGCTGAAGAAGGTGCGGCTCTACACCAGCGGCGGCGACGACCAGTTCGTGCAGCTCTACAAGCAGAACGGCTTCAACCCGCGGCCGCTGCCCTTCTCTGAAGTGCAGAGCGGCCTCATGACCGGGTTGCTCGACGCCGTGCCCTCGACGCCGCTGGCGACCCTGGCCTTCCAGTGGTATCGCAACGTCCCGCACATGCTCGATCTCGGCGTCGGCCCGTTCGCCGGCGCCACCGTCATCGACGCCAAGATCTGGGGCAGCATCGCCGCCAACGACCAGCAGGCGATCCTGGCCGTCGCCAAGAAGGTGCAGGATGGCCTCGAGCGCGACGTGCCGCAGCAGGACGATCAGGCGAAAGCCGAGATGGTGAAGCGTGGCCTCAAGGTGTCGACGCCGGATCCGGCCGCCGCCAAGGGCTTCCGCGACATGGCCGACAAGTTCGCCGCGTCGATGAAGGGCCCGATCGTCCCGACCGACGTCTACGACCAGGGGCTGCGCGAGCGCGACGCGTTCCGCAAGAGCCACGGCGCCAAGTGACCATCGACGCCGACGCCCCCGCGGAAGCCCGGGGCATCGACGACCACGGTCCCCTGCAGCGGTTCGAACACTCGCTGTCGGTGCTGGCACTCGCCGTCCTGACGCTGCTGCCGATCGTCGAGATCGTGCTGCGCCGGTTCGATTCCGGCGTCCCCGGCGGCACCGCCTTCGTCCAGCACCTCACGCTCGTGGTGGCGTTGCTCGGCGGCGCGCTCGCCGCCCGTGACGATCGCCTGCTGGCGCTGGCCACCGGCGCGCTGCTGCCGGCCGGGCCCCTGCACATCGGCGCCAAGGCCGTCGCCGGATTCGTCGGTGCGGCGGTGGCCGGCCTGCTCGCCCGCGGCGGCGTCGATCTCGGTGCGACTGGAGCGCGAAGCTGGCCGCGCCATCACCGAGGGCGTGCCGGTGTGGGCGTTCCAGGTGCTGCTGCCGCTCGGCTTCGCGGTAATCACCTGGCGCATCGTCCGCGCCTCGTACAAGTCCCACGTCGTGGCCGGCATCGGTGCGGCGGCTCGGTGCGATTGTCGGGCTGTATCTCGGCGGCGGACTGCCCTTCAACTGGGGCGACCCCTTCTCGGCGGTGATCGAGGACAGCGCCCAGCCGATGTTGCCCGGCGGGCCCGGGGCCTACGGCTGGTGGCTGGCGGCGCTGCTCGTCGGCGCGGTGGCCGGCGCGCCGATCTTCGCGCTGCTCGGCGGCGCGGCGGCGATCATGTTCCTCTCCGAGGCGGTGCCGGCGTCGGCCATCCTCATCCAGACCTACCAGCTCTCCACCAAGCCCACGCTCGCCTCGATCCCGCTCTTCACGCTGGTCGGCGTGCTGCTGGCCGAGGGCGGCGCGCCGCATCGGCTGCTGCGCGTGTTCCGCGCTTTGTTCGGCTGGTTCCCGGGTGGCACGGCGGTGGTCTGCGCCATGCTGTGCGCGTTCTTCACCGTGTTCACCGGCGGCTCCGGCGTGACCATCCTGGCGCTCGGCGGACTGCTCTTCCCGGCGCTGGTGAAGGACGGCTACGGCGAGAAGTTCTCGCTCGGCCTGCTCACCGCGTCGGGCTCGCTCGGCCTGCTGCTGCCGCCGGCGTTGCCGCTCATCCTCTACGGCATCGTCGCGCAGTCGCCGATCGAGGACCTGTTCATCGGCGGCATCGTGCCGGGACTGCTGCTGATCGGCATGACCTCGGCTGGGGCATCCGGGCGGCGATCGCCGCCAAGGTCCACCGCCCGCCGTTCGCCGTGGCCGAAGCCGGCGCCGCGCTCTGGGACGCCAAGTGGGAGATCGCGCTGCCGGTGGTCATCGTCGGCGCGCTCTTCAGCGGCTTCGCCACCACGGTGGAAGCGGCGGCCATCGGCGCGCTCTACGCGTTCTTCACCCAGGTGGTCGTCCACCGCGATCTGAAACTCGGCAAGGACATGGGGCGGGTGGCCGCCGAGTGCGCCTCGACGGTCGGCGGCGTGCTGCTCATCCTCGGCGTCGCCGTCGGGCTCACCAGCTGGATGATCGACGCCGATGTGCCCGGGCGTCTGCTCGAGCTGACCCAGACCTACATCAGCAGCCGCTGGATGTTCCTGCTGGCGCTGAACGGCTTCCTGCTCATCGTCGGCTGCCTGATGGACATCTTCAGCGCCACCTTCGTCGTGGCGCCGCTGCTCGTGCCGCTCGGGCTCGCCTACGACGTGCACCCGGTGCACCTGGGCATCATCTTCATCGCCAACCTGGAGCTGGGCTATCTCACGCCGCCGGTCGGCCTGAACCTGTTCCTGTCGTCGTACAAGTTCCGCAAGCCGCTGCTGGAAGTGGCCGCCGCGTCGCTGCCATGCTGTTCGTGCTCGGCTTCGGCGTGCTCGTCATCACCTACGTGCCGTGGCTGACGACCGGGTTGCTCGGGTGGATGGGGCGGCTGTAGAGACACTTGCTCAGCGGCTAGCGGCTAGGGGCTAGCGGCTAGAATTAAGTAATCGCGAAGCGCTGCGTGACCGGCGGCGCGGCAGCAGCCGCGCCAGCACCTCCACCGCGCGCGTCAGCTCCTGTTCGTCGGCACAAGCGTAGCTGACTCGCAGATAGGAGCCGGTGGGCTCGGCCGGGAACCAGTGGCGGCCCGGGCTGATGATCACCTCCGCTTCAGCGGCGCGCCGCGCCAGGTCCGCGTCGTCGACGGCGTCGGGCAGGCGCACCCAGAGGTGCATGCCACCCGACGGCACCAGCGCGAGACTGGCTTCGCCGAACCTCGCCCGAACCGCGGCGGCCAGGACGTCGCGTCTGGCCGCGAGCGTCTCGCGCACCCGGCGCAGGTGCCGCTGCCACGCTGCCGCGTGCACCACCTCGAGCGCCGCCTCCTGAATCGGTCCCGAGACGAAGAACTCGGTCACCACGCGGCTGGCCCTGAGCCGGGCCAGCGCCGCACCGCGGGCGACGATGGCGCCGATGCGCAGCCCCGGCGCCGTGGACTTGGTGAGCGACCGCAGATAGACGCAGTGCCCGTGCGCGTCGTCGCAGAGGAGCGGACGCGGCGGTGCCTTGTCGAA
This sequence comes from uncultured Acidobacteriota bacterium, assembly GCA_963786365.1. Classification (GTDB taxonomy): domain Bacteria; phylum Acidobacteriota; class Vicinamibacteria; order Vicinamibacterales; family UBA2999; genus CAWAYR01. The sequence continues at coordinate 4,655 of CAWAYR010000010.1, forward strand.
GGACAGATCGCGGCACCAGTCGTCCTCGATGAGGATCGCCCGGCGTGCGGCCACCACGTCGAGCACCTCCCGGCGCCGACGAGCGGCGAGCGTCGCGCCGGTGGGGTTGGCGTGCAGCGGCTGCGTGTAGAACACCCGCGCGCCAGTGGTCTCGAACGCGCGTGCCAGCAGATCGGGCACCACGCCGTGCGCGTCGGTGGGTACCGGCACCAGCCCGAGTCCGGCGGCTCGGGCGGCGGCGAGTGCGCCGACGTACGACGGCGACTCGACCAGCACCGGCGACCCCGGCTCGGTGAGGGCGTTGAACGCGGTCGCAATCGCCGCCTGCGAGCCCGGACAGACGACGACCTCGCGGGCACTGACCGCGGCGCCCAGCTGCCCGGCGAACCACGTGCGCAGTCCTTCGATGCCTTCGAGCGGCATCCGGCCCCACACTCCCGGCCGCCGCGCCGCTCGCGCCAGAGCGCGGGACACGAGGTCGACAGCCTGGAGATCCTCGGCTGGATAGCCGCCCGCCAGATTGGCGGCCCCGGTGGGCGCGCCGGCCAGCAACGTCGCGACGTCGTCGGCGGTGATGCGGCCGGCGCCGAGGGCAATCCCCTGCCAGCCGAAATCGGCGCCGGTCGAAGCCGAGGCGGCTGGCGCGGCGAGGAACGTGCCGTGTCCGGGCCGTGCCTCGAGCACGCCCTCGTCAGCCAGCCGCGCCACGGCCAGTCGCACGGTGCCGGGGCTGACCCGGTAGCGGGCCATCAGCTGACGCACCGACGGCAGACGGGCTCCGGGGGTGAGCCGGCGGGCGTCGTGACGGAGGGCTTGAAGGACGGTCGCTACGCTGTTACTCTCTCTCATGAGAAACGAGGGTAACGCTACTCCCGGCGGCGTGAAAGCGCTTTCCACCGCCGGACTCCTGCTCGACGCCGCTGGCCGCGGTATCCGCTACCGCGAGGCGGCGGCCAATCGCAGCGTCGCCCCCGCCCCCGTCGCCGTCGCCGGCCTGGCCGAGTTCGGCGGGTCGCTGCCGGCGCAGGGCCGCGATTCTGGGGCGGTGCTCGAGGCTCTCGATCGGGTGGGCTCACCCGCCACCGTCACGATGTCGGGCGGCCGTTACTTCGGCTTCGTCAATGGCAGCTCGCTGCCGATCACCGTGGCCTCGAACTGGCTGGCCACGGCCTGGGATCAGAACTGCGCGCTCCACGTGATGTCGCCGGCGGCGGCGACGCTCGAGCAGGTCGCGCTGCGCTGGACGCTGGAGGCGCTGCGGCTGCCGGCCGACAGCGCCGGCACGTTCGTCGTCGGCGCCACGATGGCCAACTTCACCGCGCTGGCGGCGGCACGGCATTCGGTGTTCGCCGCCGCCGGCTGGGACGTGGATAACGACGGGCTGATGGGCGCGCCGCCGGTGGCGGTGGTCGTCGGCGCCGAAGTGCACGCCACCGTGCGCCGCGTGCTCGGCCTGCTCGGTCTGGGACGCTCACGCGCGCTGGTGCTGCCGGTGGACGGCCAGGGCCGCATCGCGGCGCGCGATTTGCCGCGGCTCACCGGGCCGGCGATCCTCTGCCTGCAGGCCGGCAACGTGAACTCCGGTGCGTTCGACCCGGCGTCAGAGCTTTGCGCGTGGGCTCACGACCACGGTGCCTGGGTGCACGTCGACGGCGCCTTCGGACTCTGGGCCCGGGCCTGCCCGGCCCGGGCCGCGCAGGCCGAAGGCTACGACCAGGCCGACTCGTGGGCCACCGACGCGCACAAGTGGCTGAACGTGCCGTACGACTGCGGCATCGCGATGGTGCGCAGCGAGCCGGCGCTGCGGGCGGCGATGGCCATGACGGCGGCCTACCTGCCGCCGTCCGGAGTGCGCGACCCGATGCATTACTCACCCGACGGCTCGCGCCGTGCCCGTGGCGCCGACGTGTGGGCCGCGCTCGCGTTCCTCGGGCGCGAGGGCGTGGCCGACCTGGTCGAGCGTTGTTGCGCACACGCGTCGCGGATGGCCCGCGGGCTCACCGCAGCGGGACACGACGTGTTGAACGAGGTGACGCTCAATCAAGTGCTCGTGTCCTTTGGCGACGACGACCGCACGGCGCGGATCATCGCGGCCGTCCAGGCGGCCGGGGTCTGCTGGTGCGGCGGCACGCGGTGGCAGGGCCGCGAGGCGATGCGGATCAGCGTGTCGTCGTACGCCACGACCGAGGCCGACATCGACGCCTCGCTGGCCTCGATCCTCGCCTGCGCGGCCGCGGCCGCGGAGGGCCGGCCGTGAGCGCCGTCGCGTCGCCGGCCGAGACGCTCAGCGGCCGGGGCTTCGCCCGTCTCTCGGCCACCGAGGCGCGCGCCTGGCTCGGCGCCACTGCGCTGGCCGACTGGAGCGGCCTTGCGGCGAGCTGGAACGATCTCGACACCGACGAGTACATGGCCGACGGCGGCCGCTACCGGCGCCGGCGCTACGCGTGCTTCGCCGTGGACGGCGCCGCGATCACCCGGCAGCCGCATCGCCCGCACTACCAGGGCCGCGGCTACAACGCCTTGAACGGCGGCATCGATCGCTGGTTCACTCCGGTGGACGCGGCGATCGGCGCGCATCCGGCGCTGGCGGCGCTGCTGGCGGCGTGCTCGACCACGTTTGCGGCCGCGGCGGGCACACCGGCCCAGGCCGTGTCGTGGCTGGTCGAGATGCATCAATTCCGGATCGAAGCGGATCCGCGACACGCCGGGCTGCCGACGCCAGAAGGCATGCACCGCGACGGCGTGGACTGGGTGGCGGTCACGCTGGTCGACCGGGTCAACGTCGCCGGCGGCGTGACGGCCGTCGCCGACGAGTCCGGCCGCACGCTCGGCTCGTTCACGCTCGAGACGCCGCTCGACACGGTGCTGCTCGACGATCGGCGCGTGTGGCACGGCGTCACGCCGGTGCACCCACTGGACCCGGCGGCGCCGGCGCATCGCGACGTGCTGGTGCTGACCTTCCGCGACCAGCGCCGTTGATCCCGGCGGGCCGGTGGCCGATACTGCGGGGACGTCATGATCTTCGCCACCCGCCGCCCGGCCCCGCCGCTCGACGCGCACATCAGCGCGCTCTGGCTGTTCCACTGCGCGCCGCGGCCGTTCGCACTCGAACGGGTGCTGCCCAACGGCGGCGCCCAGCTCATCGTCAACCTGAAGGAGGACCAGACGCGCACCTACGACGCGGCCTCCGGTCGGTGCCGAGCGCTGCCAGGGTCGACGTTGGGCGGCGTCGCCACGCGCTTCCAAATCATCGATACGGCCGAGCAGGAACACGTCGCCGGTGTCGTGTTTCGTCCGGGCGGCACCACCGCGTTCTTCCCGACGCCGGCCCACGCGCTGACCGACAACGACGTGCCACTCGATGCGCTGTGGGGGGCGCGCGCCACGGCGCGGCTGCGTGAGCAGCTGCTCGACGCCTCGACCCCGGAGGCGGCGCTCGACGTGCTGGAATGGACGCTGCGCGCGGCGCTGCTCGGCCGCACCCGTCATCCCGCGGTGGCATTTGCGCTCGATGCGTTCATGCGGCGGCCCGACGTCGGCCGCGTCGGCGACGTCAAGGACGCCATCGGCCTCAGCCCCAAGCGGTTCATCGAGCGCTTCAAAGCCGAGGTGGGCGTGACGCCCAAGCGCTACTGCCGTCTGCTGCGGTTCCAGCACGCCGTGCGCCGGGCCCATGCGGCGCAGGCGGTGGACTGGACCGAGGTCGCGGCCGCCTCCGGCTACTTCGACCAGGCGCACTTCATCCACGACTTCCGCGAGTTCTCGGGGCTCACCCCCACCGCCTACGGCGCCGGGCGCACCGCCTTCCAGAACCACGTCACTTTTCTACAATCCGACGCCGGCTGAGATCGGCGACCATCGGTCCATGGCCGACACCATGGACACCTACCGCACCCTCACGCCGTATCTCGTCGTCCCCGATGCCGACGCCGAGATCCGGTTCCTCACTGCCGCCTTCGGCGCCACCGAGAAGTCGGTGGACCGCCGTCCCGACGGCGAAGTGATGCACGCGGAACTCGTCATCGGCGACTCGCTGGTGATGCTCGGACAATCGAGCGACCAGTGGAAGCCACTCGGCGGCGCACTGTACCTGTGGGTGCCCGACGTCGACGGGGTCTACGCCAAGGCCCTCGCCGCCGGCGCCACCTCGCAGATGCCGCCCGAGGACAAGCCCTACGGCCACCGTAATGCTGGCGTCGTCGACGCCAACGGCATCACCTGGTGGATCGGGGCGCCGGTGAAATACCGCCGCCGTCACGGCTTCTTGAGGCGCTCGCCGGTCCACTTCGTGCGGCCACGATTGGTCGACAGCTCGCCTTCGAGGGTGCCGTCGTCCTTCATCGTCGCCACGATGGGACCGGCTTTCGCCGCTTCGCCGCCGTGCGAGAACCCGGCGCCGTCCTCGGGCCGCTCGCCCTTCAAGGTGAGGATGCGATCGACGTAGTCGCCGACGAGCAGGACGCGGCGGCCCATGGCCAGCATCACGCCCTCGACCTTCTGCTCTTTCTGTTCGAGCTCCAGGCCGAACTGATGGCCCTCTACCGTCATCACCCACACACCGGTCACGTCGGTGGTGGACGCGGCGACGCCCTGCGCCGCGGCCGGTACGGCCATCGCCGACCAAACCAGAACGATTGCCCACACCGTCCGTGCCATTCCCTTCGCCATTGGTGGCCTCCAGGCCCTACGGTGACCGGACGACACTGAACCGCGGCTGAACGCGCTCGTCCCACGGTTGATAACGCGCTGGCGGCGGCCGGCCCTGGGGCGGTCGAAGTACCAATCCGGGACCAGTGGCCTTCACCTCGTCCTCGAAGAACCGGCTCACCCGACACGACCTGGGCCGCTTTGCCGGTGAGTCGCTCTTCGAACGGCTCGGACGGGCGGTGTGTGCCGCCGAATGCCTGCCCCGCAAGGAGCTGTACGAGGCGTGGGAGGTGGCGCGCCGTGTGCGGCGACGCTTTCGCGGCGGCCGCGTCGTGGACGTGGCCGGCGGTCATGGGCTGCTGGCCGCGGTCATGCTCCTGCTCGACGCCAGCTCCGAGGCCGCCCTCGTCGTCGACCCGGCGCCGCCGGCGTCGCGCCAGGCCCTGTTCGACGCGCTGGCCGACACCTGGCCTCGGCTGGCACGTGTCCGCCACACGAGCCAGGCGCTCGACGCCTTCGCCGTCGAGGCCGCCGACATCGTCGTGTCGTGCCATGCCTGCGGAGCGCTCACCGACCGGGTACTCGACGCCGCCGCCACGGCTGGCGCGCGCGTCGCCGTGCTGCCCTGCTGCCATGACTGCGCGCCGGGGGCGGGCGGCGCCATCGACGGGTGGCTGGACACCGCCCTGGCCATCGACGTCCAGCGCGCCCTCGCCCTCGAGCGCCGCGGCTACACCGTGTGGACGCAGACGATTCCGACCGAGATCACCCCGAAAAACCGGCTGCTGATCGGCCAGCCGCGCACCGGTTGATGATGACCAGCGGTGCTGCGCCGCAGCCGCCGCAGGGGTGATATAACCGCCGCCATGAGCACCTCCCGCTGGAGCTGGCTGTCGTGGCTCGCACTCCTCGTCGGGTTGGCCTCGGTGGCCACGCTGGCTCTCGCCGGCCCCGGCTATCAGCGCGGCTGGTTCGCGCTCGGCACCGCGCTGCGCCCGATGCTCACCTGGGCCGCCTACGGCGGCATCGCCGCCGGCGTCCTGGCGCTGCTGGCCCTGGTACTGAACGGCCGGCGCGGCACCACGAGCGGACGGCTGGCGGCGCTGGTCGCGCTGGTGATCGGCGTGGCAGCCTCTACGTTCCGTGGCAGTGGGCGCAGACCGCCCGGGCCGTGCCGCCAATTCACGACATCACCACGGACACGATCACGCCGCCCGGCTACGTCGAGGTGGCGGCGCTGCGCCGACGAGTTGAAGGTGCCCAACAGCCTCGACTACCTGCCAGAGGTGGCGGCCCAGCAGCTCACCGGCTACCCGATCTGCAGCCGGCGTTCCTGGCCGTGCCTCCGGCCGACGCCTATCGGCAGGCGTTCGATCTGGTGCGGGCCCGCGGCTGGGAGGTGGTGGCCGCCGACGAGGCCGGGCGCCGCATCGAGGCCACCGACACCACCTACTGGTTCGGCTTCAAGGACGACGTCGCCATCCGCGTCAGCGCCATGCCCGACGGCATGAGCCGCGTCGACGTGCGATCGGTGTCGCGAGTCGGCCGGAGCGACGTCGGCACCAACGCCAAGCGCATCCGCGAGTTCCTCGCCAATCTGAACAAGTAGCTCGCCGCGACGACGCGTGCGGACAGGAGACGACCGATGGTGAGCCGCCGCAGTTTCCTCGGACTGGCCGCCGCCGCGCCGGTCGTTGGCAGGGCGGTCGGCGGGACGCAGCCGCCCGCACCGGCGGCGCCTGCCGCCATCCCGCGCCGCCGTACCGGTCCGGTCGAAGTCGCCTTCAAGGCCCCGGGGCCGAGGCCAAATGGCCTGCAGGCCACCGCCGAGGGGCTGTCGATCATCGATCAGAGTGCCGGCAGCCGGGCGTGTCTGGTCCGCTACGCCGACGGCCAGGTACTGCGATCGTTCGAGACCGAGACCACTCGTCCGAGCGGGATCACCTTCGACGGCCAAGCAATCTGGATCGGATCGACGTTCAGCTACGAGAACGTCCGCTGCGACGCCATGACCGGTGCCGTGCTGGAACGCCGGCCGACGCCCGGCTGCACCACTTACGCGATGGCCGGCGATCCGCCGCCCGCGACGTAGCCCGTTGGCGCCACCGGCGGCCGCTCCGCAGCCAGGGCGACGCCGTCGGCCGCGCCGGCGCCGCCGCGCCTCACGCAGGCGCCGCATTTGCGCTTCCAGGGCGCCCACGGCCAGGAATGGCGCGACGGCAAGCTGTGGACGACGTCGACCTCATCGCGATCGATCTATCAGATCGATCCTGCGCGCTGGGTCGTCGAACGCGTGTTGACCACGCCCGGGCCGCGGCCGCACGGGCTGGCCTGGGAGGGACGCTTCCTCTGGCACAACGACGGCGATCTCAACGCGTTCTTCAAGTTCGACGTCGACAGCGGCCGGATCGTCGAGACGATTCAGCTCGCCGACAGCGATCCGCTGTCCCACGGCCTGACCATCTGGGAAGGGACGCTCTGGTACTGCGACGACGTCGGCGTCGTTTGTCGGATGCGCCTGTAGCCCTGGAGGTCAGGCGTGCACGAGTCGGCAATCGCCGCCACGGCGCGGTCGACCTCCTCGTCGGTGTTGTAGTAGTGCGGCGAGAGCCGCAGCGCCGACTCCACGCACTTGCCCTCGAAGTGAGCAGGCCGAACCATCGAAGGGTCGCCGAGGGTTGATGCCGCGGGCGCAGAGCTGCTGCATCCCGCGCCCGCCGTGCGACCGCGAGCGGTCACGATCGCCGAGGCCGGGCACCGCGGTCGAGCACGCGAACGCCCGGAGGTCGGCGAGCCTCCCCCGCAGCCGGGCGGCCAGCGCCAGGCGCCGACGTGCGCCACGTCGACGCCGACGCCAGCGGCGTATCCGCCGCGGCGCCGAGGCCCAGCACGAGCGCATAGGGGAACTCCCAGTCCTCGAACCGGGCGGCGGTCGTCGGCCAGCCGGTAGGTGCCGGGTCGATCCAGCGTCGCGCCGCGCATGTCGACGAAGAGCGGCTGATCGCCGCGCCGCAGCGCGCGGTCGGCGCGTAGAGGAAACCCGATGCCGCGCGGCCCGCGCAGGAACTTCCGGGCGGTGGCCGTGAGGTAGTCGCAGCTGAGCTCGGCGACGTCGATGGGCAGCTGACCCACCGCCTGGCAGGCGTCGACGAGATAGGGCAGGTCCGGCTCGCGACACGCCCCGATCTCGGCGACGGGCTGCACCAGGCCGGAATTGGTGGGAATCACGATGGCGGCACCAGCCGGCGGCGGTGCGCGCGCAGCAGCCCGCCACCGCCGCCGCGTCGACTCCGCCGCCGGGCAGGTCCGCGGCGTGCACCAGCGTCGACACCCAGACGCGCTTCGCAGCGACAGGAACTGGAGCTGGTAGGACACGAAGTCGTCGCGGGTGGTCAGGATGACGTCACCGGCCTGCGAACGAACGCCGACAGCGCGTGGACGAACGCAGGGGTGGCGCTGCCCGCGAACGCGATGTTGCCGGGCCCGGCGCTGACCAGGGGCCACGGCGCGCGTAGACGTCGGCGACCGCTTCGGCGCGGGCGGCGGCGGCCTCGTAGCCGCCGATCTCGGCTTCCAGCGCCAGGTGCTCCTCCACGGTGGCAGCACGGACCGGGCGTCAGCGCCGCGCCGGCGTTGTTGAGGTGGATCGCGTGCTCGCACCCGGGGTGTCGTTGCGCCACTGCTCCACTCGGTCGCTCATGTCGGGAATCCCTGCGCCTGGCTCGTCGGCGGACGGCCGGCGGAGCGATTCTAGTCCCCGAGGACCGGCCCCCGAGGTTGTCTGCGTCAGAATGACGGGGATGGCCACCCGCTACTGGTTGATGAAGTGCGAGCCGGCCGCCTACACCGTCGACGATCTCGCGCGGGACGGAAGCACGGCTGGGAGGGCGTCCGCAACTACCAGGCGCGCAACTTCATGCGCGACGACATGCAGGTCGGCGACGGCGTGCTCTTCTACGCGTCGAACGCCAATCCGTCCGGTGTGACCGGCTTGGCCCGGATCGTCCGCGCGGGCTACGCCGATCGGTTCCCGTCGAGGCGGGGCACCCGTACGACGACCGGGCAGCCGAAGAGAAGCGCCATCTGGTACATGGTCGACGTCGGCTTCGTTGCGCGGTTTTCCGCAATCGTGCCGCTCGAAAGCTGAAGCCCACGCAGGGCCTCGCGTCGATGAGGTCACGCAGAAGGGCAGTCGGCTGTCGGTCCAGCCGGCGACCGCCGCCGAGTACGCCTTCGTCGTGCGACTTGGGCGGCTCGCAACCCGGTCACGATTGCCGAAGTGAGGTGTAGGGCAGCGCTTCAGCTCTGCCGATTACTCTCGTGAGGGCCGAACCGCGGTTTCGCCGTCTAGTGACTACGGCGAAGGGCCGACCCGGCTCCCGCGTCTGTGCCCTCCTGGATTAACGCTTAGCCACAGTCACGTCGTGTCGCTACTTCCACGGCTACCGACTCCGGCTACACTGCAGGACGGCCGCAGAGCACGGAATCCCCAGCTGCCCAATGTTCGTTAGGCGCCTTCGGCCCGAGGGACCTATGAAGCACTGTTCCCGCTACACCAAGAAGGGTCTCACGATTGGTCTCGTCGCCTCTGTGTTCCTGGCACAGCCGATCGCCAGCCAGGAGCAACGACAGGCTGATCGCACTGCGGACCGCGAGCAGGTTGAGGCGATGTTGGCGCGCTGGGAAGCCGCGTGGAACCGGCATGACATGGCCGCCTTCGCCGCGATGTTTCACGACGACGGCGTCGGGGTACTCTGGACGGGAGCGGTGTGGCGTGGGCGGCGTTCGATCGAGGAGGGGCACGCCGAGGCTCACCGCACCGTGTTTCGCAACAGCGTTCAGCGCGAGCGTCTCGAAGAGCTGACGTTCGTGGGTCCGGACGCTGCGGTTGTAAGGTTCTGCAGCACACTCATTGGTGACGAACGGACCCCGGACAAGCTGGTGCGGAGCAACAAGTTCCTCGTCGTGAGCAAGCGAAACGGTGCGTGGGGAATCGGATGGGGACAAAATACGCGCCTCGCCGACTCGGTCCCGGACTCGGACTGCTTCGCGACGCTGCGAACGGCTGGCGGCGGTGCCGCGAATCCGCCGGCCGTACCGGTGGGTGCCGTCTGCGCGCCAAACAGTTGCACCTCGAGAAGTCGTCCGCCGGCACCTCGAGCTCATGAATCGCGGTGACTGGAAGGAGGCCGCAGCGATGTTCGCTCCGGAAGTGCGGCATCACCTCGGAACGTGGCGAGAGGGAAGCGAAGGAATCGTCACGGGCCAGCAGATTCTCACGGACAACCTCCAGGACATCTTTCGCACCTTTCCGGATTGGAAGATGGAGATCGTTGAAATGGTGGCCGAAGGCGAGTCGGTCGTTGTTCGATGCCGCGTCAGTGGCACGCACTTGGGGAGTCGCAACCAAGCGGGTCAATGGCGGCTTCTTGGTTGGCGTCGAACCGACTCGCAAGCGATTCGAGGTTCAGCACATTCACTGGTACAAGGTTCGAGACGGAAGAATCACTGATCACTTCACCAATCGCGACAATCTCGGCATGACGCAGCAGCTGGGCGTCCTTCCTCAGGCCAATCGCTGACGGCCGAGTAGGCACTCCGGCTACACTCCTGTGCGGCGGCAGAGTACAGGATGACACGACGCAGAGTTCTGAGCGGCGCATTGGCGACGGCGATGTCGGCATTGGTCGGGCGCTCCTGCCATTCGGCCAGCAGATGCAAACCTACCGAGCGCCCGGCGTTACGCCCAAGCCAAAGGGGCCTGTCGTCTTCCTTGATTACGACCAAGAGGAACTCGACGACTGGTACACGCAGCCGCTTATGGGCGCCCAATCAGGGCGAACTGGACAAGCGGAACGCGCAGAAAAGCGCACAAGCGATCGCTCGTCTCGGTCCGGCCGCGTCGTATCGCGTACGGACCGACTGAGGCCGAGAAACTCGACCTGTACATCACGAAGACCACCAACGCACCCATCCATGTCTTCATTCATGGCGGAGCCTGGCGAGCCGGTAGCGCGGCATCAGCGGCCTATCAATCAAAGATGTTCGTTCAATGCAGGCGCTCACTTTGTCGCGCTGGACTTCAACAACGTTATCGAAACGAAGGGCGACCTGATGGTCATGGCGGATCAAGTGCGCCGAGGGGTGGCGTGGGTCTACCGCAATGCCAAGAGCTTTGGCGGTGACCGAAACGAAGTCTACGTATCCGGCCACTCATCAGGGGGCGCACTTGGCGGGTGTCGTCCTCACCACAGAGTGGCCGAAGACAGTTTGGCTTTGCCGATGGACACCGTGAAAGGTGCCCTATTCGCGAGCGGCATGTACGAACTTCGCCCAGTGAGCCTGTCGGCGAGGAACAGCTATGTCAACTTCACGCCACAGGTGCTCGAAGCACTGAGCCCCCCAGCGCCATCTCGATGCTCTCACCGCGCCAGTCGTCGTCGCGCATGGCACGCTGAAAACGCCGGAGTTCCAGAGGCAGAACAAGGAGTTTGCTGCGGCGGTGAAAGCGGGCGGGCAACAATGCGGGACTTGATTGTGCTGAATGGATACAACCACTTCGAGGTGGCGGAGAGCCTTGGCAATCCCTATGGTCTGCTCGGTCGATTGAGGTCTTGCGGCAGATGAAACTACTTTGGCTGACGACTCGAAATCGGCTCACAGAGGCCGGCAGACATCATCAATCATAGTGTCGGCCGATCCCTCCAGACCAGGCGGCGCAACGGTCGAGTTGCAATCGCCTTTCACAGGAGGCCTCATGCGCAGGATGTTCATCGCGGTCGTGATCGGCATCTTCGCCATGTCCGGCCGTATCGGCGCGGCCGGTCGCGGATGCTCAACAGGCATCCCTGGATCCGCTCGTAGTCTCGCCAGGCCATTATCGCCTGGTGTTTGAGAACGAGTACGTGCGAGTCATCCGCCAGCAAATGGCTGGGCGCGACACAGTGCCGATGCATCAGCACGCACTCGGTGCCGTGATGGTGCTCGTCACCGACCAGAAACATGCGCCAGGCGG
>CAWAYR010000011.1:0-258128 GCA_963786365.1 uncultured Acidobacteriota bacterium
TCCCCCGAGGCGCTGCAGGCGTTCAGCGACGACCTGAAGCACCTGCTGGTGCACCAGAAGGCGGCGTTCAACAGCCCGGTGTGGTTCAACTGCGGCTTCGAGAAGGCGCCGCAGTGCTCGGCGTGCTTCATCAACTCGGTCGACGACACGATGGACTCGATCCTCGGCGCTGGCCAAGACCGAGGGCATGCTCTTCAAGTACGGCTCGGGCACCGGCAGCAACCTGTCGGCGATCCGCTCGTCGAAGGAGCTGCTGGCCGGCGGCGGCACCGCCTCGGGCCCGGTGTCGTTCATGAAGGGCTTCGACGCCTTCGCCGGCGTCATCAAGTCGGGCGGCAAGACCCGCCGCGCCGCCAAGATGGTGATCCTCAACGCCGAGCACCCCGACATCGTCGAGTTCATCAACTGCAAGGTCGAGGAAGAGAAGAAGGCCTGGGCGCTGATCGACTCGGGCTACGACGGCTCGTTCAACGGCGACGCCTACGGGTCGGTGTTCTTCCAGAACTCCAACAACTCGGTGCGCGGTGACCGACGAGTTCATGCGCGCCGTGCTCGACGACGGCGTGTGGCAGACCCGCGCGGTGACCAGCGGCGACGTCGTCGAGACCTACAAGGCCCGCGACCTGATGCGCCTGATCGCCGAGGGCACCTGGGTGTGCGGCGATCCGGGCATGCAGTTCGACACCACCGTCAACGAGTGGCACACCAGCCCGAACACCGCCCGCATCAACGCCTGCAACCCGTGCTCGGAGTACATGTTCCTCGACGACTCGGCCTGCAACCTGGCGTCGATCAACCTGATGAAGTTCGTCAAGGACGACGGCGAGTTCGACGTCGACGGCTTCAAGGCGGCCTGCCGCACCCTGATCACCGCGCAGGAGATCCTGGTCGACAACTCCAGCTATCCGACCAAGGCGATCGAGAAGAACAGCCACGCCTACCGGCCGCTCGGCCTCGGCTACGCCAACCTCGGCGCGCTGCTGATGTCGCGCGGGCTGCCCTACGACAGCGACGGCGGCCGCGACTACGCCGGCGCGATCACCGCGGTGATGACCGGCGAGGCCTACGCCCAGTCGGCGCGGGTCGCCCGCGATCACGGCGGTCCGTTCGCCGGCTACGAGAAGAACCGCGAGCCGTTCCTGCGCGTGATGCGCAAGCACCGCGACGCGATCAAGGACATCACCGCCAAGCACGTCCCGGCCGATCTCTACGACGGCGCCAAGCAGTCGTGGGACGAGGCGGTCGAGCTCGGCGAGGACTACGGCTACCGCAACGCCCAGGCGACCGTGCTGGCGCCGACCGGCACCATCGGCTTCATGATGGACTGCGACACCACCGGCGTCGAGCCCGACATCGCGCTGGTCAAGTACAAGAAGCTGGTCGGCGGCGGGATGATGAAGATCGTCAACCAGACCGTGCCGATGGCGCTTGCGCAAGCTCGGCTACACGGCGGCGCAAGTCGACGACATCATCAAGTACATCGACGAGCAGGAGACGATCGAGGGCGCCCCGCACCTGCTCGACCGCGACCTGCCGGTGTTCGACTGCGCGTTCAAGGCCGCCAACGGCGAGCGCTCGATCCACTACATGGGCCACATCAAGATGATGGGCGCCACCCAGCCCTTCATCTCGGGCGCGATCAGCAAGACCGTCAACGTGCCCAAGGAAGCGACGGTCGAGGAGATCGAGCAGGCCTACATGGAGAGCTGGCGGCTCGGCGCCAAGGCCATCGCGATCTACCGCGACGGCAGCAAGCGCACCCAGCCGCTCAACACCTCGAAGGAGGCGATCACGACCGGCGCGATGGCCCAGGCGCCCAAGGCGGCGATCGACGCCGCGGTGGCCGCGGCGCTGGCCGCGCGCACGCCGATGCGCCGCAAGCTCCCCGACGAGCGCCAGGCGATCACCCACAAGTTCGACATCGCCGGCCACGAGGGCTACATCACCGTCGGCCTGTTCGAGGACGGCATGCCGGGCGAGATCTTCCTGGTGATGGCCAAGGAGGGCTCGACCATCTCGGGCTTCGCCGACGCCTTCGCCCAGGCGATCAGCTACGCGCTGCAGTACGGCGTGCCGCTGCAGGCGCTGGTCGACAAGTTCAGCCACGTGCGCTTCGAGCCGTCGGGCATGACCCGCAATCCCGACGTCCGCTTCGCCAAGTCGATCGTCGACTACATCTTCCGCTGGATGGCGTCGAAGTTCCTGTCGCCGGAGGCGCAGTTCCGCGCCGGCGTCAACAACCGCGACGAGGCCGCGGATTCACCGGCCGAGGGCTACGTGGCCACGGCCAAGGCGGTCGCCGCCGAGCCGGCGATGGCGGTGCCGGCCCCGGCCGCGCCGGCGCCGACCAAGTCGGTGTTCGCGGCGATGCAGAACCAGGAGGACGCGCCGCCGTGCAGCACCTGCGGGTCGATCATGGTGCGCAGCGGCGCGTGCTACAAGTGCGGCAACTGCGGCACGACGAGCGGGTGCGCATAGACGCGCAGCCGCGAGTCGTGCCGCTGATGGCGGCTAGGGACTAGCGGCTAGCGGCTAGGTTCGAACGATTCACGAGTCACACTGTGCGGGCGGGGTGGAGCAATCCATCCCGCCCGTTTCGTTTGCGAAGCGGACCTCGGCGAGGGCACCGTCGTCATTCGCTAGCCGCTAGCCGCTAGTCCGCTAGCCGCTAGTCCTGGTCCTGTGGCGTCGGAGATGAGGCGGCCGCCGGTGATGAACCGGCGATACTGCTTGTATTCGGTGTTGACCCGGATCCGCGGCGTGCCGGCGCCGCGGGTGATGCGAAGCGAGTTCGACGACACCGGCAGCACCAGCGTCTCCTCGGGATTCTGCGAAGCGCACCCGCTTGAAGCGGTAGGTGGTGTCGATGCCGCTCGACGCGTCCAGGTCGCATCTGACACCCGGCGCGGTCGCCGCAGCTCGCGCGGCAGCTTCACCTCCACCTGGCCGCCCAGGCGATGATCCATGCGCAGCACGTCGTAGGATCTCGGCGTCGACCCAGACGCGGCCGCGCATGCCGCCTTCGATGTTGTAGCTGACGCAGTCGTCGTTGCTCTCGAGGACGTCGGACGTCGGTCACCGCGATCGCCTGCTTCTCCTGGAAATCGACGCAGAATCGCCGGCCCGGCCGTCGACCTTGCCGCGGCCGGCCAGCGTCCAGGCGTAGTCGTCGCGCTGGCTCGGCAGCAACATCGACAGCACTTGCGTCTCGGTGTCGTGCTGCTCGGGCGTGGTGCAGTTGTTGCGGTCGTTGGCCCGCGGCTTGCGGCCGTTGACCTTGGTGCACCAGGCGCAAGGTCTGCGCTTCGGTGGCCCCGTCGCCGTCGGCGCCGGGCGTCCACGTGAGCCGAAGCTCGGATTCGATGCTTCGCCCGGGACCGTCGCCCGCCAGCCCGTAGCTGAGCGGCTGGACGATAGACCTGCTCGGTGACGACCAGGCTCTGGGCGCGGGTGAAGAACTCGGCGACCCGTTCGGCGGCACGGGCCAGCGTCGGCCTCGAGCTCGGGCGCGTCCTGGCGCGGTCGGCGACCGTGCCGCCGGCGACGGCGCAGCGCCAACGCAAGCTGCGCCCATCGCGACGATCGCCGCGTCGGATGCGCGTCGAGTCGGAGCAGGGCTGGCACCGGCTTGGCCGCGGATTATAGCGGCTTCGGGCGCCGATGTGTGTGTCACCATGTGCACTGGCCGCTGCGGCCATTTTGGCCCCGCCACGCATGAGCTCTCCGGTCACCTCCGCTGCCGATCCGGCCGCCGTCCCGTCGCCGGCCACCCTGCTCGAGTCCTCGAGCGCTACTGGGGCTACACGACCTTCCGGCCGCTCCAGCAGGCGGCGATGGAGGCCACCCTGGCCCGGCGCGACTCGCTGGTCGTGATGCCCACCGGCGCCGGCAAGTCGATCTGCTTCCAGGCGCCGGCGCTGGTCGGCGACGGCGTGGCCCTGGTCGTCTCGCCGCTCATCTCGCTGATGAAGGACCAGGTCGACACCCTGGTCGGCAACGGGGTGGCCGCCGCCTGCTACAACAGCGCGCTGTCGAGCGACCAGAAGACGGAGGTCATGGCCGGCGTCCGCGACGGCCGCTTCCGCCTGCTCTACGTGTCCCCCGAGCGGCTGGTCGGCGAGGGCGCCGACGTCTTCCTCGGGCGCGTCGCCTCGGGCAGCGCGCCGGTGCGGTTCGTCGCCATCGACGAAGCGCACTGCATCAGCCAGTGGGGTCACGACTTCCGGCCGGAGTACCGCCAGCTCGGCCGGTTGCGCGAGCTGTTCCCCGGCGTCAGCCTGCACGCCTTCACCGCCACCGCCACCGCCCGGGTGCGCCGCGACATCGCCACCCAGCTCGCGCTGCAGGATCCGCTCGAGCTGGTCGGCTCGTTCGATCGGCCCAACCTGACCTACCGGGTCGTGCCGCGCAGCGCCCTCAAGAAGCAGATTCTCGACGTCGTCTCGCGCCACCGCGGCGACGCCGGCATCATCTACTGCCAGTCGCGCAAGGAGGTCGATCAGCTGGCCGCGTGGCTGCAGGAAGAAGGCCTGCGCGCGGTGCCGTACCACGCCGGCCTCTCGGACGAGGAGCGGCATCGCCATCAGGACGCGTTCCTCGACGAACACGCCGACGTCGTCGTGGCGACGGTGGCCTTCGGCATGGGCATCGACCGCTCGGACGTCCGCTACGTGCTGCACGCCGGGGCGCCGCAGTCGGTCGAGCACTATCAGCAGGAGTCGGGCCGCGCCGGCCGCGACGGCCTCGAGGCCGAGTGCGTGCTGGTGGTGTCGGCCGCCGACTTCCTCAAGTGGCGGCAGATGCTCGAGCGCAACGGCGAGCTCGAACGACCAGCGGCGGACGCTGCTGCGCGACATGGAGCGCTATGCCGCCAGCGTCGGCTGCCGCCACCGCCACCTCGTCCGCTACTTCGGCGAGACGCTCGCCAAGGACGACTGCGGCGCGTGCGACTACTGCCTGGGCGAGCTCGAGGCGGTGGCCGAGCCGGTGACCATCGCCCGCCAGGTGCTGTCGTGCGTGGCGCGCGTCGGGCAGCGCTTCGGCGCCGGCCACGTCACCAGCGTGCTGCGCGGCACCGCCACCGAGAACGTCACCGCCCGCGGCCACGACACGCTGACCACGTTCGGGCTGCTGCGCGACGCCTCGATCGACGAGGTCCGCGGCTACATCGACCAGCTGCTGGCCCACGGCCTGCTGCGCCAGACCGACGATCAGTATCCGGTGCTCGCCCTCACCGACGAGGGCGTGGCCCTGCTCAAGGACGCCGGCGCTGCGCCCGACCTCGCGCTGGCCCGCCAGCGGCGGCCCGATCCGGCGCGCGCCGCCCGCCGCTCGAAGGCCGAGACCGAGGGCTGGGACGGCGTCGACCGCGATCTGTTCGAGCGGCTGCGGGCGCTGCGCCTGCAGGTGGCGCGCAGCCGCGGCGTGCCGCCCTACGTCGTCTTCCACGACACGACCCTGCGCGAGCTGGCCCGGGTCAAGCCGCGCACGCTCGATGCGCTGCGCCACGTCTACGGCGTCGGGGCGCGCAAGGCCGACGACCTGGGGCCGGCCGTGCTCGAGGTCATCGCCGCCGGCTGACCCCGCCAACCGAAGCGGCGATTGCGTCGTCCAAGGCTATGTAGGAAAACTACAGAGCCATGCGCCGGATGAGCCCGACACTGGTCGCCGTCCTCCACGCCGTCGCCGACGGCGTCGCCTACGGCTTCGACGTCATCGACCGCACCGGCCTGCCGAGCGGCACCGTCTATCCCGCGCTGTCACGGCTCGAGCGCGACGGCTACCTGCGCTCGTCGTGGGAAGCCGAGGCTGACGCCTTCGCGGCCGGACGCCCGGCCCGCCGTTACTACCGGACGACGGCGGCCGGCCTGCGCGCGTTGCGCGAGGCGGTGGCCGCGTATCAGGCGCTGCTGCCGGCCCGGCCGCTCCGGGCCCGGGGGCCGGCGTGACCGGACCCGCCGGCCTGCCGTGGTCGTGGCGGGTGGTGCTCGGCGCCGCCGAGCGTCTGGTGCCGGCCGACCTGCGCCGCGACTGGCGCCGCGAATGGGACGCCGAGCTGGCGTGGCGGTTGCGCCATGGCCGGCCATCCGGCCGCGAACACGTCGCGTTGACGGCCCGCGCCGGCGGCGCCGTCGTGCACGCCGCCTGGCTCAGGTGGGACCGATGGAGACCCGAGATGTGGACCTACGACCTGCGGATCGCCGCCCGGTACGCTCGTTCGCCAGCCGGCGTTCCTGGCCCTTGCCGTGTTGACGCTCGGCCTTGGCATCGGCGCCACCGCCGCGACCTTCGGCGCCGTGCGCGCCGTGCTGTTGCGCCCGCTGCCGTTCCCAGCGCCCGAGCAGCTGGTCGCCGTGAGCACCACGAGTGCCACCGCGCCGGCGACCGGCGCCGATTCGTCGCCGCCCGACGTCGTCGACTGGGCGCGCGAACAGCGCACACTGTCGGCGCTGGCGGCGTTCACCGCCGACGCGCTGGCGATCAGCGGGCCGCAGGCGGCCGCCGAGCAGGTGCCGGGCGCCACCGTGACCGGCGCGTTCTTCGACGTGCTCGCGGTGAGCGCCGCCCGCGGTCGCACGTTGACCGAGGCCGACGCGCGCGGCGGCGCCGCGCCGGTCGTGGTGATCGGCGATCGCCTCTGGCAGCGCCGCTTCGCGCGTGATCCCGGCATCGTCGGACGGTCCGTGGTCGTCGACGGCGTCGCGCGGGACGTCGTCGGCGTGCTGCCGCCCGGGGTCAGCTATCCGCTCGGCGCCGAGGCCTGGGTTCCGCTCACGTTCACCGAGGACGATCTCACCACCCAGCGCGGGGCGCAGTATCTCGACGTGGTCGGGCGGCTGCGGCCCGACACGACCATCGCCGTCGCGCAGGCGGACCTCGGTGCGATCGCGGCACGCCTCGCCGCCGTCCACCCCCGCACCAACGAGGGACGCGGCGTCCTGGTCCGCGAGCTGCGGACGGCCATCGCCGGTGAGACGCGGCCGGGGCTGGTCCTGCTGCTGTCGGCGGCCGTCGTCGTCCTCCTGGTCGTGTGCGCCAATGTCGCCGGACTGCTCCTCACGCGGGCCCTGGCCGGCACGCGGGACCTGGCGATTCGCTCCGCGCTCGGCGCCGGACGCAGCCGCCTGGTGCGCGGCGCGCTGGTCGAGAGCGGCCTCATCGCCGCGGCTGGTGGCCTGGCCGGCCTGGCCATCGCCTGGGTGGCCTCGCGACGCATCGCCGGACTCGACGACAGCCTGGGGATCCCGCTGCTCGATCAGACACGGCTCGATCCGGTGGTGATTGGCGTGGCCGTCGCGGCCGCGGGCCTGTCGGCGCTGCTCTTCGGTGTCGCGCCGGCATGGCGCGCCTCCGGGTACGGCGAACTGGCCCGCCGCGCCCGGACCGGCGGCACGGCGACCAGCGCTCGCGGGCGGGGTCGGGCGGCGTTGGTCGTCGGCGAAATCGCGCTGGCGCTGGTGCTGGTCGTCGGCGCGTTCGCGCTGGCGCGATCGTTTGCGCGGCTGATGTCGGTGGACGTCGGCTTCGACACCTCCGAGCGGATCCAGACCTTTGCGGTGTCGCTGCCGGAGGTGCGCTACGCCACGCCGGCCACCCGGGCGCAATTCGTCGATCGGCTGCTGGAGCGGGTGCGGGCACTGCCCGGCGTCGAGCGCGCCGGGGCGGTGTTCGGGCTGCCGCTCACGGGCTTCGGCTACCGCATCTCGCTCTCCGAGCGCGACGGCGTGCGCCTGCCCGACACCGTGCAGGACATGACGCTGCTCAGCGTGCGCGTCGTCACGCCGGATTACCTGGCGGCGATCGGCTTGCCGGTGCGCCGCGGCCGGCCGATCGAGGCCACTGACGGCTGGTCGAGCCCTCGCGTGGCGCTGGTCAACGAGGCCGCAGCGCGCCTCTTGTGGCCCGACGCCGATCCCCTCGGCCATACCTTCACGGTCGGCACGCGCCTCGGTCAGGAGGGCGAGCGCGTCGGTGGGCGCGTCGTCGGCGTCCTCGGCGACAGCCGCGAGCGCGGGCCGATGTCGGCGCTGCTGCCGACGATCTACGTCGCCCACGCCCAGTTCCCGGTCGGGTTCCTCGCCGTCGCGATCCGCACCGCCGGCGCCGGCCCCGACGTCACCACCCTGCGCGCCGCGCTCGCCGGCCTCGACCCCGAGGTGCCGATGTTCCGCGTGCGCACCATGGCCCAACTCGCGGCCTCGACCGTGGCGCAGCCGCGACTGCTCATGCTCCTGATGAGCCTGTTCGGCCTGGCCGCGCTCGCGGTGGCGGCGATCGGCCTCTACGGCGTTCTGGCTCAGGCGGTCGAGGCGCGTCGCAAGGAGATTGGCATCCGGCGGGCCGTCGGCGCCACGGTGGCCGACGTCGTGCGTCTGGTCGCCTGGGACACGACCCGGCTGGTCGTAGCCGGCGTCGCACTGGGCGTCACCGTGGCGATCGTCCTGGGCGAAGGGCTGGCGCGGCTGGTGGCCACCGCCGCGCGGCCCGACCTGGCCGCCATCGCCGCCGCCGTGACCGTGTTCGTGGCGGTCGCGGCGCTGGCCGCGCTGGTGCCGTGCCGCCGGGCGCTCGCCGTCGATCCGGTCGTGACGTTGAAGGCCGAGTGAGGGTTCAGGGAGCCTTGCCGGCGGCCTTGTCCATCAGTCCGAACGGCATCACGCCGAGGTTCAGGAACGGATTGAGCTGGGCGCCGGCCTTGGTCAGGGCGTCGGTGGCCGCGTCGTGGCTGCCGGCGCTGGCCCAGTCGGCGGCGCTGGCGCCGGTGGCGTCCTTCAGGTCGGGCTTGGCGCCCCTGGCCAGCAGCGTCTTCACCGTCTCGGTGTGGCCGAAGTAGGCGGCGCACATCAACGCCGACAGCCGCGTGCCCTCGGCCTGGCGGTTGACGTCGGCACCCTTGGCCAGCAGCGCCGACACCGCCGCCGCGTCGGCGCGGGCCGCGGCCCGCATCAGCGCCGTCATCCCGTCGCCGTCCGGGGCATCGACCGGGGCCGGGGGTTGCCCGGTGGCCAGGACGAGCAGCAACGCGTAGAGCGCGACGATGGTCACGTCGGGAGCCTGAATCCTACACCCGGCGGCGCCGCAGGCAGCGAGTCGGTGCAGTAAGATCCCGACTCGTGGTTCGCCAGTACCTGCAGCTCGGTCCCCGCGCGCTCGCCTACCTCGACAGCGATCCGGCGGCGAGCGACAAGCCCATCCTGGTGCTGGTCCACGCGTTCCCGCTCGGGGCGCAGATGTGGGAGCCGCAGTTCAAGGGTGCGTTCTGGGGCTGGCGGATCCTCGCCCCCGACCTGCGCGGCTTCGGTGGCTCGACCGACGATCGGGCGGAGGGCGTCGAGCCGACCATCGACGACTATGCCGACGACGTGGCCGGCCTGGTCCGCGAGGTCGCCGGGGCGCCGGTCGTGCTCGGCGGCCTGTCGATGGGCGGCTACGCCGCCTTCGCGGCCATGCGCCGTACGCCGACGCTGGTGCGCGGCCTCATCCTCGCCGACACCCGCGCCGGCGCCGATTCGCTCGAGGGCCGCGCCGCCCGCAAGGCGATGATCACCCTGCTCGAACGCGAGGGGCCGCAGGGCGTCGCCCGCGAGATGATGCCCAAGCTGCTCGGCGCCACCACCCGCGAGCAGAACCCCGATGCCGAAGAGACCGTGCGGCGGCTGATCAAGCGCCAGTCGCCGACCGGCATCCGCGACGCGATCGTGCGGATGATGGAGCGGCCCGATGCGACGCCGTCGCTGTCGGCGATCACCATCCCGACGCTCGTGCTCGTCGGCGACGAAGACGTCCTGACGCCGCCGGCCGAATCGGAAGCGATCGCCGCCGCGCTGCCCAACGCCTCGCTCGTCCGCATCGCCGGCGCCGGACATCTGTCGAACCTGGAGCGCTCGCAGGCCTTCGAGGCGAGCGTCGAAGACTTTCTGGGCGGGCTCACGCACGCCTGAGCGCGGCACGATGGACCTCGGACTGCAGGGCAAGGTCGCCGTCGTCACCGGTTCGAGCCGCGGCCTCGGGCTGGCCAGCGCCCGCGCGCTGGTCGCCGAAGGCTGTCACGTGTGCATCTCGGGTCGCGGCGAAGAGGCGCTCGCCGACGCCGCGTTGGGGCTGGCGTCGGCCTCGAGCGGCGGCGCCGAGGTGCTGGCCGTCGCCGCCGATTTGTCGACCGAAGCCGGCGTCGCCCGCGTCGTCGACGCCACCATCAACCGCTTCGGCGGCATCGACGTGCTGGTCAACAACGTGGCGCTGGCGCGGGGCGGCGATCTGCTGGCGACCAGCGATGCCGACTGGCAGGAGGCGTTCGACCAGACGCTGTTCCCGGCGATCCGCACCACCCGACTGGTGGTGCCGTCGATGCAGGCCCGCGGCGGCGGCGCGGTGGTGATCATCTCGTCGATCTTCGGCCGCGAGGCCGGCGGGCGCATGACCTACAACGCGGTCAAGGCCGCCGAGATCAGCCTGGCCAAGTCGCTGGCGCAGCAGCTGGCCAAGGACAACATCCGCGTCAACAGCGTGTCGCCCGGGTCGATCTCCTTTCCCGGCGGGTCGTGGCACAAGCGCCAGCTGGCCGATCCCGAAGGCATCGCCGCGTTCGTCAAGGCGGAGCTGCCGTTCGGCCGCTTCGGGCGCGCCGAGGAAGTGGGCGACGTGGTGGCGTTCCTCGCCAGCGCGCGCGCCAGTTGGATCAGCGGCACGTCGGTGGTCGTCGACGGCTGCCAGAGCCGCGCGTTCTAGACGCCGTCGGGGCGGCGCCCGCCCGGCACTAGAATGAAGGGATGCCCTCCACGGTCCCGGTCGCGGGGACGCAGCTCCTGCAATACCGCGTGATCGAACGCCTCGGCGCGGGCGGCATGGGCGAGGTGTTCCTGGCCGAGGACACCCGGCTCGGGCGTCAGGTCGCGCTCAAGTTCCTCACCTCCGCCGATGCGCAGGACGGCGACGCGCGCGCCCGCCTCATCCGCGAGGCGCGGGCCGCGTCGGTGCTGCGCTCGCCCAACGTCGCCGTCACCTACGACCTGGTCGAGCACGGCACCGATCTGTTCATCGCGATGGAGTACGTCGAGGGCGAACTGCTCTCCGACCGGGTGGCGCGCGGCCCGCTGCCGGTGTCCGAGGCGCTCGAGATCGGCATGCAGATCGCCGACGCCCTCGACGAGGCTCACGCCCACGGCATCGTGCACCGCGACATCAAGAGCGCCAACGTGATGCTGACCAAGCGCCAGCTCGTCAAGGTGCTCGACTTCGGGCTGGCCAAGTTCCTGCGGCCGTTCGCCAGCGACAGCGCCGCCACCATCGACGTGACCTTGCCCGGCATGGTGCTCGGCACGCTCAACTACATGGCGCCCGAGCAGCTGCGCGGCGCCGAGGTCGACCATCGCGTCGATCTCTTCGCCGTCGGCGCGGTGCTCTACGAGATGCTGGCGGGGCGGCCGCCGTTCCAGGCCGAGACGATGGCCGACTCGGCCGACCGCATCCTCAACCACGAGCCCGAGGCGCTGGCCCGCTTCAACTACGCGGTGCCCGCCGACGTCGACGCGGTGGTGCGCAAGGCGCTGGCCAAGGATCCGGACGTTCCGCTACCAGTCGGCCCGCGAGCTCTACGTCGACCTGCACCACGCGCGCGACCGCGTCAACCGCGCCAGCACCGACGGGCGCACGAGCCTGCGGCCCGGGATGATGATGCCGCCGGTCGGCTTCGGCAACACGACCCCGCGGCCTCGGCCGGCCCCGGCCGGGCGTACGGTGGCGGTGCTGACCTTCGCCAATCTGACCGGCAATCCCGCCGACGAGTGGGTCGGCCAGGGCATCGCCGAATCGCTGACCGCCGACTTCGCCAAGATCCACGGCCTCAAGACCATCCCGCGCGAGCAGATGTTCGACGTCCAGCGCGAGCTGAGCGACGCCCAGGGCCGGGTCGTCGACGAGCGCCAGTCGATCGAGCTCGGGCGCCGCCTCGGGGCCACCTGGGTGGTTGGCGGCGCGGTGCAGCGGCTCGGCGATCGGGTCCGGCTGACCGCGCAGACCATCGCCGTCGAGGAAGGCCGCAGCGTGTCGACGGTGAAGATCGACGGCCGCATGGACGAGATCTTCGAGCTGCAGGACCGGCTGGTCGAAGAGCTGGTGCGCCAGGGCCTGCAGCGCGAGCTGCAGCAGAGCGAGAAGCGGGCCCTGGTCGAGGACGTCCGCTCGCCCGAGGCCTACGAAGCGTACTCGCGCGGCATGCTCAACCTGCGGACGGCGACCCAGGAGTCGACCGAACGCGCGATCGCCCTGTTCGAGCAGGCGCTCGAGCTCGACCCCGGCTACCTCGAGGCGCTCATCGCCCTGGGCAGCGCGCTGCAGCTGCGCGGGTCGTTCCTGTCGTTGCCGCACGTGCTCGAGCGGAGCAAGGCGCTGCTCGAGAAGGCGGTGGCCCTCGCGCCCAAGAACGCCGAGGCGCACGTGCGGCTCGGGCAGACGCTGATCAGCTTGGGCGCGACCGACGCCGCCGAGGCCGAGATCCGCACCGGCCTCGAGCTCGAGCCCGACAGCGCCGTGGCCCACGGCCAGCTGGCGCGGCTGCTGTGGCTCGGTCGTGCCCAGATCGACGAGGCCATCACCCATTTCCTCAAGGCCGCCGAGCTGGCGCCGCAGGCCGGCTACACCTACCTGCAGCTCGCCTTGCTCTACGCGTTGAACGGCAACCTCGACGCCGCCGAGCGCCACGCGCGCGAGGCCGTGGATCTGCAGCAACGGGCGATGTCGGGCACCCAGGGGCTGATCGTGGTCGGCGCGCACACCCGGCTGGGCTACGTGCACTACCTGCGCGGGCAGTACGAGGACGCGATCCGCGAGTACCGGCGCGAGCTCAGCTTCCTGACGCTGACCGATCACGC
Organism: uncultured Acidobacteriota bacterium; assembly: GCA_963786365.1. Classification (GTDB taxonomy): domain Bacteria; phylum Acidobacteriota; class Vicinamibacteria; order Vicinamibacterales; family UBA2999; genus CAWAYR01. The sequence continues at coordinate 12,870 of CAWAYR010000011.1, forward strand.
GTTGCGCGACCGGTCGATCATCGAGGTCAACCAGAAGCTGTCGGCGGCGTATTCGAAGCTCGGCGCCGAGGAAGAGGCGCGTACGTTCGGCAACGGCGCCATCGAGGCCTTCGATCGGCGGCTCGCCGCCGGCGCCGACGACCCGTTCACGCGCTACTACATCGCCACGCTGTACGCGCTGCGCGACGACGTCGAGCCGGTGCTGACGCACCTGGAGCGGCCGCTGCGCGAGCTGGGCGCCTTCACGCGCTGGCGGTTGCCGCGCGATCCCGACTTCGCCGGCGTGCTGGCCAATCCGGCGGTCGCCGCCCGGCTGGCGTAGCCGCTCCGGCCCGGGTTCCAGGTCGGCTCCGGCTGGCGGGTGAGCGGGCGCTTGCCGGAGGGGCCGGCTTTGACTAGCGTGAAGGCGCGTGTCCGCCCCCTGGCAGCCCGGCCGTCGTGTCGCCGTGATCGCCCTCGCCCTCGGCGTCGTGCTCGGGACCGGCGCCGTGGCCGCGTTCAGCCCCGACGCCATCGACACCGCGGCCCGGGCGTTGCCGCGGCTGCACAGCCTGCTGGTCAGTCAGCGCGGCCAGGTCATCTTCGAGCGCTACTACAACAAGGCGTCGGCGCCGCGACCGGCCAACGTCAAGTCGGCGTCGAAGAGCGTGATCGCGGCGCTGGTCGGGATTGCCATCGAGCGCGAGCTGATCGAGGACGTGCGCACGCCGTTGACGGCGTACTTCCCCGAGCTGGGCACGGACGCCGATCCGCGCAAGCGCGACGATCACCGTCGAAGACCTGCTCGAGATGCGTTCGGGGCTCGAGGGCACGAGCGGCCGCGGCTACGGCGCCTGGGTGACGAGCGGCAATTGGGTGCGCCACGCGCTGACCCGGCCGATGGTCGCCGATCCCGGCGAGGACATGGACTACAGCACCGGCAACACGCACCTGCTGTCGGCCATCCTCACCAAGGCCACCGGCACGAGCACGTGGCGCTTCGCCAACGACGCCCTGGCCCGGCCGCTGGGGTTCACGCTGCCGCCGTGGCCGCGCGATCCGCAGGGCATCTACTTCGGCGGCAACGAGATGCTGATGACGCCGCGCCAGCTCCTCGCGTTCGGCGAGCTGTACCTCAACCGCGGGCGCGTCAACGGCCGCCAGGTCGTGCCGGAAGCGTGGGTGACGAGGTCGTGCCAGGGTCGCGCGCGCGAGTTGCCGTCGTGGGCGCGCGGCCTCGGCCCCGGCGGCGAGCCCGACCCGATGCGCGACCGCAAGTACGGCTACGGCTGGTGGGTGCATGACATCGCCGGTCACGAGACGTGCTTTGCCTGGGGCTACGGCGGCCAGTACGCGTTCGTCGTCCCCGACCTCGATCTGGTGATCGTCTCCACCGCCTCGCCCGACGTCGGCGAGGAGCGGCGCGGCCATCGCCGTCAGCTGTTCGACATCCTCAGCCGGCTGATCATCGGGCCGCTGTCGGCCGCGCGGGCCACGGCCGGCCGCGTGCAGTAGCGACGGGCCGCTTCACGCTTGCGCTGCGCCGTCCGACGCGTTAGGGTTCAGGGCGCTCGCGGTGCCGGCGTCGACGGCGCGTGACGACGAGCGCAGGAGACTCAGGCCCATGGCGATTGGCATCTACTTCGCACCGACGACGATGACCCGGCAGCAGTACTTCGAGTGCATCAAGCGCCTGAAGAAGGCCGGCGCCGGGCACCCGCCGGGTCGTGTCTACCACGCGTGCTTCGGGACCGGCGAGCGCATCCAGGTCTTCGACGTCTGGACCTCGCAGGCGGCGTTCGACAAGTTCGGGCGAACCCTGATGCCCATCCTGCAGCGACATCGGCACCGACTCTGGCCAGCCGGTCGTCATGAACATGCACAACGTCATCACCCGGCCGGCGGCACGGCCGCGGGCCGCCGCCAAGCGGGCGCCGGCCAAGCGGGCGACGGCGCGGCGAGCCACGAAGAAGACGGCCAAGAAGCGGTAGCCGCTCGCTGCGACACTAGGTCGCGTTCATGGCCCGAACCGGGTCGATGCGCATCGCCCGCCGCCCGGGCACGAGTGCCGCCACCGTGGCCACCACGACCAGCAGCAGCGGCACGGCCACGTAGGTCATCGGGTCGATCGGCGGCACGCCGAAGAGCTGACTCGCCATCAACGGGGTGAGCGCGGTGGCGATGGCGATGCCGGCGACGACGCCGGTGCCGGCGAGGGTCACGGCCTGGCGCACGACCATCGCCAGCACCTCGCTCGGCGCGGCGCCGAGGGCCAGGCGCACGCCCATCTCCTGGGTGCGCTCGGAGACGACCAGCGCCATCACGCCGTAGACGCCGACGGCGGCCAGCACCAGCGCCAGCACGCCGAAGGCGCCGATGAGCAGCAGCAGGAAGCGGCGTTCGGCCACCGACTCCGAGCGGATCTGCTCCATCGTGCGGATGTCGTAGAGCGCCAGCGTCGAATCGAACGAGCGGGCCTGGGCCCGCAACCGCCTCGGCGAGCGCGGCGGGATCGGCCGACGGTGCGCACCGCGATGAACGGCGCCACCGGCGGGCTGGTCAGGTAGTTGACATACATCTCCGGCGCCGGCTCTGCTTCGAGCCCGGCGTGGCGGATGTCGCCGATCACGCCGACCACGGTGCTCCACGGCCCGGACGGGTTGGGGCCCATCCGCACGTGCTGGCCGATCGGATCGTCGGAGCCGAACACGCGCCGCGCCATCGCCTCGTTGACCAGGACGACCGGCGGCGCGTTCGGGCCGTCCTCGGCGGTGAAGCCGCGGCCGCGCTTGAATCGGAATCCCCATCGCCACGAAGTAGTCGTGCATCGCCCGGCGGAACTCGACCTCGGGCAGCTCCGACGACCGGCAGCGGCCTGGCTCTCGACCTGCACCGACGTGGTCACGCTGGTGCTGCCGAGCGGAATCCGCGTCGTGCCGCCGACGGCGGTGACGCCGGGCAGCGCCTCCAGTCGCTCGAACCACTGCGCGTAGTAGGCGCGGCGGGCCTCGGGGGTGCTGACCCGCGCCGGCAGCGTCATCTGCATCGTCAGCAGGTGCTCGGGACGGAAGCCGGGATCGAGTGTCATCACCGAGTTGAAGCTGCGGAGCAGCAGGCCCGGCGCCCGACCGTGAGCACCACCGCCAGCGCCAGCTCGGTGACCACGAGCGCCGTGCGCATCCGATGCCGCGAGCGCGAGCCGGCGGTGCCGCGGTTCGAGTCCTGCAGCGCCGGCCTGCAGATCGGCGCGGCTGGCGAAGATCGCCGGCACCAGGCCGACCACCGTGCCGGTCACGATCGCCACGCCGAGCGTGACCAGCAGTACCGTCCAATCGGGCGCCACGTCCTGCAGCCGCGGCAGGTTGGCCGGCGCCAGCGCGAGCAGTCCCTGCACGCCCCAGCGCACGACCAGCAGGCCGACCAGCCCGCCGGCCACCGCCAGCAGCAGGCTCTCGGTGAGCGCCTGCTGCGCCAGGCGGGCGCGGTTGGCGCCCAGCGCGGCGCGCACCGCCAGCTCCTTCTGCCGGCTCACGCTGCGCGCCAGCACCAGGTTGGCGACGTTGACGCAGGCCATCAGCAGGATCACGCCGACGCCGGCCAGCAGCACCAGCAGCGCCGGCCGCACCTGGCCCACGACCTGTTCGTGGAGCGGCGTGACGGTGGTGGTCCAGCCGGCATTGGTGTCGGGATACGCCTGTTCCAGCCGCGAGGCGATGGCCGCCATGCCCGGCGCGGGCCTGCTCGACGCTGGTGCCCGGCTTCAGCCGGCCGACCGCCGCCAGGTAGTGGACGTTGCGGACGAAGCGGCCCGACTGATCGACCATCCGCGGTCCGGTGAGCAGCATCGTGCTCCACACGTCCACGGCCATCGTGCGGGTGAAGCCGGTGGGGCCGACCATGCCGCGATACGGGAAGACGAAATCGGGCGGCATCACGCCGACGATCGTGGCCGGGGTTGCCGTCGAACTGACAGCGTCCTGCCGACGACGGCGGGGTCACCGCCGAAGCGGCGCTGCCAGTAGCCGTGACTGAGCACCAGGTCGCGCCGGCGGGGTCGCCCTCGGCAGCGTGCGGCCGAGCAGCGCCGAGCGCCCGAGCAGCGCGAACAACCCCGGCTCGACAAACGAGGTCACGACCATCTCGGGCGGGCCGTCGACGACGAGCGGGTTGTTGGTGACGAACGAGAAGTAGCCCTGCGAGGGCGGCGAACGCCCGCTCTCGTCGCGCAGGTCGACGAAGTTGGCCGGCGAGATCGGGTTCTCGGGCTTCTCCTCCTTGGTGTTGTGGCTCCACACCATCACCAGCTGTCCGGGATCCTGGTAGGGCAGCGGCTTGAGCAGGATGCCCTGCACCACGGTGAAGATGGCGCTGTTGGCGCCGATGCCGAGGGCCAGTGCGGCCACGGCCAGCCCGGTGTAGAGCGGCGCCTGCAGCGCCTGGCGGATCGCGAAGCGCACGTCGGCGCGCACGGTGTCCCAGAACATGGCGTGTCTCCCGGAAGGTTCGTAGAGGTGGGGCGTGGCGTTGGGGAAGAACGACCAGCGGACGACCGCCGCCCAGCGCTCGGCCAGTCCGTTGACGACCAGCGAGCCGAACGGCACCGTGCCGCGGCCGCGAAAGGTCTCGCGCATCTCGGCGCCGAAGCGCCGCCGGAAGGCGCGGGGATAGGCGAGCAAGGCGAGGCGGAACAGCGCCTCGGCCGCCGCCGATCGGCGCGGCGCGCTCATGCGCGCGCCCCCTTCAGCAACCGGCGGGCTCGGGCCGCGGCTGACCTGGCCTTCGAGGCGGCCGGCCTCGGCTTTCGCCACCGCGATGCCGCGGGCGGTCAGCGCGTAGTAGCGCCGCCGTTCGTCGGTGCTCGACGGGTCGGGCGACTCGGCCAGCTCTTCAATCAGGCCGCTCTCGAGCAGGCGGGCCAGCGCGCGGTAGAGCGTGCCGGCGTGGAGGGAGACGGCGCCGCTCGAGCGGGCCTCGACCTCCTGCAGGATGCTGTAGCCGTGGCGCTCGCCGTCGGCCAGGGCCAGCAGGATCTCGAAGGCCACCGCGGTCAGCGGCAGCAGGGCGTCGGGGCGGAAGCGGTCCATGGCTGTGCCTTGAGACTATATGCTTAAGGCACATAGACGCGCGAGCCGCCGGATGGTTGGAACGGGAGGCAGCTCTGAAGACGGGAGGCAGCTCTACGAGCTGCGCTCGTAGGCAGCAGCTGTGCGAAGAGCTGCCTATGCTGAACGATCGGTTCGTAGGGCAGAGCTTCAGCTCTGCCTGGACGCGGGCACTATTCCGCGCGCAGGGCCAGCAGGGGATCGACCTTCAGCGCGCGCCGTCCGGGCACCAGGCAGGCGCCGAGCGCGGCCAGGGCAACCAGCGCCGCCACGCCGGTCAGCACCAGCGGGTCGCGGGCCGAGACGCTGAAGAGCAGCCCGGCGAGGAGCCGGGATCCCCCGATCGTCAGCGCCGTGCCCAGCGCCAGCCCGGCCGCGACCAGCACGCCGCCGTCCTTGAGCACCAGGCCGAGGACGTCGCGGGGCGTCGCGCCGAGCGCGACCCGCAGGCCGATCTCCGGCACCCGCTGGCTGACGGTGTAGGCCATCACCCCGTAGACGCCGGCCAGGGCCAGGAGCAGCGCCACCCCGGCGAAGGCGACGAGCAACGCGGTGCGGAAGCGCGGCGTCGCGGTGGCGGCCGCCAGCGTGGTGGTCATCGCCTCGAGCCGCACCGGCATCTCGGCATGCCGCGTCCGGATCAGGCGGGCCACCGCCGCGCCGGCCGCCAGCGGCTCGGCCGTGTCGGCCCGGACCACGAGGTTCAGCATCGTCGCCGGACCGGGGTGCTGTTCGTAGGGGAAGTAGATCTCCGCCTGCACCGGCCGCGCCGGTCCGCGCGTGCGGATGTCCTTGACGATGCCGACGATGGTCATCGGCGTGAGGCTGTCGAGCCCGGCGCGGATGGTGCGGCCAATCGGATCGACGCCCGGGAACGCGTCCTTCACCAGCTGCTCGTTGACCACGGCGACGAACGGCGCGTCGAGCCGGTCGCCGTCGCCGACGTCGCGTCCGCGCACGACCGCAACGCCGAGCGCGTCGAAGTAGCCGGGCGTGATCACGGTGAACAGCGCCTGCGGCGAGGCGATGCCGAGGACCTCCGGGCCCGGCGCGCCTTCGATCCAGTAGCCGCCGTTCGACCGTGGCACCGACGGCAGGGACGTGACCGCGCCGGCCGACGCGACACCGGGCAGGCTGCGCACGTCCTCCAGCAGCCCGCGATAGGTGGCCGTCGCCCGAACGAAGTCGTCGGGCCCGGCCGCCGGCACGGTGGTCCGGAGCACGGCCAGTCGCTCGCTGGCAAAGCCCATGTCGACCCGTGCCAGCTCGACCAGGCTGCGTCCGAGCAGGCCCGCGCCCATCACCAGCGCCACCGCCAGGGCAATCTCGGCGACGACGAACGCCTTGCGGGCCCACCCGCCGCGCACACCGAGCGCCGATCCCTTGCCGCCCTGGCGCAGGCCGTCGGCGAGATCGACGCGCGAGACGTGCCAGGCCGGCGCCAGCCCGAAGACCAGGCTGGCCAGCGACCGAGATGCCCAGCGCGAACGCCAGGGCCGGCAGATCGACGGTCACCTCGTCGAGCCGCGGCAGGTCCGGCGGAGCCAGCGCCAGCAGCGCCGACACGCCCCAGCGCGCGATCACCGCCCCGCCGACGCCGGCGACGACCGCGAGCACCACGCTCTCGGTGAGCAGCTGGCGCACCAGCCGGCCGCGCCCGGCGCCGACCGCCGCGCGCACGACGATCTCGCGGCCACGGGCCGAGGCGCGGGCGAGCAGCAGGTTGGCGACGTTGGCACAGGCGATGAGCAGCACGAAGCCGACGGCGCCGAGCAGGACGAAGAGCGTCTGACGTGTTTCGCCGACGATGGCGTCCTGGAGCGGCGTGACCCGCACGCTCTTGTCGCCGTTGCTCTGTGGATAGGCCGCGCTCAGGCGCGCGGCGATGGCCGACATCTCGCTGGCGGCCTGCGCCACCGACGTACCGGCGGCGAGCCGTCCCACGCGCGCGGTAGTTGTGGGCGCTGCGCGACGCGGTGGCCAGGTGGCCCGGCTCGGGGGCGTAGATGTCGGCGCGGGCCGGGAAGCGGAACCCTGGTGCCGTGACGCCGACGACCGTGTAGGTGCGCTGATCGAGGGTCAGCGTCGCGCCGATGGCGGCCGGGTCGGCGGCGAACTGGCGGCGCCAATACGCGTCGGAGATGACGACGGCCGGTGGGCCATCCGGGCGTCGCTTCCTCGTCGGTCAACAGCCGGCCGAGCCGGGCGCTGGTCCCGAAGACCGCGAAGTAGCCCGGCGACACGCGCACGACCATGGCGTAGTCCGACGCGTTGGCGACGGCGACGCTCGTCTCGAAGGCGCGGTAGTGGGCCAGCGTCTCGAAGCTGCGGCTCTGATCCCGCCAGTCGAGGACGTCGGGGCCCGACACGGTCGTTCCGGTCGTGCCGAGACGCGTGTAGAGGTTGGTGAGCGCCACGATCCGATCGGGCTGGTCGAACGGCAGCGGGTCGCAGCACCACGGCGTTGACGACGCTGAAGATCGCCGTGGTGGCGCCGATGCCCAGCGCCAGGGTCAGGATGGCGGTGGCGGCGAAGCCCGGCTGCCGGGCCAGCGTGCGGAGGCCGTAGCGCACGTCCTGCAGAAAGGTGTCCATGCGGCGGTTGGACGAGGGCGGGTGCACGGAGGTTGCCGCGCGGCCGCACCGGCGGCGACCCGTGGTAGCGTTCGCTCGTGCGCGCGCGACGACGGCTCGTGATGGCGCGTCGCGCTGGCCGCTGGGCTGCGCGCTGCTCGCCGCTGGCGTCGTTCAGGCACGGCAGGCCGACCGGCCCGCCCCGGAGCGCTTCCGCGTGCGGCTCGACACGACGCGCGGCGCCATCGTCATCGACGTGCACGCGCGCCTGGGCACCGCTCGGCGCCGACCGCTTCTACACGCTGGTCACGTCGGGCTACTACGACGACGCGGCGCTCTTCCGCGTGGTCAAGGGCAAGTGGGCGCAGTTCGGCATCGCCGGCACGCCGGCCGTGGCTCAGGCCTGGCGCACGCCGCACGATTCCCGACGATCCGTTCGTCGGCCAGTCGAACGTCAAGGGCACGGTGGCCTTCGCCTTCGCCACCGCCAACGGCCGCACCACGCAGGTGTTCTTCAACCTGGTCGACAACAGCCCGACGCACGACAAGGAGCCGTTCGTCGTCTTCGGCCGGGTCGTCGACGGCCTCGACGTGATGGACGCGCTCTACGACGGCTACGGCGAATCCGCGCTGGGCGGCATCCGCGCCGGCAAGCAGGACCCGCTCTTCACGCAGGGCAACGCCTACCTGCAGACGAACTTTCCCAAGCTCGACTACATCCGGACCGCCCGGGTCGAGCCTGACGACCGAATCGTCGGCCCGCCAGCGCCGGCTGCCGGCACCGCGGTGTCCAGGCACCGCGAGGCCTAGTCCACTGATCTTGGTCACTTTCGCCTATTGATCGTCCCCCGCCCGGTGAGTACCATGCGCTGGTCCTTCCCGGAATTGCGCATGCCCGCCGAGCCGTCTCCGTCACTTCCGGCCCCCGTCAATCCGGCCGTCGCCCGCAAGGACCTGGCGCTCCGCGGGGCGCTCGAGCACCTCGCACCGGGGCCGTGGGTGGAGCGGGCCGACACGCCCGACGGCATCGATCACGGCGGTGCGCCGGCTGCCGCCGGTGGAGGCGTGCTACGAGCCGTTTCCCGACCGACTCGACCCGCGGCTCCGCGCCGCGCTCGAGCGTCGTGGCCTGACCCAGCTCTACTCGCATCAGGCCGAGGCCTGCCAGCGCGTGGCGGCGGGCGAGCACATCGTCGTCACCACGCCCACCGCCTCGGGCAAGACGCTCTGCTACAACCTGCCGGTGCTCGACGCGATCCTGAAGGACGGCGCGACGCGCGCGCTCTACCTCTTCCCGACCAAGGCGCTGGCCCAGGACCAGATGGCCGAGCTGCACGAGCTGGCCACGCTCGTCGCCGAGGCCGGCGGCGACGACATCGGCGTGCACACCTACGACGGCGACACGCCGGCCGACGCGCGCAAGACGATCCGCGCCCGGGCGCACATCGTGCTCACCAACCCCGACATGCTGCACGCCGGCATCCTGCCGCACCACCCGCGCTGGGCGAAGCTGTTCGAGAACCTGCGCTACGTGGTGATCGACGAGCTGCACGCCTATCGCGGCGTGTTCGGCAGCCACCTGTGCAACGTGCTGCGCCGGCTGCAGCGCATCTGCCGGCACTACGGCTCGGATCCGCAGTTCATCTGCTCGTCGGCGACGATCGCCAACCCGCGCGAGCTGGCCGAGCGGCTGGCCGAACGGCCGTTCTCGCACATCGCCGAGAGCGGCGCGCCGCGCGGCGAGAACTACGTCGTGTTCTACAACCCGCCGGTGGTCAACCGCGAGCTCGGCATCCGCCGCTCGTACCTGGCCGAGGCGCGGCGGGTGGCGGGGGAGTTCCTGCGCCGCAACCTGCAGACGATCGTCTTCGCGCAGAGCCGGCTGGCCACCGAGATCCTCACCACCTACCTCAAGGAGGCCTTCGAGACCGTGCCGGGCATGGCCGAGCAGATCCGCGGCTACCGCGGCGGCTACCTGCCGCTGCGCCGGCGCGAGATCGAGCGGGGCCTGCGCGAGGGTCAGGTGCGCGGGCGTCGTCTCGACCAACGCGCTCGAGCTCGGCATCGACATCGGCGCGCTCGACGTCGTCGGTGATGGCCGGCTACCCCGGCACCATCGCCTCCACCTGGCAGCGGGCCGGCCGCGCCGGCCGGCGCACGGCGCGTCGGCGGCGGTGCTGGTGGCCAGCTCGGCGCCCCTCGATCAGTTCGTCGTCCGAGCACCCGACGTACTTCTTCGACGCCTCGCCCGAGCACGCGCTGGTCAACCCCGACAACCTGCACATCCTGGTCGACCACGTGAAGTGCGCCGCCTTCGAGCTGCCGTTCGGCGGCGCCGAGACGTTCGGCGCGGTCGACGTGCAGGAGGTGCTGCGCATCCTGCGCGAGAACGGCCTGGTGCACCGCTCGGGCGATCCCGACGACGAGGCCGACGCCGCGCAGTGGCACTGGACCAGCGAGAGCTATCCGGCCGACGCGATCAGCCTGCGCTCGATCACCTCGGACAACTTCGTGGTCGTCGACAGTCACCGCCGGATCCAAGGTGATCGGCGAGACCGACTTCACCAGCGGGCCGTCGACGCTGCACCCGAAGGCGATCTACATCGTGGAGGGCCGGCTGTTCCAGGTCGAGTCGCTCGACTTCGACGGCCGCAAGGCCTACGTGCGCAGCGTCGACTGCGACTACTACACCACGGCCATCACCTACTCGAAGGTCACCGTGCTCGAGCGGGCCACGCCCGAGGCCGAGGTGCCCGCCCACGGCGACGTCCACGTCTCGAGCCGCGTCGTCGGCTTCAAGAAGATCAAGTTCTACACCAACGAGAACGTCGGCTCGGGCGAGCTCGATCTGCCCGAGCACCAGATGCACACCACCGCCTACTGGCTGACCGTGCCGCCGGCGGTGATGCAGGCGCTGCCGTATTCCAAGGACGACAAGCGCGACGGCGTCGTCGGCCTCGGCTTCGCCATGAAGAGCATCGCGGCGCTGCTGCTGATGTGCGACGGCCGCGATCTCGGGCTGGCCTTCGGCCAGGGCGACGACGCCCAGGGCGAGACCCGGCCCACCGGCGGCCGCACGGCGCTGCCCGAGAGCCTCGGTGACGAGCCGCGCATCTACCTGTACGATGCGTTCCCAGGCGGCATCGGGTTCTCGGCGCCGCTCTACGGCATGCACGACGACCTGCTCGATCGCACCCGCGAGCTCATCGCCGGCTGCGACTGCGACCACGGCTGCCCGACCTGCGTCGGCCCGGTCGGCGAGACCGGGCCGCGGGCCAAGTCGGTGGCCCTGGCGCTGCTCGCCGCCCTGGGCGCGGCCGCGGCCTTGCCCGAGGGGCCCGCCGCCGGTCGCGCTGGCCCGACGCCCGCCGGCGTCGGCGAAGCCCCGCGCCAAGCGGACGACGTGCCGTTCTGACGCCGATGCTCAAGCCGTCGCTCGCTGATCGCCTGCGCGCCGTCGTCGGCACGGCCCTGCCCGCGGTGCCTCGCGTGTTCCAGCGCGACGGCGAGCTGGGCGACGGCGGCGCGACTGCTGCCGAGCGCGCCGCGCACGCCGCGGCGGTGCTGGGCGGCGCGGTGCACGAGGGCGCCGGCGGACGCTGCATCGTCGTCGATCGCCACTACGGGCCCGACGACCGCCACGGCCGCCACGCCGTGGCCAACATCGTCCGCACCCTGCAGGCGGCAGCCGAGGGCTTCACCGCGCTGGGCCGCGCCTGGCCCGGCACGCGCGGCGTCGCGCCGTCGGCCGGGCCGCTGCTGCAGGACCTCGACGGGCTCTGCGTCGTCGACCTCGAGACCACCGGACTGGCCGGCGGCGCCGGGACGCAGGCGTTCCTGGTCGGCTGCGCCCGGCTCGAGGGCGACGGCGTCACCATCCGCCAGTTCCTGTCGCCGGGCTTCGAGCACGAACGCGCCCAACTCCACCTGGTCTCGGAGTGGATGCGCGATCGCACCCAGCTGGTCACCTTCAACGGGCGCACCTTCGACGTGCCGTTGCTCGAGATGCGTTTCAGCTATCACCGGCTGCCGTGGCCGTGGGGCACGCTGCCGCACCTCGACGCCCTGCATCCCGCGCGGCGCTTCTGGCGCGATCGATCGGAGGTCGCCGGCCCCGACCCCGACGAGGCGAGGTGCTCGCTCGGGGTGCTGGAGCGGCGGCTGAGCGGCCTGCACCGCATCGGCGACGTGGCCGGCGCCGAGATTCCGACCCGCTACTTCCAGTTCGCGCGCGACGGTCGCCCGGAGCCGCTCGCCGCCGTGCTCGAGCACAACCGGCTCGACCTGCTGTCTACGCTGCTGGTCTGCGCCCGGGCCGCGTCGCTGGTCGTGCTCGGCCCGGGCGCCGCCGAGAGCGGCCACGAGTGTCTGGGCCTGGGCCGCCTCCACGACCGTCTGGCGCAGCGCGACGAGGCCGAGGCGTGCTACGCCACCGCCGCTGCGGTCGGCGGCCAGATGGGCGATGGACGCCTGCGCGGCGAGGCCCTGCGGCGCCTGGCGCTGGTGCGCCGGCGCGCCGGACGGGCCGACGCCGCGGTCGAGGCCTGGCGGGAGCTGCTGGCGACGCGCGGCGCCTCGGAGCTGGCGCGGCGCGAGGCACGCGAGGCGCTGGCCATCTTCCAGGAGCACCGCGCCCGCGACTTCGCGGCGGCCCGCACGCTGGTGCTCGATGCGCTGGCCGAGCCGCTCGACGGCCGGCGGCGTGAGCCACGCCCAGCATCGCCTGGCGCGGTTGGAACGGAAGCTGTCTCGGCCGGCAGCCGGCGTGTTGTTCTCGTAGTAACGCCCGGATCTCCGGCCGTATCGGCAGCGCCGGTCCCGCCCTCGGTCTCCGGCGTCCGGCCGCGGATCCTGCTCGCCCGCCGTGCACGAGGTTGGGCTACAGTGCTCGTCGCCCAGGGGGAGCGCTCGAAGTCGACGCGGTAGTCGCATGTATGGAGGAACCGAGACCATGAACCTGTTGAATCGCTGGCGAACGGCAATCGTGGTGGGGCTGCTGGTCCTCAATGGCGTCGCCGAGGCGCAGCAGACGGGCACGTTGTCGGGAGTAGTGCGCGATGCGCAGGGCGGCGTGCTGCCAGGCGTCACGGTCAGCGTCTCCAGCCCGTCGCTGATCGGCGGCGCGCGCACTGCTGTCACCGGCGAGGGCGGCACCTACCAGTTCGCGACGCTGCCGCCCGGCACCTACGTCGTGACCTACGAGCTCACCGGGTTCGCGCCGCTCAAGCGCGACGGCATCGTCGTGCAGGTGGCGCGCACGACGCGCGTCGACGTCGAACTCGGCGTCGGCACCCTGCAGGAGACGGTCACGGTCAGCGGCGCCTCGCCGGTCGTCGACGTCTCGACGACGGTGACGCAGACCAACATCACCAAGGACCTGTTCGAGGCGATCCCGACCGGGCGCAACCCGTGGGTGATGGCCGGCCTGGTGCCGGGCGTGGTCACCGGCCGGCTCGACGTCGGCGGCACCGAGGGCATGCAGCAGTACAACCTCGAGGCGTTCGGCTCGGCCGACAGCCAGAAGTCGTTCTCGATCGACGGCATCAAGACCAACTGGGCCGGCGGCGACGGCGGCGCCACGATGATGTATTACGGCTTCGAGATGTACGAGGAATACAACATGCAGACGGCGTCGGGCACCGCGGAGAGCGATGTCGTCCGGCGTCTACATGAACATGGTCACCAAGTCGGGCGGCAACCGCTTCACCAGCGACCACAACTTCTACTTCATGAACGACAGCGCTGCAGGGCTACGAACGTCGACGACGAACTGCGCGCCCGCCTCGGCCTCGCCCCCGGGCAGCAGACCGGCGCCGCCGGCAACCCGATCGACATCTCCTACGACTGGAGCTCGACCCTGGGCGGGCCGATCAAGCGCGACAAGCTGTGGTTCTTCGGCGCGCTGCGCTGGTGGCGTCTCGATCAGTTCCAGGTCGGCGCCCTCAATCCCGACGGCTCGCAGGCCATCGACGACAACCGCATCCGCAACATGGTCGGCAAGCTGACCTGGCAGACGAGCCAGCAGCCTCCGCACCTCGGCGACCTACAACCGCAACCTCAAGGACCGCTTCCATCGCCGCGACTCGCCCTACCTGTTCGTCGAGGATCGGCGCCTCGACGCTCCAGGACCAGCCGGCGCAGAACTACGCCTTCAGCTACAACCAGGTGCTCGGCGCGCGGCTGGTCGTCGACGCGCCGCTTCGGCCGGATGTGGGGCACGACGCCGTCGCGCTACCAGTCCGAGGTGCAGCCGAGCGACATCTCGATCCGCGACGTCAACCGCTTCACCATCGAGCGCGCCGCCATCCAGCAGTCGTTCAACCCCAACGACCGCTACCAGGGCAACCTCACCGCCAGCCTGTTCGTCGACACGCGGTGGCGCGGCGGCACGCCACGACATCAAGGGCGGCATGCAGATTCTCGCGCGAGGGCATGCAGTACGAGCGCATCCGCAACGGCGACTACTACCTCGAGACACCGCGACGGGGTCGGCTTCCAGGCCCAGCTGTCGCAACACGCCGATCGACTCGGACCACCGGCTCGAAGACCTACGGCGCGTTCCTGCAGGACCGCTGGATCGTTCGGCCGCGCTCACCGTCAACGCCGGCTTGCGCGTCGACGGCGTCAGCGCCTGGCTGCCCGAGCAGACCAGCGCCGCCGGTGACGTTCGTCGGCGAGCGCAGCTTCCCGCGAGACCGACGTGTTCGACTTCGGTCCCAACATCGCGCCGCGTCTCGGCGTGACCTACGACCTGTTCGGCAACGGCCAGACCGCGCTCAAGGCCTACTACGGCCGCTTCTACAACCAGTTCGGCTCGGAGATCGCCGAGACCGCCAACCCCAACGCCATCGTCAACCAGTCGGTGTCGTGGAACGACGCCAACACCAACCGGCAGCTCGACCCGGGTGAGCTCGGGCGCCTTCACCGGCTTCCCGCGCGGCCTGTTCCCGACCGTCGACGGCGATGCCGACCGGCCCTACAGCGAGGAGATCAACGCCGGCGTCGAGCAGCAGCTGATGCCAGAACTTCGCCGTCGGCGTCAGCTACCACCGCCGCCAGCACCGCGACGGGCCTCGGGCTCATCGACGTGGCCCGGCCCGCGACGCCTACACGCCCGAGAGCCGCACCTTCGTCGACCCGGAGAGCGGCCAGACCAGGCGATCACCATCTACAATCTGCAGCCGCAGTTCGGGGCGCTCCAGGACCGGCTCATCACCAACGTCGATCGTGCTGGAGAGCGACTACAACGGCGTGACCTTCGACGTGCAGAAGAAGCATGTCGAACCGCTGGCAGATGCTGGCCGGCCTGACCGCTGCAGCGGCATCGCGGCTTCGACCACAGCGGGACCTTCACGCAGGGCGCCAACGTGGCCGCCTGCGTGCTGCTGAACGATCCGAACTGCCTGATCAACCGCGCTGACGGCGCGGTCTTCACCGACCTGCCGTGGGTCTTCAACCTGTCGGGCAGCTATCACCCTGCCGTGGCAGGCTCGGCTTGGCGGGCAAGTACAACGCCCGTGCCGGCGACCCGCTGAGCCGCACGCAGCGTGTTCCAGTTCACGACCCCGACCACCACGCAGCCGAGCGTGACCGTGCGCGTCGCGCCGCGCGGCGAGGATCGCACCGAGACCGTCAACCAGTTCCTCGACCTGCGGGCGAGCAAGCGCTTCGGCGTCGGCCCGAGCAACCTCGAGGGCACGATCGACCTCTTCAACGTCGCTCAACGCCAACCACGTGCTGCTGCAGAACGAGGGCCTCGGCACGACCTGGGCCCGGCCGACCCGCATCCTGGCGCCGCGCATCATCCGCTTTGGCGTGACCGCCCGTTTCTAGGCCAGGAAGCTGACGGCGAGACCCAGCAACGTCACACTGAGGGCGGCTCGCGCGGAGCCGCCCTTCGTGTGTACCGCCGTCAGGGACATACGCGGACCCGGAGAGCGGAGGCCCTAGATCCAAAGTATTGAATCAAGGCTCAGCCCTAGGCCTTGCTGCGGTCGTTTTCTCTGGCAAAATCAAGGGACTCCCGTGGCGGAACCGGGCCTGGAGGTTGCACGTCGTTTGCACTGACACGCTTGCTGGACAGAAGTCAGCTCGCTTCCTGGAGGACGACCGAATATGAAAGTCCTGTTTCGTTGGGTGACCGTCGCGGTCCTGGGCCTCGCACTGATGGCCGGATCGACCGCCGAGGCACAGCAGACCGGCGTGCTCTCCGGCGTCGTGCGCGATGCTCAGGGCGGCGTGCTGCCCGGGGTCACGGTTAACGTTACTGGCGAGGCCCTCGGCGGCGCGGCGCGCTCCACGGTGAGCACCGACCAGGGGCTCTACTCCCTCACCGGCCTGCCGCCGGGCAACTACACGGTGGCGTTCGAACTCACCGGCTTCACGACCCAGACCCGCGACGGCGTGCTCGTGCAGGTCAACCGCACCACCCGTCTCGACCTCGATCTCACGGTCGGCGGGCTGCAGGAGACGATCACGGTCAGCGGCCAGACGCCGGTGGTCGACGTGTCGTCCACGGTGACGCAGACCAACATCACCAAGGACCTCTACGAGTCGATCCCGACCGGGCGCAACCCGTGGGTGATGGCCGGGCTCGTGCCCGGCGTGATCACCGGCCGGCTCGACGTCGGCGGCACCGAGGGCATGCAGCAGTACAACCTCGAGGCGTTCGGCTCGGCCAACAGCCAGAAGTCGTTCTCGATCGACGGCCTGAAGACCAACTGGGCCGGCGGCGACGGCGGCGCGACGATGCAGTACTACGGCTTCGAGATGTACGAGGAATACAACATGCAGACCGCCTCGGGCACCGCGGAGAGCGATGTCTCGGGCGTCTACATGAACATGGTCACCAAGTCGGGCGGCAACCGCTTCACCAGCGACAACAACTTCTACTTCATGAACGACGCGCTGCAGGGCGACAACATCGACGCCGACCTGCGCCGTCGCCTCGGCCTCGGCGAGGGTGTGCAGACCGGCGCCGCCGGCAACCCGATCGACCTCTCGTACGACTGGAGCTCGACCCTGGGCGGGCCGGTCGTCAAGGACCGGTTGTTCTTCTTCGGCGCCCTGCGCCGGTGGCGGCTCGACCAGTTCCAGATCGGCGCCCTCAACGCCGACGGGTCGCAGGCCATCGACGACAACCGGATCGAGAACTACATGGGCAAGGCGACGTGGCAGGCGGCGGCCAACACCCGCGCCTCGTTCATGTTCAACCGCAACCTGAAGAACCGGTTCCACCGCCGCGACGCGCCGTATCTCTTCGTCGAGGACATCGCGACCACGCTCCAGGATCAGCCGGCGCAGAACTACGTCGCCCAGGTCAACCAGGTGGTCGGCCAGCGCGGCGTACTCGACTTGCGCTTCGGCCGCATGTGGGGCGTGTTTCCGAGCCGCTACCAGGACGGCGCCACCGACATCGCCATCCGCGATACCACGCGGTTCACCCGCATCAACGCCGCGGAGATCCAGTCGCTCAACCCGAATCACCGCTATCAGGCCAACGGCAACTACAACTACTTCCTGCCGTCCTGGCTCGGCGGCAGCCACGACTTCAAGGCCGGGGTGCAATTGTCGTGGGAGCGGATGGCCTACGACCGCCTCCGCAATGGCGACATCCTGCTCGAACTGCGCGACGGCACGCCGTTCCAGGCCAACATCGCCAACACGCCGATCGTCTCGGACCACAAGATGGAGACGTGGGGCGCGTTCCTCCAGGACCGCTGGGTCATCGGCCGCGCCACCATCAACGTCGGCGTGCGCCTCGACGGCGTCCAGGGCTTCCTGCCCGAGCAGTCGAGCCCGGCCGGCACTTACGTCGGCGAGCGCGCGTTCCCCGAGACCGACATCTTCGACTACTCGATGAGCATCATGCCGCGCATCGGCATCTCCTATGACGTGTTCGGCAACGGCCAGACCGCCATCAAGGCCTACTACGGCCGCTTCTACAACCAGTTCGGCTCGGAGATCGTCGAGGCGGCCAATCCCAACGCGCTGGCGACCCAGAGCGTGGTGTGGAACGACCTCGACGGCGACATCCGGCTCGACGCCGGTGAGCTCGGGGTGGTGCCGGCTTTCCAGCGCGGCCTGTTCCCGGCCTACGATCAGGACGCCGACCGGCCCTACAGCGTCGAGATGAACGTCGGTGCGGAGCACCAGCTGGTCCAGAACCTGGCGGTCGGCGTCAGCTACCACCGGCGCCAGCACCGCGACGGCCTCGGGCTGATCGACCGGGCCCGCCCGGCGAGCGCCTACACACCCGAGGCCCGCACTTACACCGACATCGACGGCCAGGTGAAGGACATCACCATCTACAAGCTCCTCCCGGCCTTCGGCGCGGTGCGCGACCGCGTCATCACCAACGTCGACGTGCTCGAGAGCGACTACGACGGCGTGCAGTTCGACATCCAGAAGAAGATGTCGAACCGCTGGCAGATGCTCGCCGGACTGTCGCTGCAGCAGCACAGCGGCTTCGACCACAGCGGCACCTACACGACCCCGACCGGGAGCCGCGATTTCAACAACCCCAACACGCTGATCAACCGCGACGACGGTTCGGTGTTCACCGACCTGCCGTGGACGTTCACGATGTCGGGCAGCTACCTGCTGCCGTGGAACATGAGCGCCTCGGGCAAGTACACCGCGCGCGACGGCGACCCGCTGAACCGCAACATCACGCTCAGCTTCACCAACCCGACCACCACCCAGCCGAGCGAGGAAATCCGCGTCGTGCAGCGCGGCGAGGATCGGACCGAGACGGTGAACAAGTTCCTCGACCTGCGGCTCAGCAAGCGCCAGCAGATCGGGATCGCCAACCTCGAGTTTTCGGTCGACATGTTCAACGTGATGAACGCCAACCACGTGCTGCTGCAGAACGAGGTCATCGGCACGACCTGGGGCCGGCCGACCCGCATCCTGACGCCGCGGATCTTCCGCTTCGGCCTGACCGCCCGGTTCTAGGGGCTGGGTGCTGGGGACGGGGCTAGGGCTCACTAAAGCTCACCCCAACGAAGTCACACTGAGGGCGGCTCTCCGGAGCCGCCCTTCGTGTGTACGGCTTGTCATGGGAATCGGGCATGATGCCGCGTATGTCCAGAGCCGTCGTTCTCCTGCTGATGGCGTCGCTCGGCGCCGGTGTCGCGTTCCACGCCGCCGGTGAGGGCGCTCAGGCGTCCGTCCAGCCGGCGCCCGATCGATCGGCGTGGCGCTGGTACAAGGGCAACACCCACGCGCACACCCTCGAGAGCGACGGCGACAGCACCCCCGAAGAGGTCACGCGCTGGTACAGGGAGCACGGCTACCAGTTCCTGGTGCTGAGCGACCACAACGTCCTGGTCGACATCGCCGCCCTGTCGAAGCAGTTCGCCGTGCCGGAACAGTTCCTGCTCGTGCCCGGTGAAGAAGTGACCGACGCGTTCGAGAAGAAGCCGCTGCACGTCAACGGACTGAACGTGACCCGCCTGGTCGAGCCGCGGCATGGGACGAGCGTGCTCGACACGCTGCAGCGCAACGTCGACGCCATCCGCGACGCCCGAGGCGTGGCGCACATCAACCATCCGAACTTCGGCTGGGCGATCGCGCCCGGCGACCTGGAGGCGCTCGAGCGCTACCGCTTGCTCGAGATCTACAACGGCCATCCGCTGGTCAACAACCTCGGTGGCGGCGATCGGCCGGGGATGGAGGCGGTATGGGATCGGCTGCTCGCCGCCGGTCGACGCGTCTACGGCATCGCGGTCGACGACGCGCACTACTTCAAGCGGCCGTGGGATCCGCTGGCGCCCAAGCCCGGGCGCGGCTGGGTCGTGGTCCGGGCGCCCCGGCTCGAGGCCGGCGCGTTGCTGGCCTCGCTCGAGGCCGGTGACTTCTACGCCTCGACCGGTGTCGAGCTCGACGAGTACACGGCCGACCGCACCACGATCACCGTGCGTGTCCGGCCAGCCGGCGACACCCGGTACCGGATCCGTCTGGTCTCCGGCGGCGTCGCCGTCGAGTCCGTGGACGGGCCGACCGCGCGCTTCACGCTGGCCGGCAGAAAAGGCTACGCGCGGGTGGCTGTCGCCGATTCCAACGGCGCCTACGCCTGGGCCCAGCCCGTGTTCGTCGACTAGGCGTGGCCCGCGTTACACTGGAAATGTGCAGCTACGAATGGCCCGGCTCTGCCTGGATTGCGACGAGGTCCACGACGAGTACCGGTGCCCGGCCTGTGCGTCGGATCAATTCAGCTACCTGACGCGCTGGGTGCCGGTGCCCGAGCGTCCCGACCGGCCACGGCGTCCCCGCCCGCCGGTCGACCCGCGGCCCGAGGTCGAGGTCTACCGGCGGCTGATCCACGGCGAGCCGCCGCCCCGCCGGGGGCGGCTGGTCACACGGGCGTTGATGGGATTGGGCGCAGCCGCGGGCGTGGCCGGGCTGTTCATCGGCGCGCGCGGCGCGCGCGCCGAACGCGGCTCGACCGACGACGGATCGGACGAGTCGCGCTAGGCGGGAGCCGAGCGGACGCCCGGCCTCAGTTCGGCCGGGCCTTGGCCACCTTCTTGGCCTTGGCGGCCTTGGCCGCGGCCTTGAGGGCGTCGGCCGACTGCGTGCCGAACTTCTTGTTGAAGCGCTCGACGCGGCCCTCGGTGTCGATCAACTTCTGCCGGCCGGTGAAGAACGGATGGCAGTTGTTGCAGATGTCGAGGTGGACGTCCTTCTTGGTCGAGCGGGTCGGCCACGTGGCGCCGCAGGCGCAGTGCGCGGTGACGTCGTGGTACTCGGGATGGATGCCTGGCTTCACGGTCGTGTCCTTTCGCCGGATCCGGGCGGGAGGCGCGGGGCCTCCTGGCCACTTACCGGCAGGTGGTGCAAGCTCTCAAGTATAACAGGCGCCTGGGACCGGGCCGGTCAGCGCGGGCGCCGGGCCCGCCACGCCGCCCCGGCGAGGCTCAAGCCGAGCCAGGTCGCACCGACCGCGACCGGATAGGCGATAGATGCCGGCTTCCACGCCGCCAGCGCCCCCACGGCCAGCAGCAGCGCGCCGCCTGCCGCCAGGGTCCAGGCCTCCGCCGCCCCCAGCTGGCGGGTCGCAGTGAGCGCGGCGCCCATGGTGTTGCCGAACCGGAAGGCCCCGGCGGCGGTCCGGCTGGTGCTGCCGCCGCCCCGTCGCCGCCGCCGCGTCCACGGGCGTCGCGGAGCGGACGACGTGGCGACGGCGCCCGCCGCCTCGACGGCAGTCCTGGTCCGGCCCCGGGCCGTCAGCAGCACCTCGGTGGAGCGGTCGAGGTCGGCCTCGAACATCCGCTCCATCGCCGCGCCGAAGCCGGTGTCCTCGACCGCCACGTCGAGCTCCCAGTTGCCAATCCAGCTCTGGATGTTGAGGTTGGTCGAGCCGACCCGCGCCCACAGGCCGTCGGCCACCGCCGTCTTGGCGTGCACCATCGAGCCGTTCCACTCGAACAGGCGGACGCCGGCTTCGAGCAGGCCACGGTAGCCGGCGCGCGAGATCGATCTGACCAGTGGCAGGTCGCTGCCACCGGGCACGAGCAGCCGCACGTCCACGCCGTCGGCCACTGCCGCCTGGAGCGCCTGCACATAGCCAGGGACGCTGACGAAGTAGGCGTCGGTGATCCACAAGCGTTCGCGCGCCAGGCCGGCCACGAGGGTGTCGAGGCGGAGCATGCCGGCGGCGGCCGGCCGGGTGCCGACGACCCGGAGCGCGACCGTGCCGGCGGCCGGCATCGACTCGCGCGCCGGCCGCTCGTCGTCGGGCAAGGGCGGGCCCATCGCCGCCCAGAATCTCGGCGAACTCGCCGTCGACGTCGGCCACCGCCGGGCCGCGGATCTCGACGCCGGTGTCGCGCCACGGCTCGACGCCGCCGACGCCGGCCCAGGCGTCGCCCACGCACAGCCCCGACACGAACGCGACCTTGCCGTCCACCGCCAGCATCTTGCGATGGTCGCGCACCAGCCACGCCAGCGGCCGCGACGGCCGCGGCGGGTTGAACGCCCGCACCTCGACGCCGGCGTCGACCAGCTGATACCAGAACGTGCGCGAGGTGGCGCCGAGCGCGCCCATCCAGTCGTAGATCAGCCGCACCCGCACGCCGGCCCGGGCCCGGGCGGCCAGGGCGTCGGCGAAACGGGCGCCGGTCTGGTCGTCGTGCAGGATGTACATCTCGAAGTGGATGAAGTGCTCGGCGGCGTCGATGGCGGCGAGCCAGGCCGGGAAGTTCTCGGCGCCGTCCTTGAGCAGGCGCAAGGCGTTGCCGTCGACCAGCGGCGCCCCGGCGGCGCGTGAGAACGCCTGATCGGCCGCGACGCGGCCCGATGCGATCGCCGGCATGCGGACCACTCTACCCCGCGTCAGCCGGCCGGCTGCTGCTGGGTCAGGCAGTGGATGGCGCCCAGGCCCCAGATGAGCGCCCGGCAGTCGACGCCGACCACCTGCCGCCGCGGCAGCGCGCGCTGCAGGCGGGCCAGGGCCAGGCGGTCGCGGCGGCGGTCGCCGAAGGTCGGCACGAGCAGCCCGCCGTTGACGAACAGGAAGTTCACGTAGGTGGCCGGCAGCCGCATGCCCTCGTAGACGACCGGGCGCGGCATCGGCAGCTCGAGGATCTCGAAGGGACGGCCGACGGCGTCGCGGGCCCGGTCGAGCGCGCGGCGGTTGGCGCGCAGGACGCGGTAGTTGGCGTCGGCCCGGTCGTCCTCCACCGCCGTGACGATCAGCCGCTCGCCGATGAAGCGGGCCAGGTCGTCGACGTGGCCGTCGGTGTCGTCGCCGGCGATGCCTTCGCCCAGCCAGACCACGTGACGCTGGCCGTAGTAGGCCTTCAAGTAGCGCTCGACGTCGGCCTGACGCAGCCCGCCATTGCGGTTGGGATGGAGCAGGCACGAGGTGGTGGTGAGCAGCGTGCCG
Source organism: uncultured Acidobacteriota bacterium (assembly GCA_963786365.1). Taxonomy (GTDB): domain Bacteria; phylum Acidobacteriota; class Vicinamibacteria; order Vicinamibacterales; family UBA2999; genus CAWAYR01. The sequence continues at coordinate 35,415 of CAWAYR010000011.1, forward strand.
GCGCCGTTGACGTCGATGGCGCCGCCCTCCATCACGATGTCGGCCTTGAAGACCGGCAGGCCGAGGAGCGCGGCGACGCGGGTCGGCACGGCGTCGTCGCTGTCCCAGGGCGGGTACTTGCCGCCCCAGGCGTTGAAGCCCCAGTCGACCACCGCCGTCTGGCGACGCCCGCGGTGCCTGCGCTGCACGAACGCCGGGCCGTGATCGCGGGTCCAGCACTCATTGGTGGCGATGTGGTGGAGGTGGACGCGGCGCGGCTCGACGCCGGCCGCCGTCCAGCCGCTCGCGCACGATCCGTTCGTAGTTGGCGTTGGGCACGTTGACGTGGACGGGCTCGTGGCCGGCGATGGCGCCGATCACGCCGATGACGTCCTCGATCGCCCGATGGTAGAACCCAGGAAAGGAGATGCCTTCGGGACGCGGCCAGCTGATCCAGGTGCCGGCGTGACGCCGCCATTCCGCCGGGAACGTGTACCCGTGTTCGGCCGGCGTGCCGGCGAGGAGGCGGGGCGCGCGGCGCCGGCGGCGCGCGGTGGTCACCGCGACGATCCGCGTCCGGCCGGCGGATCGACGAAGCGCCTGGTCAAGTCGCCGTAGGCGTCGATGCGGCGATCGCGCAGGAACGGCCAATGCGTGCGAGCGAACTCGACGCGGTCGAGATCGCACGGCACGACCAGCACCTCCTCGCGGGTGGTGCTGGCGCGCTTCACCACCGAGCCGTCGGGCGCGGCGACGAACGACTGCCCCCAGAATTGCAGGCCGTCGGCATGTCACCGGCCGGCCGTCGGCGCCGGCGACCCGCTCGTGGCCGACGCGGTTGGGCACGCACACCCAGCAGCCGTTGGCCACGGCGTGGCTGCGCTGGATGAGCTCCCACGAGTCGTGCTGGGCCACGCCGTACTCCGCCTTCTCGCGCGGATGCCAGCCGATCGCCGTCGGGTAGAACAGGATCTCGGCGCCCTGCAGCGCGGTCAGCCGCGCCGCCTCGGGATACCACTGATCCCAGCAGATCAGGACGCCAATCGTGCCCTTCCTGGTCTTCCACGCGCGAAAGCCGGTGTCGCCGGGGGTGAAGTAGAACTTCTCGTAGAAGAGCGGGTCGTCGGGGATGTGCATCTTGCGATAGATGCCCATCAGCGAGCCGTCGGCGTCGATGACCGCGGCGGTGTTGTGATACAGCCCGGCGGCGCGCTTCTCGAACAGCGACGCCACCACGACGACCCGGTGCTTCTTCGCGAACGCCTGGAAGGCGTCGGTGGACGGCCCGGGAATCGTCTCGGCCAGCGCGAAGAAGCGGTGATCCTCGGTCTGGCAGAAGTACGGCGACTTGAACAGCTCCTGCGTGCAGACGATCTCGGCGCCCTTGGCCACGGCTTTGCCGGCCAGCGCCAGTTGTCGCGCCAGGTTGGCCTTGGGATCGACGCCGCAGGCCATCTGGGTGAGGCCGACGTGGACGACGCGCGACGAAGCGCGGGCGGCGCCACGGGCCGACGGGCGAGCGCGACGCGACGAAGCAGCCATGTCGCTTCGTTATAGCATGCGGGCCCGGCCCGGCTCCTCCCGTGAACGTGCATCTCATCGACGGCACCTACGAGCTCTTCCGGCACTACTTCGCCGTGCCGTCGGCGCGCGACGCGTCGGGCATGGAGGTCGGCGCGGTGCGCGGCGTGCTGGCCTCGGTGAAGGGCATGCTCGACGACGGCGCGACGCACGTCGGCGTGGCCACCGACCACGTCATCGAGTCGTTCCGCAACGACCTGTGGCCCGGCTACAAGACCGGCGAGGGCATCGATCCGGCGTTGTGGGCGCAGTTCCCGCTGCTCGAAGAGGTGCTGGCCGCGTTCGGCGTGCGGGTCTGGCCGATGGTCGAGGTCGAGGCCGACGACGCCCTGGGCGCCGCCGCGGCCAGGGCCGCCGCCGATCCGCGCGTCGAGCGCGTGTTCATCTGCACGCCCGACAAGGACCTGGCGCAATGCGTCCAGGGGACCCGCGTCGTCCAGTTCGACCGCCTGCGCCGGGTGTTGCGCGACGAGGCCGGTGTCGTCGCGAAGTTCGGCGTGCCGCCGGCGTCGATCGCCGACTATCTGGCGCTGGTCGGCGACAGCTCCGACGGCTATCCGGGGCTGCAGGGCTGGGGTGCCAAGTCGGCCGCGCGCGTGCTGGCGAAGTTCGGCCACATCGACCGGATTCCCGACGACCACCGGCAGTGGGGCGTGGACGTGGCCCGGGCCGGGATGCTGGCGGCGGTGCTGAAGCGCGACCGCGCGCAAGCGCTGCTCTTCCGCGAGCTGGCCACCATCCGCACCGACGTGCCGGTGTTCGACGTCGGTGGACGAGCTGGAGTGGCGCGGGCCCGACGCCGGCGTTCGCCGCGCTGTCGGCCCGCCTCGGCCGCCACGCGTCCATGTGCCGTAGGCATCCGTTCGTTGCGGGAACCGGGACAGGTGGTCTACAGTCGGGTGTCCGGCCACCTCCATCAGGGGCCGAGAGGAGTGCCCATCATGAAATGTGTGTGTACCGGATTGTTCGTCCTGGCCCTGGCCGTGCCGGCGGCCCAGGCTCAGGCGCCGCCACAGCCGCCGCTGACGATTTCCCTCTCCAACGGCCTGCAGCGCAGCTACGACGGCATCAAGCGCAACCTCACCGAGATGGCCGAGAAGATGGCCGAGGGCGACTACACCTTCATGCCCTCGAAGGACGTGCGCACGTTCGGCCAGCTGATGGGCCACGCCGCCAACGCCCAGTTCGGCGCCTGCGCCGCCGCCCGCGGCATGGCCAACCCCAACCAGGGCAACGACAACGAGAAGAAGGCCACCAAGGCCGAGTCGGTGAAGGCGCTGGCCGATTCGTTCGCGTTCTGCGACGAGGCGTTCAAGACGCTGACCGACGCCAACGCCACCGAGATGATGAAGCAGGGCCAGAACAGCGTGGCGCGCGGCGCCATCCTGGCCAACCTCGTCGCGCACAGCAACGAGGTCTACGGCACGGGCATCGCCTACATGCGTGGCAAGGGCCTGGTGCCGCCGTCGACCGAGCGGGCGACGCGCAAGCCGTAGCCTCCGGACACGCGCGGTCGACGACACGGCGGCGGGCCTCCGGGCCCGCCGTCGTCCTGTACGGCGGCCTCCCGGCAACCGCCGGGCGCGTGCGGTAGACTCGCCCGCATGTCGTACGCCCAGCCTCGCGTCATCGTCGCCGCCATCGTCGCCGCCGCCGTCCTGGTGCCGTCGCCCCCGGCATTCACCCAGCGGGCGCCCCGCGCCCGCGATCTCGGCGTGCCGTTCGAGGGCACGCCCGGCGCCGCCAATGCCATCACCGACGTCGCCGGCGTGACGGTCGGGCACTCGACGATCATCTCGGGCGAGGGACCGCTTGAAGGTCGGGGCCGGGCCGGTGCGCACCGGCGTCACCGCGATCCTGCCGCGCGGCCGCGACTCGATGGCCAAGCCGTCGTTCGCCGGGTGGTACTCGCAGAACGGCAACGGCGAGATGACCGGCACGACGTGGGTCGAGGAATCGGGATTCCTCGAAGGGCCGGTGATGATCACCAACACCCACAGCGTCGGCGTGGTGCGCGATGCCGTCGATCGCGTGGCGCATCAAGAGCGGGCCGCCCGACGCCTCGGGCTACTGGTGGTCGCTGCCGGTCGTGGCCGAGACCTACGACGGCGTGCTCAACGACATCAACGGCTTCCACGTGAAGGAGCGCCACGCCTTCGAGGCGCTCGACGGGGCCAAGAGCGGTCCGGTGCCGGAGGGCAACGTCGGCGGCGGCACCGGGATGGTCGCCTACGGCTTCAAGGGCGGCATCGGCACGTCGTCGCGCGTGGTCAAGGCCGGGAGCGGCGTCGCTACACGGTGGGGTGCTGGTGCAGGCCAACTTCGGCCGCCGGCCGCAGCTGCTGGTGGCCGGCGTGCCGGTCGGGCGCGAGATTCCGCAGACGCCGGCGCAGGCGGCCAACGGCGTGGTCGACGATCCGGTGCGCGGCGACCTCGGGTCGATCATCATCGTGGTCGGCACCGACGCGCCGCTGCTGCCGCATCAACTCAAGCGGCTGGCGCGCCGCGCCACGCTCGGCATGGCCCGCACCGGCGGCATGTCGGGCAACGGCTCGGGCGACATCTTCATCGCCTTCTCGACCGCCAACCCCGACGCCTTCAAGGCCGAAGGCCTGGCGACGCTGCAGATGGTGTCGAACGAGGAGATCAGCCCGATCTTCGACGCCACCGTGCTGGCCACCGAAGAGGCCATCGTCAACGCGATGGTCGCGGCCGAGACGATGACCGGCGCCGCCGGCCGCCGCGTCGAGCGGCTGCCGCACGACCGGCTGCGCGAGGTGTTGAAGAAGTACAACCGCCTCGCGCCGTAGGCGCTGGGCACTACCGCCGGTGGTAGTGGGGTCTGGCACGCAGTGCCGGACCTGCTGCCGTGATTGCCAACTGCGCAGATTCTGCTGAGTCGCGGGCGGCAGACCAACCGGTGCGCCCGCTCTACTTCAGCGGGCGCCCGTACTTCGCCATCACCTGGCGCAGACGATCGTACGGCAGCGCGTAGACGGTGTTGCCGTTCATCCCGGTCATCGTCTCGCCCTTCATCAGCGCGTTGACCACCGCTTCCTCGGTTGCCTCGACCGTGGCGCGGAAGATCGGGTCGACGTGATCGGTGGACAGCAGCTTGGCGTCGAGCACCCGCCGCGGGTCGTTCATCGGCAGGGCGTTGCCGGTGGAGAACGCCAGGATGATGTCGCCGCTGGTGTTGCCCGACGCGGTGCCGGTGCGGGCCAAGCCGAGCGACGCGCGCCGGGCGACGCGTTCGAGCTGCCGCGACGACAGCGGCGCATCGGTGGCGACGACGACGATCACCGAGCCCTCGTGGCTCGCGTCGATGCCGGCGTTGGACTTGATGTCGGGCAGCCGCCTCGGGGATCTCGCGGCCCACCGGTACGCCGTCGATGCGCAGCTGGTCGCGGCCGCCGAAGTTGGCCTGCACCAGCACGCCGACGGTGTAGCCGCCGTCGCCGGCCGACAGCCGCCGCGACGACGTGCCGATGCCGCACTTGAAGCGGTAGCAGATCATCCCGGTGCCGCCGCCGACGTTGCCTTCGGCCACCGGCCCGCCGCGGGCATTGTCGAGCGCCTCGAAGACGTGCGCCTTCTGCACGTGACGGCCGCGGATGTCGTTCAACGTGCCGTCCCAGGTTTCGGCCACCACCGGCAGGAAGCCCCAGTCGCGCTTGGGGTGCCGCTCGGTCATGTAGGCGATGGCGGCGTCGTGCACGGCGCCGATGCTGCCGGTGTTGGTGATGAGGATCGGGTGCGCCAGCGTCTCGAGATCGCGGATCCAGTGCGTCCCGGTCATCTCGCCGTCGCCGTTCAGCGTGTAGGTGGCGGCGAAGACCGCCGAGTACCAGATGTCGCGGCTGGGCAGCACCGCGGTGACGCCGGTGCGCACCGGACCGGCGCCGACCTTGAGCGCGCCCTCGCCGCGCACGATCGTCGCGTGGCCGACGAGCACGCCGGCGACGTCGGTGATGGCGTTGTTGGGCCCGGGGGACAGCGATGCCGATGGCGATGCCGAGCTCACGGGCCCGCTGGCGCGCAGGCGCCTGTGCCGACAGGTCAGGGTGGACGGCGACGACAGCGGCCAGCACGGGAAGCAGCAGCAAGGACGTGCGCATCCGCGCATCCTACCGCGCGCTCAGCCGGCCCGTCCAATGGACGGGTGACGATCTCGGTGCTGGTGCCCGCGTACAACGAGGCCGGCGGGTTGGCGGCGTCGCTGACGAGCATTCGGGCCGCCATGGCCGCCTTCACCGCCCGCGGCTGGGCGACCGAGCTGGTGGTCTGCGACAACAACTCCACCGACGCCACGGCGGCGATCGCCCGCGCTCACGGCGCCGCCGTCGTCTTCGAGCCGGTCAACCAGATCGGACGCGCGCGCAACGTCGCGGCGGCCCACGCCAGCGGCGACTGGTTCGTGTTCGTGGACGCCGACTCGCATCCGCCGGTGGCGCTCTTCGAGGACGCCGCCGCGGACGATCGCCGACGGCCGGTGCCTGGCCGGCGGCAGCACGGTGGTGATGGAGGACGGCACCTGGTGGGGCACGGCGATGGTCGGCACCTGGAACCTGATCAGCCGGGTCGCCCGTTGGGCCGCCGGCTCGTTCATCTTCGTCGAGGCGGCGGCCTTCCGGTCGGTCGGCGGCTTCAGCCGGCGACCTCTACGCCACCGAGGAGATCGACCTCTTCCGCCGGCTGAAGCGACTGGCGCGCGCGCAGCGCCGGCGCATCGTCATCCTCACCGGCCATCCGCTGGTGACCAGCGGCCGCAAGCTGCAGCTCTATTCATGGCGCGACTTCGCCGCCCTGATGCTGCGCACGGTGGTGACCGGCGGTCGCGCGCTGCGCCGCGCCGAGGACTGCGTCGTCTGGTACCGACGGCCGGCGCTGACGCCTCGACACCAGGTCCCGCTCGTCACGCCCCCGTCCCGCTCGCCACGTCTTGCTTGGATCGCTGCCGTCCAGCGGTGCACAGTCGTGACATGACCGCCGTGTCCCTGCCGTCCAGGCTGCTGCACCTCGCGGCCGCCGCCCTGACCACAACCCTCGCGGCCTGCGCCGCGACGCCGATCGGGCCCGCCTCCCTCGGCCTCGAGCGACGAGTGGCCGGCCTATGCGGGGAGTGCCGGCGCGCGCTTCTCGCCCCGCGACCAGATCACCCCGGCCAACGTCTCGCGCCTGGCCGTGGCCTGGACCTATCACACCGGCGAGCTCGGACAGAACGCCAGGGACCGGGACAAACTGACGTTCGAGGCGACCCCCATCCATTTCGACGGCCGTCTCTATCTCAGCACGGCGTACGGACAGGTGATCGCCCTCGATCCGGTCACCGGCGCCGAGCAGTGGCGCTTCGACGCCGGCGTCGACCGCGGCGGCCGCTTCAGCGAAGTGACGTCGCGCGGCGTGTCGGCGTGGCGCGATTCACGCGGCCGCCCCTGATGCCCCCTGCGCCCGCCGCATCTTCGCCGCGACCATCGACGCGCGGCTGCTGGCGCTCGACGCCGTGACCGGACGCCCGTGCCCCGACTTCGGCGCCGGCGGCACCGTGCGGCTGGCCGAGGGGCTCGACGTGGACAGCCCGTCCGACTATCAGGTGACCTCGCCTCCGGCGGTGCTCGGCGACCTCGTGATCACCGGATCGTCGATTGGCGACAACTGGCACGCCGACACCGGCGAGCGGGGTCGTGCGCGCCTTCGACGCCCGGACCGGCGCGGCGCGCTGGGGCTGGAGCCCGCTGGCCGGCCAGTCAGGTCGGACCGGCGCGGCCAACGCCTGGTCGGTGTTCAACGTCGATGCCGCCCGTGACCTCGTCTTCGTGCCCACCACCAGCCCCAGTCCTGACTTCTTCGGCGGGCTCCGGCCCGGCGCCAACGCGCATGCCAATGCGATCGTGGCTCTGCGCGGGTCCACCGGCGAGATTGTGTGGTCGTTCCAGACCGTGCACCACGACCTCTGGGACTACGACATCGCCGCGCAGCCGGTGCTGGTCGACATCCCGCGCGACGGCCGCCTCGTGGCCGCCGTCGCCCAACCGACCAAGACCGGCTGGCTCTTCGTGCTCGATCGCGACACCGGCGCGCCGCTCTTCGCCGTGGAGGAACGCGCCGTGCCGCCCAGCGACATCCCCGGCGAGCAGGCGTGGCCGACGCAGCCGGCCGCGGTGGGGCTGCCGTTGCTGATGCCGCACGGGCCGCTGACGCCCGAGACCGTCTGGGGCCCGACGCCCGAGGCGCGCGCCGAGTGCCAGCAGTTGGTCGCGCCGCTGCGATCGGCGGGCGTCTACACGCCGCCCAGCCTGCCCGGCACGATCATGTATCCCGGCAACGGCTCGGGCACCAACTGGGGGAGTGCGGCGTTCGATCCGGCGAGCCGCCGGCTCGTCTTGAATACCTCGCGGCTGGCCACCCTGGTGCAGCTCCTCCCTCGCGCCCACTACGACCGGCTGCGCGCGGCCGGAGGCGGCGACTGGGAGTACGGCGCCCAGCGCGAGGCGCCCTACGGGATGCGCCGCCGCACCCTGGAGACGGCGCAGGGCATCCCCTGCAACCCTCCGCCGTGGGGTACCCTGGCCGCCGTGGACCTGGGCACCGGGACGCTGGCGTGGGACGTGCCGCTCGGCCACCTCCCCGACGAGCATCCGCTGTTGTCGCTCGCCGGCCCGTCGCCGATCGGCACACCCGGCGGCGGCGGCCCGATCGTCACCGCCGGTGGCCTGGTGTTCATCGCCGCCACGATGGACCGCAAGCTGCGCGCCTTCGACCTGCAGTCCGGGCAGCGAGGTCTGGCACGCGCCGTTGCCCTTCGCCGGCATCGCCACGCCGATGACGTATCGCGGCGCCGACGGCCGTCAGTTCGTGGTCATCGCCGCCGGCGGCCACGGCAAGGCCGACCTGGCCATCTGGCGACGCCGTGGTGGCGTTCGCCCTGCCGCGATGATCGATCGCCTGCGGCGCAGCCCGTGGCCCGAGCTCGGCCTGTTCGGCGTGGCCGCGCTGCTGATGTTCGCCTACGAGTACCTCGACCGCGTGGCCCGGCAGGAGGCGATCGACCCGCTCGTGCCGCTGATCGAGGAAGGCACCGGCGTGATGATCGCCGGCCTCCTCTTCTTCGCCGTGCGTCGGCTGGCGCGCCGCCTGCCGGTGACCAGACCGCACTGGGCCGGCCCGCTCTCCCTGCACGTCGTCGCCCTGCTCCTCTACTCGGCCACTCACACCACCGCCAACTGGCTGTCGCGCGAGGTGCTCTTCCGCCTGGCCGGGCTCGGCGACTACGACTACGGCGTGATGGCCGTGCGCTACGCCATGGAGCTGCCGATCGACATCATTCTCTACACCGCCGTCGTCGTCGGCACGTGGACGGTCGATCGGCGCAGCGCCGCGCGCCAGACCGCCTTCGATCACGAGCGGCTCGAGGCGCGGCTGGCGCAGGCCCGCCTGCAGAACCTGCAGCTGCGGTTACACCCGCACTTCCTGTTCAACGCGCTCAACACCATCTCGTCGGTGATGTACCAGGATCCGGTGGCCGCCGACACGATGCTGGCGCGGCTGTCGGAGCTGCTGCGCCACGCGCTGCGCACCGCCGAGGTGCAGGAAGTGCCGTTGGCGGTGGAGCTCGAGGCGCTGGATCACTACCTGGCGCTGCTCGACGCCCGGTTCGGCGCCGACTTCACCTGCACGCGGGTCATCGACCCGACGGCCGCGGCCGTGCTGGTCCCGTCGCTGGTGCTGCAGCCGCTGGTGGAGAACGCGGTGCGGCATGGCGGCCTGGCCCACTCGGGGCAGGGACGCGTGGCCCTCGAGGTACGACGCGACGCCGATCGCCTGGTGATGCAGGTGGACGACGACGGACCTGGCTCGGCCGGCGACCGCGACGTCCTGCACGAGGGCACAGGTCTCGGAGCCACGGCGGAGCGGCTGCGGTTGCTGTACGGCGACGACCACACCGTGGCCGCCGGCAACCTCGACGGCGGCGGATTCCGAGTGACGATCGTCCTGCCGTGGCGAGAGCAGGCAGGGGCGGTGGCCGCAATCGAGCCGACGGACGTCGGCCGCGGACGCACTCGCGGGGATGCGGCATGCGCGTGCTCATCGTTGACGACGAGCGGCCCGCCCGTGCCAAGCTGCGCCGCCTGCTCGAATCCGAGGCGGACGTCGAGATCGTCGGCGAAGCGGCCACCGGGGCGGCGGCCGTCGCCGCCATCGCCGCCGCCGATCCCGACGTGGTGTTCCTCGACGTGCAGATGCCGGTGATGGACGGCTTCGGCGTCATCGAGGCCGTCGGGCTCGAGCGCATGCCGCACGTCGTCTTCGCCACCGCCTACGACGCCCACGCCGTGCGGGCGTTCGAGATGCGGGCGCTCGACTACCTGCTCAAGCCCTTCGCGCCGGATCGCTTCCACGCCGTCCTGCACCGGGTGCGAGCGGAAGTGGCGCGCGGCCGGGCCGCCGTGCCGCGCCAGCGCCTCGGCGAGGCCGCCGCGGCGGCGGACCAGCCGCGTCTGGCGCGGGTGCTGGTGCGCGACGGCGACCGCGCCTATCTGCTGCCGGTGGCCCGCATCGACCTCATCGAGGCGGCCGGCAACCACGTCCAGGTGCACGCCGATGGCCGCGCGTTCGTGCTCCGCGGCACCCTGGCCGAGTTCGCCGCCCGCCTCGACGACGACTTCCTGCAGATCAGCCGCTCGGCCGTGGTGCGGCTCGACGCGGTGCGCGAGCTGCAGCCCTGGAGCCACGGCGACTACCGGGTCGTGATGCACGACGGGCGGCTGCTGACGTGGAGCCGCCGCTACCGAGCGCGCTCCAAGCTCGCGTTCGAGCCCGGCGCGATGCCGGGCGGGTCCGGCCGCCGATGACGGGCCGAGCGCGATCAGCCGCGGAGCCGTCCGCAGCCGACGCGGCCGCCGTGGTGGCCAGCGCATCTCCGAACCCGGGGCGAGAGTCACGGTGCTCACCGGCGCCGGCGTGTCGGCGGCCAGCGGCGTGCCGACGTTCCGCGGCCCCGACGGGCTGTGGCGGCAGTACCGGCCCGAGGACCTCGCGACACCGGAGGCGTTCGCGCGCGATCCGCGGCTGGTGTGGGAGTGGTACGACTGGCGGCGGCAGCGGATTGCCGCTTGCGATCCCAACGCCGCGCACGTCGTGCTGGCGCGGTGGTCGTCGAGGCCGGGCTTCACGCTCGTGACCCAGAACGTGGACGGGCTGCACGAGCGCGCCGGCAGCCGCCGACGTGCTGTGCCTCCACGGCTCGATTTGGGAGCTGCGCTGCGCCGACGGGTGCGACGGCGGCCGCGCGGCACGGCGCGATCTCGAGGCGCCGCTCGCCAGCCTGCCGCCGCGTTGTCGCCACTGCAACGGCTTCGAACGGCCCGGCGTCGTGTGGTTCGGCGAGTCGCTCGACGCCGCGGTGCTCGGCCGCGCGGCCGACGCGGCCGCGACGTGCGACGTGTTCCTCACGATCGGCACGTCGGCGGTGGTCTATCCGGCCGCCGGACTGGTCGTGGAAGCCAAGCGGCACGGTGCGACGACGATCGAGGTGAACCCCGACGAGACGCCGCTCGCGCCGTATCTCGACTTCGCCGTGCGGCACCCGGCCGAGTCCTTCCTGCCGCTGGTCGAGGTGGCGCTGGGCATAGCCGCGTGGCGTGGTCGAGCGGTCTCCGGCAGCACCTCCACTAGTGCGCCGACGCCAGCTATTCGGAAGGCAGCTACTCAGCGTCCACGGCGCCGGGCACTGGCGACGGGTTCGACGGCACTGCTTTCGGCCGGGCCGAGGCGGCGCGCGAATTGCTATTGATGTGGCGAGTGCAGCCGACCGGCCGTGCCATCCGGACCGGCACCTCTGACCCCTCGGGGAGGTGTCTCCATGTCACGACTCTGGACAACGTCCGCCGCGCTCGTCCTCGCACTGGCCCTCATCACCGTCGGCTCGCAGTCCACGCAGGCCGTCAAACAGCTCGACGGTCAGGAGATTTTTCGTTTCGACACCTTCGGCGACGAGCAGCTGTGGACCGGCGTGCTGCGGATGCACGAGGCGCTGGCCACGGTGACCCCGGCCACCGCGCTGGCGGTCGGTTTGAAGGTGGACGTCGATGCGCTGCCTCCACCGGTGCTCGCCGCGCTCAGGGCCGGCCAGCTGAACGTGAACGACCCGAGGGTGACGCGGCGGCTGCTGGAGATGAACGCCGTGGTCGGCGTCGTCGCCAAGGTGACCGACGACCGAATCCAGAGCGTCGGGATCACGTGTGCCTTCTGCCACTCCACGGTGGACGACTCGCTGACCGAGGGCATCGGGCGGCGTCTCGATGGCTGGCCGAACCTCGACTTGAACGTCGGCGCCATCGTCGGCTTGTCGACGGCGCCTGAGATTGCCCCCTTCGTGGCTGAGTTCAGGGAGTGGGGGCCGGGCAAGTACGATGCGCGGCACCACGTCTTCGACGGCACCAGCCTGGTGCTGCGACACGCGCCGTCATTGCCGGTGGTCATCCCGCCCGCCTACGGGCTGCAGGGCGTGGGCTTCGAGACGTACACCGGCGACGGGCCCATCTCCTACTGGAACAGCTACGTCGCGGTGACGCAGATGGGCGGCCAGGGCAACTTCAACGACGACCGCATCGAGGTTGCCGTATCGCAGAAGCCCGATCGGGTCACGCCGAAGCTCGAGGCGCTGCTCGCGTATCAACTCAGCCTGCTCGCGCCGGCACCGCCGCCCGACACCATCGACGCCGCCGCGGCCGCCCGCGGGCAGGTCGTGTTCAACGACCCGGCCCTTGGTCCCGGGCGATGCGCCCGCTGTCACATTCCTCCGACCTACACCGACGTGTCGAGCGGCCCCGATCCGACGGTGCCACTTCTTCACAGCGCCGGTGAGATTGGCGCCGACTTCGACTACCTCCTCCGCAGCGCGACCAGACAGTATCGGACGACGCCGCTGCGCGGACTGTGGCAGCATGCGCCGTACTTCCATGACGGACGGGCGCGCGATCTTCAGGCCGTCGTGGACCACTACGACGATGTTCTTCAGCATCGGCCTCAGCACCGAGCAGAAGGCTGATCTCGTCGCCTTCCTGCGGACGCTGTAACGCGAGAACCGTGCGGGGACGGCCGACTGTGCCGCCATCGTCAGCCTAACGGCAGCGACTGCAGGTAGCGCACCATCGCCTCGAACGCCGCGCCACTGGCGGCGCCGTTGCGGTCGGATTCGCCATGGGTCGGCTCTGCAGCCACCGACGACGGAAGGCGGCGCCGGTGTTCGCCTGCGGGTCGTGGATGGAGCCGTGGCGTGGCAGGACGCGATTCGAGCGCATTCGTCGCCGCGTCGAGGCTGTGGCCGAACGGCGACTCGGTTGGCGACATGCGATCAGCCGCGCCTGTGCGTCCGGCAACGGGCGGAGCCAGGGTTCCTGCCCAGGTGCCCTTGCCGGACGCGCCCATCTCAGACCGGGGCCTGTTCCGAGGCGTGCGCCGCGGCGAACCGGCCACGTGCCGCCTCGCGGCGACCGCTGGCCGGCACCAGCGTGCCGGCGGTGCCGAGGCCGAACGGCGGCATGCCGCTGTAGACCGCTTCGTACGCCCCGGCGCGCACCTGATACGTCTCGTGCCAGATGCCGACGTCGCCTCGACTCGTGCCCAGACGCCGGTTGAAGGCGACCCACGCCGGCCAATGCCCATGGTCGTGACTGCGGGCGTAGGCCTCCAGGTGATCGAACGATCGCCAGTACTGGACGATGACGCTCAGTCCGCCGATCGTCCCCAGGCACCCGGCTTCGGGGTGGGCCGCCAGCTCCTTGAGCAGGCGCGGCATCGCCAGGAACACTGGCAGCCATTTGTGGAGCTTCCAGGGCTTGTTGATCCGCATGCCGATCAGAAAGACGACGAAATCGCCCTCGATCTCCACGGTCATCTTTCCGGGAATCACCGTCGCCATGTTGGGTCTCCTCGCCGTTGAGTGCCGGACTCCGCCTGAGGCTGGCCGATTCTACGATCGCGTGGGTCATCTGCGTCTCGGCGACCACGACCACGGTGGCTCGCCCGCACGGGAATCGAGCCATCGTGCGGGCCCCGCTGTCAGACGTCGAGATCGATGATTTCGTGAGCGATCTGACCGCCGGCGATCGTGAGCCGCGCCACCGTGACCGGCAGCGTGAAGCGGCGCGGCCCGGCGCTGCCCGGGTTCAGATAGAGCACGCCGTCGCGGGTCTCGGCGCCGGGGCGGTGGGTGTGGCCGAAGACGATCGCGGCGAATCCGGCGCCTTCGGATCGAGATCGAGTGCGGCGCGGTCGTGCAGCATGTAGATCTCGACGCCACCGACGGAGACACTCGGTGGTCGGCAGGCCGTGGCCCAGATCGCCGTGTCGACGTTGCCACGGATCGCAGTGGTCGGGGCAACCGACCGGAGTGCGTCGAGCACCGCGGCCGCGCCGACGTCGCCGGCATGCAGGATCAGATCCGACCCGCGCAGCGCGTCCACGGCCGCGGCCGCAGCAGCCCGTGCGTGTCCGAGATGACGCCGACGATCACCGTGGCCAAGCCAGGAGCGACGCCGTCACCGTCGCTGCACGAGCGTGACGATCCAGCCGGCGAAGGTGAGCACCAGCGCCGGGTAGGCGAAGTAGGGCAGCGGCGAGGCCGTGGGCAGCAACCTCTCGCCCGCGAAGATGCGCGCGGCGACCACGATGAACAGCAGCGCGGCCGCCACGCCGGTCGCGCGCACCCACGCCGGCATCGTCGCCGGCAGGCTGATCATCAGCAGCCCGGCCGCCCACAGCGCCACGCCGCCGCCAAACGACGGCACGCTGCCCTCCAGTCCCGGCCGCGGTGCCCGACACCAGCAGGCTCTCGCCGATGGCGAACACCAGGAAGCCGGCGGCAACCGACGTCGTCCCCGCGGCGCAGGAAACGCACGGCCAGGAGCGTCGTCGCGACGATCAGGCCGACGCCGTCGATCGCCCAGAAGGTCTGGCGCAGCGCCGCCTGCGACACCATCGTGCCGGCGATGCCGAAGACGGCGCCGCTGACCAAGCCGGCAATGGCCACGAGATCGAGTGCGGCTGGCGGGGTCGAGTGCTGGTGTCGTCATCAGTGTGCCCTCTTCCGCCGTGCGCCCACCATGTGTCCGGTGGAGCCGAGTCCGGCGAAGTCGATGAAGCCGCGCTCGACGTCCACCGAGACGAGCTGCACGCGCACCTGCTCGCCCACGTCCATGCCCTGGAACCCCCGCTCGACCCGCCCTTCGACGGGCAGGGCCAGCAGCCGGGCCCAGGTGCCCTTGTCGGACGCGCCGGTGACCAGCGCGTCGAACTGCTCGCCGATTCGGGATTGGAGCAGCAGCGCCGCGGCCGACTTGCCGACCTGCCGCTCCACCTTGTTGGCGGCGTCCTCCTGTGCGGTCAGGTGCGTGGCGAGCGCCTCGAGCTCCGCGAAGCGGTACGGCGACGGCCGGTCAGCGATCGCGGCCTTCAGCAGGCGCTGGGTCACCAGGTCGGCGTAGCGCCGGTTCGGGGCGGTCGAATGGGTGTAGTCCTTCACCGCCAGGCCGAAGTGCCCGGGCGAGGGCGCCCCCGGCTGTTCGGCCACGTACTCGCCGGCGCCGAGCATCTTGATCACCGACAGCGACAGGTCGGGAAAGCGCTCCGGATCCTCGGCTCGCGCCTTGACCAGGAACGCGTCGAGCGCCGTCGAATCCGGGATCGGCGGCAGCGCCGTGCCGTGCTCGCGGGCCAGCTCGACGATCCGGTCCCAGCGCCGCGGTTCGCGCACGACGCGCCGGATCATCGGCAACCGCTTCGCCGCCAGAAAGCGCGCCGTCGCGCCGTTGGCGGCAATCATGAAGTCCTCGATGATCCCGGTGGCGCGGTTCTTCCGCTCGACGTCGAGATCGCGAAGGGCGTCGCCGTCGAACACCGGCCGGGCCCGGATCGTGTCGAGGCTGAGGGCGCCATGCTCGCGTCGCCGTTCGCCGAGCCGCTGGGCGACCTCGTCCTGCAGGCGCAGGTTGTCGGCCAGGCCGGCGACGGCGGCCATCGGCGGCGGCATCGGCCCGGTGCCCTCGAGCCAGGCGGCGACGCTGTTGTAGGCCAGCTTGGCGTGGTTGTGGACCCGGGCGCGGTAGAAGTCCGAGCCGGTGACGACGCCATCGGCGTCGACGTCCATCTCGACGACGACGGCGAGGCGGTCGACACCGGGATTGAGCGACGTCAGGTCGGTGGAGAGCGGCTCGGGCAACATCGGGAAGATCGCCGCGGCGGTGTAGACCGACGTGGTGTTGTGCCGGGCGTGGGCGTCGAGCGCCGAGCCGGCGGCAACCAGCGCGTCGACGTCGGCGACGGCGACGCGAACCCGCACCGCACCGCCGGCGAGCGTTTCGGCGACCGTCAGCTGATCCAGATCGCGCGAGCTGTCGTTGTCGATCGACGACCACAGCAGCCGCGTGAGATCGCGGATCGTCGCGTCGCCCTCACCTGGCGGCCCGGCCGCGGCCTGCAGGCGTCGCACCTCGGCCAGCGCGGCGTCCGAGAAAGCCGGCAGCAGCCCGCGCGCGACCATCGCCCGTTCGGCGATGTGATGGAGGACGGTGCGGTGCTGGGCGCGGGGATGCGACGGCGACGACATCGGCGGAGCGGTCCGCTCAGACGTGCTGATCGACGAGGATCGGGTTCCCGTCGGGGTCGACGACGATGAAACTGGCCGGCCCGGTCGTCGCCACGTCGGCCGCTTGCGCGAACTCCACGCCGTGCGCCTGGAGCCGGCG
The DNA here is from genome assembly GCA_963786365.1 of uncultured Acidobacteriota bacterium. Classification (GTDB taxonomy): domain Bacteria; phylum Acidobacteriota; class Vicinamibacteria; order Vicinamibacterales; family UBA2999; genus CAWAYR01. The sequence goes on from CAWAYR010000011.1 coordinate 51,722, forward strand.
CTGCAGCTCGCGGACGTCGGTAAACGTGTCGAGCTTCTGGGCGTTCTTGTCCCAGCCCGGGTTGAAGGTCAGGATGTTCTTGTCGAACATCCCCTGGAAGAGCCCGATCACCGCGTCGCCGTTCTTCAGGATCAGCCAGTTCTGGGCGATGTTCCCGCCGAACACGGTGAAGCCGAGCTTCTCGTAGAAGAGCAGCGAGGCGGCGATGTCCTTGACGGCCAGGCTGACGGAAAAGTTGCCGAGTTCCATGGTGGACGGGATTCTGACACAGACCGAGCCGGCGGGCCTCAGACGTGAAGCTCGACGATCTGGTGGGCCAGGCGGCCGCCTTCGATCGTCAGCCGTGCCACGGTGACTGGCAGCGCGAATCGTCGTGGACCAGCACTGCCCGGGTTCAGGTACAGCACCCCGCCTCGCACGTCCGCGCCGGGACGATGCGTGTGCCCGTAGACGACGGCGGAAAAGCCCGCGGCCGCAGGGTCGACGTCGAGCGCCGCCCGGTCGTGCAGCATGTAAATCTGCAGTCCGCCGGCGCCGACGACCTCCGTCATGCGCAGCGCCGTGGCCCAGATCGCCGTGTCGACGTTGCCGCGGACCGCGGTCGTCGGCGCGATCGCCCGCAGCTGGTCGAGCACCTCGATCCGGCCGACGTCTCCGGCATGCAGGATCAGATCCGAGCCACGCAGCGCCTCGACGGCCTGTGGCCGCAGCAGACCGTGCGTGTCGGAGATGACGCCCACGGTCACAGACATGCCGTGCACCCGGTCGCCGTCGTGGTCGCGCGCCTGGGCCTCATTCGACCCGACGGAGTCGAAATGTGGTCGGAAACGGCGCCGGCCGCCGGTTGTCACGGACTTCGGTCAAAACGAGCGTGGCGCCGTCGAAGGCGAGCGAGTAGGTGACGAAGAACTCCGGTGTCATCACGCCGGGGTTCTTGGCCACGACGGGATGGATGGTCAGCTCTCCACCGCGGTACTCATAGGTGCCGGCGCTGGCAATGAATCCGTTGTTGCCCCAGAGGGCGAGCAACTCTGCTGCCGTCGCAGTGTTCGGATCGGCTGGCTCGATTCTCGGCGTGGCTGACGTCACCCGCAGCATGGCGTAGTGAGTAGCGGTGAAGAAATAGAGACTCGGCTGCGGCTGTGTGTTCGCCGCCTCGGTGTGGTGGGTGAACGCCTCGATGCGCCAGACGCCCTGGACCCGCGCGCCCGCGGATGGCGACTGCGCGGCGATCGCGGCGGACGTGAGCACGACGGCGAACGGCACGACCAACGGAATTCTCATGGTGCGGCCCCTGGTGCGGCGGCGGTCCGAGTGCCGCGCCCGACGCTATCACAGAGACGAACGCGCCATGACCGGGCACCACGCGGCGCCCGCGGGCCCCGCGGGTCGTCCTTGGGAGTCGTGCACTCCCGCTGGGCGAGTCAGGGTCCGGCCGGACCGGGGGTGCTCGGAAAGACCAGCAGGCCGACCATCGCCGCTGGACCGACCACGACCATGGCCAGCCCCCAGCGCAGGAGCCACGCTGTGAGCCGCGGCCGGTCCTCCGCGGCCGCCGAGGCGACCAGCGTGGCCCCGGTGGTGGAGAAGGGCGAGCAATCGACAATCGACGCGCACACACCCAGCGCACAGATGAGCGCCCAGCCGGCGACGCCGCCCGCAGCCACCAGCGGCAGCGTCAGCGGCACCAGCGCCGCCAGGATGCCGGTGGTCGAGGCGAACGCCGAGATCAGACCGCTGACAGCGCAGATGGCCAGCGCGGCGACCATCGGCGGGCCGACCTGCTTGGCCGCTTGGCCGAGCAGGTCGACCGCGCCCATCTTCTGCAGCACGCCCACGAAGGTGACGATGCCGCCGACCATGAACACGGTGGACCAGTCGATCTTGGATACCGCGAGCGAACCGGCGGCCGGGTCGAGCAGCGTCAGCACCGCGCCGAACGCCAGCGCGAAGACCCCGATGTCGGGGTCGATCCCGGCCAGGGCGCAGCCGATGACGCGACGACCAGGCCCGCCATCGCGGTCAGGGTCGTGGCGTAGCGCCAGTCGAATCGCACACGAATCAGGCGCTCGCCTCCGCTCTCGGTCGGCCCTGGGACGGGAGTCTCATCGGCGCTCCGGGCCTGGCCGCGTCGCCGTCGGAACAGCATCGCCGCTGCGATGACGAGCACGAGATTCGCCGCCACGGCCACCGCGAAGAGCGTGAGCGGACTCAAGTCGATGTGGGCCTGCCGTGCCGTGCTGTAGCTGACGATGCCGAAGAGGCTGGTGGGCGCGAGTCCGCCGGCGCTGATCCCCGCGTTGATGGCGATGGCCATCAACACCCCGTCCACGCCCGAGCGGCGCGCGATCGGCATGCCGACCGGCGCCAGCACGAGCCCGGCCTGCGGCGACCCCATCGCCGCTACGCCGCCAGTGAGCGCGAAGAACACGAACGGCAGCACCGCCGGGCGGTTGCCGAAACGGGCCACGGCGACGGCGATCAGTCGATCGATCGTGCCGTTGACCTGGGCGATGCCGAAGAAGTAGGTGACCCCGACCAGCAGGATCATGATGCCGACCGGGTAGCCGCCGAGCACGTCGCGCAGCGCCATGCCGCCGAGCCAGACACCGACGGCACACGCCGCCGGCAGCATCAGCACGCCGAGGTGCACGCCGCGCAGGCTCGCAAGCGCGAACACCCCGACGAAGATCGTTATGGCCGCGATTTGGGAGGGCATCCGTCAGCGGCGCACCGGGGCCGGTGCGTCGGCGAACTTCCGATACTTGCCGAGCAGCCGTCCGACGGCCACCTGCAGCGGGAACACGACCCGCCGCACCGCCGTCGGGATGGCGACCATCGTGAACTCGCTCCGGTAGCGCCAGGTGAGGAAGGCGGCGTCGAACGGGTCGGGTGCCGTCCCGCCGCGCGCCTTGGTCGAGGCGTAGATCGCGGCGAGAAAGTACTCGATGTTATCGGCCGGCTCGACGTAGCCGGAGCAGACCAGGTCGTCCTGGCCGGCATTCCAGAAGCGGTGGGCCTCGCCGGCCTTGAAGGTGACCGTGGCGCCGGGCCCGGCGAACTGCTCCGGCTCCCCCGGCCGTTGATAGCCGATGCGGCCCTGCCGCACCGTCAGGGCCTCTTCCTGGTAGTGGTGGATGTGCATCGGCGGCCCCGAGCCCGGCGTGACCACGTTCTCCACTTCCAGGCGATCGCCGCTGGTCCCGGGCACACGGCGCAGGAAGGTGAGCCGTTCGCCGGCGCCGTTGTCGATGGTGCGGGGGTAGCTCGGAGCGGTCATGAAGCCAGCCGGAGTGTACGCCATCATGTGCAAGGATCTGGTCCGGCTCGAGACGCGTGAGCAAGGCATCGCACGACCCGTCGGACATCCAGCCGGGGACCCTGGCCCGCTTCGCCCTGGCGATGACTGCCTGGACCGAGCGCTGGATCCCCGACGCCTTCGTGTTCGCGCTGCTGGCCACGGTGGTGGTCGTGACGGCGGCGCTCGTCGGCACGCCCGCGGATCCGGTCGACGTGGCCGGCCTCTGGGGCACGGGCTTCTGGGAGCTGATCCCGTTCACGATGCAGATGTCGCTGGTGATCATCACCGGCTACGTCCTGGCCAGCTCCCCGCCGATGGGCCGGCTGATCCGCTGGCTGGCGGCGGTGCCGTCGACCCCGCGCGCGGCGGTGGCGTGGGTGACGCTCTTCGCGCTGGTCAGCTCCTGGTTCAACTGGGGTTTCAGCCTGGCCTTCAGCGCCGTGCTCGTCCGCCAGGTGGCCCGGCGCATGCCAGCCGTGGACTACCGGGCGCTGGCCGCCGCCAGCGTGCTCGGGTTGGGCAGCATCTGGGCCCAGGGGCTGAGCGGATCGGCGGCGCTGCAGATGGCCAGCCCCGGCGCCTTGCAGCCGCGCATCCGCGACATCGTCGCCCAGCAGGGCGTGATCCCCGACGGCATCATCGGGCTCTCGCACACGATCTTCCTGTGGCAGAGCCTGGTGTCGGTGGTGGTCGAAATCGTCGTGGTCGTGGCGGTGATGTGGTTCGCGACGCCGCCGCCGCGAGCGGTCGCGGACGGCGCGCGACCTGGGCATCGCGCTCGATGACGACGACCGCGCCGGCGCCTGCGCCGCCGAACCCCTGACGCCCGGCACCTGGCTCGAGCACTCGCGGATCCTGAGCCTGTTCATCGCGGGCCTCGGTGGGCTCTACCTGTTCCGCTACTTCTCCGCGGCGGCGGAGCCGCTCAACGCGCTCACCCTCAACGTCGTGAACCTGACGTTCCTCCTGGCCGGTGTGCTGCTGCATGGCACGCCGGCCCGGCTGCTGCACGCCGTGCGCGTGGCGACGCCGTCGGTGTGGGGCGTGATCCTGCAGTATCCGTTCTACGCCGGCATCGCCGCGATCATCACCGGCACACACCTCAGCCAGCAGCTGGCCAACGCCTTCGTCAGCATCTCCACGCCGGCCACCTACCCGATGGTGGTGGCCGTCTACTCGGCGGTGCTCGGCGTGTTCGTGCCCTCGGGCGGGTCGAAATGGGTGGTCGAGGCGCCCTACGTGATGGCCGCGGCGCACACGTTGCAGGTGCACCTCGGCTGGGTGGTCGCCTCCTACGACCTCGGCGAAGCCCTCGCCAACCTGGTGCAGCCGTTCTGGATGCTGCCGGTCCTCGGCGTGCTGGGCCTGAAGGCGCGCGACATCATGGGCTACACGTTCGTCGTGTTCGTGGTGCTGACGCCGGTGGTGCTGCTCCTGGTGGGCCTGCTCGGGGACGACGCTCCGTTATCCGCTGTAGCGCTCGCCGGACGGCATGCGCTCCTACGAGCGGCTCAGCGGCTGGCCGAAGCCCAGGACGTAGCCGTCGCGATCCCGCACCGCGAACTCCTCCATCTGATACGCCTCCTGCACGATCGGCCCGTAGACGACCTCGGCGCCCTGCGCCTGCAGTTCGGCGTGCAGGGCCCGCACGTCGCGGACCCAGAAGAAGGCGTCCCAGGTGCCGCCCTGCTGCTCGTTGGGACTGATGCGCTCAGGTGCGGCGACCAGCCGGAACATCACCGGCAGGCCGTCACGACTCACGATGCCGAACACCGGCGGTGTGCCAGCGACGTAGTCCCGCCGGAAGCCGAGCACGCTGCTCGTAGTACGTCGCGGATGCCTCGACATCGGCCACCGGGAAATACGGCGCGCAGCGAAGCAACTGACCCGGCGGCTCCGACGGCATGGTCACCTCCTCGATACGACGAGCGTGCTCACCTCGACTGCGGGCCTCGGCGGGTCACCCGCCACGCGGCCACGGACAGGGATGCCGCGACGACGGTGAACAGCATGAACCACGGGTCCGTGGCCAGGTGCGGCTCGACGGCGAGGCGCCAGATGTGGGCCAGGGTGAGCAGGCCGAAGACGACCCCCGTGGCGATGACGTAGGTCCTCACGATCGCAGCTCGCGCAACCAGATGTTCCGAAACCGCACCGGGTTGCCATGATCCTGGAGACGAATCGGGCCTCGCGCCGTCGACTGGCACATAGGGGTCGATTCGCCGGTGGGCCGTCGGGCCCCAGAACGGTCGGGCGTTGTGCACCAGGACGCCATTGTGAAAGACGGTCACAGACCGCGGGCGAGACCAGCGTGTCGCCGTTGAACCGTGGAGCGACGAACGTGATGTCGTACGACTGCCACTCTCCGGGCTTGCGTGAGGCGTTCACCAGCGGCGGATGCTGACCGTACATCGCGGCGGCCTGGCCGTCGGCATAGGTGGGGTTCTCGAAGCTGTCGAGCACCTGGATCTCGAACACGCCGGCGAGGAACACGCCGCTGTTGCCGCGCTCCTGGCTGTGGCCCTTCACCTCCGACGGGCGTGGCGAATTCGACGTGCAGCTGGACGTCCTCGTAACTCGGCCTTGGTGCGGATGAATCCCTTGCCGCTCTGGAGGACGCCGTCCGACATCGGCCAGGTGGCGGCAGACCCGTCCGTGGCCTGCCAGTTGGACAGGTCGCCGCCGGGACCGACGAGGACGACGGCGTCACTGGGTGGCGGGACCGAGGCAAACGGGCCGGGCGTGACGACTGCCGGCCGCGGCCGGCGCGACGTCGTGCACCCGCCACTTCCCATCCGGCTGCAACGGCGTGTCGTCATACCCCACGCTGGCCTGTTGGCCGACCATGCCCGTTCCTCCAGCCGCGAGAAGCATCAGCAAGGAAAGCGACGCCGGGCCTGACCGATTCGCCATCTTCACCTCCATCACTCGCGTGATCTCGCCGTCACCGGATCGCCACGGCCAGATTGTGCGTCAAGTGGGCATGTCACAGCAGCCATCTCGTTCGCCGGCCCGCGTCAGGGGACGACCACGACCTTCCCAACAGTGAACGTCGTCGATCAGGTGGCGCAGGGCTCATCGCGGGCCCTGCTGCGTGTCCGTTCGTGCACTCGGCGCGACTGCGGCGCCGCCGGGGCGTCGGCGTATTTCCGATACTTGCCGAGCAGCGTGCCGAGGGCGACCAGCAGCGGAAACACGACCCGGCGCACGAGCACCGGGACCGCGACCATCGTGAACTCGTCGCGATAGCGCGTGGCCAGGAAGGCGGCATCGAACGGATCCGGCGTCGTGCCGCCACGCCGCTTGGTCGAGGCGAAGATCTCGCCGAGGAAGTACTCGACGTTGTCGGCCGGCTCGATGTAGCCGGTGCAGAACAGGTCGTCCGGGCCGGGGTTCCAGAACCGGTGCGCGTCCCCGGGCGCGAACGTGACCGTCTCGCCCGGCCCGGCGAACTGCTCGGGCCTGGCCGAGCCGCTGATAGCCCATCCGCCCGCGCTGCACCGTGAACGACTCCACCTGGTAGCGATGGACGTGCATCGGCGGACCGGCTCCCGGCGTGGCCAGATTCTCGCCTTCGACTCGATCGCCCGTGGCCCCGGGCACCCGCCGCAGGAAGGTGATGCGCTCGCCGGCGCCGTTCTCGATCGTGTGCGGGTAGGAGTAGCGTCCGCTGCTGGAGGCCGGCACGGCGAGATTGTGCATCAGGAACGGCTCATGTGGCTGATCATCAGACGGAGTGTCCGATCGTCGGGCCCCTCAGGGAAGTAGCGCGCGAGCAGCCGCTCGAACACCGAACCCGGTGGCGACACGTGGGCAAACAGCGTCGCGCACGAGCGCAGCTTCAGGTCGTCGGGCGAACCCAAGATCTCGAACGCCGTCCGGCCCTTGACGGCCAGCACGGCCTCGCAGCATTCGACCAGCCGCGGCCCGAGCACGGGATGGCGCAGGTACGCTTCCGCCTCGGCCACGCTCTTGATCGCGTAGTGCTGAGACATCGGACTGGCGCCCAAGGCCGGCGGACTGCGGAAAGACGAACCACATCCAATGCGATCCGCTTCCGGCCGCTGCGCAGCTCGGACAGCGCCAGGCCATACAGCGCACTCTTGTCCCATCAGGAAGCGATTCAGATCTGATGAACATCCATGCGATCGCGAGTTGCCGTACCAATAGGACCCGCAGAAGCACACGGCCGACAGCGCCAACCCGCGCCACGGCCAACTCTAGCCCTGGCCCCTGCCCAGAGCCGAACTCGAGGTGGAACCAAGCGCCGAACAGGCTGCACGAGCGCCGACAGCCCGCCGAGCACGAACAGGACGACGGCGAGCAGTTTCCTGACCGTCGCGGCCGATCGCCTCACTCGCACACGCCGCGCCGGAGTCCTGCGATTGGCGCGCCGGCCTGGCCCCGGACAGCGGCGGCGTGCTCGCCGGCAGCGTCCGGTGGCTGGTGGCCTGCTCGAACGCGTAGCCGAGGCGGACGAGCGTGCCCTCGCTCCACTCCCGGCCCAGCAGCTCCAGGCCGACGGGCACGCCGAGCGGCGCCGTGGCGGTGGGCGCCGAGAAGCCGGCCGGCAAGGTCATGGCGGGGAAGCCGGTGCCGTTGGACAGCACGCCGTTGCGTTCCCGCTGCTCGCCGCCGATCGCGGCCACGAGACGCCGCTGGTGCGGGTAGAGCACGGCGTCGAGCCGCTGCCGGGCCATCGCCTCCAGCACCGCGACGCGCAGCCGATCGCGGCGCACGAAGATCGCGGCGTATGCCGGCGAGATCATTCCGGCGCTGGCGACCGCTTCCCGCAGCTGTCCGGCGATCGCGGGATGGAACTGCCCGCCGGCGAGCAGGGCCGCCAGGTCCTTGACCGGCGCGGCCGGACCCAGCGACTGCAGGTAGCGGTCGAACACGGTGCGCGTCTCGAACGGCGCCGGTCGTCATGTCGGCAGTGAGCTCGGCCAGTCCGTGGAATCGCCACGTCCTCGACCTGCGCGCCCTGCGCGCGCAGCGCCGCGATCGCCTGCGCCATGACGCGGTTGACCTCGAGCATGCGCCGCGGCGGCTGCCGAAGGTACTCGCGCAGGATGCCGATCCGGGCACTGCGCAGGCCGTTCGTGTCGAGGAACGCGGTGTAGGTGGGCGGCGCGCGGCCGACCCCGGCGGCGGTCACCGGATCCTCGGGGTCGAAGCCGGCCATCACGTCGAGCATCCGCGCCGCATCTTCCACCGTCCGCGTGATTGGCCCGCGCTTCGTCCTGCGTGGCACTCACCGGGATGATGCCGCCGCGGCTGACCAGCCCGCGTGTCGGCCGCAGGCCGACCAGGTTGTTGGCCGAGGCCGGTGAGCGGATCGACTGCCCGGTGTCGCTGCCGGTGCCGACCAGCGCGAAGCCCGCGGCGATGGCCGCTCCGGTGCCGCCGCTCGAGCCGCCGGGCGTGCGGGTGAGGTCGTAGGGATTGCGCGTCTGTCCGCCGAGCGAGCTCACGGTGTGGCCGCCCATCGCCAGCTCTTGCAGATTGGCCTTGGCCAGAATCAGGGCCCCGGCATCGCGAAGCTTCTTGACCGTGAACGCATCCCGGGACGGTTGCGAGCCCGCCAGCGCGCGCGACCCGCCGGTGGTGGGCATGTCGGCGGTGTCGAAGTTGTCCTTGAGCACCACCGGCACGCAGTGCAGCGGCCCGACCTTCGCCCGGTCCTGCCGATAGGCCGCGTCCATCGCCTCCGCCGTGGCGAGCGCCTGCGGATTCACCGTGATGAGGGCGGTCAGCGCCGGCCCGCGCTTGTCATAGGCCTCGATGCGCGCGAGATAGCCCTGGACCAACGCCCGGCAGGTCAGTGCGCCGTCGGCAAACGCCCGCGAGACCGACGGCAATCGTGGCTTGCTCGACGGCCACTTGCGCCAGGACCGGTGCCGGCAGCCAGGCGATGGCCAGCCCACCGAGGGCGGCCGCCAGCAGGGAGTGCGCATGTGCCGGAGTATCGCCCATCTCGGCGCTGCGACGTTGACAGGGCAGCCGCCGGTTGCCACGATGCCAGCATGGTCCGCGGACTGGTGTTCGCCTCGCTCTGCCTGACGCTGTCGTCCACGGCGTCCGTCCAGGAGCTCGGCGTCCTGCGGATCACGGTGACGCTACCGGGGACCGAGCCGGCCGCGACGCCGATCCGGCGGCACTTGCTGCTCATCAGCGACAACCCGGCGAGCGCGCCGCCGCGCCGCGTGTTCTCGTCGCAGGACGGCACGGTCGAGGTCCGCTTGAGTCCGGGCAATTACACGGTGGAGTCGGACCAGCCGGTCGTCTTCGAAGGCAAGGGCTATTCGTGGACGCAGACCGTCGACGTCGTCGCTGGCCGCGACACCGTCCTCACCCTGACCGCTGAGAACGCCGACGCCGTGTCGGCCCCGACGGCGACCAGTGCGACGTCGGCGCTCGAGGAGGACGGCACGTCGCTCTCGGTGCGGTGGCAGGACAGCGTGGTCGCCGTGTGGACGCCGACGGCGCACGCGTCGGGCTTCGTCGTCGATGCCGCCGGACTGGTCGCCACCAACCACGACGCCATCGGCCTGGCGACGACCGTCGAAGTGCAGTTCTCGCCGTCGCTCAAGGTGACGGGCGTGGTCGTGGCCACCGACGCTGAACGCGATGTGGCGGTGGTGCGGATCGACCCGGCCACGGCCGCGGCGGTGAAACCGGTGCCGCTCGCCTGTGGCGAGCCCGCCGCGGCGCCGGCCATCGACGACGAGGTGTTCGCCATCGAGGCGCCGCTGCGCCAGCCCAAGGGCGCCACCTCGGGCGCCGTGCGGCGGGTGGCTCCCCGTTTCATCGAGTCTGATTCTGTCGCCCGGCGTCGGCGGGTCGGGCGGGCCGGTGTTCTCGGTGCGCGGCGCCGTGCTCGGCATCACCTCCGAAGGGGACAAGCGCGCGCGCGAGCACGGCGCCGACCCGCGCATCGTCCGCGCGAGCGAGGTCTGTGCCGTGGTCGACCTCGCCCGGACCAAGATGGCCGGCGTGGCGCCGCCCCCGGCCACGCCGCTGCCGGTCGAGCCGGCCAAGCCTTACGCGTCCAAGGTGCTCGAGGAGATCGCCCGTCCCAGTCGCAACCTGAATCCGTACCAGGCGTCGTCGTCGGATTTCGACGTCGCGTTCCTGACGCCCGTCCATGTCTTCGCCGGCCGCGCCCGGCCGTTGACCTCGAGCCCGACGTCGCGGGTCGGCGCCGGGTGGCAGGTGTCGCGCCTGACGACCGACTTCAGCAACTGGTCCGAGTACGCCGCCGAGGTGCCGCCGGTGCTCATGATCCGGGTCACACCGCGGCTGGTCGAGAGCTTCTGGATGAAGGTCGCGCGCGGCGCCGCGATGGCCAAGGGCATCGCCATACCGCCGATCAAGCGCCTCAAGTCGGGCTTTGCGCGCATGCGGGCCTACTGCGGCGACCGCGAGCTGACGCCCATCCACCCGTTCGTGCTCGAGCTCGAGGCGTCGGAGACCGAGACGGTGACCGAAGGCCTGTATGTCTTCGCGCCCGACGCCCTGTCGCCGGCCTGCGGCAGCGTCAGGCTCACGCTCTATTCGCAGCAGGCGCCGGCGAAGGCCGACCCGCTGGTCGTCGAGGCGGCGATCATCGAGCAGATCTGGGGCGACTTCGCCGCCTATCGTGCTCAGCCCTGAGGGCCGGGCTCAGCGCCTCAGCGGCCGCCGGGCTTGCGTTCGGCGGCGCGCGCCCCTCGCAGCATGTTCTCCAACGAGTAGTTGCCTTCGTGGCAGGCGAACTCGTAGATGCTCCCGGTCGACCGCGTCATCGTCAGCTCGCCCTTCCACGGCCGCGTGAACGCGGTCGGGTTGTCGATCTCGAACTGATAGAGCAGCGTGTCGGGGTCGAACAGGCTGAAGCGCTCGACGATGTGCAGGTGCCGTCCCAGCCGAAGTTGCCGCCGGCATCGCCGTAGAAGCCGCCGCCGTCGTTGAAGTTGGTGGTGTCGACCACCAGGTGTCTGGCCGTCCCAGCGGCCGACCGAATCGCCCATCCACAGCCGGATACTCGCCGGCAGATGCGGCCGGTTCATGTGAATGACCCGGGCGTCGTGGATCATCTCGGCGTGCACCAGGACGGCGTCGTTGGTCTGCACGATCTGGTAGTTGCTGTTGTAGGAGTAGGGCAGCAGCGGCGGCCCCGCCGTCAGGAACGTGAGGCACCGATCCTGGAGGCCCAGCTCCTCTGCGTTCTCGAAGGCCCGCTGCCGCTCGATCCGCTGCCGCTTGACCTCGGCCGCCGCCGGCGTGAGCGGCGGGATGCGGCCGTCGGGCGGATCGGTGACGATCGACGTCCGCAGGGTCTTGACGACGCTGGTGCCGAACTCGCGGAAGAACGTGTTGTAGGTGCCGGTGCCCGTCGTGGCCGCCCCCGGCGGCGGCTCCTCGTTCCCTTTGATGAACTGCCGTTCCCACTGCGCGGCTTCCTGCCGGCGTGAAGAACGCCTTGTCCTTCAGCTCCCGCGGGCGTTCGAGCGGCGTGGCCGTGGCCGAGTTCCAGATCCCTTCGAGGTTCGGCCGGCCGTCGCCGCTGGCCCGCTGGCCCGAGACGAGCGTCGGAACGACGGCAATCGCGGCCGCGAGTGAGCCGAGCACCAAAGTTCGTCGAAGCACGGGGAGGATCCTACAGCGGTCTCAGCCGTCTCCGGAGTCTTTAACTCCCTCTGCTACACTCGGCGGTTTACGGAGGTCCGCCGCATGTCCCGTGCCCCGCGCACACGTTTCCTTCCTTCCGCGTCCGCCGGCCTGCGTGGCCGTGGCGCTTGCGGCGGCCGCGACGACGTCGGTCGTGTCCATCGGGGCGCAGGGGCAGCCGGCCGCGCCGGCCCAGCCGCCGCGCTCCGGCGACACCGGCCGAGGCGGTGCTCGCCACCTACAAGTGGCGCAGCATCGGCCCGAACCGCGGCGGCCGCTCGATTGCCGTCGCGGGCGTGAAGGGCCGGCCGAAGGAGGCCTACTTCGGCGCCACCGGCGGCGGCCTGTGGAAGACCACCGACGCCGGCAACACCTGGACGCCGGTGACCGACGGGCAGATCACGAGCTCGTCGGTGGGCGCGGTCGCGGTGTCGGAGTCGAATCCCGACCTGGTGTTCATCGGCATGGGCGAGTCGTGCATCCGCGGCAACATCATGCCGGGCGACGGCGTCTACAAGTCGGCCGACGCCGGCAAGACCTGGACGCACGTCGGCTTCCGCAACGTCGAGGCGATCTCGAAGATCCGCATCCACCCCACCAACCCCGACATCGTCTTCGTGGCGGCCTTCGGCAACTACCACGGTCCGAGCGACGAGCGCGGCGTGTTCAAGAGCACCGACGGCGGCACGAGCTGGAAGAAGGTGCTCTTCCGCGACGGCAAGACCGGCGCCGTGGACCTGTCGATCGACCGCAAGAATCCCAACGTGATGTACGCGTCGCTGTGGGAGGCGTACCGCAATGGAGTACCAGATGTCGAGCGGCGGGCCCGGCAGCGGGCTCTTCAAGTCCACCGACGGCGGCGACACCTGGACCGAGATCACGCGCGACGCCGGGGATGCCCACGGGCATGGTCGGCCGCATCGGCGTGGCGGTGTCGGGCGCCGACGGCAGCCGCGTCTACGCGCTGGTCGAGAACGAGAACGGCGGGCTGTTCGTGTCCGACGACGCCGGCGCGAGCTGGAAGCTCATGAACGCGGCGCGCAGCGTCCGCCAGCGCGCCTTCTACTACACCCACGTCTTCGCCGATCCGAACCAGAAGGACGTCGTCTACATGCAGAACACGAGCGCTGTTCCGCTCGACCGATGCCGGCAAGACGCTGGCGTCGATCGGGCAGGGCACGCACGGCGACCACCACGACCTGTGGATCGACCCCGACGACTCGAACCACGTCATCGACGGCAACGACGGCGGCGGCGCGATCACCTTCAACGTGGCGGCGCCGGGCGCCAGGTGGCCTGGAGCGACCAGGACTTCCCGACCGCGCAGTTCTACCACGTGGTGACCACGGCGCACCTGCCGTTCCACGTGTGCGGGTCGCAGCAGGACAACTCGACGCTGTGCGTGCCGAGCGACACCAACCTGGGCGGCGGCTTCGGCCGGATCCCCCCGGTGGCGCCGTACGAGGCCGGGCGGCGGCGAGCCGGGCTACATCGCGCCCGCACCCGACCAATACCGACCTCTTCTTCGCCGGCACCAACAACGGCGGCTTCCTGACCCGCTACAACAAGCGCACCGGCGAACTGAAGGAGGTCGGCGCTTATCCCCGCTTCTTCTCCGGTGAGCCGTCGAAGGACGTCAAGGAACGATGGCAGTGGACCTATCCGATCATCTTCTCCTACGCCGATCCGAACGTGCTCTACACCACGTCGCAGCGCGTCTGGAAGTCGACCAACGGCGGCGACACGTGGACGGCGATCAGCGGCGACCTGACGCGGCACGACCCGAAGACGATGCAGGATTCGGGCGGCCCGATCACCCACGACATGAACAGCCCCGAGATCTACGCGACGGTGTTCTCGCTGGCCCCGGGCAAGAAGGACGGCAACCTGATCTGGGCCGGCTCCGACGACGGCATCGTCCAGGTCACCCGCGACGGCGGCAAGACGTGGACGAACGTGACCCCGGCCGACATGCCCGACCTGGGCCGCGTCAGCCAGCTCGACGGCTCGTCGTTCGACAACGCGCACCGCCTACATGGCGGTGAAGAAGATGCTGCTCGGCGACCAGTCGCCGCACATCTTCCGCACTCGCGACTTCGGCAGGACGTGGACGAAGATCGTCACCGGCATCCCTGCCAACGACTACGTGCACGCAGTGCGCGAGGACCCGGCGCGTCAGGGCCTGCTCTACGCTGGCACGCAGCACGGCGCCTACGTGTCGTTCGACGACGGCGACCACTGGCAGAAGTTCAACAACGGCTTGCCCGACGTGCAGGTCACCGACATCTGGGTCACCGGCACGTCGCTGGCCATGGCGACGAACGGCCGCAGCTTCTACGTGATGGACAACCTGACGACGCTGCGCCAGTTCGCCGGGACGCTCGGTGACGTGACGCTGTTCGCGCCGCCGGCGACCATCCGCGGCCTCGACCGCGTGCTCATCGACTACTACCTGAAGGCGCAGCCGAAGAGCCTCACGCTCGACATCCTCGACGCCAAGGGCCAGGTGGTGCGCTCGTTCTCGGGCGAGCCGCCGAAGGAGGAGGAAGGAGTCGCCCGACGAAGACGGCGCCGCGCGGACCGCAGCGCACCGTGCCGATGGCGGCGGGCATGAACCGCGCGACGTGGGACCTGGCGTCGCAGCCGATCGCGTCGTTCCCGGGGATGATCCTCTGGGGCGCCACCCAGAACGGCCCGGCGGTGCTGCCCGGCGCTTACCAGGTGCGGTTGACCGCCGACGGCGTCACCGCAGACCCAGCCGCTGACCATCACCAAGCATCCGCTACGCGACATCAGCGACGCCGATCTGCAGTTCCAGTGGGACCTCGCGCTGCGGATCCGCAACAAGGTCGACGAAGCGAACCTGGCGGTGATCAACATCCGCCGCATCAAGACCGAGGCGGCCGAGAAGTCGAAGGGCGCACCCAAGGAGGTGGTCGCCGCCGCGGAGACACTGACCGCGAATCTGACCGCCGTCGAAGTCGACATCTACCAGGTGAAGAACCAGAGCGGCCAGGACCCGCTCAACTTCCCGATCCGCACCAACAACCGCCTGGCGTCGCTGCTGCGCGTGGCGACCACCGGCGAGGGCCGGCCGACGGGCAACGTCGAGCCGATCTTCGACGAGCTGGTGGCGGAGCTGAAGGCCGAGCAGGATCGCCTCGACAAGACGCTGGCGACCGACCTGGTCACCCTGAACCGCATGCTGACGCGGATCAAGAAGGCGCCGATCAGCGACAAATAGGCCGCGCGATCAGGCGTATCCAGGCCGTCTACCACCATTGGAGTCGGCGTGGCACTGAAGGTCGCGCCCGTGCCGCGCACCTAGGCCAGACGCGGCTGCTTGTGAGCTAGATCGGGTAGCATCGGCCCGTGAATACTATGCCGCACCCGCGCTCGTCTTCATGGCGTGCCGTGGCCGCCGTGACCATCCTCGTGCCGGCCCTGGCGACGGCGATTACTGCGGAGCAGGCCGCCGCTCCCGTCGTGGTGGTGCGCGCCGCCCGCATGCTCGATGTCGTGAGCGGACAGATGCTTCGAAACGCGACTGTGGTCATCACGGGTGACCGGATCACGGTGGTGAACCCGCCGGCGCCGCCGGCGGGAGCGCGCACGATCGACCTCGGCGACGTCACGCTGCTGCCCGGTTTCATCGACCTGCATACGCATCTCGCCGCCGAGATCAGCGCGACGAGCTTCACCGAGCCGGTGACCGACACCGAAGTGGACGCCGCCTACCACGCCGTGAAGCACGCCCGGACGACACTGATGGCGGGCTTTACGACGGTCCGCGATTTCGGCGGCGAGGTCACCGTGAGCCTCGGCCGGGCGCAGCAACGCGGCGACGTCCTGTCGCCACGGATCGTGCCGTCGAGGAACTCGCTGGGGATCACCGGCGGGCACTGCGACGTGACCGGCTTCGCGCCCGGCATCCTCGAGCTGGGGCCGAAGGACGGCGTCGCCAACGGCCCCTGGGAAGTGGTGGAAGCCGTGCGCTACCAGATCAAGCATGGCGCCCAGGTCATCAAGACCTGCGCGACCGCCGGGGTCCTGTCGCTCGAAGGACCGGTGGGCGCGCAGCAGTATTCCTACGAAGAGCTCAAAGCGATGGTGGACGAGGCGGCGCGGCACGGCATCAAGGTGGCCGCCCATGCCCACGGCACCGAGGGCATCAAGGCCGCGGTTCGCGCCGGCGTCACTCTCCATCGAGCACGGCTCGCTGCTCGACGACGAGGCCATGCAGCTGATGAAGGACCGCGGCACCTACCTGGTCCCGACCAGCTACCTCACCGAGCGCATCAACATGGACGTGCTGCCGCCGCTCGTCAAGCAGAAGGCGCAGACCATCATCCCGCTGGCGCGCGAGAGCCTGCGCAAGGCGGTCGCCGCCGGGGTGAAGATCGCGTTCGGCACCGACGCCGCGGTCTATCCCCACGGCGAGAACGCCAAGGAATTCGCGGTCTACGTGCGCATGGGCATGACGCCGCTGGCGGCGCTTCGCACGGCGACGACCGTGGCCGCCGACGTCCTGGGCAAGGACGATCGCGGGGCGATCGCCGCCGGCCGCCTCGCCGACCTGGTCGCCGTGCCCGGCGACCCGTTGGCCGACATCACCGCGACCGAGCGGGTGCAGTGGGTGATGCAGGGCGGGAAGGTCGTCAAGGACGAGCGGCCCGGCGCCGGAGCGACGGCGCAGCAATGAGCCGCGCGCCCTACGTGGCCTCGAACACGACGACGTTGGTGGTGGTTGGCGTGTCGATTTGCAGCCCGTAGCATCCCGGTCCGGG
The DNA here is from genome assembly GCA_963786365.1 of uncultured Acidobacteriota bacterium. Lineage (GTDB taxonomy): Bacteria > Acidobacteriota > Vicinamibacteria > Vicinamibacterales > UBA2999 > CAWAYR01. The sequence goes on from CAWAYR010000011.1 coordinate 68,462, forward strand.
GATCCACATCGACGACGGCCAGAACGACCAGAGCTCGGGCGACGGGGCCCGCGGCGCCGTCAGCTCGAGCCGTGACGTGCGGTCTCGGCCCTCGTGTTTGAACAGCAGTGTCCGGCTCGCGTCGTCGAGCGCCTGCCCTCGGATCACGATCGGCCCGGCATAGCCTGGGACGCTGATCCACGGGGTCTTCGCCCGGGGGGCGCCGTTCTCAATCGGCACCGGCGCCAGGCTAAAGGTGGCCGAATCGCCGGTGTTCGGTGGCTTCCAGGCCAATCCGATGCGGACTGGTCCGCGTCCGAACCACAGGTCGCCGCCGAAGATGTGCTCCTGGCGAGGCACCTCGCCTCGAGTGCCGGTGCTGACAGGACAGGCTGCGTCGTGGCTCAGCGCTGGCAGGGCCAGTGCCCGCAGTGCCGGGTCGTTGGTCTGCGCCGGGACGGCGAGCAGGACCGTCATCGACGCAAGTGCCGCCAGCGTAGCTCCGGTCATCCCTGGCCTCCCTCACGATCGTCGTTTGAGCCACCACGTCGCGGTCAGAAGGATCGGAGGTCCGAACAGGACGAGGATCGTCAAGAGCACGTTGATGCCCCCAATCACCGCGCCGATGCCGCCGCTCCCGGTGGACTGCCACTGACTCCGAAATTTCAGATAGAAGTAGACGGCCACCAGGACGACGTCCAGCGCCACCCACAGCACTGAAGCCAACGCGACCTTTCCGAACGACCAGCTGCCAAGGTCCACCATCGGTGGTCTCTCATGCCGCCCGTGGCGGCTCATGACGCAGGGTGTAATGCGTGGCCGTCTCGCCTGTCAAGGCGAAGCCCAGGCGTTGGTAGAGGCGGATCGCCGGGTTGACCTTGAGGACCTGCAGGTCCACGGGCACACCGAGGGCGTCGGCATCCTGGCACACCGACGCGACGAGCCGGCCACCGATCCCCTGCCCCTGATGCGACGGCGCGATGACGATCGCCGCCAGAAACCACCTCGCCTGGTCGCGGACCACCCGCAGGTAGCCGATGCGCCCGGCGGCGCCTTCGACGATCGCCATCCCCTCGCGATCGGCCACGAAGGCGTCGCGGAACCGCTGCGCCTGGAACGCGTCGTCCCAGCCCCACGTCTTCTCGACGTACTCCCGCATCGTGGTCTGGTGCAGCCACCACAGGAACGCGAAGTCCTCGTCCAGCACGGGTCGTAGCGTGACCATGCCCACGTGCCCGGAGAGTTCGACAAGTCCGCTCTAGGACTCGAGTGCCCGACTCAGCTGCGCCGTGTCCGCACACTGTTGGAGGCGGACCATCACTCCACCTTCGACCGTCCAGAAGTGAGTGAAGCGAGCAACGAACGTCTTGCCGGTCGTCTTGGCCCGACCTGAGTAGGTGCCAAGCGCGACCACGCGGTCGCCGGCGTCATGCAGCTCGTGCGCCACCGTACGCCAATCATCGAAGTCCGACAAGGACGCGACCGAAGAAGTCGCGAAACACCGACTCCACTCCGATGTAGTCGCCACCGTAGGGGAAACCGGGCACGATTTCCCAGCGGATCTGGGGAGCGAGCACCTGCATCAGGACGTCTGGCGAAGTGAGGTTGTCATAGAACCTTCGGACGACCGCGACGTTGGCGGAATCGGACATTGGCCACCTCCGGTGCGACTGGTACTACCCGCCAGGGCGTTGGCCGGGCCGGCGCCGTCCCGTATACTGCGGACGTCAGAAGCGACCTGGGCTGCGCCGAACGCCTGGAGGTGAGAGAGCATGGCATCGCTGTCCAGACGAGCGTTCATCCAGACGGCGGCTGATGGCATCGTCGTGGCCGGGTGTCTGGCCGCCGGCAGCGCTGCGTTGCGCGCCAATCCGCTCGGCCTGCCCATCGGCAGTCAGACCTGGCCACACCGGACGCTGATCAGGGAGGGCAGCTTTCCCGCGCTGCTCAAGACGCTGAAGGACATCGGCGTCGATGCGATTGAGCTGTGCTCGCCCATCGGCTACGCCGATTTCTCCAGTCTGACCGATGGGAGGCAGGTGCGAACGATCGTCGCCGACCACGGCCTTGCCTGCACGAGTTGCCACTTCACCATGCGCGAGTTGCGGGAGAGGCAGGCCGACTGCCTCGCCTGGGCCACCGACGCCGGTATCACTCAAATCATCACCGCCTCGCTCGGCGCAGGCAACACGCCGACGCTCGACCAAGTGAGACGAGCGGCTGACGAGTACAACAGGATCGCAGCGGTGTCGGCCAAGGCTGGATTGCAGCAGGGACTGCACAACGAAGACTTCGAGGTGTCGATGGTCGACGGCGAGCGCACCTATGACGTGCTGCTGCGCCTCCTCGATCCGAAGCTCGTGAAGTTCCAGTTCCAGATGTCGACCATCAGCCAGGGCTTCCACGCTCACGAGTACTTCACCCGGTATCCGGGTCGATTTTTCTCGATGCACGTGCAGGACGTCGATGTGACGGCCACCCCGCCGCCCCCGCCTCCGGGACAACCGGCGGCCACCGGCCGCGGCCCCGGCGTACAGACGGCCGTGGGGAAGGGCAGCGTCGATTGGGTCAAGACGTTCCAGGCCGCGAGGCTGGGCGGAGTGGAGAATTACTTCGTCGAGCAGACGATGGAACTGACCAGGGCCAGTGTCGCGGCGCTGAAGGAGATGAAGGCATGAACGTCATGCGAACCAGACGAGCCGCCGCAGCGCTGGCCGGTGCCGCGCTTCTGCTCGCCGGCACCCGGCCCGCGCTGACCCGCGTCGAAGGGGCCCGCGCCGTCGACGTGTCGATTCGCATTGCCGCGCCGATGGCTCCGCCGCGGTGGGCCGTCCTCGAGCGGCGGTTGTTGGCCGACAACGTGTCCGCCGCCCGCGAGTTCTTCGACAAGTACTTCGACGGCCGCGGCTACCTGCAGTGCTTCGTGCGCTGGGGCGCGAACGATGGGCCGGACGATGCGTTCGAGAACTTCAACCGGTGGCCGGAGCTGCACGCCCTCGGCGCCGACGACGACATCCTCAGGATGTATGCCAGGGGCCATGACGGCCTGATCCGGCAATACACCGAGGCGCGCACCACCGACGTGGCGATTGCGCGTCAGGGCATGTACCACAAGGAATTCATCGTCCAGTCCGACTGGATGCACCACGGCGAGGGGCTGCAGCTCTTCAACCGCATGGGCCTGTCGATGCCGGCCGACGCCACCTACCAGCAGCGCGCCCGGCGATTCGCCGGCTTCTACATGAACGAGGATCCTGACGCGCCCAACTACGATCCGGCGCGCAAGATGATCCGGAGCATGCAGAACGGCAGCCGTGGGCCGATGCTGCGCCAGGCGACGGCGCTCGACTGGGTGGGCGATCCGTTCGACGTGAAGGGATTCGACGCGCTCCACGGCGAATCGACGTTCGAGCAGTTCCTCGCGCACTACGAGGAGTACACCGACGTCGTCGGCGACCATTTCCTCAACCTGGCCGCGACCACTCTGGCGACCAACGCCTACCTGCTGGCCGGCGAGCGTAAATACAAGACGTGGCTGCTCGAGTACATGGATGCGTGGCTCGACCGGATGCAGCGCAACGGCGGCATCGCCCCCAGCTTCATCGACCTGGATGGCAGCATCGGTGGTCCGAAAGGGAAGTGGTGGGGCAACGCCTACGGCTGGGGCTTCAGCCCGGTGAACCCGGTGACGGGGCGCCGCGAGGATCGCAATCGGATTCAGTGGGCGATCGTCGGCTTTCAGAACGCGCTGCTGGTGAGCGGCGATCAGAAGTACGTCGACGCATGGCGCCGGATGATCGACGCCGTGAACTCGCACGCGCGCGAGGTCGATGGCCGGCGGCAGTACCCGACCATGCACGGCGCCGACGGTTGGTATGGCTGGCAGGACACGCCGTGGAACGTAGGGGCGCTGGAAGTGTGGTACTGGTCGCAGCAGCCGCGCGACCTCGAGCGCGTCAGCGGCCCGTGGACCGATTTTCTACGCGGCCGCAATCCGCAGTATCCCGAGCAGGTGCTCGAGCGGGATCTGGAGATCACAGCGCAGCGGCGCGATGCCGTCCGCCGCGACCAGACCCCGCCGGAGCGGCGCCTGGCCGACAACATGCTCGACTACAACCCGGTCTCGACCGAGTCGCTGGTGCAGTTGATGTGGGGCGCGCTCATGCCTGGGCGCCCGGGTGGCCTGCTCAACGCGCGCCTCCGCTATTTCGATCCCGAGCGCCAGCGTGCTGGCATTCCCGAAGACGTCGCCGCGCTCGTCTCGGAGCTGTCGGATACCCAAACGGCGGTGACGTTGGTGAACGTGAATCCCTCGCGGGCGCGGACCGTCATCGTGCAGGGGGGCGGTTATGGCGAGCACCAGCTCGCCAGCGTGACGCATCGAGGCCAGACCACGACCATCGGTTCACCGCTGCTCACGGTGCACCTCGAGCCAGGCAGTGGCGAGACGCTGGTCCTGGCCATGAAGCGGCACGCCAACACGCCGACCGTCCTCCATCCCTGGCACCGCCCGGGGCAGTGATCGGTCGCAAGGTGGCATCGCGGAGCCCAGGGTGAGGTGCTCCGCTGCCACGCTCGGGCTGGCGATGCCCCCGGAGTAGCGGCACGTCCTTTGCGGTCGTCTAGAGGGATGGCCTATCGGGCGGGTTCGCGCACGGCGCAGGTGGTCGGTGTGGCGACGATGATCGCTTGCCTGGGCTGTGGGTCGGGAGAGCCGTCACCCCTCGTCGCCGAAGCAGCAAGGACGAGCCCGCCGTCGACGGCGCCTGCCTCCGCCGCTCCGGTCCAGATCGAGATGAAGAATCTCCTGCTGCATATCGACGACGGCATCGTCCTCAACGTGCGCAGCCTGCGAGGCGAGATGGTGAGCAAGACACAGGGGCCTCCGGTCTTCGACGATCCGAGCTCCTACGTGCTGCAGGTCTTCACCGGCGACATGGGCATGGATATGACCAGCCTCGCCAACCTCATGAATCACCACATCTTTGCCTACGACGATGCCCCGCTGAAGGACATCTCCGTTGAAATCCGCGACGGAAAACTCAGGCAGGAAGGCAAACTGCACAAGGGCGTCTGGTTGCCGTTCTCGATGAAGGCCACGCCGGGGGCGACCCCAGACGGCCGGCTGCTGCTGCATACGGAGTCGGTCAGCGCACTGGGCATTCCCACGACGAAGCTCCTGGACCTCTTTGACGTGACGCTTTCGGACCTGATGAAGGTCGACCCGCAGCGTGGCGTGGAGATCCGAGAGGACGATGTGATCATCTCGCCGGGGCAGGTGCTGCCGCCGCCCCGAATCGAGGGCCATCTCTCGCGCGCCTACATCGAGAACGGCGAGCTGCGCGAGGTATTCGCGCGTGGCGGATCACCGCAAGGTGCCGGCGCTCACGCCGCCGGATCGCAAGGCGCGGAACTACGTTTATTTCTCAGGGGCGATCATCCGCTTCGGGAAGCTGACGATGACGGGCGCCGACTTGCAGCTCATCGACGCCGACGAGCGCGACCCGTTCGATTTCTACCCGGCGAGGTACAACGAGCAGCTCGTCGCCGGGTATTCGAAGAACACGCCGGCCAAGGGGCTCAAGACCTACATGCCGGACTTCGCCGATCTGAAGCCTGGCCTCGACCTGCGGCCGCGACCCCAGTAGGCCCGATACGCATTGGCGCGAGGCTGTGGAACAGCCGTGGTAGCATCCGCGCCACTACCTACGTCGCGGCAACAGCCGTCCGCCAGTGGCGCGGCGCGTGCCGCCACTTCAGAACGGGAGAGCCTCATGTCGACCGGTCGTCCCGCGCGTCCTCGGTGGTCTGGCCGTTGTCGTCGTCGCCCACGCCCTCGTGCAGGGCTATCCCTCGGTCTACCCGACCGGCACCACCATTTACGAACCCGGCAAGACCTGGAGCGGGTACACCGTCTTCGGCACACCGGCGCAGCAGGGCGCTGTCGTCGTCGACATGAACGGGCGCGAGGTGAAGCGCTGGCCGGGGGTGGCGGCGGTGCCGGCGCCGATGCGGCTGTTGCCGGGCGGGTTCATCATGGGCGGCGACCAGCGGCGACGGCCGCACCAGGAGGCCCGCCGGCTGGTCCAGGTGGACTGGGACGGCAAGGTCGTCTGGTCGTTCGACCACGGCGACCGCATCACCGACGACACGGGCGCCGAGATCTGGATTGCCAGGCAGCACCACGACTGGCAGCGCGAGGGCAGCCCCACCGGCGTCTTCGCGCCCGGAGCGTTGCCCCTCGTCGACCGCGGCCGCACCCTGGTGCTCGCGCACAAGAACGTGACCGTTCCGGCGATCACCGACAAGCCGCTCGAAGACGACCGCCTGGTGGAAGTGGACTGGGACGGCCGGATCGTGTGGGACTGGCTGGCCAGCGACCACGTGGAGGAGCTGGGATTCTCCGCCGAGGCGCGCACGGCGCTCCGCGCCGATCCCAACTGGAGCGAGGAGCGAAAGAGCGCCGACTGGCTGCACATCAACGCGGCCTCGTACCTCGGCCCGAACCAGTGGTTCGACGCCGGCGACCAGCGCTTCCATCCCGACAACGTCATGATCAGCAGCCGCGAGGCCAACATCATTGCCATCGTCGAGCGGGCCACCGGCGCGCATTGCCTGGCGGATGGGACCGGACTATCGGGACACGCCGGCGCTGGCGACGCTGGGCAGATCGTGGGCCAGCACCATCCCCACATCATCCCAAAGGGCTGCCGGGGGCCGGCAACCTGCTGGTGTTCGACAACGGCGGCGTCGCCGGCTACGGCGCGCCCAACCCGACGGCGCCAACCGGCCGCGGCAACGTGCGCCGCATCCAGTCGCGCGTGCTCGAGGTGAACCCGGTCACGTTCGAGAAGGTGTGGGACTACGCTCGATCGGCGGCCAGGAAAGCGTGTCGTTCTTCAGCCACTACGTCAGCAGCGCGCAGCGGCTGCCCAACGGCAACACGATGGTGACCGAGGGCTGGGACGGGCGGGTCTTCGAGCTGACGCCGGACAAGGAGATCGTCTGGGAGTACGTGAGCCCGTACTTCGGCAACGACCCGACCCGGACCAACCGCATCTTCCGCGCTCATCGAGTGCCGTACGACTGGGTCCCGCAATTGCCGCGGCCGGCCGAGACGCGCGTCGCGCGACCCGACAACACGACGTTTCGCGTGCCGGGTACGGGGGATCGCTGAGGGCGCAAGGTGCGACGCGCCCTTGATGGGCACGCGACTCTAACCGCCGAGCGTGACGGCGATCTTCCCGGCCACCTCCCGATTCCGCAGCTGGTCCAGCGCCTTGGGTATCTGCTCCCATGGCAGTTCGCCGGCGAGCTGCGGATCGAGCTTTCCGGCGGCCACCAAACGCACGAGCGACGCGAGGTCGCGGCCGAACGGGTCGCCACCGAAGAACAGCTCGAACACCTGGAAGCGGACCGAGGCATCGAGGTAGACGTCGCGGACGTTGAATGTGGTGAGCTCGTTGGAGCTGTTGCCGAACATGACCAGCGTGCCCTGAGGATCGACCATCGTGACGAGACGGCCGAGCGTGGCCCCGCCCACCGATTCCAGGATGAGGTCGAAGCGGCCCTGGATCTGCGCGATGTCGGACACGACCTCGTCGGCACCCAGCTGATGCAGTCCCGCCGCCCGCGCCGAGTTGCTGCTGACCAAGGCAGTCACATCCGCGCCGCCCAGGTGCGCCAGCTGGATCGCAAAGCGGCCGACTCCGCCCGAGGCGCCGGTCACGAGCACCCGACGGCCGAGGATCGCTGGCCCTAGCCGGAGGATGCGCAGCGCGGTCAGGCCGGCCGTCGGCAGCGCCGCCGCCCGCGCGATGGAGACGTTGTCGGGCAGCTCGGCAATCCACGCGTGCGGGACGGCCACGCGCTCGGCCCAGGCCCCGCCCGCGACGATGCCGACCACCCTGGCCCCGGCCCGTGGGCCCTGCTCGACGTCGGACTGCAGGATGCCCGCGAAGTCCCAACCGGGGCGCCACCCGTCAGCCGCTCTCCCCAGCATCCGCATCTCGCCCCGGTTGAGCGAGAACGCCTGTACCTCCACGATTACTTCGCCGCGCGCCGCCACCGGCTCGGGCACGTCATGCAAGGCAATCCTGCCGGGAGCGGTGCTGTCTGCCACCAATGCGCGCATCCGGCGAATCCTCAGATCGAGTTCACGACCGCGTCACGGTGCCCGCGCCATGGCGCCGGCCAGCGTCACGTGGTGGTAGTGCATTGCGCAGCGAATCAGGTAGCCGAGGATCCGCCCCGGATCCCGGAACCGGCGCAGCTCACGCCAGAGTTCCGCGCGATACCGGCGGCGGAGCGCCGCGCTCTCGACCCGGCGCATCAGCCGCGCATAGAGCACGGCGGCGCGGGCCAGGTTGCGGGCTTGTCCGTTCACGCGCGCGACCGGGTGCCGGCGCCAGTAGCGCGCTCGAGCCGGAGCAAACGCGCGTCCTGCCGTCCCCGAGGCCCGCCGCCAGACGCTCGAAATACGCCTCTGGTTCGTAGACTCTCGTCATGAGGTCGACGTAACCGTCGCGCAAGGCCTGGCGGCTCATCCGCGCCGGGACGACGTTGGTGCCGTAGCGCGGCAGGTCCTCGTCGTCGAGCCGCCCCTCGGCGGCCAGCCGGGCGTGCAGGGGCGTCTTCGGGATGGCGTAGAGCATGCCGATCATCGCCTGCGCAATGCCCGCCTCGCGCAGGAAGGTCGCCTGGGCATCGAAGATCGCCTCGTCGTCGTGATCGAAGCCGGCGATCATCCCGGCCCACACCTCCAGCCCCGCCTGCTGCACCGCCCGCACGCGCTCGACCAGCGTTCGTCCGGCCTTGACGTTCTGATGTTTCTTCGTCTCGACCAGCGACGCCTCGTTGGGGCTCTCGATGCCGATGAACACGCTGAGGATGTTCGCCGCGAGCATGAGCCGCATCAACCCGGCGTCCTCGGCGAGGTCGAGCGAGGTTTCGGTGACGAAGACGAAGGGAAACCCGTGGGCCTCCTGCCACGCCCGTACGGCGTCGAGCAGCGGCGCGATCGCCTTCCGGTTGCCAATCAGGTTGTCGTCGACGATGAAGACGATCTCCATCCGCCGATCGAGCAGCTGATCCAGTTCGGCGATCACCTGGGCCGGCGTCTTCAGCCTGGGGCGGCGGCCGAAGGTGACGATGATGTCGCAGAACTCGCACTGAAACGGACAACCCCGGGAGAACTGCACGCTGCCGAAGAGATACTGCGGCATGTCGAGCAGGTCGTATCTCGGCACCGGCACACGCGTCATGTCGGTGCGCGCCGGCTGTTCGTAGCGAGGCTGAATCGTGCCGTGCTGCCAGTCGTCGAGGAAACGTGGCCACGTCTCTTCGGCCTCGCCGACGAAGATCGACGCGCTCAGGTCGCCGAAGGCGTCCTCGGCCGCGGTGACCCACGGCCCGCCGACCACGGTCAGCGTGTGCCGACGGGCCAGCTCCGCCAGGATCTCGTGCATGCGGCCGCGCTGGACGCTCATGCCGGTCAGGCCGACGATGTCGGCCCGCGCGAGGTCGTCGAAGTCGATCGGCGTGACGTTCTCGTCCACGATCCGGACGTGGTGCGGAGGCGGGGTGAGCGCTGCGAGCAGGGGCAGGCTGGCGACCGGCATCGCCGACCGCTTGCCGAGGAGCGGCAGCGCGCCCTCGAGGCCCCAGTACGACGCCTCGAAGCGGGGATTGACCAGCACGATGTCGGCACCGGCGCGATCGGGCATCGTCAGGCTGCAGCTCGAATGCGATCGCTCCTGAGTAACCACGCCAAGTACGCCGCTGCCGTGACATCGTACGCCAGGCAGAACGCTGGGTACCAAGCCGGCACGCCAGGATTGGCTATGACGCGACCATGTGCCATATCGAAGACGCCATGGGCCGCGAGGGCAAGCACGACAACCCACAGCGACGACCTGAAGCCAGACACCGCCGCGACAAGGAAGACGGCGCCTGCCACCAACTCCATGACGAGTACGTTCGTGGAGGCTCCCATGACCGCGAACAGCGCATAGAGGGACGCGATGACAATCGTCACGGTTGGATAGAAGGCACGATCACGGTCCAACCCGATGACCGTGGCGAACAGCCCCACTGCCAATGCGAGGAGCACTCCGACAAGTAGTGGCACGATGCGAATACGCTACCACTCGAAGCCCCACAAACGCGGATAGACCTTGCGGGGGCGGGGGAGTGCCAGCGCCTCCCACCAGCGATCGATGGCCGAGCGATCCCCCCTGACGATCTCATCTCGCGTGACTCCGGGCGGCGGCGGCAGAAGGACCGCAAGACGCGGGTAGATCAGCGCCCGATGAGGCTCATCCAGCCGGCCGAGCAGCGACAGCAATGTCAGGCTGTCGCGAGGCCGAGCCTGCGCCAACAGGGCTCGCAGCGCCGCTGGCCGAGTGTCTTGCGCCCCGAAGTCGACAACCGCCAGCGATGCGACGAACTCGCGGCTCGCGTCCTGATGGTACGGACTACCAGGCTCCTGGCCACGGCGCGTTCGCGCTTCGGCCCCGGCGGGCACGATCGGGTTGTAGGCGCGCCCCTCGAGCTGGACCCAGCCCTCAGTGACGCGCAGCACGCCGTCGCCGTTTCGATCGGCATCCAGCACGTACGCGCAGCCCAGGTCGACGGCGACCGCCCCGGGAGTATCGACGACGAACCATCTGGGAGGCGCCTCGATGACGGCCGTCAGGCGTCCCCAGTCGAGCGCCAGCCGATGTTCCCGCTGATTCGTGGCCACGAAGCGAACCCTGGATCCTGGTGCAATCTCGACACTGCCGATGGCGCCCACTTGCAGCAGCACGCGAGTTGCCAGATCCGTCTCGAGTGTGTTGACCGGCGTGCACACGGGTCGACGGCGTGATCGCGCGCTCGTCGAGCATCGCCGTGCCTTCAATGGTCGTCACCGTCCACGGCGTCAACCAGACGCGTACGGCCGGGCCGCCCACGGCGAACACGGCTGCGGCGGCCGCGGCCAGGAGCGCGATGCGGATCGCGGGCCGTCGTCGCGGCGCCGCCGCGGGAAGCGGGCCGAGCTCCGGAATCGGACAGCGCTCCCGGATGCCTCCGAGCAGCTGCTCGAGGCGGACCAGATCGGGTTCGGGATGGCCGGAGCGATCCCACAGGTAGTCCGGCAGCGGATGCGGCCGTTCGTCGCTCATGACCCTCTCTCCATCGATCGAAGTCGCTCGCGCAGCAACTTCGTGCCGCGATGCAAGTTGACGCGCACCGACCCTTCGGCGAGGCCGGTTCGCGACGCGATCTCCGGTCCCGTCATCCCCTCGACGAAGCGCAGCACCAGCGTCTCGCGATAGGCCTCGGGGAGCGCGGCAATCGTGTCGAGCATCTCGAAGGCCTCGCTCGCGGAGGACGTCCGGCCTTCGACCTCGCGCAGCTCCGTGAACTCGACGTGACGCCGCTGGTGCTCGAAGGCGCGATTGCGCGCGATGGTTGCGACCCACGCCGCGAACGCCTCGCTCGTGCGGAGCGTGGCAAGACGGGTCCACGCGGCCAGGAACACGTCCTGCACGAGATCGGGCACCTCCTGCCATCGCAGCCGGGCGAGCAGTACGGCACGAACCAGGCCGGCGTGCCGGCGATAGAGCTCTCCGAACGCGTCGCGATCACCACGACGCGCGCGCTCGACCAACGCCGCATCCGGATCAGCGGCCTCCGCGAACCGGTCAGAGCGGTTCCCGTCGTGACTCATCGCACGTTAGTCAGACTGTCAATCGGTAGCGGCTGGCGTGCCCCTCTCAGAGGCGGACGTCGCGTGTGCAGCGCCAGTGGCCGTCGCGCTGGACCAATGCTCGAACGTTCGAGAAACGGCCGTCTCTGACCGCCGCGGCATGGTCGGCTTCGGTCAGCAACGGATCGCCTTGAAACCTGATCTCGGGCAACCACCACTCGGGTATGTCCCGCCGGCAGACCGTCATGTGGATGTGTGCCGGCGAGGTGCGGTTCGGGTAATGGCCAGGCCGTATGGTAACGAACTCGTATCGGCCGTGTTCGTCGGTGTTCGCCCAGCCCTTGATGCGATGGGGCGCGCCAAATCTCCCCTCGCGGTTGTAGAGGCCCTGGAGGTCGGTCTGATAGACGTAGACGGTCACCCCGGGCAGGGCCGTGCGCCCGTCGTCTGCGTAGACGGTGCCCGAGACGATGAGTCGCTCACCCGGCTCGTCGGGGCTGACAATCTCGCTGCTCGACGGGGCCAGCCGTGGTCCCCCGCTGGCCCACCATTCACCCGGAGGCACGAGCCCTCCTGGCCGGTTCCATGGCGCCGATGGCTGGAGCGCGTGGCCCTCTGCGCCAGCCAGGACGATCCCGCCGACGCCGAGGGCGCCAGCGGACAGGAAGGTTCGTCTGGTCGGTCTCTGTGGCCTGGGCATGACTGCAGTCCTCCTGCAGATAGAGATGCCCACCAGCCGCCGACTGTTAACAATGTGCTGCCGCCGGCGGGACCGGACCCGACGCCCAACCGCCGACCGGATGCTGACGGTCGCAAAGTGGCAGCGGAATGGCTTAGGTGGGGTGGTCTGCTGCCACGCCTAAGGGCTGTCAATACCCCGAACTCCCGGCACGTCCTTTGCGATCGACCCGCTCGGTGGAACGACGTCGGCGTCCCGCCGCCGTTGCCCTCAAGAGCCTTCAGGAGCGGAGCTATGCATCCGTCAACACGAGACGTGATTGGTGTGGTGGCGGCGGTCGCGCTGGGCGCGGCGGCCTGCAACCGCAAGGAGGCACCACCACCGCCGCCGGCGACCGCGGAGTCGCCGGCCGAGGCTCCCCCGACCGAGCGCGTGGTCGGCCCGCTCAGCGAGACCGACGCAGCCGCGCTGGCGACGATGAACGACCGCCTCAAGGACTATATCGACCTCCACGTCAAGCTCGAGAAGGAGCTGCCGCGGCTGCCCGACGAGGCCACCCCCGAACAGATCGACAAGAACCAGCGCGCCTTCGAACAGCGGATGCGGGTCGCCCGCGCGGGGGCCAAGCAAGGCGACCTCTTCACGCCCGAGGCGCAGGTGGTCATCAAACGGCTGCTCGAGACCGTGTTCGGTGGGCCCGACGGCAAACAACTGAAGGCGTCGATCATGGACGAGAACCCGGTCGACGTGAAGATCACGGTCAACGGCCGGTATCCGGATGCCGTGCCGCTCTCCACCGTTCCCCCGCAGGTGCTGCAGACCCTGCCCAAGTTGACCGAGGACCTGGAGTACCGCTTCATCAACGACACCCTGATCATCCTCGACACGCACGCCCATGTCATCGCCGACTTCATCGACAACGCCTTGCCGAAATGACAGGCTCATGGCCGCCACGCTTCCGCGCTCACTCGTCGCTCTCATCCTGACCGCCGTTGTCGCCGGCAGCTTCACTGGCTGCCGCGGCGGCGAGGCCAACGCCGCAACCGCCGACGCACAGGCATCCGAGCCGGCGGTGCCGCTGCCGAACAAACAAGGATCGTTCAAGTTCGCCGTGCTCGGCGACTTCGGAACGGGCAGCCGGGCGCAGTTCGAACTGGCCGACCAGATGGCCAAGCTGCACTCCACCTTCAAGTTCGAGATCGTGACCCTGGTCGGCGACAACCTCTACGGCGGCGAGCGGCCCCAGGACTTCAAGAAGAAATTCGAGGAGCCGTACAAGCCGCTGCTCGACGCCGGGGTCAAGTTCTATGCGTCGCTCGGCAATCACGACTCGCGCGAACAGCGCTACTACAAGCTGTTCAACATGGACGGCAAGCTGTATTACACCGTCAGCCCCCATGCCGACGTCCGCTTCTTCATGCTCGAGAGCACGTATTTCGAACCGGAACAGGCAAAGTGGCTCGAGAACGAGCTCAAGACGTCGGGCAGCAAGTGGAAGATCGCCGTCTTCCATCACCCGTTGTACTCGTCGGGTGACCGGCACGGTTCGGACCTCCGCCTACGCCAGGTCCTGGAGCCCCTGTTCCTCCAGTACAACGTCAGCGTCGTGCTGACGGGACACGACCACTTCTACGAGCGCGTCAAGCCACAGAAGGGCATCGTCTATTTCGTGGTCGGATCCGGCGGCCAGCTGCGGGCCGGCAACATCGATGCCTCGACCGGCCTGACCGCGCGCGGCCTCGACACCGATCTCGCCTTCATGGCCGCCGAGATCGACGGCGACACGATGAACTTCAGCGTCGTGTCCCGCCGCGGCCAGATCGTCGATTCCGGAGTGATTGCGCGCCGCCAATAGCCGACCGGCGGTCGAGCCAGGCACTGCTGAGGTGGACATACGATTGGGCGCGTGCTATCAAAACGCGCGTGCTCCCCGACCTGCGATTCGCGATCCGCGCCCTCCGACGTGACCTTGGCTTCACTGTCGCGGCCACCGTCACGCTCACGTTCGCGATCGCCCTCAACGTCACCGTTTACACGGTGATGGACGCGGTCCTGTTCCGCGGCTACCCCCTGGTGCAGCGTAGCGACCGGATCGTGTTCCTGCAGGAGCGTGGCCCGGCGAACCAGTGCTGCATCTCCTACGCCGACTTCGAGGACTGGCGGGCGCAGGCGCGCTCGTTCGACGGATTGGCGCTGGTGCGTGGGGTGCCCATTACCTTCCGTGACGGCGACGGCCGTCCGTCGGACATGCGGGTCACCAGCCTGGATGCCAATGCATTCAGGCTGCTCGGTGTGATGCCGCTGCTGGGGCGCGATTTCACGGCGGCGGACGAACGTCCAGGCGCGCCACAGGTGGCGATCCTCAGCCATCGCTTCTGGCAGCGCCGGTTCGGTGGCCGGCTGGAGATCGTCGGCTCGACGGTGCACATCAACGGCCTGCCCGCCACGGTGATCGGGGTGATGCCCGAGCGGTTCGCCTTTCCCTACAAAGCGGACGGGGATCTCTGGATGCCGCTGGTTCAACCCCGGAGCTCCGTCAACGTGGGCTCACGCCCGGGGGCTTCACGGTCGTCGGCCGTCTCCGCGACGGCGTCGCGATTGGCGAAGCCAAGGCTGAGCTCGAGGCAATCAATCGTCGCCTCGAAGCGGCGTTTCCGGAGACCAATCGCGGCGTCGTACCAACGGTGGCCACGCACTCGGACATGAATAGCGGTCCCGACGCAGCGACCATCTGGGGCTCGTTGTGGGTTGGCGCCTGGTTCGTCCTCGTCATCGCTTGTGCGAACGTGGCCAACCTGATGCTGGTGCGCACCATCGGCCGATGGCGGGAGTTCGCCACGCGCATGGCGCTCGGCGGCGGCGTTGGCCGCATCGTCCGCCAGCTCGTGATCGAGAGTGTGATGGTGGCCGGTGTCGCTGGCGTCCTGAGTTGGTGGATCACCAACTGGAGCGTGCGGACGTGGGACATCGTCACCGCGTCGGAGTATCAGGTGCTCGACTACACCGTCAACAGAGGCACGTTCTTCTATCTGCTGTTCGTTACCGTGGTCGCGGTTGCCCTCGTGACGGCGGCGCCGATCGCCCGGGTGCTTCGACTGAGCGTGCATGGCGCACTGAGCGGCGACGGCCGCGGCGTGACGCAAAGTCTGCGCGCCAGGAATCTGGCGGGCGGGCTCGTGGCGGTGCAGACCGCGCTGGCCATCGTCCTGCTCGGCGGCGCCGGCGTGCTGGCGCGAAGCTTCGTGGCAATCGTGGGAGCGGAGACCGGCATTCGCGATCCCGAGCGGGTCGTGGTTGGCCTCACGCGCTTGCCGTCGGACGTCTATCCATCGGCGACGGCGCGCCGTGACTACTTCGCTGCGCTCGAGGCACGGTTGACGGCGATGCCGGGCGTTGACGCCGCGGCTGTGGCCAGCACCATCCCGGTAAGGTTTGCGCCTCTGCGCGAGCTCGAGATCGAGGGCCGGCCGGCTCCGCCCGACCACGCCGCCCGCATCGGATTCGTGCTCGCCACGCCCGATTACTTCACCGTGATGGGCGTGCCGACGACGGTCGGCCGTGTGTTCACCGATACCGATGGAGCCTCCACCATGCCGGTGGCGGTCGTGAACGAGAGCTTCGCCGCCACGGTCTGGCCAGGCGAGGATCCGGTGGGCAAGCGCCTGCGCTCGACCGACCGCAACGCCTCAGCGGAATGGCGCACCGTGGTCGGCGTGGTGCGGAACATCATGCAGGGCGATCCGCTGCGGCAACAGTTCAAGCCGCTGGTCTACCTCCCGGTTGCCCAGGAGACGGCACCGCAGGCGGCGTACTTCATGGTCCGCACCGCCCTGCCGACCGACCACATCGCCGGTGCGGTGCTCGACGAGCTGCGGCGCCTCGATGGCGACGTCCTGGTCGAGCGATTCGGGACCCTGGCGGCAAGCTTCGCCTTCGATCGTGACTTCATGGACGTCGAGCACAGCGAGCTCGGCAAGCACGCGAAAGTCGCGCCGATCTTCGCCGGGATTGCCCTGGCGCTGACCGCGCTTGGGCTCGCGGCCGTGCTGGCACACACCGTCAGCCAGCGCACCAAAGAGATCGGCGTGCGCATCGCCATCGGCGCGGCGGCTCGCGACATCCGCCGCCTCGTCCTTCGTGAGGGGATGCGGCCTGTGCTGGTCGGGATGTTGAGCGGTCTGGCCGGGTCGCTGGCCGTGAACCGCATCCTGCAATCGCAGCTGGTCGGTGTCTCTCCCTACGACCCGGCGACGTTGATCGTGACATCGGCAGTGCTCGTCATCGTGACGCTCGGCGCCTGCCAGGTGCCCTCTCGTCGCGCCATGCGGGTCGATCCCGTGGTGGCCCTACGACACGAGTGACCAGCCGCCGCGAAGCCGCAATCGGGAAACGGACTTGACATTGTTCTAATGTACTAGTACAACAGCACTCGTGCCGCTGTTCACGCTCGATCCGCGAGACCGGACGCCCATCTACGCCCAGCTCGAGCAGGGGATTCGTGCGGCGATCGCCACCGGCCGCCTGGCGGCGGGCGCGCAGCTGCCAACCGTGCGTCAACTGGCCGTCGAGCTGCGGATCAACGCCAACACCGTGGCCCGCGTCTACGGCGACCTCGAGCGGTCCGGGGTGCTCGAGACCAGGCGCGGTGTCGGCTCGTTCGTCAGCAGCACCCCGGCACAAGCCCAGCCGAAGAGGGACAAGGACCGACGACTGAGCACGCTCGTCACGCGAGTGCTGGCGGACGCCGCTGCCGCTGGCCTCACGGCTCAAGAACTGCTCGACGCGCTCGCGAACCGCGCAAAAGGGGAGTAGCGATGCCACGCATGGCTTACCGTCCGAACGTCCTGTCAATCAGCTTCGCCGTCGCGTTTGCCGTCGCGGGCGCCTGGGTGTGGCGCACCACCGGGATGGTCGTGCCGTCCGTGCTCGTCGTGGTGCTCGGGCTGCTCATCGCCCGGGCACCACGGGTGGCGCAGCAATGGGAGCGCGCGGTCGTCCTTCGGCTGGGGCGATTCGTCGGGCTCCGCGGCCCGGCCTGTTCTGGGTGGTCCCGCTCATCGACCATGTGTCGTCATGGATCGACCAGCGGACCATCACGACGAGCTTCGCGGCCGAACAGACGCTGACCAGCGACACCGTGCCGGTCAACGTGGACGCGGTGCTCTTCTGGATGGTGCACGACGTCGAAAAGGCCGCGCTGGAAGTCCAGGACTACGGCCAGGCGGTCAGCTGGGCGGCCCAGACAGCCCTGCGCGACATCATCGGCCGGACCACGCTCACCGAGCTGTTGCGGGGACGCGAACAGATCGAGGCCGACCTGCAGCGCCTGATCGACTCCCGCTCCAACCCGTGGGGCGTCACGGTGTCGTCGGTCGAGATGCGCGACGTGGTGATTCCGGGAGCGCTGCAGGACGCGATGTCGCGCGAGGCCCAGGCCGCCCGCGAGAAACAGGCCCGCATCATCCTCGGCCAGGCCGAGATGGAGATCGCGCACTCGTTCCACGAGGCCGCGAAGATGTACCAGAACAACCCGACCGCCCTGCACCTGCGCGCGATGAACATGCTCTACGAAGGACTGAAGGAGAAGGGCGCCATGATGATCGTGCCGAGCAGCGCCGTGGAGTCGATGGGCATGGGCGGCCTGCTCGGCGCCGCGGCGCTGCGCCAGCAGTCGTTGGTCGCAAGTGACAGCTCCGTGGGCCTCAGCGGGCCGGCCAATCCAAGCACCGAAGACAGCTAAAGCCCGACGCGTCACGCCGTTCCTGACGGCTGGAAGGGACGTGCGCCGAGCGCTGACCGGGCACCCGGCGGGTCCGTGAGGCCGCCTTCGACTACCGACGCGGCATACGTCATAGCTTCAAGTCAGGAACGTAATGTTGTGCCGACCTTGGCGGCCGTTTGTACTTGTCCTTGCGCCGCCGGCGCTTCGGTAAGTTCAGCGGCGGCGGGGTCGCGTCCTGGTAAGGGACCGAACTCAGAATGTGCGCAATGCAGTTGAGGCGCGCGCGGCGCTTATCATCGGCCTCGACGGTCCACCAGCGGGCCTTCCTAATGTCCGTATGACGGAACATCTCGTCCTTGGCCCTGGAGTACTCGACCCATTTGGGCATGGATTCGAGGTCCATCGGGCTCAGTTTCCATCGCCGCGCCGGGTTGCCCGCCCGCTCCTTGAAGCGTCGCTCCTGTTCCTCGTCACTGACCGAAAACCAGTACTTCAACAGGGTGACGCCTGAGCGCACCAACATGCGTTCGAACTCGGGACAGGCGCGCAGGAACTCGCTGTACTCCTCGTCCGTACAGAAACCCATCACATGCTCCACGCCCGCACGGTTGTACCAACTACGGTCGAATAACACGATCTCGCCGGCGGCCGGGAGATGGGCGATATAACGCTGAAAGTACCACTGCGTCTTCTCCCGGTCGGAAGGGGTGCCCAAGGCGACAATCCGGCAGCCGCGGGGGTTGAGCGGCTCGCTGATGGACTTGACTGCTCCCCCCTTTCCCGCCGCATCTCGGCCTTCGAGGATGAGCACCAGCTTCTGGCCGGTTTCCTTGATCCAGTACTGCATCTTGACCAACTCGAAATGCAGCTCCGCGAGCTTTTCCTCGTAGATACGGCGCTTGAGTTTGTCTCTTTTCTTGGCCACGGTGCACCCTTCGAAGTGCGACTACCAACCCAATCGCTGCGCGGCCCAACAACTATTAGACCGGTCTAGATATTCCAACGGTCCTGGGCATGGCGGCAGTCTAACGGGCATCGCGCGGAGCCGTCCAGCCCGCGTAAGGCACCGCAACCACTGACGGCTGGAGCTTTACTGCGGCGGCACGGTCCAGAGATGCAGATCCGCGCCCTCGACCGTGACGGATCGGTCCGGCGACCGGTCGGCGAGCCGGAACTGGTGCGACACGATGCGCGCCCCGGGGCGGAGCTCCCGGAAGAGTTTCGGGGTGAGTTCGCGGGTCAGGCTGGTCGAGAGGTACAGAAGCACCACCGTGGCCGGCGCCAGGTCCGCCTCGCGCAGGTCCTCCTCGACGAAGCGCACGCGGTCGGCGACGCCGGCGTCGACGGCGGACTGGCGGGACAGCGCCACGAGCGGCGACTGAAGCTCGAAGCCGACGCCCTGCGCGCCGTACCGCTGCGCGGCCAGGATCACCAGGCGTCCGTCACCTGACCCGAGGTCGTAGACGACGTCGTCGGCCCGCGTCCCGGCGAGATCGAGCATCGCCTCGGCGACCGCCTGCCGCGTCGGCGTGAAGTAGATGTCGAGCTGCCGGGACGGCGGCTGCGCCGCGGCGCTCGCGGCGACGGCGACGATTGCGACGACGAACGCGGAGTGCGGCAACGGTCCCCCGACCGAGCTTAGCAGCGCTAGCCGTCGATTGCGCTGCGCCTGAGGGACGTGCTACGCTGGCCGGCGTATTCGGAGGTGCGAACCATGCGAACGACGTTCTGCGGTCCCTCGCGGTGACGGCACTGTGCGGACTGCTGAGCGCGCCGGTGGGGGCGCAGCAGGTGAACAAAGAGCAGCTGCCCGGCATCCGCAATCTCTCCCGCATCGACTCGACGGTGGCGTGCGCGGGCGCGATCACGCCCGCGGCCATCGCCGGCATCAAGGAGATGGGCTACGGGGCGATCATCAACCTCCGCCTGGCCACCGAGCAGGGAGCGGACATCGAGGGCCACACCGCGGCCGCGCAGGCCGCCGGCATCCGCTACATCCACATCCCGTTCAGCAGCACGAATCCGGATCCGGCCGCCGTCGACGCGTTCCTGACGGCGATGACCTCGCCCGGGGTCGAGCCCGCCTTCATCCATTGAGCGGGCGGTGGCAGGGCCGCAGGTATGTGGCTCATGAAACGCGCGATCGTGGATGGCTGGGACGTGGACCGGGCCATGGAAGAAGCGACGGCCCTCGGCCTGGCCAACGAAGGCTTGAAGCAGTTCTTCCTGGAGCAGATTCGCCAGCGGAAGCGCTGACCGACCGGCCATCGGCCGTCAGCGGGTTCTGCCCTGCCAGTTGAGGACGAGTGTGATGGGCGCCACTGGCACTGCGTCGAGCGTTGTGTTGATCAAGAAGCGGCCATCGCGAGACACGTCGCGGACTGGTGGGTGAACGGGCTGACGGCCACGCTCTCAGTGAACGCCGGGGTGAACAGCGGCACGGGTGCACCGGCGCGAAACTCCGCGCCGCGCCCGTCCACTGGCGCCGCCATCAGTCTGCCGTCTAGCGCGACGAAGTGCAGCTCGTTGCCGTCGCGGCTCGATCGCGCCTGCACGCCGCCACTTGACGAGGCCGGCCAGGCGCGGCCCCCTGAGGGGAACGCCCGGACCGCAATCTCGTATCGGCCGGAGTCGTTCGTCTGGTACGCAATCCAGCGACCGTCGGGAGAGAACTTCGCGTTGCTTTCATCGAATCTCGTCGCCAGAATGCTTTGCGCCTTCGTGTCCCGCTGCCCCATTGGCAGCACCCACAGATCTCGGCCTTCAGGGTCGGCGGTGGAAGAAGGCCAGCCACCGGCCGTCGCGAGACCAGTCGGTCGGCGTCGCGGCGAGGAGCCTGGCGGACAACGTCTCCGGCAACAACAGCACCTCATCACCGCGGTCGCCGTTGAGCGGCGTCTCGTAGAGCGATTCGATGACGGGCCGTCTCGAGCGAAAGACCATGCGGCTTTCGTCCGGTGACCAGACCGGAAATGTGTCAGGGCCGGATCGCTCGTCAGCCGTATCGGTGCAGCGCGGGTGCGGTCAGGATCGACACGTCCTCGTTGCCTTGCACGCTCCGCCTGATCGCCACTCGCTGGCCGCTGGGCGAGAGCACGGGCCCGATTGGCGTCGCGAGGTCCGGCTCTGCATAGTCTTCGAGGACGTCACCTTTTCGGTTGAACCAACGTAATTGCGCTCGCGACATCCGACCAGTCCTGAATGCGAGGGGGCCGGCCGCCGAGACCGCGAAGGCGCTGCGCCCGTTGAGCGAGGGCACCGGACTTGCCAGCGGCGTCGCGGCGTCCCTGCCACCGTGTTTGTGGCATCGTCGAACGACTGGGCCAGCGGCGTCCCCTCGCGCACGTAAATCAGTTGTGCGGGCGGTCGAAACTGCAGCGGAGCCATCGGCAGCGACGATCCGTTTCCCGGCTGGCTGATTGATGGTGGCGAGATACACGCCGCGAACGTTGGGATCGCCGCTCTGGACAAAAAAGAAGAAGCGCTTGCCGTCTGGATGCCAGACGGGAAACTGGTGTCCAGCGGCGCCACGCTGCGTCGTCGCGGTAGCGACTTCCGAGCTGGCCGCCGACACCCGGTAGATCGCGGCGGCGCCGCGCGGCGCGAACAGAATCGTGCCGTCCGCGTTCCAGGACCCGCCGCGGCTGGCAGGCGCATCGGCGAGCGTGACCGTGCCACCACCGGCGAGGTCGACGCGCTTCAGCTTGCCGTTGGCGAGAGAAGCCAATCGAGCGGCCGTCTGGCGCCCAGAAGGGATGGACCGCGCCCTCGGTCTCCGCCACGGGCGTTGGCGTCGCGCTGTCGAACGAACGCAGCCACAATCGCAGCGGGTTCTTGTCTCCGCCGGCGGCATAGATGACCTTCGTGCCGTCGGGTGACAACGCGAACGAATACGGATCCGCCGCGTCGGGTGTCGTGATGTCGAGGCGGATTTCCTGCGGCGCTGGCGCGGGTTGGAGCAGCCAGAACGCCACGCCGGTCGACACCAGCGCCGCGAGTGCGAAGATCGTCGCGAGTGTCCAGCTGAGCCGCTCGTGCCCGCGAGGGCGCGCGGTGTCGGCAGGCTCGTCGCCGGCACCGGCCATAACGTCCTCGATCTCCATCCGCACAGCGGCAGCGGAGTCGAGGCGCTTCGCCCGATCCTCTCTCGAGGCATCTCTTGAGCAGCCTGCGAATCGCGTTGGGCGTGCCGGCCGGTAACCGTTGCCAGTCGGGCGTATCCCGCAGCACGGATGTCATGGTCTCGCTCACGGATTCACCGGCGAATGCCCGGTGGCCGGTCAGCATTTGGTACACGACGCACCCAAGGCCCCAGATGTCGCTCCTGCGATCGGCTACGCGGCCCTTCGCCTGCTCGGGCGACATGTAGGCCGCAGTACCAAGAATCACGCCGCGCTCCGTCCTGGCCGGCGAGGTAATGGTTGGGGAATTCGCCAGGACGCTGGACAACGACTCTGCGGGTTGGCCCATCCTTGCAAGGCCGAAGTCGAGGACTTTTACGGCGCCGCTCTGGCCGCACCCTGATGTTGGCAGGCTTCAAGTCGCGATGCACGACGCCGATTTCGTGGGCCGCTTCGAGCGCTTCCGCGATCTGTCGAACGATAGGCAGAGACTCATCAAGCGGCACTGATCCGGCGGAGCCGCTCGGCAAGGTCTTCGCCTTCGACGAACTCCATCGCCAACGCCAGGGTATCGGCCGGGCCGTGCACGATCCCGTAGATCTCGAGCGATGTGCGGATGATTCAGCGCGGCCAACGTCTTGGCTTCGCGCTCGAAGCGCGCAGATGCGCTCCGGGTCTTTGACGAACAAGTCGGGCAGCACCTTGAGCGCGACGAGCCGATCGAGCTCGACGTCACGCGCGCGATAGACTTCGCCCATTCCGCCCGCGCCGATCGGGCGTTGAACTTCGTAGGGGCCGGAACGGGTACCCGATGTGAGGGGCACGCGACCCAGATGATAGCTCTCGGGACTCGGGCCGTTCCAGAGCCGCTCAGGGACGACGCGAGCCCTTCCGATACGGCTAGAGGACGTGCGGAATGATCATCTTGGTCTGACTTTCGGTAACCGCTTATAGCGCTCGCCAAACGTCCGGCTCAGCACGGTTTCCTCTGCGTGGGCCCGCCACGCGAAGGTCGGGACAATCCCGCCCAGCACAATCAAGCGCGGCAGGCCAGCTGCTGAAGGCGAGGGCGTTGCCCATGGCGAGTAGTGCGAGGCCGAGGTAGATGGGGTGCCGCACCCGCCGATAGGGGCCGGTGGTGATGAGGCCCGTGGCCTGATCGGCCACGGGCACGAAACTCCAGGCGGGACCAAGCGCGGCCCGGGATCTGAGGACGAGGCCGGCGCCGGCGACCGCCAGAAGTGACTCCCGACGACGCCAGCAACAGCGCCGTGGGACCCTCAGGGCTGCCAGAGAAGACCAGGAGCGACAGCAAGAACACGCCGAAGGCGGCGAAGTTGGCCGCGACCGGTGCTCGGCCGACGCCGCGCTGGCGGGCTGCCGTCCCGGGCTGTGCGCGACGCCCGCTGGCACCCAGCAACATCGGTGCTGCAAAGCAGAGCAGGGCAGACCGTTCGGAGCACCAGGACCAGGGTGGCCATGTCTACTGCGCTCGACGCCGCAGGAGATAGAGCGCGACGGGCAGGAGCAGGATGGGCAGGACATAGCTGACGACGAGGGCGAGGATCGGCTGGTCGGCCCAGCCGGCGCCGATGGCAGCGAAGACGAACGCCGTGGGCACGCTGCCGAGGGTCAACGCAGCGACGAACGTCCTGATCGGCATGCCCGCAAGGCCGGCGAGGAAGACGACGGCCTCCGGGACGCTGTAGGGAAGACTGCGCGTGAGGACGATCGCCCAGGCGCCACCGTGGTCGAACAGGCGCTCCACCCGGTGCAGAGACTGCGGGCCGACGAAGCGATGCACCAGTCGGCGCGCGGAGGTGAGCATCAGGCCGTAGCCGAGAAGGCCGCTGGTGATCAGCCCGACGCTGCCGAGCACTCCGCCGAGGAGTGTCCCGTAGATGATGCCGAGGCCCGTGATCGCCGGCGTCTGCGGGATTGGCAGCACCAGGTCGGCCCAGATGAGGGCAATGCCCACGCCCCATGCCCAGCTGTCGTACTCCTGGAGCCGCAGGACGGCGTCGTTGGCCTGCTGGGGCGTGGGGAGTCGCGCGCAGGAGGCGAGCCCGACCGTGAGAGCGCCGAGCACGAGCAGTCGCGACCTCACGTCGGCCTCGGACCTCGGCGGGCCGCCGGCGCGCGATCGGCGCGCGGGCCCGGCAGCCACAGCCAGCGGCGCACGCGGGCCTTGTAGTCCCGATAGGCATCGCCGAAGCGCCCTTCCAGATACGCCTCTTCGCGCGCGACCACGCCGTAGCGGATCGTGATGGCAAGAGGCAGCGTGAGGACGAGCGTCCACGGGCTCCGGGCGGCGATGCCGATGCCGCCGTACACGAGGAACATGCCGAGATAGATGGGATTGCGCGTCCAGCCGTGGATACCGGTGGTCACCAGCGCACGCGTGGGCTCGTTCGTGGGTATTGGCGTGGCCGCCGCGGAGAAGTTCCCGATACCCGCGGCGAAGAGTCCCAGTCCGGCGAGGATCAGCGAGCCGGCGACCAGCCAGCGGAACGGGCCGCTGCCCTGAACGGCAAATGGCACAGGCAGCAGCCGATCCGCCACGAAGCCGAGCAGGAGAGCGCCGAGGAAGAGCAGGGGCGGTCGCGCGATGACGCCCGCCACCGCCGAGTCGGCCGCCTGCTGGCCATCAGGGCCCATCACTCCCTCCTCGTCACTTGCCTGGCAACGCGCCGGAGGTTAGGATTCGTTCCGTGAATGACAACATGGGTGTCATTCTAATTAATGACAACATAGGTGTCAATCAGCGCGCGGAAATCGGAAGGGAGTGGCCAGGGTGCGACAGAAAAAAGGGGGAGTCTCGAATCGCGAGCAGCAAGAGCGAGGCGGTTGCCGACCTCATGCTCGAAGTGGCGCAGTTCTTTTTTCGGATCCGAGCGGTCGGTCAGAAGACCGGGCTGATCACCGGGTGGGGCGGCGGCGCGTTTGGCTTCATGCGCAGCCTCGCGCTGCTCGGTCCCCTGACCGTGCCGCAGATCGCCGAGATGCGGCCAACCAGCCGCCAGCGCATGCAGCGGTTGGCCGACGAGCTTGCCGCCGAGGGGCTGGTGGAGTTCGTCGACAACCCGAAACACCGGCGCTCGAAGCTGGTGCAGCTCACGGCCGAAGGGCGAGGCGCGCTACCGGGAGTGGAACAGCCCGATTCCTGGCGATCGGATCGACGATGGGCGTCGACCTCAGCGAAGCGGACATCCGCAGGACCACCGAGATCGTACGGCGGCTGAGCGATGAAGTGAAAGCGCAGTCGGAGGAACCGTCGTAGTGCCTACGGGACGACTTCAACCTGCAGGGTATTGCTCCTGGCATCGATCGGAGGGTAGCTGTCCGCCCACAGGCGATAGATTCCAGGCTTGGAGAACCTCACCGCCCGCTGTTCGATAGGTCCTGGCTTGGGCGCCGAGGCGTCGAACTCGGCCCCTTCCACCGGATCGATATACCAGCGCAGGTTGGCGGCGACCTCGTCTTCCGTTGGCGGAGGCACGTATCCGAGCCACGGCGTGTCCGGCGCCACCTCGGCGAACGGCACCTTCCGCCACTCGCCGCTGATGGCCCGACTGGCCCGCAGGGGCAGCCACGTGCCGACTGGCACCGGGCTCTCGGCACTGACAGTGACGACGACCCTGACCGAGTCGGTGCGCAGGTAGACAAACTCCGGCGTTGGCTCAACGCACCCCGCGGCGACCACAGCCACAGCCAGCAGCGTGGGAGCGACCGTGATACGCGTCAGCGTTGCCATTCGCGCGGCGCAGGACAGTAGACGGTGGTCAAGTCTGCCTTCGACCTCAAGAGCTTGTCTTGCGGGTGCCGCTCTAACGGATGTCGATGGAGGGACGCAGCGGGCCTTATGCAGGTACCCGTTAGCGCTTCAGCCACATCAGCATGGTTCGCGTGACCATGTCGGCCGCGTCTTGCTGCACGAAATGGCCGGCGTTGGGGATGGTGACCAGAGTCAGGTCGCTCTCGACGAACTCCCAGGAATTGTTGAGCGCACCAGCGAGCAGGTCCTGGTCTTTGAGCCCGTGGACCATCAGCACCGGCGCCTTCACCTTCTCGATCGGTGTGTCTTCGAGTTTGTACGGCTCACGCGGATAGTTGCGCTTGTAGTAGTTCAGCATGGCCTCGAAGTCCGACCGCTTGAATGCCTCCACGTACTCCTTGCGAGCGTCTGGGTCCGTGACCCACGCCGCGAGGCCGTCAGCCGTAAGCTTCTGCGCAGCGCCGTCCTGCTGGAAATTACGGGCGTACTGGCTGTTCTTCTGCTGCTGCGGATTCGTGGCGAGCTCGCGGCCCAGTGCGCGCGGATGCGGCAGGTTGAGGATGATCAGCCTATCAACCACCTGTGGCTGGGTCCTGGCGAGTGACCACGCAACCGCCCCGCCCCAATCATGCCCGACGACGATCGCCCGCTCCCTGCCGAGCTGACGAATCACGGCGACGACGTCAGCAACGAGCA
Source organism: uncultured Acidobacteriota bacterium (assembly GCA_963786365.1). Taxonomy (GTDB): domain Bacteria; phylum Acidobacteriota; class Vicinamibacteria; order Vicinamibacterales; family UBA2999; genus CAWAYR01. Next base: position 95,126 of record CAWAYR010000011.1, read on the forward strand.
GGCTCATGTCGTACTGCTCGGACCCCTTCGGCTTGTCCGACAGGTTGTAGCCCCGCTGGTCGATGGCCACCGCGTAGTAGTCCTTCGACAGGGCTTCCATCTGGTTGCGCCACGTGAACCAGAAATCAGGGAACCCGTGAATCATGACGATCAGCGGGTTACGGGAGTCGCCGAGCGCGGCGTAATGGATCCTTACGCCTTGCGAGTCGGCAAAGCCGTGCGTGACTCGCGCATCGAGAGGGGCACGCGTCGCCGGCGGCTGAGCGAGTGCTGGGGCGACGAGGCTGAGGCACGCGAAAGTCAGCAGTGTTTTCATTTGATGCTCCGTGTCCAGTGCGACCTTCACTGGGCTTCATCGCGCGCCAGCCGGCTGACGAATTGCAGGCCGATCGGCATGGTCACCCCGCCGCTGCCCCAGTCTAGCGAGCGCCTTGGGGGGGCCAACATGAATGCAGGGTCGATTGCGGTGGTTGCCAGGCGGCCGCTGGGCGGCCACAGCGTTTCGCCAGCGCCCGGCCGTCGGGGACTCGTCCGGCGGCGAATCTGAGCCCTCGCCGCTCTGAGAATCCGCCACTCGCACCGGGAGTCAGGGCGACGCGGTGTACGGGGCTGGGGGTCCCCAAACCGCTTGTATATCGGACAAGCCTGCGGGAGGTGCGAGTGGCCGGCGGGGCGAAGTTGAGCCGAAGGATGAGTCCCGATGGCCGGGCGTCACAGATGGCGTACGCGCGAACGGCCGCTCGTGGGCGGCCGTCCGGGGTGCGGAGGCAGCTCTAAAGAGCTGCCCTACGAGCGATGCGGTTGGCAGAGCTAAAGCTCTGCCCTACGAATGATGCTGTTTGGCAGAGCTAAAGCTCTGCCCTACGGATCGTGGTGAACGGCGGAGCGAGCGTCTAGGTTTTGCCGCCGCTCATCGCGTTCAGGAACTCGCCGTTGCTCTTGGTCTTGCCCATCTTGCTGAGCAGCAGTTCCATCGCCTCGACCGGCGACAGCGGCGTCAGCACGCGGCGCAGGACGTAGACGCGGTTGAGGTCTTCCTTCGACATCAGCAGCTCCTCCTTGCGGGTGCCGCTCTTCTGGATGTCGATGGCGGGGAAGACGCGGCGGTCGGCGAGCTTGCGGTCGAGGTGCACTTCGCATGTTGCCGGTGCCCTTGAACTCCTCGAAGATCACTTCGTCCATGCGCGAGCCGGTGTCGACCAGCGCGGTGGCGATGATGGTCAGCGAGCCGCCCTCCTCGATGTTGCGGGCGGCGCCGAAGAAGCGCTTCGGGCGCTGCAGGGCGTTGCTGTCCACGCCGCCCGACAGCACCTTGCCCGACGCCGGCACGATCGTGTTGTAGGCGCGCGCCAGGCGCGTGATCGAGTCGAGCAGGATGACCACGTCCTTCTTGTGCTCGACCAGGCGCTTGGCCTTCTCGATGACCATCTCGGCCACCTGGACGTGGCGCTGCGCCGGCTCGTCGAAGGTCGAGCTGATGACCTCGCCGCTGCACCGAGCGCTGCATGTCGGTCACTTCTTCCGGCCGCTCGTCGATGAGCAGCACGATGAGGTAGATCTCCGGGTGGTTCGTGGTGATCGAGTTGGCGATCGCCTGCAGCAGCATCGTCTTGCCGGTGCGCGGCGGGGCCACGATCAGGCCGCGCTGGCCCTTGCCGAGCGGCGTCATCAGGTCCATGACGCGCGTCGAGAGGTTCTCCGCGTCGGCTTCGAGCTTGATTTTCTCCTGGGGGTAGAGCGGCGTGAGGTTGTCGAAGAAGATGCGCTCCTTGCCGCGGGCCGGCGGCTCGAAGTTGATCGCCTCGACCTTGATCAGCGCGAAGTAGCGCTCGCCTTCCTTCGGCGGCCGGATCTGCCCGGCCACCGTGTCGCCGGTATGCAGGTCGAACTTCCGGATCTGCGACGGCGACACGTAGATGTCGTCGGGGCCGGCCAGGTAGTTGTAGTCGGGGGCCCGCAGGAACCCGAAGCCGTCGGGCAGCACTTCGAGCACGCCCTCGGAGAAGATCAGCCCGCTCTTCTCGGCCCGCGCCCGCAGGATCTCGAAGATGAGCTCCTGCTTGCGCATGCCGGTCGCGCCGGGGATGTCGAGGTCCCTCGCCACTTTGGTGAGGGCCGACACGCTCATCTCCTTCAGCGTGGAGAGGTCGAGCGTTACCTGCTCGGGTTGGGCGGGTCGTGACTGGGAGCGGGTGGGGCGGCGGGTGCCGGAGCAGTTTTGCTATCAGTTTCCACAGTTCGTCCAGTCCTTCCCCGGTGACCGCCGAAATCGGCAGGACCGGGCCTTGATGGTGCCCTTCCAGTTCACGGAGATGGCGCTGGCGTTCGGCCCGCGTCAGTTTGTCGAGCTTCGTGGCCAGGACAACGTGTTCGACGTCCTGGCCTTCCAGCCACGCCCAGGCGCGGCGATCGCTGTCGAGGCCGGGGTGCCGGCTGTCGACGAGCAGGAAAGCCCCTCGCACCGGCGAGCGGCCTTCGCGGTCTGCACGTCCGAAATACGCCTGGGCGAGGGTGGCGAACTCGGCCGCCGCCTGCTCCCCGCCCCGGGCGTATCCGAACCCCGGGAGATCGACTAGAAAGAACGGCGCCTCGCCGTCCCGCTGCAGCCGGTAGTAATTGGCCAGGCGGGTCTTCCCCGGGGCCGCGCTCGTGCGAGCGAGCGGGCGCCGGGCGAGCGCGTTGATCAGGCTCGATTTGCCCACGTTCGATCGCCCGACCATCGCGATCTCCGGCAGCGCTTCCTTGGGAAAGCCGCCGGGACCCGCAACGCTCGTGACGAACGCCGCCGTGGAAAGGTTCACACCTCTCAGTGCGTGACCGCGTCGGGGCCCTCTTCCGCGGCCACGTCGGCATCGACCGACGGCGGGAGCGGGGTGAGGGGACCCTCGAGCGCGAGCTTCAACACCTCGTCCATGTTCGAGACCAGGTGCATCTTCATGTTGTCGAGCACGTTCTTCGGGATGTCGGCCAGGTCCTTCTCGTTGTCCTTCGGCATCAGGATGGTGGTGACGCCGGCCCGGTGGGCCGCCAGCACCTTCTCCTTCACGCCGCCGATCGGCAGGACCTTGCCTCGCAGCGTGATCTCGCCGGTCATCGCCACTTCGCGGCGGGTCTTGATCTTGGTCAGGGCCGAGATCATCGCCGTGGCCAGGGTGATCCCGGCCGACGGGCCGTCCTTGGGGATCGCGCCCTCGGGGATGTGGACGTGCACGTCGAGCTTGCGGTTGAAGTCCTTGGGGATGCCGAATTCCTCGGCCCGCGAGCGGATGTAGCTCATCGCCGCCTGGGCCGACTCCTGCATCACGTCGCCGAGCTTGCCGGTGAGCGTGAGCTGGCCGCGGCCCGGCATCAGCGTCGCTTCGGTGACCAGGATCTCGCCGCCGACCTCGGTCCAGGCCAGGCCGGTGGCGACGCCGACTTCGTTGTGCTCCTCGGCCATGCTCGGCCGGAAGCGCGGCACGCCCAGGTACTGGGTGACCTTGTCGGGGGTGATCTCCTCGAACGTCTGGCTGCCCTCGGTCACCACCTTGCGGGCCACCTTGCGGCAGATCGAGTTGATCTCGCGCTCGAGGTTGCGGACGCCGGCTTCGCGGGTGTAGCGCTGGATGATCGTCTGCAGCGCGTCGCCGGTGAAGATGATCTGCTTGTCGGTCAGGCCGCTGCCCTCGACCGCCTTCGGCACCAGGAAGCGCTTGCGCGATCTCGATCTTCTCGAGCTCGGTGTAGCCGGCCAGCTGGATCACTTCCATGCGGTCGCGCAGCGCCTGCGGAATCGTGTGCAGCACGTTGGCCGTGCAGATGAACATCACGTTCGACAGGTCGTACTCGACGTCGAGGTAGTGGTCCTGGAAGGTGGTGTTCTGTTCCGGGTCGAGCACCTCGAGCAGCGCCGCCGACGGGTCGCCGCGGAAGTCCATCGACATCTTGTCGACTTCGTCGAGCAGGAACACCGGGTTGACGGTGCCGGCCTTCTTCATCATCTGGATGATCTGGCCGGGGAAGGCGCCGATGTAGGTGCGGCGGTGGCCGCGGATCTCGGCTTCGTCGCGCACGCCGCCGAGCGACAGGCGGACGAACTTGCGGTTCATCGCCCGGGCGATCGACTTGGCCAGCGAGGTCTTGCCCACGCCCGGAGGGCCGACGAAGCGTCAGGATGGTGGCCTTGGGCTTCTTGACCAGGGCGCGGACCGCGAGGAACTCGAGGATGCGCTCCTTGATCTTGTCGAGCCCGTAGTGGTCTTCGTTGAGCACCTGCTCGGCGAGCTTGAGGTCGCGGCTCTCCTTGCTCTTCTTGTGCCACGGCACGGCGATCAGCCAGTCGAGGTAGTTGCGCGACACCGTCGCCTCGGCCGACATCGGCGGCATCGACTCGAGCCGCTTCAGCTCCTGGATGGCCTTTTCCTCGACGTCCTTGGGCATCCGCGACGACTCGATCTTCTTCTTCAGCTCGTCGACTTCGTTGCCCTTCTCGTCCTTGCGGCCCAGTTCCTTCTGGATCGCCTTCATCTTCTCGTTGAGGTAGTACTCCTTCTGCGCCTTCTCCATCTGCCGCTTGACGCGCGACTGGATGCGGCGGTCGACCTGGAGCTTGTCGATCTCGGCATCGAGGATGCCGGCGATGCGGTTGAGGCGCTCGAGCGGGCTGATGATCTCGAGCAGGTTCTGCTTCTCTTCGACGCCGACCAGCAGGTGGGCGGCGATGGTGTCGGCCAGCTTGCCCGGATCGTCGACCTTGACCGCGGCGATCATCGCGTCGTAGTGCAGGTTGTTCGACAGCTTGACGTACTGCTCGAACAGGGCGACCACCCGGCTCATCGTCTGCTCGACGTCGCCGGCGGCCTCGCGCTGCTTCTGCAGCACCTTGACCACGACGCGGAAGAAGCCCTTGTCTTCCTTCCACTCGATCACCCGGGCGCGCTCCACGCCCTCGACCAGCACCTTGATGTTGCCGTCGGGCAGCTTGAGGCTCTGCACCACGTTGGCGACGCAGCCCATCATGAAGACGTCTTCGGGGCGCGGGTCGTCGGTGCTGGCGTCGTGCTGGGTGGCGAGGAAGATCCGCTTGTCCTTGCCCAGCGCGTGCTCGAGCGCGCGGATCGACGACGGCCGTCCGATGACGAACGGCATCATCATGTGGGGGAAGACGACGACGTCGCGCAGCGGGACGACGGGGAGGGTCTCGTAGACTTCCATTACCCAGCTTTCTCGATGACTTCGAGGGCCGTGTTCTTGGTGAGCACCATCTCGCGGGTGACCACCACCTCACGGCCCTTCTTCTGGCCGGGCAGGGGGTACATCAGCTCGAGCATCAGGTCTTCGATGATCATCCGCAGGCCCCGGGCGCCGATCTTGCGCTCGAGCGCCATGTCGGCGATCGCTTCCAGGGCGTCGTCGGTGAAGCGCAGCTTCACGTTCTCGAACTCGAACAGCTTCTGGTACTGGCGGGCGATGGCGTTGCGCGGCTGGGTCAGGATCTGGACCAGCGCCGGGCGGTCGAGCTCGTGCAGCGTGCCGAGCACCGGCAGGCGGCCGACGAACTCGGGAATCAGCCCGAACTTGATCAGGTCGGTCGGCTCGACCTGCTCGAGCATCGAGCCGGTGTCACGCTGCTTGCGCGACTTGACGTCGGCCTTGAAGCCCAGGGTCTTGCGGCCGAGCCGTCGCTCGACGACCCGCTCCAGCCCGACGAACGCCCCGCCGCAGATGAACAGGATGTTGGTCGTGTCGATCTGGAAGAACTCCTGGTGCGGGTGCTTGCGGCCGCCCTGCGGCGGCACGTTGGCCACCGTGCCCTCGAGGATCTTGAGCAGCGCCTGCTGCACGCCCTCGCCGGAGACGTCGCGGGTGATCGACGGGTTCTCGTCCTTGCGGCCGATCTTGTCGATCTCGTCGATGTAGACGATGCCCTGCTGGCACTTCTCGATGTCGCCGCCGGCCGCCTGGAGCAGCTTGAGGATGATGTTCTCGACGTCCTCGCCGACGTAGCCCGCTTCGGTCAGCGTGGTGGCGTCGACGATGGTGAAGGGAACCGAGAGGAGCTTGGCGAGGGTCTGGGCGAGCAGGGTCTTGCCGGTGCCGGTCGGGCCGATCAGCAGGATGTTCGACTTGGTGAGCTCGACATCCGACCGGCCCTTGGGCTGCTTCTGGATCTCGAGGCGCTTGTAGTGGTTGTAGACCGCGACCGCGAGCTTCTTCTTGGTCCGTTCCTGGCCGATTACATATTCGTCGAGGAACTTCTTGATCTCGGGCGGCGACGGCAGCGCCGAGCGCATGCTCCGGCTCTCGCGGTTGTCGTCAGCGATGATGTCGTTGCAGACCTCGACACACTCGTCGCAGATGAAGACCGTGGGGCCGGCGATGAGCTTCCTGACGTCGTTCTGATCTTTGTTGCAGAACGAGCAGCGCAGGATCTCGCCTTCGCCGTTCTTCTTGACCATAAGGGAGGCTCTCGGCAGGAGGCGCGGAGGGCGCCTCTTCTCGATGTTACACCCGTTTCCGAATCACGTCGTCAAGTATTCCGTAGTCCTTGGCCTGGTCGGGCGACATGATGTAATCGCGCTCGGTGTCGTCCTGGATCCGCTTGGCGTCCTGCCCGGTGTGCAAAACCAGAATCTCGTTGATGCGCTCGCGCATGCGCAGAATCTCCTTCGCCGCCAGGTCGATGTCGGTGGCCTGACCGCCCAGGCCCGACATCCACGGCTGGTGGATGAGGACGCGCGAGTTGGGCAGGGAGTAGCGCTTGCCCTTGGTCCCGGCCGCCAGCAGCACGGCGGCGATCGACGCCGCCTGGCCGATGCACGTGGTCTGGACGTCGGGACGGACGAACTGCATCGTGTCGTAGATGGCGAAGCCGGCGGTGATCGATCCGCCCGGGCTGTTGATGTAGAGCAGGATGTCCTTGTCGGGATCCTCGGCCTCGAGGAACAGCATCTGGGCGATGGCCAGGTTGGCCACCTGGTCGTCGATCGGCGTGCCGATGAAGATGATGTTGTCCTTCAAGAGCCGCGAGAAGATGTCGTAGGCGCGTTCGCCACGGTTGGTCTGCTCGACCACCATGGGCACGAGCTGCGAGTGCGACTGGTTCACGGTGCGGTTCCTCATCGTCGTTGGTTCGATCACGGGCCGGCGCGCCGCCCTCAGCCCACCACCTGCACACGGCCGAGCACGGCGTTGACGGCCTTTTCGCGCCGCATCCCCACCTGCATGCGGCCGAGGCCGTCTTCCTGTTCGAGCCGGGCCTGCACCGCCGCGGCGGTCAGCCCGGCGCGCTCGGCGTAGCGCTCGACCTCGGCGTCGAGGTCGGCCGGCGTCACCTCGATGGTGTCGCGCCGCGCGATCTGGTCGAGGACCAGCGCCGAGGCCACCGATTCCTGGGCCGGCTCGCGCTGGCCCTGGCGGAACGCCGCCCAGTCGATGTTGGCCCGGCGCGGGTCAATCTGCTGCGACATCAGGCGGCGGGCGAACTCCTCGACCCGGCGGTCGACCTCGCGGTCGACCAGGGCGCCGGGCACCGGGAACGGCAGCCGCTTGGCCAGCTGCTTGAGGAGATCGGCGCGCAGCTGGCGCTCGGAAGCGTCGCGTGACTCGGCCTCGAAATCGCCGCGGACCCGGGCCCGCAGCGCCTCCAGCGTGTCCAAATCCTCGCCCAGATCCTTGGCAAATTCGTCGTCGAGGGCCGGCACGACGCGGCGGCGCAGCTCGTTGAGCGTCACGGTGTAGGCCACCGTGGTGCCGGCCAGTTCGGCCACGGCGTAGTCGGCGGGGTAGTCGAGTTTGAAGGCGCGGCTCTCGCCGACCGTCATCCCGAGCACCTTGTCGTCGAAGCCGGGCGGGTTGGCCGGGGCGCCCATGTCGATCGAGACCTTCTCGTGCTTGTCGGGGGCGCCGACCACGCCGTCGGCGGCGGTGGTCTGCCGTTCGAGGTCGATGACCAGCGTGTGGCCCTCGGCCACGCCGCCTTCCACCGGCTCGGAACGCGCGGCGCGTTCGCGCAGCCGCTCGAGCGTGGCCTGCACCGCGTCGTCGTCGACGGTGACCGCGGTGCGTCGCAGCTGGATGTCGCCGAAGTCACCCGGGTCGAACGTCGGCACCACGTCGAAGGCGGCGGTGAAGGACAGCGGCTTGCCCTCTTCGACCACCACGTCCTTGACGTCGGGCGTGTCGACCGGCTCGACGCCCTTGGCCGACAACACTGAGTCGATGGTGCGGGGAATCAGATCGTGGGCGACGTCGTGGAGGATCTGCGCGCGGAAGCGCTGGCGCACCACCGTGGACGGCACCTTACCGGGGCGGAACCCGGGCAAGCGAGCCGACTTGGTGTACTCGCGGGTCACGCGGTCAATGGCCGACTCCACCTCGCTGGTCGGAATCTCGACTACCAGGTGCCTGCGCGTCTCGTTGACGTCTACCAGTTCAGTCTTCATTGATGTGCGGGAAGGGGGCAACGGGCCGAGAAGCCCGCGAGAAGTGCGAAGGCTAGTGCGAAAGGAGGGACTCGAACCCCCATAGCCTTGCGGCTACCGGATCCTAAGTCCGGCGCGTCTGCCAGTTCCGCCACTTTCGCAAAGGAAGCCGCTCTCGTGAGAGTAGCACGGTTCGGCACCACGGCCTCGGCGGCGCCGCCTTCCCCTAGATGTAGGTCCTGGTGACGTCGGCATGTGCTCTGGATTGTGGCCGCGGCGAATGCCACTGCTTCCTTGGGTTCTCGGCTCGAGGCGCGCCTCGGAACAGGGACCAGGGACCAGGGACCCGGGGACCAGGTAGAACGCTTGTCACGCCGGCCACGCTGCAAGTCGAGCCTGTCACATCGCCTCAGGAGAAACGCCAGCCGATCGGCTGGGTTGCTGGACAAGCCCGGTCCCCTGCCCCTGGCCCCCGGTCCCTGTCTCTCAGGCCGACGGTCTGAGATTGCTCACCACCACCTCGTCCACGTAGCCGCGGCGGTCGGCGCGGGTGTTGATCGCGCGGCGCGCGGGCACGCGGCGCAGCCGGAGGCCGGCCGACGCCGCCGACGGTCCCTTGTACAGCCGCTCGATCGAGGCGGCGCTCGAGTTGCTCAGCAGCACGTGCACGCCCGCGCTCGGCCAGGGTCACGGCCAGCGCCTGGAGACGCGACTGGTCGTCGTCGGAGAAACCGTGGGCGGTGTAGTGACGGAAGTTGGCGGTTCGCCCGAGCGGCGCGTAGGGCGGATCGAAATAGACGAACGCCCCGGGCGCCGCCTGCTCCGCCGCCTCCTGGAAGGGCGCGCAGCCAAGGGACACGGCCGGCGCCGCCAGCACCGCCGAGACCGCGCGCAGCCGTTCGGCCTGGACAATCCGCGGCCGCACGTAGCGCCCGGCCGGCACGTTGTAGCCGCCGGAGCGGTTGAGGCGGAAGAGGCCGTTGTAGCCGGTGCGATTCAGGTAGAGCAGCATCGCCGCCAGCTCCACGCCGTAGTCGTCGGGCCGGCCGCCGCCGGCGGTCCACGCCGCCCGCGCCGGGTTGAAGCGGCCGTCGCGCACCTCGTAGTAGAAGGGCGCCCCGCCGGCCTCGTGGCGGACGGCCAGCGTCTCGAGCGCGCGCGATCACGTCGTCGACCGAGTCGCGGACCCGCAGGTAGCAGCCCACCAGATCGGGGTTCTCGTCGCTCAGCCACACCGGCACGCCGTGCAGCCGGCCGGCGGCCAGCAGGTCGAAGAAGACCGCCCCCGACCCCAGGAACGGCTCGTGATAGGCGGTCAGCTCGCGCGGATAGTAGGTGCGCAGCACCGGCAGCAGCTGCCGCTTGCCGCCCGCCCACTTGAGGAACGGCCGCGCCTGGCTCGACCGCGTCACGCCGGCGATGTTACCAGCGCCCGGTCAGTCGGCGTCGCGGCCTTCGGCCCACCACCACGCGCCGAGCGTCGTGGCCAGCAGCAGCGTCGCCGTGCTCATCACCGCGAACTGGGCGCGGATGCGCGACAGCAGGGTCAGCGCCGCGTCGGCCACCACCTCCGACGACGCGGCCGGCCCGGCGGCCGAGCCGAGCAGCCACACCAGGGCCGCCAGGCCGACGACGACGGCGCCCAGCCCGGCGGCAATCGCCAGGTTGAAGCCCCAATCGACCACCTGCTCCCGGCGCCACGTCTCGCGCTGGGCCGCCGCGACCACCCGCTGCGCGAAGGCGGGGGAGTGGGGGCGCACCGGCCACTCCGTGAGCACGCGGTCGAGCCGCGCGGCCAGGGCGAGGCGCGCCTGGCAGGTGGCGCAGCCCGCCAGGTGGGCCGCCTGGGCCGGGGTCGGCGGTTCCCCAGCGGCCAGCGGCTCGATCGCCTCATGCAGCCCGGTGCAGTCGAGCGGGGTCATGCCAGATCGCCCTCGAGCGCCTGGCGGAGCAGCCGCTTGGCGCGGAAGAGATGGGTCTTCACGGTGCCCACCGGCAGGCCCATCGACGCGGCGAGGTCCTCGTATTTCACGCCCTTGACGTAGTGGCCGTGGACCAGCACCCGGTAGTGCGCCGGCAGGCGCGCCATCGCCTTGTCGAGCCGATCCCGCAGCTCGACGTCGCTGAACTGGCGGTCCTGCCCGCCGTAGGTGGCTCCGGGCCCGGCCTCGTCGTCGAGCGAGACGTCGTGCGGCCGCTCGCGGCCGCGGGCCTCGAAGGCGACGTTCGAGACGATCCGGTAGATCCAGGTCGAGAGCTTGGCGTCGCCGCGGAAGTAGCCCAGCCCGCGGTGCACGCGCAGGAACGTCTCCTGGGCGATGTCCTCCGCGCGTTGCGGGGTCACGAGGCGGGCGGCCAGAGCGAGCACCATGGGCGAATAGCGGTCGACCAGCTCCCGGAACGCCGAGTCGTCACCCTGGCGGCACCGCGCCACCAGCTCGCGTTCCGAAGGATCGTGCACCTGCGTCATTTGACCGGTCAGCGGGGCGGATTTGTTTCAGGCGCGCCGGATGAAACATTTCCGGGCGCAAGGGGAGTCTAAGTCTCCAGACGGTCACAGAGCGGAGCGAGCATGGACGAGAGAGACATTGCGATGCTGGCGTTTATGCTGCCGGCCCTGATCATCATCGGGGGCGTGGTGGTGATGGTGTGGGGCATCCGCCACGCCACCCGGCAGGCCGAGCTCCAGCACGAAGAGCGCATGGCGATGATCGAGCGGGGCATGCCTCCGCCCGAGAACCCGCGCGGGTCCGAACGCGCGCGCCGCGCCCACGGCTTCAAGATGTCGCTCGGCATCCTGCTGTGCGGCCTCGGCCTGGGGCTGCTGATGCTGATCACGTTCGCCGCCGGCGCACCCGCCACCGGCGCCGGCATCGGCGGCGCAATCGTGATGGTCGGGCTCGCCTTCATCGTCAGCGCCATCTTCACCGAGCGGCAGGGCCCGTCGGTCGAGCGCCACGAGCTCGGGGCGCGCCGAGGCGGTGTGCACGGGTCCCGCGTCGAGCCGCCGCTCGCCCCGCCGGGGCCGCCGCCGCCCTCTACCGAGTAGCGGGCGGCCGCGGGCGGCGTGATAGCCTGCCGCCCTGCCGGCACGACGTCTGCTCCCCGCACTGGTCGTCTTCGCCATCCTGCTTGGCACGGGCGCCGTGTACCGCCTGGCGCCGACCACGTACTTCTTCAACGACGACTTGCACTGGCTGGTCGATTCGTTCCGGTTCGAGCCCAGCTACGTCTGGCGCATCGACCAGCACTCGCATTTCTACCGGCCGCTCATCGCCTTCTACTTCTGGGCCGGCCTGCAGCTGGTCGGGTGCGCGCCGGTGCCGTTCCACCTGGCCAGCGTCGTGGTGCACCTGCTCACGACCGGCGCCGTCTACCTGCTGGCGGCGGGCCTTTCCCGCCGCCCGGCCTACGGCGCCGTGGCCGCCATGCTCTTCGCCGTGCAGCCTGGCTTCGTCGAGGCGGTGATCTGGATCGGCGCGATCACCGACCTGATGCCGGCGCTCTTCTACGTGACGGCGCTGTGGCTCCACCTGCGGGTCGTCGAAGGGGCCGGACGCGCCACCTACCTGGCCAGCCTCGGCGTGTTCGTCGCCTGCCTGCTGACCCACGAGAGCTCGGCCACGCTACTGCCGATGCTGCTGGGCCTCGAATGGCTGTTGCACGCCGAGGGCCGTGTCGCGGCCGACATCGGCACGCCGGGCTCGCGCCTTCGTCGCTACGCGCCGTTCGTCGCCTTGCTGGCCGGCTATCTCGCCATCGAGTACGTGGTGAACACCCGCAGCTACGTCGTCACGGACGGGTACTACGCCCTCGGCGCGCACCTCGCCACCAACGCCTTGCGCTACGTGCGCTGGATGATCGTGTGGCGTCCGGGACCGGTCTCGGCGTCGGTCATCCTCGTCGGCGTCGTGGCGCTGTTGGCCGTGGGCCGGCCGCGCGTTCGCTTCGCCGTGGCCTGGATGGCGGTGGCGATGGCACCGGTCCTGCCCTTCACCTGGGGGACGGCGTCGCGCTACCTCTACCTGCCGGCGGTGGGCTTCTGTCTGCTGCAGGCCGAGGGCGCGTTGTGGCTGTTCGACCGGCTCGCGCTCCGCTGGTCGCGACGCGCGGCGGTGGCCGTGGTCGCAATGGTGGTGGCGGTGGTCGGCCTTCGCGCCGCCACGTTCGCCGGGCGCAGCGTGGCCGAGTTCCGCGACCAGACGGTCCCGTACGGCACGTTCATGGCCGCGGTGCGGGCCCGCTATCCGGTGCGTCCGGCCGACGGCCTGGTCGACGTGACGGGGATCGACCACGGCGCCATCCCGCCGATCTACGTCGACTCGGCCGTGAAGGTGGAATTCTGCGACACGACGGTGCGGATCCGCTAGCGCGCTTCGTGTGTAGGCGACGCGTTTCGTGCGTAGGGCAGAGCTTCTAGCTCTGCCTGAGAGGCAGCTCTAAAGAGCTGCCCTACTTGAACGCGATCGTCACCACCGGGTCGTTGACCTTCAGGCCCTTGATGTCCTTCAGATAGGGCTTGAGCTCGGCGACCGAGGCGTTGGGACCGAGCACCTTCTGCACTTCCTTGAGCTTGGCCTCGTCGGCGAGCAGCGCCTCGAGGTCCATCTCGAGCAGCGTGACCTTGGAGCCGGCGACGTGGTCGGCGTTGGTCTTGATGATCGAGCCGACGACCTGCAGGTCGATGTTCACCTTGAAGCCCTTGAACATCGTCTTCATCATCTCGGTCATCTGCGGGTTGTCCATCTGCGGCCCGCCGGTCGGCGGCGCCTCCGCGGCCTTGTCGCGCACCGGCTTGTCGTTGAAGGTGACGGTGAGGTTCGAGACCCCGCCGGTGCGGGTCATCGCGAAGGTCACCGGGTTGTCGCTCTTCTTGGTCGTGGTGCTGACGCCGCCGGGCGTCGAGCCCGACAGGTTCGGGTCCTGATCGACGCGCACCTTGGTGATGTCGGTGAAGGCGTAGATGGCCTTGGCGCCCTCGAAGCCGTCGGCCGCCTTGATCGGCTCGGACGAGACGTAGGTCACGCCCTCGCCCATACGCGCCGCGGCCTTGCGCAGCTCCTCCTCGCTCACGCCGCTCGTCGACTGCTGCGGCTCGCCCAGGCCGCCGAGCATGCCCTTCAGGGCCGCGGCGTTCATCAGCACCGTCTGCTCGATGGTGCCGGTCCCGTCGGGCTTGACGGTGATGAGCGTAGCGCTGCGGATGCAGCCCGATCCGATCACGGCGGCCATCACGGCCACGGCCAGCTTCGCAAACATCGTCACCTCCGAGGGGAGTATCCCGCCATGATACCTATACTTGGCGCATGGCAACCGAAGGCAGAGGCCGCACCGCGCTCGTGACCGGCGCGTCGGCCGGAATTGGCAAGGCCTTCGCGGAATTGCTCGCCGGGCACGGCTACGACCTGGTGCTCACGGCGCGCCGTGCCGACCGGCTGGCGGCCCTGGCCGCCACGCTGTCGGCCGCGCACGGGATCCAGGTGCACGTCCTGCCGGCCGACCTGGCCGATCGCGCCGCCCCGGCCACGCTGTGCGACCAGCTCCACGGTCGCGGCCTCGCCGTCGACCTGCTGGTGAACAACGCCGGCTACGGCGTGCCCGGCCGCTACGTCAGCACCAGCTGGCAACAGCAGGCCGACTTCCTGCAGGTGCTGGTCACCGCGGTGGCCGAGCTGACGCATCGCCTGTTGCCGCCGATGATCGAGCGCCGCTGGGGCCGTGTGGTCCAGGTGGCCTCGCTCGCCGCCCTGGTGCCGGCGGCGCCGGGGCACACGCTCTACGCGGCGTCGAAGGCGTTCCTGCTCAAGTTCACCGAGGCGCTGGCACCCGAGGTCGCGCCGCACGGCGTGCACGTGACGGCGTTGTGCCCGGGCTTCACCCACACCGAGTTCCACGACGTCACCGGCACCCGCGCTCAGGTGAGCACCATGCCGCGCTGGGCCTGGCTCGAGGCCCATGAGGTCGTGCAGGCCGGGTACGACGCTGTCATGGCCGGGCGTCATGTGGTCGTGCCCGGGCGGGTGCCCCGAGCCATGGCCTTCGGCGCCAAGCACCTGCCCGACGCGGTGGTCCAGGCGGCGGTGCGCCGCAGCGCCAGCCGTTACCGTAAAGTGTGAGGCCGACGATGACCACACCGCATTCAGCTGCCGCCATTGCTTCGCGCCGCGCTCGCCGCCGCGGTTGTCCTGCTGCCGGTCGCCGCCGGCGCGCAGCCGCTGCCGCTGGCCGAGGTGCTGCCGCAGTTGCTCGGCGACACGATCGTCCTGCAGCCGACCAACCTGCCCGACCAGCCGAACCACCAGGCGCACTTCCGGCCTGGTCCGGATCAGCTCGAGGTCCCGAACCAGTTCAACCGCACGCTGCTGACGCTGCTCTCCACCTCGCCGGTGGCCTCGCCGTCGGGCGGGTTCACCTACACGTTCGATCCCGCCCTGGGCACCTTCAGGCGCACCAGCGAGAGCTTCGGCCCGACCTTCGCCGAACGCGCCCTGACCATCGGCCGCGGCCGGGTCAGCGTCGGCTTCGGCTATCAGCATTCGACCTACGACACCTTCGAGGGCCTCAACCTGCGCGACCGCGGCGCGGTCACGTTCTACGTGCCGCACACCGACTGCTGCAGCCGAGGCGGCGGCGTGGTCGCCGAGGGCGACGGCTCGCGGCTCACCCCGGCCTTCGAGGGCGATCTGGTGCGCGAGGAACTGGCGCTCCGCCTCACCACCGACGCCTCGGTCGTCGTCGCCAACTACGGCGTGCACGACCGTTTCGATATCGGCGTCGTCGTCCCGTTCCTGCACGTCGCGCTCGACGCCAGCGTGCTGGCGACCGTCGAGCGGCTGTCGACGGCGGCCGAGCCCGAGATCCACTCCTTCGGCGGCGCCGAACCCGACCACGCCCTCTTCTCGTCGGGCGGCCGCGCCAGCGGGCTGGGCGACATCGTCGTGCGCACGAAATATCGGCTGCTGCCCGCCGCTGGCGGCGGTGTCGCGGTGGCGATGGACGTGCGGCTGCCGACCGGCGACGAGTCGAACCTGCTCGGCACCGGCGGCGTCCAGTCGAAGCTCTTCGCCATCGGGTCGTTCACGCTCGGCAAGTTCGCCCCGCACGTCAACGCCGGCTATACCTTCTCCAGCACCGGGGCGCTGCCGGATGCGCCGTTACGCGACGAGATCAACGGCGCCGCCGGATTCGACTGGGCGCTGACGCCGCGGGCGACGCTGGCCGTGGACTGGGTCGGACGATCGTTGCGCGACGCCGGGCGGATGCACCTGGCCGACAAGACCTTCACCTACGTCGTCGGCGGCACCGGCGCCGGTGGCGGTCCTGGTGGCGGCGGTGGTGGCGGTGGTGGCGGCGGCACCCGGCCGCCGGTCGAGCAGACGCTCACGACCACGCGCACCGAGCTGCAGTTCGAGCCCGGCAACCTCAACTTGTCGTTCGGGTCGGTGGCGCTGCGCTTCAGTCCGTGGCGCAGCCTGCTCGTCACCGCCGGTCTGCTCGTGCCGATCACCGAAGCCGGCCTGCGCGACCGCGTGACGCCGATCATCGGCATCGACTACGGCTTCTAAACCCAGCCGGCGGCGCTCACGGCCGGGCCACGATGCGGGCGATCACCCAGCGCTCGCCGGCGGGCGTCAGCTGGAACGTCGAGGTCTGCGTCGTCCGCGACGGGCTGCCCACCTTCGGCACGAGGGCGTGCGTGACCACGCAGGTGGCCGTCGCCGTCGACGGGCCGACCGTCACGTCGAGCACGCGCAGGTCGAGCCGGTAGCTGACCGCGTCGGCGAAGGTGCGGGTGAGCGCCTGCGTCTGTTCTGCCGACACGCCCGGGAAGACCTGCCGGATCGCCGACACGTCGTGGGCGTCGTACGCCGCTTCATACGCGGCCAGCGCCGCGCGCACCGACTCCTCGGCCGTCGGGACGCGCTTGCTCGGCGGCGCCGCCGGCGCGGGCGGCGGCGGCTCGGCGGGGCGGACGGCGACAGGGCTCGCGTCGGGCGGGGGACTGACCGCCGGACGCGGCGGATCGGGCGCGGGGCGATCGGGGTCCGGCGCCGGGATCGTGGTGTCGCGTGCGGCCGGGAGCGGCCCGGGCGGCTCGACGGCGCGAGCCGTCGGCGCCGGCGGCGCCGGGATCGGCGCGGCGGGACGCGCCTCTGGTGGCGGGGCGGCGTCGGCCTCACGAGCGGGGCGCGCCGCGGCCAGCGGCTGCGGCGTGGCGCGACCGAAGGCGTCGATCGCCTCCCAGGTGGCGGTCAATCCTTCGAGGGTCGGACCGGAGGCGTCGCTGCGCTGCGCGCGGGCCAGGGCGTCGAGGGCAGTGCGGTAGTCGGCCGTGTCTTGCGCCGTGCGTCCGCGCGCGTCGGCAGCGCGGCGGGCCTCGGCCGCCGCCGAGCGCGCGGCGGCGCCGAGATCGCCCAGCAGCCCGGCGGCGAGGTCGGGCCGGCTGCGCAGCAGCCGCGCCGCGCCGGCATGGTCGCGACGGGCCACGGCCTGCCAGACATCGGAGGTGAACGCGGTGGCGGCGGCCGCGTCGACGCTGCGCTCGGCCACGACCGGCGGTGGCTCGGCGGCGGGCGCCGCGGTCGGCGCCGGCGGCACCACGGGCTCGACGACGGCGCGCGACCCGGCACCGCGCCAGGCCCACAGGCTGGCCGCCACGGTCGCGGTCACGGCGAGGCCGACGATCCACGCGCGCGTCGACCGCACGGTGGCGGGTGCCGCGGGGGCAACCGCGACCGCGGATACCGAGGCCGGGGCCGGGGCTGCAGCGGCCGCGTATCGGGAACGGTGACGGCGGCGTCGATGGCCGAGAACGGCTCGGTGACGGCGTCGGCGACCGGGGCCAGTACCGGCCCGGAGTGGGAGCCGGTCTCGGGCGGGCCCTCGATGTCGACCTCGCGGCGCAACGTCGCCAGAATCCGCGGCCAGGGCTCGCAGATCCTGGTAGCGGTCGGCCGGATCGAGCGCCAGCGCCCGCGTCGTCATCCGGTCGAGCGACGGATGGAGGTTGGGCACGACGGTCGACGGCCTGGGCACCCAGCCCGCACTCAGGCGGGCCAGCACGTCGGGCCAGGTGCTGCCGAAGGCCGGCTGGCCGGTGAGGACCTCGTAGAGCACGCAGCCGAGCCCGAACACGTCGCTGCGGTGATCGACCAGGCCGCCGTTCAACTGCTCCGGCGACATGTAGCGCAGCGTGCCGGCGGAATGGCGGGTGTGGGTCTCGTCGATGGCGACGACGCGGGCCAGGCCGAAGTCGAGGATCTTCAGGCGTCCGTCGTCGCGGCGGATCAGGTTGTCGGGCTTGACGTCGAGATGGACGACGCCCGAGTCATGGGCGAAGGCCAGCCCGGTGCACGCGTCCTGGATGAGACGCAGCAGCTCGCCGCGGGGCGGCGACGGCCGCTGGCGAATCAGCGTGCCGAGGGTCTTGCCCGGCACGTATTCCATGGCGATGAACGGCTGGTCGCGATGCTCGCCGACATCGAAGATGGTGACGATGTGCTCGTGGGCGAGGCGCCCGGCGGCCCGCGCCTCGCGGGTGAAGCGGTCGCGGGCCACGGCGTCGAAGGCGGCGCTGAGGAGCTTGACCGCCACCATGCGGTCAATCAGGGGGTCACGCGCGAGGTAGACCTCGCCCATGCCTCCACGGCCGAGAAGCTTGATGATTTCGAAGCGGCCGATGCGGTCGAGCTGGTCCATCGGGTTCCGCGCGGAGCGCCGGCGCAGGGCGATCCTGGGGCGGCGTGGCGAGACCCCGAATTATAGCCGACGCGAACTTCCCCGACCGGGCAGCGTATGTGCTCACAAGCACCGCCGCGCCAGCGCGGCCAGGGAGACGCGATGCTCGACACGCTGCTGAAGGACGTGCGCTACGCGCTGCGGGGCCTGGCGCGCAGTCCGGGGTTCTTCGCCGTCGCCGTCCTGTCGCTCGGCCTCGGCGTCGGCGTCAACACGGCGATGTTCTCGCTGGTCGACGCGCTGCTCTTCCGGCCGCTCCCGGTGTCGTCGCCGGCGACCCTGGTCGACGTCTTCACCACCGGCGGCGACGGCGACGAATACGCCACCTCCTCCTACGCCGACTTCACCGACCTGAAGACGCAGAACACCGTCTTCAGCGACATGACCGGCTACAGCCCGATGATGGCGCCGCTCGCCCTCGGCGATCGCTCGCGGGTGGCCCTTGGGCAGATCGTCACCGCGAACCACTTCGCGCTGCTCGGCGTGCAGCCGCAGCTCGGACGCCTGCTGGCGCCGGCCGACGACGCGCCGGGTGCCGATCGGGTGGTCGTGCTCTCGGACCGGATGTGGCGCCGTGAGTACGGCGCCGATGCGGCAATCGTCGGCCGCACGCTGACGCTGCGCGGCTTGCCCTACACCATCGTCGGCGTGGCCCCGGCGTCGTTCACGGGCGTGGTGCCGCTGCTCACGCCGGAGCTGTGGCTGCCGATCGCGCACGTCGAGGAGGTCGAGCCGGCCGGCATCACCGACAACGTCCCCTCGCCGGTCGGCCGCACCCGGCTCGAACGCCGCGGCATGCGCTGGATGTTCGTGAAGGGCCGGCTCAAGGACGGCGTCAGCGCCGCGCAGGCCCACGCCAACGTCGCCCTCATCGGCCGTCAGCTGGCCACCGCCCACATCGAGACCAACAAGGACCGGGCGATGTCGGCGGTGCCGACCGAGGACGTGCGCCTGCTGGTGCCGCAGGCCGGCGGGGTGCTGTCGATCGGCGCGGCCGGGCTGATGGCGGTGGTCGGCCTGGTGCTCCTCATCGCCTGCGCCAACGTCGCCGGCCTGCTGCTGGCGCGCGCCTCGGCGCGGCGCCGCGAGATCAGCGTGCGGCTGGCGGTCGGCGCCAGCCGCGGCCGGTTGATCCAGCAGCTGCTGGTCGAAGGCCTGATCCTCGGCGTGCTCGGGGCGGCCGCGTCGCTGGTTGGCGCGCTGGTCCTCATCCGCGCCCTCGTCGCCGTCGAGCTGCCGTTGGGTCCGGTCGACGTCGCCCTCGACCTGCGGCTCGACGCGCGCGTGCTCGGCTTCACGCTGGCCATCGCCGCGCTCACCGGGATGCTGGCCAGCCTGCTGCCGGCGCTCAAGGCGTCGCGGCCCAACCTGGTCGCCGATCTGCGCGGCGAAGCCCCGGCGGCGCGCGTCGGCGGACGCCGCTGGGCGCTGCGCGACGGCCTGGTCGTGGCCCAGGTGGCGCTGACCGCGGTGCTGCTGGTGGTCGCGGGGCTGCTGCTGCGCAGCCTCGGGGCGTCGCGGCGGGCCGACGTCGGCTTCCAGCCGCGCGGCCTGGCCGCCGTCGCCTTCGACACCGACATGATGCGCTACGAGCCGGCGCGCGGGCTCGAGTTCTGGCGCACGGCGCGGGCCCGCGTCGAAGCGCTGCCCGGTGTCACCAGCGCGGCCACGGTGTCGCCGACCCTGCCGTTCACCTTCAATTTCAACCAGACCGAGATGCGGATCGACAACCGCACCTACGTCGAAGGCCAGCGGGCCGAGACCATCGAGAACGTGTCGGTCTCGTCGGGCTACTTCGCCACGCTCGGCGCGCGGCTGCTCGAGGGCCGCGACTTCAACGCCACCGACACCGAGGGCGCCCCCGACGTGGCCGTGGTGAACGACACCATGGCCCGGCGCTTCTGGCCGGGGGAGTCGGCCCTGGGCCACACCGTGCTGAGCGTGAGCTCGAAGCGCACCTACCGCGTGGTCGGGGTGCTCGCCGATCACAAGCAGCACGGCGTGCTCGAACAGCCGCTGCCCTTCGTCTACTTCGCGTCGGCGCAGCGGCCGAGCCGCTACAACTTCCTGCTGGCGCGCACCGGCGGCGATGCCGGGGCGCTGGTGACCGCGATACGACGCGAGCTGCTGGCGCTCGAGCCGGGGCTGGTGGTGATGGACGCCAGCACGATGGACGAGCACATGGCGGCCTCGCTGCTGCCGGCCCGCGTCGGCGCGACGCTGGCGACCGCCTTCGGCGGCCTCGGCACCCTGTTGGCGGCGATCGGCCTCTACGGGGTGATCGCCTTCTCGGTGGCCCGCCGCACCAAGGAAATCGGCCTGCGCATCGCGCTTGGGGCCCAGCCGGGCGGGGTAATGGCGATGGTGATGCGCCAGGGGCTGACCCTGGTCGTGGTCGGCCTGGTGGTCGGGGCGGCTGCTGGCGGCCGGCGGCCGCCACGGTGCTGCGCGGCCTGCTCTACGGCGTGACGCCGTTCGATCCGTGGGCGTGGCTGGCGGCGATCGGCGCCATGATCGCCGCCGGCCTGATCGCCAACGCCGTGCCGGCGCGACGCGCGATGCGCGTCGAGCCGCTCACGGCGTTGCGTACCGACTAGGGCTCAGGAGAGCGCCGCGCGGTCCGGTCACTGCGACGACGCGTCGCCAGTGGCCGCCGGTGTTCACAAGCGCACAGCGTCGGCGCCGCGCCCGGGCTACGGTGTAGGTCATGAGCGCGCGCTCGGCGGCGGTCATCGGTCTGGGATGGCTCGGCGACGCGGGCGGGATCGTGCTGATCGGGCTCGCGGTGCCGATTGCCATCCTGGTCGTGGGGATGCCGTTGGCCCTGCTCGTGCGGCTGCTCCTCGAGATCCTGGCCCGATTGTGAGGGCCCGGCGCCGCGTGGTCGTGCCAGTGCCCCGGAAGTCGGCCGGGCGGGTGTTCCGTTCTGCACACCTGCGGGAGCCGCCCGGTGTCATGCTGATCGGCATGGCCAAGAAACTCGCCCGCCCGGTCGGGCGGGCTGCGCCGCCCACTCCGCCAGCGTTCGACGTGCAGGTGTTCCTGGAGTCGGCGGGCGTGGCCAAGACCGTCACGCACTACGGCCGCGGCGAAGCCGTCTTCCAGCAGGGTGATCCCTGCGACCACGTGATGTACATCCAGTCGGGGGGCGTCAAGCTCTCGGTGGTATCGAAGATCGGCCGCGAGGCGATCGTCGCCATGCTCGGACCGGGGGAGTTCTTCGGGGAAGGCTGCCTGGCCGGGCAGCAGCTGCGCATGGGGAGCGCCACGGCGATCACGCCGAGCCGGATCCTGCTGGTCGACCGGCGAGCCATGGGCCAGCTGCTCCACAAGCAGCACGCGCTGTCCGACCGCTTCATCGCGCACATGCTGTCGCGCAACATCCGGATCGAAGAGGACCTGATCGATCAGCTGTTCAACTCGAGCGAGAAGCGCCTGGCGCGCGCGCTGCTGCTGCTGGCGCGCTACGGCAAGAACGACCGGCCGTCGAAGGTCGTGCCGAAGCTCTCGCAGGAGACGCTGGCCGAGATGATCGGCACGACACGGTCACGGGTGAACTTCTTCCTGAACAAGTTCCGCAAGCTCGGCTTCATCGAATACGACGGCGAGCACCCGGTGACGATCAACAGCTCGCTGCTGAGCGTCGTCCTCCACGACTGACACGGTCCGACGCGATCGTCGGATCAGGCGCCGGACCGGGAGAACACCGTCGTGTCGCCTCGCCCGTCCGCCGATGACGGCGGCGGCTGCGCCCGCTCGCGGCGCGCCTCACACGCCTGGCAGCGCATGGCGAAGGGCAACGCGTACAGCCGCCGTTCCGCGATGGGTCCCGTCGCAGCGCAGGCACGTGCCGTAACGCCCGGCAGCGAGACGGGCGAGCGCCCGGTCGATGAGCGTGAGGGTTTCGTTTCGCATTTCGAGCAGCGAGAACGCCAGGCCCCCGCGCGTATCGTCGTCGGTCTGCTCGAGGGCGTCGCGCCCCACCTCCTGACGCTTGCGGCCCTCGCGCATGCGGCTGTGGACGTCGTCGCGGACCTCGATGCGTCGTGCCTCGAGCATGGCTTTCAAGGTGGCGAGTCGCGTCGTCTCGGTGGTCTCGGTCATGGCGTTCTCCTGCGGCCACCAGCTTGCCGGACGACGGCGGATGGTGTCTGTGCCCTTGTGGACAGACACCGCGACACCGAACCGGCTACCGTGGCGATCGGCCTGCATGTCCCGCGGGTCCGGCGACGGCCAGTGCCGCCGCGGCCGACCCCGACCGATACCTAGAGCGGGAGTAATCCATTCACGGGACGAGGGTTCTAGGGCGGGTCCATGTCCGCGTAGCGGGCCACGTATTCCGTTGTAGAATCCGCCCCAGAGGTAGACCTATGTCCAGGACGCGCGCGGGTGTCGGGATCATTCCAGGCCTTGCGATGGGTGCGGTTGTCGCCGCGCTCCTGGCCTCCGCCTCACCGCTCTCGGCCCAATCGGCGCCGACAGCCGCGCCGGCCGCTGTGACCTTCGCCAAGGACGTCGCGCCGGTGCTCCAGAAGAACTGCCAGGGATGCCATCGACCTGGCGACGTCGGCCCGATGTCGCTCGGACCTACGAAGAGGTGCGGCCCTGGGCGCGATCGATCAAGGCGAAGGTGGTGGCGGGCGAGATGCCGCCGTACCGCTACGACAAGATCGGCATCCAGGATCTGAAGGACGACCTGCGGCTCGAGCGAGGCCGACATCCAGACGATCGTGCGCTGGGTCGACGGCGGCGCGCCGCGCGGCAACCCCGCCGACATGCCGCCGCCGGTGCAGTTCACCGACGCCAACAAGTGGGCCTACGAAGACCGGTTCGGTCCGCCGGACGTGATCGTGCCGACCAAGCCCTACGACCTGCCGGCGCAGGGCCAGGACCGCTGGTGGCGGCCGATCGTGCCGATGACGGCGTGCTCGAGGATCGCTGCATCAAGGCGATGGCCGTGAAGCCGTCGCGGAAGGGCCGCGCCGCGGCGCACCACGCCAACAGCGACCTGATGGTGCCCGACGAGAAGACCGGGTCCTACGTCACGCTGGAGCGCATCTCGGAATACGCCTCGGGCAAGACCGGCGAGATCGTGCCGCCGGACGGCTGCCGCACGCTGCCGGCCAACGCGATGATTCGCTGGGACGTCCACTACTGGCCGTTCGGCGAAGAGGTCAAGGACGACGTCGTCGAACTGGCGCTTCTGGCTGTATCCCAAGGATCACAAGGCCGAAGTACAAGCAGGATCTGAAGCTGTACACGCTGCTGATGAAGGGCGGCGAGCTCGAGATTCCGCCGCACGGCACGGCGATGACGCAGGGGTTCCACACCTTCAAGACGCCGGTGCGGATCGACAGCTTCCAGCCGCACGGCCACGCGCGCCTGGTCGGGATGACGGCCGAGATCTTCTACCCCGACACCGGCAAGCTGGAGATGGTGAGCTCGGTCTCCAACTGGACCAACCGTGGCACACCAGCCACGTCTACGCCGACGACGCCGCGCCGCTGCTGCCGGAGGGCGCGGTGCTCGTGCTCACCGGGTACTACGACAACACCGCGAAGAACAAGGGCAACCCCGATCCGGATCAGTGGGTCGGCGGCGGCAGCCGCACGTCGGACGAGATGTCGCACGCGTGGATCACGGTCACGCACCTGGACGACGAGGGCTACAAGCAGATCGTCGCCGATCGTGAGGCCAAGGCCGCCGCGAAGGCGACGACCGACGCGCCGCAGGAGCAGAGGCAGTAGATCCGGCGAGCCGCAGGACGCCGACTCGGTGGAATGAGAGAGCCTCTCGAGCGTCGAGAGGCTCTTTCTCGTTGCACGCCGTCGTTCTCGAGGAGGCGTCACGTGCTTCGACGATCGATCGTCGCCGGTCTTGCGGTTCGCCGTCGTCGTCGGCGCCGGCCACGCTGTCCGCCCAGTTGCCGCGGCCGCTCATTCCGCTGCCGGGCGAGGGCAACCGGGTCGCGCCCTTCTTCGACGGCTGGTACGCGAATCCCGACGGCACCATCACCTTCTCGTTCGGCTACTCCAACCTGAACAAGGAGACGGTGGAGATCCCGCTCGGTCCCGACAACTTCATCACGCCGAAGGAGTACGACGGCCGGCAACCGACGACGTTTCAGATCATCGGCGCCCGACCTGGCCGACGGCGGCGGTGGCGGCGGCGGTCGCGGCGGCGGCGCCCCGGCGCGTGTCGCCGGCGACCGCGGCGGCGCGGGCGCCCGGTGCCGGCGCGCGGCACGGTCGTCGGCCGCGAGCGCGACCGGGACCGCGGCGTCTTCACCGTGACGGTGCCGGCCGGCTTCAAGGGCGATGTCGTCTGGACGCTGCAAGTACACGGGCCAGACCTACTCCGATTCCCGGCCGGTCGAAGTCCACGGCCTACCAGCTCAGCTGGCCGGCGGCGATGGGGACGACGCCGCCGCTGGTGCGCTTCGAGGAGAAGGGCGCCGCGGGCCGCGGCCCGACCGGCATCCAGGGGCCGGCCCTGCAGGCCAAGGTCGACACGCCCGATCGAGCTGAGCATCTGGCTCACCGACGATGCCGTCCACGACAAGGAGCCGATCAAGTTCGGGCGGGAGCGGCCGGGGATGAACGTGACCTGGTACAAGTACACCGGACCCGGTGCGGTGGAGTTCGAGCCGCAGAAGGTGGGCTTCCCGGCGCTGACCGGTCAATCGACGACCAAGGCCACGTTCAAGGCCCCGGGCGAATACGTGGTGCGGGTCAAGGCCGACGCCTTCGGCTATTCCGATTCCTCGGCCGGGAACCAATGCTGCTGGACCAACGGCTACCAGAAGGTCACGGTCACGCGATAGCCGCGCCCTGCGCGCCTGATCGTCGTCGTCGCGCTGCTGGTGACGACCGCCGCGCCCGATGCCGGCTATGCGCAGGAGGCCACCGAAGCGGCGCGGCCGCGTCGCGGCGTTCGAGCGCGGGTACCCGGAGTTGTACGGGCTGCTCGTCGGCACGGAGCGAGCGCACGGCGTGCTCTACGGGCCCTCGCGCGCGGACGCGGCAAGCGTGCGCGAGTCGGACACGTTCAGGCGCATGACCCGCCGCATCGTGCCCGGAGCGGCGCCGGCGAGCCCGGATCCCGAGAGCGAGGCCGGGTACGCGCGGCTCGGCCCGCGCGGGGCCGAGACCATCCGTCGGACCCAGGCCTTCCATCGGGAGGCGCTGGCCATCCTCGCGACGGTGGATGAGCCCGACCGGACGCGCGCGCTCGATGACGCCGTCGACCGCTACCTGAGCCGCCCGGACGTCGCGCTTCCCGACGTGCCGAAGGACATGACCATCCTCTACGACCACCCGTACTCGTCGATCGTGGTCGACGTGCCCGGCGCGCCCAAGCGAAAGACACCGCGGCTGAAGGGGTTCGTCTGGGCCACGCACTGGCTGCAGCTCGCGGCCGAGGAGCCGTTGGATCTGTCGGCCGATCCCGACGCCCGCCGGCGCGGGCTGAGCGATCGTGATCGATCGGTTCCACCGCAAGCTCGAGCTACGGCAAGCCGCCCCACGCCTTCCCGACGAGCTGCCGCTCGCGCCGTCGATCGCCCCCGAACTGGTGACGACCCATCTGCGGACCGCGGCGATCATCGACAACCTGAACATGATGCAGGCGGTGCTCGTCGACGTCCTCGAGCATCCCAAGGTCCCCGACGTCAGCGCGGCACTCGACCAGGTGATCGAGCAGTTCACCGACCGCACCTACCGCGTGGTCGACGTCGACGACTGGATTCGCATGGCATTGCGCCACAGCATCTTCGAACAGGGCGGGCCGGCGATCGGGGTGATGACGGGGTCGGACCGCAACGGCTCCGGACACCTCCAGCACGTCGGCGGGGGGCGGGGCATCATGCCGGGGATGAAGTAGCGCCACTGCTCGACCTGGACGGTCGAGAGATCACCATCTCGCAGTCGAGCAGTGGTTAGAAGGAGGCCGCGAGTATTACACTCCACGCCATGCACCGACGGACCGTGCTTCGGCTCTTCGGAACCGTCGCCGTGGCCGGCGTACCGGGCCTTCAGCCGCCGGCCAGCCGCAGCGGCGACCGCGTGGTCATCGCCGGCGGCGGCATCATGGGCGCCAACATCGCCTACGCGCTGGCGCGCCGCGGGGCAACCGTCACCGTCTGCGAGCGCAAGACGCCGGCCAGCGGCGCCACCGCCAACTCGTTCGCGTGGATCAACTCGACCTACTCGAAGCGACCGTGGCCGTACCTTCCAGTTGAATCGGCTCGGTATCGAGGCGTGGCGCCAGTTGGAACGCGACCTGAACGGCACACTGCCGCTCAAGTGGGGTGGCAGCATCGAGTGGTACGCCGAGGCGACGCGCGCCGCCCGGTTCCGCGACCAGGTGCAGCACCACCAGGCCTGGGGCTATCCAACCGAGGTCGTCACCGAAGCGCGGCTCCGGCTGCTCGAACCCAAACTCTCGTTCGGCACGGTGACCGCGGCCGGCTACGCGACGCTTGAAGGCCACGTCGATCCGGTGCGGGCCACCGAGGTGCTCCTGGCCGAGGCGGTACGGCTCGGCGCCCGGGTCGAGCATCCGTGCGAGGTCACCGGGCTCGCCGAGGCGGGAGGCCGCCTGCGGGCGGTGAAGACCAGCAAGGGCGACATCGAGGCCGACGTGCTGGTGGTGGCCTGCGGCACCGACACGCCGCGGGTGGCGGCGATGGCCGGGCTGAAGGTGCCGCTCAAGGACTCGCCGGGCGTGCTGGTGCACACCGCGCCGCTGCCGCCGCTCATCGAGCGCGTGGTGCTGGCGCCGGCCGCGCACATGAAGCAGAAGCCCGACGGCCGCGTGGTCACCGGTGTCGGGTTCGGCGGCACGCCGTCCACCGATGCGAGCCGCGAGGGCGGGGCGGCGTTCCTGAAGACCGCGGCGTCGGTGCTGCCCGAGCTCGCCAACGCCACGCTCGAGAAGGTCACGCTCGGCTACCGGCCGTTGCCGGCCGACGAGTTCCCAATTGTCGGCACCGGGGCCGCCCGCCCCGACGTCTACCTGGCGGTGATGCACAGCGGCGTCACCATGTCGCCGCTCATGGGGCGACTGGCCGCGATCGAGATCCTCGACGGCGTGCGGGCCGAGCCGCTCGAGCCGTATCGGCTGGCGCGCTTCAAGTAACCGCTCGCCGCCGCTCCGGTAGAATCCCGCGCATGGACTCGGCCCAACCGCGTCGCGATTTCCTGACCCAGGCGGCGCTGGCCTTCGTGGCCGGCGCCGGCGTGGGCGCTCCGACGGTCGCGCACGGGGCGCAGGCGACCAAGGGACTGTCACGCGCGAGCCTGGCCAAGCCGGGGCCGATGCTGCCCCCGGCGCAGGCCATCGTGACCAGCGTCCGCGGCAAGCCCGGCGATCCCGACGAGCTGGCGGTGTTGTGGACCTTCGTCGTCAACGGCGACCCGGCCCAGGTCGGCGTGTCGGCCGGCGACGAACACATCGCCGGCGGCCT
Source organism: uncultured Acidobacteriota bacterium (assembly GCA_963786365.1). Lineage (GTDB taxonomy): Bacteria > Acidobacteriota > Vicinamibacteria > Vicinamibacterales > UBA2999 > CAWAYR01. The sequence goes on from CAWAYR010000011.1 coordinate 122,732, forward strand.
CATCACGCTCCATCGCGAGTTCGTCCTGAACGTCCCCACGGCCGCGATGATCCACGGCTTCGACGTGATCGACTTCAGTTCCAGCCGGCCCGGCGACAAGTTCGCCAAGTCGGGCTTCACCCGCGGGCAGGCGACACGGGTCGGCGCGCCGACGATCAACGAGGCGCCGATCCAGCTCGAATGCCGCCTCACCCACACGCTGCGCGTGCCGCCGATGCGCACCGTGTTCATCGCCGACGTCGTCGCGACCACCGTCCACGAGGGCATCTGCGATGCCGACGGGCGGCTGCGCCCCGACGCGGCGGCCTTCTTCGGCATGGCGGCCGGCTGCGGCGAGTTCTTCACGTTCGGCCAGAGGGTCGGGCACATCGGCCAGAGCGTCGGCCGCCGGGACATCAGGTATTGAGCATGAAGGCACTCTGGGACATCTCGCCGCCGATCGCGGCGGAGACGCCGGCGTTTCCCGGCGACGTCACCTATTCACAGGCGTGGACGGCGCGGCTCGGCCCCGGCTGTCCGATCAACCTGAGCGCGATCACCATGTCGCCCCACCTCGGCGCCCATGCCGACGCGCCGCTCCACTACGGCGACGGCGCCGCGACGATCGGCAGCCTCGACCTCGAGCCGTACCTGGGCCCGTGCCGGGTCATCCACGCGATCGATCGCGGTCCGCTGATCCGGCCCGAGCACCTGGCCCACGCCGCGGCCGGCCTCCCGCCGCGCGTGCTGGTGCGGACCTGCACCGTGGCCCCGACGGCGTGGTCGGCGGTGTTCTCGGCCTTCTCGCCCGAGACCATCGCCTGGCTCGCCGGGCTGGGCGTGCGCCTGGTGGGCATCGACAGCCAGTCGGTGGATCCGGCCGACAGCAAGACGCTCGACAGCCATCACCAGCTGCTCGCCCACGACGTGCGGGTGCTCGAGAACCTCGTCCTCGACGCCGTGCCCGCCGGTGACTACGAACTGATCGCACTGCCGCTGAAGCTGGTCGGCGCCGACGCGTCGCCGGTGCGGGCGGTGCTGCGGGCGCTCTGATGGCGACCCGCGACGACTGCCGGGCCCTCGACGCGGCCAATCGACTGGCGCCGCTGCGCGACCTTTTCGCGCTCGACGACGCCGACGCGCGCGGCCTCGTCTACCTCGACGGCAACTCGCTCGGCGCGCTCCCCAGGACCACGGCGGCCCGGGTCGCGGCAGGTCGTGCAGGACGAGTGGGGCCGCGGCCTCATCGGCAGCTGGAACAGCGCCGGCTGGATCGCCCTGGCGCAGCGGATCGGCGACAAGATCGCGCGCCTCGTCGGCGCCGGGCCGGGGGAGCTGACCGTCACCGACTCGACCTCGGTCAACGTCTACAAGGCGCTCAGTGCGGCCATCGCCCTGGTCCAGTCGCCGGCGCCCGACGCGCCGCCGGATCCTGTCGGAGCGGACGAATTTCCCGACCGATCTCTACATCGCCGACACGCTGGCCCGGGCCCACGGCTTCGACCTGACGCTGGTCGAGGCCGACGAGGTGACGGCGCGTCTCGACGACACGGTCGCGATCCTGCTGCTGACGCACGTCAACTATCGGACCGGCCGCATGCACGCGATGCGGGAGGTGACCGCGGCGGCTCACGCCGCCGGCGCGCTGACGATCTGGGACCTCGCGCACTCGGCCGGGGCCGTGCCCGTCGATCTCACCGGCGCCGGCGCCGACTTCGCCGTCGGCTGCGGTTACAAGTACCTGAACGGCGGTCCCGGCGCGCCGGCGTTCGTCTGGGCCCATCCCCGCCACACCGCGCGGATGGATCGCGAGCAGTGGCGGCAGCCGCTGTCGGGGTGGCTCGGACATGCCGCGCCGTTCGCGTTCACCACCGACTATCGGCCGGCCGCCGGCGTCTCGCGCTTCATCTGCGGCACGCCGCCCATCCTGTCGCTGGCGGCGCTCGAGTGCGGCGTCGACGTGGTGCTGGCCGCCGAGGAGTACGGCGGCGTGCCCGCGCTTCGCCAGAAGTCGATCGCGCTCGCCGAGCTGTTCATCACCTTGGTCGAGTCGCGGTGCGGCGGACACGACCTGACGCTGGTGACGCCGCGGCACGGCGCCGAGCGGGGCAGCCAGGTCGGCTTCGCCCACCCGACCGACGGCTACGCGATCATGCAGGCGCTGATCGCGCGCGACGTCGTCGGCGACTTCCGCGCGCCCGACATCCTGCGCTTCGGTCTCACGCCGCTCTACACCCGGTTCGTCGACGTCTGGGACGCCGTCGATCGCCTCGAGCAGGTCCTGCGCAACGGCGAATGGCGCCAGCCCAGGTTCCAGGTGCGCGCCGCCGTCACGTAGCGGGCCGGCGCGGCTTCATGGTCTGCGGGACATGACGTAGACTCGGCCTGTCATGAAGGTCGCGGTCGTCGGCGGTGGGCCGGCTGGGTTGTACGTCGCGCTGCTGCTCAAGAAGGCCCGACCCGACGCCGCGATCACGGTGCTCGAGCGCAACCGCCGCGACGATACCTTCGGCTGGGGCGTGGTGTTCTCCGATCAGACGATGGGGAACTTCCAGGCCGCCGACGCCGCCTCGTTCGCCCGCATCACCGCCAGTCTCGCCCACTGGGACGACATCGACGTCCACGTCCGCGACCGCGTCATCACCTCCAGCGGCCACGGCTTCTCGGGCATCGCGCGCAAGACGCTGCTCGCCATCCTGCAGACGCGCTGCGAGGAGGTCGGCGTCACGCTGCGCTTCCAGACGTCGGTGCGCGACGAGGCCGATCTGGCGCAGCACGGGCTGGCCGATGCCGACGTCGTGGTCGCGGCCGACGGCGTCAACAGCGCCTGGCGGACCGGGCACGCCGAGCCAGTTCGGGCCCGACCTCGACACCCGCTCGGCCAAGTACATCTGGCTCGGCACGACCCTGCCGCTCGACGCGTTCACGTTCTACTTCGTCGAGAACGCCGCCGGCGTCTTCCAGGCGCACTGCTACCGCTTCGACGCCGAGACCTCGACCTTCATCGTCGAGTGCGACGCGGCGTCGTGGCACCGCGCCGGCTTCGACCGCCTCGACCTCGGCCAGACCGTGGCGGCCTGCGAAGCGCTGTTCGCGCCCTGGCTCGGCGGGCACCGGCTCCGCTCCAACGCGCTGCCGACCGCGCCGCCGTGGACCAGCTTCGTCCGCGTCCGCAACCGCGCCTGGTTCCACGATCGGCTCGTGCTCATCGGCGACGCCGCGCACACCGCCCATTTCTCGATTGGCTCGGGCACCAAGCTGGCCATGGAGGATGCGATCGCGCTGGCCCGGGTCCTGGCCGGCCCTCAGCCGCTGGCCGAGGCGTTGGCCGAGTACCAGAGCGAGCGCATGACCGACGCGCTGCGGCTGCAGAACGCCGCGCGCAACTCGATGGAGTGGTTCGAGCACGTCGAGCGCTACATCCGGCTCGAGCCCGAGCAGTTCGCCTACTCCCTGCTGACGCGCAGCCAGCGCGTGAGCCACGAGAACCTGCGCCTGCGCGATCGGCGCGTATCTCGAGGGGGTCGAGCGGTGGTTCGCCGCCGGCAGCCACGCCGCCGCGACGCGAGCCGCCGCCGGTGCCGATGTTCACGCCGTTCTCGCTCCGCGACATGACCGTCGTCAACCGCGTGGTGGTGGCGCCGATGGACATGTACAGCGCCGAGGACGGCATCCCGGAGACTTCCATCTGGTGCACCTCGGCGTCACGCGCGCTCGGCGGCGCCGGGCTGGTGATGACCGAGATGGCGTGCGTGTCGCCCGACGCGCGGATCACCCTCGGCTGCACCGGGATGTATCGCGCCGGATCACGTCGACGCGTGGCGCCGGGTCGTGGACTTCGTGCACCGGCACAGCGCCGCCAGGATCTGCCTGCAGCTCGGACACGCCGGGCGCAAGGGCTCGGTGCGGCTGCCGTGGGAGGGCAACGACGTGCCGCTGACCGAGGGCGGGTGGGACGCCGATCGGGCCGTCCGCGGTTCGCTACGCGCCGCAGCTGCCGATCCCCGGGCGATGACCCGCGACGACCTGGACCGCGTGTGCGCCGACTTCGTGCGCGGCGACCGGGATGGCGCGTGGCGGCCGGCTTCGACATGCTCGAACTGCACTGCGCGCACGGGTATCTGCTCTCGAGCTTCATCACGCCGCTCGAGCAATCAGCGCACCGACGAGTACGGCGGATCGCTCGAGAACCGGCTGCGCTTTCCGCTGGAGGTCTTCGCGGCGATGCGCGCGGTGTGGCCCGCCGAGCGGCCGATGTCGGTCCGGATCTCGGCGACCGACTGGGTCGAGGACGGCCTCACCGGCGTCGACGCGGTGGTCGTGGCCAGGGCGTTCGTCGCCGCCGGCGTCGACATCGTGCACGTCTCCACCGGACAGACCTCGGTCGACGCCGCCCCGGTCTACGGCCGCATGTATCAGACGCCGTTCAGCGACCAGATTCGCAACGACGCCGGCGTGCCGACCATCGCCGTCGGCAACATCACCGAGCCCGATCAGGTGAACAGCATCATCGCCGCCGGCCGCGCCAATCTCTGCGCCCTGGCGCGTCCCCATCTGACCGACCCGTTCTGGACGCTGCGCGCCGCCGCCGGATTCCGCTACGCCGGGCAGGTGTGGCCGCCGCAGTACCTGACCGGACGGCGACAACTGGAGCGCGAGCTCGAGAGAAAGGCCGCCACGCCATGACGCCGCCGGAATCGGGGATGCTGGCCGGCCGCCATGCGGTGGTCACTGGCGGCGGGCGCGGCATCGGCGCGGTGATCGCCTCGGCGCTCGCGGCCCAGGGCGCACAGCTGTCGCTCATGGGCCGCAACGCCGACGCCGTCGAGCACCACGCCGAGACGCTGCGCCACAGCCACGGCGTGCGGGCCTGTGGCCTGAAGGTGGACGTCTGCGACCCCTCCGCGGTGCGCCAGGCGTTCGCCGCGGCCGTCGGCCAGCTCGGCCCGATCGACATCCTCGTCAACAACGCCGGGCAGGCCATCGCCGGCCCGGTCCAGGACCTCACCCTCGAGAGCTGGGAGGGGCTGCTGCGGGTCAACCTGACCGCGCCGCTCCTGTGTATCCAGCAGGTGCTGCCGGCGATGCGGGCCGCCCGCGCCGGCCGCATCGTCAACATCGCGTCGACCGCCGGGTTGAAGGGCTACGCGCGAGTGGCGGCGTACTGCGCGACCAAGCATGGCCTGATCGGCCTGACCCGGTCGGTGGCGGCCGAAACCGCCCGGGACGGCGTGACCGTGAACGCCGTGTGCCCCGGGTACACGTCGGACACCGACATGGTGCGGGCGGCGGTCGAGAACGTCAGCCGGACAACAGGGCGGTCCCGCGACGAGGCGTTCGCCGTGCTCACCCGCTACTCTCCGCGCGGCGATCTCATCACGCCCGACGAAGTCGCCGCGACCGTGGTGTGGCTCTGTTCGCCGGGCGCCTCGGCGATCACCGGACAAGCCGTGGCCGTGGCCGCGGGCGAGGTGATGTGATGGCTGACATGATCGAACCGCGCTCGTTTGGCTGGTCGGTCGACGGGCGGGTGGCGACCATCACGCTCGATCGCCCCGAGCGCAAGAACCCGCTCTCGTTCGAGTCCTACGCCGAGCTCAGCGCCACCTTCGCCGCGCTGCACACCCAACCCGACATCCGCGCGGTCGTGCTCACCGGCGCCGGCGGCAACTTCTGCTCGGGCGGTGACGTGCACGAGATCATCGGCCCGCTCGTTGCGGCCCGGGCGCGCGGCGACGAAGACGGGCTGCTGCGTTTCACCCGCATGACCGGCGGCCTGGTGACGGCGATGCGCACTTGCCCGCAGCCGATCGTCGCCGCGGTCGACGGCGTCTGCGTCGGGGCCGGCGCCATCCTCGCGATGGCCAGCGACCTGCGCCTGGGGACGCTGCGCAGCCGGGTGGCGTTCCTCTTCGTCCGCGTCGGCTTGTCGGGGGCCGACATGGGCGCGTGCGCGATCCTGCCGCGCATCATCGGCCAGGGGCGGGCGAGCGAGCTGCTCTACACCGGCCGTGCGATCGACGGCGCCGAGGCCGAACGCATCGGCTTCTTCAACCGGCTCGTCGGCGACGACGTCGTCCTCGGCGAGGCGCAGGGCCTGGCGCGGACGCTGGCCGAGGGCCCGACGGTCGCCCATGCGACGACCAAGCGCTGCCTGCACCTCGAATGGGACATGGGCCTGGACGAGGCGATCGAGTCCGAGGCCCGGGCCCAGGCGGCGTGCATGCAGACGGAAGACTTCGCCCGCGCCTATCGCGCCTTCGTGGCCAAGACGCCGGTTGTCTTCGAAGGCGATTGACGTGGCCGACGAGACCTACCTTCAGTGGCCGTTCTTCGCTGACGGGCACCGTCGGCTGGCGCACGACCTGCGGGCGTGGCGCGACGGGCAGCTGCAACTGCACGACGAGACCGATCCCGGAGCCGCCTGCCAGAGCTACGTCGCGCAGCTCGGCCGGGCAGGGTGGCTGCGATACGCCGTCCCTCGGGCCTACGGCGGCGCCCTCGAGTCGATCGATCTCCGGTCGCTGTGCCTGATCCGCGAGACGCTCGCCTACACCTCCGGGCTGGCGGAGTTCGCCTTTGCCATGCAGGGGCTGGGATCGGGCCCGATCTCGCTGTTCGGCGCCGACGCGCTCAAGCAGCGCTACCTGCCCGAGGTCGCCACCGGGGCGCGCATCGCCGCCTTCGCGATCTCGGAGGCCGATGCCGGGTCGGACCTGGCGGCGATGCAGACCACGGCCCGCCGCGACGGCGCCGCGATCGTGATCGACGGGGCCAAGACCTGGATCTCGAACGCCGGCATCGCCGGCTACTACGTCGTCTTCTGCCGCTGGCCTGAGGGCGGCGAGCGCAGCGTCGTCGCGGTGCTGGTCGACGCCGGCACCGCCGGCCTGACGATCGGTCCGATGATCGAGGTGATGGCGCCGCACCCGCTGGGCACGCTGACGTTCACGGACTGCCGGGTGCCCGCCGATCGGATCGTCGGCGAGCCCGGCCAGGGGCTGCGCGTGGCCTTGGGCACGCTCGACGTCTTTCGCGCCTCGGTCGGGGCGGCGGCGCTGGGATTCGCCCGCCGGGCGTTCGACGAGGCGGTCGGGCACGTGCGGTGCCGTGTCGCCTTCGGCAAGCCGTTGGCCGAGTTCCAGTTGACCCAGGCCCGCATCGCCGAGATGGCGGCGGCCATCGACGCCGCGGCGCTGCTGGTCTATCGCGCCGCCTGGACGCACGATCAGGGCGCAGCACGCGTCACGCGCGAAGCGGCCATGGCCAAGCTGGTGGCCACCGAGTCGGCCCAGCAGGTGATCGACGGCGCCGTGCAGTTGCTCGGCGCCCGCGGCGTGGTGGCCGGCACGGCGGTCGAACGCCTCTATCGCGAGATCCGGGCCCTGCGTATCTACGAGGGCACGAGCGAGATCCAGAAGCTGGTCATCGCCGGGCAGGTGCTGCGTGCCTGAGCAGCCGGGCGTCCCCTCGGCCTTCGTCGACCGCTTCGTGCTCGATCGCTTGCCGCCACCGGCGCTGTGGCCACGGATGGACTGGTCGGGGGTGAGCGAGCTGCGCTATCCCGACCGGCTCAACGCTGCGTCGGTGCTGCTCGACGACTGGATCGCGCAGGGGCACGGCGAGCGCACCGTGTTCCACCACGCCGACGGGCCGTGGACCTATCGCCGGCTCCACGACACCGCCAACCGTATCGCCCACGTCCTGGTTGACGACCTGCACCTGGTGCCGGGCGGGCGGGTGCTGTTGCGCGGCGCCAACCATCCGATGTTGGTGGCGTGCTGGTTCGCCGTGCTCAAGGCCGGCGGCGTGGCGGTGACGACCATGCCGCTGCTCAGGCCGCGCGAGCTCGCCGAGATCGTCGATCGTGCCGAGGTGCGCCTGGCCCTCACCGATGCCGACGTCGCCGCCGACCTCGACGCCGCGGTGCGCGACCGTCCCCAGGCGCGGGTCCTGCCCTACAACTCCTCGGCGCCGGACGCCCTGGACGCACGCCTGGCCAGCCGATCGCCGGCGTTCGCCAACGTCGCCACCGCCGCCGACGATCCGGCCATCATCGCCTTCACCTCGGGCACGACCGGCCGGGCCAAGGCGACGGTGCACTTCCACCGCGACCTGCTCGCCGTCACCGACACCTATGCCCGCCATGTCCTTCGGCCTCGCGCCGAGGACGTCTTCATCGGGTCGCCGCCGCTCGCCTTCACCTACGGCCTCGGCGGACTCGTCCTCTTCCCGCTGCGCTTCGGGGCCTCGACCGCGCTGCTGGCGCAGGCCGCGCCCCGCCAGCTGCTCGAGGGGATTCAGCGCTACCGCGCCACCGTCACCGTGACCTCACCCACCGGCTACCGGGCGATGCTGGCGCAGGCCGCCGCGTTCGACCTGACCAGCCTGCGCCGCGGCCTCTCCGCCGGCGAGACGCTGCCGGCAGCGGTCTTCGACGCCTGGGCCGCGGCCACCGGCATCCGCCTGATGGACGGGATCGGCTCGACCGAGATGCTGCACGTGTTCATCGGCTGCGGTCCGGACGCGGCCCGCCCAGGATCGACCGGCCGGGTCGTGCCCGGCTACCGGGCGATGATCGTCGACGACGCGGGCAGCGAAGTGCTGCGCGGCACCGTCGGGCGCCTGGCCGTGTCGGGGCCGACCGGCTGCCGCTATCTCGACGACCCGGAGCAGCAACAGCGCTACGTGCAGCAGGGGTGGAATCTCACCGGTGACGCCTACGTGGAGGACGCCGACGGCTACTTCTGGTACCAGTGCCGCACCGACGACATGATCGTCTCCTCCGGCTACAACATCGCCGGCGCCGAAGTGGAGAACGCGCTGCTCTCGGCGCCCTCGGTCGCGGAGTGCGCCGTCGTCGGCGTGGCCGACGAGGCCCGCGGGCAGATCGTCAAGGCCTTCGTCGTGCCGGCTGCCGGCGTCGTGCCGTCGGAGGCCCTGGTCAAGACGCTCCAGGACTACGTCAAGACCCAGATCGCCCCCTACAAGTACCCGCGCGCGATCCAGTTCGTGTCGGCGCTGCCGCGTACGCTGACCGGCAAAGTGCAGCGGTTCAGACTCCGGGGTGGCGACGCCGACCCGCCACCGGCCGTCCAGGCCGGCGGGCTGGCCGTTCACGAGCCGGAGGGCTGGGCCCGGCCCGTGGGCTACGCCAACGCGGTCAGCGCCGCCGGCCGAACCGTCTTCGTCTCGGGCCAGATCGGCTGGGATCCGGCGTCGGGCACGTTCCCGAGCCTGACGTTCCCCGACCAGGTCCAGCGCGCGCTCGGCAACGTCGTCGCCGCGCTCGCCGCCGCCGGCGCAACCCCGGCGCAGATCGTGCGGCTGACCTGGTACGTGACCGATCGCGAGCTCTACCTGCGCCACCGCAAGGAGATCGGCGCCAGCTATCGCGCGGTCATCGGCCGGCACTTTCCGGCGATGTCGGTCGTGGTCGTCGCCGGCCTGGTCGAACCGCAGGCGCTGGTCGAGATCGAAGCGACCGCCGTCGTCGACCCACCGTCACCCGACAGGCAGCTCTAAAGAGCTGCCCTACGACCCGCCCGTAGGGCGGAGCTTCACGAGCGCGGCTTCGGCCTCGAGCGCGGCGAGCACGGCGTCCACGTCGTCGTCGTTGTTGTAGGCGTGGAACGACACGCGCAGGCCGGTGCCCCGCGCCGACGCCACGATCCCGCGGGCCTCGAGCCGCTGCACCAGCGCGCCGGCGTCGGTGCAGCGCACGACCACAAGGGCGCCGCGTTGCTCGGGGTCGTCGGGCGTGGCCACGGCGAAGCCGCGGCGCCGCGCGCCGTCGACCATGCGAGCAGTGAGCCGGCGGATCTGCGTGTCGATGGCCGCGGGCCCGAGCGCGTTGAGCAGGTCGAGTCCGGCCGCCGCCGCGTAGGCGGCCGGCACCGGCGGGGTGCCGGTCTCGAACCGCCGTGCGCTCAACGACCAGTCGAGCGGGTCGAGACTGAAGGCAAAAGGGTTCACCCGCCCGAACCAGCCGGTCGACAACGGCTCGAGCCCGTCAATCAGGTCGCGGCGGACGTAGAGGAACGCGATGCCGGCCGGACCGAGCAGGTACTTCAACGCGCCGGTGACCATGAAGTCGACGCCGAGTGCGTGCACGTCGAGCGGCCCGGTGCCGGTGTGCTGGTAGTCGTCGAGCATGACGTAGGCGCCGCGCTCTCGGCACAGCGCGGCCAGCCTCGCGATGTCGAGCCGGTAGCCGTTGCGGAAGCAGACGTGGGCCGCCGGCACCACCAGCGTCCGGTCGTCGATCCGCGCTTCGTACGCCTCGACCGGCAGCGTCTCGCCGCGGGCCGGCACCCAGTCGATGGTGGCGCCTCGGCGCTGCTGGGCGAGCCAGACGTGCGCCATGGTGGGGAACTCGAACTCACCCAGCGCGATCCCGCGACGAGGCGTGTCGAACGAGAGAGCGGTGGCGATGGCGGCGATGGCCGTCGAGGCGCTCGGCATCACGGCGATCTCGTCGGCGTCGGCGCCGATCGAGGCGGCAAAGGCGGTGCGCAGCCGCTCGACCTCGCCGACCCAGCGATCCCACGGTGAGCCGGCGCTGTGCCACGACTCGATGAACGCCTCGAGCGCAGCGTGGACGTCGAGGGACAGCGCGCCCTGGGAGCAGCTGTTGACGTACACGGCGTGGCCGAAGATCGGAAACCTGGCCCGAAACTCGTCGAGGGTCAACGCGGCTCGGGATGTTACCGCAGGCGCGCGTCGCGGGCGCCGGTGCGGCGACCGCCCGATGTACACTCGCCGCCGCCATGGCCGCCCCCGCGCTCCATCCTGCCGTCGCCAACGAACAGGGGCTGGCCCGCCAGCTCACCACCGCGCAGCAGACGACGATGGCCCTCGGCACCGCCATCGGCACCGGGCTGTTCCTGGCCACCGGTCTGTCGGTGAACGTCGCCGGGCCGGCCACCATCCTGTCCTACGTGCTCGTCGCCGGCCTCTCGCTGCTGCTCGGCCGGGCGCTCACCGAAATGGCCGTGGCTCACCCGACCGCCGGCGCCTTCGGCGTCTACGCGGCGATGTACCTCTCACCGTTCGCCGGCTACGCCGTGCGGGTCAGCTACTGGCTGATGCAGGTGATCGCCACGGGCGGCCAGCTGGTCGCCTGCTCGATCTACATGCACTACTGGTTCCCCGGCGTGCCCGGCGCGGTCTGGGTGCTCGCCTTCGCGGTGATGCTGCTCTACCTCAACTCGCGCCCGGTCGGCCGACTGGGCACGATCGAGTACTGGCTGGTGATGATCAAGGTGGTCGCGGTGGTGCTGTTCGTGGCCCTGGCGCTGCTCGTCGTGACCGGGGCGACCGGCGCACCGGCCATCGGCCTGCGCAATCTCACCGCCCACGAAGGATTCATGCCGTTCGGCCCGAGCGGCGTGTGGCTGGCGTGCTGCTTCGTGATCTACTCGTTTATCGGCGTCGAGGTCCTCGGCGTCACCTCGGGAGAGGCCGCCGATCCCGCCCGGACGATACCAGCGGCGATGCGCCGCATGGTGCTCGGGCTGTCGGCGATCTACATCGTGACGGTGACGCTGCTGATGGCGCTGACGCCGTGGAACCAGCTGGGCATCGGCGAGAGCCCGTTCGTGCAGGTGCTGGCCGGGCGCGGCATCCCGGGGGCCGCCGGGCTGATGAACTTCGTCGTGCTCAGTGCCGCCCTGTCGAGCTCGAACGCCAACCTCTACCTGATCGCCCGGACGCTGTTCTCGCTTGCGCGCGCCGGCTTCGTCCCGGCGAAGTTGGGCGAGGTGACCGGCCACGGTGCGCCGGTGAACGCGCTGCTCGTCTCGGGCGTGGGTCTGGGCGCGGCGGTGCTGGTCCGGGCGCTGTGGCCCGACTCGGCCTACGTCTGGTTCTTCGGCGTGGCGCTCTTCGGGGCGCTGTTCGTGTGGCTGATGATCTTCGTCACCCACATCGCGTTCTGCGCCGCCGGCCGCGGCACCGCGCCGCTCCCGTCGTACGCCGGCGCGCTGATGGTCGGCGGGATCCTCGTGTCGACGTGGTGGGTGCCCGGTCTGGAGTCGACGCTGGTGGCCGGCGGCCCGTGGCTGCTGCTGATGGCCATCGGCTACCGGCTGTCGCCGGCGAGCGCCCGCGGCTGATGAACGCGTCGAGGCGATCACTCGGTTCGGCTGAGGGCGGTCGCAAGGTGCGCAATGAGGCGGGCACGTGAAGCAGAACGCGCGCGCACGACGGCATCCGGTTGCTAGGGGAGCCGCTACTGGACGCCCGGATGCGTCCGGGTCTCGAACTCGGCCGGCAACGACACCTCGAGCAGCTGCAGGTCGGGCGACGCGCCGGTCAGCGACGTCGGCAGATCGGGCGGAATCACGAACGCGTCGCCTTCGCTCAGGGCGTGCGCGCCCTGGCCGTCGCCGTGCAGCGTCACCGACCCCGACAGCACGAACGCGAACAGGATGTCCGAGGTGTGGCTGGTCACCTGCCCGGGCGTCGGACCCGACGGGCGGGCGACCTGGACGGAGGCGACACCGCCGGTCGCTTCGCCGATGCCGGTCTCGCGGGCCTCGAACCCGGCCAGCCGCCACGGCGCCCAGACCGCCTCGGCCGCCAGGCTGTGACAGAACACCTGGCCGCCAAACTCCCGGTCGCGGTTCACCACCGGCGTCGGCAGCGTCATCTCGTGATCGACGGTGGTCACGTGGTCGGCGGGCACGCCAATCTCGATGACCTGCAGCTGCTCGGACGCCTCGAGCACCCGGTGGCGGATCCGCGGCGGCTGGATGACGCAGTCGCCGGCGCCGAGGACGAAGGCCGGCCCCTGGTCCTCGTAGACCAGCCGCACCCAGCCGCTGTAGCAGAAGATCAGCTGAAAGCCCACGGCGTGGTAGTGCACCATGTCGGGCACCGGCCCGGCGTCGGGGATGCGGATGTGCGAGGCGATGATGCTGCCGCCGAGCCGTCCCGGAATCAGATCGCGATAGGCCATGCCGGCGCGGCCGATCACCCACGGCGTGTTGTCCTTCAGGCGTCGCACGACGAAGGCGTGCCGGGTTGGCGGCCGTTCGACGGGCAGGTCGGCGTCGACGAGCAGAATCCTGACGCCGTTGGGCGCCATGAGCTCGCGCCGGCCGGCGGCGACGGCATCGGGGTCGCGGCACAGCAGCCGCAACACCCCGGGCGGCACCTCAGAGCCGCGCTCGAGCCGAATCCGCACGCCGTAGCCGGAGAGCGTGGCCACGGCCGGATCGTCGGCCGGGAAGATGGTGTCGAGCCTGAAGCCGAGCGTCTCGGTGTAATAGCCGAGGTCGGCGGCCAGGTCGGCCGAGGGCAGACACGCTTCGGCCGCCTGGATGTTGTCGGGGCGCTCAGTCATCACATCGGCCTCGCTCTCAGAAGTACAGCGTCACGCCCACCGCCGAGCGGAGGCCCACCGTGCGGTTCTCGTTCTCGCTGCGCGAGGTCGAGAACGACGCCTCGGAGCGCTGCGACGAGTACTGCACGCCCAGTTCGCCGAAGATCGAGAAGCGGTCGTGCGCGGCGACCTGCGCGCCGACCGAGCCGGAGACGAGGTAGCCGTTGCTGGTCGTGTCGAGGGCCGACGTCAGCCCGCCGGTTTCCAGATCCTGGCTCGAACGAAGGTAGGCGGCGCGGGGTACGAGGTAGACGCGGAACCGGTCAACGGTCTGCAGGTAGAACAGGGCGCTGACGCCGACGGCCGTGTTCCAGGCGTCCACCGTGCTCGTCGACGTCACCGGCGGCAGGCCGGGCAGGAGCGGTCCCGAGGTGTTCACCGACTCGCTGGACGTCCAGGTCATCGAGACGTCGGGCCGGATGGCGATGGCGTCGGTGATGTGCCAGACAACGCCGACGGCCACCGGATAGCCCATGGTGATGCCGACGTCGCCGGCGGCTTGCGCCGCCGCGGGATGCCCCGTCAGCATCGCCGCCATCACCGTGCCCGCCGCGATGAGCCGCATTCGCCCTCCTCCCGGGCCCAGGGTGCCCTGTGCCCCGCTCCGGAGGATACGCGAGGCCCTGCCGCGCGTGCATGCTGAGTACAATGCTGAGGCTCGGAGGCCTCATGTTCAGCACCACCGTCCGCACCCGTCTCGGCGTCGCGCTTGGCCTGCTGGCCGCGACCGTCTCGCTCTCGGCCCAGATGCAGTCGACCCCCAATCGCCGGGCCGGCGAAGGCGAGGGGCCATTTGACCGCATGGTGTTCCGCGGCATCACCGTGATCGACGGCACCGGCGCGCCGCCGCGCGGCCCGATCGACGTCGTGGTCGAGCAGGGCCTGATTCGCGAAGTGTCGAGCGTCGGCTTTCCCAAGGTGCCGATCGGCGACCGCCGGCCGGCCAAGGGCACCAAGGAGTTCGACGGCACCGGGATGTACCTGATGCCGGGCTTCGTCGACGCCCACGTCCACTGCGGCGGCGGCCAGGCCAGCAACCCCGAGTACGTCTACAAGCTGTGGCTGGCCCACGGCGTCACCACGGTGCGCGGCGTGCCGTGCGGCTCGATGGACTGGGACCTGGCGCAGCGCGAGCTGTCGGCCAAGAACCAGATCGTGGCGCCGCGGATCTTCTCCTACCACCGGCCGTTCACCGGCGAAGGCTGGGACCGCACCCGGCCGCAGACGCCCGAGACGGCGCGCGAGTGGGTGCGCTTCGCCGCCCAGAAGGGCGTCGACGGACTGAAGCTGAGCGCCTTCGACCCCGAGATCATGGCGGCGCTGCTCGACGAAGCGAAGAAGCACGGGCTCGGCTCCACCGCGCACCTCGACCAGATGGGCCTGGCCCGCATGACCGCGCTCGACGCCTCGCGGCTCGGCCTGGGCGCCATGACGCACTACTACGGCCTGTTCGAGTCGCTCTACAAGGACGTCAGCATCCAGCCTTACGCGCCCGACATGAACTACAACGACGAGTACCACCGCTTCGGGCAGGTGGCGCGCAACTGGAACCGCATCCACGAGCGCGGCAGCGAGAAGTGGAACGCGCTGATCAAGGAGTGGGTCGATCGCAAGTTCATCGTCGACCCGACGATGACCATCTACTCGGCCGGCCGCGACGTGATGCGGATGCGCAACGCCGACTGGCACGAGAAGTACACGCTGCAGTCGCTGTGGGACTTCTACCAGCCCAATCGCGTCGCCCACGGCGCCTACTGGTTCGACTGGACGACCGAGGACGAAGTGGCGTGGAAGAAGTTCTACCAGGTGTGGATGGACTTCATTCAGGACTTCAAGAACGCCGGCGGCCGCGTGACCACCGGGTCGGACTCGGGCTTCATCTACCAGACCTACGGCTTCGGCTACATCCTCGAGCTGGAGATGCTCCAGGAAGCCGGGTTCCATCCGCTCGAAGTGATTCGCTCGGCGACCTACTACGGCGCGCAGGCGCTGTCCGAGCCGAAGGGCAAGCCGATCGAGTTCGGGCTGGTGCGGCCCGGCCTCAAGGCCGACTTCGTCATCACCAGGCAGAACCCGCTGCAGAACTTCAAGACGCTCTACGTCACCGGCACGGTGCGGCTGAACGACGCGCTCAACAAGCCCGAGCGCGTCGGCGGCATCGACTACGTGATGAAGGACGGCATCCTCTACGACGCCAAGAAGCTGGCCGCCGACGTGGCGGCGATCGTGGCGGCGTCGAAGAAGGCGCCGGCGCGGACCACGGCTCCAGACTAGGCTGGGGCTAGGGACTGGGGACTCGGGCTCGTCAAGCGCTCGCTCCGACGCGGCTCACGCGTGACGCACAGTCGGACTAGGGCGTTGCTCGGAGCCTCGCCTAGCCCCCAGTCCCGAGCCCCTGTACGAGGAGAGCACGATGAAGCGGTCGGGAAGTGGCTGCTCGGGTTGGTGGGACTGCTGGTCGTCGCTGCTGGATTGTTCGTCGGGTACTTCTACGTTCGCTATCCGAACGTCGCCGCGGCCGAGGACGTGAAGGTGGCGGCCACGCCCGAACGGCTGGCGCGCGGGCAGTACCTGGTCGAGAACGTCGTCGGGTGCGCGGTCTGCCACGCCGAACGCGACTTCGACAAGTACACCGGGCCGGTCGTCGACGGCACCCAGGGCGCCGGCGGCCAGCGGTTCGGCTACGGCCTCGAGCCGTTCGTGTTCTACACCAGGAACATCACGCCGACGGGCATCGGCGAGTGGACCGACGGCGAGCTGATCCGGGCGATCACCGCCGGCGTGGGCCGCGACGGCACGCCGCTCTTCCCGCTGATGCCGTATCCGCACTACGCGAAGATGGCCCGTGACGACATCGAGGCGATCGTCGCCTACATTCGCACGCTGCCGGCGCGGCCGGCGCCAGAGTTGCCAGCGCGCCAGCTGAACTTCCCGCTGCCGCTGGTCGTGCGCACGATTCCCGCGGCGCCGTCGCACCGGCCGCTGCCGCCGACGTCGGATCGGGTCGCGTACGGCGAGTACCTGGTGAACGCGGCCGTGTGCTCCGACTGCCACACGCCGATGGACGACCAGGGCGCGCCCCTCCCGGGCATGGACTTCGCCGGTGGCACACCGTTCATGCCGGGTGGCATCGGGCTGGTCCGCTCGGCCAACATCACGCCCGACGCCGGCACCGGCATCGGCACCTGGACCGAGGAGCAGTTCGTCGACAAATTCCGCGCCTTCCGCGGCGCCCCGGCCCGCACCCTCGCCGGCGACGAGCGTCTGCAGAACACCGAGATGCCGTGGGGCAACTACGCCGGGATGACCGACGACGACCTGCGGGCGATCTACGCCTTCCTGCGCACGCAGAAGCCGATCGTCAACCGGGTCGACAAGCACGGACCGCTCGCCAGCCGTTGACGCCAACCGGCGTCGACGCGGCGGCGCTACAGGTAGAAGAACGTCATTCCGAGAATCGTGTAGATCGCCAGCAGCTGCACGCCCTCGAACCAGTTGGTGCGGCCGTCGAGCACCAGATACGACACCGCCATCACCGAGAGCATCACCGCCGACACCTCGAGTAGCGTGAACTCGAGGCCCATCGGATGGCCGATGAGGTGACCGGCGATGACCAGCACCGGCGCCACGAACAGCGCGATCTGCATCGCCGAGCCCATCGCGATGCCGAACGCCAGGTCCATCTGGCCCTTGCGCGCCACCAGGATCGCCGTCGAGTGTTCGGCGGCATTGCCGACCACCGCGATCACGATCACCCCCATGAACACCTTGCCCAGTCCAAGGGCAGTGCCAGCCTCGTCCACCGCGGCGACCAACACCTCGCTCACCAGCCCGATGGCGGCCGCTGCCGCCATCAGGGTCCCGAGGCTCCGGGTCAGGGTCCACGGGGCGACGCCGTCAGACGCCTCGGCCGCGTCGTCGGCGTCCGGCGGTCCGACCAGTCGGCGATGGGTGAGGAACTGGAAGACCAGGCTGGCGACATAGGTGGCGATCAGCACATACGAGATGTCGAGGCTGAGCGACTCGATGTGCTCGGGGCTGCGGTGATTGGTGACCTGGGCGTAGATCGCCGGCAGGACCAGCGCCACGACCGCCAGCAACATCGTCCCGCTCGCCGATTCGGCGGCCAGCCGGTTGAAGGTCAGCTCGGTCCGCCGCCAGCCGCCGACCAGCATCGCCAGGCCCAGGACCATCAGCAGGTTGCCGAGAATCGACCCGGTGATCGACGCCTTGACGATGGCCGTTTCGCCGGCCCGGAGGGCGATGAAGCCGATGATCAGCTCGGCGGCGTTGCCGAAGGTGGCGTTGAGCAGCCCGCCCAGCGCCGGCCCGGCGCGGCGGGCGAGGTGCTCGGTGGCCTCGCCCATCAGGGCGGCCAGGGGCAGGATCGCCAGGCACGAGGTGACGAACAGCGGCACCGGCCCGACCCCGATCCGCGCCAACCACAGGGCGATCGGCACCAACAGCGTCAGGGCGTAGATTGGGCGCATCGCAGTCACCATCGGCGCCCGCTCTGGGCTAGTGCGGGTGCGCGGCGAGATGCTGGCGCAACAGGTCCTTGCCGTAGTCGTTGCCGTTGGGGGTGCGCACCACGGTGTGGATGTGGGCCCGCGTCGGCCGGCCCCGCGGGAACAGCTTGGTGGCGCCAACCGGCAGCTGATGGTCGAACTCGATCAGGATCACCGGGCTGTGGATGCGGTAGTAGAACACCGCGTCGTCGCTGGTGCCGCCGGCCCAGGCGAACCACGTCTCGTCGAGGTGCGCCGCCACCTCGCGCATGCGTATCGCCGCATGCTCGTCGCGCAGGTTGCCGACGAAGAGGCCGGCCAGTTCCAGCGAGCCGGGCCTTGAGCGGCGCTGGCAGCGTCGCCGCCTTGACGCCGCGGTAGTCGAGGACCACGTTGTCGCTGTCGGCCTGGGCCTGGATGTCGTTGGCCGGCTTGTCGCGCCGGATGGTCGCCGCCTCCTGTTGCGATTGGTCCAGCGCGCGCATGAACGCCAGGCCCTGATCCTGCTCGGTCTGCATGACGGCGTTGCCGGCGTATTTGCCGGTGGTGGCGACCACCGGCTCTCCGCCCATGAAGACCGGCGTCATCACCACCTGGTCGGCGAGGACGAAGTAATTGATCACGAGGTGATGGCCGTCGATCTGCCAGCCCCACGGCTCGGTCGCCGACGGCCGGCCCATGACCGTGACGAAGTAGAGCTGTTCGTCGTAGCTCAGCGTGTCGTCGTTGATCTCGCTGAGCGTCTGGTCGGTCTTCATGATGTTCTGCGACAGCGGCCAGGCCCTTGGCCGAGAGCGAGGTGCGCAGCAGGGCCATCGCCGCCTCGCGCTGCGGCGGGCTCATCTCACGCAGGCTCACGCCCTGACGCGTGTAGATGCCGTTGTCGACGTTGGACCAGCGCCGCCACTCGTCGGCGTCGGCGGCGAAGACCGTGCGGACCGTCTGCGCGGCGGTCAGCGTGGCCAGGAAGGCGTCGGCCGCCTGCACGATGGGCGCGGTGGAGACACCGCTGGCGCGGATGGGGAACAGCCCTGGCGTCACCCCGGCGCTGCTGCGCACGCCGACGAACGGCTGCGCCAGCGCCGCCAGCTGCTGCTCGGCGAAGGTCTTCTTGCGGGCGAGCATCGCGTCGCTGACCCGCGACTGCGCCTGGGTCAGCGCCGCCAGGCCAGCGACGGCGACGCCCGACAGGATCCACGCTCGGGCTCCGCGCACGGTTGGCATACGGCCGCTCACTCTACTCGAACTCGCGCAGCGCGGCGACGGCCTGCTCGTGCGCGGCCGCCGCGGCATCGCGCTCGGCCCGTCGCTTCTTCACCACGCGTTCGGCGTCGTCGAGGGCGATGTCGGCGCGTTGCAAGACGGCGCGCGCCGCTTCCACGGCCTTCTCGGCCGCCTTGCGCTGCTCGCGCGCCTCGCGCTCGGCGGCCTTCCGTGCCCGGGCGCGTTCGGCTTCGGCTTCGGCCTCGGCCTCGCCGTCGTCGTCATCGGCCGGGGCGGGGGCGCGCTTGGCCGCGCTCGGCACGACCCGCAGCGCCGGCGCCACGGTGAACCCGGCGAGCGCTTCGAAGCCTTTTGGCGCCAGGGGACGAGCGAGGCGGCCGTTGGCCTCGGGCGAGGGCAGGGCCTGCACGGTGTCGCGCACCGCATCGAGGGTGGCCGGGGTGATCGGGTGACCGCCCTCGGTGAGCACGGCGCGAGCCTCGGCCAGCACCTCGCGGACCACGTCGCGATGCGCCTGCTCGGCGGCGCGAACGTCGGCGGGCCGGCCCGACAGCGCCTTGCCGTGCTCCTTGCGCACGGCCTCCGCGGCCGTCACCAGGCGATCGAGCGCGGCGCGACGGTGCCAATGCAGCTGGTTGACGACCCACGCCGGCAGGCTCGGCTTCTGCAGCGCCTTCACGTCGGCGCGCTTGGCCGTCTTGGCGAGGGCGTTGCGCGCGTCGGTGAACGCGTCGAGCGGTCCCTGGTAGAGCGCGTCGATCTCGGCGTCGATGTCGGCCATGTGGCGAGTCGTCGGGTGCTGTCTCGACTCTATCGCGCGCGGTGGGGTCGGGGCCATCGGCTAGACTGATGTGCCTATGGATCTGAAACTGAACGGCAAGCGCGCGCTCGTACTGGCGGCGAGCCGCGGCCTGGGCTTTGCAACCGCGATGGGCCTCGCCCGCGAGGGCACGGCGCTGGTCGTCTGCAGCCGCGACGCTGCGCGCATCGGCGAGGCGGCGCAGAAGATCCGCGCTGCCACCGGGGTGCGCGTCGAGGCCGTGACCGCGGATGTCAGCTCCGGCGACGAGGCGGCCCGGCTGGTCGCGCACACCGTCGCCACGCTGGGCGGCCTCGACATCGTCGTGCACAACGCCGGCGGCCCGCCCTCGGGCCCGTTCCTGTCGATCACCGACGCCCAGTGGCACCAGGCGTTCGAGCAGAACCTGATGAGCTACATCCGGCTGGTGCAGGCGGCGGTGCCCGAGTTGAAGAAGGCCGGCGGCGGCCGCATCCTCACCATCGCCTCGTCGTCGATCAAGCAGCCGGTCCCCGGTCTGGTCACGTCGAACACGCTGCGCGCCGGCATCTGGGGCCTGGCCAAGACGCTGGCGAAGGAACTCGGGCCCGACAACATCCTCGTCAACGTCGTGGCGCCGGGCCGCATCCAGACCGAGCGCATCGACGAACTCGACCAGGCGACCGCCACCCGGCGGGGCGTCGACGTGGCGCAGGTGAAGCGCGAGTCGGTCGGGGCGATTCCCCTCGGGCGCATCGGCACGCCGGACGAATTCGCCAGCATGCTCGTCTTTCTCGCCTCCGACGCGGCCCGCTACATCTCCGGCCAGGCGATCACGGTGGACGGCGGGGCGATGACGGCTCTCTAACGCAGGGACCGGGGCTGGGGTCCAGGGTCGTCGGGACGCGTCAGCGCTGATCGCGCTGACCTGTTTCGCCCTTCAGAACAACGTCGCTACAGGACGGTCGGCGCCGAGCACCGACTCGATTCTCCGGGTCCCTGAGTCCCCGATCCCTGAGTCCCTGCTATTTGTAGTCCTCCCTGGTCGGCGCAAACGTGTCGAGCACGCGGCAATTGGTGATTGCGGTGCCGTGGTGGGGCACGTCGGGCGGGATGACGTAGCACGTGCCTGCGGTGAGGCGGTGGGGCTCGCCGTCGACCACCAGTTCGAGTTCGCCGTCGAGCACCGTGACCACCTGCTCGTGAGGATGCCGATGGTCGGGGAAGCTCGATCCGGCGGTCGCGTGGACGAATGACTGCGTGACGCGCGGCGTGTGGACGAGGCGGGCGGTGAAGCCGGGGAAGAGCTCGCGGGTGCTCAGCGTGTCGAGACGGTAGAGGGGCATGCGGGGACTCCGTGTGCAATTCAGCATAGTGCGCCTCGCCGCCCGGCCGCTGACGCCGCCCACCCAGTGGGTGCACAATGGACGGACGCTGGTCATGCTGCCGCCCGCCCCCACTCGTGTCTGGTGGTCCGCCGCCGGGCTCGTCGCCGCGCTCGGAGTGGCGCTCGGCGCCGCCCAGGCCCCGGCGCCGCCGCCCGCGCCGGCCGTCGACGAGGCCCGGTTCACGGCGTTCCTCGCCGAGCTCAAGACCGAGGCCGTCGATCGTGGCATCTCGGCCGCGGTGGCCGCCCGTGCGCTCGACGGGCTCACGCCCTTGCCGGTGGTCGTGGAACGCGACCGCGGCCAGGCCGAGGCCGTCCTCAGCATCGACGACTACGTGCGTCGGCGGATCACCCCGACGACGGTGCGCCGGGCCCGCGAGATGGCGGCGCGGCACAAGGTCATCCTCGAGAAAGTGGGGAAGGCCTACGGCGTGCAGCCGCGGTATCCTGGTGGCGGTGTGGGGCATCGAGTCGAACTTCGGCCGCTTCACCGGCGTGCGGCCCACGGTGCAGGCGCTGGCCACGTTGGCCTACGACGGCCGGCGCGGCACGCTCTTCCGCAACGAGCTGTTCGACGCCCTGCGGATCGTCGAGCGCGGGCACGCCTCGCTCGACGACCTGAAAGGCTCGTGGGCCGGGGCGATGGGGCAGCCGCAGTTCATGCCGTCGAGCTACCTGAGGTACGCCGAGGACTTCGACGGCGACGGCGAACGCGATATCTGGGGCAATCCCGCCGACGTGTTCGCCTCGATCGCCAACTACCTCAAGGCCTACGGGTGGGACGGCGAGGCGACCTGGGGCCGTCCGGTGCGGCTGCCGGCTCCGGCACCGGAGATCGTCGAGCGGGCCGGGTCGCGCGGCGAAGGCTGCCGGGCCGAGCGGGCGCTGAGCCGCCGCCAGTCGCTGGCCGAGTGGCAGGCGATGGGCGTGCGCACGGCCAGCGGCGGCAACCTTCCCGTGGCGGAGCGGGCGGCGTCGCTGCTGGCGGCCGGCCGCACCAACTATCTCGTCTACGGCAACTACGAGGCGATCCTCGGCTACAACTGCGCCAACGCCTACGCGCTCAGCGTCGCGATGCTCGGGGATCGCCTGCCGTGATGTTCCCCAGCCCCGTGCGACAATTCCATCAGGCGTCCATGCCGTCGTCGTCCAGCAACTCCCGCCCCGCCGCCTGGATGGTGGCGGCCTCCGCTCTCGGCGCCGTCGCCGCGATGGCGGCGGCCGTCTACTTCGCCGGCCACGACCTGACGCCGATCGCGCTGGTCGGCACGACCATCTTCGTGCTGCTCGGCGGCTACGCCTTCGAGTTGGCGCGGCGCCGTTCGTCGCGCTGACGGCCTCGGGCCCACACGCGCCACGCGAGACTGAGCCCGAGTCTCAAGTTCCTGGCCCCGCGATCCCGCGTGGTAGGCTGAGCGTCATGAACGCCAAGCTCCTCAAGGGAATCAACGAGCATCTCAAGCTCGAATTCAAGGCCTCGCACGAGTACCTGGCGATGTCGGTGTGGCTGTCGGAACACGACCTGCCCGGCTTCGCCACCTGGATGCGCCAGCAGTCGAGCGACGAGCTCCTGCACGCGCAGAAGTTCATCGATCATCTCGTCGAGCGCGACCAGAAGGTGGTGCTCCCCGGGGTGGCGCAGCCGCCGATGTCGTGGGACTCGGCCGAGGCGCTCTGCCTCCACGTGCTGGAGAACGAGCAGGCGGTGACCGCGTCGATCAACGAGCTCTACGCGATGGCCGAGGCGGCCAAGGATCGGCCGGCGGTCGTGCTGCTGCAGTGGTTCGTCAACGAGCAGATGGAAGAGGAAGCCGCGGCCCGCGCCATCCTGGGCCGCATCCGCCTGGGCGGCAAGACCGGCGTCGGCATGCTCATGATCGACCAGGAGCTGGCCAAGGGCACGGTGCCCGGCATGCCGGTGGCGACGGCCGCCGGCGCCTGACGCGTCGGCCGTGCGCGTCCATCACTGGAACGCCGCCGACGGTCCGCTGACCGAGGCGGCGCTGCGCGCCAGGCTCGAGGCGATGGGCTACGCGGTGGCGCGCTACGTCTATCCGCCCGGCACGCGGTTCCCGGACCATGCCCACGACGTCGACAAGATCGACGCCGTGGTCAGCGGCCGGTTCCGGCTCGTGATCTCGGGACACATGGCGCAGCTCGGCCCGGGCGACTGGGTCGAGGTGCCGCGTGGTCGGCGCCACACCGCTGCGGTCGTCGGCGACGAGCCGGTGGTCAGCTTGGACGCGATCAAGCTGGGACCAGGGACCGGGGACCAGGGACCGGGAAAATCATGAAGATCGTCATGTTCGGGGCGGGGGGCGTGGGCGGCTACTTCGGCGGACGCCTGGCGCAGGCGGGGTGCGACGTCGCCTTCGTGGCGCGGGGCGCGCATCTCGAGGCCATCCGTCGCGATGGGCTGCGGCTGACGAGCCCCAAGGGCGATGTCCACGTGCCGACCGTCCGCGCCAGCGACGATCCGCGCGATCTGGGACCGGCCGACGTCGTGCTCTTCACCGTGAAGCTCTATGACGCCGAGCGCGCCGCCGCCCAGCTCGGCCCGCTCATCGGGCCCGACACGATGGTGGTCACGCTGCAGAACGGCGTCGACGCGGTGGACATCGTGGCCCGCCACGTCGGGCGCGAGCACACCGCCGGCGGCGTGGCCTACGTGGCCGCGGTGATCGACCCGCCGGGCACCATCCGGCACACGGCGCTCGACGCGCTCATCGTCGGCGAGCTCGACGGCACGATGTCGCCGCGGCTGCTGGCGCTGAAGGCGGCGGCGGATCGCGCCGGCGTCGGCTTCACCGCCAGTCCGCACATCCTCGTCGACCTGTGGTCGAAGTTCGCGCGGCTGTCGGTCTTCAGCGCGATGACGGCGATCACGCGGTCGCCGCTCGGCGTGCTGCGGGCCGAGCCGGAGCTGATGGCGATGCTCGAGCGGGCGGCGTGGGAGACGATCGCCGTCGGCCGGGCCCACGGCATCGAGCTCACCGACGGCGTGATGGACGAGGTGCTCAAGATGATGGAGGGCATGCCGCCGCACGGCGCAGTCGTCGATGCTTTCGGACCTCGAGCGCCAACGGCCACTGGAGCTGCCGTGGCTGAGCGGTGCGGTGGCTCGTCTGGGTGCCGAGAAGCAGCATTCCGACGCCGACTCATTCGTTCGTGGCGACGGTGTTGCTGCCGTTCGTGAAGGGTGGCCCGCCGGCGATGCTCTGAGCCGCTCCGGTGGATCCGCCGCTCAGGGACGTACGGCGGCGCCTGATCCGCATCACGATAGGTGTCGAGATCCTCGCCAGCGTCCGCCGGCTGCTGGTGCCAGACCCCGACGCCAGGGGTGGGGCTGGCGTTCTCCGGGGGCGCTAGGGCGCGGTCCGGCAGCGCGAGGCGAGAGGCCGGTGGCCAGCGACAGGTCGAGGTCGGCGACGAGCAGGCCGTCCTGGCCGTACGGCTGCCAGCACTGCACCGTCCCATCGGGACGGACGACCGCGGAGGTCGTCCCCGATCCGGCGCTGGCGCAGTTGACCGACGCGAAGTAGACGGTGTTCTCGGCCGCCCGGCACAACATCGCCTTCTCGTGGAACGTGTTGGCCGGATCGGCAAAGGTGGTCGGCCGGTAGCTGCCGGGCTCGGCGACGTGGGCGTGCGGATGGAACACGACCTGCGCGCCGCGCCGTGCGGCCCAGCGGACCGTTTCCGGATAGCGCCAGCCTTCGTGGCAGATCACCACGCCGAAGGTGAGCGGGCCGGCGTGAAAGACCATGCCGCTCGCTGCCGGCGGCGGCGTAGATCACTTCCTCCGACGGATCGATCTGCACCTTGTCCTGCCAGCCGGCGATCGACCCGTCGCTGTTGACGACCAGCGCGGCTGATGAGCAGCCCGCGATCGGTGACGCGCTCGGTGCCGAGCACGACGCAGATGCCGGCCTGGCGCGCGGCGTCGGCCACCGTCCGCCCACGCGCTGCTCGAGGAACACCGGGTCGGGCGGCGGTGCCGGCGCGCCGGCCCAGCGGTAGCCGGGCACGAAGCACTCCGGGAAGCAGACGACCGCCGCGCCGCTGGCGTCCGGCCTCGGCGACCGCCGCGGTGGCCAGGCGCACGGACTCATCGGGCGATCCCGGCACGCGCAGGTTGGCGAGCGCGATGCGGACGGCGGCCACGGTCAGCGGCGCTCCGCGCCGGCGGCGGCGAACGCCGCGGCCAGCCACGTCAGGAGGATGGCCATCGTGCCGAAGGCGTCGCTCGGCCAGTGGGCGCCGGGGACGATCCGTGCCGCCGCGGCCACGACCAGGACGACGCCGCCCACGACCATGACGGCCGTGCGGATCGACGAGGCCTTCATCCGCCACGCCAGCACCACCAGCGCGCCGACGGTCACGCTGTAGAGCGTCATGAACGTCGACGGGAACGACAACCCGGTGGGGTTGCCGATCACGGCCACCAGCTCGCGTGACGGCCGCGGCCGGCCGAAGAGCAGCTTGCTCGACTCGCCGAACGTCTGCTCGAGCGCGATCGCCGCGGCTACCACCAGCACCGCCCGTGGTCCGGCCAGACGCCAGGCGCCAAGCAGCGCAATCGCCATCAGGACGAATTTGCCCGGCGCGCTGGCGGTGCGCACCATCGGCGCGACCCAACCGGTCCCGGGCGTCGCCGCCTGGAACGCCTGGGCGATCGCAATATCGCCCGGCAGGTACGGAAGGACGCGCGCCTGCAGGCCGACCAGCACCGTCACCGCGGCGGCGGCGAGCACGAGCGTGCGCGTGGAGGTCGTGGCGGTCATCGCGACGGCATTATTCTCGATTCGCGGCCGACGGGGACAGGGCCGGGGCCGCGAGGTCGAGCAGCGTGCTGATTGCCGCGAAGCGCGACCAGCGGTCCGCCTCCGGCGCGTGATTGGTCGCCTCGAGCACGAGCCGGCGTCCGAGCGGATAGGCGAGCACGCGCGACCGCTGCTTCTCGATGAAGGCCAGCATCCCCGGCGGATCGAGGACCAGCGCCTCGTCGCGCAGCCGCGTGGTCGCCACCTCGATGCTGAGCGACGTGTCGAGGTAGTCGGCCGCCACCTGCGCCACTTCGAGGTCGAGGGCCGCCGCCAGCCGTTCGACGCGCACGAGCAGCGGCGCCAGCGACGGCGTCTGTCCGGCCGCCGGCATCACCACCTCGGCGCAGACGCGCTCCCTGACGCCGATCGGCAGCAGCAGCTCGGCGCCGGCCTCGGCCGCGCCCTCGGCCAGCAGGCGGTGCGGCCCGAACGCCGGGGTGAGGGCGCGTTCGGCCCACCCCCGCGCCTCGACCAGCCGGGCGGTGGCGAGGACGTGCTGCGCGTGGTGGCCGGGCGTGCCCTCGTGCGCCGCCAGTTGCAGCAGGTGCGCTGCGTCGGAGCCGCCGCTCCGTGCGACCCACACGTCGGAGGTGCGCGCGTCGTGCGGGCGTGAGAAGCCGGCCCACCCCTGTTCGTCGGCGGCCCGCACCGTGATCTGCGCACCGGTTGGCAGCGGCAGGGGCGTCGCGGCGGCGTCGCGGCACCAGGCGATGGCCGACGGTGAACGCCGCCTCGACCCGGGCCGGCGGCACGACGTGCCGCCGGCGAAAGCCGGCGTGCCGCTCGGCCAGCGATCCGCGGCCCGGGAGCCGCTCCGACAATTCCTGGCGCAGCCGATCCATCGCCGCGGCGTCGCGCACCGGCGCGCGTACGCCGAAGCCCTGTTCGGCTTCGTCGGCGAAGGACGCGCTCTCGCCGGCGAGACGCGCCGCGGCCAACGACAGCGCCTGCATCTGTCCCGACAGGTAGCGGCGGCGGGCGCCGTCGAGCGCGTCGGCCGGCGCGGCCATCGCAGCCATCGCCTCGCGGGTTGCGGTGAGGCGCGCTCGGATCTGCGCCACTGGCTCACGGGTGCCGTCGCCCCAGGCCGCCTCGCCGAGCCACGTGTCGACCAGCGACGGCTGATGGCGGGCCAGAGACAACGAGAGACGTACGTAGGCTTCGGCGGCCTGCGCGGTCGTGAGCGGCGGCGACGCCGGCGACATCCGGCGACACGCGGGCAACAGCCATGCGCCCGCGCCGGCCAGCGCCGCCAGCGCGTGCCGTCGGGTCAGCGCCGTCGGCGCAGCGGCATCTCGCGTTGTCACTAGCGCCATGAGATTGGCCGCATCTTCGCATGAACGGCATTGACTTCCGGACGCCGCACAGCTTCAATGCGGCAGTCCCGCTGCCGACTTCCCGACAGGCGGGCGTTCGAGGAGTGGCCGATGCGCCGGAAGACTTTCCTCTCCATCGCCGTGCTCGCGTTCACCGCCGCCTGCTCGCAGCCCGGCACGCCGCCGGCCGCCTCGGGCGCCGCGGCCGCCCCGGCCGCGGGAGCGCCGAAGCTCGGCATCCGACCGGTCGGCGAGACCGAGATTCAACCGGATATGAGCCAGGTGCCGCCCGACGTGCAGAAGGTGTTCGCGCACATCGACGAGAACGTCGATCAGCACGTCGCCAATCTGCAGGAGTGGATCCAGCAGCCGAGCATCTCGAACTCGGGCGAGGGCATCCCCGAGTCGGCCGAGATGGTCAAGGGCTTCTTCGACGAGCTGGGCTGCCAGCAGACCCAGGTCTACGACGTCGGCATCACCGAGTACGGATCGCCCGGCAACCCGGTGGTCTACGCCAAGTGCGACGAGGGCGCCGAGAAGACGCTGCTCATCTACTGGATGTACGACACGATGCCGGTGACCCAGCCCGACGCCTGGAACCACGCGCCGTTCGAAGGGCAGATCGTCGCGCACGAGAAGTTCCCGAAGGTCCTGTACGGCCGCGGCGCCACCAACTCGAAGGGCCCGCAGATGGTGCAGCTGAACGCCTTCCGCGCCATCAAGGCGGTGCACGGCAAGCTGCCGGTGAACCTGATCTTCGTCGCCGAGGGCGACGAAGAGCGGATGGACATCGGCCTGCGCAAGTGGGTCAAGGACCACCCTGAGCTGCTCGAGGGCGCCGACGCGATGATCCGCTTCGGCAGCCAGTCGACCAGTGGGAACGGCGGCTTCGGCGGCGGGTCCGAAGGCTGCGTCTACGTCGAGCTGACGACCTCGGGCACGGCGTGGGGCCGCGGGCCGACGGTGTCGGACATCCACGGCAGCAACAAGCGCGGCACCGACAGCCCGGCTTGGCGGCACATCAAGATGCTGGCCTCGCTGGTCAGCGACGATGGCAACACGCCGCTCATCGACGGCTTCTTCGACGGCATCCAGCCGCTCTCGCCCGAGCAGGAGCAGTCGCTGCGCGCCGGGGCCAAGAACATGGACCTGAAGGTCGCGGCCGAGAACCTCGGCGTGGCGCGGTTCATGTTCGACGATCCGTACCAGGTGCTGAAGACCCAGCGTTACGGCACCTCGTTCAACCTCGACGGGATCTGGGGCGGCAACATGTATGCGGGCGGCGCCGGCGCCATCCTGCCCAACAAGATCACGTCCAAGCACAACTTCCGCTACGTGCCGAACATGACCGGCCCGGACCTCGTGAAGAAGCTGAAGGCGCAGCTGGTGAAGAACGGCTATCCCGACGTCGACGTCAAGCTGATCGGCGACGTGCCGTGGGCGCTGATGAACTCCGACCACGACGCCGGCCGGGCGATGAAGCGGGCCTACGAGGTCATGGGCATCCCGCACGGCCAGCTGCGCGACGACTGGGGCATCGGCGGCGGCGGTGCCGCGGCCGGCGGTTACTGGCCGGCGTATCTGTTCGGCAACGGCCAAGTCGGCGAGAAGGTCTCGCCGTACAAGGGCGTGCCGATCGTCAGCGGCGGCGGCGGCCACGGCGCTCGCGCGCATGCCGCCAACGAGTACTGGGTGGTCGAAGGTGCCGGGAAGGTGCTCGGCATGGCCGGCGCCGAGAAGTCGATCGTCGTTGCGGCCTATGCGTTCGCCGGCAAGATGCCGCCGGCCAAGTCGTCGACGAACTGACGTGGAGTGGTGGCCCGGAGCCACCCGGGAGGATGTGATGCGTAGGGTTTCCCTGTCGTTGATCTGCGCGGCCGCGTTGGCCGCGACGGCGTGCCAGCAGCCCGCGGCTCCGGCCGCCGACGCCCAGAAGGCGGCCGAGGCGACCCCCAAGCTGGGCATCCGCCCGGCCGGCGACGAAGAGCTCAAGCCCGACCTGAGTCAGGTGCCGCCCGACGTGCAGAAGGTGTTCGCGCACATCGACGAGAACATCGACCAGCACGTGGTCAACCTGCAGAAGTGGATCCAGCAGCCGAGCATCTCGAACTCGGGCGAAGGCATTCCCGAGTCAGCCGAGATGGTCAAGGGCTTCTTCGACGAGCTGGGCTGCCAGCAGACCCAGGTCTATGACGTCGGCGTCACCGAGTACGGGTCGCCCGGCAACCCGGTGGTCTACGCCAAGTGCGACGAGGGCGCCGAGAAGACGCTGCTCATCTACTGGATGTACGACACGATGCCGGTGACCCAGCCCGACGCCTGGCAGTACCCGCCCTTCGAGGCCCAGCTGGTCGAGCAGGCGCCGTTCAAGAAGGTGATGATCGGCCGCGGCACCACCAACTCGAAGGGCCCGCAGATGGCGCAGCTGAACGCCTTCCGCGCCATCAAGGCGGTGCACGGCAAGCTGCCGGTGAACCTGATCGTGGTCGCCGAGGGCGACGAAGAGCGGATGGACATCGGCCTGCGCAAGTGGGTCAAGGACCATCCCGAGCTGCTCGAAGGCGCCGACGCGATGATGACCTTCGGCGGGCAGTCGCCGAGCGGCGGCGGCGGCTACGGCGGCGGCTCGGAAGGCTGCGTCTACGTCGAGCTGACGACCTCGGGCACGGCCTGGGGCCGCGGGCCGACGGTGTCGGACATCCACGGCAGCAACAAGCGCGGCACCGACAGCCCGGCCTGGCGGCACGTCAAGATGCTGGCCTCGATCGTCAGCGACGACGGCAACACGCCCAAGATCGACGGCTTCTTCGACGGCATCCGGCCGCTCAGCAAGGAGCAGGAGGCCGACCTGAAGCAGGCCGCCAGCCGCACCGATCTGAAGGTGGCGGCCGAGAATCTCGGCGTCGCCCGCTTCATGTATGACGATCCGTACCATGGTGCTGAAGACGCAGCGCTATGGCACCTCGTTCAACCTCGACGGGATCTGGGGCGGCAACATGTATGCGGGCGGCGCCGGCGCCATCCTGCCCAACAAGATCACCTCGAAGCACAACTTCCGCTACCAGCCGGGGCAGACCGGTCCCGACATCGTCAAGAAGCTCAAGGCGCAGCTGGTCAAGAACGGCTACGCCGGACGTCGACGTCAAGCTGATCGGCGACGTGCCGTGGGCGATGATGAACTCCGACAACGAGATCGGCCGGGCCATGCAGCGCACCTACCAGATCATGGGCATCCCGCACTCGCCGGTGCGGGCCGATTGGGGCATCGGCGGCGGCGGTGCCGCCGCCGGCGGCTACTGGCCGGCCTACATGTTCGGCAACGGCGAGGTCGGCGAGAAGATCTCGCCCTTCAAGGGCGTGCCGATCGTGATGGGCGGCGCCGGGCTCGGCGGCCGCGCCCACGCCGCCAACGAGTACTACGTGATCGAAGGCGCCGGCAAGGTCTACGGCATGGCCGGGGCCGAGAAGGCCGTGGCGCTGACAATGTATGCCTATGCCGGCAAGGTCCCGCCGGGCACTGCCAAGCCGACGACCACGAACTAGAGCTGGGGATTGGGGGCTGGGGGCTGGCGCGCGCCAGCCGCCGGCGTCGGGGCCGGCGGCTTGAGGATCATTGAATGATCGGCGTGCGGAATCTGGAGAAGGAATACCACGTGGGCGACCACGTGGTGCGGGCCCTGCGGGGCGTGACCCTCGACATCGCGTCGGGAGAGTTCGTGACGGTGGTCGGGCCCTCGGGGTCGGGCAAGTCCACCTTCATGCACATCCTCGGCTGTCTTGACCGGCCGACGCGCGGGCAGTACCTGCTCGGCGGCCGCGACGTCTCGACGCTGCCGCACGACGAGCTGGCCCGCGTGCGCAACGAGACCATCGGCTTCGTGTTCCAGGGCTTCAACCTGCTGGCGCGGACCTCGGCGCTCGAGAACGTCGAACTGCCGTTGCTCTACACGCGCCAGGGCGCGGTGAAGGCGGGGGAGCGGCGCGACCGGGCGCGCCAGGCCCTGGCCGCCGTGGGCCTCACCGATCGCGAGACCCACCATCCCAACCAGCTGTCGGGCGGCCAGCAGCAGCGGGTGGCGATCGCCCGGGCGTTGGTCAACCAGCCGTCCCTGCTCCTGGCCGACGAGCCGACCGGCAACCTCGACACCACGACCAGCTACGAGGTGATGGAGGTGTTCGCGCGCCTGCGCGCCGAGCGCGGCCTCACCATCGTGGTCATCACCCACGAGCGTGACATCGCCGCCTGGGGGACGCGTACAATCGACTTCAAGGACGGCGTGGTCGTGCAGGACGCCCGCCACGCCGCCACCGCCGGCTCGCCCGCCGCGGCGGGCGCCTGATTTCCGCCTCGACGAAGGAGCTTCATCCGTGGCCTCCGCGCTGCACCACCTCCGCAATCTGCACCCCTCGATCGACATCGGGTTCAAGGCCCTGACCCGCAATCGCCTCCAGACCGCGCTGACGATGCTCGGCATCACGGTCGGCGTGGCGACCGTGCTGGCGATGATGGCGGTGGGCGCCGGGGCCCAGCGCTCGATCGAGCAGCAGGTGCGAGCCGCCGGCCTCAACCAGCTGACGATCAAGGCCGGCAACTGGAAGCCCAAGACCGAGGACTCGGCTGGCGCCGTCGCCCACCAGGGCGACGCCGAGGACACGATGCGGCTGCCGATCGACGAGCTGATGCCCGAGCTGCCCGACGCCGGCGATCCGTTCGCCGGCGCCGACGTGGTCCCGATCCTCCATCCCGAAGACGACCCGATGGAGAAGCACGACCATCCGCTGGCCTGGCAGCGGCTCGGCGATCTCGAGGCCGGGCTCGGCGCCTCGGCGACCTTGTCGTTCGCCGACGCCGAGGCGATCCGCGACCTGCCCGGAGTGCAGTACGTCGCCTGCGGCGTGCACGGCAACGCCCGGGTGCACGTCGGCGACAAGCGCTGGTTCACCCGGATGCACGGCACCGACCTGCACCTGCTCGACATCAAGCGGACGTGGACGCTGCGGACCGGCCGCTTCTTCACCGAGGACGAGCAGACCGACAAGGCGATGGTGCTCGTGCTCGGCTCGGTGGTGGCCGAGAAGCTGTTCGGCGACAAGGTCGATCCGGTGGGCAAGGACATCACGCTGTGGAACCAGAGTTTCAGGGTGGTGGGCGTGGTGACCAGCGCCAGCTGGGTGGTGCGGCCGGCGCCCAGGTGACGACGAGTTCGACGCCGTCTACATGCCCTTCACCACCACCCACCAGCTGCTCAACCTGACCAAGCTCAACGACATCACCGTGACCTCGGCCTCCACCGGCGAGGTGTCGGTGGTGAGCAAGCGGATCGGCGAGTTGCTCCGCCAGCGCCACGGCATCACCGCCGAGAAGCCCGACGACTTCACCATCTCCACCCAGGCGACCCGGGCGATCGCCACCGGTGGTCTGCCGCCCAACGTCGCGGCGGCGATCGCCGGCAACGTCAAGGAGCTGGAGCGGGTGACGCTCGAACAGCTCGCCGGGACGCTCGAGCGGGCCAGCGGCACGATGCGCTGGCTGCTGGCCGCGGTGGCGGCGGTGTCGCTGCTGGTCGGCGGGATCGGCATCATGAACATCACGCTGCTGTCGGTGACCGAGCGGACCAAGGAGATCGGCCTGCGCATGGCGGTCGGCGCCCGCGGCCGCGACGTCACCCGGCAGTTCCTCACCGAAGCGGTCGCCATCAGCCTGGCCGGCGGCGCCGTCGGCGTCGTGCTCGGCCTGGTCGCGTCGTATCTCATCTCGTCGACGTTGCGCTGGGCGACCGTGGTCTCGCCGTCCGCCGTGCTCATCGCCTTCGGCGTTTCGGCGGCGGTCGGCGTGCTCTTCGGCTGGTACCCGGCGCGCCGGGCCGCCGAGCTCGACCCGATCGACGCCCTGCGTCACGAATAGCCACAGGCCGCATCCGTGTTCCGATTCCTCGCCGTCAGCGGCCACATCGCCTGGAAGGCACTGGGCCGCAACCGTCTCCGCTCGGGGCTGACGACGCTGGGTGTCGTCATCGGCGTGGCCGCGGTGATTGCCATGGTCGCGCTCGGCAACGGCGCCCGCGCCTCGGTCGAGCGGACGCTCAAGACCGCCGGCACGAGCATCGTGCAGGTCAGCGCCGGCAACTTCACCAAGGGCGGCGAGAGCATGAACATCGCCTCGGGCCTGGGCGCGGCGACGACGCTGACCCGCGAGGACGCCGCCGAGATCGGCCGGCTCGCCAACGTCGAGCACGTCGCCGCCGGCTTGCGCTCGCGCACCTTCATCGTCGCCTCGCCCGAGGCGCGCATCTTCACCCTGGTGCATGGCACGGAGCCGTCGCTGGCCGACATCCACGGCTGGACCTGGCTCGACGGCGAGGGCTTCACCGCCGAGGACGTCGAGGCCGGCGCGGCGAAGGTGGTCATGGGCCGCATCGCCAGCGCCCGGCTGTTCGGCGACGGCGTCGACCCGACCGGCCGCACCGTGAAGATCCACGACCGCGACTTCCAGGTCGTCGGCCTGATGCGGGCCGTCGACGCCGACCAGGACGAGGCGGCGTTCGTCCCGGTGACGACGCTGGGCGCGCTCACCGATCGCCGCACCTGGCTGCAGACGATCACGGTCGGGGTGACCGAGGCCGGCGTGGCGACGTCGGTCGGCGATGCGATCACCGCGCTGCTGCGCCAACGCCATGCCACCAACATCCGCGAGACCACGGCCCGCGCCTCGGGGGCGCTCGGCGGGCTGCAGGCCCCGGGCAGCGGCGGCCGCATGGGCCCGGCCGACGACTTCGTGGTCAAGACGCTGGCCGGCGCCCAGGTGACCAAGGGCCTCTACACCGAGGTCGCCGCGTTCGCGCTGGCCAACCTGCCCAAGCTCGACTCGGCGACGATGGAGGAGATGTCGGGCACGCTCAATCGCGCCGGCACGACGATGACGGCGCTGCTCGCCAGCATCGCCGGCATCTCGCTGGTCGTCGGCGGCATCGGCATCATGAACATCATGCTGGTCTCGGTCACCGAGCGCACCCGGGAGATCGGCCTGCGGCTGGCGATGGGCGCGCGCCGCCGCGACGTGATGGTGCAGTTCCTGGTCGAGGCGGTGGTGCTGAGCCTGCTCGGCGGCATCGTCGGCATCGTCGCCGGCATCGGTGCGGCCCGCGGCCTCACCGCGCTCATGAGCTGGCCGACCTACGTCTCGCCGCAGGCGATCCTGCTGGCCTTCGCCATCTCGGCGGTCATCGGCGTGGCCTTCGGCTACTACCCGGCGCGTCGCGCCTCGCGCCTCGATCCGATTGTGGCGTTGCGTCGCGAGTAGACACATTCACAGGAGGCGCTCATGAGTAGCCGACGATCCGGTGTTTACGCACTGTTGTTGTCACTGCTCTCGACCGCGCCTCTTTGTGCGCAGCCACCAGCATCACCTGCGGGCGCGAACACCGTCGACACCGGCGCCATCAACGGCGCGCCCTATTACATCGAGATCCCGGGCCAGTGGAACAAGGGCCTGGTCCTGTATGCCCACGGGTACACGCTGGCCGGCGAGAAGCCGCCACGTCACGATAGCCCGCGCAGGAAAGCGCTGCGCGACGCGTTCCTGTCGCGCGGCTTCGCCTTTGCGGCATCCGACTACAGCGTACAGGGCTGGGCGGTCAAGGAGGCGATCGAAGACACCGAGGCGCTGCGACGCTACTTCGTCTCGAAGTACGGCGCCCCGATCGAGGCCTACATCACCGGCCATTCGATGGGCGGCCACATCACCGTGGCCACCATCGAGCGCTATCCCGAGGCCTACCAGGGAGCGCTGCCGATGTGCGGCCCGCTGGGCGCGGCGATCGACTTCTTCAATAACAGCCTCTTCGACATGCTGGTGACGTTCGAGGCACTGTTTCCGGGCACCATCGGTTCACCGTACGACCGCGGTATCGATACCGCCAACAAGGTGAAGGCAGCTATCGCGGCGGACCCGGAGCGCGCCGCACGTTACGCGCAGCGCTACGGGCGCACGACCGACCAGTTGCCGGTTGCCTTGGAGTTGTTTCAAGTGATCGCTGGAGAACTGAAGCAGCGCGCGGGCGGTGAGCCCTTTGACAATCGCAACCACATCTACAGCGGATTCGGCGACGACGCGGCCTTCAACCGAACGGTGAAACGCTACGCGCCGACGCCTGCCGCGCGCGACTATCTGCGTCAGTACGCCACGCCAACTGGCCGCATCACTGATCCGGTGCTCGCGATTCACACGACGTCCGACGAGCTGGTGCTCGGCAGCGACGTGACCGCATACGAAGTGCCCACCGCTCTGGTCGGCACCTCGGATCGGTTCGTGGCGCGATTCGTCGAGGCCAAGGGCCACTGTAATTTCACCCCGGCACAAACGGGAAGTGCCTTCGATGCCCTGCTGGCCTGGGCCCGCGATGGGAAGCGGCCTGCCGCGGGCGAGCAGAAATAGTCGGTCCGCGTCCACAGCGGAGTAAAATCCGCGGCACGAGGTAGGCCATGCCCCAGCGCCGTTCGCTCACCGTCGTCGCGTTAGCCTGGGCGTTCGTTGCGGCCCTCGATCTGCGGCCGCCGGTTGCCGCGCAGTCCGCGGTGCCATATGACGTCGTCGCCGCCACCAACGTGACGGTGCCGGCCCGCGACGGCGTGAAACTGGCCACCGACATCTACCGGCCGGCGCAGAACGGGCTGCCGGTGGCCGGGACGTTCCCGACCATCCTGCAGCGCACCCCGTACAACAAGGAGCGCGACGCCGCGCTCGCCAACTACTTCGTGCCGCGCGGCTACGTCGTGGTCCTGCAGGACGTCCGCGGCCGCTACCGGTCGGAAGGCAAGTGGCGGCCGATTGCCGACGACCCGACCGACGGCGCCGACACGACCGCGTGGATCATCAAGCAGCCGTGGAGCGACGGCGGCGTCGGCACGGTCGGGACCTCCTACGCCGGCGCGACCCAGCACGCCCTGGCCATCGCCAACGCCCCCGGGCTGAAGACGATGATTCCCGTCGACGCGATGTCGAACACCGGCCGCTACGGCGTGCGCCACAACGGCGCCTTCGAGCTGCGCTTCCTCAACTGGGTCTACACCCTCGGCAACGCCGCGATGACCCCGAACGAGACGGCGGCGGCGCGTCGCGCCGCGGTGCCGCCCGAGGCCGCACCGGCCCTGGCCGACTTCGGCAATCGCGTTCGCGAGTACATCTTCTCCCTGCCGCTCCGTCCGGGGACGACGCCGCTCAAGTACGCGCCCGACTACGAGGCCTGGCTGATCGAGGCGATGAAGCACGGCGACTACGACGACTTCTGGAAGAACGCCGGGTCGAGTGTGGTCGACCACCTGAGCGAGTACAAGGACGTGCCGATCTACCACGTCACCGGGTGGTACGACACCTGGGGCACGCA
This sequence comes from uncultured Acidobacteriota bacterium, assembly GCA_963786365.1. Taxonomy (GTDB): domain Bacteria; phylum Acidobacteriota; class Vicinamibacteria; order Vicinamibacterales; family UBA2999; genus CAWAYR01. The sequence continues at coordinate 159,520 of CAWAYR010000011.1, forward strand.
GGTCGCCAACATGAACTACGTCGAGCTGCGCAAGGCCAAGCAGAGCCTGCAGCGGCTGATCATCGGCCCGTGGACGCACGGCGGCCAGACCCGGCACTTCGCCGGCGAGGCGGAGTTCACCGCCGACGCCGCCCTCGACTTCGACGCCTGGCGGCTGCGCTGGCTCGACCGCTGGATGAAGGGCGTGGCCAACGGCGTCGACAAGGAAGCGCCGGTGCGGGTCTACGTGATGGGCGCGGGCGAGCCGCGCAAGACCAAGGACGGGCGGCTCTTCGTCGGCGGCCGCTGGCGCGACGAGCAGGAGTGGCCGCTGGCGCGCACCGCCTACACGCCCTATTACCTCCATGCCGGCGGAACGCTCTCGGCCGAGACGCCGCGCCAGGCGCCGCCCACCAAGTACCTGTTCGACCCCAAGCGCCCGGTGCCGACGCTCGGCGGCAACATCTCGTCGCAGGGCACGCTGATGTTCCAGGGGGCGGCCGATCAGAAGTGCCGCCGCGACTTCTGGCTGTGCACCGACACGCTGCCGCTCTCGGCCAGAAACGACGTGCTCGTGTTCCAGACGCCGCCGCTCGAGCGTGACGTCGAGGTCACCGGCCGGCTGGTCGTGAAGCTGTTCGCGGCCTCGAACGCCCCGGACACCGACTTCACCGCCAAGCTCGTCGACGTCTACCCGCCCAGCCCCGACTATCCCAACGGCGTCGACCTGAACATCGGCGACAGCATCGTCCGGGCCCGCTACCGCAACGGGCCGGGGACGGCCACGCTGCTCACGCCCGGCCAGCCCGCCGAGTTCACCATCGAGATGTACCCGACGTCGCTGGTCTTCCGGAAGGGCCACCGCATCCGGCTCGACATCTCGAGCAGCAACTTCCCGCGCTTCGACGTCAACCCGAACACCGGCGAGCCGCTCAACGACCATCGCCGCACCCAGATCGCCGAGAACACGGTGTTCCACGATCCGGCGCACGCCTCGCACATCGTGTTGCCGATCATCCCGGCCGGCGCGACCACGAGCCAGCAGCCGCGCGATTGATCCGACGGCGGCGGCCGGCGGAGCCGCCGCCCTCACGCCGCCGGCGCTGAGGCGGCTATGATCCGGCGATGAGCGCCATCGCGACCGGCTCGCCCGTCGATCGCGGCCGGAAGTTCGCCCGCCGTGTCTTCCTGTTCGCCGGCATCTACGGCCTGGTCGTGCTGCTGCCGCAGTACTTCCTGGAGGACCAGATCGGCCGCGACTACCCGCCGCCGATTACCCACCCCGAGCACTTCTACGGCTTCGTCGGCGTCGCCGTGGCCTGGCAGCTCGCCTTCCTCACCATCGCCCGCGACGTCGTGCGCTTCCGGCCGCTGATGGTCGCCGCCGTGGTCGAGAAAGCGTCGTTCGCCGTGCCGACGTTCTGGCTGTTCGCCAGCGGCCGCGTCGCTGCGGCGACGACCGCCGTGGCCGGGTTCGACGCCGTGCTCGGGCTGCTCTTCGTCGCCGCCTACCGGGCGACCCGGCCCATCCGCCCGTGCTGTGATGGCCGCGCCGACGCTGCGCACGCCGCGGACGGACCTGCGCCCGCTGACCGCCGCCGACCTCGACGCCGCGCACGCGCTGTGGACCGACCCGGACGTGCGCCGCTACCTCTGGGACGACGTCGTCATCAGCCGGGAGCGCGCCGCCGAGGCGCTGGCGAGGAGCGAGGGCGACTTCACCTCGCATGGCTACGGCCTGTGGGCGGTCTACCAGCATCACGGCGGGCCGCTGCTCGGCTTCTGCGGCTGTCAGACGCGCCGAGGGCGGCGAGGCCGAGCTGCTCTATGGCCTGCTCCCGGCGTGGTGGGGCCAGGGATTGGCCACTGAGTCCGCCGGCGCCGTGCTCGATCACCTCTTCGGCGCGCTCGGCCGCGCCGAGGTCATGGCCCTGACCGACGTCGCCAACACGGCGTCGGTGCGGGTGATGGAACGTCTCGGCATGACCTTCGAGCGCCGCGGCGAGCACCACGGCCTCGACACGCTCTTCTACCGGCTGCGCTCGCGCGACTGGACTGCCCGGCGGATCGTCGTCCGCCCGGCCACGCCCGACGACGAGCCGCTGCTGCTGTCGTTGACGCCGCGGCTGGCCGATTTCCCGCGACCGCCGTGGCGGTCGGCGCTGGAGATCGATCGCAGCGATCACGCCGTGCTGCTCGAGGCGCTGCACCGTCCCGGGCCCGACTCGCTCCTGCTCGTGGCCGAGCGGCCGGCGGGACACCCGGGTGGCATGGCGCTGGTGACCACGCAGACCGACTACTTCACCCACGAGCGCCATCCGCACCTCGAGACGCTCGCGATCAGCGCGGAGATGGAGGGCCGCGGCCTGGCCCGGGCCCTGCTCGACGCCGCCGAAGCCTGGGCCCGCACCCGCGGTCACGACTTCATCACGCTCACCGTCTTCGACGCCAACCGGCGCGCGCGGGCGGTCTACGACCGGCGTGGCTATCTCGCCGAGACGGTCACGATGCGCAAGCCGCTGGACGCGCCGGTCGGGAGCGCCGCGCGGCCGGCCGCCGGCCCCGCCGGCCTCGTCGTCCGTCGCGACACGCCGGCGGATGCCGAGGCGCTCTGGGACATCCTGCATCCCATCATCGCTGCCGGCGAGACCTATGCCTACCCGCGCGACCTGACGCGGGACGCCGCGCTGGCGGCATGGCACCCCGCGGCCGGCCACACCTTCGTCGCCGAGCTCGACGGGCGGCTGGCCGGCACCTATCTGCTGAAGCCGAATCAGGCGGGGCCGGGCGGCCACGTCGCCAACTGCGGCTATATGGTGGCGTCGTGGGCGCGCGGACGGGGGCTGGGCGAGGCGCTGTGCCGCCACTCGCTCGACACCGCGCGCAGCCTCGGCTTCCGCGCCATGCAGTTCAACTCGGTGGTCAGCACCAATCGCACGGCGATCGCGGTGTGGCAGCGCTGCGGGTTCGCGATCGTCGGCACGGTGCCGCAGGCGTTCGCCCACCCGAGCGCCGGCCTGGTCGACATCCACGTCATGCACCGGTTCCTGTAAGGCGGACCGGTGCCCGCGGCGCGCCGCGGCGACTACGGGGTGGTCGGCGGCGTCGCCGGCACGAACGGCAGCTCAATCTCGTGCGGCTCGCCCTGGAGCGAATAGGTCACCTTCACGTAGGCGTCGCTGCCGGTCACCGGCTTGCCGGCCGCGATCCACGACTCGCCGGTGTCGTCGATGGCCAGGGCCAGCACCTCAGCGGGTTCCCCGGGGCGCGTGATCGTCAGGGTGACGCCGGTCGCCACCGAGGCCGGCAGCTCGGCGCGCACCGCGTCGCTGAACCACACCTGGTGCCGGCCGTCACGCGACAGCACCACCTCGTAGTGCACGTCGGCGTTCATCAGCACCATGCCGCCCTTGTGCGGCGAATGGTCGCCGTGCGGGCCGACCACGTTCTGGTGCTGCGGGTCGGTGGCCGCGGCCGGCGCCGTGGCGGCCGGCGCCGGTGCCGAGGCGGGCTGGTTGGAACATCCGGCGGCCGCGGCGATGGCGACCGCCATCACGGCGGCGCGGAGCATCAGGGCAGCTGCTTGTAGATGGTGGCCACGTTGTCCTTGGCGCGGGTCATCACGTAGGCGTTGAACTTGTCGGGCAGGGCCAGTTCGGCGGCGGCCTGGTCGGCGGTCTTGCCGGCCTTCTTCGCCGTCTGCACCGCGGTCAGGAACGCCCGCGTGAACTCGCCGAACTCGCCGAAGTCCTGCCACGTCATCACCGTGCTGTGGCCGGGAATCACGGTGTCGACGTTCTTCACGCCGGCGATCACCTTGGCGATGGTGTCGGGATAGGTCACGCCGCTGCCGCCGTTGTTGACGTCGAGGAGCGGGGCGCCCTTGGCCGAGAACGCGTCCCCCGAGTGCATCACCCGCAGGTTGCGGAACACCACGAACGTGTCGCCGTTGGTGTGGGCCGGGCCGAAGTAGTAGAGGTCGATGGCGTCGTTGCCGCTGAGCACCGTCATCCGGTCGGTGTAGGTGCGGTCGGGGAAGGCGTGCTTCTTGGTGCCGTCGGCGAAGGCCGGCATCTTCGCCATGCTGGTCGAGACGTTGGCGTGGGCCACGATCTCGACGCTGGCCGGGAAGTACTCGTTGCTGCCGACGTGGTCGCCGTGGGTGTGGGTGTTGATGATGTGGGTCACCGGCTTGTCGGTGACGGTCTTCACCTGGTCCATGATCGCCTGGCCCCAGTTGGCCAGCTTGGTGTCGACCAGGACGACGCCGTTGGCGGTGACGAAGACGGCGGTGTTGCCGCCGCCGCCGGTCACCATGTAGAGGTTGTCCTTGACCTTCTCGATGCCGGCGACGTTGGGGCCGGTGGCGGCCGGCTGCTGCGCGACCAGGCCGCGCCCGGCCACCGCCAGCACACCCGCGAGGACGATTCCCGACAGCACTGCGGTGCGGCTCATGCTCCACTCCCAGGGAAGAACACGCGTTGGACGAACCAGTACGCGCCAGCCAGCGCGACGACTACAGAGCCTACCATTGCCAACCGTGAGCCGACGAGCGCCGAGCGGCGGCGCACCCCGGCCAGCGGCCGCCGCCACCGGCAGCACGAAGCCGAGCTGGCCGAGCTCGACGCCGAGGTTGAAGCCGAAGAGCGACCAGCCCAGCGCTTCGCGCGGCAGGCCGAACTCGCGCAGGACCGAGGCGAAGCCGAAGCCGTGGACCAGCCCGAACAGGCCGGCCATCCACGGCCGCAGATCGCGGCTGGCCGGCGCCGCCGTCACCGACCAGCAGGTTGTCGACGCCGACGAGCACGATGCTGAGGGCGATGAGCGGCTCGATGACCTGGCCCGGCGGCGTGAAGACGCCCAGCGCCGCCAGCGACAAGGTGACCGTATGGCCGAGCGTGAAGGCGGTCACGATGCAGGCCGAGACGTTTGAGCGACCCGCCGAGGAGCAGCAGGCCGACCAGGAACAGCAGGTGGTCGGGCCCGATCGCGATGTGGTACGCCCCGGCCGGGACGAAGGTGCCGAGCACCGCGCCGACGCCTTGCCACGAGCCGGCGTAGTAGGTGAAGGTCGTGTGCCGGGCGTCGAGGATCGCCTGGTGGCGCAGCGCCTCGCCTTCGTAGACGTTGATGAAGGTCTGATGGGTGCCGTCGTAGGGAAAGAGGGTGGTCTCGACGTCGACGCGTCCGGGTGCCGCCGTGGCCCCGGTGCGCAACGTGAAGCGCAGGCCCTGGCGATCGGGCACCGGCTCGGCGTCGCTCAACGTGACCGTGAGCGTCCCGTCCATCGACGCGCAGATGCAGCCGGCGGCCGAGGATTTCGGCCAGCGCCGGGCCGTGCCGCCGGGCCACGGCCGGGTCGAGCAGGGCGTCGGCGTCGGTGATCTTCAGCTCGAAGGCGGCGTCGAGGTCATGCACCGTCAGCGAGCCGGTAAGCCCGTCGGCCGCGAGCCGCAGATCGAGGTAGCTGAACGGTGCGGGATGGGCGATCGCGACCGCCGGCTGACCGAGCAGGGCCAGGACGAACAGGGTGCCGATGCGGCGGGTCACGACGGCCCTTGAGTGTATCCTCGGCAACCGATGGCCGGCAATCCTCGTCTACCTGGTTCGATGAGCCGAACCATTCCCGGCGTCATGTTGGCCTGTGCCGTGTCGATCGTGGCTGGCCAGGCGCACCAGCCGGCGACCGTGGTCGCCCTGGTCGGGGCGCGTGTCTACGCCGACCCGGCCGCAGTCCCGGTTGACGACGCCGTCGTGGTGGTGACTGGCCCGCGAATCACGGCCGTCGGCCCTCGCAAGGACGTGCCCGTGCCGCCGGGGGCGACGACGATCGACGCCACCGGGCTCGTCGTCCTCGCCGGCTTCCAGAATTCGCACGTGCACTTCACCGACGACGCACGATGGGGCGGGGCGGCGTCGCGGCCGGCCGCCGCGCTCGAAGCGAGCCTGCGCGAGATGGTGACGCGCTACGGCTACACGACGGTCGTCGACCTGGCCTCCTTTCCCGACAACACCAAGGCGCTGCGCCGCCGTGTCGACTCGGGCGAGATCGCCGGTCCGCGCATCCTCACCGCCGGGGCGCCGCTCTATCCGCCCGACGGCGTCCCCTACTACGTGCGCGACACGCTCCCCGCCGAAGTGGTCGCGACCTTGCCCCAGCCGGCGACACCGGCCGCCGCCGCGCAGATCGTCCGTGCGCAGCTCGAGGGCGGCACCGACGCGGTCAAGCTCTTCACCGGCGCCTGGGTCACGCGCGGCCGCGTGCTGCCGATGCCCGCCGACATCGCCGCGGCGGCCACGGCCGTGGCGCGGGAGGTGGGCCGTCCGGTGTTTGCGCACCCGTCGAACCTGGCGGGGCTGGAGGTCGCCCTCGGCGCCGGCGTGAACGTGCTGGCGCACGCGGTCGAGGACACGCGCGGCATGACGGCGAACCACTACGCGCGGATGACCACCCAGGGCATGGCGATGGTCCCGACCCTGCATCTCTTCGACGGGCGCGGGCAATGGGACATCGGTGACGAGGTGCGGACGTTTGCCCGCCAGGGCGGCGAGATCCTGTTCGGCACCGATGTCGGCTACCTGCCGGATTTCGATCACGGCATCGAGTACGAGCGGATGTCGGCGGCCGGTCTGGCGTGGCGTGAGATCCTCGCCAGCCTGACGACGGCACCGGCGAGGCGATTCGCGGAGAGCGCTCACCGCGGGCGGGTGGCGGCCGGCTTCGACGCCGACCTGGTCGTGCTCGGCAGCGATCCGGCATCGTCGTCGCGGGCGTTCGCCGACGTGCGGCACGCGGTTCGGGCCGGACGTGTGATCTACAGCCGCTGACCGCTGGCGGCCCGGAGCCAGGTGGCTACGAGCCGAGCGCGGCCAGCTCGGCGCGCACCTGACGCAGGAGCGGGAAGTCGGCGTCGGCGTCGCGCCACAGCTCGAGGAGCTGCAGGTACGCCGCTCTGGCCTTGGCGGTCTCTCCCGCTCCGGCCGCGGCGCGGGCGTACTCGATGGACAGCACGAGGTCGATGCCCTGCGGGCCGGTCAGCCACGGACGCGAGACGGTACGTTCCGCCTCGGTCATCGCTTCCTGGAAACGCCCGAGCTCGCGCAGTGCCCGGGTGCGCAGGTAAAGGGCCGAGGCGGTGTAGGAGAGGTCGAGCGAGCCGACGGGACCAAGCGCCTCGAGCGCGCGGGCCGGCTGGCGTGCCCGCAAGGCGAGGGCGGCCTCTACCTGGGGAATCTCGAGCTGGTTGACGAACGTGCTGTCGGGCGAGGTCGTGCGCAGTCGCGCCATCCAGGCCCGCGCGCCCTCGACGTCGCCGGCGTCGACCAGCGCGAGTCCGAGCTCGAGCGGTGGCCGCGCCTCGCCGACCAGCGCGAGCGCGCCGCGGGTCGCCGCCCGGGCCTGCTCGGTGCGGCCGGCGAGCGCCTGCAGGCGCGCCAGCTTGACCAGGGCGAGGATCTGCGCCTCCTGCCGCCCGGCCTGCCGATCGCGATCCGCCGAGGGCGGTCCACAGCGCGATCGCCTCGTCGAGCTTGCCTTGTCGGAGCAGGTGCCACGGCGCGAACCGCCAGAAGGTGCGGACCCCGCGCCGCCCGATCGGCCCCTGGTCGGCCAGCTCGCGGGCCAGATCGGCGGCGTCGCCGCGGAAGTAGGCCGCCCACGCCGGCACCTCGCGCAGGAAGTCGGAGGCGAGGTTGGCGTCGATGGCCTGCCGGGCCGTCGACGACGCCTCGGCGACCTCGCCGTTGAACAGCAGCGCCCAGCAGAGATTGAGCCGCGGCAGCACGTTGCGTGGCGCCAGCCGCAGCGCCTCGCGGGCGGCGTCGCGGGCGGCGGCGTAGTCGCCCAGCTGCAGCTGGATGACGGCCAGGTTGTTGGGCGCGGTGAAATCGTTGGGGAAGGTGCGCTGCCACACCCGCAGGACGTCGAGGTACTTCTGCACCTCGTCGGTGACGTTGCCGTAGTAGTGCGAGGTGATGTAGAGCCGCTCGTACTCGCTGACGCGGTCGCGCAGCTCGTAGGCGCGCCGCTGATGCTGGATGCTGGCGTCGACCGCGTCGCGGTTCGACAGCACCGTGCCGAGGCGGGCATGGGCCAGCGCGAACTCGGGGTCGAGCTCGAGGGCCCGGCGATACAGGGCGATCGCGTCGTTGTCGTCGGCGCCCGACACGCGGCTGGCCTCGGCCAGGCTGAAGGCCTTGAGGGCCTCGAACGACGGCGGTGGTCGCCCGGGCCAGGGGCACGTCCATCGCCCGCACCGAGGCCAGCGACTCGCCCAGGCGCGCGCGCAGGGCCGACGCGGCGACCCCCAGCGCGTCGAGCACCGCGGCCTTGTCCGCCGCCCGTTCCTGCTCCACCGCCAGCGAGTCGCCGGTGGCGCAGGCCAGCGCCTCGAGCGTGATCGCATAGGCGCCGCCCAGCTCGGCGATCGTGCCGCTCAGGACCGCCTGGGCCTGTTCGCGCTTGCACACCTCGAGGGCCACGTCGGCGGTCAGCCGCGCGTCGGCCGGCCGGCCCATCAGGCGCAGCGTCTCGCGCACGCGCACTTCGGGCACGACGTTCAGAAACGGCGACTGCCGGATGGCGACCGCCAGCGCCGCGTGCAGCGTGTCGTCGAACGCCGGATCGCCGGTGAGATTGGCGACGTCGGCCAGCACCACCAGGTCGCGCTCGGTCAGCGCCGGCGCCGGCGTCGGCCGGAGCACCAGGGCGGCGGCCACGCAGCGCGGCGGCGCCCGCCACCGCGGCGAGGGATCGCGTAGCCGCGCCGGCGTCGGGCGCGGCGAGGCCGGCGCGGCGCGGCCGGTCGCGGCCAGCGGAGGCGTCGCTGTCGCGCGCCAGACGCAGCAGATCGACGCGCAGGTCGTCGGCCGTCTGGTAGCGCAGGTCGGCGTCCTTCTCGAGCGCCTTGGCGACGATGCGATCGAGATCCGGCGGCACCTGCGGGTTGCGCAGCGACGGCGCCGGCGGGACGTGAGTGGAGGATCTGGTCGAAGAGTGGCCGCCGACGTCGCGCCGGCGAAGGGCGGCGTGCCGGTCGCCATCTCGTAGATCACGACGCCCAGCGAGTAGATGTCGGTGCGGCCGTCGATCGGCTGGCCCAGGGCCTGCTCGGGCGACATGTAGGCGACGGTGCCCAGCGTCGTGCCCGGCGCGGTCAGGTGATCCTCGCGCACGCTGGTCGTGGGTGTCGGGATCCGACGCCGGACTCGTCGTCCGGCGCGGCGAGCTTGGCCAGGCCGAAGTCGAGGATCTTCACCGGGCCGAGCGCGGTCACGAACAGGTTGGCCGGCTTGATGTCGCGGTGCACCACGCCCTTGGCGTGCGCGGCGGCGAGCGCGCTGGCGACCTCGGTGGCATAGGTCACGATGTCGCCCATCGGCAGCGGCGTGCCGTCGAGCACGTCCCGCAGGGTGCGTCCTTCGAGCAGCTCGAGCGCGATGAACGACTGGCCGTCGTGCTGCCCGACCTCGTAGACCGTGCAGATGTTCGGATGGTTGAGCGCCGCCGCGGCCTTGGCCTCGCGCGCGAAGCGCTCGAGCGTCTGGGCGTGGCGGGCCAGGTGCGGCGGCAGGAACTTGAGCGCCACCATGCGGCCGAGCGTGCAGGTCTTCGGCCTTGTAGACCACGCCCATGCCCCCGCCGCCCAGGAGCTCGACGACGCGGTAGTGGGACACGGTGGAGCCGATCATGGAGGGGCGGGCGCGGCCGCCGCGCCAGTTCGAATTATACGGGGACGGCGTCGCGCCGCAGGCCGCGGCGCCGGCCGATCGGCCCGGCCGCGCGTAGTAGCATTCGCCGGCAGGAGCCTTCGATGTCGACACCGTCGTCCCGCGCCCTCACCGTCCTGACCATGCTCGCGCTGGCCGCGCCGGCGCTGGCCCAGGCGCCCGACCCGGCGCTGGTGGCCCGGGCCCGCGCCATCCACGAGCGCGTGATCACGCTCGACACCCACGACGACATCGATCCGCGCAACTTCACCAAGGCGCGCAACTACACCCAGCGGCTCGACACCCAGGTCAACCTGCCGAAGATGGAGGAGGGCGGCCTCGACGTCGCGTTCTTCATCGTCTACGTCGGCCAGGGCCCGCTCACGCCAGGCCGGCTACGACGACGCCTACGCCCAGGCCGTGGCGAAGTTCGACGCCGTGCACCGGCTGACCAAGGAGATCGCGCCGGATCGCATCGGCCTGGCGCTCACCGCCGACGACGTGCGGCGGATCGCCGCCTCGGGCCGCAAGGTGGCGGTGATCGGCATCGAGAACGCCTATCCGGTCGGCACCAACCTGGCCCGCATCAAGGAGTTCCACGACCGCGGCGGCCGCTACATGTCGCTGGCCCACAACGGCCACAGCCAGTTCGCCGACTCGAACACCGGCGAGCGCGACGGCAAGTGGCTGCACAACGGGCTGAGCGAGCTGGGCAAGCAGGCGATCGCCGAGATGAACCGCGTCGGGCCTCATGGTCGACGTCTCGCACCCGTCGAAGCCGGCCAACCTGCAGGCCATCGCGCTGTCGAAGGCGCCGGTCATCGCCTCGCACTCGGCGGCGCGGGCCCTCGCCAATCACAGCCGCAACCTCGACGACGAGCAGCTGCAGGCGATCAAGAAGAACGGCGGCGTGGTGCAGACGGTGGCGTTCGACGGCTACGTCAAGATCAAGCCGGCCGACTCACCCGAGCGCGCCGCGGCGCTGGCCAAGGCGCGGGCCGGCATGCCGCCGGGCGGCCCGGGCGCGATGACCGACGCGCAACGCGCCGACTTCCGGGCGCGCGTCGCCGCCGTCGACAAGCAGTTCCCGCCGCCGCCGATGGCCACGGTGGCCGACTTCGTCAACCACATCGACTACCTGGTGAAGACGATGGGCATCGACCACGTCGGCATCTCGTCGGACTTCGACGGCGGCGGCGGCGTGGCCGGCTGGAACGGCGCCGAGGAGACCTTCAACGTCACCCTCGAGCTGGTGACGCGCGGCTACACCGAGGAGCAGATCGGCAAGCTGTGGAGCGGCAACCTGCTGCGCGTGATGGCCGACGTCGACCGGATCGCCAAGGAGATCCAGGCCGGCAAGCGCTGAGCGGTTCGGCCGCTACTTCGTGCCGGTCGTCGCCAGCTTGACGTCGACCGACGCGACCGTCTTGTCCCACGAGACGGTCATCGTGGCGCTGGTCTCGGTGACGTTGACGAAGCCAATGGTCAGCTGCTCGACCGAGGTGTCGGTCGTCCGCACGGTCATCGGCGCGCGCAGCACGTCGGCCTTGGCGTCGTAGTTGTAGGTGCCGTAGAGCAGCACCTTTTCGTTGGGATCGTACTTCGGCTGACGCGGCTGGGTGTTGGCGACCAGGGTCCAGCCGGTGGCCTTGAGATCGGCGAACAGGTTGTAGACCCCGGGCTGGAGCGTGCCGCCGCCGATCTGGAGCGCCGCCTGCGTCGTCAGCGTGGTGCTGTCGTTGGCGCCCATGCGCCAGATCGCCGCATCGGGGTTGACCCGCTTGCCGTAGTCGGCGCCGCTGCCGAAGATGCCGGTGCGGCCGCGCAGCAGCGGGCGCCCGTAGGCGACGACCAGCCACTTGCCGTCGCGATAGCGTTCGCCGTCGGCGGTCTTCTCCCACCGCCCACCGAGCTGGACGGCGGCCTGGCCCAGCGGCGAGGGCGGCAACTTGACTTCGGGAACCGTCTGGGCGACGAGCGACGCGGCCAGCGCCGACGCCAGCGCGGTGGTGACGAGCAATGAAGATGGTCGCATGGGCAGCTCCTCGGGAACATTCTACGTGCGGCGCCGGTCAGCCGACGATGGCGACGGCGCGCAGGGCCGGCGCGGCGAGCGCCCGATCGCCCTCGACGGTCACGACCTGCGCCGCCTCGTCGGCTGAGATCCCCTTGGTGAACAGCCGCCAGGCCACGGCGTCGGGGACCGTCAGGCGCGCCGTCGGGGCGGCGTCGGCGTCGGCGGTGAGCATCCAGCGATCGGCGGCACGGATGAGCCGCCAGGCACCTCCCGCCTCGCCGTCGACGTGCATCTCGACGACGGTGCCGGGCGGCGCGGCCACGTCGCGGTAGGCGTGGGGCAGCACCCGCATGAAGCAGTCGAGCACCGGACGATAGAGCGCCGGGGTCATGATCCCGGGGCGGTCGAGGGCCAGCCGGATCTGCTGCTGGTGGTGCCAGCGTTCGGTCAGCTCGCGGGCGAGGTCGAACCAGTTCGGTGACGTCGTCTCGCCGGCCCAGCTCACCGCGAAGGCCGCCGGCGCCATCGGGTCGAGTTGCCGCAGGTGTGCGTGCAGCGCGTCCACCGCCACGCGCATGTGCGCGACCAGCACGGCCGGGCTGAATCGCCCGTAGACCGCGACGCCCTCGGCGTTGACGCGATCGACGAAGGCGCGGACGTCCTCGGGTGACCCCGAGGCCGGGCGCTCGGCGGCGACGCCGTCGCGAACGATGGAGAGGCGTCGCAGCGCCGTGTCGAGCAGGTGCCCGGCGACGTGACGCACGTGCCAGCCGGCGACGATCGTCGGCCGATCCCAGTCGGCCGCGGAGAGGTTCTCGAGCAGGTCGATCAGCCGGGCATCCGTCTCGACGATGGCGCCGAGCGCGTGGATGGGGCCGAGCGGTGCCGGTTCGGGCGGCATCTCCGCATTGTAGCGACCTCGGTCGAGGGCGAGAGCGGGACGTCACTGACTGCCGAGCTGCGCGCTCAGCGGCATCTCCATCAGCACTTCGTCGTCCTCGATGCCGTCGATGATGACCTGGCCGGTCAGCCGCCCGCATTCCGTGAAGCCGAGCCCGCGATAGAACGACTGGGCGACGGGATTCGAGGCGCGAACCTGAATCGCCAGCTTCCGATAGCCGACCTCGCGCGCAAACGCCTCGGTGGCCCGCCACAATTGGCGGCCAACGCCCCGTCCTCGCCAGGCCGGCAGCAGAAACGTCCCGAGCTGGCCGACGTGTGCCATCGACGACAGCACCGACGACCACCGGTCGAGGCTCTGGACGCCGACGATGCCCGCCGCGGCATCGACGGCCACGTGAAGGGCCTCCCGGTGCGACAGCGACGCCAGGTAGCGGGCTTCCTGCTCGACGCTCCACACCTGATCGATCGCGGAGTGAATGCGCTCGGCCGCGACCGCCTCGAGCACCGCGACGATGCCGGCCGCGTCGACGGGTGAGGCTCTTCGGATTTGAACGCTCGTCATGACCGGCGGCTCGCCGTGCGCGAAGCAGCGCCGAGGCGGGCTACCGCTGCACCGGCGAGTAGGTGACGCCGTCGGGGCTGTTCTGCACCTCGACCCGGCCGAGCGTCTCGCCGGTGGTCAGGTCGAGCACCAGCATCGAGTTGTCGTTGCGCACGGTGACGAAGGCATGGCGGTTGTCGGGATGCGGGAAGACCCCGGCCGTCGACGGCTTGTCGACCTTGGTCATGCCGAGCGGGATCGACTTGGCGAGGGTCTGCGTGGCCACGTCGGCGACGACCAGCGACGACGCGTTGGCGTGCGGAATGAGCGCCCGGGTGCCGTCGGGCGTGAACTGCACGCGGTAGGGGAAGCCAGGCGAGCTCAGATCGCTTCACCACCTCGAGCGACTTGGTGTCGATGATCGAGATGGTGTCCTCGGCGCGGTTGCCGGCCCACACCCAGCGGCCGTCGGGCGTCACGCCGACGCCCTTCGCACTCCTTGCCGGTCTTCACGTCCTTGATCTTCTGGCCGGTCTGGAAGTCGAAGGCGCTGACGCTGCCGTCGCGCATGTTCGACGAGTAGAGCCGGGTGCGATCGGTCGACAGCGCCAGCATGTGCGAGACGCCGGCCTCGGTGCGGAACACCTTCTCGATCGCGCCCGAGGTGACGTTGACGAGCAGCAGCGCCTGGTTGGCTTCCGAGGTGACGACCACGCGCGAGGCGTCGACCCAGCGGACGTCGTGCGGGGCGCGGTACTCGCCCAGGTCGATGGTCTTCACCGTGTCGCCGCTCGGCAGCGCCAGCACGCTCAGCGTCTTCTGCTGGCCGACGCCCTGCTTGTTGTAGTTGGTCACCACCACCGTGCGGCCGTCGGGCGAGACCGCGGCTTCGTGCGGCCCGCCGACGACGGCGACGTGGCGATAGGCGGTCATCGTCTTCAGGTCGATGAGGGTGACAGTGTCCGACTGCTGGTTCACGGCGACGACGGTGCCGGTGAGGGCGGCCCGGCGAGCGGGCGCCTGGCCGTGGACGGCGGCGGTCAGGGCGAAGGCGGCGACGACAGCGAAACAGCGGTGCGGCATCCTGAGAACGTAGCCAGCCGGCCCGGCGTGGCAAGCCGTTTGTGACGGCGGCGGGACGAGCGTCCTTGCTTCCTCCCTCGGTCGTAGGGCGAAAATTTCCTGGCCTGAGCGAAGTCGAAGGCAGTTCCGCCGTCCACGATGACGGCGGAGGGCTGGCCCGGCTCCCGCGTCCGGCCCTCCCGCCGCAGGACGCGGAATACGCGTCGCGGGACCCCGCCCCCGCTGTCGTTTGAGGGCCGGCCCCGGCGGCATGTCGGCGGAAGCGTCGGGACCCCAGGCGGTGCTGCGCGACTTGAACACTAATGACACGTAGGGCAGAGCTTTAGTGCGTAGGGCAGAGCTTTAGCTCTGCCGCGGCTGCGCGGTTAGCACGTTGCCGCTGCGCCCTGAACACCCCACGCGCACTTCGGCGCCGCCTTAGCGTTTGACGGCCCGGCTGCAGCAGCGGTCAGGGCGGCGCGTCATCACACAGGTCAGGCAGACGACAGTTTCATCTGCTGCAACACAGCACGACCAAGCACGCCGTACAGATTGCCCAGGCTCTCCGCCACCTCGAAATGGTTGTATCCGTTCAACACGATGAGTTGCGCCGTCTTGTTCGCTGCCGTCACCGCAGCGGCGAATTCTCGGTTCTGGCGCTGGAATTCTGGCGTCTCGAGTGTTCCATGAGCCACGATCAGAGGTGCAACGAGCGCATCGATATGACGCATCGGACTCAACGCCTCGATGACTTGTACCGTGAAGTTGACATAGCTGCTCCGCACCGACAGGCCGACCGGGTTCAGGTCGTACATTCCACTCGCGAGCAGCGCGCCCTTCACGATGTCGGTCGGGAGCCCATGGGTTTTCAGCCAGTCTGTGGTCACTGCGACGGCCGCAAGATGGCCCCCCGATGAATGTCCCGACAGGTAGACCTGGTTGCGGTCACCGCCGAAGCTCGCGGCATTGCGATAGACCCACGCCACGGCCCGCCGCACCTGGTCGACCATGACCGTCAGGTCACCCTTCGTCTCGATGACGTTGTTGAAGTCGAGCGCGATGAAATGTGCACCCGCATCGACGAACATCTCGGACTGATACGCCGCTGAGGCCGCGCTACCGGCTCGCCAGGCTCCGCCATGGATGAAGACGTGGATGGGTGCGTTGGTGGTCTTCGTTATGTACAGGTCGAGTTTCTCGACCTCAGTGGGACCGTACACGATGCGACGCGCCGGACCGAGACGAGCGACCGCTTGTGCGCTTTTCTGCGTGTTCCGCTTGTCCAATTCGCCCTGATTGGGCGCCCATAGGGGCTGGGTGTACGAGTTCGTCGAGTTCCTCCTGGTCGTAATCGAGGAAGACGGCAGGCCCCTTTGGCTTCGGAGTGACGCCGGGCGGTCGATAGGTCTGCATCTGTTGGCTGAATGCAGGAACGCCCGTTACCGTCGACAGGGCCCCCGCAAACGCTCCGCTCAGAATGGTGCGTCGCGTCATCCGCCCGTCAGACATCGGTTCGAACTTCATAGTCATTTCATCGATCATGCCGTCGCCTGAAGCGGATGTTGGGCTGCCGGTCGATACCGTTACCACTCAACGGTCTCGAGCGGATCCGGGGCGTCAAGCAGCATCGCCGAAGCGTGGGCGGCGGCATCTGCGAGCCGATCACCAAGCCACACTGCAGCACACTCGTCCTGACCTGGAATGCCGCGCAGGAACGAACGAAGCAAGAATATCGTGTACCCGCCGACCTGCGCGAGGCCGGATAACATGACCGTGCGGCAGTTGTTCGCGACGACCTCCAAAGGCAACACTGGAAACTCGAAAGTGGCGTCGCGCTCTTGAAACACGGCAGCTGCGCGCTCGACGAGGTCCATCGGAATCTGGGCAGTGACGGAGCGCCCGAGCGGCACGGCCGTGACCGCGCCAACCGCAAAGATCAGAGTGCCCTGGCGAACGGCCGACAAGCCCAGGCCACCACATGCGGTGCGTGCGAGATAGATATAGTCGCCTTCCAGAAGCCTCGACGTCAGTGCCGCGTCGACATGAAAAGATGCTGCAGCTACCGTAGCGTTCTTCCGAGATGACGCGGTCAAAGTGAAACAGCTTCGCATAACGCACGGCCGAAGCGGGCCCGCATCAGGCGTCAGGCCTCCGGGGGACACTCGCAGCCGCGGCGCCGGGCCGACGAGGCGCGCCGCTCGGTCATCGCCACCCAGCGCATGTAGCCACATCGACCCATCCGGCTGAACACAGTCCCTATGTTCAGTGACGCAGTCGAATGAATCATCGGTGCTGCGAGCCGGAACGATCGTCACATAGTCGAAGGTACCGCGCGGCGAGATTGCCATTCGACCCTTTCTGTCAGGCTAACGTTCGGCCAGGTTCAGCCTGCACCCAGCGCGCCGATCTGCGTGAGAAGCGTCAGGGAGTCGACCAAGCTCCAACGTTCGATGCACTGTCCTTCAACAAAGCGCAAGATCGTAAAGCCGGAAACCGAGACCGCTTTCCCCGATGACGGAATTCCCTGAAACGGTCCAGCATGGGTGCCCTCAAGCACAAACCGGCAAGCGACCTTATCTCCCGCACTGACCATGTCCTGGAGGACGAGTTGCGATCCTGGGAACGCTTGCCACCAGTCCTCATAGAACCGTCGGACATTGGCAAAGCCAGGTTCAACACCTGCGTAACCATGCAGGACCACGTCCGCGCCATAAAGCCGAAGGTATCTCTGGTAGGTTGCCCCGATTCCAATTGTCAATCGCCTGCTCGATAGCTCGCTGATTCGACGACTCAGAGTTCGTGCTCATCGATGATCCGATGTTGTCTGGTCCGGCTAACAAGCATTAGACAGGTCCGCATAGTTCGGCGGCACCTGTCAGTGCTCGAAGTCTAACGCGGTTCAGCCGGCGCCGGTTCGTGGTTGGGTTTATCGCGTTGCTCCTCAGTCGGCGATGCTGATGAGCACGATCGCCAGGATGATCAGCGCCAGTACCGCGAAGAAGATCTTGATCCAGCTGTAGGGCTGTTCGCCGGCGATCACGCCGGTCACGCCGTTGGCCACCACCTGGAAGCTCCGGCGGCCGTAGTCGTAGTGCAGCAGCCAGACCGGCAGCAGGGTGTGCTTGAAGGTCTGGTCGTTGTAGGTGGCGTCGACCTCGAGATTGCGATAGGTGTCGCCGGGGACGTCGCGGCCGCATTGGGCGCGCACCTTGTCATCCATGGCGGCGCGGGCCCGTTCGGCGGCGCCGACCAGATCGATCTGGTACTGCTCGACCACCCAGCCCGAGACGTAGCCGCGGTCGTAGGGCTTGAGCGTCGCGGTCGGAAATGGCTCGATCTGCCGCAGCAGCGACGCGTGGATGCCCTGGGTGGCGGCGACCAGCTCGTCGTCGAAGACCATGCGCGTCTCGCCGGCGGCCGGCACCCAGCGCACCTTGCGCTCCTGCACGGTCTCGCGCCGGCCGTTGCGGGTGACGACCCGCGCCTCGTAGTAGTAGTGCCCGGCTTCGGCCGTCCACCGCGCGTCGACCTGGGCGTCGAAGGTCCAGTAGGGGAGGTAGACCCCGCCCACCCGGTCGGTCAGCGCGGCCTTCTTGAGGCGGTTCGGCGCGAACCACCGGCTGGCATACCAGCGGCGCATCGACTCGCGCACCTGCGCCTCGCTGACCGCGAACGGCAGCAGGCTCTCCGGGTAGATGACGTTGCGCGTGTCGGTGTAGGGCACGACCGCCGGCGAGCCGCAGAACTCGCAGCGCTGGGCCACGCGCGTCGCCTCGAACAGCGAGATCGCCTTGCAGCTCTGGCACTGCACCGGCGTGCGATCGCGCTCCCAGCCGCGGGCGCTGTCGGGAATCGCGCGCAGCGCCAGCGCCAGATCGTGTTCCTTGACGATCGAGCCGTCGCTGGCCAGCTCCGCCGGCGAGACCGTGCCGCAGTACGGGCAGACCAGCGCCTGCTTGCCGGCGTCCCAGCGCGCCTCGGCGCCGCACGCCGGGCAGTGGTGCTTGGCGAGTGCCGAGACCTCCGGCGGCGGCGGCGGGACCTCCGGAATCGGCGGCGGAACCTCGGCCAACGGACTAGTGCTTCAGGAACTCGTCGAGGGCGCCTTTGGTAACGCGCCAGGCCGAGCCGATCTTGCGGCCCTTGAGGTCGCCGCTCTCGAGCGTGGCCAGCACGTCGGCCTCGGTGACGCCGAGCGATCTGGCGACGTCGGCCGGCGTCAGCACCTCGGGCATCGGCGCCGTCGGCGCCGCCGCCTGGCTCTGCCCCGCCGCCCAGGATCCCGCCCGGTTGATTGGCCATCTGATTGGCCATCGCGAAGCCCATGGCGATCTCGGCCGCCGATCCGGCCACGCCGCCGCCGGCGCCCGGCTGGGCCATGCCCTGCGCCATCTGGTACTTCACGTAGTCGTTGAGGTTGCCGATGGCGCCCATGCTCGAGCGCTTGTCGATCGCCGCCTCGACCTCGGGCGGCACCGAGCAGTTCTCGAGGATGAAGCTCGGGATGGTGATGCCGTACTTCGCTTCGATCTGCGGGTTGATGAGCGGCAGCAGCGCTTCACCGACCTCCTGGTAGCGCGTGGCGATGTCGAGCGCCGGCACCTTGGCGCTGGCGATGGCGTCGCTGAAGGCGCTGACGATGCGCGAGCGCATCGTGTCGGCGAACTCGTCGAGGCGGAAGTTGTGGTCGGACCCGGCGACCTCCTTCAGGAAGCGCTTCACCTCCATCACCTTGAAGTCGTAGGTGCCGAAGGCGCGCAGCCGCACGATGCCGAAGTCCTGGTCGCGCATCATGATCGGGTTCGACGTGCCCCACTTGTTGCCGGTGAACAGCCGCGTGTTCACGAAGTAGACGTCGGCCTTGAACGGCGACTCGAAGCCGTACTTCCAGCTCCTGAGGCTGGTCAGCACCGGGATGTTGTCGGTGGTCAGCGTGTGCTTGCCGGGGCCGAAGGTGTCGCCGAACTCGCCCAGGTAGATGAACTGCGCCGTCTGCGATTCGCGGACGATGAGCTGGGCGCCGTTCTTGATCTCCTTGTCGTCGTCGGGGAACCGCCAGCTGATCGTGTCGCGCGAGTCGTCGGTCCACTCGATGATGTCGATGAGCTGTGTCTTGATGTAGTCCATCAGGCCCATGGGCTGTGTGCCTCCCGCAATCGGCCGATCTTACTCTCCAGCCAGGCGCTTGAGCGCGCCAGCGGCGTCGGCGTTGCCACGCCGTGCGGCGTCGCCGTACCAGCGCCGCGCCTCGTCGAGGCTCCTGGCCACGCCGCGGCCGGCTTCATACGCTTCGCCGAGCCGCAGCTGCGGCACGGCGTCGCCCTTGGTGGCCGCCTTGAGCCACCACGCGACGGCTTGGACCGGGTCGGCCGCGACGCCGCGTCCAGTGGCGTAGGCGTTGCCCAGGTTGTGCTCGGCCAGCGTGTGGCCCGCGGCGGCGGCCTTGCTGAACCACTCGAACGCCGCCGCCGGATCTTCGGGCACGCCGAGCCCTTCGTCGCAGGCGGTGCCCATCAGGAACACCGCCTCGACGGTGCCCGCCGTCGCCTGCCGCCGCACCGCGTCGACGAGGACGTCGGCGATGGCGTGCGCCTTGGCCTCGTCCTTGGGATAGCCCATCCGGCCGCGCGAGTACATCCGGGCCAGCCACATCCGCGCCAGCACGTTGCCCTCGAAGGCGGCGGTCTCGATCAGCGTGCGCGCCTTGGCCTCGTCGACCAGGCCGCGGGTGCCGGTGTACCAGCCGATCGCCTCGACCAGCCGCAGATCCGCCGCCGGCTGCGCGATCGCCGCCGGCGCCGCGGCGGCCAGCAGCGCGACGACCAGCCACGGCGTCATCAGCTCAGCGCCTTGATCACGTCCCAGCGCGTGATGATGTAGGTCTCGTCGCTCTTGAAATCGCGCACCAGCACGGCCGGCGATTCCGGGGTCATCATGCCGGCCAGGGCTTCGACGTCGGCGGAGATGTCGGCGAACGGCAGGGCCGGCTCCATGATGTCCTCGACCGGCCCCTTCAGCAGATCCGGCTTGCGCACGATCTGGTCGAACAGCTTGCCCTCGTTGACCGATCCGACCAGGCGCCCGTCGGCCACCACCGGAATCTGCGAGTAGGCGTGCTCGGTCATGATGTGCGCGGCCGAGGCGACCGTCGCCGAGCGCTCGATGGTGACCAGGCGGGCCTTCTTCCGGTCGGCCACGATGTCCTTGGCGGTGAGGCCCGTGCGATCGACGTAGCCCTTCTCGCGCATCCAGTCGGGGTTGTACATCTTGCCGAGATAGCGCGTGCCGTGGTCGTGGAAGATGACCACGACCAGCTCGCCGGCCTTGAAGTTCGGCGCCAGCTGCAGCAGCCCGGCCATCGCCGAGCCGGCCGAGTTGCCGGCGAAGATCCCCTCCTCGCGGGCGATGCGGCTGGTCATGATCGCCGCGTCGCGGTCGGTGACCTTCTCGAAGTGGTCGATGACGCTGAAGTCGACGTTCTGGGGCAGGAAGTCCTCGCCGATGCCCTCGGTGACGTAGGGGTAGATCTCGTTCTTGTCGAAGACGCCGGTCTCCTTGTACTTCTTGAACACCGACCCGTAGGTGTCGATGCCCCACACCTTCACGCCCGGCTTCTTCTCCTTGAGGAACTTGCCGACGCCGCAGATAGTGCCGCCGGTGCCGACGCCGACGACCAGGTGATCGACCCGTCCGCCGGTCTGGTCCCAGATCTCCGGCCCGGTCTGCTCGTAGTGCGCCCGGGCGTTCGACGGGTTGTCGTACTGGTTGGCCTTCCAGCCGTTGGGCGTGTCGCGCTCGAGGCGGGACGACACCGAGTAGTACGACCGCGGGTCCTCGGGCTCGACGTCGGTGGGGCAGACGATGACGTCGGCGCCGAACGCCCGCAGCGCGTCGACCTTCTCCTTCGACTGCTTGTCGGTGGTGGTGAAGATGCAGTGGTAGCCCTTGACCACGGCGGCGATGGCCAGCCCCATGCCGGTGTTGCCCGACGTGCCCTCGATGATCGTGCCGCCGGGCTTGAGCCGTCCGTCACGCTCGGCGTCCTCGATCATCTTCACGGCCATGCGGTCCTTGATCGAGTTGCCGGGGTTGAACGTCTCGATCTTGGCGACGACCTCGGCGGCGACCACGCCCTTGGGGATGCGGTTGAGCCGCACCATCGGCGTGTCGCCGATGGTGTCGAGGATGGAATCGCAGATTTTCTTCGCCATTGTCATGATCTTACCGCCCCGGCGTCCCGCCATCGCGGTCCGCGACCGGGTCGCAATCGGCGCGCCGGCCGGCCCGGACGCGCGGTAGAATCCGGCCGTTCGGACAGCGGCGTCCGAGGGAGGTCTCCATGCGTGCAGTGGTCGCGGCCGTGGTCGGCGTCATGCTGTGTACCACCCCAGCTGCTGCGCAGCTGGAGAACGTCGGCAACCTGTCGTTCCCCACCTCGGGCTCACCCGAGGCGCAGACGCCACTTCCTGCGCGGCGTGGCCATCCTGCACAGCTTCGGCATGAAGCAGGCGATCGCCGAGTTCAAGGAGGCACAGCGGCTGCAGCCCGACTTCGCCATGGCCTACTGGGGCGAGTCGCTCTGTTACAACCACCCGATCAACCCGATCCAGGACGACAAGAACCCGCGTGCCGTCCTGGCCAGGCTCGGTGCCAACACCGCGGCCCGGCTGGCCAAGGCGCCGACGGCTCGCGAGAAGGGCTTCCTGCAGGCCGTGGAGGACCTGTGGGCGGAGGGCCCCGACTGGCGCGCCCGCCGCGTCGCCTACATGAAGGCCATGGAGCGCCTGCATGCGCAGTTCCCGGCCGACGACGAGGTCATCACGTTCTATTCGCTGTCGCTGCTGAGCGGCGCCGTCGCTCTGGACGACAGCACGTTCCGCCTGCAGATGAAATCAGGGGCGCTGGCGATGGATGTCTATCGGCGCAATCCCAACCATCCGGGTGCGACGCACTACATCATCCACGCCTTCGACGACCCGGTGCATGCGCCGCTGGGACTGGATGCCGCGTTTGCCTACGCGAAGATCGTCCCGTCGGTGTCGCACGCGGTCCACATGCCGACGCACATCTTCATCCAGCACGGGATGTGGAACGAGGTGGCCAGCCAGAACGTCCGCGCCTTCACCATCGCCAAGGATCTGTTCCAGCCCGGCGACACGCCGGGCGACATGGCGCATTCGAGCGACTGGGGACAGTACGGCTTCCTGCAGCTGGGCGACTACGCCGGTGCCCGTGAACGCGTCCGCGCCTTCGAGGCGGTGCCGGGGGCGATGGCGAATCCACGCGCGTCTGGCGCCCGGACGCTGATGAACGCCCGCTACGTCATCGAGACCGAAGAATGGAAGGTGCAGGCCGTGGCGGCCGATGCGTCGCACGAGACCATCCTGGCCAACGGGATGAGCGCCGTCAAAACCGGCGACGTGGCGACGGCCGAGAAGATGGTGGCGATGCTGGCGAGTGCCACGGGTGGCGGCGACAGCGGTGGCGGACACGCCGATCACGGCGCTGCGCCGGCGGCCTCGGCGGTGTCGGGCCGGCGCGCGGCGACGGCCGGTGGTGCGGATGCCGGCAAAGGCGTCCGCGTCATGCACAACGAGCTGGCGGCGCTGGTGGCCGAGGCCAAGGGGCAGAAGGAGCAGGCCATCGCGCTGCTGCAGGAGGCCGTGACGATCGACGAGACCATGCGTCCGCCCAACGGCGCGGCGGATCCGATCAAGCCCTCGCACGAACTGCTGGGCGAGGTGCTGTTACGCGCCGGTAAGCCGGCCGAGGCCGCGGCGGCGTTCGACGCGTGCCTGCTGCGGATGCCGAACCGGGCGCGAAGCCTGATGGGCGCGGCCACGGCGTACGCGGCCGCCGGCAACGCCGACATCGCGGCCGCCAGGCACAAGACGCTGATGAGTTTCTGGAAGGGGAAGGCGCCGGCGGCGCCGACGGCGACCGCGGCGCCTCAGCGCTGAGGCTCAGCGCCGTCAGTCGCCGGCTTCGGCCATCGCCTGGATCCGAGCCCGCTCGGCCTTCGATCCGGCGATGGCAAGCTCCAGGGCGTCGTCGGAAAGGGTGGTGAAGTCGGCCGCGGCACTCTTGGCGTCGGCATGCTCGACGGCGCGCGAGAGCACTTCGGCGTTGGTCGCCCCTGCCTTCTTGCCGAGAAAGGGCTTCACGATCAGGTAGATCACGTCGCGCAGCGGCATGAAGCGCAGGAACCGCCGCAGCAGCCGGAAGGTCTGGATGGGGAAGCGCGTGAACTTGTAGATGATGAGCTTCCGCATCTCCTCCGATCGGATGCGGTGGACTTCTTCGCCCGGCAGGCAGCTCGGATCGATCGAGGTGCACTTGAAGGTACTTGTACCAGTCGAGAGCGTCGTTGACGAGGCCGCGCTTGACGTACTCCTGCCACAGCGGCGTACCGCGATAGACACACAGGCGGTTGAAGCCGAAGCTGTCGATGCGGATCTTCGACGCAAAACGGAACGTGGCCCGCAGGTCCTCCTCGGTCTCGTCGGGAATACCGACGACGAAGAAGCCGTGGACGATCTCGATGCCGGCGGCCTTGGCGTTGGTGACCGCCGATTCGATCTGCTCGAGGGTCTGATCCTTCTTGAGACGGTCGAGGATCTTCTGGCTGCCGCTCTCGATGCCGAACATGACCGTGCGGCACCCGGATTGCGCGAGCTTGGGAAAGAGGTGCTGCGCCACCGAATCGACACGGCCCTCGAGCCCGTATTTAATCGGATTCTTGGCGGCGATGAGGCCGTCGCAAATCGCCTCGATGCGCTTGGGCTGGAGCAGGAAGTGGTCATCCACGAAGTAGACCGAGCCGTAACCTTCCTTCCGCAGCTGCTCGAACTCGGCAATGACGTGGGCAGGAGTCCGCGCCCGCCACTTGCCCTCGTTGAAGATCGGGATGTCGCAGAACACGCACGGCCACGGACAGCCGCGCGACGTCTGCATCGTGGTGAAGCGATCCAGCGACAGCACGGCCGGGACATCGAGCGGCATCGACTCGACGAAGTCGAGCGGCAGGCTCTCGCGGTCGGGAAAGGGCCACTGGTCGAGATCGCGCGGCAGCGTCCGGTTCGGGTTGTTGCGGAGGGTGCCGTCCTTCTCCTGCCAGGTGACGCCAGTCACCGTGTCGGGATCGTTCAGGTGCTCGAGCAGGTCGACGATGAGCTGCTCGCCGTCGCCCCGGCACACGAAGTCGACTTCCTGGCACTGCGCCTTGACCAGTGGCGCGTTCAGCGTCGCGAACACCCCGCCGAACGCCAGCTTGACGTGGGCATCGGCCGCGCGCAGCTGCCGCGCCAGGATCTTGGCGTAGGGATAGCTCGTGGTCGACAGGAAGCTCATGCCGACGAGGTCCGGCTTCTGCCGCCGCAGCTCGTCGACGATGACCGTGTTCGGCGTGTCGGGATTGGCCTGATCGAACATCGTGACCTCGTGGCCGGCGCGCTTGAGCACCGAGGAGAGGGACATGATGCCGATCGGTGGAAATCCCATGACCTGCAGGCGGCCGTTCGCCGCCCGCGCCTGCCGTGGGATGGCGTAAAACTGAGGATCGCGAACGTGGATCAGGAAGGCTCGCACGAGTTGCGGCAATTGTACAGTGCCGCAGCGCCGTGTCACTGCTGAGCTTTTGGAAGGGCGCCCCTGTCGCCGCGCCGACGTCGACGGTGGGCGGTCACCCCGGCGTCCTGTCCGGGGCCTTGCGCAGCCACGAACGATTGTCGCAGGATTAGCAGCCATGCCCCCCGCCCGGCTGATTCTGCTGGCCGCTCTGTTGTGGACCGCCTCACCCTTGGCGGCCCTGGCGCAGGAAACCCGTGCCGACGCGCTGCGCGCCGAGCGCGAGGAGAAGCAGCAGCACCTCGTCCCGCCGGATCCGGGCACGCTCGAGCGCGTGATGAAGTCGGTGGAGCGGGGCGGCGTGCCGCTCATCACCAGGGACGGCGTCTACGCAAAAATCGGCACCCTGACCACCGGCAGCGGCACGGCGCTCGGCATGGGCTACCGGAGCCGGCGGTTCCTGGGCCGTGACTTCGGCTTCGACGCCTGGGCCGGGGGGACGCTGACCGCCTACTGGGAAACCGAGGCGCGGCTGCAGGTGCCGGTGACCAGCAGCGGGCGGACGCTGCTCAACTTCGCCGGGCGCTACCGGGACTATCCGCGCGAGGACTTCTTCGGCCTCGGCCCCGACTCGTCCCGGTCGGCGTTCGCCGACTTCCGCCTGCGCGGACCGACGGTGGACGCCCGCGCCGACGTCCGCGTCGCCGGTCCGCTGTCGCTGATCGGCGGCGCGCAGTACATCCACCCGCAGGTCAGCGACGGCAAAGATCCGGGGCTGCCGTCGATCAGCTCGGTGTTCGACGACACGACGGCGCCCGGCCTCGACACGCAGACCGACTTCGTGCGCGGCCACCTCGCCCTCGACGTCGACTATCGCCAGCCGCGCAACGCCCGCCGCGGTGGCTGGTACCGCGCCGAGTTCAGTCATTTCTCCGACCGCGACCTGCAGCGCTACTCCTTCGAGCGCCTCGACATCGACCTGCGCCAGTTCGTGAGCGTGCTGTCGGAACGCCGCGTCTTCGTCGCGCGCGCCTACGTCTCGACCTCGAGCCCGTTGAGCGGCCAGACCATCCCGTTCTATCTGATGCCGACGCTCGGCGGCAACGAGACGCTGCGCGGCTTCCGCGCCTACCGCTTCCGCGCGCCGCACGCCATGCTGCTGCAGGGCGAGTATCGCTTCGAGGTGTGGTCGGGTCTCGACGCCGCCCTGTTCTACGACACCGGGAAGGTGGCGATGAGCCGTAAGGATCTCAACTTCGACGGGCTCGAGTCGGACTACGGCTTCGGGTTCCGCTTCAACACCGACAACGGCATGATTCTCCGTATCGATTCCGCATTCGGCAGCCGCGAGGGCGCGCATTTCTGGATGGTGCTCGGTGGCACGTTCTAGCCGTCTACGCGCCGTGCCGGCGCTGGTCGCCGCCGCCGTGCTGATCGGCACCGGCCTGGCGCGCGTCGCCACGCCCACCTACTACCCCGACGACCCGCTCCGTGCCGACGACGACACGGTCCTCGACGCCTCGGGAGTGGCCGAGATCGAGGACTCCAACAGCTACGACTTCCTGATCAACACGATGACCAGCCCCGGGGAACGGCGCGACGTGCGGGCGATGAACGTCAACACCGTCGACCAGGTGCCCGACTCGAGCTGGTTCCAGAATCGCGCCGGGCGGGGCGCGACGACCGCCGACCTGGTGCGCGGGCCCGATCGGCTGACCGCGATCTCGCTCGACGGCTGGGTGGTGGCTGCCGGCAAGAGCAGCGGCGTCCAGCCCGGCTTCCGGATGAGCACTCCGCAGGGCGAGCTCTATCAGATCGAGTTCGATCCGCCGTCCAACCCCGAGATGGCCAGCGGCGCCGAGGTCATCGGCACCGCCTTCTACCACGCCTTCGGCTATCACGTCGTCGAGGTCTACCTGGCGGAGCTGGATCCGAAGCAGCTGGTGCTCTCGGAACGGGCCACGGTGTTCGACCCGCGTCTTGGCCGGCGGCGCCCGCTGTCGCGGCGCGATGTCGACAACGTGCTGTCGCGCGGGGCCCGGCTGCCCAACGGGAACTACCGGGTGCTGGCCAGCCGCTTCGCCAGCGGCAAGCCGCTCGGCAACTTCCGCTACTACGGCACCCGTCCCGACGATCCCAACGACATCGTGCGGCACGAGCATCGGCGCGAGCTGCGCGGCGCGCGGGTCTTCGCCGCCTGGCTCAACCACGACGACTCGCGCGGGGTGAACAGCCTCGACATGCTCGAGACGACCGGCGGCAAGGGCTGGGTCAAGCACTACATGTTCGACTTCGGGTCGATACTCGGCAGCGGCACCGTCTACGCGCAGCGCCATCGTGCGGGCAACGAGTACATCTTCGAGGCGAAGCCGGGCTTCCTGACGCTCTTCACGCTCGGGCTCTACACGAGACCGTGGATGCACATCGACTATCCCGACGACACGCCGCCCGCCGTCGGCCGGCTCGAGGCCACCGCGTTCGACCCGGTCAGCTGGAAGGCTGAGTACCCGAACCCGGCGTTCGACAACATGCGCCCCGACGATGCGTTCTGGGCGGCCGGGATCGTCGCCACCTTCGACGCCGCGGCGATCCGCGCCGTCGTCGAGAAGGCGCGCTACAGCGATCCGCGGGCCACCAACTACATGACCGACGTGCTGATGAAACGCCGCGAGAAAGTGCTGCGGCAGTGGCTGACCGCCGTCAACCCGGTGATCGACGTCGCGCTCGGCGACACCGGCACGCTCACCTTCGCCAACGCCGCCGAACGGGCCGGCATGGCCACGCCGGCGCAGGGCTACACGGTGCAATGGTCGCGGTTCGACAACGCCACCGGAACCCCGACCGCGGTCGGCGCTGCCGCCGAGACGACGACGATGACCGCCACTGCGCCGGCCGCGCTCGTCACTGCCGCCCGTGATGGCGACTACATCGAGGCGGCCATCGCCGCACGGCATCCCGACCACCCGGCCTGGGCGACGCCGGTGACGGCGCACTTCCGACGCGCCGCCGGCCGCTGGACGCTGGTCGGCCTCAGGCGCCTGCCGTGACCGACGACGCCGGCGACGGCGTCGACCCCGTCAGGCGCGCGATCGCCGCCATTCCCTCGTCGCCCAGATCCACGCTGTGGGCATTGACGTAGAGCCGGATGTGCGCGTCGCACACCGCGTCGGACATCTCCTGCGAGTGGGCGCGCACATAGGTGCGGCTGGCCTCCGGATGGGCGAAGGCGTAGGCGACCGAGTCGCGGATGGCCCGCTCGGCCGCGGCGGCCACGGCCGGATCGAGGTCGGCGCGGGCGCAGATGCCGGCCAGCGGCACCGGCAGCCCGGTCTCGCCCTCCCACCATTCGCCGAGGTCGGCCACCTTGGCCAGGCCGTGGTCGGCATACGTGAAGCGGCTCTCGTGGATCACCAGGCCGGCGTCGACCTCGCCGCGCTCGACGGCGCCGAGGATCCGGTCGTAGCGCAGCTCCACCACCTCGCCGAGCGCCGGCGCTGCCATCCGCAACAGCCGGAACGCCGTGGTCTCGCGCCCGGGAATGGCCACGCGCCCGCGCACCGCCTGGTCGAGTGGCCGACGTTCACGCGCGACCACCAGCGGCCCGACGCCGTGCCCGAGCGCCGCGCCGCTGCGCAGCAGCCGGTAGCGCGCCCCGACGCCGGCGAAGGCGCCGACGCTCAGCTTGGTGAGATCGAACGCGCCGTCGTGGGCGCGGCGGTTCAGCTCTTCGATGTCGAGCAGCACCGGCCGCACCGTGAACGGCGCCTCGATCAGCCCGTGCACCAGCGCGTGGAAGGCGAAGGTGTCGTTGGGGCAGGGCGAGAAGCCGAAGGTCAGCTCACGCATCGGGCGATCTCCCTGACCAGCGCCGGCGTGATTGCCTGCACCGTCGCGAAGGCCTCGTCGAACTTCCACAATCCGCGATCGCTGTCCTCGACGACGTTCGAGATCACGCGCACCTCGATGGCGGGCACGCCGGCCAGGGCGGCGGCGCGCAGCACGGCGAAGCCCTCCATCGCCTCGACCGCGCAGTCGCTCGCGTGGCCGACCCGTCCGCTGGTGCCGATCGCCTGACGCACTGCCGACGGCACGGCCGCGCAGGCGGCGGCGACGAGCGCCGCCGGCGGCGTGAGTCGCCCTGGAGCGAACCGCTCGGGCACGCCGAGGTCGCAGTAGATCGCCTCGGTCCCGACCACGACCGCTGGGGGAAGGAGTGCCGTGGCCCGGCGCGCTCCAGCGATGCCGACGTGCACGATCGCCCGTGGCCGCGCGATGGCGATCGCCGCGGCGGTGGCTGCCGCCGCGTCCACCGGCCCGACGCCGCAGACCAGGGTCCGCCAGCCCTCAGCCGGCGCCAGTTCATGTTCAGTGGCGGCGACGACGAGGATGTCGTGGAGGGATGAGGCCGGCACGCGATTTCAGTGTAGCGGTGGCGTGCTCTGGGGCTGCCCGAGCCCCGAGCCCCGAATCGAGCGATGAGCTCGCGCCGCGTCGCGACGCGCTAGTGGCTCATCGCGTACAGCATGATGTTCATCGCCGTCGCGTAGCCGTTGGGCGAGTAGGTGTAGAAGGACTCGGGGTCCTCGCCCTCGCGCTCCCAGGCGTCGGAGATGTCGGTGTTGTGCGTGGCCAGCACCATCAACTCGCCCTTGGCGTTGAAGATGCCGCGCAGGTGCGGCACGGCGCTGTCGCTGCCGCGCTCCGACGACTCGCCGCCGCTGCCGCGCCAGAACTGGATCGACGGGATCTGCGGGAGATCGGCCATCGGGAACATCGTGCGGTAGATCGGATGCTCGGGGCCGACGTCCTTGAGCGGGTACTGCCCCGGCGGCAGCACCCGCGCCATCTCGGTCTCGAAGACGTCCCAGGCGCGCGAGCCCCAGAAGTCGTCGGCCCACAGGAAGC
Organism: uncultured Acidobacteriota bacterium; assembly: GCA_963786365.1. Taxonomy (GTDB): domain Bacteria; phylum Acidobacteriota; class Vicinamibacteria; order Vicinamibacterales; family UBA2999; genus CAWAYR01. The sequence goes on from CAWAYR010000011.1 coordinate 189,201, forward strand.
CGCCCTTGAGCAGGTAGCCGCGCAACGCCTCGACTTCGTCGTCGCGCAGCGTCATCGTGCCGACGTCGGAGCCGAGCACGAAGGGGCAGCGGTAGAGCCACGGATCGGTGAGCCGCACCACCCAGTGGTTGGGCACGCCGCTCGGCTGCTTGCTGACCCGGGTCTTGGTCAGCTCGGCGAAGCGGATCGAGAAGTTGATGTCGGCGTCGGGGTAGTCGGTCGACCAGCCCTGGCCGCCGGCCTCGCGCCACTGGCTCGAGTACATCACCCGGCAGAAGTTGAACCCGCCGTCGAAGCTGGCGTCGCTCGGTCGGGAAGCGCGGCGGCACGCGCCGCATGCGTCCCCAGCCGCCGCCCCACTGCGCCGAGGCGGCCGCGCCGAGCAGCAGGATCGCCACCGCGGCGAGCGCGGTGCGCCGCCGCGGCCCAGCTCGTCACCGGGGCTGGCCTTTCTGGCGGGCCAGGCTGCGGTAGTACTCCTCGACCAGGCTCTTGAACTCGGCCGGCACGTCGTCGCTGCCCGAGAGCAGGACGTCGCGCGATTCGCCGTCGAGCTGTCGGCGCAGGCCGAACTCGAAGCGCCGCAGCCCGTCGCTGACCGCCGCCTGCAGCCGCGCCAGCTCCTGGACATCGCGATAGACGCGGTCGTCGTCGAGGGCCTTGAGCCGGCGCAGGATCTCGTCGAGGTCGCGGGTATCGACGCCCTCGGCCCGCAGCGCCCGCCGCAGGCCTTCGAGGTCCTGCCCGTAGCGCCGCGCCTCGCCGCGGAACTGGCGGACGTCGTCGTCGGTGAAGTTGCCGGGTCGCGCGTTCCCCCAGCCGCCGTCGTCGTCCCAGCCGCCGAAGGTGTCGCCGTTGCCGCCGCCGCCCTGCTGGCCGTCGGCGCCGGCCTGCCCGGCCTGCCCGGACCTGGCCGCTTTGGCCTTGCTGGCCCTGCTGCCCTGCTGGCCCGACTGGCCCTGCTGGCCGGCTTGGCCCTGCTGACCTTGCTGCCCTTGCTGGCCGGCCTGACCCTGCTGGCCCCGCTGTTGCCCCTGCTGGCCCGGTTGCCCGCGCTGCCCTGCTGGCCCTGTCTGGCGCTGGCCTGCTGTCCCTGCTGGTTGCCGGCCGTTCTGTCCGTCCTGGCCGGTGGCGCGCTCCTGCATGCGCCGGCCGAGCGAATCGACGCCGCGCACCAGATCGCGGGCCCGGGCCAGCGTGTCCTCGGCCTTGTCGCCGGTCGCGCCGCCGCCCTTGCCGACCGCCGAGCTCGCCTCGGCCAGCTTGCGCCGCAGGTCCATCAGATCCGATCCGATGTCGGCGTCCATCTCCTTGCCGGCGCCGGGGTCGGCGTCGCGGCCGAGGAACTGACGCGAGTAGCGCAGCTTCTCCTTGGTCTTGTCGTCGCGGATGCCGCCGGCGGCTTCCTGCAGGCGGCGCGCCGCGTCCTTCTCGGCCGCGGGCCATCTCGTTGGACAGGCGATCGAGCTGCTGTTCGAGCTGGCCGAGCTTGCCCGACAGCCCCTCGCGCCGCTGCGCGTTCATCTGCGCCCGCTGCAGCCGATCGGCCCCGGCGTCTTCGAGCTTCTCGGCGTCGCTGGCGACGTCGGCGTGCTCGCGCGCGATCTCCTCGGCCTGACGCACGGCGTCCTGGACGTCGCGCTCGGAGCGGGCGGCCTGGGCGCCCTGGAGCTGGCGCTGCGCCTGCTGCAGGCGCTCGGCCGCCGCCGAGGCCTGACCGGCGGCGCTCGGGTCGTTGCTGGCGGCGGCGCGCCGCATCGCATCCGCGGCCTGCTGCATCTGCCGGGCGGCGTTGGCCAGATCGGGACGATTCTGCTCGCGCGACAGCCGTTCGAGCTGCCGCGCCGCTTCCTCGGCCTGCTTCGGCGAGCGCGCGCTGCTGGTCGCCGCCGCCCGACGCCGCCTGGCCGGCGGCCCGCCGGCGCTGCCGCTCGAGCTCCTGCTGCTGACGCCGGGCCAGCTCCTTGAGCTTCTCGGCCAGCGCGTCGATGCGCTGCTCGGCCTGGCTCGACTGCGGCCCGCGAGCTGGTCTCGTACTGGTTGGCCATCTTGTCCATCTCGAGCTCGAACAAGTCGGCCAGATCCTCGGCGATCGACCCGGCCTGCTGCCCGCCGCCGCCCCCGCCGCTCTGGTTGCGGGTCTGGACCTGCGTCTCGTACTCCTCCTCGGCCTGCTGCAGGTACTGGAGCGCCTTCTGCTCGGGCGGCAGCGCGCCGTCGGGACTGCGCGCCTGGAGCTTGGCCTCGGCCGCCTTCATCTCGGCCACGGCCAGCGGCAGCACCTCGGCGATCTTCTGGAAGCTCGGATCGGGGGCGACCAGCCGCGAGTTCATGCGGCTGACCAGGCCCTCGACCTGCTCGCGCAGGCGGCCCTGCGACAGCGTCAGCACCACCGTGCTCTCGCGCAGCTTGTCGGCCGACATCGTCCGCTTCTCGCGCACGGTGTTGAAGGTGGCGGCGATGATCTGCCGCTGCGCCTCCGACAGCGCGCCGACTTCGGCCGCCGCCGCCTCCGCCGCCGCCGCCACCGCCCGCCATCGAGGTCGCCGGCTTGAAGTCCTTGCCGAACGGCCGGATGCGCAGGAAGTACATGTCGCTGGTCGCCTGCTTGCCGCCGCCGGCGTCGTTGTCGGCGGCGCGCGCGTAGTAGGCCACGGCGTCGCCGGCCTGCACGCCCAGCTCCTCCATGTAGAAGGTGTGGCCGGCGGTCACTTCCTCGAGCCGCTTGGCGCCGCGGTAGAGCGGCACGACCTTCTCGGCCGCGCCGTTCACCGAGTAGACGAGCTCGAGGTTCTTGACGCCGAAGTCGTCGTCGGCGCGCGCCTCGACGAAGAACTCCTCGACCGGCGTGGCGTTGCTGTCGCGCCCGGGCTTGGCGATCGCCACCGTCGGCGCCATGTCGGTGAGCACGTCGATCACGTACTGCGGCGAGGCGGTGATCATCGTCCCGTCGGGGCCCTGCAGGCCGACGCGGTAGAAGCCGTCCTTGTCGGCGACGAACGACCCGGTGAGCTTGCCCTCGGCGCCGGCCGCGAGCGGCACGTTGGCGCTCTCGTGCAGCGTCAGCTGGCCGGCCGTGGTCGGCATCGTCGGCGTGACCGTGACGCGCACTTCGGTGCCGGTCAGCACGGCGATGTCGCCGGCGTCCTCGACCACCCGCGGTTCGAGGCCGGTGTAGGCGGGGAAGTGGTACTCGAGGTCGATGCGCTGGGCGTAGGGCAGGTCGATGACGTCGAGCGTGAAGGTGCCCGAACGCACGCCGGCGGCCTCGGCCAGGAACTCGAGCTTGGCGTCGAGGTCGAAGACCATGCCCTCGAAGCTGCCGTCGTCGCCCTTGAGCATCGGCACCCGCTCGAACGACGTCGCGTCGCCCTTGCGCACGAGCAGCACGGCGTCGTCGGCGCTGAAGCCGCTCAGCGTCGCCTTGAACAGCTGATCGGAGCCGCGCGGCACCGTGCCGCTCCCGGGCGTGAGGGCGATGCGGTACGGCGCCGCGGCCTCGACGCTCTCCCACGAGAACATCGCCGACAGGCCCGTGGCGCAGGTAGCCCGGGCCGAGGGTGAACACGGCCAGCGGCCAACACGAAGGCGCCGGCCGCCATCAGCCCGTAGCGCTTGACCAGCGGTTGCTCGATGCCGCGCCCGTCGTCGATGGCCTGGCAGCGGACCATCGCCTCTTCGACCAGCTTGCGCACCAGCGCCGGCGAGTGCTCCTGCGGGTTGCCGTTGCGCTCGGCGCTCATCGCGCTGAGCAGCAGCGTGTTCAGCGACGGCTCGTGCTCTTCCAGGTACAACGCCACCTGCTCGTCGCTCACCTGGCGCAGCAGCGGCCGGCCGAACGCCCACGCGGCCAGGCCGAGGATGGCGGCGATGGTGCCGATGCGGAAGGTCGAGGATGGCGGTCGGCGTGAAGCGCAGCGACTCGAGGGCGAACCCGGCGGCGATGAGCAGGACGGCGCTGGCCACCAGCACCTGCAGGGCCGCCGCGCACCAGGAGCTTCCGGCGCCAGCGCGTGCGCACGTCGCGGATCACGCCCGCCACGTCGCCCGTGGACTCATGTCGCTCGCGGAGCATCGACCCTCCTCGTGCGGCGCGCGCGCCGCGCCCCGATCTCGGTCTACGTCGCGGCCTTCGACATCCGGCTCGCGACCAGCGATTCGGCGATCAAAAGCAGCATACCTGCAAGCAGGAGGTACCACCACAGCCGTTGCGACTGCTCGGTCACCTCGTCCCGGGGCGGTTCGGCGCCGCTGGCCGCGGCCGCCTGCGCCGCGCCGCTGCCGGCGACCACGGTGGCGATTTCGGCCGGATCGACCCCGGCGAGATCAGACTCCGACAGGTCGACGTTGGCCGCGACGACCGCCTCGGCGGCCTGGCCCTGGCCCTCGAGCCGCACCTCGTAGAAGCCGGGCGCCGTCACCTCGAGCGCGTCGCCGCGGGCCGGGATCGAGCGGCATCCGCCGTCCCGACGGCTCCACGCGCAACACGGGTCGCGCCGCCCTCGGGGCGGCGGTCGAGCGCCGCCACCTGACCCACCGTGAGCGACGTCGGGCGGTCCTGGAAGGTCGCCAGCGTGCGGACCGTCTGGTGGACGAAGGGCAGGAAGACCGGCTTCAGCGCCAGGTCGTTCCACGCGAGATCGAAGCCCGACGTCCACACCAGCAGGCGCCCGCGGCCGATCGGACGCTCGACCAGCGCCGGCTGGCCGTCGTCGAAGCGCGCCAGCACGCGCGCGTCGGCGGCCGGCGTCAGCCGCCGGTAGCCGTAGACCCGCACGCTCGAGAAGTCGCCGCTGCGCGGGGCGCGGAACGGCGCGAAGATCGCGTGGCCGTACTCGACGCCGCTCAACCGGCCGGCCGCGCGCGAGCGGTCGACCGGATCGGCCAGCGTGCCCGGCATCGCCGCGCCCTGCGGCCACGAGGCCCGGCTGCCGGCCACGACCAGCACGCCGCCGCCGCGCTTCGGCGAAGCGGACCAGCCGGGCGATCACCGCGTCGCCGAGCGGCGCGTCGTTGACGATGACGACGTGGGCCCGGGCGATGGCGTCGTCGGTGACGGCGTCGAGGGCGGCGGCGGTGACCTCGAAGCGCGGCGCGTCGCCGATGGCCAGGGCGCGCCGGAGGTAGGTGTCATCGGCGGCGCGGCCGCTCGGGCCGGCCAGCAGCACGTCGATCGGCCGGGTCTCGCGCAGCACGAAGTGGAAGGCGTTGTCGGCGGCCAGCGCGTCGTCGGCGACGCGGACCACGGCGCGCAGGCCGGCCGGCGTGATCGTGACCGGCGCGAACACGTGCGAGGCGGCGGCCTGCGGCGCGACGTCGACGCGCGCCGTCTCGACGGCGCGGCCGTCGATCTCCAGCGCCAGGGTCACCCCGGTGGCCGCGGTGGTGCCGCGGTTGGTGACCCCGCCGGTCACCGTCGACCCGTTCCTGGCCCTCGAAGCGGGCGCGGCGGACGGCCACCGGCGCCACCGCGAGATTCGTGGTCTCGACGTCGCCGACCGACACCGGCGAGAAGGTCGTGCCGGCCGGCAGCCGCTGGTCGTCGGTGGCCGCCCAGCCGTTCTTCTGGAAGTCGGTGATGAGCACGACCTCCTTGCGCGGCCGCGTCGACTCGACGGCGATCGTGCCGGCCACCTTCAACGCCGGCGCGTAGCGCGTCGCCTCGGCGCCCGGCGCCGCCGCGGCGATGGCCGCCGTGAGCCGCGCCCGGTCGTCGATCGACTGCAGCACCACCTCGGCCCCGGTGCCGAACAGCACCAGGCTGGCGCGATCGGCCGCGCCCAGTCCGTCGATCACCTGGCGGGCCGCCGCCTGGGCCCGGGTCCAGCGGTCGCCGTAGCCCATGCTGTAGGAGCGGTCGAGCAGCACGATCACTTCGCGGGCGCCGCCGCTGATGGCCGACACCGAGCCGCGGACGAACGGCCGGGCGAAGGCGGCGACGATCAGCGCCAGCGCCGCCAGGCGCATCGCCAGCAGCGCCCAGTGCCGGATCTTGCGGCGCCGCACCGACTCGTAGGGCACGCGGCGCACGAACATCAGCGACGGGAAGGCGATGATCTGCTTCTTCTCACGCTGGATCAGGTGGATGGCCACCGGCACGGCCAACGCCGCCAGTCCCGCCAGGAAGAACGGAAGCAGGAAGGCCATCGACGGCTACCGGATCCGGATCGAGCGCTCGCGGAACGACAGGTAGTCGTAGAGCGCGAAGTCGAGCGGCTTCGAGGTGTCGAGCATCCGGTAGTCGACGCCGCGCTCGGCGGCCTTGGCGGTCAGCTCGGCGACGTGGGCCTGGACCAGTGCCCGGTACTTGTCGCGGAACGACTCGGGCACGACCGGCAGCTGCTCGCCGCTCTCGAGGTCCTCGAATGCCGACGGATCGGTGAACGGGAACTCGAGCTCGGCCGGGTCGAGCACGTGGAAGACCACGACGTCGCTGCCGCGGAAGCGGATCGGCGCCAGCGCCTCGAAGATCGCCTCGGGTTCGTCGTAGAGGTCCGAGAGCAGGACGACGACGCCGCGCCGGCCGAAGTGCTCGGCCAGCCGTCGCAGCGGCCCCGACAGCTGGCCCGGGCCGGGTCGCCTTGGCCCGGTCGAGCGTGTGCAGCACCACGTCGAGGTGCTTGGCCGAGGGCGGCACGTGATCGACGACGTCGCTGTCGAAGGTGACCAGCCCGACGCGGTCGCGTTGCTTGTGCACCAGGTAGGTGAGGCACGCGCCCAGCGTCTTGGCGTAGTCGAGCTTGGTGATGCGCTCGCCGAACGCCATCGACGACGAGACGTCGAGCAGCACCACGAAGTTGGCGTTCGAGTCGGCCTCGAACTCCTTGACGAAGTACTTGTCGGTGCGGGCGTAGACCCGCCAGTCGACGCGGCGGATGTCGTCGCCGGCGACGTAGCCGCGGTGTTCGGCGAAATCGACCGAGCTGCCGAAGAACGGCGAGCGGTGCAGGCCGTTGATCACGCCGTCGACCACCGATCGGGCGACCAGCTCCAGGTTCCCGATGCGCGCCAGGACCGCCGGGTCGACGAACTGCGCGCCGGGAATTGCGCCGCCGAGCTGCATCACATCCCGGAGCGCGGCGCCGGCACCGACTCGAGCAGCTTGTCGACGATCGCGTCGGTGGTCATGCCCTCCGACTGGGCGTGGAAGTTGATGAGCACGCGGTGGCGCATCACCGGGTGGGCCAGCGCGCGGATGTCGTCGAAGGTCACGTGGTAGCGGCCGCTGGTCAGCGCCCGCGCCTTGCGCGCCCAGCACCAGGTACTGCGCCGCGCGCACCGAGGCGCCGAACGACACCCACTTGCGCACGGCGTCGGGCGCCGTGGACGACTTGGGCCGGCTCGCCCGCACCAGCGACAGCGCGTAGCGCATCACCGGCTCGGCCACCGGCACGCGCCGCACCAGCCGCTTGAAGGCGATGAGGTCCTCGCCGGTGACGGTGCGCTCGAACTGCGGCTCGAGGATCGGCGGTGGTCGTGCGCACGACCTCGAACTCCTCGTCCTCGGGCGGGTGCTCGATGACGATGTGGAACATGAAGCGGTCGAGCTGGGCCTCGGGCAGCGGATAGGTGCCCTCGAGCTCGATCGGGTTCTGGGTCGCGAAGACGTAGAACGGCTCCTCGAGCGTGTAGGTGCGCCCCTGGATGGTGACCCGGTGCTCCTGCATCGCCTCGAGCAGCGCCGACTGGGTCTTGGGCGGCGTGCGGTTGATCTCGTCGGCGAGCAGGATGTTGGTGAAGATCGGCCCCGGCGCGAAGGTCATCTGGCGGCGCCCGGTGGTGGTGTCCTCCTGGATGATGTCGGTGCCGGTGATGTCCGACGGCATCAGGTCGGGCGTGAACTGGATGCGGTTGAACTTGAGGTCGACCACCCGCGCCATCGTGTGGATGAGCAGCGTCTTGGCCAGCCCGGGCACGCCGACGATCAGGCTGTTGCCGCCGACGAAGAGGGTGAGCAGCACCTGCGTCAGCACGTCGTCCTGGCCGACGATGAGCTTCTTCAGCTCCTGGCGGATGCGGGTCTGTCCCTGGTTCATCCGGTCGGCGAGCGCGATGTCGTCGGGTGCGCTCAGATCCACCTGCATGTTGGCTGCTTCCACGAGTCCTCCCCTGGCCGGTCTTAGCCCCGGGCCCCGAGCCCCGAGCCCCGATCTAGTGCGTCATACCGTACACGATGTAGTTCACGCCGAACTTGTAGGCCTCGTTCGACAGGTCGATTGGCACCCAGCCCGTGTCCGAGAACTCCCAGGTACTCGCCCAGGTCGTTGTTGTAGTTGGCGACGACCTGCAGGCGCTTGGTCGGGTCGTTGTCCTCGAAGATGCCGTGGAAGGTCGGGGTCAGGCCGCCGTAAGGCGAGATGAAGTGGGTCGGGTCGATCTCGAAGAAGGCGTGGAACACCGGATGCGAGCCGTCGAGCGGCACCAGGCGCTGCGTCGGCAGCACCTTCTTCAGCTGGGCTTCGAAGTTGTACCAGTGCTCCTGGCGGAAGTCGTCGAAGATCAGGAACCCGCCCTTGGCCAGGTAGCTGCGCAGGCCCTCGGCCTCGGCCTCGGTCAGCGTCCAGAAGCCCGGCTCCGACATGTAGGCCACCGGATAGCGGTGCAGCTCCGGGTCGTCGAGCGTGAAGATGTTGCTGTCGTCGAGATGGGGCCGGAGCAGCGTGATCTCGCTCAGGATCTTCATCAGGTGGCGATCGGCGCGCGGGTAGTCGTGCGCCCACGGCGGCTCGCGGCGGAAGCCGCTGAACCCGCCGCGTCCGCCGCCCAGTTCGTAGCGCAGCCGCACGAACGCGAAGCGCCCGTCGTACTCGACGCGCGCCTCGTCGTAGGACATCGGCGCGGCTCGCCGCCGCTCACGTTCGCCGGCGAAGGGCGACCGCTGCGCCGCCAGCGCGCCGGCGCCGAGCGCGGCGACGACCACGGCCGCCACGGCGAGCACGCGGATCCGTCAGGAGAGCCCGACCGCACGCCGGTACCCCCATTCCGCGCTGAGGAGGCCGAGCAGCAACAGCAGCATCAGCGGCGCGTTCCACAGCTCGCGTTCTTCCACCGCCGTGATGCCGCGGCCGGTGTACTTGACGTCCTCGAGGAGCGCGCTGGCCGTGGCCGGGGTGTAGGCCTTGCCGCCGGTGTCCTCGGCCAGCCGGCGCAGCGCCGCCATCTGCAGCGTGGTCTCGGCGTACTCGGCGTCGCCCGGGCCGGCGTTGACGTGCACGGTGGAGGCGCCGAGCGAGGTGCCGCCGCGCATCGCCTCGACGCGGGCCTCGTACCACCCGGCCGCGCTGGTGGTCAGCGTGCCGGTGTAGGCGCCGTCGCGCTGGCCGTTCCAGGTCAGCGGCACGGTCGAGGTCGCGCCGTCGGGGCCGGCGACGGTCGCCGTGACCTGGGCGTCGTTGACGGCGACGAACGACTGGTCCGAGACCTCGGCGGTGAGGGTGATGGGCTCGCCGGGCTCGGCGCGATCGACCGAGGTCGACAGCTCGACCGGATCGGGGACGCCGTCGACCAGCCAGCGCAGCAGCTGCCGGGTGAAGGTCTCGTGCGTCTGGTCCTCGACGCTGATCGAGGCGTGCATCTGCCACAGCCACGAGTCCTGCGGCGTGAAGGCCGCCGACTTGCCGCGGCCGAAGCGCTGGAAGGCGAGCACCGGCCGCTCGCGCCGCGAGCCGTCGCTGGCGGCGCTGAGCAGCGTCGTCGCGCCGGCCTTGACCGTGTCGACGGCATTCACCGTCGTCAGCTCGGGCAGCTCGGTCCAGCGCGTCGCCGACGCCTGATCGGTGGCGGCGATCTGCGACACGGCGTGGCCGGTGCCGGCCCGGGTCGGCCGCACCGCCAGGCGCGTGACCACCGGTTCGGCCGGCGGCGTCATGCGCTCGAGCGTCACCGGCAGCGTGTCGCCGAGCGCGGTGCCGGCGTAGCCGCCCTCGCTGAAGGCGCGCGGCCCGCCCAGCATCAGCAGGCCGCCGCCGCGCTTGTCGACGAACTCGCTGAGCATGGCGAGCTGGTCGCCGGTGAACGCCGCGGCTTCGATCGAGCCGAGCACCACGCCGCGGTACTGGAACAGCTCGTCGCGGGTCTTGGGGAAGCCGCCGACCAGCTCCTCGGGGTCGTCGACCTCGAGCCGCAGGTACTTGTTGTCGGCGGTGCGCTGCAGCACGACCAGCTGCAGCTGCTTGTCGTCGGTCAGGGCGCGGCGCAGGAACTTCATCTCGAAGCGCGGCTCGCCCTCGAAGTAGAGGATCTTCTCCCGCCGATCGCGGACGTCGACCAGCACGTCGCGGCTGTTGTTCTCGGGCAGCAGCTCACCCGGCTGCGGCGGCACGCGGAAGCTGAAGACACGCGGTCCCGGATCGGAGGCCGTGAAGCGCACCCGGACGGTGGTCGGCTGGCCGTCGGCGGCGACGGTGAACGTCTGGCTGCCGACGATGGCGCCGCTGTCGAGCACGTCGAGGGTGAGCGACTGGCCGGCGTAGCCGTGGCCGGTCACCACCGCGTCGAGGAGCAGCGTCGTGCCGGCCAGCACGATGCGCGGCGCGGTGACCCGGCCGACCTGGAGGTCGCGCTCGGCGGTCTCGCTGCCGACGCCGATCGCGAAGACCGGCACCCCCGAGGCCTTGAGGGCCAGCAGCGACGGCTCGAGGGCGCTGCCGCTGGTGTCGGCGCCGTCGCTGACCACGACCAGGCCGGCCAGCGGCACCCCGGCCAGCTGCTGGCGCGCCTGGTCGAGCGCCGCCGCGAGCCGGGTGTTGGTGCCGGTGAAGTTGAGGTCCTCGCCGGTCGGCGCGGCGGCCAGGCCGCTCGAGAAGCGCAGGGTGCGGACGGTGAAGCGCTCGCCGAGCGCGCGCCGCAGCCCGCGATCGGCGGCCCCGAACTCCTCGATGCACGTAGTTGCTGCGCGGCTGGCCGTCCACGTCGGCGATCCGCATGCTGCGCGAGTCGTCGAGCAGCACGCCGATCACGTTCTGGTGCGGCACGGCGGCGCGCAGCACCAGCATCGGCCGGAACAGGCACACCAGCAGCAGGCCGATCAGGGCGGCGCGCAGGGTCGTGAGCACCACGCGGTCGCGCGCCGTCAGCCGGCGCGGCGCCCGCTGATAGGCGATCGTGGCCACGGCGATGGCGCCGAGGCCGGCCAGGGCCGCGAACCACGCTCCCGCCGGGGCGGCGAAGCGCAGTTCCCCCTGGTCGAAGACGACCCAGCGAACGCCGAGGAGGAGTTGGGACAGCCAGTCGAGCACGGCGTGAATCGCACGAGCCGGCTCGGGCCGGTCCGATGGCGCGATTCTAGCCCGGTTCGACTCCGGCGCGTGCCGGCTGGCCGGCCCGCGCACGGAGACGTCGGGTGACGAGCCGTGTGACTACTGCTTGAGCTTGAGGCCGGACGGCAGCGCGACGTCGGCGTCGGTGGCGCTGGGCGTGATCTGCAACGTCTCGGTGGTCGTCGTCATGATCGTCGCGCGCCCGGGCGTCGCCGGCGCGCCGCCGGCGGCCGGGGCGTTGGCGTCGCCGCCGCCGCCGCGCTTGCGCATCAGGCCGCCGAGCAGCCCGCCGACGCCGGGCGGCGGCGGCTGCGACCGCTGCGACTCGGTCTGGCTCTCCTGCCCCGGCGGCGCGGCGATCTGGAACACCATCTCGGTGAGGAGCGGCGTGCCGTCGAGCTTCTTGCCCTCCTCGGCCATCTTCGTCATGGCGTCCTTCATCTGCGGGTACATGGCCAGCGCCTGGGTCATGTTCTGCGCCGCCTGCGCCGCCACCTGACCGTAGACCGCCTGGGCGTAACGCATGCGGAAGTCGGCCAGTTCCTTCAGTTCGGGCACCGCCGGCGTCATCCACAGGTGCGACTCGAGCACCATGCCGCCGGCCTCCTCGAGCGTCTTGCCCTTCTCCCGGACGACGATCGTGGCGATCGACTCCTTGGTATTGCGGCCGGCGATCTGCCTCGCCCCGGCGCCGTCCTTGATCGAGAAGTCGACCTCGTATTCCTTCTTCGGCTCGTCCGCCTTCGGCTTCTCGGCCTCGGGCTTGGCCGCTGCGGCCTCCTTCTCGGCCTTGGCCATCGCCTCCTGCATCCGCTTCCGCATCTCGGCGAAAGTGACGACGGTGTATTCCTTGTCCTTGAGGTTCAGCGTGTAGACCTTTTCCTCGGCCAAGTCGACGATCTCGCCAGTCTCGCCGGTGAGGGTCAGCATCCGCTGCCCCTTGAGCGCCACGGTCCCCACGATGCCGTCGCGGGCGCCACGTCCCCCGAACAGGTTGACCATCCGCCCGATCGCACCCTCGAACTTGACCTGGGTCCGTTCCTGGGTCTTGACGTCGGCGTGGAGGAAGGCGGGCGAGAGGCCGAGGACCAAGGCGATGGCGAGAGTGGTGCGCGTCGACATGAGGCCAGTGTAGCAGCCTCCGAAGTATCCTTCCGGGGTCCGATCCAGGAGACCGCCATGCTGCGAACTTCCGTGCTCCGCGTCACGTTCTTCGTTCTGGCCGCTGGTCTCGCGACTTGGCCCCGGACCGTCGCCCCCCGAGCCCAGACGCCGGCCGACCTCGTGCTCGTCAACGGCAAGGTCATCACCGTCGACCCGGCCGACTCGATTGCGCAGGCGGTGGCGATCGCCGGCGGCCGGATCGTCGCGGTCGGCTCGACGGCTGAGGTGAAGGCGCGGGCCGGCAGCGCCACCCAGGTCATCGATCTCGGCGGCCGGGCGGTGACGCCGGGCCTCATCGACACGCACGTCCACTTCACCGAAGTGGATGCGCTCTTCAGCATCGACCTGAGCGACCTGAGCATCAAGACGATGAAGGACGTCCAGGCGCGGGTCGCGGCTCAGGTGGCCAAGGTCAAGCCCGGCGAGTGGGTCCTCGGCGATGGCTGGGACGAAGGCAAGCTGGCCGAGCGCCGGCACATCACCGCCGCCGACCTCGACGCCGTGGCGCCGAACAACCCGGTGTGGCTCGGCAACACCACCGGGCACTACGGCGTCGGCAACACCTATGCGATGAAGATCGCCGAGATTCGCAAAGGCACGCCCGACCCGGCCGCCGGCACGATCGTCCACAAGGACGACGGCGAGCCCAACGGCGTGGTGCTCGAGAGTGCCCAGCAGCTCATCACCCGCCACGTCCCGCCGTTCACGCGCGAGCAGCAGAAGGCCGGGCTGGTGAAGATGATCCAGGACTTCAACGCCGAGGGCATGACCGGCGCCAAGGATCCCGGCATCAGCGAGCTGAAATGGACGCTCTATAACGAGCTGCTCAAGGAAGGAAAGCTCGACGTCCGCGTGTTCGCCCTGTGGGCCGGACCGCGGCGGCTCGACCAGGCGGCCGCCGTGCTCGCCCGCGTCAACGCCAATCCGCGGCCGCCGCAGTCGCTCGGCGAGGGCCGGCTCTTCTCGGGCGGCGTGAAGATGTACATGGACGGCAGCGGCGGCGCCCGCACCGCCTGGATGCACGACGACTGGAACAAGAACCTGAACGACGTCGACAAGGGCAACCCGGGCTATCCAGCGACGCCGCCCGACGAGTACCGGACGATGGCGACGAATTTCCACAACGCCGGCGTGCACGTCAGCACGCACGCCATCGGCGATCGCGCCATCGACTGGGTGGTCGACACCTACGCCCAGGCCCTGCAGGCCAAGCCGACCAAGGGCCTGCGTCACGGCATCATCCACGCCAACACGCCCACCGATCACGCCCTCGACGTGATCGCCCGGCTGCAGCGCGACTACGACGCCGGCTTCCCGGAGGCGTCGGCCGGGTTCATGTGGTGGATCGGCGACAACTACGCCGGCAACTTCGGCCCGGTGCGCAACCTGCGGATGAAGCCGCTGGCGACGTGGCAGAAGCGGGGCATCCGCTGGGGCGGCGGGTCGGACTTCTCGGTCACGCCCTATGCCGCCCGCTACGGGATCTGGGCGTCGGTGGCGCGCGAGACGTTGAACGGCACCTACGGCAAGACGCCGTTCGGGATGGCCGAGGCCGTCGACGTGCGCACCGCGCTCAAGTCCTACACGATCTGGGCGGCGCACACGATCTTCCTCGACGACCGGGTCGGCTCGATCGAAGTCGGCAAGGACGCCGACCTGGCGGTGTGGGATCGCGACCCGTACACCGTGCCGACCGCGGCCCTCAAGGACATGAAGGCCGAGCTCACGCTGCTGGCCGGCCGCGTCGTCCATCGCGGCGCGGCGTTTGCCACTGCGTCGGGGCGGTAGCGCGGGTGAGTCAGCCCCCTGCGGCCGGCGCTCCCGACCCGGCGGCCGCGCCCGAGCCCTCGCCGGCCGCCACGCACGAGGCGCCGCCGGCGTCGGGGCACCAGGAGGCCGCCGTGCCGATCGCCCGGCGGGTGGCCGGGGCGGCGCCGGTGTTCTTCCCGCTGTGGTTCCGCGGCCGGCCGGGTCCCGACGCGCACATGCCGATGGTGCGCTGGTTCGATCCGGCGCAGCTGCTGTCGACCGGCGCCAAGAGCCTGGTGTCGCTGCTCGTCGGCGAGCACAGCGACCGCCGCATCGTGCAGGCGCTGGCGGCGCGGCGCCAGGCCTACTACGACCATTCCATCCACTACCGCGACGGCGCGCGCGGACCGCAGCCGCGTCACGACGCGCGGCGCGACGAGCTGTGGATCGACTTCGCCTGCGATACCGGCGACGGCTTCAACCCGACCTACGCCGTCGCCTATGCGATGGCCCAGCCGTCGTTGACCGTGGCCGGGCCGGCCGGACCGACGACCTTGCCGCGCGGCGACGTGCTGGTCTTCGGCGGCGACGAGGTCTATCCGACCCCGAGCCGCGAGGAGTACCAGCGCCGGCTGGTCTCGCCGTACACCGCCGCCTTCGGCGACGACATGCCGGCCGAGCGGCCGCACGTCTACGCCATCCCCGGGAACCACGACTGGTACGACGGCCTGTCGGCCTTCACCCGCCTGTTCTGCTCCGACATCGGCGGCCGGCGCTTCGCCGGCTGGTGGACGCGCCAGCGCCGCAGCTACTTCGTGCTGAAGCTGCCGCACCGCTGGTGGCTGGTCGGCAGCGACGGCCAGCTGCAGAGCGACCTCGACGTGCCGCAGATCGAGCACTTCCGCGAGATCGCCGCCCGCTACATGAAGTCGGGCGACAAGGTCATCCTGTGCCTGTCGATGCCGGTCTGGGTCTACGCGCAGAAGTACCGCAACATCGACCGCGTGTTCGACGAGACCGACCTCATCTACCTGCGCGAGGAGGTCTTCGCCAAGGCCGGCGTCGACGTGAAGGTCTACCTCACCGGCGATCTGCACCACTATCGCCGGCACGAGGAAACGCCCGAGTCGGCGGCCGGCCAGCCCCCGGTGCAGAAAATCACCGCCGGCGGCGGCGGCGCGTTCCTGCAACCCACGCACGAAGAGGACGTGTCGTTGTTGCAGGAAGAGGCGGTGACCGACGACGCCCGCGCCCGCAGCTTCGAGGTGAAGGCCACCTATCCGGACATGGCCAGGTCGGCGCGCCTGGCGTGGCGGAACCTGCTCTTTCCGATCCTCAATCCCGGCTTCGGGATCGTGCCCGGCGCCGTCTACCTGATGACGGCGTGGCTGGTCGGCGCGGCGGCCGGCGGCGAGACCCCGACCACCGTCGTCGAGGCGCTGCGGCTGACGGCGTCGGCCTTCCGGGGCCATCCCGGCCTGACGTTGTGGATGGTGGCGATCGCCGCGGCGTTCCTGGCCTTCACCGACACCCACAGCCGCCTGTATCGCCTGCTCGGCGGGCTGTCGCACTGCGCGGCCCACCTGGCCGCCGTCTTCTTCCTCGGCTGGGGGGCGCGCGACATCGCCACCCGCTGGCTCGGTCTCGACGGCCCGCTGCGGGCGGGCGCCGCCGGCCTGGCCACGTTCGCCGGCGGCTGGGTCGTCGGCTCGTTCATCGTCGGCCTCTACCTGCTCATCTCGGTGAACGTCTTCGGCCGGCACAGCGAAGAAGCGTTCAGCGCACTGCGGGTGCAGGACTACAAGCACTTCCTGCGCCTGCACGTCGGCGCCGACGGCGTGCTGACGATCTGGCCGATCAAGATCGACCGGGTGCCGCGCCAGTGGCGCGATCGGCGCGCACGGCGACCCGACCCCTTCGCGCGTCGTGCCCGCCGACCCGCTGGTCCCCGAGCTGATCGAGCCGCCGATTCGCCTGGCCTGAACCTCGGGCGGCCGGGCCGAGCACGACGTGCCCCGCCGCCGCTGACGATGGGGCCAGGCCCCTTTGGTACGGTTCGTGCGCACGACTCGTGCCATTGGGGCCAGGCCCCGCTAGCGCGCCGGCGTGCCCAACCCCTTCTCCAGCAACAGATACGCGACGATAGCGGTGACAAATCCCGGCCCGGTCGCACCCGTCCCGGCGAACAGCGCGTAGACGGCCACGCCGGCGGCCCAGGCGGCCATCCCCGTCCAGCGCACGCCGGCCAGCGGTCCCTGCGCGTCGTAGAGATCGGCGACCCGCGGCCATGCCCGGCGCAGCACGAAGTGCGCCAGCAGCACCCCGCCGACCGGGACCAGCAGCGCGCCGACCACGGTCATGAACCCGGCGAAGCGATCGAGCCACACGCCGGAGATCGCGCCGAGCGCCGTCCCAACCATCCCGACCGTCCACACCGCCCCGCGCTCCGGCACTGCCGGCATCACGCTGCGCCACGCCAGCGACGACAGGTAGATGTTCACGAAGTTGGTCGTCACCGTGGCCAGGGTGATGAGCACGGCCGCGCCGGCGCCGGCGTCGACCGCTGCCAGCATCACGCCCGGGTCGCTGCCGCCGGCCAGCCGCGCCAACGCCCACCCCAGCGGCATCAGCCACCACGAGGTCAGCGTGAGTCCGAGCCACACCGCCCAGGCGCTGGTGCGCGGCGAACGCGTGAACCGCGAGTAGTCGGCGAACATCAACAGCCACGACACCTGATAGCCGGCGACGACGTCGAGGCCGACGAGCGGCGTGAGGCTCGCCACCGGCGCCGCCGTCTCGCGATCCGACGCGGTGACGACCGCCCACGTGATCACGACGCCGGCAATCGCCATCGCCGGCACCGCCCAGCGGTCGGCCAGACGCACCGCCGCCGGGCCGCCGGCGGCGATGGCCGTGGCGACCACGCCCGAGAACGGCGGCGGCGACGCGCGGATCGACGGCGTCGGGCAGCCAGGCCACGACGACCGACGCGGCAATCGTGTTGTTGACGGCGATCCAGGCGAAGTTGGTGACGAAGAGGATCAGCGCGACGACCGCCGCCCCGCGAAATCCGAGCACGGCGCGCATCGCCACCATCGACGGCACGCCGAGGCGCGATCCCACCGGCGCCAGGGCGGCGACCAGCCCTGAGCCCACGGGCACGCCGATGAGCACGAGCCCCAGCAGCCACGCCGTGGACGGCACCGCCGCCAGCGACGCCCCGACCTGCAGCGTCGTCGCGACGATGTTGGCGGCGGCGAAGATCAGGAACAGGTCCCGGCCCGACTGGGTCTGCGACTCCGGGGCGACGGGTGAGAGGTCGGCGGCGTGCACGGGTGCCTCGTGCGGCCGCTCAGACGACGTTGTGCTCGCCCGCGGCCCGTCCTTCGGCGAAGCGCGCGAACGCGAAGGGCGAGAGGTCCATTCCGGGATCGCGGCCGACCATCACGTCGGCGAGCAGCCGGCCGGCGGCCGGGGCGTGCTGGAAGCCGTGGCCGCTGAATCCGGCAATCGCGAAGAACCCGTCGACGCCGAGGCCGCCGATCACCGGGTTGTGGTCGGGCGTCATCTCGTAGAGGCCGGCCCAGGCGTGGGTCACCGAGGCGTCGGCGAGTGCCGGCAGACGACGGACCGCGGTTTCGGTGACGTCGGGGAGGAAGTCCCACTTGCACGGTCGTGTCGAAGCCGGGCCGCTCGCTGCGGTCGCCCATGCCGAAGAGCAGCCCGGCGCCCTCGCGGTGGAAGTAGAAGGTGGTGTCGAAGTCGATGACCATGAGCCGGGTCGAGGGCGTGCGTCCGGCGTAGGCCGCGTCGTCCCAGCTCGCCCCCGGGGCCGGCTGGGCGATGAAGATGTGCCGCCGCTCGGGCACGACCGGGAGCACGACGCCGGCCATCGCCGCCACCTGGGCCGGCCCACGGGCCGGCCGCGTTGACCACGGCGCGCGTGGCAATCGGCCCGGCCGAGGTCATCACGCCGGCCACGCGTCCGCTCGACACCTCGATCCCGGTGACCTCGGTGTCGCGCAGCACCGTCAGTCGGCCGCCGAGCTGGGCCGCCCGCACGAAGCCCATCGTCACGCCGTTGGGATCGGCGATGCCGTCGGCGGCGCAGAACGTGGCGGCGCGCACTCCGCTGGCGTCGAGTCCCGGGTGTCATCGCCGCCGCCTCGTCGCCCGAGAGCCACGCCACGTCGATGCCGTGCGCCCGCTGCACGGCGACGCTCGCTCGGAAGGCCCGCTCGCTGGCCTCGCTCGACAGCAGGAAGAGATAGCCGTCCTGCCAGAAGTCGATCGGGCTGGCCGAGCTCGGCCTCGAAGCGGGAGAAGAGGGCGATCGACTCGCGCGACAACGCGATGTTGGCCGGATCGGAGAACTGGTGGCGCACGCCGCCGGCGTTGCGCCCGGTGGACCCGGTGCCGAGCTGCGTCTCGCGCTCCACCAGCACGACCTCGCCGGCGCCGTGGCGGCTGAGGTAGTACGCCGTCGCGGCGCCCATGCAGCCGCCGCCGACGATCACGACATCCGCTGTTCGCATCGCCCGGGATCGTACCACCGCGCTATCCTTGTGCGGCCATGACGACCCCTGCTTCCGCCGGTTCCGTGCCCGTGCCGTCGCCGCTGCGCTGTGCGCGCTGACCGCGTCGCTCGCCGCCCAGGCCCCGACCGCCGCCGGCCGCGCCGCGGCTGCTGCAGCCGGCGCGCGTCTTCGACGGCGAGGCGATGCACGAGGGCTGGGTGGTGCTGGTGCAGGGACGGGAGATCGTCGCCGCCGGTGCGGCCGCGGAAGTCACCGCGCCGGCCGGCGCCGAGCGCGTGGCGCTGCCCGGGCTCACGCTGCTGCCGGGCCTCATCGAGGGCCACTCGCACCTGCTGCTCCATCCCTACAACGAGACGACGTGGAACGATCAGGTGCTGCGCGAGCCGCTGGCGTATCGCGTCGCCCGCGCCACCGTCAGCGCCCGCGACACGCTGCTGGCCGGGATCACGACGGTGCGCGACCTCGGCACCGAGGGCGCCGGCTACGCCGACGTCGGGTTGAAGCGGTCGATCGACGACGGCATCGTGCCCGGCCCGCGCATGCTGGTGTCGGGACCGGCGATGGTCGCCACCGGCAGCTACGGCCCGAAGGGCTTCGCGCCGGAAATGACGGTGCCGCAGGGCGCCGAGGAGGCCGACGGCATCGAGGGCGTGACCCGCGTGGTCCGCAACCAGATCGGCCACGGCATCGACTTCGTGAAGATCTACGCCGACTACCGCTGGGGCCCCAACGGCGAGGCGCGGCCGACCTTCAGCGTCGAGGAGATCGCCGCGATCGTCGCGGTGGCGAAGAGCAGCGGCCGCTACGTGGCGGCGCACGCCAGCACCGCCGAAGGCATGCGGCGGGCGGTGATCGGCGGCGTCGAGACGATCGACCACGGCGACGCCGGCACGCCCGAGGTCTGGGCGCTGATGAAGGACAAGGGCGTGACCTACTGCCCGACGCTCGCGGCAGGTGATGCCACCGCGCAGTACGCCGGCTGGAAGAAGGGCACCGACCCCGAGCCGACGCGGCTGCGCGACAAGCGCGCCACCTTCCAGGCGGCGCTGAAGGCCGGCGTGAAGCTGTGCTTCGGCGGCGACGTCGGCGTCTTCCCGCACGGCGACAACCTGCGCGAGCTCGAGATGATGGTGGCGGCCGGCGTGACCCCGGCCGAGGCCACCCGCATCGCCACCTCCGGCAACGCCGACACGTTCCACATGGGCACTCGCATCGGCCGCGTCAAGGCCGGCCTGCTCGCCGACCTCGTCGCCGTGGACGGCGACCCGACGCGCGACCTCGCGGCCCTGCGCGAGGTGAGGCTGGTGATGAAGGACGGCCGCGTCTACAAGCAGCCCTAACCGTGACGATGTCGATGACCAGTCCGCTCACCGTCGCCAGCCTGCACATCTACCCGGTGAAGTCGTGCGGCGGCATCGGCCTGACCGAGAGCCTCGTCGGGCGGATGGGGCTGCGCTTCGACCGCCAGTGGGCGTTCGTCGACGAGACGGGAATGTTCGTCGCCCAGCGCGACTCGCGCGGCCTCGGCGTGCCGGTGCGGACGTTGTGTCTGATCGGGACGGTGATCGACGACCGGCTGTTGACACTGACGGCGCCGGGCATCGCTCCGCTGCACGTCCCCGCCACTGGCGTGGCCGGTCCGGATCTCCCGGTACGGGTGTGGGAGAGCCGCACCAGCGGCGTCGATCAGGGGGCGGACGCCGCCGCCTGGGCCACCGAAGTGCTCTCGCGCGAGCGGCCCGGCCGCTATCGCCTGGTGCGCATGGCCGACACGATCCATCGGCGCTCGAAGATCGGCGACGGGGAACTGGCGTACGGCGATGCCTATCCGTTCCTGCTCATCTCGGAGGCGTCGCTCGCCGACTTGAACCAGCGGATGCCGGCCCCGCTGCCGATGAACCGCTTCCGGCCGAACGTCGTCATCGCCGGCGGCGCACCGTATGTCGAGGACACGCTCGACCGGTGCCGGATCGGGACCGTGGACATGTTCGGCACCACGCTCTGCATCCGCTGTCCGATCCCGACCACCGATCAGCGGACCGCGGAGCGCGGCAAGGAACCGCTGCGCACGCTGGCGACCTATCGCAAGCAGCCCGACGGCGTGGTCTTCGGCCGCAACTTCAACCACGCCGGCACCGGCGTGATGCGGGTCGGCGATCCGGTCGTCGTGGCGACCGACTGACCAGTCGGCTTCGACGCTCGTGAGGACTTCCGGCTGTGGAGTACCATACCCGTGCGCGCCGAAGCCGCAAGCGTCGCTCGTGATGTACCTCGTGATTGATTCGCATGAGAATTCTTCACATCTGTCCGCTGTGGTATCCGATCGCGCGGGACAGCCCGGGCGGTATCGAGACGTTTCTCAGACTTCTGGTCACGCAGCTGGAGGCACTCGGCTGCCGGTCTGCGTTGCTGGCCACCGGGGATTCGAGCGCCGACCGGCTGATCCCGGTGATCCCGGCCGGAATTCGCTCGAAGATGGCTGCGGGCACAGCGACGGAGTATGTGTTCTATGAACAAAGTCAGCTTCGAATGGCGGTGGAATGTGCGGGTGAGTACGATCTCATTCACTCGCATATCGGTGCCGGGGGGTACGTGCTGTCTGCGATTGCCCCGCACGTCTTACATACGCAGCACACGCCCGTCTATCAGGATCTGACCTGGTTTGCGAACCAGCATCCCGAGGTGTGGTTCTCGACGGTCAGCCACCTGCAGGCGCGGAAGCTGGGCCGTACGTCGCGATGCCACACGATACACAACGGCATCGACGTGTCGTCGTACACGTTGTCCACGGCGCGCGGCGAAGGATTGTCCTTCATCGGCCGAATCGAATGGGCCAAGGGGCCGGACCTGGCGATCGACGTGGCGAACGCGCTCGGGCTACCGCTCACGCTCGCCGGCCCGATCGTGGATCAGCAGTTCTTCGATCAGAGGATTCAGCCACGACTGGGATCCAGCGTGCGATACGTTGGCGTTCTCGATCACAACGGAAAGAACGCTTTGCTGGCGGGGAGCGCATGTGCTGTGCTGCCGTTTCGTGGCCAGGAGTCATTTGGCCTGGTGATGGTGGAAGCCATGGCGTGCGGCACTCCGGTCGTGTCCCTGACCAACGGCGCCGCCGCCGAGGTCATTGAACCGGGCGTGACCGGTTATCTGGCACTGCGGGACGATGAGCTTCCGGACTTCGTGCGCCGCGCCATGGACCTGGATCGTCAGGCCGTTCGCGACCGCGCTCAGAAGCAATTTGACATCGCCGATGTCGCGGCGAGCTATGGCGATTGCAGATGTGATAGAGGCGACGTAGTCGGGCCCGCCGATCGGCGGCGACTGATGCCAAGCCGCGCGGGGCACCTGCGCAGCGCTGCCGTGGCGACGAGGATCACGGCCAGAGGCCGGGTCATGGCTGAATCTCCAGCGTCAGGTCGGCCACGTCGAGGCCGGTGGCGCGAGCGGTCCAGGTCTCGCCCGGGCCGATCGGCTGCGATTCGGTGAGCGTGCCGGTGGAGACCAGGTCGCCGGCGGCCAGCGGGGGCAGCCCCTGACGCGCGCGGGCCGAGGCCAGCTCCGCCAGGCACAACGCCGGGCTGCGCAGCACGTTCTTGCCGCCCCCGTGGGCGGTCACCGCGTCGCCCTTCGACAGCGTCACGGTGAACGAGGCCAGCGCCTCGGCCAGCGCGGCCAGCGAATCCGCCGTCGGCCGGTGCGGCTCGCCGACGACCAGGCCCGCATGCAGCCCATAGGCCGCGACGAAGTCAGGTGGTTGGAACGTGCCGTCGGCGAATGGCGGATCGATCACTTCGAAGGCCAGCGCCAGCCACTCGACGTGCCGCAGCACCGCCACCGGGTCGGTCAATCCCGCCGGCAGCGGCGCCGCCAGCTTCACCGCGATCTCGGGTTCGATCTTCGGCGCGATCCTCCGCCCGACCGCGAGCGACGCGCGGCGGTCGGCCGCGAACGTGACGGTGTCGTCGTACATCGACGCCCAGGCCAGCGTCTCGAGCTTGAGCGCCCGCCACACCGCCTTGTTGGCGTAGCCGGCCTTGACCCCGACCACGCGATGACCGGCGGCCACGCGGCGGCGGGCCAGCTCCGCCTCGACCGCGTAGGCCGTCGGCAGATCGAGCCCGCCCTCTCGCGCGGTCGGCGCGACCGCGATCGGCGTACGCGTGGCGTAGGCCGCGGCGATTTCGTCGGCCAGCGCGGTGACCGACGGCGTCACTACTTGGCCACCGCCGGCACGCCAGCCGCCTGCACGGTGGTCTGGCGCGACGCCCGCAGCGCCACCGCCATCGCCGCCGCGACGAGCGCCATCACCGCGCTGCCGTAGAAGCCCATCGACCAGCTGCCCGACTGCTCGTAGAGGAACGCGCCGAACCAGCCGCCGATGATCGAGGCGACGCCTTTGGCGGTGTAGAGCACCGCGTAATTCGACGTGGCGTGCTTGGCGCCGAAGTAGTCACCGGCCGTCGCCGGGAACAGGGAGTAGATCTGGCCCCAGGTGAAGTAGACGAGGACGAGCGTCAGCGAGAACATCGCCGCCGACGTCTGGCCGATCGCCACGACCAGGAACAGGCAGATCGCCTGCAGCACGAAGGTCACGACCATCGTGGTCTCGCGCCCGAGCTTGTCCGACGCCCAGCCCCAGAACACCCGCGCGGCGCCGTTGGCAATCGGGCTCAGCGTGGCGGCCAGGGTGAGCGCCGCCGCCGACAAGCCCCAGCTCCTGGCCATCGGGCCGGCGTTGGCGGTCACCAGCAGGCCGCCGGTGGCCATCAGCACGAACATCACGTACATCGTGTAGAACTGCGGCGTGCGCAGCATCTCCAGGGTGGTGAAGTGGTGGCGGCCGACGTTGCCGGCGGCCGTGGTCGCCGGGCCCTTGGCCGCGGCTTCGACCGGCGGATGCCGCAGGAACTGCGCCACCAGCGCAATCACGATGCCTTGCAGCAGGCCGGTCGTGATGAACGCGGTCTGGTAGCCGCTCGCGGCGATGGTCGAGGAGATGAACGGGATGAAGAGCGCCGTGCCGCCGCCGAAGCCCGCGGCCATGATCCCCGAGGCCAGCCCGCGGCGGTCCTTGAACCACTTGAGCGCCGAGCCGATCGAGCCGCTGTAGACGAACGCGGCGCCGACCCCGGCCAGGCAGTAGAGCGCGTAGAGCATCGGCAGGGAGGTGGCGTAGGCCATCCCGGCCCATCCCAGCCCGCACAGCAGGCCGGCCGTGGTGATGAACCAGCGCGGCCCGAGCTTGTCGATCAGCCAGCCGTCGAGCGGCTGGACCCAGGTCTGGCACAGGATGAACAGCGTGAACGCGGTCTGGATGTCGGAGAGCTTCCAGCCCGTGCCGGCCTGCAGCGGCTGGACGAACAGCGTCCAGGAGTACTGCAGGTTGGCGATCATGATCATGGCCACGAGCGACGCGACCAGCTGAAACCAGCGATTGTTCACGTTCACGGCCCGCCTCCTGCTGCTGATCTGCCTACGTTCCGTTACGCCGTCGCGGCGCGTTGCCACCCGGCGGACCAGCGCCCGCTCGCCGCGGTGGCGCGTCGAGCAGCGTGCGCACAGGCATAGACCGCCCGCGTCGCCGTCATCGACACGCCCAGCCGGTCGCCCAGCTCGACCACCGCGCCGACCACCGCTTCGAGCTCCATCGGCCGCCCGGCCTCCCAGTCCTGGAGCATCGACGTCTTGTGCGCGCCGACCTTTTCCGCGCCGGCCATCCGCTGGTCGATCGAGATCGGCAGCTCGATGCCGAGCTTGGCCGCGACCGCCTCGGTCTCGGTCATCAGCTCGCGGACCAGCCGGGCGGTGTCGGGGTGGCGGGCCAGCTCCTCCAGCGTGCCGCCGGTCAGCGCGCTGATCGGATTGAAGGCGACGTTGCCGAGCAGCTTCACCCAGATCTCGTGACGGAACCGCGCCGTGACCGGACAGCGCAGGCCGGCGGCAATCAGCGCGTCGGCGATGCGCTTGGCCCGCTCGCTCTTGCTGCCATCGGGCTCGCCGAAGCTGATGCGGTTGCCCTCGATGTGACGGACCACCCCGGGCTCGGCCAGGTCGGTGGCGAAGTAGGCGAGCGATCCGACCACGCGGCGGTGCTCGATCGCGGCGGCGATGACGCCGCCCGGATCGACCCGCTCGAGCCGCAGGTCGTTCAACTCGCCGCCGACGTCCTGGAAATACCACCACGGAATGCCGTTCTGGGTGCTGACGACGACGGTGTCGGGGCCGAAGAGCGGCGCCAGGGTCGGCGCCAGCGCGGTCAGGGCGTGCGCCTTGACGCCGAGGAAGACGACATCGGCCTGGCCAATCGACGCGAGATCGCCGGTGACCTGCGGGCGCACCTCGAACTGCTCCTCCACGCCGGTCACCCGCAGGCCGCGCTCCTGCATGGCGTGCAGGTGCGGGCCGCGGGCGAACAGCACGACGTCGGCACCGGCGCGCGCCAGCTTGGCGCCGAGGTAGCCGCCGATCGCACCGGCGCCGGCGATGACGATCTTCACTGGGCCGTGGGCGCGAAGGCCTGGGCGACGACGCGACGCTGGATCTTGCCGGTGGCGGTGCGCGGGATCGCCTCGGTGATGTGAATCTGCTTGGGCCGCTTGAACTCGGCCAGCTGTTCCTTGCAGAAGGCGAGCAGCTCGGCCTCGGTGGCCGCGCCCTTCAGCGTGACCGCGGCCGCCACTTCCTCGCCCCACATCTTGTGCGGCACGCCGAAGCACACCGCCTCGCCGACCGCCGGGTGGGTCAGCAGCACCTCGTCGATCTCGCGCGGCGAGATCTTCTCGCCGCCGCGGTTGATCATCTCCTTGAGGCGCCCCGACAGCGTGAGATAGCCGTCGGCGTCGAGGTAGCCCTGATCGCCGGTGCGGAACCAGCCGTCGAAGAACGCGGTGGCGTTGGCCTCGGGGTTGTTCTCGTAGCCGGTGACGACGTTGGGGCCGAAGATGCAGACCTCGCCGCGCTCGCCGGTGGGCAGCACCTGGCCGTTGCCGTCACGGATGCTGATGCCGACGTTGGTGCCGGGGCCGACGGCGCCGGGCTTGCGCGCGCTCGGCGGCAGCGGATTGGACGCCATCTGGTGCGCCGCCTCGGTCATGCCGTAGGCCTCGAGCACCGGCGCGCCGAACGCGGCTTCGAGGTCGTGCATCACCTGCGGCGGCAGCGACGCGCTGCACGAGCGGATGAAGCGCAGCTTCTCGGCGCCGGCCGGCTTGGCCGCCCCGGCCTCGACCCGGGCCAGCAGCAGCTGATGGATCGTCGGCACCGCCGAATACCAGGTGGCGCCGTATTCCTTGGCGACGCGCCAGAACGACAGCGGGCTGAACTTGCCGGGCACGACCACCGTGCCGCCGGTGGCCAGGGTGGCCAGGGTGGAGGCGACCAGCCCGTGGACGTGGAACAGCGGCATCACGCACAGCGACACGTCGTCGGGGGTCAGCGCGTAGGTGGCGGCGACGTTGTGCGCCGAGATCGACAGGTTGGCGTGGCTGAGGGGCACGCGCTTGGGCCGGCCGGTGCTGCCGCTGGTGTGCAGGATGAGCGCCACGTCGTCGCACCGAGGGTGAGGCCACCGTGCCGCCCAGCGGCTTGCCCCCCAGGCTGAGCGTGCCAGACGCGTCCATGTCCACCGTCAGGATCGGACATGTCGCCGGCGGCCTTGCGCGCCTCGTCGAGGCCGTCGGGCGGCAGCAGCAGCACCTTGGCACTGGTGTCCTCGAGGAAGAAGCGGAACTCCTCTTCCTTGTAGCCGGGGTTGAGCGGCGCGGCGGTGCCGGCCTCGGCCGCGGCGAGGAACGCCACGATCGTCGGCAGGCCGTTGGGCAGCGCCATGCCCACGCGATCGCCACGGCCGATGCCGGCGGCGGCGAGGGCGCCGGCAAAGCCGCTCACCATCTCGCGCAACTGGCCGTAGGAGATGCGGACGCTCTGATCGGGGAGCGCGATGGCGGTGCGGTCGGCCGGAGCCGAGGCGAGCAAGCCCAGCAGCGTGCTGGGTGTGGGCTGAGCGGACGTCATAACGGTGCAATGTGCCTCACGCCGCTCCCGCCGTCAACGTACTGCGCCATGTGCAACGGTTTCGTTGCGGCGATCGCCGGGCCCGCCGGCCGGCACCGTCGTCGCCGTCCACGCTACACTCCCAGCCCATGTCGCTTCGCCGCCCCTGGCGCCCATGGCCGCCATCTGGTCTGTCCCGACGCGCCTTTCTGGCGAATGTCGGCGCGGTCTGCGCCATCGGCGCCTCCCCCCGGCGCCTCGACGCCGCGTGGCTCCAGCCGGCGCCTGACGACCTCACCTCGCTGTCGTTGCTCGACGCGAGCAGCCGGCTGAAGGCGAAGACCGTCACGTCGGTGCAGCTGACCCAGGCCTGCCTCGCGCGGATCGAACGGCTCCAGCCCGTGCTGAACGCCTTCATCACCGTCACCGGCGAGCAGGCCCTGGCCGAGGCGCGGGTCGCCGACGCCGAGATCGCGGCCGGCAAGTGGCGCGGCGCCCTGCACGGCGTGCCGATCGCGCTCAAGGACATCGTCGACACCACCGGAGTTCGCACCACCGGCGCCAGCGCCCTCTTCAAGGACCGCGTGCCGGCCGCCGACGCCGAGGTGGTGACGCGCCTCCGGGCCGCCGGCGCCGTGATGCTCGGCAAGCTCAACCTCCACGAGTTCGCCTACGGCGGCACGTCCTGCTACACGCACTTCGGCGCTGTGCACAACCCGTGGAATCCGGACTACATCGCCGGCGGGTCGTCTGGTGGATCGGGTGCGGCGGTGGCCGGACGGCTCTGCTTCGGCGCCCTGGGCACCGATACCGGCGGCTCGATTCGTCAGCCGTCGGCCCACTGCGGGATCGTGGGTCTGAAAGGCACCTATGGACGCGTCAGCACCCGGGGCGTGCTGCCGCTGTCGTGGTCGCTCGATCACGTCGGGCCGATGGCGCGCACGGTGGCGGATGCCGCGGCCATGCTGCAGGCGATCGCGGGCTATGACCCGCACGAACCGACCAGCGCCCAACAGCCGGTCCCGGACTTCATGCGGGCGCTGGCCGCGCCGACGCGCGGGTTGCGGCTCGGGGTACCGCGCGCCTACGCCGAGAAGCTGGATCCCGACATCGACGCCGCGTTCACGGCCGCGCTCGGCGTCCTGGCGACGCTGACCGCCAGCCGCGCCGACGTCGACTTCGCGCCCAGCGCCGACGACCGCACGGCGATTCGCGCCACCGAGGCGTTTGCCTACCACGCGGCCTACGTGGCCAAGTCGCCCGAGCTGTACACGCCGGCGGTGCTGGCGCGGATCCGCACCGGCGAGCACATCAGCGCGGTGGCCTACATCGAGGCCCGGCGCCGGATGGAGCAGCTGCGCCGCGACGGCCACCCGGTGTTCGATCGCGTCGATGTGCTGGTGGCCCCGACCACTCCGGTGCTGCCCATCGCCATCAAGGACGTGACGCCGGACGACGGCCAGCAGCTGCGCAACGTGGCCCCGCTCAACCTCACCGGGTTCCCGGCGGTGAGCGTGCCGTGCGGCTTCTCGAAGAGCGGGCTGCCAATCGGACTGCAGCTCATCGCCCCGGCGTGGCAGGAGGAGCGTCTGATCGCGCTGGCCAGCGCCTACGAACGCGCCACCACCTGGCACACCAAGCGGCCGGTGTAGGAGGGACGATGACGCGCCTCTGGCTCTCGCTCGTGTGTCTCGCGGCGGCGCTCACGGCGCCTCGGCCGCTTGGCGCGGCGCAAGGCGTAGCCCCTCCTGAGTACGGTCCCGCCAAGGGCACGCTGCTCCTCGTCGGCGGCAACATGAGCGACAACTTCGGCGTGCCGCAGAAGTTCATCGAACTGGCCGGCGGGCCCGACAAGAAATTCGTCATCGTGCCCACCAACGGCGGCAACCGCGCCGACGACGGCACGCCGAAGGTCTACCAGGCCGAGACGGTGCTCGCGCCGTGGCGCAAGCGCGGCCTCACGCACGTGACGATGCTGCACACCTGGGACCCGAAGGTCGCCGACACCGAGGCGTTCGTCAAGCCGCTGCTCGACGCCGACGCCGTGTGGTTCGACGGCGGCCGTCAGTGGAACATGGTCGACTCCTACATGAACACGCGCACGTTGAAGGAATTCTGGAACGTGCTCGGCCGCGGCGGCGTGATTGCCGGCACCTCGGCCGGCGCCACCATCCAGGGCGACTACCTGGTGCGGGGTGACACCAAGGGCCCCGACATCGTGATGACCGACGAGCCGAACCACCAGCGCGGCTTCGCGATGCTCAAGCGCGTGGCCATCGATCAGCACATCAACACCCGCAACCGGTGGGACGACCTGATCCCGGTGATCAAGAAGTATCCCGAGCTGCTCGGCCTCGGACTGTCCGAGGACACGGCGATCGTCGTCACCGGCGACCGCTTCGAGGTGATCGGCCGCTGGAAGGTGACCGTGCACGACAGCACCAGTGCCTACTATCCCTGGGAGAAGCCGTACCACGTGTTGAACGTGGGCGACGTCTACGACATGA
The DNA here is from genome assembly GCA_963786365.1 of uncultured Acidobacteriota bacterium. GTDB lineage: Bacteria > Acidobacteriota > Vicinamibacteria > Vicinamibacterales > UBA2999 > CAWAYR01. Next base: position 218,412 of record CAWAYR010000011.1, read on the forward strand.
AGCTGCGCAAGGTCGTGCGGCTGGGGATCGGCGCCACGCCCGGCCTGGGTGTCCCAGGCGATGCCGCTGGCGCCGGGCTGCTCGCCGCTTGCGCCGCGGTACGATGCCCCTGGCGCCGGGCTGCTCGCCGCTGCTGCCGCGGTCGAGCCGGCGGCTACTCCTCGCGCAGCACGGTCACGGCATCGGTCGAGAGCGCGCGCAACGCCGGGAGGGTACTGGCGAGGAACGCGGCCGCCATCAACACCGCCGTGGCGGTCGCGAACGCGGCGACATCGTGGGGCACCACGCCGTAGAGAAACGCCGACAGTGTCTGGGCGACTGCAAAGGCGCCGACCAGTCCCGCCAGCGCGCCGATCGTCGCCAACCGGAGGCCATCGCGAACCACGCCGCTGAGAATTGCCATCGGTGGCGCTCCCAGGGCACGCCGAACTGCGGTTTCCCGTCGACGGCGGTTGACCTCGAAGGCGAGGACGCCGTAGATGCCGGTGACGGCCAGCGCCAGAGCCACGGCCGCCAGCAGCGTGAAGAGCCTCATGCGGAAGCGCGGCACCGCCGCCGACGCCTCCAGCCGTTCGGCCATCGACGCCACGTCCCGGAGTGGCACGCGCGGATCGACCGTGTGAACGGTGTGGGCAAGCTCGGCAGCGACGCTGGCCGGCGATGCGCTCCGCAGCGCCACGAACTGCCATCGCGACGCGCCGCCCTGGACGCGCGGCAGGTAGACGGTGGGGCTGACACCACCCCACACCCCGCGTTCGTACGGCACGTCGGCGACGACGCCGACAATCGCGATCCACGGCGCGGCGGGATCCCAGTCGCCGCCCTTCAACTGGCGGCCCAGCACGTCGCCGTTGGGAAAATGCCGGTCGGCGAACGATCGGCTGACCACCGCCACGGCTGGTGCGGTCGCCTGGTCCGACTCGGCGAACGTCCGCCCGCGCAGCACCGGAATCTCGAGCGTGCGGAAGAATTCGGCGCTCACGGTGTTCCACTGGGCGACGCCGGAGCCCTGACTGGTGCGGCCGGGCGCGCCGGGCTCGTCGCCCTGCAGCGTGTAGTTGTTGGACTGCTGCAACCGGTCTGGTGGCAGCGACTCGCCCAAGGCGACCGACGTGACACCGGGGAGCTGTCGAAGGCGCGCGTCGATGGCGCGGAGATAGGCCTCGAGCGTGGCCGCGTCCTCGTAGGGATCGGGCGGAGCCACGAGCCGAAAGGACAGCACACCGTCGGCGCGAAATCCCGGGGCTGCCGACTCCACACGACTCAGCGTCTTGACCAGGAGCGTCGTCGCCACGAGCACGCCCAGCGCGAGGGCGACTTCGGCGACGACCATCGCCCGGCGAGCCCTGCCCTGCGTGGGTCCGCCGCTGTTGCCGCGACCCCCATCGCGCATCGCCTCGTCCAGACGGCGGCCGGTGAGCCACAACGCCGGGGACACGCCGGCCGCCAGCGCGGTGCACACGCCGATGGCGGCCGCCACCGCCGCCGCTGCAGCATCCACGTGGATTTCGCCGACCCGTGGCAGGAACGCGCCCGCCTGCGCCACGATCACCTTCACGAGCCCCGTCGCCACGGCCAGCCCGAGCGCTGCTCCGCCAACCCCGAGCAGCGCCGATTCCGCCAGGAGCTGTCGCACCAGCCGCTCCCGGCGCGCCCCGAGCGCCGCTCGCACGGACAACTCTCGCACCCGCGAGGCGCCACGCGCCAGCAGGAGGTTGGCCACGTTGACGCATGCGATGAGCAGGACCAGCCCGACCGCGGCCAGGAACAACAGCAGCGTCGACTGCGTGTCGCCCACGACGGCGCGCTTCATCGAGGTGACCACGTATCGCCAGGTCGCCTCGGCCTGATACCGCTCGAGGAGCACGGGCGTCACGGCGGCCGTCAACCGTGCCGCCGCCTGGTCGGGTGTCACGCCCGGCGCCAGCCTCAGCACGACGCGCAGATAGAACGGTCCACGACGGTCCGGTTCGTCCACGGGTGCGGAGAGCCAGACCTGACCGCCGTTCTGGCCCGGCACGTCGTAGCCAGGCGGCATCACCCCCACGACCGTATAGGTGCCGCGGTCGAGCGTCAGTCCCTGTCCGAGCGCGGCTGCCGATCCGCCGAACCGAGCGCGCCACAGCGCGTCGCTGATCAGGGCCTCCCGCGCATCGTGGTCCTCGACGAACCAACGTCCCAAGGCCGGGCGAACGCCGAGCACGCGCGGCGTCTCCGGCGTGACCGCCGCCCCCGACACCACTTCGGGCGCGCCCCCCGCCAGCAAGGTGTAGCCTTCCTGGCCGAACCGGAACGCGCCCACCTCGGCGACGTTGGCGCTGGCCTCCTTCAGTCGAAGCAGGTCGGCGGCCGACAGCGAGGCCGTGAACTCGTTCCACGCCACGCGCACCAGGTGGAGCCGCTCCGCGTCCGGATAGGGCAGGGCGCGGACAATCACGGCGTTGACCACGGTGAAGATCGCCGTGACCCCGGCAACGCCGAGCGTCAGCGACAGCACGACGGCAACCGTGAAGCCGGGCACTCGGCCGAGGCTGCGAGCACCGACCCGCAGGTCGAAGAGGGCGTCGACCACGAGACGGCCGCCCCGTTCGTCGCGGACCTGCTCCTTGAGGGATTCTCGATGGCCGACGCGCAAAGTGGCCAGACGAACGGCCTCGGCCTCGGTGGCGCCCTGGGCCATCTGCCGCTCGACTTCGCGCTCGAAGTGATCGTCGAGCTCGCGGGCCAGCTCGTCCTCGACGCGGGCGAAGCGGGCGAGCACGCGAAGGCGCTGCCACAGGCTGCGACCTGTCATGCTGGTCCCTCCGGCCCTGACGCGCTGCTCATGACAACCCGTCGAGGACCCGATTCACCGCCAGACTCACGCGTCGCCACGACGCTCGCTCGGCCTCGAGCTGCTTCCGCCCCGGCGAGGTGAGGCGGTAGTACCGCGCCTGGCGATTGTTGGCGCTGGTTCGCCACTCCGCGGCAATCCATCCGCGCTTCAGCAGACGGTGCAAGGCCGGGTAGACGGTGCCGGTCTGCAGGGCGAACACGTCGCGCGACAGCGCGCCGATGCGTTCGGCGACGCCCCACCCGTGCATCGGCTCGCGCTCGAGCGCCTGCAGGATGAGCAGGTCGAGCGTGCCCCTGACCAGGTCGGTGCGATCGTCGGCCATAGCCGTGACGTCACTACTGTAGATCATCTACGGGAGAGGGTGTCAACTCTCAGCGAGTTGGACGCCGGCAGCAATGTCTGGCGGGCGTTCGGGGCGACCCGACTACGGCTTCGGAATCCGCACCGTGCTGATCATCGCGGTGCCGCTGGCCGCGTAGATCAGCGCCAGCGGGTGGAGCCCCATCGGCCCGAGGCGCAGGACACCCAGCCACAGCTCGCGTTCCACCCGGCCGAACCACAGCGCCACGGCCAGGAGGGCGACGATCAGGATACTGGTCGGAATCGGCGTGCCTTCGAAGTAGCTTGACCTTGCCGGTGTCGCGGTTGGTCAGCGCCGCGGCGGTGGCGTTGAATCGGGCCAGCCGGCTGACGCCGCAGACGACGAAGTAGGTCAGGCAGACCATGTCCCACCCGCCGCGCAGGCCCGAGCGTGTAGCCGAGCACCGCCGGCCCGACGCCGAACGAGATGACGTCGGCGAGCGAATCGAGGTCGGCGCCGAGCACCGACTGACGTCGTGGATTCAAGCGCGCGACGTAGCCGTCGAGCACGTCGCACACCAGCGCCAGCGGCAGCAGCACGATCGCGATCCACAGCCGGCGCAGGTCGCCGAAGGCCATGTAGTCGAGGCAGAGGAAGATGGCGATCGTCCCGCAGCTGGCATTGGCGATGGTCAGGCGCATCGGCTGGGGTGTACGACCGGATCATCGACGGCGGACGGCGGCGGAGCGCTCATCGGCAGCGCGTCCCGCCGCGCCGACCCGGCCAGCACCTGGCGCGCCGGCGCGTCGCCGTCGGCGACGGGTCGAGCCGCGGCTCGGCGCGCGCGACGTCGATCGTCCGCGACGACCGGCAGGTGATCGGAGGCCCGCCGGGCCGAGCGGGCTGGCGTGCGCGGCGATCGACCGCACGGCGCCGGCCGGGTGGACCCAGATGCGATCCAGCGGCACCATCGGCCATCGCGACGGAAACGACGCGCGGCCGCGGCGGCCGACCCAGGCGCCCGTCGAGCACGTGCACCACCGATCGGCCGGGCAGCCAGTCGTTGAAGTCGCCGAGCACGACCAGCAGCGTATCGCGCACCTCGTCGAGATACTCGAGAATCTGCCGCACCTGGAACCGCCGCTCGTGCACCCGCAGGCCCAGATGCGCGGCCAGCACGTGGACCGGCACCCCGCCGACGTCGACCGTCGCCGCCAGCGCGCCGCGCGGTTCGTAGCGCCCCGTCGACAGGTCGATGCGATGGACGTCGGCGATCGGATGGCGGGTCAGCAGCGCGTTCCCGAAGCAGTGCGTGACCGTCTGCCGGGTCGGGTCCGAGCGCGCACTCGTAGCGGTCGAGCGCGGTGAAGACGACCGGCTGGCGGGTTTCGAGCGCGACGGTCACCGGATAGGCGAATTCCTGCACCGCGACGATGTCGGCATCCAGCTCGGCAATCACGGCGGCCACGCGATCCGGGTCGTAGCGCCCGTCGGTGCCGACGCACGCGTGCACGTTGTAGGTGGCCACGCTGAGGCGGTCGACCGGCGGCGGCATCAGCCGAACTCCGCCCGCTCGCGCTGCCGCGACACGACGGGGAGAATTGCCGGAGCAGCAGCGCCGTGCGCAGCGCGGCCGCCAGCCCGGCGACGACCAGCGCCGCGCCGGCCGCGGTCAGCCCAGTGGCCCACGACGGCTGGAGAATCGCCGTCGCGAACCAATCCGCCCGACCGTGCTCAGCGCGACGACGACCGGCGTCAGGCCGATCAGCGAGCCAGCCATGTAGGCGGCAAACGGCACCCGCGCGGCGCCGCAGAGGAGGTGCACCGATCCGGCGCTGGCAATCGACGCCAGCCGCAGGATGACGACGCCGCCGACGCCGTGGGCGCCGAGCTGCCGGGCCGACCGGTAGGCCCGCCGGGTCATCCACCGCGAGAGGTTGGCCGGCGTGATCGCCCGCCCGGCCAGATAGCCGATCGCCGCGGCGATCCACGATCCGAGCAGCGCGATCAGCACGCCCTGCGGCAGCCCGAGGAACAGCCCGGCGGCGGCGGCCAGCAGTTCGAGCGGCACCAGCGCGACGTGGGCGACCAGGAACACCGCCGAGCGCGACCGCACGAGCCCGACAGCATGCCCGGGCCGGCCTCGAGCAGGGCGCTGGAGCCGCTCGAGGCCGATGGCCGGCGCCGGATCACCGACGATGGCCGCGGCGGCGGCGACGGCCGGCAGCCACAGCCGCACCCGTGCCGCGATCGACCCGGGCGTCGAGGGGCGGAATCCACTCGGCCACCGAGGTGGCGAACTGGATCGGCTCGTCCGGATCGGCGGCGGCCTGCACCACCTCGGCGGGCGCCGGCGGGCTCAGGGGCCAACTCGACGCGGACCAGGGTGTGGTCGGCGTCGGCCCGTGCGTCGACCACCGCCGCGCAGCGTGCCGAGTCGCGCGCAGGTCTCGTGCCACGCTGTCTCGGCCGGGATCGCCCAGATGCTCGGCGAGCAGGCGGTCGCGAATCCGTCGCACGCCCTGCCGCGCCTGCGGGATCGGCCGCCGCGTCAACCGCGACGTCGCACTCGGTGTCGACGCCCATCGACCGCCGCGAGAAGTTCGCCGATCCGATGCGGGCCAGCACGTCGTCGACGATCATCACCTTCGAGTGCACGAACGTCGGCGACGTCGGCGGCCCGGGACGCCGCCGGATACACGAGACGCAGCCGGCCGTGGCGGTCGGCGGCGACCAGCTGGCGAAGCACCCCGTCGCGCAGCGCGCCCATGGTCTTGCGCTCGAGCCAGCCCTCGCAGTGCCTTGGGCACGACCGCCAGGACTTCCGGACCGTCGGGCTCGCGCAGCCGCTCGGCCAGCGCCGCGCCGAGCACGTCGTTGGTGAAGTACTGGCTCTCGATGTAGATGGCGTGCTCGCGCCGCGGCGATCGAGTCGAGGAACAGCTGCTCGCACTCCCGGACGCCCGGTCCCCGTTCCGAGGCGGGCAGCGTCCGCGCGATGGCGACGTCGGCGTCGACGAGATCGGGCTCGACGTCGGCCGGCCACAGCGTCCGTCGGCCGCGCCGGCCTGCGGCGGCCGCGGCTCCTCCCCCACGGCGCGCCACCGGTCGCGGACCAGCGCGCCGAGACGGGCCGCGGCCGGCCCGCTCAGCATCGCCTGCACCTCGTGATACGGCCCGTACGGCTTGCCCGTGGCCGTCGTCCGGGCCGGTTCGTCGATCCGGTGCGCGCGAGGTGTCCCAGCGATGCCCGGTCAGGTCGATGCCGCCACAGAACGCCACGCGCGTCGTCGACGACGACGATCTTCTGGTGGTGCGAGCCGCCGACGGGATGGTGGTCGTCGAAGCCGAAGCGCACCTGGCGCGGCATCCGCCAGCCCAGCCGCCACCGCGACAGCGGATCGCGCTCGAGCGTGTAGAGCGCCGCGTGATCCCAGATGAGCACGTAGCAGCGCAGCTGCGGACGCCGGCGCACGACGAAGGCGAGCAACTCGTCGAGACGCGTCGGCGGGTTCGTCACCGGCGGATCCGCGCCCGGCAGGAGATCGAGGTTGGCCTGGATGTCCCAACCGACGATGAAGACCGTGTGGCGCGCCTGCAGCACGGCGTCGCGCGACCCAGCGGAAGTAGTCGGCCGCGTCCTGCACGCAGCGGAACCGATCGGCGCGCTCCACGCACCAGCAGTTGTGGCCGGGACGCGCGATCGCCGGCGCGGACGTCGCGGCCGCGGCTCGACGCGGCGCCGGGCTGCTGAGCGCCGGCGCTCATCGTCGCCTCCGCGCGCAGGCGTCGATTGATCAGCCACGCGGCGGTCAGCGGAATGGCGAGGAACAGGCTGGCCCGCAGCACGCCGGGCGGCGACGGATGGCGCCAGATTTCGGTGAGCTGGTAGCCGAACCCGGCCAGCGCAATCACGAACGCGCCCATGCCGAGCGTGGTCCCGATGACGAACTCGCGATAGCGGATGGCCGACGCGCCGATGACGACGTTGACCAGCGCGAACGGCGCCGGCACCTTGCGGACGAGGAAGACGGCCAGCGTCCCGTTGCGCGCCAGCACGCGGCGTGAGCCGGCTGACGCCGCGGACCGCCCCAGCGTTCGATCCGCCCGCGCCCGAGCCAGCGGCCGATCGCGAATGCGACCGACGCGCTGGCCAGGCAGCCCGCCATCGCGTACAGCGGTCCGAGCACCGGGCCGAACGCGATGCCGGTCGCGGCAATCAGGAGCACGACCGGCACCAGGCCCAGCACGATGAAGCCGAGCATGGTCATCGGCAGGGCGTACCACGCGTGCCGATGCGGCGCGAGCCATGCCGACACGTCGCCCGGGGTGACGCCGGTCTGGGCCACGAGATAAAGGGCGGCCGCCGCCAACCCGCACAGCAGCGCAAGCGCCAAGGCGCGCAGCAGGAAGGGCTCGCCGCTGGTTCATGCGCAGTCAGTGCCGGTTTGCTCACGGTCACTGAGCGAGCCATGCAACGCGCGAGCCAACACTGCTGAGGTGCCACGCCCCCGACCTGGCCGGTCGGGCACGGGGCTTCCCAGGATCAGCACGGCCGCCACCGAGGTGTGACCGCGCCGGTCACATCGGCGAGCGTTGGCGGTCCGCGAGGCCTGCCGGCCGCGCTAGGAACTGGCGAGCGGCTCGGCGGCCCCGCGGGCCTGCCACTCGGCGTCGAACCGCTGGCGATCGACGAAGGACTTCTGGGTGCCGACGCCGGTCGTCGACAGCGCCGCGTAGAGGTTGGCGCGGGCGATGGCGTCGCGCTCGGACAGGCCCTCGCCCAGGAAGACGGCGAAGCCACCGACGAAGGCATCGCCGGCTCCGGTCGTGTCCTTGGTGGCGACCCGGTACGGCGCGATGAGCTCGGTCGCGCCCGCGGACGCCAGCAGGGCGCCCTTCTCGCCGAGGGTGATGATCACGCGCCGCAGTCCCTGGGCGACCAGGTGCGCCGCGCACGCTCTGGCGTCGTCGATCGACCGCACCGGCATGCCGGTGATCGTCTCGGCCTCGGTCTCGTTGGGGACGAAGTAGTCGACGCCGGCCAGGGCGGAGAGGTCGAACGGCTGGCCGGGCGCCGGGTTGACGATGCAGCGGATGCCGCGCTCCCGGGCCACCCGCACCGTGTGGAACACCGTCTCCAGCGGAATCTCGAACTGCAGCACGATGCAGTCGGCCGCCTCGAGCAGCGGCCGGGCGGCGTCGACGTCGGCCGGCAGCAGGCGATCGTTGGCGCCCTTGACGACGATGATCCGGTTCTGCCCGTTCGATTCGACGAAGATCGGCGCCACGCCGCTCGACGCCCCGGCGACGACGCGGACGTGCGAAGCGTCGATCCCCTGGGATTCGAAATTCTTGATGGTCGCCGGTCCGAAAAGGTCGTCGCCGACCCGGGCGACCATCGCCACATCGGCGCCGCACAGCCGCGCCGCCACCGCCTGGTTGGCGCCCTTGCCGCCCCAGCCGAGGTCGAACTGATCGCCGAAGATCGTCTCGCCCGCCTTGGGGAAGCGATCGGAGAAGGTCGTCAGGTCGACGTTCGCGCTGCCGACCACCACAATCCTGGATCGTCTGGTCATGTCGCCTCTATTCGCCGCCGATCAGCTGGTCATCAGCTTATAGAACTGTTCGTAGAACTTGGGCAGGTCGAGGTCCCACTGCACGGTCGCCACTCGCCACCACGACGCCATCTTGCGCGGCCGCGGCTTCTCTCCCGGCGGACCCGGCGTCTCGCTCTCGACGAAGATGGTCTGGCCGTAGCCGGGGCCGTGATCGATGTCGATGTTGACGTAGAGCTCCTGCTGCTTGGTGATGACGGTCGGGTCGAGGAACGCCAGCACCGCGATCTCGTCCCACATGAAGCCGCCACCGCCGCCGCCCTGGCCGATCGGCATGAACTTGGTGATGAACTGCGCGGCCTTCGCGTTCGAGGTCGCCAGCCGGCGCTTGAGGTCGTCGTTGAGCGAGGTCTTGACCGAGATGTCCACCGGCGTGATCGTAATCTTCTTCCACGGGGCGCTCATGGCGATCCGGGCCGCTTCGGGATCCCACCACCAGTTGAACTCGCGACGGCCGTTGATCCGGTGGTTGCCGCCCTGGTTGACGTTGAAGCCGGCGCCCATGAGCACCAGCTCCTTGGCCAGCGTGGCGATCTCCGGGTCGAGCCCGAGCGCCAGGGCCACGGTCGTGAACGGCCCGCCGACCCACAGCGTCACTTCGTTGGGGTACTTGCGGATCTGCTGGATCATGAACAGCGCGCCGTGCAGGTCGATCGGCTTCAGGGTGGTGACGCCGGTCGGCGGCGTCGGCACCTGGTCGGGCGGATGGTAGCGCCCGGGGTTCCACGCGCCCTTGTACTGGAACTCGCCGTATTGCGCTTCCCACGCCGTGGTGAGGTCGCGCGAGTTGATCAGCGGGAACGCCGCGCCCTGGGCCACCGGGATGTTGCCGTGGCCGGTCAGCTCCATCATGCGCAGCATGTGGGCGGTGCCGGCCTTGACCCAGGTGTCGCCGGCGGTCACCGCGATGCCGAGCACCTCGACGTCGGGCGCCTGGAGCATGGCCAGCGTCGAGATCATGTCGGTCCCGAGCGCGGCGCCGTCCTGATCGATGAACACCTTCTTGCGGGCGGCCGGCGCCTGGCCGGCGGCCGTCGTGGTCGAGCCGGCGACCAGCGCGGCGACCAGTGCCGCCACCCAGGTGGCGCGTGACAGTGCGTACATGACGACTCCTTTACCGCATGAGAACGGTCACTTCCGTCGTGTCATCCGATCGACGTAGAGATCCCAGAAGGCCTTCCGATCGATGTCCATCAGCACCTTGACCCGCTGCGTGCCGGCGGGGAAGTCGGCCGGCGAGTCGAGCGAACGGCGGCGCGACGGGTGGTAGCCGATCGAGCGTCCGTAGTTGGGGCCGTAGGTGACGTCGATGTCGAGGAACCGGTCGTCCAGCTTGGTGGCGATGGCGGGCTGCAGGAAGATGGCCGCCGTCAGTGCGTCCCACACGAAGGAGCGGGCGGCGGCGTCGCGCTCGAAGCGCGGCCCGTGCATCTGCCGGAACAGCTTGGTGATCGGGGTCTCGGGCGCGCCGACGATCCGGTCGTACTCGGCCTTGGTGTAGTAGACCCGCTCGGCGATGTCGATCGGCACGACGATCTGCTCGCGGAACGGCGCCCGCAGCGTGATCCGCACCGACTCGGGATCGAACCACCAGTTGAACTCGGCGGCGGGCGAGGTGTTGCCCGGGACGTCGATGGCGCCGCCCATGTAGTAGACCCGCTTGACCAGCGGGACGATCTCCGGGTTCTTGCGGATGGCCAGGGCGATGTTGGTCGCCGGTCCGAGCACGAACAGCGTCACCTCGTTGGGGTGGGCCTTGACCGCCCGGACGATGAAGTCGACGGCATGTTCGGCGGCCGGCGTGGACGTCGGATAGCCGATCGCCGGCTCGCGATCGAGCGCCAGGTACGACTCGGGCCGCGGCCGGCCGTAGGCGCCGAGGTATTCGGATTTCCCCCAATCCGCTCCTCGGCCTCCAGCCACGGCTGGCGGTTGCCCATCAGCGGCTCACGGACGCCCATGAACACCGGGATGTCGGTGCGACCAATCAGCTCGAGCTGGCGCAGGGCCGCCGCGGTGCCGTGCTCCATCCACGAGTTGCCGGGCACGATGGTCACGCCGAGCACCTCGACGTCCGGGGTGTTCAGCAGCATGAACAGCGCGACGGCGTCGTCGTTCAGCACGCCCATGTCGGCGTCGACGATGACCCGCTCCTGGGCGGCGGCCAGCGCCGGCGCGGTCGCGAGCACAGCGGCGCAGGCGGCCGCGATCAACCAGTGGCGAGAGGCGTCGTCGTGCTCACGGGCGGGTCTCCAGGGCCATCTCGCGAATGCGATTGAGGTAGCCGACATAGATGGGAATGGGAATGTCCGGCGAGTCGCCGTCGTTCAGGAAGTGGTCGAGGCGCAGGCCGGCGGTCGAGCGGATCACGCCGTTGAGGCGGGCGATCTTCAGGAACTTGACCTTCCAGATCTCCAGCATCAGCGCCTGGAATTCCGGGGACAGGAAGCCGAACCGGCCGCCGCCGTAGCCGGCCAGGTAGACGGCGTCGAAGCGTTGCCGCACCAGCGCGTCGCGCACGCCGGCCACCGCCGGCAGCGCCCGCGCTGCCGGGCGGCCGGCGAACGCCACGACCAGGTGGAGCACGTCGGCGAGATCGCCCCACAGCACCTTCTCGTCGAGCGCCGTGAAGGCGACGGCGGCGCCCGGCGCGCGGCCGGTCCGCTGCTGGAGAGTCCGCGCCCGATCGCCGGGCGCGGCTCGCCGGCCCAGCTCGGCCTGGAACCACTCGAGGCGTTCGCGCTCGAGATTCCGCTTCAGGAACTCGACTGCGTAGCCGTTGGCGAAATAGAAGCGCTGATCGGCGGCCAGGGCGGCGAGCCACGGGCGCCAGTCGACCGCCAGCATCGCCGTGAGCAGCGTGCGCAGGTCGCCGACGGTGACGTCGGGGTGGTATTTGACGGCCTGCCAGAAGTGCTCGGTGGAGTCGTAGGTCGCCCCGAACAGCTCGATGCCCTCGTCGATCAGGTACCAGTTCGACAGCACGCGGCCCGGAATCGACGGCGAGGCGCTCCAGCAGTTGAGACTGGTGGACCAGCGATCCCTGACCCGCAGGAAGGCGTCGCGGTAGGCCGCGGTGGTCAGCTGCCAGTGGCGGCCCTTGAACACCAGCGGCGCATCGCCCGTCGTCACGCCGGCGACGGCGGCCTCGAGCTCGGCCCTGGTGTGGGTCAGCAGCAGTTCCAGCGGCAGCTCCGTCTCCATCGACACCACCCGGCTCTCGACGCCGCGGCGCATGAGGTCGTCGGCGAAGGCCTGGCGCGCCGCCGCCGACTCGAACTGCCAGCGGCCGGCTTCGCCATCGACGAAGGCGAAGAGCTCGGCCAGGGTGTTGAAGTAGATGAGCCCGTGCAGCGCGAACCGGATCTGTCGCCCTGGCACCTCGACGCGCGCGTCGGGGGCGACCAGGCGGCTCCAGCGTCAGCCGGCCGGCCGGGGCGCGCTCCTGCGTCGAGTCGAGCGCGCTGCCGCCGAGCGGACCGGCCACGGCCACGGCGATGCCGGCGACCGACAGGGCGGCGATCAGGCGCGTGGCGCATCGGCGACTCCGTGTAGACCGCAAACGGCACCGCCTCATTTCCTGCTCGCGTGGGTGCCGGCGACGGCCTTCGGCCGCGCCTTGTGCAGCGAGGCGCCGCACGACGCCCTGACGACCAGGGTCGTCTCGAGGATCAGGTGCCGGATCGGGCGGTCGGGCCGGGCGATCCGGTCGAGCAGCAGATCGGCGGCCGACGACCCGATCTCCTGCGACGGCTGGCTGACGGCGGTGAGCGGCGGATTCAACGACGTGGCCCACGGCATGTCGTCGAAGCCGACCAGCGCCAGCTCTCCGGGATGCGGATGCCGGCCTCGTGGAGGGCGCGGAACGCGCCGAGCGTCATCAGGTTGTTGGCGACGAAGACCGCCGTCGGGCGGCGCGGCAAGCGCCAGCAGCGCCCGCATCCCGTCGTAGCCGCCGTCCTCGCGGAAGTCGCCGTAGTGCACCAGCTCGGGCCGGATCGGCCGGCCGGCGGCGCGCAGCGCCTCCTCGTAGCCGCGCTCGCGTTCCTTGGCGGTGCTGTGCCGCGACGGGCCGCCGAGCAGCGCGACGTCGCGGTGGCCCAGCGCCAGCAGGTGCTCGACGCCGCGCCGCGTGCCTTCGACGTTGTCGACGGTGACCAGGTCGGGCCGCAGGTTGGTCGGCGAGCGATCGACGGCGACGACCTGCAGCGGCGGCGCCAGCACCTCGCGGTAGGCGTCGCGCGCGGCGTTGATCGGCACGAAGATGATCCCGGCCACGCCCTCGGCGCGCAGCGTCTCCAGGATGTTCCGCTCGCGCGCCGTGTCCTCGTCGGAGTTGGCCAGCAGCAGCGTGTAGCCCGCCGCCTGCAGCACCAGCTCGATGCCGCGGACCACGGCGGTGAAGAACGGGTTCTCCAGGTCGGGGATGACCACGCCGACCGCCTGGCTGGTGCCGACGCGCAACGTGCGTGCGGCACGACTGGGCCGGTAGTTGAGCGCGCGGGCCGCCTCCTGCACCCGCAGGCGCAGCGTGTCGCTCACCGCCTGGGGATCGGCGAAGACCCGCGACACGGTGGCGATCGACACGCCGGCGCGGTCGGCCACCCGCTTGATGGTGGTGGCCGAGCCGGCGGCGCGCCGATTGGCGGGTGTCCGCGGGCGCAGTCTTGATGACGTGGTGGGCCTGCCGATTGCTCGCATTACTCGTCGCCACAGAGGGCTTGACTTGCCTTGGCCGCCATGGTCTAGTCTGCCGAACGTTTTCACGGTTGGTGCGAATCTTACGAAGAGATTGGCGGAAATCAACAGAGAAATCGCTGACTGTCGATGAAAACGTTACCAGGATTCTCCGAGCGGCATCGTCTTGATCGATCCCGAGTAGGAATGGCTGAACGAGCGTCCTCATGGACGGCTGGTCCGCGGCGGCGGCCGGGCGAAAGCAGACGGGTGGCGAAATGAAACAGCCGTGGTTGCGCGTATCGATCTTGATCCTGGCCGCGGTCCTGTTGCCGCCGGCCTCCACGTTTGCCCAGTCGGTGGGCTCGATTGCCGGCACGGTCATGGACACGTCGAAGGGCGCGTTGCCGGGCGCGGTGGTCACCGCCCGCAACGAAGGCACGAGCGCGGTGCGTGAAGTCGTCACCGACGCCCAGGGCCGCTACGCCATGCCGCTGTTGCCGATCGGCTCGTACACGGTCACGGCGACCATGAGCGGCTTCCAGGGCCAGGAGCGCAGCCAGGTCGTGCTCGAGGTGCAGGCCTCGCTCACCCTCGACTTCGCCCTCAACATCGCCGGCCTGACCTCCGAGGTCACGGTCACCGGCAGGCTGACACGGTGCAGCTGCAGCGCAGCGACGCATCGTTGGGCCAGCTGATCAACGCCCAGCAGGTGGCCGAGCTGCCGCTGAACGGCCGCAACTTCGTCCAGCTGGCGCTGCTCGGCCCGGGGACGGTGACCGGGCGCGCCGGCAGCTTCCTGGCCCAGGGCCCGACCAGCGAAGTGTCGTATCGCGGCAGCATGTCGGTGTCGGCCCAGGGCATGCGCGAGAACGCCAACGACTGGCTCTACGACGGCGTCGACGACAACGAGCTGAGCGCCGGCGGCGTCGGCATCCTGCCGAACATCGACTCGATCCGCGAGTTCAAGGTGCTGACCCACAACTACCTGTCGCAGTACGGCAGCCGCGGCGGCACCACGGTGCTGGTCAGCAGCAAGGCCGGTGAGAACTCGTTCCACGGTTCGGCGTTCGAGTTCTTCCGCAACGACGCCCTCGACGCCCGCAACTTCTTCGACGGCGCCGCAGAAGCGGCCGTGGAACCAGAACACCTACGGCTTCTCGGTGGGCGGGCCGATCAAGCGGGACAAGACCTTCTTCTTCACCGGGTTCCAGGCCAACAACATCGACGAGGGGTTGACGACGGTCTTGACCGTGCCGACGGCGCTGATGCACCAGGGCATCTTCACCGAGTCGTTCGGCGGTGTGCCGCTGCCGATCATCTACGACCCGGCGACGACCCGCACCGATCCGGCGACCGGGCAGCTGATCCGCGATCCGTTTCCCGGCAACCGGATTCCGGCCAACCGCATCGACCCGATTGGCCGAGCCCTGCTCGACCTGCTGCCGACGCCCACCTTCACCGATCGGCTCGGCGGCAACTACCTGGCCAACCCGGTGAAGACCCTGAACGACTACCAGGGCGACCTGCGCGTCGACCACAACTTCAGCAACAACGACCGCGTCTTCGGCCGCCTGAGCCTCGAGAAAGCCGACCAGTACCTGCCGACCGGCCTGCCCGACTTCGGGGCGCCCGGCGGGTTCGCCAGCAACCAGACCTTCGACACCGACGCCCTCAACGTGGCGCTGTCGCACACGCGCGTGTTCGGGAGCGGGGCCGTCAACCAGTTCACCGCCGGCTACAACCGGGTCTACAACTACATCACCTCGTTCGGCTACGGGTCGAACAAGGCGCGCGAGCTCGGCATTCCCGGTGCCAACCTCGGCACCGACGAGACCTCGTCGCTCACCCGCATGACGTTCCAGAACTTCGTCGGCATCGGCGACCGCGGCTTCTCGCCGTTCCAGGGCGGCACCGACGTCTACCACTACAGCGACACGCTGACGATGGTGCGGGGCAACCACACGTTCAACACCGGCGGCACCTTCCGGGCGATGCAGCTGAACCTGCTCGGCGACACGGCGCTCGCCGGCCAGTTCGCGTTCACGCCGTTCTTCACCTCCGGCTTCAACGCCGCCGGCGCGCTCAACGGCGCCACCGGCTACTCGATCGCCAGCCTGCTGCTCGGGCTGCCGGCGTCGGGCGGCCGCAACGACCAGCTCAACGGCTCGGTGAAGGGCCGGCGGTGGAAGGAGTTCCGCGGCTTCGTCGACGACACCTGGCGGATGTCCGACGCCCTGACCCTGACCCTGGGGCTGGCCTACATGGTGACCACGCCGCAGAGCGAGGCCCACGACCGCTTCGCCAATTTCGACTTCGACACCGGCGAGACGTTCGTCGGCGGCACCGTCGGCGTGAAGACCGACTGGAGCAACATCCAGCCGCGGCTCGGGTTCGCCTGGACCCGGGCGGCACCGCCAACACCGTCCTGCGCGGCGGCTACGGCATCTACCACGACGTGTCGGCGATGGGCGGCTCGACTGGCCCCTACCAGAACCCGCCCGTACGCGAACGCCTACGCCTTCACGAGCGACAACATCACGCCGGTGCGGACGCTGGCGACCGGCTTCCCCGTCAACAGCCAGCCGGTCGACCCGGACAACTATCGCGGCGACTGGACGACCATCGACCCCGACTCCAAGCAGGGCCGGATCCAGCAGTGGAGCATCAACGTCGAGCAGCAGCTGCCGTTCAACACCATCGGCAGCGTCGCCTACGCCGGCACCTACGGTGACCGCCTCTTCGACAAGACGCGCAACCTCAACACCGCGACGCCGGGCCCGGGCTTCAACCCGGCGGCCCGCCGCCCCTACCCCCAGCTGCAGGCGGTCAACGCCGCCCTCAGCCGCGGCTGGATGAAGTACAACTCGCTGCAGATGCGGCTCGAACGGCGCGCCATCCGCGGCCTCTACCTGCTCGGCGTCCTACACCTTCTCCAAGGCGACGACCAACGGCGTGTCGGGCTTCGGCGGCGACCCCGGCATCGTCTATTACCCGGTCGTCGACGACGACGACGGTCGACGCGGCCTCGGCCAACACCGACCTGCGGCACAACTTCACGTTCAGCACGCTCTACAGCCTGCCGTTCATGAACGACGCCGGCGGCGTCGGCGAGGCCGTGCTCGGCAACTGGAGCGTCAACCTCATCTTCGTCGCCCACAGCGGCTACCCGCTGGGCATGAGCATGGCCAACAACCAGTCCGGCACCGCCTTCGGCAACCGGCCCGACCGAGTCTGCGACGGCGCGGTCGACGATCCGACGGTGCGACGCTGGTTCGACACCAGCTGCTTCGTCGCGCCGGCGGTCGGCGTGCTGGGCAACGCGGAACGCACGACGCTGTTCGGTCCGGGCCGCTGGAACGCCGACATGGCGCTGTCGAAGAAGTTCGGCGGCTTCCAGTTCCGCGCCGAGGTCTTCAACGTGTTCAACAACGCGCAGTTCGCCGTACCCAACACCGTGGTCGGCTCGGCGACCTTCGGCCAGATCACCTCGACGGTGAAGGGGTCACGGCAGGTCCAGCTCGCCTTGAAGTACATCTTCTGACCATGCGAACACTCAGTGCTCTGGCCCTGGCGCTGGGGCTGGCCGCCGTCCCGGCGGCCGCCCAACCGGCGCAGAAGATCATCTTCGACACCGACTTCGCGTTCCCGCCGCAGGACGACGCGATGGCGTTGTTCTTCGTGCTCAACTCGCCCGAGCTCGAGATTCTCGGCATCACGACCGTGGCCGGCAACCAGAGCATGAACGTGGCGACCGCCGATGCGCTGAAGGTGCTGGAGGTGACCGGCCGCACCGACATCCCGGTGTTCCAGGGCGCGGCCGCGCCGTTGATGCACCTGGGCACCGAGTGGGACACCAAGCGGCACGGCGGCTGGTACGCCAACGCGCCGGCCCGCCAGCCGCCGGGCGGCTTCGCGACGAGCAAGAAGGCCGAGACGCGCAGCGCCGTCGACTTCCTGGTCTCGACCGTGATGCAGAACCCGGGGCAGGTGACGATCCTGGCCATCGGCCCGCTGACCAACATCGCGATGGCGATGCGGATGGAGCGTGAACTTCGCCCGCAACGTCAAGCAGCTGGTGATCATGGGCGGCGCCATCGCCTCGCTGCCCGACGGCGGCGGCAACCACACGCCCAACGCCGAGTTCAACTTCTACGTCGATCCCGAAGCCGCGCAGATCGTCCTGCGCTCGGGCATCCCGATCGTGCTGTCGCCGCTGAACGTGTCGCGCAAGGCACGGTTCACCAAGGAGTGGTACGACAAGATCGTCGCCGTCGACACGCCGATCACCCGCCTGGTGAAGGACAACCTGGGCCCCGGCTATCAGCAGCGGCCCGACCGCATCGCCCTGATGTACGACCAGGTGGCGGCGGTGGCGCTGGTCGCCCCGGGGCTGATCAAGACCGTCGAGCAGTACGTGGACGTGGACGTCAATCCCGGGCTCAACTACGGCGTGTCGGTCGGCGCGGCGCAGATCTGGCCGGGCGGCGAGGGCGCGCGCAAGATGCAGGTCCAGACCGACCTCGACTGGGACAAGTTCATCCGGTTGTACGTCGAGCGGGTGACCGCCTCGCCGGCACCGAAGCGCTAGCCATGCGCGCGCGATCGGCGGCCGGCCGCGCGCCCGGAGGGTCGACATGACCGTTGTTGAGTCGTACGCCGCGGCCGTCGTGATGTGCGTCATCACGATGTTCTGCTGGGGGTCCTGGGCCAACACCCAGAAGCTGGCCAGCAAGGAGTGGCGGTTCGAGCTGTTCTACTGGGACTACGCCATCGGCGTGCTGCTGTTCGCGCTGGTCCTCGCCTTCACGCTCGGCAGCACCGGCACCGCCGGCCGCAGCTTCCTCGCCGACCTGGCCCAGGCCGAGCGCGGCAACCTGCGTCTCGGCGTTCGTCGGCGGCGTCGTCTTCAACCTCTCGAACATCCTGCTGGTCGCCGCCATCGACATCGCCGGCATGGCCGTGGCCTTTCCGATCGGGGTCGGCCTGGCGCTGGTGCTCGGCGTCATCACCAACTACATGGCCAGCCCGGTCGGCAACGCGACGCTGCTGTTCCTCGGGGTGGCGTTCGTCGTGGCGGCGATCGTGCTCTCGGCCCTGTCCTACAGCCGGCTGCCGGCGCAGGGGCAGCGGACGATCGGCAAAGGGATCGTCGTCTCGGTCGTCGCCGGCCTGCTGATGGGCTTCTTCTATCGCTTCGTCGCCGCGTCGATGTCGGCCGACTTCATCAACCTGGAGCCGGGCAAGCTCGGGCCGTACACCGCCATCGTGGTGTTCTCGGCCGGGCTGCTGGCCTCGAACTTCCTGTGGAACACGATGGTGATGAAGCGGCCGTTCGTCGGCGCGCCGGTGGCGTTCGGCGACTACTTCGCCAAGGGCTCGCCGCGGCTGCATCTGATTGGCATCCTCGGCGGCGCCATCT
This sequence comes from uncultured Acidobacteriota bacterium, assembly GCA_963786365.1. Classification (GTDB taxonomy): domain Bacteria; phylum Acidobacteriota; class Vicinamibacteria; order Vicinamibacterales; family UBA2999; genus CAWAYR01. Next base: position 237,266 of record CAWAYR010000011.1, read on the forward strand.
GGAACCTGGGGATGTCGCTCAGCATCATCGCCGCCGGCGCCGCCGGGTTCGCGATCTCCTACGGGCTGGGGCAGGGCGCCACGCTGGTGGCGGCGCTGTGGGGGGTGTTCATCTGGAAGGAATTCAAGGGCGCCCCGGCCGGCACGTCTGGTCTGCTGGCGATGATGTTCACGGCGTTCGTCGTCGGTCTCACGCTGATCGTCGCGGCCCGCATCGCCTGAGCCGCGCCGTCGTCGGCCTGAGCACGCGCCGGGCCGGACGATCGACCGGCGGTGCCGGTCAGCGCAGGCCGAGCTGCAGATCGACGCGGAACGTGCGCGGCGCGCCGAAGTGCGTGCCGCTGAACGGATTGCCGAAGTTCAGCGCGTAGGCGTCGTCGAACAGGTTGAGGGCGCTGACGCGGACGGTGACGTCGCTGCGGGTGCCGCGCAGCAGCCGCTGCGACACCGCGGCGTCGACCACGAAGCGCGGTGTGACGCGTCCGCGCTCGGCGTCGACGCGGTCGCCGCCGGGCCGCTCGTCCAGCTCGTCGAGCTCGTCGTCGTCGAGCTCCACCGGCGTGCCGCTCTCGTAGCGCGCGGTCAGCGCCACGACCAGCCCACGGGCCGGCGGCTGGTAGGTGAGCCCGGCCGACGCCGACGTGCCGCTGGTCGTGGTCGGGGGTGAAGCGGGTGCCCGGGCCGATCTCGGCGATGTCGTCTTCGAGGAAGAGCCCGCCGTTGATCGGGCCCTCTTGTTCGACCTTCGACAGCGTGTAGGTGAGGTACCGACGACCAGCCGCCGGCGCGCGGCAGCTCCAGCCGCAGATCGAGGCCGCGGGCCCAGCCGCGGGCGACGCTGTTGGGGAACACGATGGTGGTGCCGAAGAACACGTTCGGATCGGCGTAGTTGCTCGACCGAGCGCGACCACGCGGCCACGTCGGCCCGCACCCGGCCGCTCAGCCACTGTTCCACGCCGGCCTCCCACGCCCACTGGCGCTCGGGTTCGAGCGTGGCGCCGCCGCCGTCGAGGTCGTCGTCGTCCACGAACGGCGACAGCGCCCGGGCGTCGGGCGACGACGAGAGCAGCAGGTGCTCGGGCTGCGGCGGCTGGTAGAAGCGGTTCACCGACGCGCGCAGCGTCGTCGAGCTGGCGGGCCACGCATAGGCCAGGCCGACCCGCGGGCTCCACTGGGTCGCCGCGACCAGCAGGCGGGTGCTGTCGAAGCGCAGGCCCAGGTCGAGTGTCGCGTGATCGGTCAGCCGGACGCTGTCCTGCACGTAGGCCGACCACTGGGTACGCGAGACGTGATCGCTGAACGCGAACGGGTCGTCGAGCGTGTAGGCGATCGCGCCGTCGCTGATCCCGGCCGCCTCGGCCTCGTCCTCGTCGGTGACGGCGAAGGTGAAGTCCTCGTGCAGGCGCAGTTGCGCCGGCCTCGAGGCCGGCCTTCACGGTGTGGCGCTCGTGCTGCCAGGCGAGGCTGCCCAGGACGCCGACGCGCTCGTGACGGCGATTCGACTCGGCGAACAGCGGCACCGCGGCCGACGTGTCGCGCAGGTCGGAGGCGATGCGACGGTAGTAGCCCGCCGCCTGCGAGACCAGCGCCGCGGACCACGACCGCTGCCACGACCCGGCCGCCGCGCCCTGGCGCAGCGACTCGCGCTGATCCTGTCCGCGCCTCCTCCTGCTCCTCGCCGTGCGGCACCTCGAAACTCCCACCGCCGTAGTTGCCGGTCAGGTTGAGCCGATCCTGCGGGCCGAACGCGATCGCGGCCCGGGCGCCACCCGAGGCGGAGCCCGCCCTGGTTGTGGAAGTTGTCGGGATGGACCGGGTCGAGGAAGCGGTCGGAGCGCTCGCCGGCGGCGTTGACGGCCAGGTCGGCGCGGCCGAGCGGCCCGCTGGCGAAGGCGCGGCCGGCGGCCAGCGAGTCGCTGCCGGTGCCGGCGTCGAGCTCGCCGGTCCAGCGCTGGCGCGGCACCGCCGCCGATCGGATTTCGATCACGGCGCCCGACTTGAGACCGTACTCGGCCGGCACGTAGCCGGTCATCACGTGCAGGCTGCCGATGCCGGCCGGGTCCGGCGCGACGCCGAACAGCTGATCGACGCGGTCGTAGACCGGCACGCCGTCCTCGACGTAGAGGAAGCCGTCGTCGACGCCGCGAACGTGAACCAGGCCGTTGTCCTCGCTGGCCCAGCCGGGCAGCGTCGCCAGCATCTGCTGCAGGCTGCGGCTCGACAGCCGCGCCGGAGCGGTGCGCAGGGCGTCGCCCGAGATGGTGAGGCGCGAGGCGACGGCCGGCTGTTCCGCCGCCCCGTGGACGACGACGTGCTCGGCCGCCTGCGGCGTCAGCTCGATGGCCATGACGATCGGCAACGCGGACTGGACCGCCACCGAGCGGGCGCCGGACAGCCGCGTCGCGCTCTCGACCCGCACGGTGTAGGTGCCGAGCGGCACCGCCTCGAGCGCGAAGGCGCCGGCGGCGTCGGTCATGACCGCCGCGAGCTCGTAGCCGAGGTGGTCGACGAGCGTCACCCGCGCGTCGCCGACCACGCCGCCGCTGGTATCGGTGACGCTGCCGCGGATGACGGCGCTCTGGGTCTGAGCCGTTGCCGGATGCGGCGGCCCGGCCAGCACGGCCGCCGCGATCAGGCATCTGGGCCACGAGGGCGGCGCAACGTCGCGCCGAGCCCCATCATCCCGTGCACGGTCGTGACGCCGAACGGCCTACCGCCGCTCGTTCTTGTAGACCTTGCCGCCGCGCATGACGAAGCGCACGCGCTGCAGTGCGGTGACGTCGGTGAGCGGGTTGCCGTCGACGGCGACCAGATCGGCCTGCAGGCCCGGCGCCACGGCGCCAATCTCGCCGCCGAGGTTCATCGACTCGGCGGCCAGCGAGGTCAGCGACTTGATGGCCTCCATCGGCGCCTGGCCCGACTTCACCCGTTCGACAATCTCGCGCATGTTCTGGCCGTGCGCGCCGGCGACGGCGTCGGTGCCCATCACCATCTTGAGCTTCGGCGTCTTGAGCGCCGCCGCGAACATCGCGTCCTTGAGACCGAGGGCCTTCTCCATCGAGGCGAAGCCCTCCTCGGTGTAATTGCCGATGCCGAGGAACTTCGCCTTGTTCTCCAGGTAGTTCTGCGTCACCAGGCCGATGTTGGGGTCGAACCACACGCCCTTCTCGGCGAGCATCGCCAGCGCTTCGGCGTTGGCCAGGCCGCCGTGCTCGACCACGGTGCAGCCGGCGCGGGCGGCGCGCATCATCGCTTCGGGCGCATGGGCGTGGACCATCGACCGCAGGCCCTGCGCCTTGGCCTCGCCGCACGCCGCGTCGACCTGCGCCTGCGACAGCGTCGGCACGCCGCCGTCGCGGATGCTGGCCGAGGCGAAGATCTTGATGAGATCGGCGCCGTCGGCCTTCATCTTGCGGATGTCGGCGCGGATCTCGTCGGCGGTGAGCTTGGGATTCGACACCTGACCGAGCGAGGAGAGCAGTCGCGGGCCGGGGATGACGCCGCGGGCCAGCGCCTCGCGCAGCGGCTTGTCCGAGGCCGCACCCACGCTCTGCACGGTGGTGAAGCCGGCCATCAGCGTGAGGTAGGCGTTCTCGGCGCCGTAGAGGGCGGCGCTGTCGGCCGGTTCCGGCCCGGCCACGTAGCGGCCGTCGGCGAAATGCCAGCCGATGTGCACGTGGGTGTCGATGAAGCCGGGCAGCAGCGTCAGGCCGGCCAGGTCGTAGGTGGCGGCGGCCGCTGACCGCGGCGACCGCGGTGATCTTTCCGCCGCTGACCGTGACCATCACCTCGGAGCGGGAGCCACCCCGGCCGTCGAGCAGGGTCGGCGCGCGCAGCGTGACGTTGCCGCTCTGGGCCGTGAGCGACGGCCGGCCGGCGAGGGCCACGGCGGCGAGGACGGCGGCAAGGGCGAGGCGGCGAATCATGGCGGGTCTCCTGCGGCGCATTGTAGCCTGCCTTGCGGACGGCGAAGCGCTGCGGCTACGATCGGCCGTCGCCGGCCGCCCGGGCGCGGCGTCGCCCAAGTCCAGGAGGTCGTTATGAGACGTCTCGTCCTTGCGGTCGCGTGCGCGACCGTCATCGTGCTCCCCACGTCGGCCCGCCAGGCGGCGGTGCCCGAGCTGCCGTTCGAGTCGGTGCCGAATCCGCTGACCATGCCCAACGACGTCCACTTCGGCGAGATCGCCGGCGTGGCCGTCAACTCGAAGAAGCACGTCTTCGTCTTCTCGCGCGGCAACGTGACCGGGGCCGCCTACATGGCCCAGGCCTCGCAGCTGCTGGAGTTCGACGCCACCGGCAAGTTCGTCCGCGAGATCGGCAAGAACAACTTCGCCCTGCGCGTACGCCCATGCGGTCCGCATCGACAAGCAGGACAACATCTGGATCGTCGACAAGGGCTCGAACATGATCGTCAAGTTCAGCCCGCGAGGGCCGGGTCGTCTGGGTGTTCGGCCGCAAGGGCGAGTCGTCGCACCTCGACGTGCCGCCCGACTACGCCTCGCAGATCGGCGTGCTGCTGAAGCGCGCCGGGCTGCCGGTGACGCTGCCTGAGAACAACAACCCGCGCAACCCGGTGCCGGTGCACCGCGACAACGCCTTCAACCAGCCCACCGACGTGGCCTGGGACTCGCAGGGCAACTCCTACTTCTCGCGACGGCTACGTCAACTCGCGCGTCGGCAAGGCCAACGCCAAGGGCGAGTGGGTGGCCAGCTGGGGATCGCTCGGCAAGGGCCCGGGCCAGTTCGACACGCCGCACGGCATCGCGGTGTCGCCGAAGGACGAGGTCTACGTCGCCGACCGCGGCAACCGCCGCATCCAGGTGTTCGACTCCGGAGGGCAAGTACCTCCGCGAGTTCACCATCGACGTGCCGGTCGATCTCAAGCGCGGCAAGGTCACCTACGGCGTGCCGACGCCCGAGGCGAAGACCGGTTCGCAGGCGCCCGGCGCGCCCGACGCGCTGTGCATGACGCCGGGGCCGAACCCGGTGCTGTTCGTCGGCGACCTCTACCCGAGCCGCATCTACAAGGTGTCGCTCGAGGGCAAGCTGCTCGGGCGTCTACGGCCAGCCGGGCCGCAACCTCGGCGAGTTCGGCTGGATCCACGGCATCGCCTGCCCGTCGGAGAACGAGATCTGGGTGGCCGAGCTGATCAACTGGCGGGTGCAGAAGCTGGTGGCCAAGGGCACCCGCAGCAGCCAGTAGGTGGCGCTCGGTCTACGAATTCGTCAGACCCTGCGTCTGGTGCCTGGCACCACGGTGCCAGGCACCAACCGCGCCGGATCCGATTATTGTCGGTCGGCAGTGCGGAACAGCTCGTCGGCCGACTGCAGGACGATGTTCGTGAGCCGGGTGGGGTACGACGGCGGTGTCGCGGCGAGGAAGTCGCGCACCGTCGTCGCCACCGACGGCGCCCGGTAGCCGCCCAGCGTGGCGTCCATCCAGCGCTTCGGGAAGAAGATGTCGCCGGTCTTCTGGATCTCCCACAGCAGGTCGAGGCTCGGCCGCACGTACTTGGCCGAGGCGGCGGCGCGCAGCGGGTGGTGCAGGTACTCGAGGCCGTCGAGCACCCAGGGCTCGCGGCGCCGGTTGGCGACGTCCTTGAGCGCCAGGAACCAGCGCTCGCGCACCGCGGCGTCGGCCGACAGCGCCGGCATGATGAACTGGAAGCGGGCCTTGCGGTCGGGGTTGTCGATGCGTGCCAGCTGGCCGTCGAGCATCGTCGACCACTCCGGCACTTCCCGCACCGCCAGGTCGAGCGCCAGCGCCGAGTAGTCGGTCTCGGCCAGCGGCAGCCCGGCCACGGTCTCGGATTTGTCCCACACCTTGGTCAGCCACGCCAGCGTGGCCGGCGTCGTCGCCATCCGCCGCAGCGCCCCGAACCACGCTGCCTTCTGGCTGGCGGTCGCCGCGCCGTCGAGCCCGGCCCGCACGACCTTCTCGGCGTTTGCGGCGCGCTCGGTCCGTTCGGCGTCGCTCAAGTGCCGCCACCATGCGCCGCTGACGTAGCTGAGGATGCGGGCGCGGCTCTGCTCGTCGGCCTCGCCCGTTACCGAGGCGAGCGCCGTGTCCACGAACGTCGTCGCCGGCACCGTCCCGTCGAGCATCGACTCCCACAGCGTGACCCATGCCGCTCCCCGCGTCAGCGGATCGGCGATCGTGCCGACCGAGCGGGAGAGATAGCCGCGCGACATCGGATCGAGGACGAAGCCGCCGTAGGCCCAGCCGCCGCCGGTCGGCAGCACGTAGCGCGGCGCCGGCCAGCCGACCACTTCGGCCACGACAGCGCGGGGCCGTCGAGAGACGACGGCGATGGTCCGCGGGCCGTCGGGCTGATCGATCACCACCCGCAGCTGCTGCGGCCAGACCAGGTCGCGGCCGCGGCCATCCGCCTGGCGGAAGGCCAGCCGGCTGATCCGGCCGGCGTGGATCTCGAGCTCGGTGGCGATGGTCGGCCGCCCCGGGCTCTCGACCCAGACGCGGCTCCATTCGACGAGATCGACCGGCGTGCGCGCGTCGAGCACCGGCAATGAGGTCGCTCCACGTCGCGTTGCCGAAGGCGTGCGCCTTCAGGTATTCGCGCAGGCCGTCGCGGAACGAGGTCGTCGCCGAGCACCTGCTCGAGATGGCGCATGACGATCGGCGCCTTCTGGTAGATGATCGCGCCGTAGAGACTGCCGGCCTCGTTCAGGTTGTCGAGCGGCTGGCGGATCGCATTGGTGCCGGCGGTGCGATCGACGTCGTAGGCGGCGGGGTAGTGGGCGTAGAGGAAGCGCAGGTCGTGGTTCACCTCGGGGAACGAGGGATTCACGATCTTCGCGGCCATGAAGTTGGCGAATACCTCCTTCATCCACACGTCGTTGAACCAGCGCATCGTCACCAGGTCGCCGAACCACATGTGCGCGGTCTCGTGCGAGATCACCGAGGCGCGGCCCAGGTACTGGTTCTGCGTCGCCGACTCGTCGAGCAGCAGCCCGGTGGCGTTGTAGAGGATCTTGCCGGCGTGCTCCATGCCGCCGAACTGGAACGCCGGAATCGCCACGAAATCGAACTTGCCGAAGGCGTAGGGGATGCCGGTGTAGTCCTCCATGAACGCGATGGCGCGGGCGTGGAGGTCGAAAATCGCGTCGCTTGTTGCGGGCCACCTTCGCGGCGTCGGTCTCGCGGTGGTACATGTGGAAGGTGCGGCCGTTGCGCTCCGCCGTCTCGACCTGTGAAGTCGCCGACGACGAAGGAGAAGAGATAGGTGGGCAGCGGCTGGGTCTCGGCGAATCGCGTCGTCACTGCGCTGCCGCTGTCGGCGCCGTTCCACAGGTCGATCTGGCCGGCCTGGCGCGGAGGCGCCGTTGCTGACGGCCAGCCACTCACCCGGGTACTTCAGCTCGAGCGTCCAGCGCGCCTTCAGGTCGGGCTGGTCGAACACCGGGATGGCCAGGTGCGCGCGCGCCGGCACGAACAGCGCGTAGAGGAAATCGGGATTGCGGTTGAGCGAGGTGTCGCCGGCGGTGAACTCGACGTCCACCTCGGTGAGGCCGGGCTTCAGCGCCGCCGCCGGCAGCACGATGTGGTCCTGCGGAAATGCCGCGGTCACTGCCGCGCCGTTCACCGCGCACGCTCTTCACGTTGGCGGCGCCGGGCGCGAAGTCGAGGACCAGCGGCTGCGACGCGTCGCGACAGCGCGAAGCTCGCCGTCATCGTGCCGGTGATCGGCGCCTGCTGCTCGCGCGGGACGTTCAGCGACAGCTCGTAGCGCAGGTCCGAGACGATCGCGGCGCGTCGGGTCGCGACCTCGAGCGGGATGCCCGGACCCGGCGTGGCGGTTTGCGCGGCGGCCGGCACCGCGGCCGCCAGGATAGCCAGTGTCGCCGACAGCAGTCCGACCTTCGACATGCTCGAATTGTAACGCGGGTCGGCGACCGACCCGGCGACAACTACTCGGTGCGCAGCGCCAGGAGCGGCTGCGTTGCCGCCGCCCGGCGGGCCGGAAGGTAGCCGGCCGCCAGGCTCACGCCGGCCAGGACCACGACGGCCAGGCCGAGCGACCATGGATCGAGCGGCGACAGCCCGAAGAGCTGCGACCGCGCCGCCCGGCCAATCGCATACGCGCCGGGCAGGCCGACGGCGATCCCGATCGCGGTCAGGACCGCCACGTCGCGCAGCACCAGGCCGAGCACGTCCGGCCGCCCGGCGCCGAGCGCGATGCGGATGCCGATCTCGCGCGTTCGTCGCGCCACCGAATAGCTCATCAGCCCGTAGAGACCGACCGCCGCCAGCGTCGTGGCCAGCGCCCCGAAGAGCGTCGACAGCACGGCCAGCATCCGCTCGACGGCCAGCGAGTCGTCGACCGTCGCGGCCATCGTCGTCATGTCGAACACCGGCAGCGTGCGATCGGCGCGCTGCACGGCCTGACGCGCCAGCGCCGGCAGCGCTCCGGCCGCCGCCGGCGTTGCCCGCAGGTAGACCGTCATCTCGCCGAGCTCCTGCGACTGCTGGTACGGCGTGTAGACGACGCGCGGCACGCCGGTTTCGCCCGAGGTCGAGCGGGCGAGCTCGGCCTCACCGGGCCGTACCTGCGAGTACTGCGTGTCCTTGACCACGCCGACGATCTCCATCCGCGCCGGGTCGTTGAGGGCGCTGAAGCCGAAGCGACGTCCGATCGGGTTCTCGTCTCCGAAGTAGTAGCGGGCGAACGTCTCGTTGACGATCGCGACATCGGGCGCGCCCATGACGTCGCGATCGGTGAAGTCGCGGCCGGCGACGAGCGGAATGCCGAGCGTGGCCAGATAGCCGGGGCCGACCTCGAGCGTCCACGGATTCATGTTCTCGCTCTGCTGCGGCTCGTAGCCTTGGACGCGCACGGTCCGCTGCGAGGCGTTGCCGGTCAGCACCGCCTGGTCGGCGACCGAGGCGCCGGTCACGCCCGGGAGCCCGCGCAGATCGTCGATCAGCCCGGCGTAGAGCTGCTTGATCGACACCTGCGATCGCCCTGACAGCGACGGGTCGAGCCTGAAGCTGACGATGTGCTCGACGTCGAAGCCCGGCCCGAGCGTCTTGAGGTTGGTCAGGCTGCGGGCGAAGAGCCCGGCGCCGGCGACCAGCAGCGTCGAGAGCGCCACCTGCGCCACGACCAGCGTCTTGCGCAGCCGCGCGTGCTGCACGCCGCCGCCAGCGGCGTTGGATTCTTCCTTGAGCGCGCGGTTGACGTCGACCGCCGAGCCGCGCACGCGCTGGGGCCAGGCCGAACAGGAGGGCGGTGACAGCCGAGATGACCAGGGTGAAGGTCAGTACGCGTCGTGTCGGGTGTGGTCGACAGGGACACGCCGAACGCGTCGAGCGGCAGCACGCCAATCAGCAGGTCGCCAAGCCACGCCGCCACCAGCAGCCCGAACGCGCCGCCGACCGCGGCAACCAGCGCGCTCTCGACCAGTGTCTGGCGCACCAGCCGGCCGCGACTGGCGCCGATGGCCAGTCGCACGCTCATCTCGCGCTGGCGGCCAGTGGCCCGCGCCAGCATCAGGTTGGCGACGTTGGCGCAGGCGATGAGCAGGACCAGCCCGACCATCCCCATCAGCACCGCAACCGGGCCCGACAGGTCGCCGCGGATCTGCGACAGACCACGCGACGCGTCGTGCAGCACCAGCGTCTTGGTGCGGAAGCCGTCCTTGAACCGCTCCGACGAGGCCGCGAACTGCGGCACCGCCTCGAGCTCGTAGGCGTTGATCTGCTGGTAGCGGACGTCGGCCGCCGCCTTGGCCTGCTCGCGGCTCGTCCCCGGCGCCAGCCGGCCGACGACGTGGAGCCAGCGCGATTGCCGATCGTCGAAGTCGTCGCGCGTCGGCGTCAGCTGCGACTTCATCGTCGCCGGCACGAAGAACGCCGGCTGCTCGTTGGCCAGCACGCCGAAGAAGCCGGGCTCGGCGACGCCGATGATGGTCATCGGGGTGGCGTTGACGACCGCAATCTGTCCGACGACCGACGCCGCGCGATTGAAGCGGCGCTGCCAGAAGGCGTCGCTCAGCACGATCACCGGGTGGCCGCCCTTGACGACGTCGTCGGCCGCGGTGAAGAAGCCGGCCCACGGCCGGTGTCGCGCCGAGCACCTCGAAGGTGTTACCCGACACCATCTCGGCGACCACCCGCTCGCTGGCATCGCCGGCCCGGAACGACACGCTGGCCGGGGCCCTGGCGACCAGCGCGCTGAAGCCGGCGATGCCCTGTTGCAGGTCGCGGAACATCGGCTGGGAGAACGCGCGGTCGAGCGTGGTGCGTCCGCGGAAGGTGCCCGGTCCGTCGAGCTGGACGAGCTCGCCCGGGGCATCGACGGCGAGCGCGCGCAGCACCACCTGGTCGAGCAGGGAGAAGATCGCCGTGTTGGCGCCGATGCCGAGGCCGAGCGTGAGCACCACGACCGCGGTGAAGCCCGGCGCCCGGCCGAGCGAGCGCATGGCGTAACGAAGGTCCTGCAGCACCGATGACATAGCGGCTCCCTCAGTAGGAACGACGCTCTCACTCAGGCGAAGTCCGTGCCAGAAACCCGCCCGGGTCGAGGCCGCCGAGGCCGTGAAATCGTCCTATCGGTGCCCGGCCCGCCGCGCGAGGTGTCCGGCGGCGAGTCAGGCTGTCCGCGGGTGGGACGCCTCAGGCGGGCATCATCGAGGTCTGGTCGACGAGAGCGTGACACGCAACGCCCGAACATCCAGGGGGAGCACGATGCTGACGCGACGAGAACTGCTCGAATCAGGGCTGATGGCCGGCGGCGCCGGCGGGACGACCCAACCAGCCGGAGTCGACCCCAGGCGCGTCGAGGAGATCGCCGAGCACCTGCAGGCGATTGCGGCTGAGCTGCGCGTCGCCAACGCCGGGTGCTCGACCGGATCGTGCCCGGCCGCGGCGAGGATCCGCGAGGCGATGGTCGTCTTCCTGCGGGCCAACGCCAAGTTCCCGGACGCGCTCGAAGTCGGCCCCGGGGTGTTCTTCGACATCTACGACTGGCACGTCAGGAACCGCCAGACCTTGAACGTCGGCCGGGGCCCGGATGGGCGCTACGGGCTCGGGTTCATGTTCACCCGCCTGCTGCTGCGGCCCGACGCCCAGCCCGACTACACCGGCGTGCCCTACGACGTGCGCCCCTGAACGGCGGCTAGGTCGCCCGGCCCGGCCGGCGGGCGATCGAGTCGGCGTACAGCCCGGCGATCTCGTCCTGGTGGCGCGCCTCGGTGAACCGCGTCTCCATGCGCTCGCGGCCGGCCCGGCCCAGTCGCTCCGCCAGCCCGTCGTCGGTCAGCGCCCGGATCACGCGGACGGCGAGCTCGTCGGCGCGGCCGGTCGGAAACAGCAGCCCGGTCGACTCGTCGACGACGAGTTCCGGCGTGCCGCCGGTGTTGCTGGCCACCAGCGCACGACCGAGGGCCATCGCCTCCATCAGGCTGAGGGCCGCCGGCTCCGGGGTCAGGGTCGGGACGACCACCACGTCCATCGCCGCCATGACGTCCTGGACGTCGCGCCGCCAGCCGGTGAACACCACCCGGTCGCTCAACCCGCGGCTGGCGATCTCGGCCCGCAGCTCGGCCTCGTAGGGCGGGTTCTCCAGCGCGCCGACGACGACGAAGCGCGCGGTCGGACACTTCGCGACGATCGCCGGGGCGGCCTCAATCAGCACGCGATGGCCCTTGTGCGGCAGGAGCTGGCCGAAGAGCCCGACCAGACGGGTGCCGGCGCCGGCGCCCAGCGACGCGCGGGTCGCCGGCACGCGGTCGTCGGCGCGCGCGAAGCGCCTCAGATCGATGCCGTTGTAGACGGTGCGCAGCACCGGGGCGTGGATGCCGGCGGTCCCCAGCGCCCGCGTCACCGCGTCGGAGGGGCCGATGACGTACGAGCAGGTCGAGGCGACGAAGCGATAGATCGGCGCGTTGAACGCGTGCACCTCCTTGACGCCGTGCTCGTGCCAGATCTGCGGCACGCCACTCGAGCGCACCGCCAGCGCGACGTAGAGCGACGCCGGGTACATCACCGTGTGGACGACGTCGACGCGCTCGCCGGCGATCAGGTCGCGCAGCTCGTTGCGCACCTGCCGGAAGCGCGACGCGAAGTGGGCGAGGTGGTCGGGGCGCCAGGTCGTGCGCACGATCGCCTCCGAGAACGAGGACGTGGGATGCGCGACCACGCCGTGCGCCGCCAGCGCCTGGGTCATGCGGGCGTTGCTGGCGCGGTAATAGACCGACGCGGTGTGCCCGTGCGCGCGCAGGTAGTCGAGATGACTGAACATCACGTGCTCGGCGCCGCTGACGGTGAGCGAGTCGCTGACGAAGAGGACGCGGAAGGGCATGCGGTGGGGACGGTGATCGCGGCCGCCGCCGGGCGGCGCCGCTTCCGATTATTATAGGGGCGCGCGTCGTCGCCCTCTTGATCATGCAGATTCTTCACGTCGCTTCCCATCACGACCTGCGCACCGCCTCCGCGTTCGACGACGCGATGGAGCCGCTGCTGCAGCGGCTCGAGGCCGCCGGTCGGGCCGGCCATCCGCTGGTCGCCACCAAGTTGTGCCAGGACTATTTGCAGGTGTGCCGCTGGCCCTTTCGCCAACTCGAGTACGCCTACGCGCTCGAGGCGATTGCCAGGACGGGCAAGGGGCCCGGCCGAGCGCTGGACGCCGGCAGCGGCATCACCCCGTTCGGCCACGCGTTGGCGGCGCGCGGCTGGGACGTGACCGCCTGCGATTTCGACGGCTCGCTGATGCGCGACCTGGCCGCCGCCGACATGGCCGCGGTCTACGGCAGCGCCGTGCGCTACGAGCAGCAGGACCTGACGCGGATCACCTATCCCGATGCGTCGTTCGACCTGGTCACGTGCGTCTCGGTGATCGAACACATCGGTGCGCCGGCCGACCAGCTGGCCTTCGCCGAGCTGCGTCGCGTCCTGAAGCCCGGTGGCCTGCTGGTCGTGACGGTCGACTTCGAGCCGGCGTTCAGCCACGGGTCGACCGAGTCGCGCCGGGTCGGCCGGCGGCTGAAGGAGCTGGCCACGCGCGGCGACGTCGCCGGTCTGGCCAGCGCGGTCGGGCGCAAGGTCCGCGCCTGGGGGTCGGTGGCCGCCGGCAGCGCGGCGCACGCACGGACACCAAATCAGTGCTTCCAGATCGCGCACCTGGTAGACGACGTCGCGCCGGGGATGACGCCGGGCCTGGAGCCGCTCGACGTGCCGTTCGCGCATCCGCTCGACGCCGTCGACGCCGAGGCCGTCGAGGCGTTCTGGAACCTGGTGCCCGGGCTCTTCGACGTGCAAGGCCGGCGCATCGTGCTGCCGGCGGCGCTGCGCTACGTCAAGCCGTCGTAGGCGCTGAGGACGGCCGTCGGCTCACCGCCGCGCCGTCGTCCGCGTGGGCGGGCGATCGGCGCCTTTGGCCTGCACCTCAATCTCGGCCAGGCCGGCCGCCGGCGCCCCGTCCACGTGCCCGGTGACCTCGTCGAGCATCACCTCTACGACCGTGGCGGTGACCTCGGGGAACGCCACGTCGGTGCCGGCGGTACTGACCGGGCCGGTGTGCCGCTCAGCCAGTGGCGTGGTGGCGCGCGCGTCGGCGAACAGGCGCACGGTCGCCGCCGCAACCCGCAGCGACGAGGCGGCGGCGCCGTCAGGCAGGTTGTAGAGCCGGACTCGCCGCACGACGACCGGGACCGGAAAGGTCAGGCGCGCCCACTGGCCGGCCGCGCGGCCCGGCGCGCTGGTCCACGCCTCACGCACATCGCCACGCAGGGCGAGGCGGTCGATGAGGCTCTCGCCGCTGGTGCCCGGACCGGCCGACGACACGGCCACCGCGGCGCCCGGCGCCAGGTTGGTCCAGGCGGCGTCGGCGCGGGTCGCCGGGACGGGAATCATCGTGTGGCCGGCGTGGCAGCCGACGCAGCGCACGACCGCACCCGGCCGGCCGTAATTGAGGCCGGCGACGTGGGCCGCGCCGGTCGGCTGGCCCGCCGACCCCATGAACGGCACGCGGCCGTCGGCCGATCGCAGCTGTTCGAAGAGCGGGACGTTGGCCGGAGCGCGGTCGTCGCGCACCGCGCCCGCCGCGTCCACCGGCCGCGTGGCGAGCAGGATCGGCCAGTCGCGTTCGGGATACGAGCCGAGACTGCCGCGCTGGTGGTCGGCGTAGACCCGCAGCGACGCCGCCAATCCGACGGCCGCCGCCGAACCAATCGGCCAGTCGACCGGCGCATTGAAGTAGACGTTCAAGGCGTCGAAGACGAACGTGCCGTCGCCGTCGAACCGGCCGTCGGCCGCGGTCGCGGCCGGCGCCCGCGCCGCCGCCGCCAGCGGCACCGTGTCGGGCAGGCGCGGCGGCACCGTCCGCGGCGACGCCCTGACGGCGCGCACTTCCGCAGTGCCCGCCCGGTCGTAGATTGGCGGCCGTGCCACGCGGTTGCCGTCGAGGACGTACAGCCCGTAGTCCTGGCGGGCATCGGGCGCCACCGAGGCGAGCAGCCGGCCATCCGAGAGCGGGACGGCATCGGTGGCGTAGGTGCCGCGGTAGATCCCGAACGACACCGGCGCCGCAGCACGGAGGTACTCGCCGGAGAGATCGGTGACGCCGGCGACCCGGGTGTAGGCGCCCGGGCCGCGCACGAACCGGCGGATCCCGCCGAAGCCCGACGCCTCGGTCATGTTGAGCATCGGGTAGAAGTTGCCGTAGAACGCGCCGTCGGCAGCGAACGCGCCGCCGTAGGCGTGGTTGCGCGCGTCGTCGATACGCCCGTCGGTGGCGCCGCTCCACATCTTCAGCTCGGTGCCGTCGGGCCGGATGGTGGCCAGCTGCCACGCAATCCGCCACAGCAGGTCCTCGTTCTGGGGACCGCCGTCGAGCTGCAGGTTGCGCACCGCGCTCAGGCCGTCCTTCCAGTCGAAGCCGTCGCCGTTCGCCTTGCTGTCGAGGCGATCCAGCGGGAACCGCTGATTGCGCCACCAGCGCGCGAAGACGATCTGTCCGGTGGCCGGATCGACGGCCGGCCGGTCGGCGCCGTTGCGCTCGGCGGTGATCCGGTGCAGCCGCCCGCCGTCGGCGTCGACGACGTAGAGGTTGCTCGTGCGCGCGCCGCCGTAGTGCGAGAACGACGGCCATCGCGTCGAGGCGAACACGATGCGGCCATCGGGCAGCCACGCCGGGTCGTAGTCGTCGATCGCCCGCAACGGTTCGGCCAGGTCGCTGCGCGCCGGGTCGTCGAAGGTGAGCTGGCGCAGGTCCCGGCCGTCGAGGCCGATGACGTAGAGGCGCCAGGCGCCGGGATTTCCGGACGGGCCGCGGTCGTAAGTGCCGGCGGTCAGGCCCGCGAACACGACCTGGGTGCCGTCGTAGGAGACATCGGCGCTGCTCACGTCGACGAGGCGGAGCGAACGATCGGTGGGCTGCCGCCCGTCGACGAGGGTCCGGACCTGGCCGTCGGCATCGCGGAACAGCAGCGATCCCGGACTGGCGACCTGCAGCCGCGCGAACGCCCCGACGCCGGCCAGGCCGCGCGCCGTCGCTGAATAGATCGAACCCTGTTCGGGGATCTGGCGCGAGACGAACACGAGCGGGTCGAGCTGGCCGCTCCGCGGTTGCGTCGCGCTCGACGCCACGACCCCGGCCGCGGCCGTCGCCACGACCACGGCCAGCGCCCACCGATGCGTCACGATCGCCTGTCTCATCATCTGCCCGCTACACGATTGTGCCTCGAACTGCGAAGCGAGGATCGCCGTGTCGTTGGCGCGGCGTTGCTCCGCTGAGGACAACCGCGCGGGTCGTGATACGGTGGAAATCGTGAGTGTTCCAGCGCGCGCCGGCGGCGCCCCCCGGGTCAAGGTCGGCGCCGTCCTGGCCCGCAACACGCTCTGGAACTACGCCGGGTTCGCCATCAACATGGCGACCAGTTTCGTCCTGTTCCCCTTCGTCGTCGGCCACCTCGGCGAAGCCGCGGCCGGCGTGTGGCTGTTGCTCGGCGCGGTCACCGGCTACATGGGGCTGATGGAGCTCGGCATCGTCCCGGCCCTGACCCAGCGCGTCGCCGCCGCTCTGGGCCGCGGCGACGACGACGCCGTGCGCCGCGCCGCCTCGACGTCGCTGGTGCTGATGACGGCGATGATGCTGGTGGCGGCGCAGGCGGCGTGGTTCGCGCCGTGGCTCGCCGACGTCCTCGAGCTGCCCCCGGAACTCGACCGCCGGGCCGCCACCGCCATCGCGGTGGCCATCGTCGGCGTGGCACTGCGCATGCCCCTGGCCCCGTTCCAGGCGCTGCTCCTCGGCTGCCAGCGCCAGGACCGGTGCAGCCAGCTGTGGATCGGGATGGCGCTGATCAAGGCGGTGCTGACCGCGAGTCTGGTGATCATCGGCTACGGGTTCGTCGCGATCATCGTCATGGAGGCGACGGTGCACCTGCTGGCCGGCCTGCTGCAGGTGCGCTGGGTGCGCCAGGAGCTGCCGCGGCTGCCGCTGGCGCTGTCGGCGGCGTCGTGGGACGAGGTGCGCTACCTCACCAGCTTCGGCCTGCAGGTCACGGTCACCGGCGTGTTCGTGCTCATCGTCGAGCAGACCGATCGGCTGGTGATCGGCACCTACCGGCCGATCGCGGAAGTGACGCTGTTCTCGGCGGCGTGGAAGCTGTACGCGCTGGCCTACACCATCCCCACGACGCTGGTGCAGGCGCTCACGCCGATTGTCGCGAATCTGCACGGCGAGGGCGACGAAAGCCGGCTCCGCGCCGTCTTCGTGCGCATGAGCAAGTACTCGGCGGCGGTGGCCTTCCCCCTCATCTACGGCATCGGGCTGTCGGGCGGCTGGCTGCTCGACGTGTGGATGGGGCCGCGCTTCGTCGGCGTGCTGCCGGTGCTGCAGGTGCTGCTGGTGTCGCTGGCGGTGACGGCCTGCAACCATCCCGGCTACTCGGTGATCATCGGCACGCGCCGGGTCGGCCAGCAGATGTGGACCTACAACGCGCCGCTGGCGGTGCTGAACCTCGGCCTCAGCCTGTGGCTGGTGCACCGCCTCGGCATCCTCGGGGTCGCGCTCGGGACGGCGATTCCGTCGCTGCTCCTGGAGTACCCGTTCCTGCGTCTGGTGACCTCGCTGGTCGGCATGTCGATCAGCGACTTCCTCCGCCAGGTCGTGCGTCCCACGGTGCTGCCGGCGACCCTCAGCTTCGTGCCGGCCTTCGTCGTGGCGGCGATGGTGCCGCGCGTGTCGCCGGTGCTGCCGGTGGTCACGCTCGCCTGCGGGGCGATCTTCGGCGCCTGGTTCTGGCGCTCGGGCATGTCGCACGACGAGCGGTCGTCGCTCCTGCGGCTCTCGCCGTGGATGCCGCCGCGGGTGATGACCTGGCTCGAAGGCCCCCGCCGGACGGAGTTCGGCGACGCGTGATGACCTTCAGCCCGGTGTTGGTCATCGCCAACGCGCTGCGGCTGCGGCGGACGCCGCTGTGGAGCGACGACTACTGCTGCGTCGGCGCCGCCGGGCGGACGTGCCAGGTGAAGCTGGTGAACATCATCTCTTCCCAGGTCTGATCGCCCCACCAGACGTCCTTGGTGGCGTCGGGATTCGACTTATTCGTTGGCGAGTTGTCGTACCAGGCCGAGGCCTTGATCGTCGTGCCGGCCGGGAGCTCGATCGGCTGCGCGAACTGGTACTCGTGCTGCCACTCGAAGTCGTAGTTGGGCACCGAGAGCAGCGGCTTCTGCGTGCCGTCGGGCAGGACCACCTCGTAGTGCCAGCGGGTGCCACGGACGTGGGTGTGCGGCGTCATGCTGAAGAGCAGCAGGTCGCGATTGAGGGTCATCTCGGCGTCGACGCGGTGGTTGGCGACACCGGCCGGGATGTGCAGCGAGCCGTTGACCAGCGCGGTGCCGCCGAGCGCCATCGCCGGCGGCTCCTTGGCGAACACCAGCCCCATGCGCGTGCGATCGGTGGTCGCCTTGCCGATCGGCGTGTAGTGCATCTGGAACACCAGCGACGTGCCCTTGGGCAGGCGCATCGCCGTGCCGTCCGGGTAGACGCGTGTCCCGTTGCCCGGGACGAACCCGCCGAGCGAGCCGGTCGTGCCACGCGGCCGCGGCCGGGCATTGGCGTACGCGGGCTTGCGCTGGTCTTCGGGCAACGCCTTGCCGCCGGTCTGACCGGCCGGGATCTCCATGCCTTCCGCGAAGGTCACCGTGCCACGTGGCCGGGGTCGCGCCGGCGCGCCGGCCGCGGGCGCCGCAGCCGGTTCGGATGGCGGCCGCAGATAGACGATCACGTGGTGCACGACCGCGGGGTTGCCGGGGCGCACTTCCCAGGCCTTGACCCACCGGTCCTCGTCGTAGTTGGCGGGCACCTCGAAGTACACGTACGGGACCTCGCCGGCCTCGGGAATCGGGTAGTCCTCCTGCATCTCGAGCACGGCGTCGGGCTGTCCGATGTTCCAGCCCGTCGTGTACTGCGGTGCCGGCGGAAGGTCGCTGGCGTCGCCCTCGGGCGCGCCGGCCTCGACCCAGCGGGCGATGGTCGTCTTCTGCTCCGGCGTCAGCCGCCGCTCGTTGGAGAAGTGGCCGATGGCGGGATCGGCATGCCATGGCGGCATCGTGCCGGCCTTGACCTGGGTGGCGATGGCGCGGGCCCACGGCCGCGCGTCCCTGTAGGTGAGCAGCGACATCGGCGCCACTTCGCCGGGGCGATGGCAGGTCGTGCACTGCGCGAAGAAGATTGGGGCGACGTCGCGCGTGAAGGTCGGCGCGGCGGCGGCCGTGGGCCGTGGCCCGATCGGCGCCGAAAAGGACGGGGACGAACGCAACCACGACGGCGAGTCTCATCCGCATGAGCGTATTATGCGCCCCGGCTGGGCTGGCGCAACCCCCTGGTCGGGCTCTCAGGCGTGCATCCAGCGGCCGAGCCGTGCCAACCCCTCGGTGATGCGGGCGGTGTCGGTCACCAGCGGCCCGAACGAGATGCGCACTCCGTTGGCGAGCGACGGACCGAAGCCGCGCCCGGGCACGACCAGCACGCCCGTGGCCTTGAGCGCCTCGGGCACGAACTGGTCGGCGTCGCGCCCGACGTCCACCACCGTGTACAGCCCGCCCGCGGGCACCAGGCGCGGTCGGCCGAGATGCTCGTCGACGGCGGCGATCGTGACCCGTGCCGCCTCCGCGTAGAGCGTATTGGCGTGGTCGACGTAGCGGCGGAGCGACCCGTCGTCGATGGCGCCGGCCAGATACCGCGCCATCGCCATCTGCGACAACGTGTCGGGGCAGAGGATGCTGCACTGCTGCACCCGCTCGAGGGCGTCGACGACCGGCGTCGCGGCCTCAATCCATCCCAGCCGCCGTCCCAGGCCGCGGGCCCACTTCGAGTTCGAATGGATGCCGACGAGGTTGGGATGATCGGCCGGCGACCAGCCGTAGTAGGCCGGCGGCGTCTGGAAGTACTGGCACTTGTAGGCGAAATCGATGGCCAGCCACGTGCCGGCGGCGGCGGTGCGTTCGAGCATCAGCTCGGCCAGCCCGTGCGGCACGACCTGGCTGGTCGGGTTGTCGGGCGCGCCGAAGAGCACCAGCTTCGGCCGGTGCTGTTCGAACAGGCGGATGAAGTCGCGGGCGACGGCGGCGGGATCCGCGACCGGGCGATACGTCCACGTGGCCGGGTCGAGGACCGGGAGACGGACGACGCGCACGCCCGGCGCCACGAACGCGAGCTGGCCCTCGTAGTTGGCGTAGGTCGGATCGAGCAGCATCACCGTGTCGCCCGGATCGACCAGCGTGCGGAACAGATCGTGGGTGAGCTGGGTGCTGCCCAGGCCAATGGCGACGTGCTCCGGGCCGAGCCGCGGCACGCCGAAGAGGTGGGCTTCGAAGCGGGCGATCTGCTCGCGGCAAGCCAGGTCGCCGAGTGTGGCGGTGTAGGCGCCGCTGCGGTGGAAGATCTCCTGATCGCTGACGATCGCCTGATACGCCTGGCGGAACTCGTCCGGTGCGGCGTGGTTGACCCAGCCGCCGCCAAACGAGATCACCTCGTCGGGGTTCAGGCCCATCGCCAGGATGTTCTGGCGCTCCGCCATCTTCATGATCTGGCGGATCGGAGAGGGCGAGCCGAGCTGCGCCAGCACCAGGGCGGAAAGCGGAAGGGTCGTCGTCGAGGCCATCTCGCGGATTGTAGGCCAACCTTCGCGGGCCGGCGCCCGTCCAACCGCTCGAGGTACCCATGCGTCTAAGCGGCATCCGACAGGACGTCACGGTAGGAGTACGGGGCCTGCTGCGCAGCCCTGGGTTCGCGGCGGCGGCGTTGGTCACGTTGGCGCTCGGCATCGGCGCCACCTCGGCCATCTTCACGGTGGTCAGGGCGGTGCTGCTGGCGCCGCTGCCCGTACAGCGAGCCCGACCGGCGCGTCTTGATCTGGAGCCGCTGGATCAGCTTCGACAAGACGTGGCTATCCGATCAGGAACTCCTCGACTACCGGCGCCTGTCGCGCACACTCACGGCGGTGGCCGGCTGGACCACGGCGCAGCAGAACCTGACCGGCGACGGCGAACCGGTGCGCGTCGGCGTCGGCCTGGTCACCGCCAACATCTTCGACGTCCTGGGCTCGACCCCGCTCCTCGGCCGGGTGATTGCCGAGGCCGAGGATCGGCCCAACGCCGCCCCCGTCGCCGTGCTCGGCTACGCGCTCTGGCAGACGCGCTACGGCGGCGACCCGACGATCGTCGGCCGGCGGGTGCTCCTCAACGAGGTCCCGGTGGAGGTGGTGGGCGTCATGCCCCAAGGCTTCCGCCTGCCGACCGACTTCACCGAAGACGCCGCCGAGCCGACCGAACTGTGGCGGCCGCTGCAGATCGACGAGGCCAACGCCGAGCGGGGCTCGCACGGCTACTTCGGCGC
>CAWAYR010000012.1:0-582993 GCA_963786365.1 uncultured Acidobacteriota bacterium
TACAACTGCCTCAAGAACGCCAACATCCGCACCATCCGTGAGCTGGTGCAGCGGACCGAGGGCGACATGCTGAAGACCAAGAACTTCGGCCGCAAGTCGCTCAACGAGATCAAGGACATCCTCGGCACCATGGGCCTGGGGCTGGGGATGCGGCTGGATCAGGCCACGGAATAGCCGGGTCTCGGGGCCCGGGGCTCGGGTCCCGGGCTGGCCCTAACGACTGAGCGAAGCAGGGACAGACCATGCGTCATCGAGTTGGACATCGCAAGCTGGGACGGGTCACCGAGCACCGGATCGCGCTGCTGCGCAATCAGGCGGAGGCCCTGCTCACCCACGAACACATCACCACGACGGTGCCCAAGGCGAAGGAGCTGCGGCCGTTCGTCGAGAAGCTGATCACCACCGCCAAGCGCGGCGTGCGGGCGGCGGATCCCAAGGGCGCCACGCTCTCGGCCCGCCGGCTGGTGATGCGGCACGTCGTCGACGAGGACGTGGTGGCCAAGCTGTTCGATCAGCTGGCCCCGCGCTTCATGGAGCGGCCGGGCGGGTACACCCGCATCCTCAAGCTCGGTTTCCGCCGCGGCGACGGCGCCGAGACGGCGCTGATCGAGCTGGTCGGGTCGGAGTTCGACCCGAAGAAGGCCGAGGCCGAGAAGAAGGCGGCGGCCGAGAGCGGCGATCAGCCGAAGGCGCAGAAGAGCGTCGGCGAGCGGCTGCGCACCGCCGCGTCGCGGATCCGCGGCGAGAAGAAGGACAAGGGCGCGGCGCCGGGCAAGCCGTCGAACCCGGGGCGACGCGCGCCGAAGAAGTCGACCACGCCTCGCAAGGCCGGCGGCTCCTAAGCCGCTTCGACCGTAATCGACACGACACGGCCCGGGCGCCTCAGGCGTCCGGGCCGTTGTCTTTGCCGCTCCTCAAGCTGACCTAGCTCGGTTTCGGCATCGCGCCGAGTTGCTGAAGCAGGTCGAGGTTGTCCAGGCCGAGCCAGGTCTTCCGGTGATCCGGCCATCCGCCATGTGGTGCACGGTCATGCCGGACAGCACGATCGCCTTGCTGGTCGGTGCGATTCCCTGGAGCGCGCCCTGACGGGTGCCGCGCACCGTCCAGCGAGCGGCAACTGTGCTGCCTTCGCCGATCATCTCATCGCACAACGTGCTTCAGATCGGGGAAGGCCGCGCCGAACATCGCCACGACTTGCTTGGCGCCGTCCCGGTTGATCGGCGGGCTGCCCGGCAGGTGGAGGACGTAGTCAGCGGTGAAGAGATCATCGGCGGCCCCGATGTTCCAGTTGTTCCAGAGCTCGTCGTACCACTGCCGACGCACGATGTCCTTGTTCTCGCTCATCGGCACAATCGACCTCCTCGGGCGCCATGGCCGTCGTCGTCTACGTTGTTCCGAATCCCGAGCCCCGAGCCCCGAGCCTTACGCCTCGTGGCCGTGGCCGTGCGGATGCTCGGCGCGATAGGCGGCGACGATCTTGGTCTGGATCGTGCGCCGGGACGTCGTCGTAGTGCGAGTACTCCATGTGGTAGCTGCCGCGGCCGCCGGTGACCGAGGTGAGGTGCTGCTCGTAGGTCAGCATCTCGGACATCGGCACCTGGGCGCGGATCACGGTGTTGGCGCCGCGGGTGTCCATGCCGGCGATGCGGCCGCGCCGGCCGTTGAGGTCGCCCATCAGGTCGCCGGCGTAGTCGCTCGGCGCGTAGACCTCGACGTTCATCACCGGCTCGAGCAGCGTCGGCCGGGCCCGGGCCATGCCGTCGCGGAAGGCGAGGTGCCCGGCGGTCTTGAACGACAGCTCGTTCGAGTCGACGTCGTGATACGAGCCGTCGAAGAGCGTCGCCTTCAGGTCGACCATCGGGTAGCCGGCGAGGAAGCCGCGCTGCCGGGATTCCTGCAGGCCCTTCTCGACCGCGGGGATGAACTGGCGGGGGATGGACCCGCCGAAGATGTCGTCGACGAACTCGAAGCCGCCGCCGCGCGGCAGCGGCTCGAAGCGCACCTTGCAGTCGCCGAACTGGCCGTGCCCGCCGGTCTGCTTCTTGTGGCGCCCGTGGGCCTCGACCGCCGCGGTGATCGTCTCGCGATAGGGGATGCGGGGCGGTTTCAAGACCACTTCGACGCCGAAGCGGCGCTTGAGCTTGGCGACCGTGACCTCGATGTGCAGCTGGCCCTGGCCGGACAGCAGCAGCTCGTGGGTATTGGGGTCGCGGGCGTAGTGGATGCGCCGTCCTCCTCCTCGAGGCGGTGCATGGCGGTGCTGATCTTGTCCTCGTCGCCGCGGCTCTTCGGCTCGATGGCGTAGGCGAGCACCGGCTCGGGCCAGGTGATCGGCGGAAACGTGAGGCCGGCCTTGGCCTCGGCGAGCGTGTCGCTGGTGCGCGTCTCCTTCAGCTTGGCGACGGCGCCGATGTCGCCGGCCTTCAGTTCGGGCACCGGGTCTGCGTCTTGCCCTGCATCACCATCAGGCTGCCGAGGCGTCGTCGATGTCCGGGTGCGATTGCGCACCGTCGAGTCCGGAGGTGCCCTGGCAGACCCGGAAGAGCGGTCGGCCGGGAACTGGTCGGCGACCGTCTTCCAGAGAAGCGCGGGTGCGTTCGTCGATCTCGCGGGTGCGGTTACGCACCGTCGAGTCCGAGGTCAGCGCCCCCTGGTAGACGCGAAACAGCGAGATGCGCCCGGCGAACTGATCGGCCACGGTCTTCCACACGAACGTCGCCATTGGCGCCTTTTCGGCCACCGGGCGCGCCACCTCGGCGCCGTTCTCGATGGCGGGGAACGGCCGGTCGGCGGCCGCTGGCAGCCAGCTGAGCGTCGCGTTCAGCAGCGCCTCGACGCCGATGTTGCGCATCGCCGACGTGCACAGCGCCGGGAAACAGGACGCCGGCCGCGGTCGCCTTCTGGAGGCCGGTGATGAGGTCGTGATCGCTCAGGGTGCCGTCCTCGAAGAAGCGCTCCATCAGCGCCTCGTCGGCTTCCGCGACGGCCTCGATGAGGGCGGTGCGCGCCGCCTGCGCCTCGCCGACCAGGGCCTCGGGAATCGGGCCCTCGACCGCCGGCCCGCCGTCGACCGGGGCGGTGAACGCCTTCATGCCGACGACGTCGACGATGCCGGAGCAGGTTTCGCCCTCGCCGATTGGCAGATGGACCGGCATCACGCTGCGGTGGCAGGTGCGGCGCAGCGCGACGATGGACCGTTCGAGCGAGGCCCGATCGCGGTCGAAGCGGCTGAGGGCGACCAGGCGTGGCAGCCCCAGTTCCTCGGCGGCGGCCCACGCCTTCTCGGTCTGCACCGCCGGTCCCGACACCGCGTCGACGACGACGACGACGGCGTCGGCGACGCGCAGCGCCGCGCGCGTGTCGGCGAAGAAATTGGCGACGCCGGGGGTGTCGAGGAGGTTGATCTTGGTCTTGCGCCACTCGGCGTAGGCGAGCGAGGTGCTCAGGGTGTGCTTGCGGGCGATCTCCTCGGGGTCGTAGTCGGTCACGGTCGTGCCGTCGTCGACGCGGCCCAGCCGGTTGACCATGCCGGCGGTGAACAGCATCGCCGACACCAGTTGCGTCTTGCCACAGCCTCCATGCCCGACGACGGCGACATTCCGGATGCTGGTGGCGTCATACACCTTCATAGCCGAATCCTCCGCGCGACCGAGACTGTCCCGTCGCAGAGCCGCGCAGCCCGGCGGTCACGGTACGAGTCCCGTTTTTGCGTAGAGTATGCGTTCGCCCCGGGAAGTCAAGCCGCCCGTGATGCCGGGGCAGCCGACGGTCACTCGTAGCGCAGGGCTTCGATCGGATCGAGGCGCGAGGCGCGCCAGGCCGGCAGCATGCCGAAGAAGATGCCGACCCCGGCCGAGAAGCCCAGGCCGAGGGCGAACGACCACCACGGCAGCGAGATCGGGAAGCCGGAGACGATGTTGACCAGGAAGCCGATGCCGCTGCCGAGGGCGATGCCGATGATGCCGCCGAGACTGGTCAGCACCACCGCCTCGATCAGGAACTGGAACAGGATCTCGGTGCGGCGCGCGCCGATCGCCTTGCGCACGCCGATTTCGCGGGTTCGTTCGGTCACCGAGATGGTCATGATCGACATCACGCCGATGCCGCCGACCATCAACGCGATCGACGAGATGACGACCAGCGACAGCAGCACCGCCCGCGAAATCTGGTCCCACACCCTGAGGATCGCATCCTGGGTGACCAGGTCGAAGTCGTTGGGCTTGTCGAGCGTCAGGTCGTGGCGGATGCGCATGATCGCCTCGACTTCGCGCATCGCGTCCTCGCGCGAGACGTCCTCGCGCGGCACCACGGCGATCATCGCCGGGGCCGCGCCGAACGGGCCGCCACGGATGCGCTCGTTGCCGAACTGCTTGCGGTAGGCCGTGTACGGCACGATCGCGAAGTCGTCGGGGCTCGGCCCGAATCCGCCGAGCGACGGCCGCTTGTCGATGACCCCGATCACCGTGTAGCGGGTGGCGCCGATGCGGACCGGCTTGCCGACCGGGTCGATGCCCCGGTTGAGGAACAGCGCCTCGTACGGGCCGTAGCCGATCACCGCCACCGCGCGCCGGCGCTCGACCTCCTGCATCGTCATCGACCGACCGAGGCGGATCTTGGCGAAGTTGACGTCGACGAACGCCTCGCTGGCGCCCATGATCACCTGCGGCACGGTGCGGTCGTTGCCGTGGAAGATTCGCTCCATCGTCGGCGGCGGTCCGCCGGTGCCGAGCCAGGTGTCGACCAGCGCCACCGACGGCGCCAGCCGCTTGATGGCCTCGCCGTCCTCGACCGTCAGCCCGGGACGCTTGATCAGGTCGACGAACGAGGCGCCCGACGAGAAGCTGACCGCGCCGAAGCGCTGGACGAAGATCGTGCGCGGGCCGAGCGATCGGATCGAATCGCGCAGCGACGTGTCGAAACCGCGAATCAGCGCCGTCATGCTCACGATCGAGGTGATGCCGATGACCACGCCGAGGATGGTCAGCGCCGAGCGCATCTTGTTCGCCCACAGCGTATCGAAGGCCATCTCCGCGGTCTCGCGGAAGAGCGCCAGGCGCTTCAGCAAGGCGGTGGTCATTCGCGCCTCAGCGCCTCGATCGGCGCCAGCTGCGCGGCCCGGCGCGCCGGATACCAGCCGAAGAAGAGACCGACGGCGGCGGTGACCAGGATGCCGACCACCACCGACCAGGTCTCGATCGCCGCCGGCAGCGGCGTGAAGGCGGCCAGCAGCCGCGCGAAGACCGCCCCGAGCGCGACGCCGATGATGCCGCCCATCATCGACAGGGTGATCGACTCGGTCAGCACCTGCGACATGATGTCGCGGGCCTTGGCCCCCAGCGCCTTGCGCAGGCCGATCTCCCGCGTCCGCTCGCTGACCACCATCAGCATGATGTTCATGATCACGATGCCGCCGACCAGCAGCGACAGTGCGACGATGCCGACCAGCACGGTGGCGATGCCGGCGGTGGCCTGCTGGAAGATGCCGAGCACCGAGTCGGACGCGACGATGGCGAAGTTGTCGGGCTCGCCGGCGCCGAGATGGCGGGCGACGCGCAAGGCGATGCGGGCCTCGTCCTTGGCGGCGACCACCTGGGCGGTCGTCACGCGGCTTGACCATCAGCGCCAGCGACTGCCGCGAGCCGAACAGCTTCTGGTACTGGCCGAGCGGGATGACGACGAACTCGTCGAGCGAGTTGCCGAAGAACGCGCCCTTCTTGGCGCTGACGCCGACGATCCGGAACGGCACCCCGTTGACCTTGATGAACTTGTCGAGCGGGTCCTCGGGCCCGAACAGCCGGTCGGCCACCTGCCAGCCGATCAGCGCCACCGGCCGGTTGCGCTGCACCTCGACCGGGCTCATCATCCGGCCCTGTTCGGCGTCGAAGGTCGAGAACTCGAGATAGTCCTCGGTCACCCCCTGGATGGTGATCGTCTGCAGCTCCTCGGCGCGGTAGCCGACGCTGGAGTTCTGCTGGGCCTGGGCCATCACCGCGGCGATGGTCGTCCCGAAACGCTCGACCGCTCGGGCCTCGTCGAGGGTGATGCGGGGGTTGTTGCGCTGGCGGTCGACCTCGTCCTGGTTGCGGGCGATGCCGGTGCGTCGGATCGTGAACGAGTCGGCGCCGAGATCGGACACGATGGCGTCGGAGACGGCGCCGTTGACCCCCTGGATCAGCGCCACGACCGCGATGATCGACGACACCGCCACGATGTTGCCGAGCAGCGTCAGGAGCGAGCGGAGCTTGTTGGACCAGATCGAGTCCAGGGCCAGCTTCACCGACTCCCACAGTTGGGACATGGCGTCAGCTCGCCGTCAGCGTGCCGCGGCCGGCGGGGCCTCGCGGACGTCGTCGGCCTCGAAGAGGTTGCGGACCGAGTCGAACGGGCCGGTGATGACCCGGTCGCCCTGGGACAGGCCCTTCAGCACCTCGAAATACCGCTCCCCGGCGATGCCGACCTCGACCGGCACGAAGGCCGCCTTCCCGTTCTTGACCACGAACACGCCCTCCACCTCCTTGCGGGTGTGGCCGACCGGGAGTTCGGTCGGCGCCGTCGCCGCGGTCTCGGCGGGACGCCCGAAGCTCCAGCGCGACGCCGGCGGCGGCCGCAGCTTCGGCACGAGGACGCCGGCCTTGTCGTATTCGAGCTCGCGCACGGTCAGCGCCTGGATTGGCACCGATACGACGTTGCTCTTGCTGGCCGTGGAGATGTCGGCGGTGCAGGTGAATCCCGGACGAATCTCCGGCGCCGCCTCGTCGAGGGTGATCGTCACCTTGAAGTTGGTGGCGGTGCGCGGGCCGGTGCCGGTGGGCGCCTGGCCGCTCGGCGGCTGGATCGGACTGTTGCCGATCTCGGTGACCCGGCCGGAGAAGGTCTTGCCGTCGATGGCATCGATGGTGACGGTGGCCTTCTGGCCGATCTCCACCAGCGGGACGTCGGTCTCGTCGACCTCGACCTCGGCCTCGATCACCGACATGTCGGCCACGGTCAGCAGCACCGTGCCGGCGTTGTTCATCGTGCCGACGACCACGTTCTCGCCTTCTTCGATATTGCGGCGGGTGACGATGCCGTCGAAGGGCGAGACGAAGCGCGCCTGCGAGAGGTTGTAGCGGCTGCTGACCAGTCCGGCCTCCTGCTGGTGGACCTGCTCTTCGCGGGTCTTGATCTCCTGGGTCCGCGCGTTCAGGTCGCTCTCGCGCATCTGCACGTCGGCTTCAGCCTTCTCGACGTTCTCACGCGTGGTCAGGCCGCCCTCCCAGAGCTCACGCTGCCGCTTCAGGGCCTGGCGGGCGACATCGAGGCCCGCCTGGGCACTCTGGACCTGCACCCGCGACTGTTCCAGGCCGGTGCGCGCGCCGGCGACCGCGGCTTCGTCGCGGCGGACCGCGCTTTCGACGGCGACCGGGTCGATCTGCAGCAGGAACTGGCCAGCGGTGACGCGATCGCCCTCGCGGACCCCGATCCGCGTCACCCGGCCCATCGCCTGGGCGCTGATGTTGACCGAGCGCTTCGGATCGATCTTGCCGGAGGCAGAGACGATCGCTTCGAGGTCGCGCTGCTGCACCGTCTCGGCGGTGATGAGCGTGCCCTTCTCCTGACGCGAGCGGGAGTACGCCCCGGCGGCGACGCCGAGGACCACGAGCAGCCCGACCACCCACGGCCACTTTTTCCGGAACACGGCTACGATCCTCCCATCAGGACCACGACGACGGCGACGGTCGCGGCCACGCCGGCGTAGGTCCCGAGCAGCGGGGCCACGTAGGTCCGGGCCCGGCGCCCGGTCAACGTCGCGGCGCCCAGCGCCAGCAGCAGGACCCACCACACCCCGAAGAGCTCGACCGTACCAAGCAGGCGCGCTGGCCAGGAGCCTTCGTCGAACAGCGGCGCCAGCGCCGCCAGGTTGAACGGGCTGGTCAGCGACTCGCGGACGATGTGCAGCGGCGTGGCGACGACCTGCTGCAGCGCCAGGATGACACTGGCGTGCACCGTCACGCTGAGGGCCGCGGCGTAGCGGACGCCGGGCACCTGGCGGCGCGTCCACAGGAAGAGCCCGGTGGCGACGGCCAGCGTCGTCATTGGCAGCAGCAGCAGCCGGCCGCCGCTGGTGAAATAGGTGCCCCAGGGAGGGGCCGCCTGCCAGGCTTGATAGCGCGCGTCGTCGACCGTCCCGCCCAGCGCCTCGACCACCCGGACCCGTTCGTCGACGAGCGCCTGGCGGCCCACCGGCAGGGCCAGCAGCCACGCCCCCGCGGCCAGCCAGACGACCAGCACGACCAGCCATGCCGCCGCGACGGCCCCGGCGCTGGCGGCGGCAGCGGCCCGCATGGCGCTTCGCGGGCGAACCACGATCCCGGTCAGCCGGGCCAGCAGTCCGGTGGCCGGGGGGTTGCTAGTAGGGCTCATTCGGTGGGGAAGGACGTCGGCCGCGCTCCAGAGTGTAATACGGCCGGAGGTCCGCACCGGGTTTCGTCGGTAATGCTTCAAGTGCCTGACTGCGATGGACTTCCGGCCGGGGAGCGAGCCCAAGTGCGATCGCCGGCGCGGGTGACGGCCCAGACCCTCGATCCTGTGGCGTTCAGACACGTTTCGTAATCGGATCACATCGGCGTCGCGCTTGGTGGCGCGCGGGGCGACGTGTGGAGGACAGTGGGGGCGCGGCGCCGTCGCGGCGGCCAGACGGATCTGCAGGGGCTGCACCGGCAGACCGAAAAGGTAATGGGAACTGGAACCCGGAGTACCGGTGTGCAATCGTGCGCACCGGAGAAACGAGTCCAGCACCGGCCAGGCCCCTCCCAGCCACGGCCGGCTCCGGGTGAATGAGGCCCCGGGGACCACAGGGCGAAGAACGGCGGACACCGAGACATGGCAGTACGGATTGGCGAGCTCCTCCTCAAAGAGAAGCGCATCACGCCGGAACAACTCCAGGAGGCGCTGAGCTACCAGCGCCAGAGCGGCGGCAAGCTGGGCGCCAATCTGGTCAAGCTCGGCTTCGTGAAGGACGAGGAGATCACGTCGCTGCTCTCCAAGCAGTACGGCGTGCCCTCGATCTCCCTGAGCCAGTTCGAGATCGACCCGGCCGTCATCAAGCTGGTCCCGGCCGAGACCGCCCACAAGTACCAGATCATCCCGCTCAGCCGGGTCGGCGCGACGCTCACCATCGCGATGACCGACCCGACCAACGTCTTCGCCCTCGACGACCTGAAGTTCATGACCGGCTACAACGTGGAGCCGGTGGTGGCGTGGGAGACCGCCGTCCTCGACGCCATCCAGAAGTACTACGGGGCGCCGGGGGTGGGCGGCAAGCAGTCGGGCAACCAGCGGATCGTCGAGACCGCCCCCGGCGAGAGCGCGCTCGAGATCGCCACCCGGGCGATGTCCGAGATGCCGATGCTCGACGCCGGCGACGTCGAGGTGCTCGAGGAGCTCGAGGAGATCAGCGCCGAGGCGCTGACCCGGCAGGGCGAAGAAGCGCCGGTCATCAAGCTGGTCAACGTCATCCTGATGTCGGCCATCTCCAAGGGCGCCAGCGACATCCACGTCGAGCCGTACGAGAAGGAATACCGGGTCCGCTACCGCATCGACGGCATCCTCTACAACGTGATGAGCCCGTCGCTCAAGATGCGCGATGCGATCACCTCGCGCATCAAGATCATGGCGAAGCTCGACATCGCCGAGAAGCGGCTGCCGCAGGACGGCCGCATCAAGATCCGCTTCTCCGACTCCGGCGTCCAGCGCGACATCGACTTCCGCGTCTCGGTGCTGCCGACGCTCTTCGGCGAGAAGATCGTCATGCGTCTGCTCGACCGCACCAAGCTGATGCTCGACATGACCAAGCTGGGCTTCGAGCCGGAGTCGCTGGTCAAGCTCGAGACCCAGATCAGCAAGCCGTGGGGCATGGTGCTGGTCACCGGTCCGACCGGCAGCGGCAAGACCAACACGCTCTACTCGTCGATCTCGCGGATCAACACCCCCGAGACCAACATCATGACCGCCGAGGACCCGGTCGAGTTCAACCTGGTCGGCGTCAACCAGGTGCAGGTGCGCGAGAGCATCGGCCTGAACTTCGCCGCGGCGCTGCGCAGCTTCCTCCGCCAGGACCCCAACATCATCCTGGTCGGCGAGATCCGCGACTTCGAGACCGCCGAGATCGCCGTCAAGGCCGCCCTCACCGGCCACCTCGTGCTGTCGACGCTCCACACCAACGACGCGCCGAGCACGATCAACCGCCTGATGAACATGGGCATCGAGCCCTTTCTCGTCGCCAGCTCGCTCAACCTGGTGTGCGCCCAGCGTCTGGTCCGCCGCATCTGCACCGGCTGCAAGATCGACGACCCGGTGCCGCCGGCGGCGCTGGTCAACGTCGGCTTCTCCCCCGAGCTGGCCGAGACGGTGGTGCCGAAGAAGGGCAAGGGCTGCGAGAAGTGCAACCGCACCGGCTACAAGGGCCGCGTCGGTCTCTACGAGGTGATGGACATCACCGAGGAACTGCGCGAGCTGATTCTCGTCGGCGCGTCGTCCCTCGAGCTGCGGCGCAAGGCGATCGAGGAAGGGATGATCACGTTGCGCGGCAGCGGGCTGCGCAAGATCACCGACGGCGTGACGACGCTCGAGGAAGTGGTACGGGAAACGGTCAAGTAACGCGTCAGGAACAGGGAACAGGGAACAGGGAACAGGACACCCAGACAAATGGCCACGCTGCCTGAACTGCTCAAGAAGACCGTCGAACTGAACGGGTCGGACCTGCACCTGTCGATCCAGTCGCCGCCGGTCGTGCGCGTGCACGGCGAACTGACGCGGCTGGAGTCGCCGGAGCTGACGCCGTCGGACACCAAGACGCTGGCCTACAGCGTGCTGACCGACGCCCAGAAGAAGCGCTTCGAAGAGACGCAGGAGCTCGACTTCTCGTTCGGCATCCGCGGCCTGGCGCGCTTCCGCTGCAACATGTTCAACCAGAAGGGCGCGGTCGGCGCCGTCTACCGCCTGATTCCCGAGCGGGTCCGCGCCTTCGACGAGCTGGGCCTGCCGCCGGTCATCGGCAAGCTGGCCGAGCGGCCGCGCGGGTTGGTTCTGGTCACCGGCCCGACCGGCAGCGGCAAGTCGACGACCCTGGCGGCGATGATCGACAAGATCAACATCGAACGGAAGAGCCACATCCTCACCATCGAGGATCCGATCGAGTACCTGCACCAGCACAAGGGCTGTCTCGTCAACCAGCGCGAGGTGCACAGCGACACGCAGAACTTCACCAACGCGCTGCGGGCGGCCCTGCGCGAGGATCCCGACATCGTGCTGGTCGGCGAAATGCGCGACCTCGAGACGGTGGAGTCGGCGCTGCGCATCGCCGAGACCGGCCACCTGACCTTTGCGACGCTGCACACGAACTCGGCCGCGTCGACCATCAACCGCATCATCGACGTCTTCCCGGCCCACCAGCAGCCGCAGGTGCGGGTCCAGCTGTCGCTGGTGCTCGAGGGCATCGTCTGTCAGTCGCTGCTGCCGCGCATCAACGGCCAGGGCCGGGTCGTGGCCCTCGAGATCCTGGTGCCCACGCCGGGCATCCGCAACCTCATCCGTGAGGACAAGGTCCACCAGATCTACTCGTCGATGCAGGCCGGCCAGGAGAAGCTCGGGATGCAGACGATGAACCAGTCGCTGGTGACGCTGCACCAGCGGCGGATGATTTCGCTCGAGACGGCGATGAGCGCCTCGTCGCTGCGCGACGAGCTGCACCGAGATGATCAGCCGCGGCGTCGGTGTCGTGGCCGGAGCCGGACTCGGGCGGCCCGGCGGCCCGGCCCGGCCGATGGCCCGCTGATCGGACGACTAGGGAACCCAGCAGGAGACGACGCACATGCCGACCTTTGCATTTTCGGGCCGTACTCGCGGCGGCGAACTCATTTCCGGCGAGCGCCTGGGCGACACCGTCGAATCGGTGACCGCGGCGCTGCGGCGCGAGCAGATCATGGTGTCGCGAATCGGCGCGGTGGCGGCTAAACCCGTGGCGCCGCCGAAGAAGGCGCGGGCCAGGACCGTCAATCCGAAGAACCTGGCGGTGTTCACCCGCCAGTTCTCGGTGATGATCGACGCCGGCTTGCCGCTCGTCCAGTGTCTCGACATCCTCGGTAACCAGGAAGACGACAAGAATTTCTCCGCGGTGATCCTGGCGACGCGGAGCGACGTCGAGGCCGGCGCCTCGTTGGCCGACGCGATGCGGCGGCATCCCAAGACGTTCGACCCGCTGTTCACCAACATGATCGCGGCCGGCGAGGCCGGCGGCATCCTCGACACGATTCTGAAGCGGCTGGCGACCTACATCGAGAAGGCCGTCAAGCTGAAGGCTCAGGTCAAGTCGGCGATGATCTACCCGGTGGCGATCATCTTGATCGCCGTGGCGGTGGTGACGGTGATTCTGTGGAAGGTCATCCCGACCTTCGCCAGCCTGTTCGCCGGCCTCGGCGCCGAGCTGCCGCTGCTGACCCGGATCGTGATCGCCGCCAGCAACCTGCTGGTGACCTTCATGCCGTTCATCATCGTCGCCACCATCGCGCTGGTCTTCGCCTTCCGGTGGTACTACGCCACCGAGCGGGGCCGCCGCGTCGTCGACGGCATCGTGCTGAAGCTGCCGATCCTCGGCATCATCATGCGCAAGATCGCCGTCGCCCGGTTCTGCCGCACGCTGTCGACCCTGATGACCTCGGGCGTGCCGATTCTCGACGGGCTCGAGATCACCGCCAGGACCGCCGGCAACGCCATCATCGAGGACGCGCTGTTCGAGGTGCGCCGCTCGATCGAGCGCGGCGAGACGGTCGCCGGGCCGCTCAAGCAGACCGGCGTCTTCCCCGGCATGGTCGTCCAGATGATCGGCGTCGGTGAGGCGACCGGCGCCCTCGACACGATGCTGTCGAAGATTGCCGACTTCTACGAGGAGGAAGTGGACACCGCCGTCGCCGGCCTGTTGACCCTGCTCGAGCCGGTGATGATCGCGTTCCTCGGCCTGGTCGTGGGCGGCATCGTGATCGCGATGTACCTGCCGATCTTCGGCTTGATCAGCCAGCTCACCTAGCGGACGAAGGAGCCGCCCCCATCTCGGCCCTTCGCCCGCGGCTCGCGCGGCTGGTCGTCGTCCGCGTCGGCGCGGCCACGCTGCTGCTCGGCCTGGCGCTGGCCCTGCGCATCGCCGGGTCGGTGTTGTGGCCGTTCGACCGTGCGGTGCTGGCGATCGCCGGGCTCTACGGCGTGGCGCTGCTCGATGCGATCACGGTGCGGTTCGCCGATCGCTTCGAGCAGACCGCCGACCTGCACTTCGCGCTCGACACGCTGCTGATCGTCGCGTTCATCGTCGCCACCGGCGGCGTCAGCTCGGTGTTCACTCCGCTCTTCGCTCTGCCGGTGGTCGCCGCCGCCGGCGTCCAGTACCGCTACGGCAGCCTGCGCATGGCGGCCTTCGCCAGCGCCTGCCTGGTGGCCACCGTCGTCGCGCAGTACACGCTCGGAGCGCCGGCCGACGGCGTGCTGCTGCCGCCGGGCGACGTCGCCCGGATCACCGTGGGCGCCAACGTGTTCGCCTTCTTCGCGGTCGCCTTCCTGGCCGGGCAGCTGGCCGAGAACCTGCGCCGCGCCGACGTCATGGTCGAGGCGGCGTCCGAGAAGATCGCCGACCTCGAGGCCTTCAACCGCGACGTCATCGACCACCTGGCCAGCGGGCTGTTGACGATGGATGCGACCGGGCGGGTGCTGACCGCCAATCGCGCCGCTGCGGCGATCACCGGCTGGGACGGCGCCGTCGTCGGCACCGCCGCCGCCAGCGCGCTGCAGCTGCCGGAGGAGTTCGCCGCCGATCTCGCCACCGACAGCGCCTCGGCCCGGCCCCGTCGCGTCGACTACACGTTTCAGCGCCCCGACGGCCGGGCGATCGAGCTCGGCGTCAGCGCCGCGCCGCTGCCTCTGGGCGGCGGCGAGCGCGGCGTCATCTTCACCTTCCAGGACGTGACCGACATCAAGGGCCTCGAGCGGACGGCGCAGATGCGCCAGCGCCTGGCCGCCGTCGGCGAGATGGCCGCCGGCATCGCCCACGAGATCCGCAACCCGCTGGCGTCGATGTCGGGCGCGATGCAGGTCCTGCGCGGCGAGCTGCCGCTCTCGGCCGAGCAGGCGCAACTGATGGACATCGTGCTGCGCGAGTCCGACCGGCTGAACTCGACGATCTCGTCGTTCCTGGCCTATGCCCGGCCCGGGCGCGTCGACGTGACCCGCATCGACGCCAGGCGCCCCGTCCAGGACGCGGCGGCGCTGCTGAAGACCAGCCCCGAGACCTCCGAGCACCACGTCATCGAGGTCGACGTGCCGGCTCAACCGGTGTGGCTCGACGCCGACGAGCACCAGCTGCGACAGATCGTCTGGAATCTCGCCACCAACGGCCTGAAGGCGATGCCGCGTGGCGGCCATCTCCGGATGTTCGTCGCCGTCGAGCACGGCCAGGCCCTGATCGGCGTCCGCGACGAGGGCACCGGCATTCCGCCCGAGGAAGTCGACGCGATCTTCCACCCCTTCCGTGGCTCGTTCGGCCGCGGCACCGGGCTCGGGCTGGCCATCGTGCACCGCATCGTCACCGACTACAATGGCCGCATCGACGTGCAGTCCGCCGTCGGGCGCGGCACCACGATCGTCGCCAGGTTCCCCGCGCCCCCGGCGTCCGGCGTTCGTCTGCCGGCGCCGGCAGGAGACTGAAGCAGACTATGGCCGACGCCGCACCCCCTCACAAGCCGCGCATCCTGGTCGTCGACGACGAGCGGTCGCTGCGCGAGATGCTCTCGATCGTGCTCGGCCGCGAGGGCTACGACGTGGCCACGGCGGAGGACGTCGGGTCGGCGCTCGACCAGATCCGCCGCGGCCCCTTGCCCGACGTGCTCATCAGCGATCTGCGCATGCCCGACGGGTCTGGCGTCGACGTGCTGCGGGCGCTCAAGGAGCGGAGCCCGACCTCGGTGGGGCTGCTGCTGACCGCGTTCGCCTCGGCCGACACCGCCGTCGAAGCGATGCGGCTCGGCGCCGTCGACTATCTGACCAAGCCGTTCGATGTCGCCGACCTCAAGCAGCGGATCGCGCGCTACCTGGAGGTCAAACGGCTGAACGAGACCCAGATCACGCCGGCCGAGGGCCGCAAGACCCCGGGGTTCGTGCTCGCCGGCCGCAGCCGGCAGATTCTCGACGTCATCAGCCTGGTCGCCCGGGTGGCCCGCACCGACGCCAGCGTCCTCATCACCGGCGAGTCGGGCACCGGCAAGGAGTGGACGGCGCGCGAGATCCACCTGCAGTCGAGCCGCCAGGCCCAGCCGTTCGTGGCCGTCAACTGCGGCGCCTTCACCGAGTCGATTCTCGAGTCGGAGCTGTTCGGCCACATGAAGGGCTCCTTCACCGGCGCCGTGGACACCAAGAAGGGGCTCCTCGAGGCGGCCGACCGCGGCACGCTGTTCCTCGACGAGGTCGGGGAGACGAGCCTCGGCATGCAGGTGAAGCTGCTCCGCGTGCTGCAGGAGCGCCGTTTCCGGCGGGTCGGGGGCACCCAGGAGCTGGAAGCCGACGTCCGCTTCATCGCCGCCACCAATCGCAACCTCGAGGAAATGGTGCGCACCGGCCATTTCCGCGAGGACTTCTTCTTCCGGATCAACGTCATCTCGGTCCGCCTGCCGGCGCTGCGCGAGCGCGCCGAGGACGTCCCGATCCTGGCCGAGCAGTTCGTGCACCGCTTCGCCGAACGGATGAGCCGTCCGGTGCGGTCGATCCACGCCGATGCGATGCGCCTGCTCGTGGCCTACCGCTGGCCCGGCAACGTGCGCGAGCTGGAAAACGTCATGGAGCGGGGCGTGGCCCTCGAACAGTCGGCCGAGCTCACCGCCGACAGCCTGCCGCCGCACCTGCGCGAGGCGCCGCCGAGCGGCGCGGCGCCGATTGAGGCCATCCCGGCGGCCGGCTTCAACCTCGAGGCGCACCTGCAGCAAATCGAGCGGATGCACCTCGAGCGCGCCCTGAAGCAGGCCGGGGGGGTGCAAGTCAGAGCCGCCGATTTGCTCGGGATCACGTTCCGCCAGTTCCGCTACCTGGCCAAGAAGTACCAGCTCAAGTAGAGCCTGCCCTTCCGTGTCACCCCGCCGGCCGGTCTGACAGCTGGCGTCAGAGCCTCCGCCCACTGGCCCGATCACAGCCCCGTGATCGTGTCGATAAATCCTTCATATTCAGCTATTTACGTGCCATTACCGAAGGCCGTTCGAGGTTGGCACCATCGTTGCTCATTGCCGGTCCGACGACGCCGCCCCATGGATGGCGGCGTCGCAGGACGAACGACGCGACGACATCACCGACCGGCAACGACCTTCGAGGAGCACACACATGCGTATTCGTGACACCAAGGGCTTCACCCTGATCGAACTGCTGATCGTGGTAGCCATCATCGGCATCATCGCGGCGATCGCCATTCCCGGCCTGCTGCGCGCCCGGATGGCGGGCAACGAGGCTTCGGCCATCGGCTCGCTGCGCGCCATCAACAGCTCGGAGAGCGCCTACTCGGCCGCCGGCACCGGCAGCCCGTACTCGGCGACGCTGACGACGCTGGGCCTGGCGTGCCCGGGCAGCACCGTAGGCTTCCTGTCGACCGACCTGACGGGCGGCGCGACGGTGATCAAGAGCGGCTTCACCGTGACGCTGGTGGCGGGCACCGGCGCGGGCGGCGCAGGGCACCGACTGCAACGGCACGGCCGGGCAGAGCGCCTATTACACGACGGCCATGCCGGTGACCTTCGGCACGAGCGGCAACCGCAGCTTCGCGTCGAGCACGGTGGGGACGATCTTCTTCGCCAACACGGCGGCGGCGCCGACCGAGGCCCAGATGGCGGTCCGGCGGCGGCGGCACGGCCATCCAGTAAGAGCGGCCGAACGGACGTGGGCACGGGCGCGGCCTTCGGGCCGCGCCCGTGTCGCGTACGCGACAGGCACGACCGCCGATTCGTGGCAGGAACTGACACGGCCGGTCACAATCCTGGTGGCGTCGCTGGGGGCTTGGCGGCCGGAGAGCGCGGAATCCTGCGGCATTTCGCGCAATTGGGCGACCCAGACGCCTCTGGCCTGGCTGGCACCGGGGTTGCAGCGGGTAAGGTGGTCGACGCCGCCTGGCACGGGCGGCGTCACACAGCCGAACTGGCGGACCAGAATTTCACGGCTTGAACCCGACGGACATTGAGGAGCACACACATGCGTATTCGTGACACGAAGGGCTTCACCCTGATCGAACTGCTGATCGTGGTGGCCATCATCGGCATCATCGCGGCGATCGCCATTCCCGGCCTGCTGCGCGCCCGGATGGCGGGCAACGAGGCTTCGGCCATCGGCTCGCTCCGTGCCGTGAACAGCTCCGAGCAGGCCTACGCGGCCGCCGGCACCGGCAGCCCGTACTCGGCGACGCTGACCACGCTGGGTCTGGCGTGCCCGGGCAGCACCGTGGGCTTCCTGTCGACCGACCTGACGACCGGCGCGACGGTGACCAAGAGCGGCTTCACCGTGACGCTGGTGGCGGGCACCGGCGCGGCGGCGCAGGGCACCGACTGCAACGGCACGGCCGGGCAGAGCGCCTACTACACGACGGCCATTCCGGTGACCTTCGGCACGAGCGGCAACCGCAGCTTCGGGTCGAACACGGTGGGGACGATCTTCTTCGCCAACACGGCGGCGGCGCCGACCGAGGCCCAGATGGCGGCCGGCGGCGGCGGCACGGCCCTCCAGTAAGAGCGGCCGAACGGACGGGGCGACGGGCGCGGCCTTCGGGCCGCGCCCGTCGTCTTTTGGGCCGCTGTCGCCTCGGCCAGTTTGCCAGTTACAATTGCCGCGATGGCCACCACGCCGTCTTCCGCCCCGCCCGGGTCCCACCACGCGCCGGTCGACATCCGATGGATGGGGCTGTTCGCCCTGGCCGGCCTGGTCGCGTCCGGCACCTCGACCTGGGTGCACCACCAGGTGCTCACCGATCCCGCCTACGCCAGCTTCTGCGACGTCAGTTCGACGCTGAGCTGCACCAACGCCTACACCAGCCGATACGGCTCGTTCGGCGGCGTCTCGGTGGCCCTTCTCGGGACGCTGTACTTCGCCGGCGTGCTGCTGATGATCGGCTTCGGCCTGGTCGCCAGGCACGTGCGGACGAATGTCGCGGCCTACGTCTTCGCGGTGTCGATCGCCGGGCTGGCCGGCGTGTTCTACCTCGGGTACGCGTCGTTCGTCGTGCTGAAGACCGTCTGCCTGCTGTGTGTGGCCACCTACCTGGCCGTGATCGGACTGTTCGTCTCGGCCGCCGTGGCCACGAGGACTCCCATGCGTACTTTACCGGCGCGGCTCGCTGCCGACGTCTCCACGTTGCTGCGTACACCCGCAGCGGCAGCGGCCGTGGTCGCCTTCGTCGTGTTCGCCGCCGGCGCGGTGCGCTGGTTCCCGGCCGAGACGGTGACCGCGGCGGCCGCCGACCAGGCGACACCGGCCGCCCCACCCGCCGCCGCGACGCTGCCCGCCAGTGCGCTGAAGGAGCTCGAGCAGTTCATGGCCGGGCAGCAGCGCGTGCCGGTGATGGTGGCCAGCGAGGGCGCCGCCGTGGTGCTGGTGAAGTTCAACGACTACCAGTGCCCGCCGTGCGGCCAGACCTTCGCGATGTACAAGCCGATCCTCGCCAAGTACACCAAGGAATACCCGGCAAGGTCAAGTACATCACCAAGGACTACCCGCTCGATCCCGAATGCAACCGCCTGGCGCCCAGCGGCGCCCACATCGCCTCGTGTGAGGCGGCCGTGTCGGTCCGTCTCGCCCGCGAGAAGGGCAAGGCGGATGCGATGGAGGACTGGCTGTTCGCCAACCAGCCGACGCTCACGCCGGCGCGGGTCAAGGAAGCCGCGCGCATCGTCGGCGGGGTGTCGGACTTCGACACCCGCTACGAGTCGGTGCTGCAGCTGGTCAAGGGCGACATCGAGCAGGGCGGGCAGCTGCAGGTCCAGGGGACGCCGACCTTCTTCCTCAACGGGATCCGGTTGCCGGGCCTGCGCCCCGAGTTCCTCGACGCCGCCATCGCCATGGAGCTGAAGCGGGCCGGCGTCGCCGTCCGCTAGCGGGGCCGCGGCCGGCCGGTGCCGGCCGCCCGGGCGCTGGAGTCGGGGGCGCCGGCAGCCGAGAATACCAAGGGGAATCCGCGCACGGCGCCACGCATCGCGCGTGTGCAACGCCGTGCGAACGTGTGCGGGCCGTTCTCCCACGGACTGACATGCTGGCGCTCGAGACCGAGGGGCTCACCAAGGACTATCTCGTCGGCTTCTGGCGGCCCCGGCCGTACCGGGCGCTCGATCAGCTCACCCTGCAGGTGGCCCAGGGCGAGGTCTTCGGTTTCCTCGGTCCCAACGGCGCCGGCAAGAGCACCGCCATCAAGCTGCTGATGCAGCTGATCTTCCCGACCAGCGGCCACGCCCGGATTCTCGGCCGGCCGGTCGGCGATCTGGGGGTGAGGCGGCGGCTCGGCTTCCTGCCGGAGAACCCGACCTTCTACGACTATCTGACCGCCGAGGAACTGCTCGACTACTTCGCCCGGCTGTTCGGCATGCCGGCCGCCGATCGGCGGGCCCGCGTCTCGACGGTGCTCGACGAGGTCGGGCTGGGGAAGGAGCGGCGCCTTCGCTTGCGCTCGTACTCCAAGGGCATGGTGCAGCGGGTCGGCATCGCCCAGGCGATTCTCAACCGGCCCGACATCGTCTTTCTCGACGAGCCGATGTCGGGGCTCGATCCGCTCGGCCGCCGCGACGTCCGGCAGCTCATGCTCGGCTTGCGCGATCGCGGCTGCACGGTGTTCTTCAGCTCGCACATCCTGTCGGATGCCGAGGCCCTGTGCAGCCAGGTCGGCATCGTCGCGCAAGGGAAGCTGGTGGCGGGCGGCCGGCTGTCGGAGCTCCTCGCGTTCGAGCAGAAGGGCTGGGAGCTGGTCATCGGCGACGTGTCCGACGCGCTGCTGGAGACCCTGCGTCCGCGGGCCCGACACGTCATGGCGCTCGGCCACGGCCGCTACACCGTCGAACTGCCGCCCGATGCACCCGACGCGGTGCTGCGCGAGCTGGCGGCCGCCGGCGCACACGTGCTGTCGCTCAATCCCGTGCGCGACACACTCGAGTCGTATTTCGTCTCCCACGTCGCCGCGACCGCGGCCCGGGACACCGCGCGGCTATGAACGTCGCGACCGTACGTGCCGTGGCGCTGGCCGTTTTCAAGGAGTCGGTACGGGACCGCGTCCCCTACAGCATGGTGCTGTTCTCGGTGGTGCTGATGGCCGCGGCGTTCCTCATGAGCCAGCTCACCGCCTCGCAGGACCTGAAGGTCATCAAGGACCTCGGGCTGGCGACGATGAACGTCATGGGCCTGCTCATCGCGCTCTTCATCGGCACCGGCCTGGTCGCCAAAGAGGTCGAGCGGCGCAGCATCTACAGCGTGCTGTCGAAGCCGGTGACCCGGACGGCGTTCCTGCTCGGCAAGTTCTTCGGCCTCGTGCTCACGCTGGCCGTCAACCTGGCGATGATGACGGTGGCCTTCTACGCCATGTTGCTCTACCAGGGCCTCACGGCGATCGACTGGGTGCAGCAGGGGTGGCGGGCGCCGGCCCTCGACCTGTGGCTGCTGTTGCCGATCGGGCTCACGCTGCTGCAACTGACGCTGGTGACGGCGGTGGCGCTCTTCTTCTCGACGTTCTCGAGCCCACTGCTGGCGACGCTATTCACGCTGGGCATCTGGGTCGCAGGACACTTCAGCGCCGACCTTCGCGACTTCGGCACCGCGGTCGACGCGCCGGTCGCGGCCGCCGTCGCCAAGAGCGTCTATTACGTGCTGCCCAACCTCTCGGCCCTCGACGTCAAGAACCAGGTCGTGCACGGGCTGGCGGTAGCGTGGCCGGCGCTCGGCCTGGCCACGGCCACGACGGCGACCTACATCGCGCTGGTGCTCACCGCGGCCAGCGCGGTGTTCGCCCGTCGGGACTTCAAGTAAGCCATGGCCCTCGCCTCCGACACGCGTCCCGCCGCGCCCTGGCTGCTCGTCGGCATCCTGCTGGCCGGGGTCGTCACGCTGCAGGTCGTCCGCGACCGGGTGGCGCCGCCGGTCGCCGACGCGCCGCCGATGCTATGGCTGCAGTCACCGGAACTGGCGCGCCGGCTGACGCTGTCGTTCGACGATCTGGCCGCCGACGTCTACTGGATTCGCGCCGTCGTGCACTACGGCAGCGAGCGCCGCTCCGCCGCCGCGCATCGCTACGCCCTGTTGTATCCGCTGCTCGACATGACCACCACGCTCGATCCGACCTTCGACGTCGCGGCGCGGATGGGCGCGCTCTTCCTCAGCGAGGGCTATCCGGGCGGCCCTGGCCGTCCCGACCAGGCGCTGGCGCTGCTCGAGAAGGGCCGGCGCCACGATCCGACGCGCTGGCAGTACGTCCACGACATCGGATTCGTCTACTACTGGTGGCTCAAGGACTACCGGGCCGCGGCGACGCACTTCGAACGCGCCAGCACGATGCCCGGCGCCCCCAGCTGGCTCAAGACCCTGGCCGGCACGACGCTCATCGCCGGGGGCGACCGGGAGGCGGCCCGCACGCTATGGCAGGAGCTGTACACCACCGCCGATGGCGACTGGATGCGGCGAGCGGCCGAGTACCGGCTGGCGCAGCTGCGGGCGCTCGACGACATCGACCTGCTGACGGCGCGGGTCGCCGACGTGGCCCGGCGGCTGGGCCGAGCCCCGGCGACCTGGGCCGAAGTGGTCACGGCCGGCGCCCTGCCCGGCGTGCCGGCCGATCCGACCGGCGTGCCGTACAGCCTCGGCGGCGACGGGCGCGTCACGCTCGGCGCCGGCTCGGAACTGGCGCCGCTGCCGTCGCTGGAGACGCATCGATGATCGCCACGCCCGGAGCACTTGCCATCGCCGGCCTGTTCGGTCTGGTGATCGGCAGCTTCCTCAACGTCTGCATCTACCGGTTGCCGCGCGGGAAGTCGGTGGTGTTCCCGCCCTCGGCCTGCGGCAGCTGCCAGCGGGAATTGCGCTGGTTCGAGAACATCCCGGTCGTCAGCTGGGCGGTGCTCGGCGGCAAGTGTGCACGCTGCCAGGCGCCGATCTCGATCCAGTACCCCTCGTCGAACTGGTGACCGGGCTGCTGTTCGTGGCGACGGTGGCCGTCACGCCGGTCGGCCCGCTGCTGGCGGCGCGGCTGCTGTTCGGCTGTGCGCTCGTCGTGCTGTTCGCCATCGACCTCGAACACCAGATCCTCCCCAACGCGATCACCCTGCCCGGCATCGTCGTCGGCGTGCTCTTCGCCCTGGTCGGACCGCCGGGATGGCAGGCCTCGCTGCTCGGCGCCGTGATCGGCGGCGGCGTGCTCTACGCCATCGCCGCCGGCTACTACTACGTGCGGCACGAGGACGGCCTCGGGATGGGCGACGTCAAGATGCTGGCGATGATCGGCGCCTTCCTGGGCTGGCAACAGATGCTGCTCACGCTCGTCCTGGCCTCCTTCGCGGGAGCGATCGTCGGCGTCGGCATGATCGCCCTGCAGCGCGGCACGATGAAGTACGCGCTGCCGTTCGGGACATTCCTGGCGCTGGGCGCGCTGGCGTCGATGCTGGCCGGCCAGCCGCTCATCGACTGGTACACCGGGTTCTACTGACGCCGAGCCTGCGCTGATGCCCGAATTCTCGCCTGCTGGCTATCTGTTGCTCGGCCTCACGGCCATCGTCGGCTTCCTGGCCGGCGTGCTCGGCTTCGCGCTGCTGCGGATCATGGGCGCGGCCCGCGACTCGGGGCGGCACCTGCGCGAGTCGAACGTCGAGACGGCGTTGCTGTCGGCGGCGCTGCAGGAGGCCGTGACCAAGCTGAAGGCGCAGGAGCGGACCTCGCTGGCCCGTGCCGAAGCCTCCGAACGGCTGAACGCGCAGATCGTCGAGGGCCTGACCTCGGGCCTGCTCGTCGCCGGCGGCGACGGCCGGATCCGGATGCTGAATCCGGCGGGACACCGCATCCTCGGCATCGCCCCGCGGCCGATGCCAGCCGACATCGCCGAGCTGCTGCAGGATGTGCCCGCGCTGGCCGCCCTGGTGCGCGACGCCGTCAACGACGGCCGGACCGCGGTGTCGCGCCGCCATGTCGCGACCGGACTCGTCGGTGGTCCGTCGCACCTGGGCGTGACGCTGTCGCCGTGGGTCGGCGGCGCGGCCGGAGAAACCGGCGTCATCTGTCTGTTCACGGATCTCTCCCGCGTCGTCACGCTCGAAGAGCAGCTGCGGCTGAAGGACGCGTTGGCCCGCCTCGGCGAACTCACCGCCGGGCTGGCCCACGAGTTCCGCAACGGCCTGGCGACCATCCACGGCTATGCTCGCCTGCTCGATCCCGCCACGCTGCCGGCACCGCAGTCGACCTATGCCACCGGCCTCCGGGCCGAGACCGATGCCCTCGGCGAACTGGTGACGAACTTCCTGAACTTCGCGCGGCCCGAGCGGGTCTCGCTCCAGGCCCTCGATCTCGAACCGGTCGTACGGCGGGCGGTGGCCGACGTCGATCCCGACGGTCAGGCCGTCCGGGTCTCGGGGCGGTTCGGCGAGGTCGACGGCGACGACGTGCTGCTGCGCCAGGCGTTTTCGAACCTGGTGCGCAACGCCCTCGAGGCGTGCCGTGGTGCCGACATCGCGCCGCGCGTCGCCGTGCACGGCGAGGTGATCGAGGGCGACGAGACGGTGAGCGTTACGGT
Source organism: uncultured Acidobacteriota bacterium (assembly GCA_963786365.1). Lineage (GTDB taxonomy): Bacteria > Acidobacteriota > Vicinamibacteria > Vicinamibacterales > UBA2999 > CAWAYR01. The sequence continues at coordinate 23,795 of CAWAYR010000012.1, forward strand.
GACCGACAACGGCCCCGGTCTGCCCGACGGCGACCGCAACCGGTTGTTCCAGCCCTTCTTCACGACGCGCGCCGACGGCACCGGGCTCGGCCTGGCCCTGGTGCAGAAATTCGTCGTCACCCACAACGGCCACGTCCGCGCCGGTAACGGCGCCGCTGGCGGCGCCGTGTTCACCGTCTTCCTGCCGCTGCGATCGGCTGTCCCGGCCCCCTAGTGGCCGATCCTGCGACCGCTGCCGCCTGGCTGCGCCGCAGAAGCTCCACTCTCCCGCGCTCGTCCGCCATCGCCGCTCACGAGTTCACGCCCGATCGTCGACTCGGGACCGCCCCGGCGCCGTCGGATCGCGGCTTGCTCTCCTGATCGACGCCGCGAGGCGGCGGAGGAGGCACGGTGCGGACACGACTCGGGCTTTCGGACTTCGGGTTTTCGGTGGCAGAGGCGGTCATCGCCCTCGGCATCATCGCGACCGGCGTGCTGGCAATGGCCGGACTGGCGCTGCGCACGACCGATGTGATCGTGCGCGCCCGGCATCGAAGCGTTGCGGTGCAGCTGGCCGACGCCGGCCTCACCGAGTTGGCCGCTCGCCGCGTGGCACCGTCGGGCGCGGCCTGCTTGCTCAGCGACGTGACCGGATGCGTCGAGTACCGCGACGCGGCCGGCCGGGCGGTCGCCGGGCCCGGCGCGGCCTTTGCCGTGCGCTGGTACGCGGCGGCCGTGCCCGGCAGTCCCGTGCCGGCGACGATCCTCACCGTGTGCGCCGTTGCCGAGCCGGAGCGCGCGCCCGGCACACGCGCCGCCGGGGCCTGCGCCACCCGCGTGCTGATGGACCCGTGGCCATGAGGCGCGGCGCGCAGAGTCCGGCGCGGTCCGGGGGCGCCACCGCAGCACAGCGCGGGACGACCTTGATCGAGCTGCTCGTCGCGCTCACGCTCGCCAGCGTCGGTCTGTTGGCGTTGGCGCTGATGTCGACCGGCGTGCTGGCCGCGTTCGACGCCGACCCGGCCGCCGCCGAGCAGCAGCAGCGCGGCCGCGCCACGATGGCTGTGATCGTCGAGGATCTGGCCCGCGCCGGCGCGGCGTTCGTCGGCGATGCCGACCTGGCCCCTGGCTGGGGCGCACCGGCGGTCGTGCCCGATCTGTTGCGGGCCGGCGGCTGGGTGGTCGGCGCGGCGCCGTCGACGCTCGGCGTGATGAGCGGCGCGCGCACTGCGGCGCACGCGCGACTGGCCTCGGCGGTGGCGGCCGGCGAGGCCCGCCTCGTGCTCGAACGTCCGGGCTACTGCAGCCCGGCGTCGCCGACGTGCCGCTTCGCCGCCGGGGACGATGTCATCCTGACCAGCGTTCACGGCGCCTTTGCCCTGGCCACAGGTACGCGCCGCGTCGCCGCCACTGGTCCTCGACCTGACCGCGCCGCTCGCGCAGGCGTGGCCGGCCGGAACGCGCGTGTCGGTGGTCGAGGCGCACAGCTACACGCTGCGCGCTGATCCGGCGACCGGCCTGCTCCAGGTCGCGCGCGCCACCGGCGCCGGGCCGGCGACGGCGCTCGTCGACTTCGTCGAGCGCTTCGAGGTCGAATGGCTGCTGTCCGGTGACGCGCCGGCGGTGCGCGAATCACCCGACGGCACGCCGGAACGCACCACGTTCGGGCCGCTGCCGCCAGCCCTCGGCGTCGACGGCGATGCGGCGTGGCCGGCGGGTGAGAACTGCATGTTCGCGCGCGACGCGTCCGGTCAAAGCGTCTCGCGACTGGGCCCGATCGGCGCCAGCGCCGTCGCCGTGCCGATCGCGCGGTTCGCGGACGGGCCATGGTGCCCGTCGGCCGCCGCGGCGACTCGCTGGGACGCCGATCTGGCCCGCGTCGTCGGGGTGCGGGTGCGCCTCGAGCTGGCGGTGGCGTCGGCGTGGCTGCGGGCCCCACTCGCCGCGAGCAGCAATCCGCGCCGCGCGCGATTCCGCCAGGTGCCGCGGCTCACCCTCACGACCGTCGTCGCCCCCGGCCGCATGGCGGGGGCGCCGTGACCGTGCCGCGAGACGGCGCTCGGGCGGGATTCGTGCTGGTCGTGGTGTTGATGTGGCTGGCGCTGCTGGCCAGCGTGGCGCTCGGCGCGGCCCTGGTCACGATGTACGAGCCGGCCGCGAGCGCGGCCGCCCAGGAGCGGGTGCGCCTGCGCCGGGCCGCCGAATCAGCCACCACGCTGGCGCTGTTGGATTTGGCGGCTCGCCTCGACTGGAGCGCGCTGCCCGGCGGCGGACCGGCGTCGCCGTTCACCGACGGCGGCGCCGGGGTCCGGAGCCTCGGCGACGTCACGGTCGACCTGCTGGCCGAGACCGCCCGGCGCACCTGTGGGCGGCCGACGGCGTGTGACGACGCGGCGACGACGGCCACCACCGACGGGCGCCCATGGGGCGCGCGCAATCCCCGCTGGCGGCTGTTCGTGCACGTGCCGCTGTCCCAGGTCGACGGCGCGGCGGCGGCCGTGTGCCCCTGCTACCTGGTCGCGTGGATCGCCGACGATCCGGCCGACGACGACGGCGACGCCAACCTCGATGCGCCGCCGGGCACCGCCGGGCACGGCGTCGTGCTGGTACGAGGGGCCGCATTCGCCGCGGGCGGCGCGGTGGCCGAGGTCGAAGCGCTGGTCGCGCAGCCGTGCCGGTTGTCGGGGACCGCGTGTCCCGGCATTCGAGTGCAGTCCTGGGGCACGGTGGGCGAGGGCGTTCCTTGACCGGTCCGGCGACGGGGCGTACCATCGCGAGTGTTCCGGAACCGAGGTTTGGCCGATATCCGAGGTAGGAGCCACGCCGCGAGCCGGGGCCCCCGCGACACGTCGGTTGCGTCGTGGGGTGGAACGCGGGATGCCCGGCCCGGAATGTGTCAGCGAACCTCGATTTCGGGACACAAAAGGTGGATGAAGCAATGACGCGAAACCTCTGGATCCGTGTGTCGTTCGGCGCCCTGTTGCTGGTGGCGTGGCTCGTGCCGGCGGTGGCCGGCGCGCAGTCGCTGGCCGCGGTGGCCAGGTCGGAGGAGGCTCGACGCAAGCAGCAGCCGAAGGCCGCCAAGGTCTACACGAACCAGGACCTGACCCGCGATCACACGACCCCGACGACCGCAACGCCGAGTTCGGCGGCGCCGGCCGACGGCAGTGCCGGCACCGTGGCCCCAGCCCCGGCGGAGGCGCCGCCAGCCGATGCCGCCGCGCCGCCGACGCCGGCGCGGGATCAGAGGTACTGGCGTGAGCGCATCGGCAGCGCGCGCGCCGACCTCGAGCGCTCCAAGACGTTCGCCGACGCGCTGCAGTCGCGCATCTCCGCGCTCACGACCGACTTCGTGAACCGCGACGATCCGGCGCAGCGGGCCGTCATCGAGCAGAACCGGCTCAAGGCCCTGGCCGAACTCGAACGCGTGCAGCGCGAGATGGCCGCCCAGACCAAGGCGATTACCGCCATCGAGGACGAAGCCCGCAAGGCGGGCGTGCCGGCCGGCTGGCTCCGCTAGGCGCGTGTCGTTGAGCCGCGAGTCCGCGACGCGCGGCGCCGTCGTGCTCGTGGTCGAGGACCGCGACGCGCTGCGGACGATGTTGCGCCTCGCGCTCGAGGCCCACGGCCATGCCGTGGTCGAAGCGCGCGATCAGCCTGACGCCGAGCTGGCGCTCGCCGCCCGGCAGCCCGACGTCGTCATCACCGACCTGCGGCTGCCGTCCGGCGACGGGCTCGGCGTGCTGCGCGCCGTCAAGGCGGTCGATGCGTCGGTGCCGGTCGTGGTGATGACGGCCTACGGCGGCATCCAGGACGCGGTCGCGGCGATGCGCGACGGCGCCCTCGACTTCCTGGCCAAGCCGGTCGACCCGGACCACCTGTCGCTGGTCGTGGAGCGGGCGCTGGCCCAGACCCGTCTATTGCGCGAGCACGCCCTCCTCAAGGAGGAGCTGGCGGTGCGCCGCGGCGCGCCGCGGATTCTCGGCGAGGCACCGGTGCTGCGGCAGGCCGTGCAGGCGGTCCAGCGGGCCGCCGCGGCCGACATCACCGTGCTGCTCGAAGGCGAGAGCGGCACCGGCAAGGAGCTCTTCGCCCGGGCGCTGCACGTGTGGAGCCCGCGCGCGCAGGGGCCGTTTGTCGCCATCAACTGCGCCGCCCTGCCCGAGACCCTGCTCGAGTCCGAGCTCTTCGGCTACGAGAAGGGCGCCTTCACCGGTGCTGGACAACGCAAGCTCGGCCGCTTCGAGCTGGCCCATCGCGGCACGCTGTTCCTCGACGAGGTCGGCGAACTGGCGCCGTCGATCCAGGCCAAGATCCTCCGCGTGCTCGAGACGCGCGAGTTCGAGCGCGTCGGCGGCACCGTCACCCTCCATGCCGACGTCCGGCTGGTTGCCGCGACCAACCGCCAGTTGCGCGTCGAGGTGGCCGAACGCCGGTTCCGCGAGGACCTCTATTTCCGGCTCTCGGTCGTGCCGGTGACCGTCCCGCCGCTGCGGGAGCGTGGCGGCGACGTGACACTGCTGGCGCGGCATTTCCTCGAGCGCGACGCCCTCGAGCGCGGCCGCCGGCGTGCCGACGTTCGACGACTCGGCGATGGCCGCCCTGACCGCCTATACATGGCCCGGCAACGTTCGCGAGCTGCAGAACTGTCTCGAGCGCGCCGCGCTGCTCCTGGACGGCGACGTCATCTCCGCCCGGCACCTGCATCTCCAGGCGCTCGTGCTGCCCGGGACGGCGGCGGTGGCGACGCCCCCGCCGCTCGACCTGACCGGCACGCTGGCCGACGTCCTCGACCGCGTCAGGGTCGACGCCGAACGGCGCGCCATTGCCGCGGCGCTCGCCGCGCATGCCAACGACCCGCGGCGCACGGCCGACGCGCTCGGGATCGGCTTCCGGGATCTCGTGACCAGGATGCGCCAGCACGGGCTGGGCGCCGACTGAGACGACGAGTCCCGCGTCAGCGTCGGACACCGATGACGCCCAGCGCGTCACCAAGCTCCCGCGCCGTCACATCGGTCAGGGTGATCGTCGCGCCGCCGGCGGTCGCGGCGATGAAATGCAGGGTGCGGTCGACGACCTTCTTGTCGCGGGCGATAGCGGCGACCAGGTGGGCTCGCCGCAGCTTGGCCACGGAGGGCACCGGCCCGAGCCGGTCGAGCAATCCGGTCACCCGGCGGGCGAGTGCGGCGGGAGTGACCCCACGCGCCTCGCCCAGGGCGAGCGCGACGCGCATCCCCAACGCCACGGCCTCGCCGTGACGCAGCCGGCCGTAGCCGCTCACGGCTTCCAAGGCGTGTCCGGCGGTGTGGCCGAAGTTGAGGACCCGGCGCAGCCCGCCCTCGCGCTCGTCGGCCGAGACGATCTCGGCCTTGATGCGGCAGCAGATGCCGACGACCTCGGCCAGCGCCTCGCCGCGCTGCGTCAGCACGTCGTCGAGCCGGGCCTCGAGCAGATCGAGCAGCGGTTCACTGGCGATGACCCCGTACTTGATCACCTCATACAGGCCGGCTCGAAACTCGCGACCGGACAACGTGGCCAGGGCGTCGGGATCGACCAGCACGACGCGCGGCGCGTGGAACGCGCCGATGAGGTTCTTGCCGCGCGGATGATTGACACCGACCTTGCCGCCGATGGCGCTGTCGACCTGGGCCATCAGCGTCGTCGGCACCTGCACCAGCCGGACACCGCGCAGGTAGGTGGCGGCGGCGAAGCCGACGAGGTCGCCGATGACGCCACCGCCGATCGCGACGACGACCGCGCCGCGGTCGGCTCGGGCGTCGAGGAGCCGGTCGTGGACGCGGGCGACGGTGCGCATGGTCTTGGCGCGCTCGCCGTCGGGCACGACCACGCGGACGCTGCCGCGGCCCACCGACCGGATGTGGCGGCTCTGGGCTGTCCACACGCGCGGCTGAGGTCACGGCGATCCGCGCGCCACTGAGACCGGCGTCGTCGAGGGCGAGGCCGATGTGCTTGCGTAATCCGGCCGCGACGTGGATCACGTAGTCGCCATCGCGCGCGCGGACCGGTATGGAGACGAGCGACATGCCGAGGGCGCGCGCCGAGGCCGAGGCCGCGCGAATGCGGATGCTAGGATACACCCGGGTGATTGAGAGCGCGGATTTCCTGGTCATCGGCAGCGGCGTCGCCGGCCTGCGCGCGGCGGTGGCGCTGGCGGCAACCGGCCGCGTGCTCGTCCTCACCAAAGCCGACCGACCCGACGAGAGCAACACCGGCTATGCGCAGGGCGGCGTCGCCGCCGCGGTCGGGGCCGACGACTCACCCGACCTCCACGCGTCGGACACCATGGCCGCCGGCGACGGGCTGTGCCGGGCCGATGCCGTGCGCGTGCTGGTCGAGGAGGGACCGCGGCTCGTCACCGAGCTGGCCGAGTGGGGCGCCGCGTTCGACCGCGACGAAGCCGGTCGGTTCTCACTTGGCCGCGAGGGCGCGCACAGCGTGCGCCGCGTGCTCCACGCCCGCGACGCCACCGGCCGCGAGATCGGGCGCGTGTTGTGGCGACGGGCGGCCGCCAGCGCCGGCGTCCGCATCATGCCCGACGCCCGCGCGGCGGCGCTGATCGTGGAGCACGGCCGGTGCGTCGGGGTGCGATATCTGCACGGCGCACGGATGGCGGAGGTCCGCGCCGGCGCGACGCTGCTGGCCACCGGTGGCGCCGGTCGCATCTTCCGCGAGACGACCAATCCGCCGATTGCGACCGGCGACGGCGTCGCCCTCGGCTGGTCGGCCGGGGCCGCGGTCAGCGACCTCGAGTTCGTGCAGTTCCATCCGACGGTGATCACCGTGCCAGGCACGCCACGGTTCCTGCTCTCGGAAGCGCTGCGCGGCGAGGGCGCCCGCTTGCTCAACGTCGACGGCGAGCGTTTCATGGCACGCTACGAGCCGGCCGGCGAACTGGCCTCACGCGATCTCGTCTCGCGGGCGATCGTGCGCGAGGAAGCGCGGACGTCGGCGCCCGTGACGCTGTCGCTCGAGCACCTCGACGCCGCCTGGGTCCATGCGCGCTTTCCGACGATTGCCGCGGCGTGCCGCGAGCGCGGCCTCGACCTGGCGCGTGACCGGATTCCGGTCTCGCCGGCGGCGCACTACATGATGGGCGGCATCGCCACCGACGGGTGGGGCCGCACGACCGTGCCGGGACTCTTTGCGGCCGGCGAAGTCGCGTGCACCGGCGTCCATGGCGCCAATCGTCTTGCCAGCAACTCGCTGCTGGAGGGTCTGGTGTTCGGTGCCCGTGCTGCGCAGGCGATGCGCGAACCGGCCGCCGGCGCGGTGCTCGACGACGTGCGCGGACGCGGCGACATGCCGCACGGCGTCGCGGCGGTGCCGGCCGCGCTGGCCGACGTGCAGACGCTGATGTGGCAGCAGGTCGGCCTGGTGCGCTCGGCCGATGGACTGGCGGCGGCGGTGACCACGCTCGACGGCTGGCGCCATGGGCTCGCCGCCGCCGAACCCGGCAGCCGATCGCCACGGCCTCGCGCAGGCGGTGACGGTCGCCTGGCTCGTGGCTCGGGCCGCGCTCGATCGGCAGGAGAGCCGCGGCGGCCACGCCCGGACCGACTTCCCGCGCCGGGACGATCTACACTGGATGGTTCACGGCACTGAGACCGCTCATGACCACCAAGACTTCTGAAGGCGTCGGCGACGGCTTCGTCACCGAGATCACGCCCCAATCGACCGATTTCTCTCGCTGGTACCTCGACGTCGTCAGGAAGGCCGAGCTCGCCGATTACTCGCCGGTGAAGGGCTTCATGGTCATCCGACCGTACGGCTACGCCATCTGGGAGCACATCCAGCGCGAGCTCGACACCCGGATCAAGGCCACCGGCCACGTCAACGCCTACTTCCCGCTGTTGATTCCCGAGAGCCTGCTACTGAAAGAGGCCGAACACGTCGAGGGGTTCGCACCGCAGGTCGCCTGGGTGACCAAGGGCGGGACCGAGGATCTCGAGGAGCGGCTGATCGTCCGCCCGACCTCCGAGACGATCTTCGGCGTGATGTACCAGAAGTGGATCCAGTCATGGCGCGACCTGCCGCTGCTGATCAACCAGTGGGCGAACGTCGTCCGCTGGGAGAAGGTGACCCGGCCGTTCCTGCGCACGACCGAGTTCCTGTGGCAGGAAGGGCACACCGCGCACGAGACCGAAGCCGAGGCCCAGGAAGAGACGCTGAAGATCCTGGCGCTCTACAAGGACGTCTGCGAAAACGTGCTGGCGGTGCCGGTGGTCGACGGCCAGAAGAGCGACAGCGAGAAGTTCGCCGGCGCCTCGCGCACGTACTCGATCGAGGCGTTGATGGGCGACGGACGCGCGCTCCAGGCCGGGACCTCGCACAACCTTGGGCAGAACTTCGCCAAAGCGTTCGACATCCAGTTCCAGGGACGCGACAAGACCCTGCAGTACGTGTGGACCACGTCCTGGGGGGTCACGACCCGGCTCGTCGGGGCGGTGATCATGACGCACGGCGACGACAGCGGCTTGATCCTGCCGCCCAAGGTCGCGCCGTGGCAGGTGGTGATCGTGCCGATTCCGCGCGGCAACTGGAAGGACACCGTGCTGCCCGCCTGCGAGGCGATTCGCGACGAGCTGGTGGCGGCCGGGATTCGCGTCAAGCTCGATGCCGACGACAGCCAGACGCCGGGCTGGAAGTACGCCGAGTACCAGATGCGGGGTGTGCCACTGCGGCTCGAGATTGGCCCCAAGGACATCGAGAAGAAGTCGGTGTTCTCGGCCCGGCGCGACACCAAGGCCAAGGCGCCGCTGCCCATGGACGGGCTTGCGGCCCGCGTGACCGCGCTGCTCGACGAGATTCAGGCGTCGCTGCTGGCGCGGGCGCGGGCGTTTCGCGACGCCCACACGTCGGCGGCGGGGGCCTACGACGAGTTCAAGCAGATCATGGAAGGCCGTCCCGGCTTCGTCGTGTCGCCGTGGTGCGGCAACGGCGACTGCGAGGCGACGATCAAGGCCGAGACCCAGGCCACGATCCGGAACATCCCGTTCGGCTCGACGACGCCCACCGGCACCTGCGTGCGCTGCGACAAGCCGGCCGTGGTGAACGCCTGGTTCGCGAAGGCCTACTGACGCTTGACGCGGCTAGCGGCGAATCCCTGGCCACTGCACAGCGTCAGTCCTTGTCTTCGTCAGTGTCGCGCTTCTTCTGGAAGATCCACGCGACGCCGATGCTGATCACGTAGAGCACGAGCATCGGCGCAGCGGTGACGGTCTGGCTCACCGGGTCGCCGCCGGGTGAGGCCACCGCCGCGACGACGAAGATGATGAGCACGGCGTACTTGATGTTGCGGGCGAGGAAGCCGGCGGTGACCAGTCCGAGGCGGGCCAGCACCATGACCAGCATCGGCAGCTGGAACATCACCCCCATCGCCAGCAGGAGCCACGCGTACATCGAGAAGACCGGCGCGATCCGCGGCATGAACACGACCTGGACGGTCGAGAAGCTGGCGAAGAACTGGAACGCCATCGGGAAGGCGAGATAGTGCGAGAACGCCGCGCCGGCGATGAACAGCGACGTCGAGAAGAACACGAACGGCACCGCCAGCTTCTTCTCGTTGGCGTACAGCCCCGGCGCCACGAACAGCCACACCTGCAGCATCACGTAGGGTGAGGCGACCAGCAGGCCGAGGATCGCCGCGATCTTGATGAAGAGGAAGAACTGTTCGCCCGGCTCGGTGTAGACGAATTGGCCGCCCGGCGGCAGCGTCGCCATCAGCGGCGCCATCACGAACTCCTGGGCGCGGCCGGCAAACGCGAACGCAGCCAGGAACCCGACCAGCAGGGCGACGATGGCGTGGGTGAGCCGCTTGCGCAGCTCGTCGAGGTGATCGAGGAAGCTCATCCGCCCGTCGAGGGCGTCGTCGTCCTCCGGCGGCTCGGGTGGCTCGCCCTCGTAGTAGCCGAGGGCGGGCTTGTCCTCTTCCGCCTTCTTGAACGGAACCAGGGCCACGGAGAGCTAGCTGCCGCCTTCGGTCCGCGACACCGGCTGCCCCAGGCTGCCGTCGGACTCCAGGACCGTCGGCGGCGGCGTCACCGACGCCGCCTTGGCCTTCTCTTCCTTCTGCTCCTCGAGCTTGATTTCCTGCTCGAGCGTGTTCTGCAGTTCGGTCGAGGCCTTCTTGAACTCGTTGATGCTCTTGCCGAGCGATTTTCCGAGCTCTGGCAGCTTCCGGGGCCCGAAAATGATGAGCGCGATCACCAGGATGATGACCAGTTCCGGCATGCCAATCGATCCAAACATCGCGAGCTCCAGGGCAATGGCGGGCCGATGTGCGTTCGGCGACCAGCGATACGGCCGGCCGCTCCGCAGACAGCCCGTCTGCCCAGTATAGGCCGGATACGGGGACGGGAGAAGGGCCGGACGGTGGGCCGGACGGCGGCTGGAAATCGTTGTCCAATTGGGGGTTGCTCGCGGTAGGATGCCTGTATGCGGACCTCACGATTCCTGGGCGTGTCGGTACTGGCCGTCGGCCTGTCGGCCGGGCTCGGCGGGTTGATGGGGAAGAGCGCGCTGGCGACCCAGGATCGGCTGCCGGCGCACTACAAGTCATTCACGGCGGCGCTGGCCGCCATCGAGACCAACTACGCCGAGCCGGTGGAGTCGGATCGCCTGGTCTACGGCGCCATCAACGGCATGCTGCAGACGCTCGACCCGCATTCGAGCTTCATGGACCCGCGCACCTACGCCCAGATGCGCGAGCGGCAGGAGCAGCGGTACTACGGCCTCGGCATCACCATCCAGTCGCTCGACCGCAACATCACCGTGGTCCGCGTGTTCGAGGGGTCGCCGGCCCACCAGAAGGGCCTGCGCCGCGGCGACGTGATCGCCAAGGCCGCCGACCAGGACCTGACCGGCTGGACCACCGAGCAGGCGGTCACCAAGCTGCGCGGGCCGAAAGGCACGTTCGTGAACATCTCGCTGAAGCGCGGCGGGGTCGACGAACTGCTGGTGATGGACGTGATGCGGGATCAGGTCACCATCCCGAGCATCCCGGCGCACTTCCTCACGCGCGGCGACGTCGGCTTCATCCGCCTCGAGGACTTCGCCGAGCACACCGACGACGAGCTCGGCGAGGCGCTCGAGGACCTTCGCTCCCAGGGCATGCGGCGCCTGGTCCTGGACCTGCGCGGCAATCCGGGCGGCCAGCTCGATCAGGCGATCCGCGTCTCGAATCGCTTCCTGCCGCGCGGCGATCTCATCGTCTACACGCGCGGCCGGGTCGACAACTCCGACGAAGACTACCGCGCCACGCGCCAGAGCGAGTTCCTCGACCAGCCGATGGTGGTGATGGTCAACCGCAACAGCGCCAGCGCCTCGGAAATCGTCTCCGGGGCGCTCCAGGATCACGACCGGGCGATCGTCGCCGGCGAGACGACCTTCGGCAAGGCGCTGGTGCAATCGGTCTACCGCGTCAGTCAGGGGGCCGGGCTGGCGCTGACGACGGCGCGCTACTACACGCCGAGCGGCCGGCTGATCCAGCGGCCCTGGGACGGCGCCTTCGACGAGTACCTCACCTACACCATGCGCGACCAGGCGACGCGGCAGCACAGCGCCGACGAGCTCAAGCTGACCGACGCCGGACGCAAGGTCTACAGCGGTGGCGGGATCGAGCCCGACGAGCGCTTCGACGGACCGGTCGAAGGCTTCAACCCGACGCGCTTCGGTCGCTCGTTGTTCGCCCGGCAGCTCTTCGCCGGTTTCGCCGAGCGCTTCTACGGCGAGGGCGACACGCGGCCCGGGACCCGCGGCCGCGATCGACGGGCGGTGGCCAAGGACTTCGTCGTCGACGACGCGATGGTGGCCGAGTTCCAGAAGTACGTGGAGTCGCGCCGCATGAAGATCGACCAGGCGGCCTGGACCCAGGACCGGGCGTTCATCGTCGCGATGGTCCGCTTCGAAATCGACGCCGCGGTCTTCGGCACGGGGGTCGCCCGCCGGCGGCTGCTCGAAGTGGACCCGCAGGCGCAGCACGCGCTGGGGCTCTTCCCGCAGGCCGAGAAGCTGCTGACGATGGCCAAGACCCGCACCACCCGCACTACCCCGGGCGCGAACTAGCCGAGTGCAATTCTGGCGACCCCCAAAATGTTGGGGGTCCGGAATCGCCTTGCCTCACAGGTAGGGCCTTGTTAGACTGACGCGCTGTCAGCACCGGCGAGGCACCGCTCCGTCCATCCGCCTCGCCCCACGGGTGTCCATGCGCCTCGATCGCCTCGAAATCTCTGGATTCAAGTCGTTCTCCGATCGCTCCGAGCTGGCCTTCGACGGCGGCGTGACCGCCATCGTCGGTCCCAACGGCTGCGGCAAGAGCAATGTCGCCGACGCCCTCACCTGGGTCCTCGGTGAGCAGAGCGCCAAGAGCCTGCGCGGCGACAAGATGGAGGACGTCATCTTCAGCGGCAGCGACGCCCGCAAGCCGACCGGCGCGGCGGAAGTGACGCTCCGGCTGAGCGGCGTGGCGCTGCCGCCGCGCGCCGACGCCGCTGGCCCCCAGACCCCAGGCCCGGTCGACGGCGTCGCAACGCCGTTGGCCATCGACCTGGTGCAGGCGGTCCGCGACGTCGAGGTCACCCGGCGGCTCTACCGCTCGGGCGAGAGCGAGTACCTCATCGACGGCACCCACTGCCGGCTGCGCGACGTCCACGAGCTGCTGATGGACACCGGCCTCGGGGCCAAGGCCTACTCGATCATCGAGCAGGGCAAGATCGGCATGATCCTGAGCTCGCGCCCGACCGATCGGCGCCAGCTGATCGAAGAGGCCGCCGGCGTCACCAAGTACAAGGCGCGGCGCCGTGCCGCCGAGCTGAAGCTCGACGCCGCCCAGCAGAACCTCACCCGTCTCGACGACATCGTCTTCGAGGTCGAGAAGCAGTGCGGGTCGCTCAAGCGCCAGGCGGCCAAGGCCCGGCGTTTCCAGCGCCTGCGCGACGAGATGCGGCGCTGGGAGAAGGTGCTCTTCGCCCGCCGCTACCGTCACCTGGCCGAGCACATCGAATCGGCGCGGGCGCGGCTGGCCGACGCCCGCCAGGACGAGGCGGCCTCGACGGCCCGGCTCGCCGAAGTGGAAACCGAGCTGGCCCGCGTCCGCATCGAACTCGCTCAGGCCGAGCAGGACGCCACCCGCGTCCGCGAGGATGCGCACGCCCACGAGCTCGACGTCAACCGGCGGCATCAGCAGCTCGCCCTCGACGCGCAACAGGCGGCCATGCTCGAGACCCGGGTCGCCGAGCTCGACGCCGAGCTGCGCTCCCTCGAGGAACGGCGCGAGCCCGATCGGCTGCGCCTCGAGGAACGGCGGGCCGCGACCGCCGAGGCCGGGCAGGCCCGTGACGCCGCGGCCGAGGGCGTGCGGATGGCGGGCCAGGCGTTCGCCGCGGCGCAAGCCGCCATCGACGCCGCCGAGCAGGGCGTGGAGGAGGCCCGCGGCGACGTCTATGCGGTGATCAACACCGTCACGGCGCTGACCACGGCCATCGAGCACGCGGCCGCCGAGCGCGAGCGGGCGGCGGGGATGCTGGCCCGGCTCGAAGTCGAGGCGGCGGACCTCGAGACCGAGCGCGGCCGCGCGGTCGAGGCCAGGGATCAGGCGACGCGGGCCTTGCAGGAGGCGCACGCGGCGCTCCACGCCACGCTCGCCTCGAAGGACGCGCACGAGGCCGACCTGGCGCAGGCCCGCAGCGAGCACCAGCGGCGCGAACGCGCCGCCCGCGACGGCGAACACGAGCTCGCCGGACAGCGGGCGCGGCTCCGTTCACTCGAGGAGATGGACGCCGCGCGCACCGCGTTCGGCGACGGGGCGCGGCTGCTCCTGGCCGGGGCCCACGACGCCGTCGGACAGCACGGCGCGCTGGCCGACTATCTCGATGTCGATTCGAGCTACGAACGCGCGGTCGAAGCGGCCCTCGGCGACCTGCTGCAGCACGTGGTCGTCGACCATCACGCGCAGGCGCACGCCGGCTTCGCCCTGGTGCGTGGCCAGGGCGCGGGCCGCTGCGGCTTCATCGTCACCGGGGCGCCGGCCCAGGTGCCGGCACCGGCGCCGACGTTGCCGGCCGGTGCCGTGCGGCTGTCGGACGTCGTCAGGGTCAGCGGACCGTTCGCGCACAGCCTGCGCGCGGTCATCGGCGACGCGGTCATCGTGCCGACGCTGGAAGATGCGGCGGCCCTGGCCGCCTCTGTCGATCTGCCGGTGGTGACCACCGACGGCGACGTCTATCGGGGCGCCCATGTCGTCAGCGGCGGCAGCCGCACCGAGGCGCGCGGCATCCTGGCGACCAAACGCGAGATCAAGGACCTGCGCGAGGTCGTGACCGTGGCGGCGGCGTCGCTGTCGATTCTCATGGACGAGATCGCCGCGTTCGACACCGCCATCGCGGCGGCGTCGGCGGCGGTCTCGGCGACGGTCGGCGACGCCCACCGTCACGAGAAGGCAATCGTCGCTGCCGAGGCCGACCTGCAGCGCGCCACCGCCGACGAGGCGCGGGTCGGGCAGCGCGCCGAACTGGTCGCCACCGAGGCGCGCGGCGCGCGCGAGGCGATCGACGGGCTCGACGCCCGCCAGGCCGAGGCCCAGGCCTCGATCGGCCGGCTGGCCGACGAGCGGGTGCTCCTCGATGCGGCCCTGGCCGACGCGCAGCGGCGGCTCGCCGACGCGCGCGACGAGGCCCAGACCCTCAGCCAGCGCGCCGCCGAGACCCGCGCGCAGCACGCCGGGCTGGCCGAACGGGCGCTGGCCGCCGCCGCCGAGGTCGTGCGGCTCGAGGAAGGGGCCCGCGAATTGTCCGAGCGCGCCGCCGCGTGCCGCGGCGACGGCGAACTGATGCGCACGCAGCGCGCGCGCCTCCTCGAGGCATCGGTCGAGGGGCAGAAGCTGATGGACGAGGGCGTCAAGGCGCTCGAGGCGCTGCGTGACGAGGTGCTGCGCGCCGACGACGAGACGCTGGTGCTCAAGGCCGCGACCGAGCGGCAGGAGCAGTCGATCCGCGACGCCCGCCGGGCTCTCGATGCCATCCGCGCGCTGGCGGCCGAGCTCGACGTCTCGCGGGCGACCGCCGAGGCCGACCTCACCCATCTGGCCCAGCAGAGCCTCGACGCCGTGCAGGCCGATCTCGACACCGTCGCGGCCGACGTCGCCGAGATGGAGCGCCAGGGCATCATGGCGCCCGACGCCCGGGCCATTCGCAGCGTCGTCGCCGAACCCGACGAGGACGAGGTCGACGGCGTCGCCACCGCGGCGGAGCCCGTCGTGGCCGTGGCGCCAGACGAGGACGCCGTGGCCGGACTCGCCGCCGCGGCGATGACCGCCGAAGAAGCCATCGCCGAACTGCGCGCGCGCATCGACCGTCTCGGCCCGGTGAACATGATGGCCATCCAGCAGTTCGCCGAGATGGACGAGCGGCGCGAGTTCCTGACCACGCAGCGCCAGGATCTCGTCGATTCGATCGCCCAGACCAACGAAGCGATCAAGCGCATCGACGAGACGACCCACAGCCGGTTCCGCGACGCGTTCACGGCCATCAACGCCAACTTCCAGCAGACGTTCGCCACGCTCTTCGGCGGTGGCCGCGCCGGCCTGACGCTGCTCGACGAGTCGGACCCGCTCGAGAGCGGTATCGACATCGTCGCGTCGCCGCCCGGCAAGCGGCTCCAGAGCGTGATGCTGCTCTCGGGCGGCGAGAAGGCGCTCACCGCGATCGCACTGATGTTCGCGATCTTCCGCTACAAGCCGAGCCCGTTCTGCCTGCTCGACGAGATCGACGCGCCGCTCGACGACGCCAACATCGGACGGTTCGTCGAGATGCTGCGCGGGATGCTCGATCGCACGCAGTTCATCGTCATCACGCACAACCGCAAGACCATGGAGATCGCCAACCGGCTCTACGGCGTGACGATGGAGGAGCCGGGGGTGTCGAAGGTGATCTCGTTGCAGATGAACTGACGGCGCCGCGTCCGGCCGAACCTTCCGGCAACCGTCCGCGTATCTCCCTGGCAGAGAGGGAGATCCATGCCAAAGATGACGACGCGTCCCGGAGTGTGGGCGGCGGTCCTGCTGGCCGGCGCGGTCGGTGCCGCGGGCTGCGAGGTCCGGGCTGGCGAGGGCGACTTCTCCCTCGGATTCTGGCAGGGGAGCGCCCAGGACACCTGGGAGCGGACCTACACGGTGGCGCCAGGCGGCCGCGTCGAGGTCCTCAACGTCAACGGCGAGATCCGGGCCGAGGCCGCCTCCGGGGCCACCGTCCACGTCCGGGCCGAACGCCACGTCTCGGCCAGTTCCGACGAGGCCGCCCAGGACGCATTGCGCCAGATCGAGATGCGCGAGGAGGTGGGGCCCGAGCGGGTGCGCATCGAGACCAAGGCGCCGCGCGGCCGCTGGGGCGGCCACAAGGTCACCTACGTCGTCCAGGTGCCGGCCGGCGTGCACGTCGACTTGCGCACGGTGAACGGCGGGGTGCGGCTCGACAACGTCGGCGGCGAAGTGCGGGCGACGGCCACCAACGGCGGCGTCCGCGGACGGCTCGCCGACGTCTCCGTGCTCGATGCCCGGACGACCAACGGCGGCGTGGAACTGGAGGTCGCCGGCACGGTCTCGAGGGACGGCCGCGTCTCACTGGCGAGCGTCAACGGCGGCGTCCGCCTCGCCGTCCGCGAAGGCACCCAGGCCGATCTCACCGCGCGCTGCACCAACGGCCGGGTCACCGTCTCGGATCTGGCTCTCGACGTCGAGGGCGAGCAGACCCGCCGCCGCGTCGCCGGCCGGCTCAACGGCGGCGGCGCCCGCATCGACCTGCAGACCACCAACGGCGGCGTCACCGTCCGCCAATCCTGACCACGCCGGTGGCGGGAGCGGGCGCCGACTGCGTTGTCCGGCCGGCGCCGACTGTCGTATCTGGGCACTGCGTTTCCGACGCTGCCCGTGAACGAGGACAAGTCCACCCGCTATCACCGGCGCCGCCGCCGCGCGGACGCCGCCGGCACCGCCCTGGTCGGGCTGTTCCTGCTCGTGCTGTCGGCCAGCGGCGCCGCGGGGCTGTTCCGTACCGCGGCCGAGTGGGTGGCCTCGTGGCTGCCCGGCCCGTTGGCGCCGTCGACCGCCGTGGCGCTCTTCGCCGGCGGCCTGGCGATCACCGTGCACGCAATCGAGCTCCCGTTCGCCTGGTACCAGGGCTACTGGCTCGAACGCCGCTACGGCTTGTCGACCCAGATCCTGCCGCACTGGCTCGCCGATCACGTCAAGGCCGCGGTGGCCAGCTGCGGCGTGATGGTGGCCGGGCTGTCGGCGGTCTACCTGTCGATGCGCTGGGCGCCCGACCTGTGGTGGGCGGTCTCGGCGGTCGCTGTTCGTCGTGGCGATGGTCGGACTCGCCCGGCTCGCGCCGGTGGTGCTGCTCCCGATCTTCTACCGCGTCCGTCCACTGGACCGTCCCGAGCTCTCCGAGCGGCTCGTCCGCCTGGCGATCCGCGCCGGCACGCCGGTGATCGGCGCCTACGAGTGGGCCCTCGGCGGTCACACCCGCAAGGCCAACGCGGCGCTCGCCGGGATCGGCCGGTCGCGGCGGATTCTCATCTCCGACACGATGCTCGATGCCTACTCCGAAGACGAGATCGAGGTCATCCTCGCCCACGAGCTGTCGCATCACGTGCACCACGATCTGTGGCGAGGCATGGCGATGCAGGCGGCGACCATCGTCGCCGGTTTCTACGTCGCCGCGGCGGTCCTCGAGCGGGCGGTGCCGTGGCTCGGCTTGCGCGGTAGCGCCGACGTCGCCGGGGCGCCGGTGCTGCTGCTGGTGGCGGGCGTCTTCTCGTTCGCGATGCTGCCGCTCGGCAACGCCATGTCGCGGGCCCAGGAGCGGCGCGCCGATCGCTTCGCGCTGCGGCTCACCGGCAATCCCGCCGCGTTCGTCGCCGCGATGCGGCGCCTGTCGCAGCAGAACCTGGCCGAGGAGCGGCCGTCGCGCCTGGCGCGATGGCTCTTCTACTCCCACCCGCCGATGCGCGAGCGCATTGCCGCGGCGCAGGCCTGGGCCGACGTCGCCACGCCATTACACGCGCATGGCATCCTGCCGGCCAAGGAGTAACGAGCGGTGCGCATCGTCGCCGGAGTCGCCGATCGCTGCCGAGCGGCGGCCCTCAGCGCTCGGTGACGACCAGCGTGCCCTTCATCTCGGCGCACTGCGGATCGCTCGACAGGCTGCAGTAGTAGACGAAGTGACCGACCTGATCGGCGCGGAACTGGAAGGTCACGGTCTGGCCGTTGCCGGCGCGTTTCATCAGCCGGTAGGCATCGATGGCGAAGCTGTAGGGCGCGCCCTCGCTGCGCAGGGCGATGGTCACCAGGTCGTCCTTGACCACCTCGATATGGTCGGGCTCGAACTTGCCGTCCTTGGCGACCACGGTGACGCTGCGGCGATTGGGCGCCAGTTCCTGCGCCGCGGTCACCGTCAGTCCACAGAGTGCGGCGGTCGCGAACGCCCCGGCGATGATCCTCCGCATGACTCGATTGTAGGGCCTTCGGCCTGGTGGCTAGCGGCTGGCGGCTAGCGGCTAGGGGCTGAGCGAATCACTCCGTCACGCTGTCCCGTAGTCAGTGCCGATCGAAACGGGCCCGGCGATTGTCGCCGGGCCCGCTCGTGTTCCTCGGTCTAGCCGCTAGTCCCTAGCCGGCCTAGCCGCTGATCGAGTATCCGCCTAGTCGCGCCGGGGCCCGCGGTCGTTGCGGTCGCGGCGCGGGCCGCGCGGGCGGTCGCCGCCGCGGTCGCCGCCGCCGTCGGTGCCTGCCGGCTCACTGCCCGGCTCGGCTGCCGGCGGTCCGCCCTCGGACGGCAGCAGCGCCTTACGGCTCAAGCGAATCTTGCCGGTCGGGTCGATGTTGATGACTTTGACCAGAATCTGCTGGCCTTCCTTGAGCTCGTCGCGCACGTCCTTGACGCGGTGGTTCGCAATCTCGGAGACGTGCAGCAGGCCGTCGGTGCCGGCCATGATCTCGACGAACGCGCCGAAGTCGGTGATGCGCTGGACCTTGCCCAGGTAGGTCTTGTTCAGCTCGGGCGTGGCCGTCAGCTCCTGGATCATGCCGATCGCCTTGGCGGCGGCGGCTTCGTCCGACGACGCGACGTTGACGCGGCCGTCGTCCTCGACGTCGATCTTCACGCCGGTCTTCTCGATGATGCTGCGGATCATCTTGCCACCCGGCCCGATGACGTCGCGGATCTTGTCGACCGGAATCTTGATGCTGACGATGCGCGGCGCATAGGCCGACATGTTCTGCCGGGTCGCCGGCAGGGCCTGCTGCATGATGCCGAGGATGTGCAGGCGGCCGGCGCGGGCCTGGGTCAACGCCGCGCGCATGACGTCGGAGGAGATGCCGCTGACCTTGATGTCCATCTGCAGCGCGGTGATGCCGGCCGCGGTGCCGGCGACCTTGAAGTCCATGTCGCCGTAGTGGTCTTCGGCGCCGGCGATGTCGCTCAGCACCGCGTACTTGCCCGTGGCTTCGTCCATGATCAGGCCCATGGCCACGCCGGCCACCGCGGCCTTGATCGGCACGCCGGCGTCCATCATCGCCAGCAATCCGCCGCACACCGAGGCCATCGACGAGCTGCCGTTCGACTCGAGGATGTCCGAGACGATGCGCACGGTGTAGGCGAAGTCGGCCTCGGCCGGCATCATCGGCGTCAGGGCGCGCTCGGCGAGGGCGCCGTGGCCGATTTCGCGGCGGCCGGGCCCGCGCATCGGCTTGACCTCGCCGACCGAGAACGGCGGGAAGTTGTAGTGGAGCATGAAGCGCTTCCACATTTCCCCGTCGACCATCTCGATCTTCTGCTGGTCGTCGGCGGTGCCGAGCGTGACCGTGACCAGCGCCTGGGTCTCGCCGCGGGTGAACACCGACGAGCCGTGGACGCGCGGCAGCACCGTGTTCTCGATGGTGATCGGGCGGATCTCGTCGAACTTGCGGCCGTCGAGACGGACGCCACGCTCCAGGATCTCGTCGCGCAGCACTTTTTCCTGCAGCGCATGAAGGATGGCCTTGGCCTCGCCCTTGCGCCCGACCTGGTCTTCCGGCAGCGCGGCGATGACTTCCTTCTCGACCTTGGCGACGGTGGCGTAGTTCTCGAGCTTGCCCTTGATGCGCATGGCGTCGGTGAGCCGGGCCAGGGCCTGGCCTTCGATCGCCTGCTGGAACGCCGTGTCGACCTTGACCTCGGGTGTGGCCAGCTTCTTGCGGCCGGCCGCCGCGGCCAGGTCGTCGATCACCGCGCAGATGCTCTTGATGGCCGCGTGGGCCACCTCGAGCGCCTGGACTGCCTCCTCTTCGGAGACTTCCTGGGCGCCGGCCTCGACCATCACGATGCCGTCCTTGCTGCCGGCGACGATCAGGTCCAGTCGGCTCTGCTTGCGCTGCGGGAAGGTCGGGTTGACGACGTACTGACCGTCGACCAGTCCGACGCGCACGCCGGCGATCGTCTTGTCGAGCGGCATTTCCGACAGCGCCAGCGCCGCCGACGCGCCGGTGATGGCCAGCACGTCGGAGTCGTGATCGGTATCGGCCGACAGCACGAACGCGATGATCTGCGTCTCGAAGCTCCAGCCGGTCGGGAACAGCGGGCGGATCGGACGGTCGATCATCCGGCTGGTGAGCGTCTCCTTCTCGGTGGCCTTGCCTTCGCGCTTGAAGAACCCGCCCGGGATGCGGCCCGAGGCGTAGGTGTATTCACGGTAGTCGACCGTCAGGGGCAGGAAGTCGATGCCCTCGCGCGGGCTGGACGAATGACAGGCCGTGACCAGCACCATCGTGTCGCCCATGCGCACGACGACGCCGCCGTCGGACTGCTTGGCCAGACGCCCGGTCTCGATGGAGAGGGAATGCTGGCCGACTTGAATCTCACGCTTGACCATTGGAAACCTCTGATGCCGGGGTCACGTTCCCCGGGCTTGTTGACCCGTCGCGCAGGGCGCGCGACCGGCCCGCGCCGACTGCCGGCGCCGGATGACCGCCACAGCCGCCGGCCGGTCCGCGGGGGCGGACGGCCGCGGCACGAGGCGGCCTACTTGCGGATACCGAGGCGCTTGATGAGCTCCGCGTAGCGGTCGGTGTCCTTGCTCTTCAGGTAGTCGAGCAGCCGCCGGCGTTGGCCGACGAGCTTCAGGAGGCCCCGACGCGAGTGGTGGTCCTTCGCGTGACTCTTGAAATGCTCGGTGAGGTAGGTGATGCGCTCGCTGAGGATGGCGACCTGGACCTCGGGAGACCCGGTGTCGGTGCCATGGGTGCGATACGAGCCGATGAGCTCGGTCTTCTTGTCCTTCGTCAGTGCCACGATACCTCCACGTACGGCCCAGAGCGCGGTCGGCCGCCGCTCCACGCCGCCGTATGTCTGCGGAGTTGCCCGCAAGATGACCTTAAATTGTATCCCAGAACCGCGGCCGGTTCCTAGACGAGCACCACGGTGGGGTGGAGGGTGACGATCGGCGCCGCGCCGCCCGTTCCCGCGACGCGGTCGCCGACCGCCGTGGCGATGCCCACCAGGCCGCCGCCAGGAGCCAGCAGGCGGACCGGCGTCGTGCTCCCCCCGCCCTCGGCCTCCCAGAGCCTCCTCCCGGCGACCGCGGCCGTCACCGGACGGCCGTGGCGCACCCAGTCGACGGCCTGCGCGTCGAGCTGGGCCGTCGGCAGATGGGACAACAG
Organism: uncultured Acidobacteriota bacterium; assembly: GCA_963786365.1. GTDB lineage: Bacteria > Acidobacteriota > Vicinamibacteria > Vicinamibacterales > UBA2999 > CAWAYR01. The sequence goes on from CAWAYR010000012.1 coordinate 45,483, forward strand.
GTGCTCGACCGGCACGACCGCCGCTTTCAGCCGGTCGGCGCCGGTCGCCAGATCGACCCACGGCACCGCCTGCTCGAGGCCGAACGGCGCCGATCGGGTGCGGCGCAGCGCCCCCAGGTGGGCGCCGACCCCGAGGGCAACGCCGAGGTCGTGGGCGAGCGACCGGACGTAGAACCCGGCGGACACCCGCAGTTGCAACCGGACGTCGCGCCCCGCGGCACTGAGGAGCTCGGCCTCGTGGATCTCGACCTCGACCGCGGCCGGCACGACCGGCGTGTCGCGGCGCGCCAGCCGATGCGCCGCCTCGCCGCCAATCTTCTTCGCCGAGTAGACCGGCGGCGTCTGCAGGCGCCGCCCGGGCAGTGCCGCGATGGCGGCGGCGAGCGCGACGGCGTCCGGTGCCCGGCCGCTCTCGGCGGTCGTCGCGCCGGCGGCGTCGTAGGTGTCGGTGTCGCGGCCGAAGACGATCGTCGCCTCGTAGGTCTTGTCGGCCCCGGCCATGAACTGCGCCAGCCGGGTGGCGCGGCCGACGACCAGCGCCAGGACGCCGGTCGCCAGTGGGTCGAGGGTGCCGGTGTGTCCGACGCGGGAACCGAACGTGCGCCGCGCCACTTGCACGACGTCGTGCGACGTCGGCCCGGATGGCTTGTCGACGACGAGTACGCCGTGGGCGTCGATTCGCGGGGGCTTCACGACGGCTGCGCGACAGCGGCCTCGAGCGCGCCGAGAATCGCCTGGCGGACCTCGTCGAGGGTGCCGCGGGCACTGCAGCCAGCGGCATTCCGATGCCCGCCGCCGCCGCGCGCCGCGGCGATGGCACCGACGTCGGTCGTGCCCTTGGAGCGGAGACTCACGCGCCACTCACCGGGGGTCGCGGTTTCCTTGAGGAACGCGACGGCGCGCACCGCTTCGACCGACAGCGGGAAGTTGATGAGGCCCTCGGTGTCGTCGTAGGTGCCACCGGCCGCGGCGGCGATCGCCGGCGTGATCGCCAGCAGTGCGATCTGCCCCGAGCGGTCGACGGTCATCGTCGACAGCACGGTGCCGAACAAGCGCACGCGCGCCATGCTGTTGCTGTCGTAGTGGGTCCGGGCGATCCACTCGGGGGCGGCGCCGGCGGCGACGCAGCGGGCCGCGATGTCGAAGGTCCGCGGCGTGATGTGGGAGAAGTGGAAGGAGCCGGTGTCGGTCAGGATCGCCAGGTAGAGATGCGTAGCGATGTCGGCGGCCAGTGGGACGCCGAGCGCATCGATCAGCGTGCAGACCAGCTCGCCGCAAGCCGCCGCCGATTCGTCGACCCAGTTCACGGCGCCGTAGGCGGTGTTGCCCGGATGGTGATCGATGTTGAGCACCGGCGATCGGTCGAGGCCGCGGACGCCGGTGCGGTCGAGACTGCTGCACTCCATGATCACGGCGGCGTCGAACGTCCCGGTCACCTCGCCGGCGATGGTGATCCCGTCAACGCCAGGGAAGGGCTGCAGGTAGGGCGGGGGAACGGCCGGAATCACCATGTGCGCGTCCACGCCGCGGGCGCGCAGCGCCAGCACCAGGGCCATGCCCGATCCGATGGCGTCGCCGTCCGGACGCTCATGCGACGACACGACCACACGGCGGGCCGCCGCCAGCCGCGCGACGATCGCGGTGAGCGCCGCGGCGTCAGGAGCGGCGGTCATCGTCAGGGGACGACTCGGTCGGTTCGGCAGGCGCGTCCGGAGCGGTGGCGGCCTCGTCCCGCGCCGCCTGCTGGTGCAGCTCCTGCAGGATCTCCTCGACCCGTTGGTGCGCCGCCAGCCCCTCGTCGTACTGGAACACCACCTCGGGCACCCGCCGCAGCGTGACCCGGCCGGCCAGCACGTGCCGCACGAACGCTGCCGCCCGCTGCAGCGCCTTGGTCGTCTTCTTGCGCTCCTCGGCGTTGCCGAGGATGGTCCAGTAGACGCGCGCCAGCGACAGGTCAGGCGAGACCTTCACCCGGCTCACCGTCACCAGGCCGACGCCCGGGTCGGCGACCTCGGTGGCGAGGATCTGGCTGACCTCCTCCCGGAGCTGCTCGGCGATGCGCTCGGTGCGATGGGTGAGAGGCATACAGCGATTCTAGAAGGGAACAGGGACCGGGGACCAGGGACCAGGGACGGCGGAGGTCCGGCGGCTCACGCCAGGTGCTCGACCTCGGTCCGGGTGATGAGGCCGGGTTCGTGGCGTTCGATCTCCGACACCACGGCCTGCAGCTCGCGCTCGGCGTGGACGCCGTCGGTGGCCACCGCCACCACCGCCAGGGTGGCGCGCTGCCACAGGTCGTGGTGCTCGATCTCGGCGACGCTGACGTTGAACTTCTTCGTCCGATCCTTGACCCCGCGCAGGATCATGCGCTTGTCCTTGAGCGACTGCGCGAAGGGGAAGTGGAAGTCGACGGTGAGGAGCACGACGGCCACGACTGTGCTCCTCCTCGCCGTGCCTCGCGGGCTAGGCCGAGGCGGCGACCCGCTCCATCTGGAACACCTCGATCACGTCGCCGACCTTGACGTCGTTGTAGTTCTGCAGGCCAATGCCGCACTCCATGCCGGCCTTGACCTCGCTGACGTCGTCCTTGAAGCGGCGCAGCGACGCCAGCTTGCCCTCCCAGACCACGACGTTGTCGCGCAGCAGCCGCACCTGGGCGTCGCCCTGACGGGTGATACGGCCGTCCTTGACCATGCAACCGGCGATCGTCCCGGCCTTCGGCACCTTGAAGGTGTCGCGGACCTCGGCCGAGCCGAGCCGCACTTCCTTGAAGGTCGGGTCGAGCATGCCGGCCATCGCCTTCTGGATCTCCTCGGTCACGGTGTAGATGACCGAGTGGTGGCGGATGTCGACCTTCTCGCGCTCGGCGACGTCGGCGGCGTTGCAATCGGGGCGCACGTTGAAGCCGATGATGATGGCGTTGCTCGCCGTCGCCAGCAGCACGTCCGACTCGTTGATGGCGCCGACCGCCGAGTGGATGACCTTGACCTTGACCTTGTCGTCCGACAGCTTGCCGAGCGAGTTGGCGAGCACTTCCGCCGAGCCCTGGACGTCGGCCTTGACGATGATCGGCAGGTCCTTCACGCCGCCTTCGGCCATCTGCTGCTGGAGCGTTTCCAGCGTCAGGCGGCTGCCCTTGGCGACCAGGGACTTCTCCTTGGCCCGGGCCTGACGGAACATGGCGATCTGCCGCGCCTTGGCCGGATCGGCGACCGACTGGAACGAGTCGCCCGGTGAGGGCAGCGTCTCGAGGCCCAGCACTTCGACCGGCGTGGACGGGCCGGCACTCTTGGCCGGCCGGCCGCGGTCGTCGATCAGCGCGCGGACCCGGCCGACCACCGGGCCGGCGATGATGTTGTCGCCGACGTTGAGCGTGCCGTCCTGGACGAGCACGGTGGCCACCGGGCCGCGACCGCGATCGAGCTTGGTCTCGAGCACGGTGCCCAGCGCCGAACGCTTCGGGTTGGCCTTGAGCTCGCCAATCTCGGTGACCAGCAGGATCATCTCGAGGAGCAGCTCGAGGTTGGTCTTCTGCTTGGCCGAGACCTCGACGAACACGGTGGTGCCGCCCCACGCCTCGGGCATCAGGCCGAGGTCGGAGAGCTGGCGTTTGACGGTTTCCGGGTTGGCGCCGGGCTTGTCGATCTTGTTGACGGCGACGATGATCGGCACGCCGGCCGCCTTGGCGTGATCGATGGCTTCGCGCGTCTGCGGCATCACGCCGTCGTCGGCCGCCACCACCAGGATGACGACGTCGGTCACCTTGGCGCCGCGGGCGCGCATCAGCGTGAACGCCTCGTGACCGGGCGTGTCGAGGAACACGACGCTCTTGTCCTTGGCCTCGCCGATGCCGCCGACGAGATACGCGCCGATGTGCTGCGTGATGCCGCCGGCCTCGCGCTCGGCCACCCGGGTCGTGCGGATCGAGTCGAGCAGCGTCGTCTTGCCGTGGTCGACGTGGCCCATCACCGTGACGACCGGCGCGCGCGTGACCTGATCCTTGGCGTCGACGCTCTCGGCGGCGACGTCCTGGAGCTCTTCCTCGAAGCTGCGGGTCTCGACCTCGGCGCCGAAGGTGCGCGCCACCTCACGGGCCGTGTCGATGTCCACGGTCGAGTTGATGTTCATCATCATCCGGCGCTCGAGCAGCACCTTCAGCACGTCCTTGACGCGCACCTCGAGCTTGTCGGACAGGTCCTTGACCGTCATGCCCTCGGCCAGCGTGATGGTCCGGCTGATGGGCGGCAAGGCCACCTGCGGCGCCTGGATCGGCGCCCGCGGCGAGTTGTCGCGACGTCCCCCCACCGGCCGACCGGCCGGCCGGAACGAGCCGCCGGGGCGCGTCCCCATCGGCGGCCGGGGCGGCGGCATCCCGGGCCGCTGCGGGTAGGTGCCGGGCCGTGGCGGCAACCCCTGACCGGGACGGACGGGCTGCGAGGGCAGGGGGCGCGGGCCGCCCAGCGCCGACGGCGTGGTGCCGTACGGGCGAGGTGACCCGGGGTACGGCGGCCGCGCGCCAGCGGGCGGCCGGGCTCCTGCAGGCGTGGCTGGACGCGGCGGGGGTGGCGCCACGATGCGCGGCGGCGGTTGCGTCGGCGGACGCTTGGCCGGGGCGAGCGGACGCGCTTGCGGCACTGCCTGGCCGGGCTCTTCGATCCGCAGTCGGATGCTGGGCGGGAGGACGCGGCTGCCGCGGGTCGCCGGCGCGTGGTGCGCGGCCGGCTCAGGTTCCGGGTCGGGCAAGGACGTGGGCTCCGGCTCCGCGGGCAGCGGGGAGCGTCGATCACCGCCGGCATCGCCGCGAGCGGCGGTGACGCGGGCGGCGCGGCCTCGACCTCGGCCGGCGGCGGTGCCGCCACGTCGGCGACGTAAGACTCGTCGTGGTGGTCGAGCACCTCGGTGGCCGCGGCCGCCGGCGCCGCCGGCTTCACCGTGCGGATCAGACGTGGGGGCGGCAACGACGGCGCCGCCGGCTTGGGCGGCTCGGGCGCCGGCTGTCCCTTCTTCGGGGTCGCGGTCTTGGCCTTGGCCGATTTCACCGCTGCATCCGAGAACATGTCGCCCTTGGGCAGTTCGACGCCGCGCTGCCGCGCCAGCCGCTCCACGAACTGGCGCGCCACGATCTCCTCCACGGTGCTCGATGCGCTCTTCAGCTCGATGCCGTGGTTCTGCTTGAGCAGATGGAGCACCTCCTGACTGGTGGTGCCCAACAGCTCCGCGACTTTGAAGATCCTGACAGTGGCCAAACAGTCACCCCTGGTATGGCGCGTTGCCGCGCCAGTAGCGCCGGACCCGTGTCCGGCTGCGTCGCCGTGCTCGCCGTCTACTGTGTCTTGTCGGCGCCGTCGGCTTGCCCGGCCGCCGGCGCTCCGTGTCGTCGGCCTCGGCCTCGGACTCGGGGCCGGCTTCGGCCTCGGCCGCCGGCCTCGACCTCGGCGCCGACTTCGGCCTCGGCGCCGGCCTCGCCTCGGCGCCGGTCGTCGTCACCTGCCGGGGCTTCGAGCGCCCCGAGCTCGGCTTCGACCTCGCGCCGCTTCTCTTCCTCGCTCTTGATGTCGATCTTCCAGCCGGTGAGCTTGGCCGCCAGGCGCACGTTCTGGCCCTTCTTGCCGATCGCCAGCGACAGCTGGCTGTCCTCGACCAGCACTTCCATCACCTTGTCGGGCTCGGAGGTGATCGACACGCGCTGCACCTTGGCCGGGCTGAGCGCGTTCATCACGAAGCCGCACCGGGTCGTCGGACCACTCGACGATGTCGATCTTCTCGCCGCGCAGCTCGCGGATGATGGCCTGGACGCGCGTGCCCTTCATGCCGACGCAGGCGCCGACCGGGTCGATGTCGCGCTCGCGCGAGTAGACGGCGACCTTGGCGCGATCGCCGGCCTCGCGGACGGCGCCGCGGATCATCACCGTGCCGTCGTAGATCTCCGGCACTTCCTGCTCGAACAGCTTGATCAGCAGCGCCGCGTCGGTGCGCGACAGCACCACCTGCGGGCCCTTGGCGCTCTTGCTGACGCCGCGGATCACCGCCCGGACCCGGTCGCCCTGGTTGTAGCTCTCGGCGCGCGACTGCTCCTTGCGGGGCAGGATGGCCTCGATGCGGCCGATCTCGACGATCATGTCGCCCTGCTCGAAGCGCTTGACCAGGCCGGTGACGACTTCGCCGACCCGCTGGTCGAACTCCTGGTACACGTTCTCGCGCTCGGCCTCGCGCACCTTCTGGAAGATCACCTGCTTGGCGGTCTGCGCGGCGATGCGGCCGAGCATCTCGGTGCTCTTGGGGAACTCGATCTGGTAGCCGACCTCGACGCCGGCGTCGGCGCCGTACATCTCCTGCGCTTCGGCCAGGGAGATCTCGGTGGCCGGGTTGGTCACTTCGTCGACGATGGTGCTGCACCGCGAACAGCTCGACCTGGCCGCTGTCGGGGTTGAGGTTGGCCTTCAGCTCTTCGCCGGCCTTGTAGAACTTGCGGGACGCCGTCAGCACGGCCTCCTCCATCGCGGCGATGACCACGTCGGGCTCGATGCCCTTCTCCTTGGCCAGTGCCTCGATGGTCTGCATCAACGGGTTGGTCGCCATGTTCCTCAAAACTCCACATCGAGACGGGCTCGCCTGATCAGACGCAGCGGCAGCCGGTGCACCGTGCCGCCGATCGCCTCGAACAGCACGTCCTCACCGTCCACGCCTCGCAGCCGCCCCGCAAAAGCCGTCTGCCGGTTCACCGGTTCGGCCGTCACCACCTTGGCCATCCGTCCGGCGAACCGCTCGTAGTCATCACGTGTCCGGAGCGGTCGATCCAGCCCCGGCGACGACACTTCCAACGTATAAGCGTCGGGCACGACGTCCTCGACGTCGAGCACCGCGCTCAGTTCCTCGCTCACCCGCGCGCAGTGTTCCAGGCTCACGCTCTCCTCGGCGGTGGCCGAGGGGCCGGGCCGATCGAGCACCACCCGCAGCACGTTCCGTCCGCTCTCGCGGCCGTAGGTCACGTCGAACAGCTCGAGGCCGTGCGCCGCCGCGACGTCTGCCGCGAGCTCCCGGACCCGGTCGAGTGGCGTCACGATGCCTCGCGCTCCCAGAAACAAAAAAGAGTGGGCTTCAGCCCACTCTGGTTTTCCCAGATCAGCACCGGACCCTTGAGTTTAGCACAGCGGACGTGACGGGATCGAGGCCGCGGGCCCTGAGGCGCACTGGTCGCGCGATCGGTCGTAGCCGCCTTGGCGGCCCTGCCTCTGGGCGAAGGCTCGCTATGCTCGCCCGCGGTGAGGGCCGGGCCGCGGCGTCGCCGATTCGTCGGCGCCCACCGGTCTGGCAATCAGGTCGTAGCCGCGGGCGCCCGACGATCTCGACATCCAGGAACTGGCCCGGTTTGAGCGCGGCCGGGTCGGCCTCGGTCAGGTAGACGTGGGGGTCGATCTCCGGCGCCTGGCCGGCCAGCCGGCCCGTGAACACCCACTCGTGGTCGGGCGAGGCGCCGTCGACGACCAGCCGCGCCCGCGCGCCGACCCGGGCCTTCTGGCGGCGGGCGACCAGGCGCTTCTGCAGCGCCATGACGCGGCGTTGGCGGCGCGTCTTCTCGGCCGCCGGCACGTCGTCGGCGAGGGCAAAGGCCGAGGTGTCCTCTTCGTGGCTGTAGGTGAACACGCCGACGTGGTCGAAGCCGACCGCGGTGATGAACGCCAGCAGCGCCTCGACGTCGGCCTCGGTCTCGCCGGGGAAGCCGACGATGAAGGTGGTGCGCAGGGTGACGTCGGGCAGCTTGGCGCGGATGCCGGCCAGGAGGCGCTCGTAGGAGGCGCGGGTCCCGGGACGCTTCATCCGCTTCAGCACCGGGTCGGAGGCGTGCTGCAGGGGCAGGTCGATGTAACGCACGACCTTACGGCTGGCGGCGATGGCGTCGATGGTGGCGTCGGTGATGGTCGTCGGGATAGAGGTAGAGCAGGCGTACCCACTCGATGCCGTCGACCGCGTCGAGCGCACGGATGAGCCGGGGCAGCGCGTCGCGCTCCTGGCGGTCGATGCCGTAGAACGTGGTGTCCTGCGAGACCAGCAGCAGTTCCTTGACGCCGCGGGCGGCCAGCGCGCGGGCTTCGTCGACCACCGACTCGACCGTGCGGCTGCGGTAGTGGCCGCGCATCTTCGGGATCACGCAGAACGCGCACTTGTAGTCGCAGCCCTCGGCGATCTTGACGTAGGCGTAGTGGCCGGGGGTCGCGAGACGGCGTGGGGTGTCCGCGTCGTAAAGATACGTGGGCAGATCCACGCCGAAGACCGGGGACGCGGCTAGCGGCTGGCGGCTAGCGGCTAGGGGATCACGCTGTCCCGCTTCGGACGCCATCGCTCCGTTCGGCGTCCCGGCACCGCTCGGCGCCTTCGGATCGCGCCTGTAGAACGTCAGGGGGGCGGCGCCGGCGGAGGTGCGGACGGTCGTGCCGGGCTGGATGGCCTCGAGAATGTGCGGCACGTCGCCGGTGCCGAGCACGGCGTCGATCTCCGGGATCTCCTTCTGCAGGTCGGCGCGGTAGCGTTCGGCCAGGCAGCCGGTGACCACGAGTCGGGCGCCGGTGGCCTTCTTGCGCTCGGCCATCTCCAGGATGGTGTCGATCGACTCCTGCTTGGCGCGGTCGATGAAGGCGCAGGTGTTGACGATGACCACATCGGCGCCGTCGGCGTCGGTGGTGATTTCGTGCCCGGCCTGCTCGGCCATGCCCAGCATCACCTCGGAATCGACGAGGTTCTTGGGGCAGCCGAGGGAGAGGAAGCCAATCTTCACAGCGGCTAGGGGCTAGCGGCTGGCGGCTAGGCGTGCCCGCTACCGCCGACACTGGTACATCCCCCCACTGCTAGTCCACCGTGTGCCGCATCACCACGTTGTCGGTGCCCCGGACACCGCCGGCGCGCGCGGGCCGGCGCCCTCCTGCCCGGCTAGGGGTAAGGCGGTAGAGCATGCGCGGGTAGGGGATCGTCTCGCGCAGGTGCTCGAGGCCGCAAATCCAGGTGACGACGCGCTCGATGCCCATGCCGAAGCCGCCGTGCGGCACGGTGCCGTAGCGGCGCAGGTCGAGGTACCACTCGAACGCCGCCTGCGGCAACTCGTGCTCCTTGATGCGCTGCAGCAGCAGGTCGAGGTCGTCGAGACGCTGGCCGCCGCCGATGATCTCGCCGTAGCCCTCGGGGGCCAGCACGTCGACGCACAGCGCCTTGTCGGCGTGCGCCGGATCCGGCTTCATGTAGAAGGCCTTCACCGCCGCCGGATAATGCGTGACGCAGACCGGGCGGTCGAACTGCTCCGAGAGCACGGTCTCGTCGGTGCCGCCCAGGTCGGTGCCGTGCTGGAAGGGCAGGCCCTTGTCGACCAGCAGCTTCGCCGCCTCGTCGTAGGTCAGCCGCGGGAACGGCGTCGTGACCAATGCGAGTTTCGACGTGTCGCGCTCGAGCAGCGCCAGTTCGCCGGCGCGCTTGTCGAGCACCCGCGCGACGACGCTGGTGATCAGCCGTTCGGCCAGCGCGATGACGTCGTCGAGGTCGGCGTAGGCCATCTCCGGCTCGACCATCCAGAACTCGGTCAGGTGACGCCGCGTCTTGCTCTTCTCGGCGCGAAAGGTCGGGCCGAAGCAGTAGACCTTGCCCAGCGCCATCGCGTTGGCCTCGTTGTAGAGCTGGCCGCTCTGGGTCAGGAATGCGGTGGCGTCCTCGAAGTACTGCACCGGGAAGAGGGTGCTCGTGCCTTCGCAGGCGGCCGGTGTGAAGATCGGCGTGTCGGCGAGGATGAACCCCTCGCCGTTGAAGAAGTCGCGCACGGCGTTGACGACCTCGTGGCGCACGCGCAGGATGGCCGTCTGCCGTTCGCTGCGGATCCACAGGTGGCGGCGGTCGAGCAGGTAGTCGACGCCGTGCTCCTTGGGCGTGATCGGGAAGTCGTGCGAGACGCCCACCACCTCCATGCCGCTGGCCACAACTTCGTAGCCGCCCTTGGCCCGCGCGTCGGCCCGAACGGTGCCGTGGATGACGAGTGACGTCTCCTGGGACAGGTGGTCGGCGGCCTTGAAGGTCTCCTCGCCGACGTCGTTGCGGCCCATCACCACCTGGACGAAGCCGGTGCCGTCGCGCACGACCAGGAAATGAATCTTTCCGCTCGACCGGCGGTTGTGCAGCCAGCCCTTGAGGGTCACCGCTTCGCCGGCGTGCTCGCCGATGCGGTTGATGGGGACGTGGGCGGTGCTCATTGGCTCATCAGCTCGTCGTTGATGCCGAGGCGCTGCTCGAAGCGCTGACGGGCCTGCGCGGCCCTGGCGAGGATCGGCCGCCGCCGGCCCCGGCGCCAGCTCGAACGTCCAGGGACCGGTGTACCCCACCTTCTGGAAGGCCAGCAAGGCGCGCGTCCAGTCAATCGACCCGTCGTAGGGCACCAGATGCTCGTCGCGGGCGCCGCGGGTGTCGTGCACGTGGGCGGCGATGATGTGCCCCGACGCCGCTTCGATGGCGTCGACCGGATCGCCGAGCAGCCGGGCGTGGCCGACGTCGAGGCACACGCCGACGGCCGGCGACTCCAGCACGTCTTCGACCAGCTCGACGAGCGCGTCGGGGGTGGACAGCCGGTTGGGCATCACCTCGAGCGCCACCTCGATGCCGGCGGCCTCGGCCAGGGGCAGGATGCGCTCAAGGCTGTGGCGGGCGGCGGCGGTGTCGTTGTCGTCGGATCGCGCCGCGCCGTCGGGGACTCCGACGTGCACCACCAGCTGCCGGAACGGCGAGCACCTTGGCGAGTTCGAGCGTCTGACGGATTTCGTCGACGGCCTTGGCGCGCACGTCGGGACGCGACGACGCGATCGAGCACACGTCGTGCAGGCCGTCGGCATCGGCCGCCATGGCAATCGGCGCATGCACCGCCGTGACCTGCAGGCGCGTGTCGTCGAGCCACTCGGCGAGCTGCGCCACCGCCTCGGGATTCCAGTAGTCGAAGTGCGAGCGCAGCGCGAACAGTTCGATCGCGCTCGAAGCTGTGCGCCGCGACGTGGACCAGGTGCTCCCGATCGAGCCGGTGCGGATGGAACAGGTAAGTCGAGATTGCGAAAGGCGCGCCGGTCACGGCAGCGCGATTCTAACGCAACTCGTCGACCAGGCCGCCGAGCAGCTCGGCCAGCCGCCCGAAGCGGGCGTCGGCCGCGAGCGTACGCCGGACGTAGGTCAGCGTGCGTGGCACGTACTGCATGTAGACGGGGTTGCCGCGGGTCGTCGTCTGGTAGCCGAACGTCCCGAGCGCCTTCAGGTTGCGCTGCAGCGCCATCAGGTCGAAGCGCCGGCGGAACGGGCGGTCGCCGGCGGCCGTCGCCGAACCGGTGGTAAGCGCCGCGAAGTAGTCGATCAGATCGTCGACGGCGGCATCGGGCAAGTCGACGTAGGAATCCCGGAGCAGCGACACCAGGTCGTAGGTGTCGGGGCCCATCCGCGCGTCCTGGAAGTCGATGACGTAGAGCGGGTCGTCGTGCGAGCATCAGATTGCGGCTGTGGTAATCGCGATGGCAGAGCACGCGCGGTTCGGCAGCGAGCTCCTCGACGATGTGCGCCCACTCCTCGCGCAGCGCCGCGCGGACCGGTTCGTCGGGGAGCGCGCCACGATAGGCGAGCAGGAAGTGCCGGACGAAGAACTCGAGCTCCCAGGTCAGCTTCTCGACGTCGAAGGCGACGCCGTACGGCGGATAGGCGCTGGAGGCGAGGGCGGCCCCGCGTTGCTGCAGCCGGGCAATCAGCCCGACCGCCTGGCGATAACGCAGGGCGCGGTCGGTGGCCGAGGCGCCGCCGAGGTGCGCCTGCAGCGTCACGTCGCCGAGGTCCTGCAGCCCGATCACGCCGAGCGCGTCGTCGTGGTGGAGGAGCTCGGGAATCGGCAGCGGCACCTGGGCGAGGAGCTCGGCGACGCGGACGAAGGGCAGCGTGGCGTAGTCGATCGGGCCGGCATGCACGGCCAGCACGATTGACGCCTGGTCGTCGAGCAGCACCCGCACGTAGCGCCGGTCCGATGCGTCGCCGGTGAGCGGACACCACGCGTTTGACGCGCGTGGTCAGGTCCTGCCGCTGCAGGTAGTCGCCGACCCGCTGCGTCGAGGTCACTGGCCACGCGCGGATTCTACCCGGCCGCGGCGCCGGATCCGACGAAGGGCACGACCACGAGGTCGCCGATGACCCGGTCGCCGGCCTGGGCGGCATGACCGGTGGCCGGCACCAGGCACGCATCGCGCGCGTGCAGGCCGTCGGGCACGCGGGCGCCGTCGCCGACGACGCAGCCGATGACCTCGGCGCCGGCCCCGACGACGACGTCGTCCCAGCACACCGACGACTCGACGCGGGCCGAGGCGGCGATGGTGGTGCCCTCGCCGCGGTCGAGCGGTCGGCCCTCGGCGTGGGCGACGTGGCGCACGGTGCGCAGGTAGTCGGCCGGCGTGCCCACGTCGTGGAAGGCGGCCGCGGTCGTCCACACCCGCACTGCGCCCGGCTCGTCGTCGACCAGCCTGCGGATAGAGCCCGCGCACGGTGTCGGCGGGGACGTCGGCGGGCAGGTCGGCGAAGGCACGACGTTCGGCCACCTGCACGCCGATGAAATGGGCTCCGGTCGAACCGGCGGTCGACCATGCCGCGGCGGCGACGACTCCGGCGAAGGCCCCGTCTGCCACCCGAAGCGCGTTATAGCCCGGACGACGCGGTGACGGCGGCCATCGTCACCATGGCTCCACTGCCGGCGTGCACGGCGGCGAGCGCGTGCAGGTCGAGGTCGGTGAGGGTGTCGCCGTTCACGATCAGGAACGCGATCGCGATCGATCAGGTCGAGGGCGCGGCGCGGTCCGCCGGCCGAACCCAGTACCGCCGGACTCCCATGAGTAGCCCGACGGCCACGCCGAGGTCGTCGCCGTGGCCCAGCGGCTGCCGTGATGGTGGCCGGCCGGTGATGGAGGTTGACGACCACCCGGGTGATTCCGGCCGCGGCCAGCCAGCGGATCTGACGGCAGATGAGCGCGTTGCCGGCCACCGGCAGCGCGGCTTTGGCGCGCAGCGACGACAGCGGGGCGAGCCGCGTGCCGAGCCCGGCGGCCAGGATCAGCGCGGTGTCGATCATGCCGGGCCGGCAGCCGCGGGAAACAGCATGTCGGGCCCCGGACCGCCCGCGGCCACGAACAGCGTGCGGTACGACGCGGTCACGAAGTCGGACGGCGCGAACCCGAGCCGCGCGGCGAGCGAGTGGATGGCGGCGGGCTCGCCCTCGAGTTCGACGAACGTGCCAATCGGCGTCTCGTCGACCGCGACCACCACGCCGCTCGCGGTGTACTCCTCGCGGAACTTCTCGTAGCGGAACACCGGCGTGTAGCCCACGGCGGCGAGGATGGCCAGGAGCGCGGCGCTGCTCTCGGCCTCGGTCTCGAATCTCCTCGCGCGCCTTCAGTGGACCGGGCAGGACCGGACCCTTGAAGGTCAGGAAGGCCCGTGCGCCGTCGCTGCGGACGCGAAGCGCGGTCCCGGCCGCGATCAGCCGCCGCTCGGCGGTGTCGACCAGGACGTCGTGCTGGAGCCGCCGCGGCGAGAGCGGCGCGAGGCCGAGGTCGAGGACGCGGCGGCGTGCCTCCTCGACGCTCGTGAACCGCAGCTTGATCTCGCGTTCGACGCCGTGGCCCAGCGCCTACTCCTTGCGCACCGTGACGAAGCTCTCCTGGCCGTTGCGCAGGATCAGCAGGAAGGCGGTCGAGCCCGAGGCAACGCGGCCGAGCTCGCGGGCGGCTTCGCTCACCGAGCTGACCGGCCGGCGGTTCACCTGCAGCAGCACGTCGCCGCGGCTGAGCCCGGCGCGCTGGGCCGGGCTGCCGGCGTCGATGTCGCTGATGACGACGCCCTCGGTGTCCGACGGCACGCGCAGGCGGCGCGCCATGTCGGGGGTGAGCGCCGGTGACGGTCATGCCGAAGCCCTCACCGGCCTGTTCCTCCGGCTCGGGGTCGGCCGACGCGGTGCGGGCGGTCTCGGCCTCGAGGTTGAGCTCGTCGACGGTCACGTCGAGCCGCTTCTCGACCTTGTCGCGCAGGACCTTGACCGGCACGGTCGTGCCCGGCTTGGTGCGCGTGACCATGCCGACCAGCTCGTCGCGGTTGCGCACCGGCTTGCCGTTGAACTCGACGATGACGTCGCCGGGCTCGACGCCGGCCTTCGACGCCGGACCGCCGCTGTTGACCGACGACACCAGGGCGCCGGCCCGCTCCTTGAGCCCCAGCTGCTCGAGGGCGTCGAGTGGAATCGTCCCCACCGAGACGCCGATCACGCCGCGCGTGACCTTGCCGGCGCGCAGCTGCGGCAGCAGCTCGCGCACGGTGTTGATCGGGATGGCGAAGCCGATGCCGATGTTGCCGGCCTGGCGCGAGTCGGTGTAGATCGCCGTGTTGACGCCGATCGACTTCGCCGCGCACGTTCAGCAGCGGGCCGCCGGAGTTGCCCGGGTTGATCGCGGCGTCGGTCTGCAGCACGTCCTGGCTGCGGCCGTCGGTGATCGGGAAGGGCCGTTCGGTGGCGCTGACGACGCCGACGCTCACGGTGTGGGCCAGGCCGAAGGGGTTGCCGATGGCCACCACCCAGTCGCCGGGCTGCATCTGCGCCGAATCGCCGAACTTCACCTCGGTCAGCTCCCGCTTGGGCTTCTCGGTCAGCTCGATGAGCGCGCTGTCGGTCAGCGGGTCGCGCCCGACCACCTGCGCCAGGTAGGTCACGTCGGCGTCGTCGCCGTAGAACGACACCTGGATCTTGGTGGCGCCTTCGACCACGTGGTTGTTGGTGAGGATGAAGCCGTCCTTGCTGATGATGAAGCCGGTGCCGGCCGCCTGGGTGATCTGCGGGCGCTCCTGCTGCCGGCCGCGCTGACCGCCGCCCTGGCCGAAGAAGCGCTCGAGCAGGTCGTCGTCGCCGCCGAAGAATTGCGTCATCTGCGACGTTCGCTGGCGCGATTCGGTGCGGATGTTGACCACGGCCGGACTCATCGCCTTGGCGATGGTGCGGAAGGTCGACGCGTCCACCGGCCCGCTGAGCGGCGCGCTGTTGGCCGGCGGGACGCCTGCCGACACGGTCTGCGCCGACGAGGTCGGAGACAGCTCGAGCCGTGAGGCGATGACCATTCCGACGGCCACCGACGCGACGGCGATGAGCAGGGCGTAGAACACCGTGGTTTTGCGGGTCGACATCTGATCCTCCACCTGACACTACACCAGCGGCACCACGGCCATCTGCCGTGGGCCCGTCACTTCGGGGCCGGTGGGACCCCAGGCGACGTTGATTTCCGTGCGCACTCCGAAGGTGTCGAAATACAGTCCCGGCTCGATCGTGAAGCCGGTGCCGGGCATCAGCCGGCGTTCGTCCTTGGTCTCGTAGTCGTCGAGATGGGCGCCATTGCCGTGAATCTCCTCGCCCAGGCTGTGGCCGGTGCGGTGCAGGATCGCCGCGGCGAACCCCGCCGATTCGAGCACCGCGCGGGCGGCCCGGTCGGCTTCCCAGCCGTGCACCGGGCGTCCGGCGGCGGCCGCCGATTCGATGAGCGTGACGGCGGCGTCGCGGGCGTCGCGGGCGGCGGTGAAGGCCGCGGTGACCGGCGCCGGGACCGCCGCACCGGTGTAGCCCATCCAGCTGATGTCGGCGAAGACGGCGCCCGGCGCCGGCATCTTGCCCCACAGGTCGAGCAGCACCACGTTGTCGGGCGTGATCGCCCGCGAGGTGCTCGCCGTCGGCTGGTAGTGCGGGTCGCCGGCGTTCTCTTGCGCGGCGACGATCGGCGGGGCATCGGTGACGAGCCCCTCCTCGTCGAACCACTGCATCATCAGCGACTGGATCTGGTACTCGGTCGTGGCCTCGCCATCTGCGCATGCGCTGGGCGATCGCGTCGAAGGCCCGATCCTTCACCCGGTACAGCCGCTCCGCCGCTTCGTGGTGCGAATGGAACGCCGCTGCGCTCCACACCGCCTCGAAGTGTCTGGATCAGGTCGGCGGAGGTGACCACCTCCACGCCGTGGCCGCGGACGAGCTCCACGGTGCCGGCGTCGACTCGCGAGACGTACGGAATCGCGCACTTCGGCGAGTACTCCATCGCGACGCGACGCAGACCCGAGAGCAGCGAGCCGAGGCCGGCCTCGAGCTCGACCCGGCCGGCGTAGCGCGTCGCCGCGCCGGGCAGGTGGGCGAGCGTCCGCGGCTCGATCTTGTGGACCAGCGCCTTCGGCTCGCCCTGGGCGGGAATCAGGTAGAACCACCGGCGCGTGGCCAGGTGACCGCCGCCGTCGAGGCCGGCGAGGTGTTGCGCCAGGGGGTTCGATCCGCGGAAGTCGTAGAGGAGCCAGCCGTCGAGCCCGTCGGCACGCAGAGCCGCTTGCACGGCGCGAATGTCCAGAGACATACGAAATTCGAGTATAGCTGGTTTGACACAGCGGGGCCCCGGCACTACGGTCCCCTCGGCCGGCCCCTACTTGGTTGGACGCCCCGACTGCGGGGAAAGTTTTCGGGCGCCGCGGCGTCGCCCGCGGCCGGCGGGAGGCGGAGATGACGAGTCGAGACGGCGTGGACCGGCGTCACGTGCTGCAAATCCTGACGGCGCTGGGCTTCAGCGGCGCCGTGGCCAGTGACCTGGCGGCGCAGGCCACGCCGGTGGTCAGCGCCCCCACGCTGCAGAGCGCCGCGACCCTGCTGGGCGGCGGATTCGACGCCGCCCGCCTCGACGTCGCCGGACGCGCCGTGCAGCGCAACCTCGACCAGATGCAGGTGGTGCGCGAACTGGACCTCGACGACGCGGTCGAGCCGCCGACCCTCTTCCGGGTCCGCCGGTAACCATGGCCGTCGCCACCGACGTCCTGTTCCTCCCGGCCCGCGAGCTGGCGGCGCTGATCCGCGCCAAGAAGCTGTCGCCGGTCGAGCTGACCGACGCCTATCTCGCGCGCATCGAGCAGCTCAACCCGCGCACCAACGCGTTCATCACCGTCACCGCCGATCTGGCCCGGCGGCAGGCGGCGGCGGCCGAGCGCGAGATGGCCCGCGGGCTGATCCGCGGGCCTCTCCACGGCATCCCCTACGCCCCCAAGGACATCCTGGCGACCAAGGGCGTCCTGACCACCAATGGGTCGAAGGTCACCGCCACCGTGGTCCCCGACTACGAGTCCACCATCACCGATCGGCTGGCCAAGGCCGGCGCAGTGCTGGTCGGCAAGGTGAACCTGCTCGAGTTCGCCATGGGGAGCGGCGTCGTGTCAGGGTTCGGGCCGTCGCGCAATCCCTGGGACCTGGCCCGTTCGCCCAGCGGATCGTCGAGCGGATCGGGCAGCGCGCTGGCGGCGGCGATGGTGCCGCTGTCGATCGGCACCGATACCGGCGGCTCGATCCGCGGTCCGGCCAACTTCTGCGGCATCGTCGGCCTCAAGCAGACCTACGGCCGGGTGAGCCGCTACGGCGTGACCACACTGGCGTGGAGCCTCGACCACGCCGGTCCGATGACGCGCACTGTCGGCGACGCCGCGCTCATGCTGCAGGCGATCGCCGGCGCCGACCCCCTCGATCCGACGACCACCGACGATCCCGTTCCCGACTACAGCCAGGCGCTCACCGGCGACATCCGCGGCATGCGGATCGGCGTGCCGACGCGCTTCTTCGCCGACGACGCCTCGCCCGAGGTCGGCGCCGCCTATCGCGCCGCGCTGGCGACGTTGAAAGGTCTGGGCGCCACGCTGGTCGACGTCGACGTGCCCCACGCGCCGTACGCCACGTCGGCGGGCTGGGTGGTGGCGATGGCCGAGGCCGCCGCGTTCCACGAGAAGCGGCTGCGCGAGACGCCGCAGCTGTTCGACCCGGTCGTCCGGGAGCGGCTCGACGCCGCGCGCTTCTATGCCGCCACCGACTACATCAAGGCCCAACGCGTCCGGACGGTGCTGATGGCGGAGATGGCCGAGGTGTTCACCCGGTGCGACGTCATGGTCGTGCCCGGCGGGCTCGGCGGTGCCGCCACCGCTGGAATCGGCCGAACTGGCCGGCACCGACGTGAAGCCGGGGAGCAAGCCGGAGCGATTCCGCGGCGGGAACACCTTCCTCGGCAACATGACCGGCCTGCCGGCGCTGGTGCTGCCGTGCGGCTTTTCGGCCGGTCCGCCGGCCCTGCCGATCGGCCTGCAGCTCTACGCCCGGGGCTTCGACGAGGCGGCGCTCTTCCGCGTCGGACACGCCTACGAGCAGGCCACCGACTGGCACCGGCGGCGGCCGCCGCTGACCTGAGCATGCCAGCCGGCAACCGCCGGCGCGGGCCGGCCGTCCTATACTTCAGGGAGCCGCGCCGTGCCACCCGGAGTACGTCTCCGGGCGTGTCGTCGTCACCCCGATCAGGATCATGCCCATGACCCGTCCGACTTGGCCAACTAGTCTCGCGGTACTGCTGGCCGGCGCCGTGCTGTCCGCCCAGACCCCGGCCCCGCCGCCCCGCCCCTACCCAGACCCAGATCCCGACTCCGGCTCAGGACCCGCAGGCGCCGCCGCCGGTCACCTTCCGCGCCGAGGTCAACTACGTCGAGGTCGACGCCCGGGTCGTCGATGGCAAGGGCGGCTTCGTGACCGGCCTCGGCCAGGGCGACTTCGACGTGCTCGAGGACGGCAAACCGCAGAAGGTGGCCACCTTCTCGCCGGTGAACATTCCGGTCGCCCGTCAGCCGCGGCCGCTGTTCGCGAAGGCGCCGATCGAACCCGACGTCGAGGACAACCTCACCGGCTACGACGGCCGCGTCTACGTGCTGATGCTCGACGACGTCCACACCAACGCCCTGCGCACCCAGCGCACCAAGGCCACGGCCCGCCAGTTCATCGAGCGCTACATCGGCGCCAACGACAGCGCCGCCGTCGTCTTCACCAGCGGCCGGTCCGACGCCGCGCAGGAGTTCACCAACAGCCAGCGCCGCCTGCTGGCGGCGGTCGACAAGTTCATGGGCCGCAAGATCCGCTCGGCCACGATGGAGCGCCTCGACGAGGAAGCGCGCACCCGCGACATCCGCCAGCAGGGCGATCGGGTCAACGACATGCTCGACCCCGAGCGGTCGATGAACGCCCGCACCACCCTCGACTCGATCCGCAGCCTCGCGACCTATCTGGGCGGCATCTCGGGGCGCCGCAAGGCCATCGTCTACTTCAGCGAAGGCATCGACTACGACATCAACGACGTGTTCAACAACCAGGGCGCCTCGACGATCATCACCGCGACCCAGGACGCCATCGCCGCCGCCACCCGCGCCAACGTCACCATCTACGGCGTCGACGCACGCGGCCTCGGCGCCGGCATGCGACGACCTGATCGAGGTCCAGGACTTTCCCGCCGACCCGTCGCTGAACCTGGGCACCAGCGCCTTCAACAACGAGACGCGGCTCGGCCAGGACAGCCTGCGCGTGCTGTCGAGCGAGACCGGCGGCTTCGCGCTGGTCAACTCGAACGACTTCGCCGGCGGCTTCGAGCGGCTCGTCGCCGACAACAGCTCCTACTACCTGCTCGGCTACTACTCGACCAACGAGCGGCGCGACGGCCAGGTACCGGAAGATCGAGGTCAAGGTGCGCCAGCCGGGGCTGACGGTGCGGGCCCGCAAGGGCTACGTGGCGCCGCGCGGCCGCGCCGAAACCGAGAAGGCCGACGGCAAGACCGCGCCGGAGCTCCGCGCCGCGCTGGTCAGCCCGCTGCCGATGTCGGGGCTGCCCCTGGCACTGTCGGCGACGGTGTTCAAGGGCGGCGACAACAAGGGCGCGGTCGTGCTGTCGACCCTGATCGCCGCGCGCGACCTGCCGCTCACCGAAAGCAACGGCACCTTCAACAACCGGCTCGACGTCGTGGTCACCGCCACCGACTACGGCGGCAAGGCCTACCCCGGCGAACGCTCGACGCTGAGCATCGGCTTGAAGCCCGACTCGGTGCCACGGCTGCGCGCCGGCGGCTTCCGCGTGCTCAACTCAGATCGACCTGCCGCCGGGCCGATACCAATTGCGCGTCGCCGTCCTCGAGGAGAACACCAAGCGGAGCGGATCGGTGGTCTACGACCTCGACGTCCCCGACTACACCAAGGAGAAGCTGTCGATCAGCGGCCTGGCGCTGACCTCGGCGTCGAGCGCGCTGACGCCGACGGCGCGGTCGAAGGATCCGCTGGCGAAGATGCTGCCCGGCCCGATGACGACCTATCGCGACTTCGTGGTCGGCGACGAGCTGGCGCTGTTCGTCGAGGTCTACGACAACACCGGCAAGCAGGCCGCACAAGGTCGACATCGAGGCCACGCTCAAGGCCGAAGGTGGGCAGACGGTGTTCCAGACCCGCGAGGAGCGCGACAGCAGCGAGCTGGCCGGCGGGCCCGGCGGCTACGGCTTCACCGCGCGGGTGCCGCTCAAGGACGTCGCCCCCGGCCTCTACGTGCTGCGCGTGCTCGGACGCTCGCGCGTCGGCGATCCAGTCGAAGCCTCGCGCGAGACGATCATCCGCGTGCTCGAGCCGCCGGCTCGATGACCAGCTCCGGACGTCGAGGCCGAGGCCACGACCAGCGGTCTCGACGCCCGCCTCGCCTCGGTGCTCGCCTACGTCGCCGGCTGGGCGACCGGCGCGCTGTTCCTGGCCATCGAGCGCCGCCACCCGGGCGTACGCTTCCACGCCGCGCAGGCGGTGGTGGTCTTCGGCGGGCTGTCGGGGCTGATGGCGGTCTCCTACGGCGCGGCGCTGGCCGGCGCGTTCCATTCCGGCACTGCATTCCGGGTGCTGCTGGCGGTCGACCAACCTGACCTGGCTCACCGGCGCCGTGCTGTGGGCGTGGCTGCTGCTGAAGGCCGTGCGCGGGGAGGTCTGGCGCGTGCCCGGTACCAGCACGGCTGGTCGATCGGCTGGCCGCGATCCGCTGAGCCGCGCCGGTCCCGTACACGACACGGCCCGCGCACCCTGAGGGCCGCGGGCCGGACGTGAACCGGGCGACGCGACTACTTCGGCGTTTCGGTCTTCGGCACTTCGAGCTTCGGCACGATGCTGGTCTTGATGGTGCCGTTGCCGTGACTGAACTGGTACTGGTTGCTGTTCATCGCCGGGTTGCGCGGCGTGCGCAGCGTGATGCTGATGATCTCGCCGGCCTTCAGCGGTTGCTGGTGCCGGTAGGTGTCGCCGGTGACCGGGTTGCCGCCCTTGTCGTACCAGTTCTCCTCGACCTTCAGGCCGGCGATCGCCCCGGTCGTGGCCGGGTTGCGCACCACGAAGGTGGTCACCACCTCGTTGCCGACGACGCGCGTGGCCGGCTTGGTGATCTCGAGCGTGGCTTCGCCACGAATCGGCGGAATCAGCTTGCGCTCCTGCGCGGTCGCCCCCCCGGCTGCCAGGCCCACCACCGCGACCGCCATCATCCACTGCCCAAGGCGCTTCATCGAATTCCTCCGATCTCGGCTCGCGGCCTGCGGCCGCCAGCTGGGGCGAGTATAGCCCCTCACATCTCTCCGTTCCAGTCCTCGGGCTCGGCGGTCGCCGACCGGAAGACCTCCAGGTGCCACTTGCCGCCGCCCCAGGGCTCGATGACCTCGGTGGCGACGACGTCGACCAGCAGCTCGGCGAAGGTCCGGCCCTCGGGGTCGCCCTCGAGGTGGTAGGCGGCGTCGTCCCAGGCGAAGTTGGGGTAGAGCGTCATCGTCAGGAACAGGTCGTAGCCGTCGTCGACGACGATGAGCTGGCCGCACGGCGGCTTCTGCGTCGAGTGGTAGACCAGATACTTCTCGGCGCTGTGCGCCCGGATGTAGCGCTTGAGGACGAACTCGCGGGCGACGATTTCCTCGACCGCGATCTTCTTGTCCCAGCAGTCGCCGCAGTAGCGCTCCTCGCCCTTGGGCTCGGACACCTCTTTGGCGCCGCACAGCGCGCAGTGCACCTTGTTGGACGTCGACTTCCGAGACATCCGCCCATTGTAACGCAGCCGCTCGGCGGCCCTCCTGGCCACACGGCCAGGGCGGCGGGGGAGGGGTTACGGCCGGCGAGCCATCGCCGGCGCGTAAAGCCGCAGCACGTACTCCTTCAGCATGCGCCGGGTCGAGAAGCGCGGCATGGTGGTGCGCATGGCTTCCCTGACGACCCGCATCCAGCGCGGCGGCACGCCGGCGGCGTCGCGATCGTAGAAAGCGGGCACGACGTCGCGCTCGAGCAGGGTGTAGAGCGCGTTCGCGTCGGCGGCGTCGGCGGCGTCGTGGTCCTTGGGATCGGCGTGGCCGTCGATGAGCCAGCCGTTGTCGCCGGTGTAGCCCTCGGCCCACCAGCCGTCGCCGATGCTCAGGTGCGGCACGCCGTTCAGCGCCGCCTTCATCCCGCTGGTGCCGCTCGCCTCGAGCGGCTTGCGCGGGTTGTTCAGCCAGACGTCGCAGCCCTGCACGAGCAGGTGCGCCACGTGCAGGTCGTAGTCGTCGATGAAGGCGACCCGGCCGGCGAACTGCGGATCGAGCGCGCGCCGGTAGACGCGCTGCAGATGGTGCTTGGCCGGGTCGTCGGCCGGGTGCGCCTTGCCGGCGAAGACGATCTGGACCGAGCGCCCGGCGGCGTTCAGGATGCCGGCCAGCCGCTCGGCGTCGTGGAAGATCAGCTCGGGCCGCTTGTAGGCGGCGAAGCGGCGGGCGAAGCCGATGGTCAGCGCGTTGGGGTCGAGCAGCGTGCCGTGCGCGACGATCCGCGCCGGCGCCACGCGCTCCACCGTCCAGCGCTGGCGGGCGCGGGCGCGGATCCAGGCGAAGAGCGACGCCCTGCAGCGTCAGTCGCACGCGCCACAGGTCGGCGTCGGGGATCGCGTCGAAGCGCTGCCACAGGGCCGGATCGTCGACGTGCGCGGTCCAGTCGGCGCCGAGGTGGGCTGTCGAGCAGCGCGCGCAGGTCGCCCGCGACCCAGGTCGGCACGTGCACGCCGTTGGTGATCGCCTGCACCGGCACGCCGTCGACCGGCCGATCGGGCCACATCGGCTGCCACATCTCGCGGGTGACGTGGCCGTGCAGCTCGCTCACCGCGTTGATGCCCTCGGCGGTGCGCAGCGCCAGCGCCGTCATGTTGAACTGCGAGCCGTGGCCGTTGTCGTACTCGCCCAGGGCGAGGAAGCGGGCGCGGTGCTGGCCGAGCTCGCCCCAGCAGCCGGCCAGGTGCTTCTCGACCAGATGGAAGGGGAAGGCGTCGTGCCCGGCCGGGCACCGGCGTATGCGTGGTGAACACCGTGCTCTGGCGCACCAGCGCCAGCGCCTCGTCGAACGACCGCCCTGCTCGATGTGCTCGCGAATCCGCTGCAGCACGACGAAGGCGGCATGGCCCTCGTTGAGGTGCCACACCGCCGGCTCGATGCCCATCGCGCGCAGCACGCGCACGCCGCCGATGCCGAGGATCACTTCCTGCTGGATACGGGTCTCGCGGTCGCCGCCGTAGAGGCGGGCCGACAGCTCGCGATCCCACGGCGCGTTCTCCTCGAGGTCGGTGTCGAGCAGATAGAGACGGACGTGGCCGACCCGCACGCGCCACACGGCGGCGAGCACGGTGCGGTCGCCGAGCGGCACGGCGGTGATGCACGGCTTGCCGTCGGGGGTGATCGCCGTCTCGATCGGCGCGTCGGCCCAGTTGATGCCGCTCGTAGTGCTCCTGCTGCCAGCCGTCGTTGGTGACCCGCTGGTGGAAGTAGCCCTGCGGATACATGAAGCCGACGCCGACCAGCGGCAGGCCCAGGTCGCTGGCCTCCTTGCAGTGGTCGCCGGCCAGCACGCCGAGGCCGCCGGCGTAGATCGGCAGCGACTGGTGGAGGGCGAACTCGGCCGAGAAGTAGGCGATGACGCGACCGTCGTCGGCGGTGCCCTGTTCCCGCCACCACGACGTGGTCGGCGTGACGGGCGGCGTCCATGCCGGCGACCGCGGCGTCGTAGAGTCGCACGAACTCGGCGTCGTCGGCGGCGCGCTGCAGCACGTCGGTGCCGAGCGTGCGCAGCATCCGCGCCGGATTGTGGGCGGTCGTGCGCCAGGCGGCGAGGTCGAGGCGGCGGAAGAGGGCGCGCGCCCCCGGCTGCCAGCTCCACCAGACGTCGGTGGCGAGTTCGCCGAGGCGGTGGATGCGTCCGGGAAATGGGGTCGCGAAGCGTTCCATATCAGGCGGGTCTCGGGGCTCGGGACTCGGGCTCGGGAAAAACACGCGGACTACGCGATCCTCGTTTCGGATCGACGGCGCCGGTTCTCCAGGCGCCTCGAGCGGCGGTCATGGACAGGCGCCGACCAGGGTGGCGAAACGCGCCAGGTCGATGTTGCCGCCCGAGACGATCGCGACGATCTTGCCCGTGCCCATGCGGCCGGAGAGGGCGGCGGCGACGGCGCACGCCGCCGCGCCTTCGATGACGACGTGGACGCGTTCGGCGACCAGCTTCATCGCCGCGGCGGCGTCGTCGAGCGAGACGACGATCGACTCGACGACGTGCGGCTGGAGCAGCGGCCACATCGACGGCAGCACCGACTTGCCGCCGGCGCCGTCGACGAACGACGCCTGCCAGGCCTCGAAGCGGCGCGGCTCGCCGGCGGCCAGCGACGGTGGCCAGCGGCGAGGCGGTCTCGGGCTCGGCGGCGTAAATCCGCGCCGACGGGCAGCGCGCCGCCATCACCGCGGCGACGCCCGGCCAGCAGGCCGCCGCCGCCGATGGCGGTCACGACCGCGGCCACGTCCGGCAGGTCCTCGAGGATCTCGAGACCCGCGGTGGCGTTGCCGGCGATGAACGTGTCGTCGTCGAACGGGTGCACGAAGTGGCCGTGCATGCGGTCGGAGCCGTGCGATTCCACGGTCCGCCAGCACTCGTCGTAGGTGGCGCGGACGATGGTGGCGCCGAGCCGCTCGATCGCCCGCACCTTGGTCTCCGGCGCCGTGTCCATCACCATCACCGAGCACGGGGCGCCGACGATCTGCGCGGCGAAGGCGACGCCTTGGGCGGCGTTGCCGGCGCTCACCGTCCACACGCCGTCGGCCAGCTGCGCCGGCGAGAGCTGACGGACGGCGTTGTAGGCGCCGCGCAGTTTGAAGGAGCCGATCGGCTGCAGGCACTCGAGCTTCAGGTAGATCTCGGGGCGCGGCGACCGCGTCGAGCGCGAACGGCAGGTCGAGCCGGACCAGCGGCGTGCGCACGGCGGCGGCGTAAATCGCCGAGGCCGCGTCGTCGATGGCGGCCAGCGGAATGTGACGCATCGTGAGGGTCAGGATCGTATCACGCTGGTCGCGCGGCCTGCGAAGCGGTCGCCGGTGTGACGCCCGCGTCAACGAGCCGTCGGGTCCCGACGACTAGAATGCGAGGCGGAGGTCGAGACGATGCGCAGACAACTGCTGGCGGTGCTGGCGATCGGAGCGCTGGGCGTGACGGCGGGTGCGCAGGGTCCGGCCGAGCGCCCGCGGGCCCGCGACCTCGGTCTCGCGCCGGGCGTGTTCGAGCCCGGGCCCACTCAACGCGATCACCGACGTCGGCTGGCGTCGCGTCGGCCACGCGACGCTGCTCGAGGGCGACGGCGTGCGCACCGGGGTCACCGCCATCCTGCCGCACGGCGGCAACCTGTTCCAGGACAAGGTGGCCGGCGCGCGTGTTCGTCGGCAACGCCTTCGGCAAGCTGGCCGGATCGACGCAGGTCGAGGAG
The DNA here is from genome assembly GCA_963786365.1 of uncultured Acidobacteriota bacterium. Classification (GTDB taxonomy): domain Bacteria; phylum Acidobacteriota; class Vicinamibacteria; order Vicinamibacterales; family UBA2999; genus CAWAYR01. Next base: position 71,147 of record CAWAYR010000012.1, read on the forward strand.
CTGGGCACGATCGAGACGCCGATCGTCCTGACCAACACGCTGGCGGTCGGCGCCGCCGTCGAAGGGCGTCGTGCAGTGGACGCTGGCGCACGACGGCAACGCCGACGTCCGCTCGGTGAACGCGCTGGTCGGCGAGACCAACGACGGCGGCCTCAACGACATCCGCGGCCTGCACGTGCGGCCGTCGCACGTCGTCGCGGCGATCCGCGGCGCGCGCGGCGGCGCGGTCGCCGAAGGCAGCGTCGGCGCCGGCACCGGCACGCGGGCGTTCGGCTGGAAGGGCGGCATCGGCACCGCGTCGCGCCGGCTGCCGCCGCGATTCGGCGGCTACACCGTCGGCGTCCTGGTGCAGAGCAACTTCGGCGGCGTGCTCACGATGGGCGGCGCGCCGGTCGGCCGCGAGCTCGGGCGCTACGACTACGGCGCCGTCGGCGGCGCCGGCGACGCCGGCGACGGCTCCTGCATGATCGTCGTCGCCACCGACGCGCCGCTCGACGCGCGCGACCTGAAGCGGCTGGCCGCGCGCGCCGTCTTCGGCCTGGCCCGCACCGGCTCGTCGTACTCGCAACGGCAGCGGCGACTTCGCGATCGCGTTCACCACCCATGCCGCGCTGCGCGTGACGTTCGGCGACCCGGCGCCGCGCCGCGCGCACGATCCTGCCGACCGACGGCGTGTCGCCGCTCTTCCAGGCGGCGCTCGAGGCGACCGAGGAAGCGGTCTACAACTCGCTGCTCAAGGCCACGACGGTGACCGGCAACGGCGGCACCGCCGAGGCGATGCCGATCGACCGCGTCCGCGAGATCCTCAAGAAGTTCGGCGACATCGTCCGGGCGCTGAGCCGGCTGTGCGACAGGCTTCTCCGGTGGACAGCGGGCGGCCACCTGCGTTACAAATGAAGGTCCTGCCCGACGAGTTCGACCCTTCTGTGCGGAAGTGGCGGAATTGGCAGACGCGCTAGCCTCAGGAGCTAGTTCCCGCAAGGGAGTGGAGGTTCGAGTCCTCTCTTCCGCACCATGATCGAAAAAGGCCCTGATCTTTCAGGGCTTTTTTGTTGTCCGCTCGCGTATTGCTGCCGGATTGCTGCCGAACGCTTGATCTACTGGAAGGCACCGTGGCGGCGGCCACCGTGGAGCAGCAGATGCCGACGGCCATGACGTTCTATTGCCCGGGCTGCGGGCATCGGTGGTCAGCCGAGCGGCCGGGCACCAAGCCGCACTAGTTGAGCTTGGGCAAAGGCAGTGGCGTGAGGTTCACTCGGCGTTCCTGAGTCCGTCGACTTCCAGTGTTGGAACTCGTTGCTTCACGGCCGCCACAAAGCCTCTCCGGTCGGCCGGTGAAAATCACGACGTGCGGGCCTTTACGAGCCAACACTTCGATTCGGTCGATCGACAGCGCCGGAGACGCCAGGAGCGTATGAGTGGCTCTAAGCTTGTATATCGAATCTATGGGAACGAGAGTCTTGAACGGTCCCCATCTGACAACGAGCGTGCAATCCGTCACGACGTAGTAGGTGCTGGCTGCGAGGTAGTAGAGCGCACCGAGGAAGGCGACGGGGAAGAGCAATTGCCCCCAGGCCACTGCGCGGCCCTGAGCCACGGCTTGCCAAGCCGGTGGGAAAAGTCGCACGCCCAGAAACGCCCAAATCAGCACAAAAACAGAATCGACATTGCTGCGGAAGCGCAGATCCGGCATCGGCCTGCCTCCTGACACCAGCCGTATTTGGCTGGTGAACGCACATCCCTTCAGCTCCGCCGATGGCCCCGTGGCTGCCAACGGTTACGAGCGCGATTGTGACGTTGATCCTCGTGTGCCGCTTCCACCACCAGGTGGACGACCAGCGCGGGCCTCGACTAGGCATGAATAAAGTGTAGCCCGGCTATACTGGGGCGGATCTAGAAGGGTGCGGCGAATCCTCGCCGCAGGACATCGGATGGTCGGGCCGCCATCCTGCCTCGTCGCAGCGTCGATGACTGGTGGGTGCGTCGCATTCTGGCTCGACATCCGCTCTCCCTTCCGATCTGATCCGACGACGATTGACGAGGCGAGGAGGCGCGTATGCTCTTCGTCATCGGTTGGGTGGCTCTTGCGGCGTGGCTTGTGGCGTGGGTGGGTGATTACTTCGGTCTGCTCGCGGTCGGCAGCAATCCCCGAAATGTCGCGCTGCTCGTCGGCTTGATGTGCCTGTTCCTCGGGTTCGTCAAGTCACGCGACGTCGACATTCGCCGGCCCTAGCGCATGTCGGAATGCAGAAAGCTGATCCTCGCCTACGTCTTCATCGTCGTCGTTTGCGTGACCTACTTCGGCTGCGGCTACTACTTCGGAGTGACCCGGCCAGCACGCTTGCACCAGAGTCCGCTCTCACTGCCCGGCCGACGGCCTTCGGTGGTCAGCCGAGCAGCCGGGCGCCAAGCCGCACGAGATCCCGGCGTGCGGCGCCGTCGCCTGCTCGATCACCTGCACGTCGACCCCGGCGAGCCGACCGCGATCATCGTGGCCGATCCTCCGACGGACACGATCACCGGGCTGGAGCCAGGGCTCCGCCACCAACCCATCCACGTGCACGAACAGCTCCATCCCGTCGTCGAGACGGATGACGCCGTAGCCGCGGAACCCGCCGACCGGCCGATCACGTTCGGGGACGACAAGGTGTGAACGATGACGACGGGCGACGGTGTCGACGGCAACGAAGACGGCAACCAAAGGAGCACACGATGACGGCGGCGGAGCGGCGCATCGGCAAATGCACCGAGTGCGGCGAGATCCAGGAGATGGCGACCAAGCAGTTGTGCTACCGGTGCTACCGGCGGCACGAGCGTGAGCGTAACGCGCCCCGCGTTGTCGACAGGCACAACGCCGGACTTAGGAAAGAGCACCAGGCGTTGGTCAGGGGGTTCGCGGCGGTCCTGACGGGGCTGTCGGACCTCCGGGTCAGCCAGGGCGACGTGATGGAAATCCGCGCGTTGCTGGTGCCCTACCTCGCCCCGGTGGCGGCGTATCTGGCCAACGACCGGGCCCTCCTGACCCCGCGCGTCGAGCAGGACGACCAGGACCAGGACGACGATGAGAACGACGGTGAACACGTGAACGAGTTTCACGTGGCGGCCAGGACTCCGACGACGGGACCGTGAACAGTGAACAGGATCCTGAACTCGTGGTCACTGTTCACGCCGGGAAGAAGACGACCAACAAGGAGACGACGGAACGATTTGGATTCGGCAGCCGGGACGATGACGATCAAGCGGCCGCTGACGTCTTACGACGTGGCCGAACCGGTCTGGTCACCGACCAAGACGGGCAGCTGTCGCATCGTGCCGTTGGCGGCCGAGACGGTGACGGCGTTGAAGATCCACAAGGCGGCGCAGGCCGAGATCAAGATGGCCAACCGGCTCCGCTGGCTCGTCCTATGGACTTGGTGTTCACCAAGACGACGGACTCACCGGGCGCCCCGCTGCAATGGAACACCTTGGGGGAACGCCAGTTCGCGCCGCTGTGCCGGAAGGCCGGCGTGCGGATCATTACAATTCACGGACTGCGGCACTGCTGCGCGACGTTGTGCCTCGCTGCCGGCGTGCCGGCGCACGTCGTCCAACATCGTCTCGGCCACTCGTCGGTCGTGATGACGTTGTCGGTCCACAGTCACGCGTTGCCGACGCAGCAGCAGGACGCGGCGACCAAGCTGGCGGCCTTGTTGCACACCGGGACCACGTAACGGGCGCAGGGCGAAAGTCGCAGGCGATTTGCTGCCGGATTGCTGCCGGATTGGGTAAACGAGACGATACGAGACCGGACAACCTGGACGCCGACTCCGCGGATCCCGAACGAAACCGCACGAGACGTGACCACACGAGATCACCTGGACACTGGGAAAACGTGTCCTCTCTTCCGCACCACTCTCGCGGCATTCGCCTCGTTCCTGGCGCGGAGCAAGTCCTGTCGAGGTCTGCCCCGAACTGTGTTCGCTAGCCGCTAGTCCCTAGCCGCTATTCGGAGATCTAGGGCTTCCAATCGGGCAGCCGGTCGTTCCCGGCACCTTGCGTGAGCCGCGCCCAGGCGCCGGTCTTCAGGTCCACCACCGCCAGATCCCAGTTCTCGCCCTCGTGATGCGCCGGGCTCACCGCGAACGCCAGCTTGCTGTCGTCGGGTGACCACTCCGGGTAGTAGCTCCACAACTCGCGCGGACCGGGCACGCGGGTGCTGGCGCCGTCGGGCATGGTCCGCACCAGCAGCGACGACGGCTCGTTCTTCCCGAGGTGCACGTGCGCGAGGCGCTGGCCGTCGCGCGACCACGCCGGCCAGCATGCGCCGGCCGACGCCGCCAGCGGCGACGCGACGCCGGAGCGCGGGTCGAGCAGGTGCACCTGGAAGTCCCAGAACGCGCCCATGCGCAGCGTCTGCGCCGCGAAGGCCACCCGGCCGCTGCCCGGGGCCGTCGCCGGCATGATGGCGCGGCCGACGTAGTGCGTCGTCAGCCGCGTCGTCGCGCCGCCGTCGACGCGGATCCGGTAGAGATCGCCGCGGCTGTCCTTGTCCGACGAGAACACGATGCTCTGACCATCGGCGTCCCACGTCGGATCGGTTTCGTTGGCCGCGTCGGTGGTCAGCCGCCGGCGGCCGGAGCCATCGGCATTGACGATCCACAGGTCGAGATCGGCCGTCCCGCCCTCAGGGCTGGCGCCCTCGTAGTGCGCGCGGTTCGAGGCGAACACCAGCCGGGTGCCGTCGGGAGACCAGCGCGGGTTGGTCTCGGTCCAGCGGGGGTCGCCGGTCAGGCGGGCGATTGCGCCGGTGTCGAGCCTGAGGGTGTAGATAGCCGGGCGGCCGGCGACGTCGGATTGGAAGGCGATGGTCCCCGACAAGCCGGCTGGCAGCCGACCGGCCGCGGCCGGAAGCGGCGGGGACGCTTGACGCGCACGCGGTCGTGAACAGCGCCGCGACCAAGAGCGGCAACAGGCGCGTGTGCAGGCCCATGCCTTCGTGTATACCGTACGTTCCGTCGCCGTTGTGCTGAAACGGGCCAGCCGTGTCCTGCACGGTCTCGATTTGGAACAGGAAAGGGGAGCGGCTCGGACTAGTGCCGCGACATCCGCTGGTCGATGGCCTCGACCTCGTCGAGCAGGCGGCGTAGCACGTGCGCGTGGCTCTCGCTGCGCGGCGTATGGAAGATGGCCCGGACTTCGCGCAGCCAGGCCCGCACATTCCCGACGAATTCATCGAGCTCGGGGCGATCGCGCGCCACGTCGAAGGCGGCCCGCTCGATGCCGTTGAGCAGCGCGATCGCCTGCAACAGCTGTTCGTGCGTAAGGTCCACGGAGCCCGGTCGTCGGAGCATGATGCCCTGACCAAGGCAAGCGGTGTGCCACCCCGGCCGCCCGGCGGCGGCATGCTATCGTGGCCCCCCCATGACACCGATCGTCATCGGCGTGGCCGGCGGGTCGGGCTCCGGAAAGACCACCGTCGTCCGCCGCATCGTCGAGAGCCTGGGCGACGACCAGGTCACCGTCCTCGAGCACGACCGCTACTACCGCGACCGCAACGACCTGCGGCTCGAGGAACGCGCCGCCCTCAACTACGACCACCCCGACTCGCTCGAAACCGACCTGATGGTGGAGCACGTGGTCGCGCTGCGCGACGGCCAGGCCATCGATGCGCCGGTCTACGACTTCGCCCGCCACGCCCGCACCCCGGCCACCGACCGGCTGGCGCCGCGCCGCGCGATCATCGTCGAGGGCATCCTGATCTTCGCGGACGCCGCCCTGCGCCGGCTCATGGACATCAAGGTGTTCGTCGACACCGACGACGACACGCGGGTCATCCGCCGGTTGCAGCGTGACGTCGCCGAGCGCGGGCGGACCATGGACTCGGTGATCGAGCAGTACCTGAGCACGGTCAAGCCGATGCACCTGGAGTTCGTCGAGCCGAGCAAACGCTACGCCGATGTGATCGTGCCGCGCGGCGGCCACAACGCGGTGGCGGTGGGCCTGCTGTTGTCGCTGATCCGCAGTCTGGCCGGCGGCGGACGTTCGGACTGACCGCTACTGGCGCCAGTGCGCCGCTTCGTAGCGGCGGATGGCGGCCTCGTGCTGGAGGATGAGCGCGATGTCGTCGAGGCCGTCGAGCAGGCGGCGGCGGGTCAGCGGATCGACGTCGATCGGCGCCGCCCATCCGTCCTCGGCGCGTCAGCCGCTCGGCCTCGAGATCGACGGTGAGCCGGCATCCGGCCGGGCTCTCCGCCCGCGCCCGCAGCGTCTCGAGCGTGGCCCCGTCGATCTGCGCCGCCAGCAGGCCGTTGGCCAGGGCGTTACCGGCGAAGATGTCGGCGAAGCTGGGGGCGAGCACGACGCGGAACCCGAAGTCGTGCAGCGCCCACACCGCGTGCTCGCGTGACGAGCCACAGCCGAAATTGGCGTCGGCCAGCAGGATCGAGGCGCCGGAAAAGCGCGGTTGGTTCAGCACGAAGTCCGGCCGCGGCTGCCCATCGCCGCCGGCGCGCCAGTCGAAGAACAGCGCGTCGGCGAAGCCGGTGCGGCCGAGCCGCTTCAGGAACTGCTTCGGGATGATCTGATCGGTGTCGACGTCGCGCCGCACCAGCGGCGCCACCAGGCCGGTGTGGGTGCGGAAGGCGTCCATCAGCGGAACTCCCAGCCGCGCACGTCGGTGAAGTGGCCGCGGATGGCGGCCGCGGCGGCCATCGCCGGGCTGACCAGGTGGGTGCGCCCGCCGCGCCCCTGCCGGCCTTCGAAGTTGCGGTTGCTGGTCGAGGCGCACCGTTGACCGGGCTGCAGCACGTCGTCGTTCATGCCCAGGCACATCGAGCAGCCCGGCTCGCGCCATTCGAAGCCGGCGGCGGCGAAGATCTGGTGGAGGCCTTCCGCCTCGGCCGCCCGCTTGACCTGCTGTGACCCGGGCACCACCATCGCCCGGACGGTGCCGGCCACGTGATGGCCGCGCGCGACCCGCGCGGCCTCGCGGAGGTCCTCGAGCCGCGCGTTGGTGCAGGAGCCGATGAACACCCGGTCGACGTCGATGGCGCCGATCGGCGTGCCCGGTTGCAGGCCCATGTAGGTGAGCGCCTGCGATTGCCCGTCGCGCGCCGCCGCTGAACCGGCCGCTGCCGGATCGGGCACCCGGCCGGTGATCGGCGCGACCTGATCGGGGCGCGTGCCCCAGGTGACCTGCGGCGCCACCGCCGAGGTGTCGATGTGCACCTCGCGGTCGAACGGGGCCTCGGGATCGGAGACCAGGGTCCGCCACTGCGCCACCGCCGCGTCCCAGGCGGCGCCAGCGGGCGCGTGCGGGCGTCCCTTCAGATAGGCGAACGTGATCTCGTCGGGGGGGACCAGGCTCGACCGCGCCCCGGCCTCGATGCTCATGTTGCAGAGCGTCATCCGCGCTTCCATCGACAGATGCCCGACCGCGTCACCGGCGAACTCGATGGTGTGGCCGGCGCCGCCGGCGCAGGTCAACGCGTCGATCACCGCCAGCGCCAGATCCTTCGCGCTCACCCCGGCGGCTGGGTCGGCCGTCGAGCCAGACACGCATCGCCTTGGGCCGGGTCAGGCCGAGGCACTGGGTGGCGAGCACGTGTTCGACTTCCGAGGTGCCGATGCCGAACGCGAGCGCACCGAACGCGCCGTGCGTGGTCGTGTGACTGTCGCCGCAGACGATGGTCATGCCCGGCTGGGTGAGGCCCAGCTCGGGGCCGATGACGTGGACGATCCCCTGGGTCGGCGCGTCGAGGTCGTGCAGGCGGATGCCGTGGGCCTCGCAGTTCTCCCGCAACGCCCGCATCTGCGCCTCGGCCAGCGCATCGGCCATCGGCAGGTGGCGCGGCCCGGTCGACACGTTGTGGTCGAGCGTGGCCACGGTGAGGTCGGGGCGGCGCACGGCGCGGCCGGCGAGCCGCAGCCCCTCGAAGGCCTGCGGCGTGGTCACCTCGTGGATCAGGTGGAGGTCGATGTAGAGCAGGTCGCGGCCGCCGTCGAGGTGTTCGACGACATGCGCGTCCCAGAGTTTGTCGAGCAGCGTGCGTGGAGCCACGGAACCAGCCTCAGACCGCGTGATAGGACCAATGGCGTTCGAGCGCGTCGATGACCGCCCGCTCCACCGCCGCGCCGATCTCGGCGGTGCCGGCCGGCGTGTCACCGGGCCGCGCCAGGTCGGCGGGCCGCAGCCCGTGGGCCAGCACTTCGCGCGTGGCGGCGTCGACGGCGTCGGCTTCGCGGGCCATGTTGGCAGTATGGCGCAGCAGCATCGCCACACAGCCGATCGCCCCGATCGGATTGGCGACGTCCTGGCCGGCGATGTCGGGGGCCGAACCGTGCACCGGCTCGTAGAGCGCCACCGATCCGCCCAGCGTCGCCGACGGCAGCAGCCCCAGCGACCCGGCGATCACCGCGGCTTCGTCGCTGAGGATGTCGCCGAAGAGGTTGTCGGTGAGGAGCACGTCGAAGTCGGTCGGCGAGGTGGCGAGCCGCATCGCGCAGCTGTCCACGTACATGTGGGTCAGCGCCACATCGGGATAGTCGCGGCGCGACGCGGGTCACGACCTCGCGCCACAGCCGCGACACCTCGAGCACGTTGGCCTTGTCGACCGACGTCACGCGGCGGCGGCGGGTGCGCGCGGCTTCGAAGGCGACGCGGGCAACCCGCTCGATTTCCGTGGTGGTGTAGCGCAGCGTGTTGAACGCGCCCCGTCCGTCGGGCTCGCGACCGCGCGGCTCGCCGTAGTAGAGCCCGCCCAGCAGCTCGCGGACGACCAGCACGTCGGCGCCGCGCACCCGCTCACGCTTGAGCGGCGAGACGTCGAGCACCGGCTCGAAGGCGACCGCCGGCCGCAGATTGGCGAACCCGCCCAGCGCCGTGCGCAGGGCGAGCAGACCGGCCTCGGGACGCAAGGTCGGCGGATGGCCGTCGTACGCCGGATCGCCGACCGCCCCGAGCAGAACGGCGGTGGCCTGCTGACAGGCGGCCAGGGTCGGCTCGGGCAGCGGCACGCCGGCGGTCTTCAGGGCGGCCGCGCCAATCGGGTACTCGGAGATCTCGACGGACGAGGCCGGTGACGTCGGCCACCGCGTGCAGCACGCGGACGGCCTGCCGGATCACCTCGGGGCCAATGCCGTCACCAGGCAGCGTGACGAGTCGTATCTTCATCAGGGCTTCCGGGCAGCGGACGCAAAGCCGATGGGCGCTTCGAGATCGCGGATCAGGCCGGCGAGCTCGGCGTCGTCCACTTCCTTGGCGCGGTCGGCCGCCTCCAACATCCTCGCATACAGCCGGCGCAGATCTTCGACGCGCAGGCGATGGCCGAGCGCGCGGCAGCGGGCGTCGAGCCCGCGCATCCCGGAGTGCCGGCCGAGCACGAGCCGGGTCGGCGGCGCGCCGACCGACTCGGGTCGCATGATCTCGTAGGTCAACGGGTTCTTCACCATGCCGTCCTGGTGGATGCCGGCCTCGTGCGCGAAGGCGTTGTCGCCGACAATCGCCTTGTTCGGCTGCACCGGCACCGAGACGACGGCCGACAGCGCCCGGCTGGTGGGGAAGAGCTCGGTCGTGACCACGGTCGTGCGGCAACCCAGCGCGTCGCCGCGCACCTCGAGCGCCATCACAATCTCTTCGAGGGCGGCGTTGCCGGCGCGCTCGCCGATGCCGTTGATGGTGCATTCGACCTGGCGGGCACCGGCCTGGACGGCGGCCAGCGAGTTGGCCACGGCCAGCCCCAGGTCATTGTGGCAGTGGGCAGAGAGCACGACGCCGTCGCCGACACGCTCGCGCACGGCGGTGAACATCCGCCGGATGTCGTCGGGCAGCGCGAAGCCGACGGTGTCGGGCAGGTTGATCGTCGTCGCCCCGGCCTCGGCCACCGCCGCGGCGACCTCGACGAGGAAGTCGAGATCGCTGCGCGTCGCATCTTCGGCCGAGAACTCGACGTCGTCGCACAGCGACCGCGCGAGCCGCACCGCCGACACTGCCCGTTCGCGGCATTCGTCACGCGTGATCCGCAGTTTCGCCGACAGGTGCAGGTCGGAGGTGGCCAGGAACACATGGATGCGCGGATGCACGGCGCCGCGCAGGGCGTTCCACGCCGTGAGCACGTCGTCAGGGACGGCCCGGGCCAGCGCGGCCACGGTCACCGATCGGACGGCGCGACTGACCGCGACGACGCCCTCGAAATCGGCGGCCGAGGCGACCGGAAATCCGGCCTCGATGACCGTCACCCCAAGGCGCTCGAGGTGGGCCGCGAGCTGAACCTTGTCGGCCGGACTCATGCTGAAGCCGGGTGCCTGCTCGCCGTCTCGCAGCGTCGTATCGAAGACGGCGACGGTTGGGCGATTGACCATGCCCAATTTGGCCACGGCGCGCAGAAATAAGTCAAGATGATGGTAACTACTGAATATATAATCTCGACAAGCATTAAGGCCGGCAACTACTTGACGCTATTGGGCTTACATTATGGATTTGCACCAACTCGAGACATTCCTGGCTGTCGTTCGTGAGGGCAGCTTCTCGGGCGCGGCCAAGGGCCTTGGCCGCACCCAGCCGGCCATCAGTCAGGTCATCAGCCGGCTCGAAGACGAGGTCGGTCAGCGACTGTTCGAACGCCCTGGCCGCCGTGGTGGGCTGACCGACGCCGGCAAGACCCTGGTCGAGTACGCCGAACGGCTCATCGGCGTCCGCCAGCAGGCGCTGGTCGCTCTGGAGGACGTCCGGGCGTTACGCGCCGGCCGGCTCGGCATTGCCGCCAACGAGCTGACCTGCCTCTATCTCCTGCCGGTGCTGCACGAGTTCCGGCGGCTCTACCCCGGTGTGAGCGTGACGGTGCAGCGGTCGCTCGCCAGCCGGGTGCCCGGCAGCGTGCTCGACTACGCCGTCGACATGGGCGTGATCACCTACGAGCCGGCCGAGCCCGGCCTGCGCTCGGTCGTGGTCTACCACGACGAGCTGGTGTTCGTCGTCCCACCCGACCACCCCCTGGCCCGGCGGGTCGACGTCGGGATCGCGATGCTCGGCAACGAGTCGTTCGTCGCGCATCACGTCGCTTCCCCCTATCGGGCCCGCGTGCTGGACGCCTTCCGCCGCCACCGCGTGACCCTGCACATGCCGGTCGAGATGCCGACGATCGACGCCATCAAGCGCTTCGTGGCGCTGGGCCACGGGGTGGCCCTGCTGCCGAACCTGTCGGTGGAGGCCGAGATTGCCCGCGGCGACCTGGTGCGCGTGCCGGTGCCGGAACTGGCGCTCGAGCGCAAGCTGCGTCTGGTGGTGCGGCGGCAGGGGGAGTTTTCCCACGCCGTACGCGCCTTCCTGTCGGTGGCGGAGCACCAGGCGACGACCAACGGCGGCCGGTTCTCGTTCACCTGGGACGCGTGACCCGCCTTCGCTCGCTTGCCTTCACGAGCTTCGGCGCGCCGCGCCCGCGGGCGCGCAGCTCAGCCACGACGTCCGGCGTGTTTTCCGCCGACGCGGCCTGCGCTATTGCGGCGCGCCAGGCACCGGCGCCGGGAACGCCGGCGCCGCCGGCATCGGCCCCATCAGCTGCGCCAACAGCTCCTGGCGGATGGCAATCTTCAGCCCGGTCTTGGCCTTGGTCATGTAGGCGGCGAAGAAGCGGTCGCGCTGCTGGTTGACCAGCTCCTGGCGCAGCGCCGTCGCGGCCCTCGGCGATCTGGGCCTCGGTCACGTCGGCGCGCTCGGCCACCCGGGCGATGACCTGGCCGTTCGGCGTGGCGATCGGCCCGGCGACCCCGCCGACCGGCAACCCGAACACCGCCGCCTCGACCACCGGGTTGACGCCGATGTCGGGCAGCGCGGCGCCGCGCGCCACCAGCTCGCTCGGCCTTGGCCTCGAAGCCGGCCTTCTTGGCCGCGGCGGTGAAGTCGGCCGCCTTCTTCAGCTCGTCGGCGATGGCCGCGGCGCGCGTCTTCACCAGCTCCGCCGCCTTGTCGCGCACCGCGTCTTCGCGCACGCGCTCGGCCACCTCGGCCAGCTGCGGCAGATACGAGTCCTGTTTGCCGGCCGGCGTCGCGAACACCCAGCCGCGAGTCACGCGCAAGGCCGGCGTGACCTCGCCGTCCTTCATCGAGAAGGCGCGCGAGGCCAGGTCGGGCGACGCGCCGAGCTCGCCGATCGGCTCGTCGCGCAGGAACAGCGGCGATTCGACCACGGCGATGCCGCGTTCCTTGGCCACCCGGTCGAGGTCGGCAGCGGTCTTGATGGTCGCCTCCATCGCCTTGGCGTCCTGTTCGGCCTGCTGTTGGGCCTTCTGCCACTTCAGCTGCTCGACGATCTCGGGGGTCACCTCGGCGAGCGGGCGCGTCGTCTCGGGCTGGCTGTCGACCACCTTGATGATGTGGAACCCGAACGTGGTCTTGACCAGGTCGCTGATGTCCCCGCTCTTGAGCGAGAAGGCGGCCTGCTCGAACTCCGGCACCATCTGGCCGCGGCCGAAGTAGTTCAGGTCGCCGCCGTTCACCGCCGAGCCCTCGTCTTCGGAGTTGGCCTTGGCCAGCGCCGCGAAGTCGGCGCCGCCGCGGGCCTGCTTGAGCAGCTCCTCGGCTTTGGCCCGCACCGCCGCCTCGTCCTTGCCCTCGGTCTTGAGCAGGATGTGGCTGGCGCGGACCCGGCCCTCGGTCGAGTACTGCGCCTTGTTCTGGTCGTAGAACGCCTGGATGTCGGCCGGCGGCACCTGGACGCGCTCGCGCACCTTGTCGACCTCGACCAGCGCGTAGCGCACCTTGCGCTTCTCGCCGATGCGGTAGGTCTCCTTGTTGGCGTCGAAGCGGGCCTGGATGTCGGCGGCGGTGACCGCGACCTGGTTGCGGAAGCCGTCGGGGGTGAGGTGGACGAGCTCGAGCTTCACCTTCTCGTTGCGGCGCTTGAACTCGGCGGCGACGTCGGCGTCGGGCACCGACATCCACCCGTGACCGACGTGCGCAGCTTCTCCTGGAGGATGGCGCTGCGCAGCTGGTCCTCGAACTCGCGGGTCGACAGCGGCGGGTTCTGGTTCGACAGCAGCTGGCGGTAGCGTGTCTCGCCGATGAACACGCCGTTCTCCATCAGCCCGGGCAGCGACAGGATGCGCTGCCGTACTTCGACGTCGGACACGCGCGAGGTTCTGCCGGCGCGCTTCGACGGCGACCGCCTGTTCGTCGACCAGCGACTGGAGGATCTGCTGATCGATGCCGAGCTGGCGCAGCATCTGTTCGCTGATCTGTCCGCCGTAGGCCTGGCGGTATGCCTGCAACTGCGCGCTGTAACGACGCTGGAACTGCGCGACGGTGATCGGTTCGCCGTTGACGTCGGCCAGCACCTGATCCGGCGAGACGCCGGCGGTCGTCGCGCCGTTGTTCGGGCACGAAGAAGAAGGCGAAGGTCAGGATGACGAGCGCGAGGCTCCATTTGAGCCAGCCCTTGTGCCGCCGCATCCGGTCGAGCATGGTCATGGTCTGATGTCCTCGAACCCCTCATCCTAACAAGGTCCTCGCTCAAATCCCAAGCCGCGCGCGCGACGCCCCGATCGCGCGTGTCGCCGCGCGCAAGTGCCGCCGAACCGCTGTGGTATAGTCGCGGCTCGAGAGAATCCGCCGGATCGGGCGCGTTTGCCCCTGACTCTCCCCAGTCACGGCTGAAGCCAATGCCATCTTCAGCGGCTGCCCGCCCCGACCTCGCCATCCGCCTGCGTCACGCCCAGCGCACGCTGAAGGCGCGGCTCAGCCGCGCCGACGTCCAGCTCGCGCTGATGCGCTCGGCGCACGAGACGCTCGACCCCGAGGCCATCGGCGAACTCGTCGCCACCCACGCCTCGGCGTGGCTGCGGGCCTCGGCGCTGGCGGTCTACGCCGTCGACATGGACGGCCAGATCGGGCTGATGGCGTCGCGCGAGATGATGGCGTCGCTGTCGGCCCCGGCGGCGCAGGTCGGCCGCTGGGTGCTGTCGCACGGCCGCGAGTTCGCCAGCGCCGACCTGCGCCACGACCTGCGGGTGCGGGCCGGCGCCGGCGCGGTCTTCGGCGTGCCGCTGCGCTGCCGTGGCCGGGTGGTGGCGGCGTTGGTGCTGATTGACCGGGCGGTCGCCGAAGAGCGAGCCGCGGCTGGCCCAGGGCGTCGGCCGATGCGCTGGCCGAGGTGCTGGAAGGGCCGGCCCTGGCCCTCGACAACGCCCTGGCCATCCGCCGGGCCGAGGCGCTGTCGGTCACCGACGATCTCGACACAGCTCTACAACTCCCGATACCTGAACCAGGTGCTGCGCCGCGAGGCCAAACGCGCCTCACGCAGCGGCCGGCCGCTGTCGCTGCTCTTCATCGACCTCGACGGCTTCAAGCGGGTGAACGACTCGTTCGGCCACCTCGCCGGCAGCCGCGCGCTGGTCGAGGCCGCCGGGGTGATTCGCGGCTCGGCGCGCGAAACCGACGTCGTGGCGCGGTTCGGCGGCGACGAGTTCGCGATCGTCCTGCCCGACACCGGCACCGAAGGCGCCCTCGGGGTGGCCGAGCGGGTGCGCGACCGGGTGCGCCAGTTCGTGTTCCTGGCCCCCGACGGCCTGGATGTGCGCCTCACGGTGTCGGTCGGCGTGGCCACCCTGCCCGACGCCGCGACCTCGGCGGAGGAGCTGGTGCGGGCGGCCGACATCGCCATGTACCGCGTCAAGGAGTCGGGCAAGGACGGCGTGTCGGTCGCCAACCCGTAGCCGCAGGCATCGTCCGACGCGGCACGATTTCCTGCATTGCGGTGTTCCGCTCTGGGACATCGTCCGATATCCTTGATTGTCATGCCTTGCCCCCGAGCGCGCCTCGCCGGCTGTCGTTCTGCGCCATGACGTGCACCTCGGACTGAATCAGGAGCCCGGAACCAGTGGGACTTGGGTCGCTTTTCTCCGCCTTCTCGACTGACCTCGCCATCGACCTCGGCACGGCCAACACGTGCGTCTACGCCAAGGGCAAGGGCATCGTCGTCAACGAGCCGTCGATCGTCGCCGTCAACAAGCTGAACGGCCGCGTCGAAGCCGTCGGCCGTGAAGCCAAGGAGATGCTGGGCCGGACCCCGGGCAACATCGTCGCCATCAAGCCGATGAAGGACGGCGTCATCGCCGACTTCGACGTCACCGAGAAGATGCTGACCTACTTCATCAAGAAGGCGCACAACGGCACCGTCTGGGTGCGGCCGCGCATCGTCATCGGCGTCCCCTCCGAGATCACCCAGGTCGAGAAGCGGGCGGTGAAGGACAGCGCCTATCGCGCCAAGGCCAGCGAGGTGCACCTGGTCGAGGAGGCGATGGCGGCGGCGATCGGCGCCGGGCTGCCGATCGAGGAACCGTCCGGCAACATGGTCGTCGACATCGGCGGCGGGACGACCGACATCGCCGTCATCTCGCTGGCCGGCATCGTCTACAGCAAAGCGGTGCGGGTGGCCGGCAACGAGATGGACGAGGCCATCATCCACTACATCAAGAAGACCTACAACCTGCTCATCGGCGAGCGCACCGCCGAGGCGATCAAGATCGAGGTCGGCTCGGCGTTTCCGCTCGAGGAGACGACGACGATGGAGATCAAGGGCCGCCACCTGATCGAAGGCGTCCCCAAGACCATCACCATCACCGACGAAGAGATCCGCCTGGCGCTGGCCGAGACCGTCAACGTGATCGTCGATGCGGTGCGGGTCGCGCTCGAACGCACGCCGCCGGAGCTGTCGGCCGACATCGTCGATCGCGGCATCGTGCTGACCGGCGGCGGGTCGATGCTGAAGAATCTCGACAAGCGCCTGCGCGAGGAGACCGGGCTGCCGGTGACCAACGCCGAGGATCCGCTCTCGTCGGTGGTGCTGGGGGCGGGGAAGATGCTGTCCAACTTCGACCTCCTCAGGAAGATCGCCATCGACTAGGCCGGCGGCGGCGCCGCCGGGCGGCTAGCGGCTAGCGGCTAGCGGCTCGGGCAGGCCGGCGACCGCAGGTCGCCCTTTCCATGGCTCTCGCCGACATCGGCCAACGGCCGGGCATCCTCCTCGGGGCGGCGCTCGCCCTGCACGTCGCCCTCATCTCGCTGCAGGTCACCACACAGACCGGCGTCACCCTGTTCCACGCCGTGGTCTTCGGTGGCATGGCCGAGGCGCAGCGCGGCGCCTCGGGGGCGACCGGCGGCGTGCGTTCGTTGTGGGACGGCTATCTCGACCTGCGGCGCGTGCGCGTCCGAGAACGAAGCGCTGCGCGGCGAAGTGGGCGAGCTGCGGATTGCCTTGCAGCAGGAACGCGTCGCCGCCGAGCGGGCCGAGTCCCTGCGCCAGCTGCTCGAGTTCCGGGCCCGGACGCCGCTGGCCACCACCGGCGCGCAGGTGATCGGGACCGGCGCCAGCCCCGAGTTCCGCACCGCTCACCATCGACAAGGGCACCAGCGACGGCCTGAGCGCCAACCTGGCGGTGCTGGCCCCGGCGGGCGTCGTCGGGCGCATCACGCTGCCGAGCGCCCGCGCGTCGCTCGTGCAGTTGCTCGTCGACCGCAACGCCGCGGCCGGCGCGCTGGTCGAGCGCTCGCGGGTCCAGGGCGTGGTGGTCGGCGTCGGCGACGGCCGGCTGCAGATGGACTTCGTGGCCGCCACCGGCGATGTCGTCGCCGGCGACCTGATCGTCACGTCGGGGATCGACGGGCTCTATCCGAAGGGCTTTGCCATCGGGACGGTCGAGCGCGTCGACCGCGGCGACGGGCTGTACCACGTGATCAGCGTGCGGCCGGCCGTGGACGTCTCCCGGCTGGAGGAGGTGCTGGTCGTGCTCGCGCCGCCGCCGCCGGCCGAGGCGCGCCCGTGAGGCTGCTCGGGGTGGTCGCGGCGCTGGCGCGTGGCGCTCGTCCTCCAGACCACGCCTGACCGGGCTGGTGCGCGGCGCCGTCCCGGTCGACCTCGTGCTGGTCGTGGTCGTCTCGGCGGCCCTGGCGTTCGGCCCGGTGACCGGGCTGCTGGCCGGCACCGTCGGCGGGCTGATCCAGGACGCCCTGTCCTCCGGTATCCTCGGGATGGGGGGCCTGGCCAAGACCCTGGTCGGGTTCGCGGCCGGGCGGTTCGCCACCCAGTTCATCGTCACGGCGACCGTGCCGCGGCTGCTGGTCTTCGCGGCCGCCACCGCGGCCCACGCCGCTCCTGTTCATGGGCCTGTACACCCTCCTCGGCCTGCGGTCGTTCCCGGATCCGACCGCGGCGGTGGCCATCCAGGCGGTCGGCAACGCCGTGATCGGGGTGGTCGGGGTGCGGGCCGTCGAGGCGATTCCCCGGGTGCTCGAGCGACGGCAGGCGAATCGGGGGATGCGGGTGAAGCGATGACCGCCGATAATGTGAGAGACGACCGGTAGTCCATGCGCATCACCAGCATGTCCGTGGTCGAGGATCGCCGCCGCCTGCATGGGCGGGTCGGCGATGCTGCGCGCCGCCGTCATCACCGCTCTTCGCCCTGCTCCTGGGCGGCTTCTGGTACTTCCAGATCTTCCAGCACGCCAAGTTCCGGGAGATGGCCGAGAACAACCACCAGCGGACGCTGCCGCTGCGGGCCCCGCGCGGCGTCATCTTCGACCGCCACGGCGAGGTGCTGGTCGAGAACCGCGCCTCCTTCAACATCTCGATCATGCGCGAGCACTCGCGCGACCTCGACCGCACCGTGCGGCTGCTCGCCGAGGTGGTCGGCCGCGACGAGCAGGAGATGCGGGAGAACGTCGAGCGACACCGCCGCGAGCCCACCTACCGCCCGGTCGTCGATGGTGCAAGACGCGTCGCTGGCCCAGGTGGCGGCCGTGACGGCGCGCCGCCTCGACTTCGAGCTGCCCGACGTCGTCGTTCAGCAGGTGCCGACGCGCCGCTACCCGGCCCAGGCGCCTCGGCGCGCACCTGCTCGGCTACGTCGGCGAGGCCAGCGAGCAGCAGATGGGCGCCGACGGCGTCCCGTCGGGCACGGTCATCGGCCAGTCGGGCCTCGAGCGCACCTACAACAAGGTCCTGATGGGCGAGGACGGCGCGCGCCGCGTCGTCGTCAACAGCGTCGGGCGCGAGATCCGCACGCTCGACGAGGTGGAGCCGGTGGAGGGCCGCCGCATCCAGGTGACGCTCGATGCCGGCGATGCAGCGCGCCGCCGAGGAGGCGTTCCGGCCACGGGCTACTGGGGATCGGCGGCGGTGCTCGAGCCGACGCTCCGGCGACGTCCTGACGATGGTGAGCCTGCCGGCCTACGATCCGAACGCCTTCGCCTCGGGGATCGACCGCGCGACCTGGCAGGCGCTCAACACCGACGAACTGCGGCCGCTGCAGAACCGCGCCATCCAGGGCCGCTACTCGCCCGGCTCGACCTTCAAGATCGTGGTCGCGACGGCGGCGCTCGAAGAGGGCGTGATGACGCCCGAGACCAAGGTCTTCTGCGCGTGGCGGCGGCCAACTTCTACGGCCGCTTCTTCAAGTGCCACCTGGCCGGCGGCCACGGCTGGGTCGACGTGCGCCACGCCATCGAGAAGTCGTGCAACGTCTACTTCTACACCGCCGGCAACCTGCTCGGCGTCGACAAGATCCACGAGTGGGCCGAGCAGCTGGGCCTGGCCGGCGAAGACCGGCATCGACCTGCCCAACGAGGTCGAGAACATCATGCCGTCGACCGCAGTGGAAGCAGCAGCGCTACGGCGAGCGGTGGTATCCGGCGAGACGATCTCGGTCGCGATCGGCCAGGGCCAGGTGTCGGTCACGCCGATGTCGATGGCGGTGATGATGGCCTCGGTGGCCAGCGGCCGCGCGGGTGGCGCCGCGGCTGGTGCGGGCCACGTCGAAGGCCGGGCGCGCCGTGGCAGCCGGCCGAGGCTCACGCGCGTGCCCGCAGCGCCGTCACGCTCAAGCCGGCGACGGTGTCGGCGCGTGCACGACGGCCTGTGGATGGCCGTGAACGAGGCCGGCACCGCCGGCCGCGCCCGCATCGCCGGCCGCGACGTCGCCGGCAAGACCGGCACGGCGCAGGTGATCTCCATCCAGGGCCGCGAGCGGGCCCGCGGCAGCGGCAAGGACCTGCGCGACCACGGCTGGTTCGTGTTCATGGTGCCGCGCGACAACCCCGAACTGGCCGGGGTGATCTTCGCCGAGCACTCCGAACACGGCTATCTCGCCGCGCCGATCGCCCGGCACATCATCGAGACCTATTACGCGCGCAAGGAAGGGCGGCCGCTGCCGAGCTGCCGCCGCGCCGGGTGCCCGGAACGCCACCGGTCGCCGCGCGCAGCCCGGCCGTCCGCCGCGCCGCGGCCGGCCGGCGTGGCGCGTCGCCGCGTCGGCGAGCCCGGCCGGTGGCCGCGACCGGCACCGCAGCGCCGGTAGATAGCCGTGTTCGAGCGCCGGCTCTCGTCCCATCTCGACTGGCCGCTGCTGGTGGCCGTGCTGGCCCTGGCCGCGATCGGCGTGGCGATGATCTTCAGCACCACCGGCGGCGCCAGCCGCGAGTACTGGACGCAGATCTACGCCATCGGCCTCGGGCTGGGCGCGATGGTCGCGTGCCTGGCCGTCGACTACCGGTCGCTGGTCGACAAGGCGCACTGGGTCTACCTCGCGCTGCTCGTCGCGCTCTTCGCCGTGCTGCTGTTCGGGGCGGTGCGCGGCGGGTCGCGCCGCTGGCTCGATCTCGGCGTCTTCAACCTGCAGCCGTCGGAGTTCGTGAAGGCCGGTGTCGCGCTGGTGCTGGCCAAGCTGCTCGGCGAGAGCCGGCGCGCCGAACTGTCCAACCAGGACCTCTTCCTGGCCACGGTGCTGACCCTCGTGCCGTTCGTGCTCATCGCCCGCCAGCCGGATCTCGGCACCGCGGTGACGCTCCTGCCGGTGCTCGGCGCCGTGGTCTTCGCCGCCGGGCTGTCGATGCGCTATCTGGCCATCGGCGCGCTGGTCGCGCTGGTCCTGGCCCCGATCGCGCTGGACCTTCGCCCTCGAGGACTACCAGAAGTCGCGGATCGTGACCTTCCTCGACCCCGAGCAGGACGCGCGCGGCGCCGGTTATCAGCAGATCCAGGCCCGCATCACCGTCGGCTCGGGCGGCGTGCTCGGCAAGGGGTTCATGCAGGGCACCCAGGGGCAGCTGCGCTTCCTGCCGGTGGCCCACAACGACTTCATCTTCTCGGTGCTGGCCGAGGAACAGGGTTTCGCCGGCGTCGTCGTCGCGCTGGCCCTCTACCTGTTCGTCATCATGCGATCGCTCGACGCGGCCCGGCTGTCCAAGGACCGCGTCGGCACGTTCCTCGTCCTCGGCGTGCTGGCCAGCTTCACCTTCCAGGTCTTCTACAACATCACCATGTCGGCGGGCCTGGCGCCGGTCAAGGGGCTCACGCTGCCGCTGATGAGCTACGGCGGATCCTCGATGATCGCCACGCTCGCCGGCTTCGGCCTCATCCTCGGCGTCAAGATGCGCCGCTTCACGAACTGACTGAGAGACTCATGACCAAGGAAATGATCATCGCGACCAACGGTCACGAGACGCGCGTGGCCATCCTCGAGGACGACCTCCTCGCCGAGGTCTTCGTCGAGCGCGAGCGCAATCGTGGCGTGGTCGGCAACGTCTACAAGGGCCGCGTCTCGAAGGTGCTGCCCGGGATGCAGTCGGCGTTCGTCGACCTCGGGCTCGAGCGCGACGGGTTCCTCTACGTCTCCGACGTCGTCAACACGATGGAGGAGTTCGAGCGGCTGAGCGGCGACGACGACGAGGACGAGACGCCGGCCGCGGCCAACGGCGTCGGTCGGCAGCGGCGCGGCCGAGGTGGCGGCCGAACCGGCCGCCGGCGGCCAACGGTGCCGAGCGGCGCGGCCGCGGCGGCCGCGGCGGCCGCGATCGCGGCGACCGCGACAAGGGGCCCGAGCCGAAGATCGAGGAGCTGGTCAAGGAAGGGCAGGACATCATCGTCCAGGTCGCCAAGGAGCCGCTCGGCACCAAGGGCGCGCGCCTGACCTCGCACGTCACCATGCCCGGCCGGTTCCTGGTCTTCATGCCGACGGTCGACCACGTCGGCGTGTCGCGCAAGATCTCGACCCGCGAGGAGCGCAACCGGCTGCGCGGCATCGTCAAGGAGTTCCGCGACCAGCACCAGTTCGGCGGCGGCGTGATCATCCGCACCGCGGCCGAAGGGCCGGCCCAAGGAAGACATCGTCTCCGACCTGCAGTACTTCCACCGGGTGTGGACCGAGATGCGCCAGAAGTCGGAGACCGAGCCGGGCGCCGGCGGTGGTCTTCCGCGAAGCCAGTCTGGTCGCCAAGCTGCTGCGCGACCTGCTCACCGACGACTACACCGCCATCCGCATCGACGACCCGCGCGAGCACGCCCGCATCGTCGAGCTCCTCGACCGCATCATGCCGGGGATGTCGGCGCGGGTGAAGCTGCACGACAAGCCGTTCCCGATCTTCGAGGAGTACGGCGTCCAGTCGGAGCTCGACAAGGCGCTCAAGAGCAAGGTGTGGCTGAAGTCGGGCGGTTCGATCGTCATCAACCAGACCGAAGCGCTGGTCGCCATCGACGTCAACACCGGCCGCTACGTCGGCAAGAAGACCGCCGGCCGGCTCGAGGACACGATCATCAAGACCAACCTCGAGGCGGCGAAGGAAATCGTGCGCCAGATCCGCCTGCGCGATCTTGGCGGCATCATCGTCCTCGACTTCATCGACATGGAGGAGAAGAAGAACCGCCAGAAGGTGTTCCAGGCGGTGGAGCACGAGCTGCGCCGCGATCGCTCGCCGTCCAAGGCGCTGCAGGTCTCGGACTTCGGGCTGGTCATCGTCACCCGCAAGCGCGTCAAGCAGAGTCTGGAGCGGACGCTCACCGAGCCGTGCCCGTATTGCTCGGGCACCGGCACCATCAAGTCGAGCTCGACGGTGTGCTACGAGATCCTGACCGAGGTCAAGAAGGTCGGGCCCGATCTCGACGGCCTCGGCGTGCTGCTGCGCGTCAATCCCGACATCGCCCGGGCCCTGAAGGACGAGGAGCGCGGCGTGCTGCGCGACCTCAAGCAGACGCTGGGCAAGGACGTCATCGTCAAGCCGGACGTGCAGCTGCACCACGAGCAGTTCGACGTCATGTCGATCGGGGGATAAGAACCCTGGCAGGGACCAGGGACCTAGGGACCAGGGTAGTCCCGGTACCCGATGAGGGTCCGGGCTCGTCAGGCGCGGCGGGACGTGGCGGGCGATGACGTCGGCCAGGACGCGCCGGCACACCGCACAGAAGCGGGCGAGGTTACGGGTGAACATCACGCAGTCCACCTCGGGCCGGTAGTAGGCGCCGGCGTCGTAGTAGGCGCCTTGGAAGGCGCCGACCTTCCCGGACTGGGGCTCGAAGGTCCGCGTCGTGAAGGCGAGCTCCTCTCTGAAAAGGGCGTCCATCTCCGACTCGGGCCGGCGATCGGCACGCAGCTTGGCCCGCTGCGCCTGGGCCGGCCGCTGGTAGGCCTCGAAGGCTTCCTTGGGCCACGGCGTCGGCAGCGGGGTGCCGGGCGTGACCAGGTCGGCCCACTTGAGGCTGGTCCCCGTGAGCAGCGCCGTCACGTTCGGCTCCCACGGCTCGACGACGGTCGCCGGCGTCGTGTAGGCGACCGGCGACGTGTAGTACTCGTCGGCCAGGGCGGCGAAGTGGTGGGCGAACTCGTGGACGAAGAGGTACTCCGCCCAGGCGCTGTCCACCGCCGCCGTCGAGTAGACGTTGTAGAGCCCGCCGCCGCCGTAGGTGGCGCTGTTCACCAGGATCGTGACGAACTCGTAGGGGGCCCAGGCGGCGACGTCGCGAAAGGCCCGGTTCTGATAGGTGAGGACGTAGCGCTCGGACCCGAAGATGTCGTAGGTCGTCCCGACCGGCGTGCGCCGCCAGACGTCGGCCGAGGGCCGGGCCACGCCCGCCTCGGCCGCCGGGGCACAGATGCCCCACACGTTGAAATCACGCCGCCGCTCGCGGAACGGCTCGCGGGCGAAGAGCGCGTTGGCCATGCGCGTGGCATCGGCCATGAACTTCGTGTCGCACTGGGCGGCCGTGTAGCCGTCCCCGAGCAGCAGGAGGTCGACGGCCCGCTCGGAGTCGGCGTGCCGTTCCACCGTGATCAGCGCCTGGGGAGGCGGCGTGGCGCGGTTCACGAAGAGCCCCTTGGGATCGACCCGCGTGCGCCAGACCTCGACGAAGGCCTGCGCGGCGTCGCGGCGGAACACCACGACGTCCACCGGCGCCGCCGGTTCGGGGAAGCGGAACGACTCGTGGAAGGTGCGATAGGCGGTGGCGGCCTCGGCGGTCGTGATCCACTCGGCGAAGATCGGCCCGTAGCCGCGCGAGTAGACGACCCGGCCGTCGGCCTGCCGCACTTCGAAGCGATAGCTGCCGAAGCCGGTCGTGTCGAGATGCCCCGCTCGGGTGGCCCGGGCCACGGCAGCGGCTCGACCACGACCTCGTCGACCGCGAAGACCTCGGTGCCGCGGCCGCCGGTATGAAAGACGTCGAGCCGCCACGTGGCGGCGGCGACGGCCACTCCCTGGCCGGCCAGGCCCCAGCACAGAACGGCGGCGAGCACGGTGCGCATCGGATCCCTCGGGTGAGGGATCAGTATCGCCCGCCTTCGCGCCTTCGGCGCTACGGCGAGGCGACGCCCCGGGATGACGGCGCTCCGCGAGCGGCGTGGCTACTGGCGGCCGATCGTGACGCTGCCGCTGAAACTGCGGATGAGCAACTGGGCCGCGCCGTCGCCGGTCACGCCGCGAATGGCTCGCGACGAGCCCCCGGCCCGGGTGCTCCGCAACGTCACGGGGAAGTCCGAGGTCAGGCGGCCGCTGTAGGTGTCGGCCTGGAGGTCGAAGCTCGACGCCGGCGGGGAGCCGCAGGCGGACGTCGCCGGAATGCGACGTGAACTCGAAGCGTCCGCCGGCCGCCAGACTGCCGTCGAAGTCGACGTCCCCGCTCACGGCCTTGGCCAGCACCCGCTGGGCGGCGATGTCGCCGAGGCGAAGCGAGCCCGAGACGCTGGTGGCCTCCAGGCCGCGGGCGCGAGACCGCGGTGGCGATGATGGCGCCGCTGACGTTCCCGAGGATGAGCGTACCGGCGCTGGCGGCGTCGCGGATGCTGACCTCGCCCGAGACGCTCTTGGCCAGCGTCACGTTCTGGCCGCGCACGACCTCGACGTTGCCGCTGACCGTCTCCAGCCGGGCTTCGCCCTCGACGCCCGTGAGCGCGACCAGCCCCGAGACCGAGCGCGCCAGCACCATCGTGTCCGGCGGCACCGACACCGAGAGGTCGATGGCACCGTTCGAGCGCCCCGACATCGATCCCCGCGCCCGCACCTCGACCCGGTTGCCGACCTGTGACATCTCGAGCCGCAGGTCCTGCAGCCGCGCGTCGTCGCGCCGACCGCTGCCGCGCAGCCGTCGCACTGCCTGCACGACGATCGACTCGCCAGCGCTCGGTGGTGATGCGGACGTCGCCGGCCACGTTGGAGACGTCGAGCGTGCTGCCGGGGCCGACGGCGAAGACGCGGCGTTCCTCCGCCGCTGCGCCCGTTTGCGCCGACGCCGCGTCGCGGCTGCGGCCGCTGCGCTGACGGCCGCGCTCGTCGGCCGACACCACACCCGCGGCCAGCACGCCCGCGAGGATCACCGCCGCCCGCATCACCTGTCGCCAGTGCATGGCAATCAGTCCTGTGGCCGCCCGGCCGGATCGTCCAGCACGCGTTCGGCGTCGATGAGCGAGACGGTCTGCTCGAGCAGCGCCACTTTGCCGTCGAGGGCCTCGAACAGGCTCGCGCCGCGCGACGTCGTCGTCGGGCCGCGCCTGCAGCGCCGAGCGCGTCTCGCGAATCGCCCCGTCGAGCGCCTGCAGATTGGCCCGCAGCACCGCCGCCACCTGCGGGTCGAGCGACGGATCGTCGGTGCGCGCAATCCGCTCGAGGCCGTCGATGGCGCGCAGATAGTGGGCTTCGGCAGCCTCCAGGTCAGCCGCCACCTGGGCGACCGAGGCCTCGTCACCCCCCGGCCCGGCCGGCGTCCGGTCCGCCGCCAGCTGGCCCAACGCGGCGCCGACCGCCAGGAGCAATGCCGCGGCGGCCGCCAGCCACGGCGCGGACCACTGAACCGTGGCCGTGGGTGGCGGCACCGGCACCGAGACCAGCGGACGCAGCCGTGCCCAGGCCCGGAGCGGCGGCGTCAGCAGCGGCAGATCGCCGGCGGCGCCACGAATGGCAGCCAGATCGGCGGCCAGGGCACGGCACCTCAGGCACGTTGCCAGGTGGGCGTCGATGTCAGCCCGTGCCGGGCAGATCGTCGTCCCAGAGGGCCAGGTGCGACTCGACGTCGGCGCACGTCACCGGGCTCATCGCACCGCTCCCGCCGGCGTCGGCACCACCCGCTGCAGGAACGCGCGGATCCGCATCCGCGCCTTGTGCACCTGCGACTTCGAGGTGCCCTCCGAGATGCCGAGCGCCGCGCCGACTTCCTGATGCGCCGAAGCCCTCGACGTCGTGCAGGACGAAGGCGGCCCGGCAGGCGGGCGGCAAGGCCTGAATCGCCCGATCGAGGTCGAGCGGCGAGACGCGGCCCAGCGCCGGTGGCGCCATCGGTTCCATCGCCTCCGGGGCGTCGAGGGAGGTCGTGCGTTCGGTCATGCGGGCCTGGCGGCTGCGCAGCACGTCGAGGCAGTGGTTCGTGGCCATCCGGTAAAGCCAGGTGCCGAGCGACGAATCGCCGCGAAAGCTCCCAAGCTTACGATGCGCCAGCAAGAAGATGTCCTGCACCAGGTCCTCGGCCTCGACGGCGCCCACCATCCGGTACGCGAGCGAATACACGCGCCCGGCGTGCCGGGCGTAGATCTGCTCGAACGCCGTGCCGTCGCCGGCCCGGCTGCGCGCCACCAGCGTGGCATCGGCGTCGTCCACGACTCTGCAACCTTAGACGGCGGTTCGACCTCAGGCGTTGATGCCCGCCGGCCCGGCCAGCCCCAGGACCGCTACCGCTTCCGGCGCCGGCCGGGCCACCGGACCTGCTCGAAATGGCGAACCCGTGCGCGCGTCACCTCGAGCCCCTCGGCGGCGAGGAGGGCGCGTTTGGTCTGGAGGTCGCTGTAGCCGCCGAGCCGCCCACCGGCGGCAATCACGCGGTGGTAGGGCACGCCGGGGATCCGGGCGTGGGCCATCACGTTGCCGACGGCGCGCGCCGCGCGCGGGGCACCGGCCAGCGCGGCGACCTCGCCGTAGGTGCAGACCCGCCCGGGGGAATCCGGGTCACCACCGCCAGGACGCGCCGCGCGAACCTCTCAGCGGCCGAGGATGAGCCGGATGCGGACGCTCGTCCCGCCAAGGTCGTCCTCCTCGAAGACCTCCGCCACGCCGCCAGTGCCGATGGCGTCGCCGACCGAGGTCCACATGACGTCGCCGGTGAGCGCCACCCAGCGGCCGAGCCGCAGTTCGGCGCCGCCGGTCAGATGGAAACCGTTGAACCGATCGGAGATGTCCTCGTCGTCGGCGGCGAATTCTGCCGTCTCTTCATAGCGCATCGACGTGAAGCCGCCACCCAGGTACGGCGTGACCCGGCGGCCGAGCAGCCCGCCGAAGCGCCATCCGCCGGTGACCTCGAGCGGCGTCATGCGGACCGAGGTCGGGATGCCGAGCGGGAAGACTTCGTGGTTGGCGCCGACGAACGCCCGCTCGCCGTCCTTCGAGAAGCGCCAGGCGCCGACCTCGAGATACGGCCCCGCGGGGATGATCAGGCGCAAACCGCCGCCGAAGATCGGACCACTGTGCGTGTCGAGGATCGCGTCGAAGCTCTGCGACGCGGTGAAGAAGCTGACGCCGGCCATGCCGAAGCCCTGGAGGCTGACCGATTCGCGTGGCTGCGCGGCCGCCGTGGTCGGGGCGATGAGCATCGCCGCGACCAACGCGAGTCGACCCGTCATCGCGCCAGGCCCAGGCCGCGCAGGGTCGCCCGCGGGTTGATCAGCCCTTCTCCGTACTCGTCGTCGCGGCCGGTCGGCCCGCGATCGGTGGCGAAGCGCTTCATCGCGGCCTCGATGGCGGCCGGCGCCGTGAGCCCCTGCTGGCGGAGCAGCGCGGCGAACCCCGACACGTGCGGCGTCGCCATCGACGTCCCCTGCAGGTAGTAGAACTGGAACGCGTCGAAGCGCGGCGCCCGGAACAGCGCCGGGCCGAGCTCGTAGGTGGCCGCCGGGCCTTGATCGATCGACTGCTGCAGGATCCCACCCGGACTGCCGAAGGCCCGGGTGTCGCCGCCGGGCGCGGCGATCTCCACGTAGGAGCCGGTGGTCGAGTAGTAGGCGCGGTCGAGGCCGCGGCCGACGGCGCCGACCGCCACGACGCCGTCGATCCGCGAGGCGAACTCGGCGGTGCGGCTGGGCCGATTGGCGCCGTTGCCGTCGTTGCCGGCGGCGATCGCCACGAACACGCCGCGCGAGATCGCGTACTGCACGGCGGCTTCGATCGCCGGCGCCGGACCGCCGGCTTCGCGGCCGATGCTCATGTTGATCACGTGGGCGCCGTTGTCGGCGGCGTAGCGGATGGCCCGGGCCACCAGGTCGTCGGTGCCGAAGTTGGGGCTGCCGAAGATGTCGTCCCACAGCTCGGCGATCACCTTCACCGGCATGATCTGGACGTTGAAGGCCATGCCGGCGGCGCCGACGCCGTTGTTGGTGGCCTGGCCGATCGTGCCGGCGACGTGCGTGCCGTGCCCGTCGAGATCGAGCGGCAGGTCGTCGTCCCAGATGAAGTCGCGCGGCGACACGAACCGGCTGGTCGGCGCCAGGTCGGGGGCAGCGGCGAACGGCACGTCGATCAGCCCGAGCGCCGGGTAAGGCACGCCGTCGAGGACGAACGCGTCGGCGCGATAGCGCACCAGGGCGTCGCGGTAGGCGACGCCGCCGTCGAGCACGGCGACGGTCACGCTGGTCGACGCGCCCTGATTGATGTCCCAGGCCCGCTCCATGTCGAGCGCCGGCAGGTTCCACTGCAGCGAGTAGAACTGGTCGTTGGGCCGGAACATCGCGTGATTCCGATAGCGCGCCTGCGCGTACTCGACGTCCGGCCGCTCCGCCAGCTCGGCGGCGACCCGCTCCGGGTCGGCGTCCATCGGAATCGAGACCAGATCGAAGTCGGCCCACGCCGGCCGCGCCATCGTCGCGCGCGCGCCGACCGCGCGCATCGTCGCCTGGCGGGCCGACTCACTGCCGTCGCGGAACTTCACGATGACGCTGCCGCGCGTGTAGAGCTGACGCGGTCGGCCGTCGGCCGAGGCGAAGCCGGCCGCGCGGCTCGCGCGATCGACCGGATCGGGCGGCACATCGGCCGCCAGGCCACGGTCCATGCCCGGCAGGGCCACGTCATTGACCAGGAGGCGATGCACCTGGTCGACGGCCGGCTGACGGCCGGCTGGGGCGGCAACCCAAAGGGCGGTGGCGGCGCAGACGGCAAACCCGCAGCGCCGGAACACGCGCCGAGTGGACGTGGACATGGATGGGATCCTCGAGAGAGGCAGGCCTCTCGATTCTACTGGTTACTTCCGCACCGCCGCGGCAAGAGCCCGTCCTTCGACGCCGTCGTAGGGCAACCCGACGGTGGCGGCCAGCGTCGGCGCGAGGTCGGCGGGGGTGGCGGCGTCGCGGACCCGTCCAGGCGCGAACGGCGCGCCCAGGAAGATCAGCGGCACGTGCTGATCGTATTCGTTCGACGAGCCATGGGTGGTGGCGTTGCCACCGTTGGGATTCCGTCCGGGGACGAAGATCCAGTACGGCGCCGGCGCGAGCGTGATGTCGCCGCTGCGGTCGGGGACGAAGCCGGCTTGCATCGCCCGCACCACCGGGTCCGAGGCGTCGAGCGTCGCCAGCGACGGCGTCCAGACGGCCGTGCGCACGCCGGGCAGCGCACGGATCGCGGCCAGCACCGGCCCGACCGTCTCAGCGGTGACCTTCGCCCGCGCCGCCTCGGTGAGGTAGACCTCCGTGTACTCGACGCGGGCCACGTGCGGTCCCGGCCCGAGGCCCGCGGCGGTGAGGGCCGTGTTCACCGTGTCGGCCACCGTCGCCAGCGCGACCCGCCCGCCACTCTCGCCTCTGGCCTGCCGCGCCTCGGGCACCGGGGCCACGCCGTGGTCGGCCGAGAGGCCCAACACGTAGCGATCGCGGCCGACGAGGCGGTCGAGGGCGGTCAACAGCGCGCCGAGGGTGCGGTCGAGCCGGACCACGGTGTCCTGCAGCTCGTAGCTGTCGGGTCCGAAGTCGTGCCCGACCTTGTCGATGGCGGGGAAGCTGACGCCGAGGAAGTCGACGACGCCACGACGTCCGAGCTGGTAGTTCTCGACCAGCGCTGCGGCAACGGCGCCGAGCTGCTCGTCGGCATACGGACTCGTCTGCCAGAGCTCGATGAACTCCCTGGGCGCTTCGCGACTGAACAGCGGATGGGGAAACAGGTTGGTCCAGCCGGTCGGCGGCCGCTCGCCGATGCCAGCGTCGGTGCCCTCGTAGGTCGCCGCGCCGAGCAGCGGTTCCCAGACGATGCCCCGCTCGCGCTCGTACGGCACGGGCCCGAGCGCGCGGACTACTTCGGGCACCGGCTGGCGGGCAAACGCGGTCGAGGTCTGCCATCCGTCGACGCCGACCCAGGTCACGGCCGTGGCGCCCTTGCCGGCCATCATCACCGCTGACCGCGGCTTCACCGCCAACGACACCGCCCGAGAGTCGGGCCATTTCGCCCGCAGCCGTTCGGCCAGCGTCGGCACGCGCAGCTCCCGGGCGCTGTGGCCCTCCTTCTCGGGCACGCCGACGTACTGCACCGGCGTGGTGTCGGCATCGGCGGTGCAGGAACGCAGCCGGCCCAGCTCGCGACGGTACCACTCGTTGAGGATGATGCCGTGGGTCTTGGGCCAGGCGCCGGTGCCGAGTGTGGCATGCCCGGCGCAGGTCACGGTGTTCAGATAGGGATAGAAAGCCTGCTCGAAGACCCGGCCCTGCTCGCGCAAGCGCCGGAAGCCGCCGGTGAAGCGCCCGGCGAACCGATCCAGGTAGTCGGCCCGCATCTGATCGGCGACGACCAGCACGAGCAGCGTCGGCGCCGGCCGCGGTTGCGCAAGAGCGGCCGGCCAGCCGAGCGTGGCGGCCAGCGCCGCGGCCGAGACCACGGCCGCGCCCGCGACGGGCAAACGACGCAACGGCCGCGCGGCGAGGCGCATCGTGAGTGTCCTCAGAGGTACGTCAGCGGATCGACGCCGAAATCCTTGGGATCGACCGGCGTCGAGATCGTGCGCGGGCCGGGCGTCTCGCTGTCGACCTCCCACAGGTTCACGTCGAACGGGCGCGTGAGGCGGTGGCCGGCGGCGTCGATGATCACGCGCACGCGCGGACGGCGCGGGTCGGGCGCGAAGGAGCGGATGACGACGCCGACGTGGCCGGTGTCGAGCCGCACCATGTTGCCGGGCGGATACAGGCCCATCAGCTGTGAGAACCGGCGTACCAGGTGCTGGTCGAAGTGCAGCCCGTCGCTCTTCTGCAGCACCGCGAGGATGCGCTCGGTCGGATAGGCGCCCTGATAGGCGCGCTGGGATCGCATCGCGTCGTAGACGTCGGAGATGCTGCACAGCATCGTGCCGAGGTTGAGCGACGCCCGCTTCACGCCCATCGGATAGCCGGTGCCGTCGAGCCGCAGATGGTGCTCGAACGCCACCACCGGGGCCAGCGCCGGGATGTCCGGCGTGCGGCGCAGGATCTCGGCGCCGTCGACGACGTGCATCCGCATGATCGCGAACTCGGCGTCGCTCAGCCGGTCAGGCTTGTTCAGCACCTCGAGCGGCGTGCGCACCTTGCCGATGTCGTGCATCAGCGCCGCCAGCCCGAATTCGCGCAGCAGCGTGCCGTCGATGCCGAGACTGCGCGCCTGGGCCATGACCAGGATCGACACGTTCACCATATGGGTGAACGTGTAGTTGTCGTAGTCCTTGAGGGCCGTCAGCGCCATCAGCGCCGTGCGGTTCTGCGCGACCGCCTGGGCCAGCGAATCGACCAGGGCCCTGGCCTGCTTGGGATCGGGGATGCCCTCGCGCTGCGTCATCTCCCACAGCGCGCCGGCAATCGACACACCGTCGGTGTAGAGCCGGCGAATGGTCGCCATGTCGGCGGTCGACGCCTCGACCCGCTCGTCGAGGGTGAGCCGGCCGACCCGGATGCGCGTCAGCCCGCCGAGCACGGCCAGCGGGTCCGAGGCCTGGCCGGGCTGGGTGACCCCGGCCCGTTCCGGCCGCGCCAGGGTCTCGACCAGCAGCCCGAGCTCTTCGGGCGTGACGCCGCGGTCGAAGGCGATGCGCTCGATGCCCACCTGCCGGACGCGGCGCAGCAGCTCGGCGAACGAATCGCCGACCTGGACCAGGGGAATCTCGCCGACGACGACCTCGTTGTCGATGAAGCCGACGGCCAGCGTCGCGTCGTCGGCGAGCAGCTGCCCGGCGCTCTCGGCCAGGGCCTTCAGTGCCCGGGCGGCCAGCGGGTGCGATGGCGCGTAGAGCTGGTTGGCGCGCACGGCGGCCGTCAAGCGCCGGACGAACTCGTCGGCCTGGCGCAGTTGTCGGGCGGCGTCGCTCAAGACGGGCTCCTCTCACTCGGCGGCTCCCCGGCCTCGGGGCCCGTCTGGTCGGTCATCGGCTCGGTCGGTGGCTCGTCGGGTGGACGGCTCGGCGGCTGGCCGGCGAGCGCCGCGCGGGCCGCGGCCCGCACCCCACGCTCGCCGTTGAGTGCGGCGCCCTCGAGCGCCGTGGTCGCCTCCGGCGACCCGAGCGCGCGCAGCGCCGTCGCCGCCGCCGCCCGCAGTCGGCGGGTCCGTAACGGCGCCCACCACTCCCCGCGGTCGAGCGCCCCGCGGAGGGCCTGGACCGTCGCGTCGGAAGAGACACCGAGATGGCCCAGCGTCTCCAGCGCGGACACGTAGAATGCCTCGGAGTCGCCGCGATGATCGGACTGCCGCACGATGAAGGCGAAGAGCGGCGCCGCCCGCTCGTCGCGGAGCGTGCCCACCGAGTGCCTGATCATCTCGCGCGTGCGGTGCGGCCCGGTGGTGAGGGCGGTCTGCAACGCCGAAAAGGCTTCGTCGGTGCCAATCTGCATGATGGCGCGCAGGGCGTCGCGCTGCACCTGGGCTTCCTCGTCGTCGAGCAGCTTGACCAGGTGGGGCAGGGCATCGCTGCCGCCGAGCATGCGGAGCAGCTCGACCGCGGTGCGGCGCACCGCCGCGTTCGGAGCGGCGCACAGATCGGTCACCCGCGACTTGGCGGCCGAGCCGAATGAGAGCAGCACCTCGCGCAATCGCCGGATGGTCCGCGCGCTGTCCTCGACGAGGATCGCGTCGACGAGCCGGTTGGCAACCGACTTGCCGAGCGACAGGCAGAAGCGGGTCGCCCGCGGCAGCTCAGGCTCGTCGGCCTGGCGGATGAACAGGACCACCTGGGCAATCAACCCGCCACTGGCCAGCTGTGCCACGCCGTCCTTGGCGTCCGCGGCGACCTCGGACGACGGGTCGCGCGACAGACGAATCAGCGTGTCGAGCAGCTCCTGCGCCGGCGGCAGATCGCCGACCAGCACCAGCTGCTCGATCCGGGTGAGGGCCAGGGCGTGCACCTTCTTCCAGTCTTCGCGGCGCGTTTCGACGACCAGCAGATCGCCCAGCACCTGCTGATCGAGCCGCCGGATCTGCTCATCGCTGACCGTGGCCATCCATGCGGCGACGCGCTCGGGCGGGTCCTCGCTGATCCGCTCCATCTCCACGGCCTCGGCCCGGGCCTTCGACAGGTCGGTGGCGTAGGCGTCGGAGATGTACTTCTCGTCCGAGTAGGACTGGAGCATTTCGGCCGCCTGCTGCCACAGGTCGGTGAACATCGGATCCTGGCCGAATGGACCCTCTGCGGCGACGCCCTCGGCCAGCTCGAGCACCCGGCCGCGCTGCTGCTCGTCGGGCACCAGGGCCTGGAACGCCTCGGCCAGGCGGCCCGACGCGGTGCGGTCGCGCGCGATCACGTTGGCGACGAAGCGGGCAACCACTCCGTCGTCCAGCCGGGCGAGCAGTTCTCCGCCCAGGTCGATGCCAGCCGGATTGCCGGCCTCGTCGGTCGGACGCGGCTCGGTCAGCAGGCCGGTCACCACCTCGGGCGACATCCGCGGCAGGCTGCCCGCGACGCTGCGGAGCATCGTGTCGACCGCCCCCGGGCCCGACTTCGAGACGTAGGCGGCCAGCGCCTGGAGCAGCTTGGCCAGCTGCGCCTGTTTCCGGCTCAGCCAGCCGTTCTGGGCACTGCGCTCGACGACGTCGTCGACGAAGGCCGCCATCCGCTGCGGATCGCTGACAATCTCGCTGAGCGCCGCCAGCGTGGCGTCGTCGAGGTCGGTCTGCTCGCCCTCCAGATAGGCGGTGAGGATGAATTCCCAGCTCGACTCGTCGCCGGCGCTGCGCTCGCGCAGCACCTCGCCGTAGTCGATCTGGCGGATCTCGATCGGGCCGCCGCCGGCGGCCGCCCACGCCCGTGTGATGCCGCCCTCACCGCGGACGTCGGCGGGCGACTGGGTGATCAGCAGCAGGAAGGCGTGCCACGCGGCCGGCGTCAGGGCCGCGGTCAGATGCACTTCGCCGACGCTGTGGGAGTGGAGCAGCGCGGCCAGCTCCGACACCGCGATGTCGGGACGCGACAGCGCCCGGCCGCCGACCAGGAGCGTTTCGGGGGTCACCGAAATCTGGAAGGGCCCACCGGCCACCGCGGCCGTGCCGGCCGCGGTCATGCGGCTCAGCGCGTCCTGGATCGCCGGGTGCGTCGCCGGGTACATGGCCACGACCCGGGCCGCGCCCTTGCAGGCGCGGGCCAGGTCGACCAGCTTGGCGCTCGTCTCGGCTGACAGCGGTTCGGTCGCGTGGGACATGAACGCCCGGGCGTTGTGGACGGGCTCATGAGTCCGGGGCCGGTCCGCGTCGATTATAGACGCCAACCGCGGACCGACAGCATCTGGCGGCGGTGGCCGGCCACCGGCATGCCGACGGGCTGCTATACTGCGCAGCCATTCATGCGCGCGGTCGACATCATCCGCGCCAAGCGCGACGGCGAGGCGCTGGGCCGGCCGGCCATCGACGCCTTCGTGGCCGGGGTCCTCGACGGCACCTGGGCCGACTATCAGACCTCGGCGCTGCTGATGGCGATCGTGCTCCGCGGCATGACCGCCGCTGAGACGGCGGTCCTCACCGACGCGATGGTCCGCTCGGGGCGCCGCGTCGACCTCTCGTCGCTCGGCCGGCCCACGGTCGGCAAGCACAGCACTGGCGGCGTCGGTGACAAGGTGTCGATCGTGCTGGCGCCGGCCGTCGCCGCCTGCGGCGCGGTCATGCCCAAGATGTCGGGACGCGGCCTCGGCCACACCGGCGGCACCCTCGACAAGCTCGAGTCGATTCCCGGCTTCCGCGTCGCGCTCTCGCCCGAGGAGTTCGTGGCCGTGCTCGGCGAGGTCGGGTGCGCCATCGTCGGACAGACCGCCGACATCGCTCCCGCCGACAAGGTGCTCTATGCGCTGCGCGACGTGACCGCCACGATCGAGAGCGTGCCGCTCATCTCCGCATCGGTGATGAGCAAGAAGCTCGCCGAGGGCAGCCAGGCGCTGGTGCTCGACGTCAAGTGCGGGCGCGGTGCGTTCATGAAGACGCTCGACGATGCGCTGGCGCTGGCCCGGTCGCTCGTCGCCATCGGCACCGCCAACGGCGTGCGCACCGAAGCGTTCGTCACCGCGATGGACGGACCGCTCGGTCGGACCGTGGGCAACGCCCTGGAGATCGAAGAATGCCTGGCGGTGCTGGACGGCGCCGGCCCCGCCGACCTGCGGATGCTCGTCGAGACCCTGGGCGCGCGCGCCGTCGAGCTCGCCGGCTGCGCGGCCGGCCCCGACGACGCCCGGGCGAAGATCCGGAGCGTGCTCGACAACGGCCGGGCGCGCGCGACGCTGCGGGCGATGGTGGCGGCGCAGGGCGGCGATCCGGCGGTCATCGACGACCCGGCCCGGCTGCCGCGGGCCCGGCATGTCACGACCGTCGACGCCGCGGCCGACGGGCTCGTCGCCGGCATCGACGCCGAACGGATTGGCCGCGCCGCGGCGCTGCTCGGCGCCGGTCGCGATCGCGCCGGCGATCCGGTGGATCACGCCGCCGGCATTCGCCTGCGCGCCTCCGCCGGCGACCGCGTGGAGAAGGGCGCGCCACTCCTGGAACTGCATTACAACGACGCCAGACGCCTCGACGAGGCTCGGGCACTGGCCGCCGCGGCGCTGGCATTCGGTCCGCCGCCGCCCCCGGTGCCGCTGGTGCGCGCCTGGGTCCACGCCGACGGGGAGACGATCCAGCCATGACCGCCCGATGGCCACGCTCGATCTGCCGGAGCGCGTCGCTGCCGCGGCGACGTTCCTGCGCGGGCGGGGGGTCGCGGCGGCGGACGTCGCGATCGTGCTCGGCTCGGGGCTGGGCGCCTTCGCCGATCGCCTCACCGACGCCGCGCGCGTGCCGTACAGCGAGATTCCCCATTGGCCGGCGTCGGCGGTCGTCGGCCACGCCGGAGTGCTGGTGGCGGGGCGGCTGGGCGCCCACCGCGTGATCGCGCTGTCGGGCCGCGCGCACCTCTACGAAGGCCACGCCCTCGACGACGTCACGTTCGGCATGCGGGTCGTCGGCGCGCTCGAGGTGCCACGGGTGGTGCTCACCAACGCCGCCGGCGGCATCAACACGAGCTTTGCGACCGGCGCGCTGATGCTCATCGACGACCACATCAACCTGATGGGCCGCAACCCGCTCGTCGGTCCGCACGACCCCCGCCTCGGCCCCCGCTTTCCCGACATGACCGAGGTCTATTCACGCCGGCTGCGCGCCCTGGCGACCGCGGCGGCGCAGGCCCGCGGGCTGCACGTCGAGCACGGCGTCTACGTCGCGGTGCTCGGCCCGAGCTACGAGACGCCGGCTGAGATTCGCGCGTTCCGGACCCTCGGCGCGGACGCCGTCGGCATGTCCACGGCACCCGAGGCGATCGTCGCCCGGCACATGGGTCTCGAGGTGCTCGGCATCTCGTGCATCACCAACCCGGCCGCCGGGGTCGTCGATCGGCCGCTCGACCACGACGAGGTGATGCAGGTGGCGGCCCGCGTCCGCGGCGAGTTCATCGCCTTGCTGGAGGGCATCGTTGAGCGGCTCTGAGGCGCTGGTCGCCGCTGCCCGCGAGGCGATGACGTTCGCCCAGGCGGCCTACTCGGGGTTCCGGGTCGGCGCGGCCCTCGAGTGCGCCGACGGCACCATCGTCAGCGGCTGCAACATCGAGAACGCCACCTACGGCCTCACCGTCTGCGCCGAGCGCGTCGCCCTGTGGAAGGCGCTGTCCGAGGGACGGACTGCGTTCGTCCGTCTCGCCGTCGTCGCCGCCACCGATCGCCCGACGCCGCCCTGCGGCGCCTGCCGCCAGCTGCTGTGGGAGTACTGCGGCGACCTCGAGATCACGCTGGCGAATCTCGAGCGGGAGACCGCGCACCTCCGCCTCGCCGACCTCCTGCCGATGCCCTTCGACCGGTCGCTGCTGAAAGAGGACGGGTAGGGATCAGGGACCAGGGACCAGGGACCAGGAAAACGCTTGTCACGCCGCGTTCCGCGGCGTGACCCCGCTCATGAGCATCGTTTATCTCCCTGGTCCCCGGTCCCTGGTCCCTGGTCCCTACTAGAATCGAAGCCATGCTCCCGACGATCGCCTGGGACGGCGACGACATCGTGATGATCGACCAGCGGAAGCTTCCGGGCCGCGAGGTCTACGTGCGCTGCCGCTCGGGCCACGAGGTGGCCAAGGCCATCACCACGATGGCGATTCGCGGCGCGCCGGCCATCGGCGTGGCCGCGGCGATGGGCCTGGCCCTCGGTGCGCAGCGCAGCTCCGCCACCGGCACCCGCAAGTTCGTGACCGAATTCCAGCGGCTGGCCGACGTGCTGGCCGCGACCCGGCCGACCGCCGTCAACCTCTTCTGGGCGATCGAGCGGATGAAGCGGGCCTTCGCCGCCGGTGCCCACGCCGGCGAGAGCGTCGAGGAGCTCACGGCCCGGCTCCGGCGCGAGGCCGACCGCATCCACGACGACGACGTCGAGAGCTGCCGGGCCATCGGCCGCTACGGCGCCGCGCTGCTGCCCGACGAGGCGCGTGTGCTGACGCACTGCAATGCCGGTGCGCTGGCCACTGCCGGCTACGGCACCGCCCTCGGCGTGGTCCGTGGCGCCGTCGAGGCCGGCAAAGCGGTCACCGTCCTGGCCGACGAGACGCGACCGTTCCTCCAGGGCGCGCGACTCACCGCCTGGGAGCTGGTCCGCGACGGCATCGACACGACGGTCATCACCGACAACATGTCGGCGGCGATGATGGCGGCGGGGCGGGTGAACGCCGTGGTCGTCGGCGCCGATCGCATCGCTGCCAACGGCGACACCGCCAACAAGATCGGCACCTACGGCCTGGCGATCCTCGCCCACGCGCACGGCATTCCGTTCTATGTCGCGGCGCCGTGGTCCACCGTCGACCTGGCGACGCCGACCGGCGACGGCATCCCGATCGAGGAGCGGAACGCCGCCGAAGTCACCCATCTGGGCAGCATCCGGCTCGTGCCCGAGGGCGCGTCGGTGTGCAACCCCGCCTTCGATGTCACGCCCCACCGCTACGTCACGGCCATCGTCACCGACCGCGGCGTCGTGCACCCGCCCTTCGCCGAAGGCCTGGCCCGGCTGGTTCCGGCGTGACGCTGCTCGGCATCGAGACCTCGTGCGACGAGACCGCAGCGGCGGTCATCGCCGCCTCCGGGGATCCGGCGCGTCCATGGGCGATCCGGTCGAACGTCGTCGCCTCGCAGGTGGCGATCCACCGCGAGTGGGGCGGCGTCGTTCCCGAACTGGCCTCGCGCCAGCACGTGCGCGACATCTGCGGTGTGGTCGAGCGCGCCCTCGGCGAGGCCGGGGCCACGTGGCGGTCGCTCGACGCGGTGGCCGTGACCCAGGGCCCGGGGCTGGTCGGATCGCTCCTCGTCGGCGTCGCCTTCGCCAAGGCGGCGGCCTGGGCCCACGACGTGCCGCTGGTGGCGGTGAACCATCTCGCCGGTCACCTCGAGTCGCTGTGGCTGGCTCACGGCCCGTTGCCGCTGCCGGCCGTGGTGCTGGTGGTCTCGGGCGGGCACACGAGTCTGTATCTCGTGCCCGAGGCCGGCATCTATCGCCTGCTGGGCCGCACCCGGGACGACGCGGCCGGGGAAGCGTACGACAAGGTGGCCAAGCTCGTGGGCCTGGGCTATCCCGGTGGCCCGGTGATCGATCGCCTGGCCGGCGGCGGCGACGACCAGGCCGTCGATCTGCCGCGCCACCCGGCTGACACACCGCGATCGCAATGCCCCGGAGCGCGACGGCCGCTTCGACTTCAGCTTCAGCGGCGTGAAGACCGCCGTGCTGCGCCATGTCCGCGGCCGCCAGGCGGCGCTCGGTGTCGAACGGCTGCCCGACGACGAAATCGCCGGCCTGTGCGCCAGCTTCCAGCGCACCGTCGTCCAGACGCTGCTCACACGGACCTTCGAGGCGGCCCGCTGGCACGGCGCCCGTGCGGTGGGCGTGGCTGGCGGCGTCTCGGCCAACAGCCGGCTGCGGGCCGAGCTCGAAGAGCGCGGGCGCGCCCGGGGCTCCCGGTCTTCGTCCCGCCGCTCGCGCTGGCCACCGACAACGCCGCGATGATCGCCGCCGCCGGCGTGCGGCTGGTCGAGGCGGGCCGCTTCGCCGACGCCGGCCTGAACGCCGTGCCGTCGCTGGCGCTCGGCTGACATGGCGCACCAGTACCCGACGGCGCCTGTGGTTGGCGTGGGGGGAGTCGGTGATCGCCGGCGATCGCGTGTTGCTCATCCGCCGGGCGCATCCGCCGCGCGAAGGGGAGTGGTCGTTGCCCGGCGGCAAGGTGGAGCTGGGCGAAGCGCTCGAGGACGCCGTGCGACGCGAGCTGCGGGAGGAGACCGGGCTCGACGTCGTGGTTGGCGCGCTGGTCGAGGTCTTCGACCGCGTCCACCGCGACGACGCCGGACGCGTGCGCTATCACTTCGTCATCGCCGACTACCTGTGCCATCCCGCCGGCGGCGCGCTCCGGCCCGGCGACGATGCTGCCGACGTCGCGTGGGTGACCCGCGACGGGCTTGCCGCCTACGGCGTCAACGCCCACGCCGTGGCGGTCATCGAGGCCGCATTCGGACTGCACGCGGCCGGCAAAGACAGATAGGATTTGCGCATGAGCCTGGATCGCGCCGCCGCGTGGGCGCTTCTCACCGAATGGACGGCCAGTGACAGCCTGCGCAAGCACGCGTTGGCGGTCGAGGCCGCCGTGCGCGGCTACGCCCGGCACGCCGCCGCCGACGAGGAGGACTGGGGCGTCGTGGCCCTGCTCCACGACTTCGACTACGAGCGTTACCCGACGCTGGGCGACCACCCCAACAAGGGCTGCGAGCAGTTGCGGGCCCTCGGCTATCCGGAGTGGGTGATGCGGGCCATCCAGGCGCACGCCTGGGAAATCACCGGCGTCCAGCCCGAATCGCCGCTCGAGCGCGCCCTGGTCGCCTGCGACGAGCTGGCCGGGTTCGTCACCGCGGCCTCGCTCGTGCGGCCGAGCAAGAGCGTGCTCGATCTGGAGGCGTCGTCGGTGATCAAGCGCATGAAGGACAAGGCCTTCGCCCGGGCCGTGCCGCGCGAGCACCTCAAGCGCGGGGCCGAGCTGATGGGCCTGCCGCTCGATGTCCACGTCACCAACGTGATCGGGTTCATGCGCGAGCGGGCCGACGACTTAGGCCTGCGCGGGTCCCTCTAGCCAGAACACGGGCCCGAATCTCTCCGTATCTACGAACAGCCGCCCCGGATGACCGCCCCTGCCCCCCCGACAACCCGCCCGGCGCAGCCACTGGTCCGGTCGTGGACCTGCGGACCGTGAGCGTGGCGTACGGCCGCCAGTGGGCCCTCAAGGACGTATCGGCGGTGTTCCCGCCGGGGGCCGTCGGGCTGCTCGGCCCCAACGGCGCCGGCAAGAGCACGCTGCTCAAGGCGCTGCTCGGATTCATCGCGCCGGCCGAAGGCGAGATGCGGGTCCTCGGTCTCGACGTCGCCGTCTCGGCGATCGAGATCCGCAGCCGCATCGGCTACATGCCCGAGAGCGATGCCCATATTCCCGGTATGACCGCCGTGGCCTTCGTCGCCTACTGCGGGCAGCTGGCCGGACTGCCGCCGGACGACGCGATGCAGCGCGCCCACGAGGTGCTCTACTACGTGGGGCTGGGCGAGGCCCGCTACCGCACGCTCGAGACCTACTCGACCGGAATGAAGCAGCGCATCAAACTGGCGCAGGCGCTGGTCCACGACCCCGACCTCCTGTTCCTCGACGAGCCGACCAACGGCATGGATCCGAAGGGGCGCGACGAGATGCTCGAGCTCATCCGCGACCTCGCCCACAACAAGGGCGTGAACCTGATCCTGTCGTCGCACCTGCTCCCCGATGTCGAGTTCACCTGCGATCACGTCGTCGTCATGGACAAGGGCCGCGTCGCCACGCACGGCACAATCGAAGCGGTGAAGGGCCCCAAGGGCCAGGTGTTCGAGCTGCGGGTGAAGGACGGCACGGAGCGGATGGTCGCGCTCCTGCGCGAGGCCGGCTACGAGGTGCACGACACCGACGACGACGTGATGCGGGTGTTCGTGCCCGGCGACGGCCAGGCCGGGCCGATCTTCGCGATGGCGGCGGCCCACGGCCTGCAGGTACGGCACCTGCGTCCGAGCGTCCCGACCCTCGAGGACGCCTTCGCCCGCGCCGTGGGAGGCGGATAGCCCGGTGCCCATTCACGACCAGGGGTACCACCGCTACCGCGGGGAACGCGATCGATCCGGCGCGGCGTGGCAGGTGATCGCCAGGGCCGGCATCCGCACCGTGCTCGCGCAGCGCAAGTTCCTGGCCCTGCTGCTGTTCGCCTGGGGCCCGTTCCTGGTGCGGGCGGTGCAGGTCTACATCGCCTCGAACTTCCAGCAGGCGTCGTTCCTCCAGCCCAAGGGCGAGACGTTCCGCGAGTTCCTCGACCAGCAGGGCATCTTCGTCTTCTTCGTCACCATCTACGTCGGTGCCGGGCTCATCGCCGCCGACCGCCGCGCCAATGCGCTGCAGCTGTATCTCTCGAAGCCGCTGACGCGCTGGGAGTACGTGGCGGGCAAGCTCGCCATCCTGTTCGTGTTCCTGACGCTGGTCACCTTCGTGCCGGCGATGAGCTTGCTCCTGGTCCAGATCGGCTTCGCCGGCAGCTTCACGTTCGTGCGCCAGAACCTGTACCTGGTGCCGGCGATCACGCTGTTCTCGCTGGTGCAGGTGCTGCTGGCGTCGTGCACGATCCTGGCGCTCTCATCGCTGTCGAACAGCAGCCGCTTCGTCGGCATCATGTACGCGGGGCTCATCTTCTTCACCGGCGCCCTGGTCAACGCCGTGCGCGGCATCACCGGCCGGTCGTGGCTGGCGTGGCTGTCGCCGACCGACGCGTTGCAGCAGCTCGGCGACGCGATGTTCCGGCTCCGGCCGCGCTTCGATCTCCCGGTGTGGGCCGCCGCCCTCGTCGTCGTCGTGCTGATCGTCGGGTCGCTCGTCGTCCTCGAGCGCCGCGTCCGGGCGGTCGAGGTGGTGCGCTGATGGCCGAGCCCATCGTCCAGGCCGAGCACCTGTCGAAATGGTACGGACAGGTCAACGGCCTGAACGACATCACCGTGACCATCCCGCCGGGGGTCACCGGCCTGCTCGGCCCCAACGGCGCCGGCAAGTCGACGTTCATGAAGCTCATGACCGGCCAGCTCAAGCCGAGCCAGGGGACGATCCGCGTCCTCGGCACGTCGCTGTGGGACGCGCCCGAGGCGTTTGCCCGCGTCGGCTTCTGCCCCGAACAGGACGCGTTCTACGACCGCATGACCGGCCTCGAGTGGGTGACGGCGCTGGTGCGGCTGAACGGCCTGTCGGATGCCGACGCCGCCGCTGCGGCCGATCGTGCCCTGGCCCAGGTCGACCTCAGCGACGCCGCCGGAAAGAAGATCGGCGCCTACAGCAAAGGCATGCGGCAGCGGATCAAGCTGGCGCAGGCGCTGGTCCACGACCCCGAGGTGCTCATCCTCGACGAGCCGCTCAGCGGCATGGATCCGTTGCAGCGGCGCAAGACGATTCGGCTCGTCAAGGACTGGGCGCGGCTCGGCAAGCACGTCATCGTCTCGAGCCACATCCTGCACGAGATCGAGGCCATGACCTCGAACATCCTGCTCATCAACAACGGCCGGATCGTCGCCGAGGGCAACGTCCACCAGATCCGCGACCTCATCGACACCCATCCCCACAGCGTGCACATCCGCGCCGCCGACCCGCGCGCACTCGCGCACCGGCTCCTCGCCGACGACGGCGTGATGAGCCTTGCCTTCGAGCCTGGGGCGGTGGTCATCGAGACCCGGCAGCCCGACGTCTTCTACCAGACGCTCACCCAGCTGGCGGCCACGCAGGAAGTCGGGGCCATCACCGAGGTGACCTCGCCCGACGACAACCTGCAGGCGGTCTTCAAGTACCTGGTGCGGCAATGACCTCCGCGCGCACCACGCCGCCGTCGCTGGCCGCCGCCGCCCGTCGGGTCTTCGATCTGTCGTTCGGCGAGATGTTGTGGTCGCGGCGCACCATCTTCATGGCGCTGGTGGTCGGCGGGCCCGGTGATCGTGGCCCTCGTCTTTCGCATCATCGAGTCGTTGGGCATGCCGGCGCTGCGCGTCAACGGCGCCCGTGTCGCCGGCTCGAGCATCTTCGGCGTGATGATGTGGATGCTCTACATCCGCTTCATCGTGCCGGTGCTCGGCGTGTTCTACGGCACGGCGCTGATGGCCGACGAGGTCGAGGACAAGACCCTGACCTACCTCTTCACGCGGCCGATTCCCGCGCGCCGCGGTGCTGCTGGGCAAGTACCTGGCGTATCTCGGCCTGCACGTCGCTGGTGGTGCTGCCGTCGGTGATGCTCACCTACTTCCTGGTGGTGCCGTTCGCCGAGGTCGGCGCCACGTTCCGGTCGCTGGTGCTCGACCTGGCGATCCTGGCCCTCGGCCTGGCCGTGTACGGGGCGGTCTTCGCCTTCGTCGGCACCTGGCTGAAGCGGCCGCTGGTCGTCGGCCTGGTCTTCGCCTTCGGCTGGGAACAGGTCGCGATGGCCCTGCCCGGCTACCTGCGCCAGTTCACCGTGGCGCACTGGCTGCAGGCGCTGGTCCCGCACGCCCTGCCGAGCGACAACGCCCTCAGCGTGCTGCAGAGCTTTTTCCGGCAGGTCCCGCCGGCGGGCACGTCGGTGGCGTGGCTGCTGGTGATTCTGGCCGTGTTCCTGTGGCTGGCGATGCGCCTGGTGGCCCGCCGCGAATACGTGCTGGAACAATAAAAAACCACGGATCCGTCAGAGATGCCGTTCAGGGCCTGGCACTGAACGGTGTTCACCGCCAGCGCCGCGGGCGGCCGGCTTTTGAGCCGCCAAAACCTTTGGGAAGACGAACTTCCGGGCAGGCGGTGCGTATACTCCGGCAGGGGGACTTTCGATGACGAAGAAGACGCGGAACTTCGTCCTGGGCGCGGCGCCGGATCCTGGCCGTCGGCCTGACCACCGGTCTGGTGGCCTCGCTCGGCCTGCCGGTGGCGCTGTCTCGGGCCGCCGGCCCGGACGAGCTGGAATACGTCCCCGCCGAAGCCACGGCCGTCGGCTACGCCAACGTCCAGGAGGTGATGGCCTCGGAACTGCGCCAGCGCCTGCGCAAGATCGAGCCCGACACCCGCGAGCGCGACGAGTTCGAAGCCAAGACCGGCGTCAACATCGAGCGCGACATCGACAGCGTGGTCGGCGCCATCCTGCCCACCGCTGCCGGCAACGACCGGGACCACCGCCCGCTGGTCATCGCCCGCGGCCGCTTCGACCAGGTGCGCATCGAAGGTCTGGCCCGGGAGCACGGCGGCCAGATCACCGACTACCAGGGCGTGCGTCTGCTGACCCATACCGGCGGCGACCACGACAAGCCGATGGCCCTCGGCTTCCTCGAGCCCGGCGTGCTCGCGGTGGGCTCCGATGACGCCGTGCGCGCCGCCATCGACGCCAAGCGCAGCGGCCGCAGCGTGCTGTCGAACACCGACCTGATGCGGCTGGTCAACGACCTCGACGCCAGCAACGCCTGGGCGG
The DNA here is from genome assembly GCA_963786365.1 of uncultured Acidobacteriota bacterium. Classification (GTDB taxonomy): domain Bacteria; phylum Acidobacteriota; class Vicinamibacteria; order Vicinamibacterales; family UBA2999; genus CAWAYR01. The sequence continues at coordinate 115,400 of CAWAYR010000012.1, forward strand.
TCGGCCGCTTCGACGCCCTGGCCAACCAGGCCGATTTGCCCGACCGGGCTGCACGACAAGATTCCCACGCTGTCGTGGTTCTCGGCCGCCGGCCACCTGAACGGCGGCATCTCGGGCACGGTCAAGGCCGAGGCGAAGGACGACGAGGCGGCGGCGAACCTGCGCGACATGCTGCGCGGCGTCGTGGCGATGGTGAAGCTGCAGACCGGCGACAACCCGGGCTCAAGGCGGTGGCCGACTCCCTGCAGCTGGGCGGCGAAGGGCCGCACGGTGGCGGTGGCGTTCTCGGTGCCGGCGGAAGTCTTCGACGTCCTCGACGCGATGCGCCAGAAGAGCGCGCCGCGGCGCGGCGACGACGCCCCGCGCTGAGCCGCGGTCTCCCGCAACGCCGAACGGCCGGTCCTCGCGGACCGGCCGTTGTCGTGTACGGATGCGACGGGCGCCGGCGGCTACGGCTTCTCGACGCTGCTCGGCGGCGAGCGCCACGATGAACCCGCCGATGGCCTCGCGTGACCGGTTCGGACAGCCCGACGAACTCGATGCCGGTGCGGTAGGTCGAGCTGATCGGAACCGACGGTGCTGATGTGCGAGTGGACGACCCTGGCCTGGACCACCACCGAGCGATCGCCGAGCGAGAGCCGGAAGTCGTGGAGTGAGTCGAGCTGGAGCGGCACGCCGATCTCGATGAGCGCGCCGCCTTCGCTCAACTGGCGGATCTCCATCGAGTGATAGATCTTCACCTCGCCTGGCACGTGCCCCGGCAGGTCGTGGCGCTCGTGCGCGCGGCGGTGATCGTCGTTCATTCCGAGGCGCTCGACTATAGCATCAGTGCCGTGCGAGTCTGTGCGCGCGTGCGCCGTGATGTGTAAGCGGCGTGCCGGCACGTCGTCCACGCCGGGCAGCATCTGCCCTTCGGCCTCGGTCGTGTAGGTGAGTACCGGGATGCGAGCGCGTCGCTGGATCCATCTGCAGCATGCTCAGGAACTGGAAGCCGACGGCGTCCTCGATGCGCAGGCACACCACCAGGATGTCGGGCGGATCGTCGGTGATGCAGCCGTACGGCTCCTGGTCGAGCGCCGACGAACTCCACCTCGTAGGCGCCGGCGGGGAGCATCGGCTCCACGCGCGGCAGCACGTCGGGGCCGCCGCCGACCACCATCACGTGCGTGGTGTGCTCCGAGGATGTCGGGGCGTTGCGCATGTCCGTTGCCACACCGTGATTTCAAGAAGCGCGCCAAGCGACGATCTCGACAGGAGTGCCACGAATTTCGCAGGATTCCTGCGGTGCGCTCCGCCGTCCGGCGACGTGGCCCGGCAAGCGACACTCCGCGTCACACGACGTGGCAGCGGACGCGCTGGGCGTGCGTCGGAATCCGTCGCCCGTACAGAGCACGCGGGGCCGGCGGCGAACCGCCGGCCCCGCTGGTGGTGTCCGGTCTTGCGACTGGAACTAGAAGCGCAGGCGCAGGCCGAGGAACGCGCGGCGCGGCTGGATGAACGTCAGGCCGTCGCCGAACGCGACGCCGCCTTGCCCGGCGACCAGGTCCTGATTGCGGACCGCGTCCTGGGTGTCGAGGACGTTGAACAGGTCGACGAAGACCTCGGCCGCGGCCCGTCCGATGGTCAGCGACGTACTGGGCCCGCAGGTCGATCTGGCCCCACTCGGGGTTGTTGAGCGACCCGACGGAGTCGGGGGCGAGCCAGCGGTCGACGACGCCGCCGAACAGGTAGGCCTCGGCGGTTGGCACCCGCAGCGGCAGATTGCGGCTCGACGAAAGGAACGTGCGGCTGGCGATCGTGCCCGTGTTCCACGACGCGGTGGCACCCGAGCTGGAGGCCGAACGGGAAGCTGTAGGAACCGCCGCCTTTCACCAGGTGACGGATGAGCCCCGGCTGCGTGCCGAACTGATTCGGCGCGCGCGGGTCGAGGAACAGGACGTCGCCCTGGAAGTCGGCGTTGCCGTCCGAGTTGGAGTTGCCCTCGGCGTCGTTCCAGTTGTAGGACGACAGGAACTGCCAGTTGTTGGCGAAGCGCTTCCGGAACACGAACTCCAGCCCCTGGAAATTGCGCTTGCCGCCCTCGAGAGTGCCGAGCACGAAGTTCGATCCCGGGTTCTCGGTGTAGCCGAAGTAGTCGTAGCCGAGGAACAGCGAGTCCGGCGCGTTCGGGTCGCCGGGTACGCCGCTGACGCTGGCGTAGCCTTCGGGGTCGCGCGTAGAGGTGCAGGTCGTAGTCCTCGAAGATGTCGCGGGTGCGGCGGTTGAAGTAGAGGGCGTCGAAGCTCATGCCGTAGCCGAGATCGACGGCGTAGCCGAGCTGCAGTTCGTCGGTGTACGGCGTCTTGGTCGTCGGGCGAGAAGAACGCGTCCTGCACCGCCGGGCCGCCGCGGGTGCGGTAGGTGACGTACTCGCCGAGCGCGTAGACCTGCTCCTCGAGAATCGAGCCGGTCAGCGTGCCGGCGAAGTTGGTCATGTCGTTGCGGATCGGGTCGTAGTAGCGGCCCCAGTAAGCCGACGCCTTGTGCCGGCCGTCGCCGCGCACGTCGAAGACCGCGCTCAGCCGCGGCGCGAAGGCCCAGTCGAAGGTGAAGATCTCGTCGCCGGTGGTGGCGTAGTGCTTCCACCGCTCGGTGCGCACGCCCAGGTTCAGGGTCAGGCGGTTGAGCGTCCACTCGTCCTGGGCGAAGAACATCAGGCCGTGCGACTCGGTCTCCTGCGGACCGAGCGCCGACTGGAAGTCGCGGTCGTAGCGGCCGTTGAACGTCAGGCGCGAGCCGAGCTCGGCCGGCGTGATCGTGCCGTCGCCGTTGGCGTCGAAGGCGGAGTAGAAGCGGGCCCGGTCGGGGCGGCCGTTGATGGTGCCGATGAAGCCCGCCGAAGTCGCTGGTGTTGGTGACGTCGAACTGCAGGTTCGACCAGCCGCCGCCGGCGATGTCGGCGGCGAGGATGTTCTGGTATTGGCCGGCCAGGTTGTAGAGCCCCTCGCTGTTCACGTAGATGGTGTCGCGGAAGTTCTTCGGGTTCTCCCACCCGCCGCCGACCTTGACGACGTGCGACCCGAACGCCCGCTGCAGGGTGGCGCGGATTGCCTTGTTGTCGCGCTTGTCGACCAGATCGCGGCCGAAGCCGCCGTCCTGCTCGTCGGTCAGGGTACGGCTGTCGGTGCCGCGGAACAGCACGTCGACGCGCGACTCGCGAATCGCCGACAGGTCGGTGACTTCGCCGTTGTGCTTGTTGGCCGCTGACCTCGAGCAGGGTGTTGCCCCACACCCGGGTGTAGTTGGCCAGGTAGCGGTGGCCGCCCTGTTCGCGGGCCCGGTCGCGCGCGTTGGTGATGTCGCGGTCGCGACGGCCGGTGACGTCAGTGGGGTCACTGAGATAGGTGAAGCTGACCATGTCGTCGCTGCTCGCCGCCCAGCTGCCCTTGGCGAAGCCCTGGTGCTGGGTGTTGTCCACGGTGCGCAGGAACTCGTTGGTGTCGAGCGTCGTGACGTCGTCCTCGCGGTTGGTGTAGCGGTAGCTGCCGAAGAACCACGCCTTGTCGCGCATGAACGGCCCGCCGAACGTGTAGGCGTTGTCCTTGGTCGAGAATTCCAGCGCCGCGCCGTTCTGGTTCTCGGCCACCAGATCGCCGTTCTGGAAGAAGTAGTTGGCCGAGCCGTGGAAGAGGTTGCTGCCCGACTTGGTGACGACATTGGAGATGAGCCCGGTGGCGCCGATGTACTCGGCCGGGATGCCGCCGGTGATCACCTTCTGCTCCTGGATGATCTCGGTGTTGAGGTTGGCGCCGAAGGTGCCGGTGACCGGGTCGGTCACGTTCATCCCGTCGAAGTAGTAGACGTTGTCGGTCGACACGCCCATGGCCCCGCGGATGTCGCTGTAGTTCATGCCCGAGCGCGCCGCCGGGTTGCCCGACTGGGTCTGATCGTCGGGCAGCACGCCAGGCACCAGCTGCAGGTAGCTCTGGTAGCTCCGGCCGGTCGGCAGCGACTCGGTCAGCTGCAGGGTGATGTCCTGGCCGCTGGTCGCGCTCTTCACGTCGACGACCGGCGAAGCCGCCGTCACCTCGACGACTTCGGTCAACCCGGCCACGGCCAGGGTGAACGCGATCGACGTGGTCTGCCCGGCCCGGACCAGGACCGCTGGCCGCGTGCCGCTCTGGAAGCCCGGCCAACTCGACGGTGATGAGGTACTGGGCCGATGGGGCCAGCGCTTCGAGGCTGGCGACGCCCTGAGGATCGCTGACCGCGGTGCGTTTGGTGATGGTGTCGGTAGCCGTGGCTGTCACGGTTACGCCGGGCAGACGGCCCCCGTCGGAGTCTTCGACGGTGACCTGGATGGTCCCGGTGTTGGCGACCTGCGCGGCGGCAGTGCCCGCCAAGGCGGCCAGGAGAGCCACGAAGATGGCGCTCACTCGAATATTCATGCTGTGTCGTCTCCCACCATGGAATTGGAACTGGTTACCGAACATTTGATCGATAGAAAAGTCCGTGCCAGACCAGACATGCGGAAGAACTCACGGTGATCGGCACTCATCAGGCGACCGGGCCGATTTCGTCCCTGACGAGGATCCCAGATCCCCGGTAGTTTGATCCCTATTATTGGATCTCCTAAGGGATATAACACCTCATTATGGGTCCGAGCAACGACTTCAGCGTGGTGAACCGTGCAAGGCGCTGACAGGTATTGGGCCCAACGCCGCGCGGGACGGCTCGGCCGGCGCTCACGGCCGGCATTTGAACAAGCGTTTGATATCATCGCGGGCGATGGATGTCCGCGACGTCGTCATCCTCGGGAGCGGCACGCACGCCGATCGGCCGCTATGGCGGCACGTTGAAGGACACCCACCCCGCCGAGCTCGGTGCGGTCGCCGTGCGGGCAGCGCTCGCCCGCGCCGGCGTTCCCGCTGACGCGGTCGACGAGGTGCTGATCGGGCACGGCCGGCAGGCCGGCTCCGGCCCGAACCCGGCTCGTCAGGTCGGCCACCGCGCCGGTCTTCCGGACGCGGCGCCCGGCCCAGACGATCAACAAGGCGTGTGCCTCGGGCCTGCAGGCGATCGCCTCGGGCGCGCAGAGCCTCCTGCTCGGCGAGTCGTCGGTCGTCGTCGCCGGCGGCATCGAGTCGATGAGCCGCATGCCGTATCTCGTCGACGCCGCCGACGCGCGGTGGGGCCACAAGATGGGCCACTTCCCGTTCGTCGACGCGATGTACCGCGACGGCTTCTCGTGTCCGCTGTCGGGGCTCATCATGGGCGAGACCGCCGAGATCCTCGCGCGCCAGTACGGCATCACGCGCGCCGAGTCCGACGCCTTCGCGCTCGACAGTCAGCGCAAGGCCGAGCAGGCGCAGCGGCTCGGCCGTTTCGACGCCGAGATCGCCCCGGTGGCGGTGACCGAGCGCGGCAAGACGATCACGCTGGCCATCGACGAGCACCCCCGGCCCGGATCCACGATCGAGGGCCTGGCGAAGCTGCCGCTCACGTTTCCGGTCGTCGAGGGGCAGCCGGGGATCATCACGGCCGGCTCGGCGTCGGGCATCACCGACGGCGGCGCCGCGGTCGTCTTGAGTTCGGCGGAGTGGGCGCGCGCGCACGGCATCACGCCGTTGGCCCGCCTGCTCGGCTGGGCGAGTGCCGGCGTCGATCCGCGAGTGATGGGCATCGGCCCGGTGCCGGCCCTGCAGAAGCTCCAGGCGCAGGACCGGGCTGACCGTCGACGACGTCGATCTGGTCGAGCTGAATGAAGCGTTCGCGGCGCAGGTGATCGCGGTGACTGCGCGACGTGCCGATCGCGCCCGAGAAGCTCAACGTCAACGGCGGCGCGATCGCCCTGGGCCACCCTATCGGCTGCACCGGCACCCGCATCGTCGTGACCTTGCTGCACGAACTGCGCCGCCGCGGCGCCAGCCGCGGCATCGCGACGCTGTGCGTGAGCGGCGGGCTTGGGATGGCAATGGGGATCGAGGTGATGGCCTGAGGCCATCGCCTCCTGGCGCGGCTAGCGGCTAGCGGCTAGGAAGACACGGCTACGACATGCGCATCGCGGTGATTCCCGGCGACGGCATCGGCAAGGACGTGACTGCCGAAGCGGTCAAGGTCCTGCAGGCGCGTGAGCGCGGCGTCGGGCAAGGCGCTCGACCTGCAGCATCTGCCGTGGAGCGCCGACCACTACCTGGCGACCGGCGAGACGATGCCGGCGCACGGCTACCGGATGCTGCGCGACGACTTCGCGGCCGTGCTCGTCGGCGCCCTCGGGGATCCGCGCGTGCCCGATGGCCGGCACGCGCGCGACATCCTGCTCGGCGCCCGCTTCGAGCTCGACCTCTACGTCAACTATCGTCCCGTGAGGCTCCTCGACGACCGGCTCTGCCCGCTCAAGGGCCGCGGCCGGGCCGACGTCAACTTCGTGGTGTTCCGCGAGAACACCGAGGGCGTGTACGTCGGCGTCGGCGGACGCTTCAAGGCCGGCACCACCGACGAGGTCGCCATCCAGGAAGAAATCAACACCTGGAAGGGCGTGCACCGCATCATCCGCCACGCCTTCGAGTACGCCGCTGCCCACCGGCTGACCCGGGTGTGCATGGCCGACAAGAGCAACGCCATGCAGCACGGCCACGCGCTGTGGCAGCGCGTGTTCAAGGACGTGGCCGCCGAGTACCCGGCGATCGCCGCCTCGCACCTCTACATCGACGCGCTGGCCATGTTCCTGGTCAAGGATCCCGGCCAGTTCCAGGTCATCGTGACCAACAACCTGTTCGGCGACATCGTCACCGACATCGGCGGCGCGCTGCAGGGCGGCCTTGGCATGGCCGCGTCGGGCAACATCCACCCTGGACGCACGTCGCTCTTCGAGCCGGTGCACGGCTCGGCGCCGCCGCTGGCGGGGAAGAACGTCGCCAATCCGATGGGCGCCATCCTGTCGGCGGCGCTGATGCTCGAGACGCTCGGCTGGACCGCGGAGGCCGCGGCGATCGAGCAGGCGGTCGAGGCGGCGGTGGCCGCCGGCCGGACGACCAGCGACATCGGTGGCACGCTCGGCACCAGCGCCGTCGGCGACGTCATCGCTGCGGCCGTCGCCGCGGCACAGTGAATCGAGGACCGGACCGATGACCAACGATCTCTTCATCCTCGGCGGCGCGCGTACGCCGATGACGCAGCATGTCGGCGCACTCAAGGACGTGTCGGCGATCGAGCTCGGCGCCATCGCCACCCGGGGAGCACTGGCGCGCAGCGGCGTGACGCCCGACGCCGTGGACCACGTGGTGTTCGGCAACGTGCAGCAGAGCAGCACCGACGCCCACTACGGCGCCCGCCACGTCGGGCTGCGTGCCGGGCTGCCGATCGAGGTGCCGGCGCTGACCGTGAACCGCCTTTGTGGATCGGGCATTCAGGCGGCGGTGAGCGGCGCCCAGCAGATCCTGCTCGGCGAGGCCGGCATCGTCGTCGCCGGCGGCATGGAGAGCATGAGCCAGGTGCCGCACGTGATCCGCGGGCTGCGCAGCGGCCTGCGCCTCGGCCAGGGCAAGCTCGAAGACTGGCTGTGGGAAGGCCTCAACGACCCCTACGCCGGCTGCTCGATGGCGATCACCGCGGAGAACTGCGCGGCCAAGTACGGCATCACACGCGAAGCAGGCCGACCGCTATGCGCTGCGCAGCCAGCAGCGCGCGCAACGCGGCCTGGACGTCCGGGGTGATGGCCGACGAAGTGGTGCCAGTCGAGGTGAAGGGGCGCAAGGGGGTCACGACGATCGATCGTGATGACCACCTGCGGCCCGAGACGACGCTGGAGGGGCTGGCGGCGCTGCCGACGGTGTTCAAGAAGGACGGGGTCGTCACCGCGGGCAACGCCAGCGGGATCGTCGACGGCGGCGGCGGCGCTCGTCATCGCCTCGGGCGAGGCGGCCAAGGCCCGCGGCCTGACCCCGCTCGCCCGCATCGTGTCGTGGGCGGCGGTCGGCGTCGAGCCCACCTTGATGGGCATGGGACCGGCACCGGCCATCCGCAAGGCGCTCGACCGCGCCAACCTGTCGATCGGGCAGCTCGACCTGGTCGAGATCAACGAGGCCTTTGCGCCGCAGTACCTGGCCTGCGAGAAGGAGCTGGGCCTCGACCCCGAGCGCTCGAACGTCAACGGCGGGGCCATCGCGCTCGGCCATCCGCTCGGCGCCAGCGGCGCCCGGCTGCTGCTGACGTTGGCCCTCGAGCTGCGCCGGCGGAAGAAGACCTACGGCGTGGCCTCGGCCTGCATCGGCGGCGGGCAGGGGATTGCGATGATCATCGAGTCGATTCAGTAGGGACCGCTGGCGGCACTGAATTGCCGCCTACGTCGTAGGGCGGAGCTTCAGCTCCGCCGGGGGACGGGAGCGATGGCAATCAAGACTGTCGGCGTGCTTGGCTGTGGGTTGATGGGGGCGGGGATCGCGCAGGTCGCGGCAGCGGCCGGGTTTCGCACCGTCGTGCTCGAGGTGAACGAGGGCGCATTGGCGAAGGGGCTGGCCCGCATCGACAAGTTCCTCGAGGGCGGCGTGACCAAAGGCAAGATGACCGCGGCGGCCAAGGCCGAGATCCTCGGCCGACTGTCCGGCACGACGTCGTACGCCGACCTGGCCGCGTGCGACCTGGTGATCGAGGCGATCGTCGAGAACGTCGAGGCCAAGCGGCAGGCCTACGCGCAGGTCGAGGCAGTGGTCGGTCCCGACTGCTTGCTGGCGTCGAATACGTCGTCGCTGTGCGTCACCGAACTGGCCGCGAGCACGAAGCGGCCCGACAAGTTCGGCGGGCTGCATTTCTTCAACCCGGTGCCGCTGATGAAGCTGGTCGAGGTGATTCGCGCCCTCACCACCAGTCAGGCCACGCACGAGGCGCTGACCGCGTTCGCCACGGCCATCGGCAAGGAGCCGATCAGCGCGCCCGACCGCGGCGGCTTCATCGTCAATCGGCTGCTGGTGCCATATCTCCTCGACGCCATCCGCTGCGTGGAGGAGGGCCTCGGCACGGTCGAGGACATCGACAAGGGCATGACGCTGGGCTGCGGCTACCCGATGGGCCCTTTCACGCTGCTCGACTTCGTCGGCCTCGACACCACCTACTTCATCGCCAACATCCTGTTCGACGAGTTCCGCGAGACCCGCTTCGCGCCGCCGCCGCTGCTGAAGCGGATGGTGCTGGCCGGCCATCTCGGGAAGAAAGCGGGAAGGGCTTTTACAGCTACGACGCCTGCAGCGGCTAGGGACTAGCGGTCTAGCGGCTCGGGAATGCGCTGTCAAGCTGCCAGTGCTAGTCTGCCGCGCTTATGCGGTTCTTCGAAGCTCGACGACTCGGGTCTAGCCGCTAGCCGCGAGCCGCTAGCCGCTAGACGTGGTTTTCGCCAGCGGCGGCACCGGCGTGTCCGGGGTCAGCGGCGGACGCTTCGTGTGCCACTCGGTGGCCTGCTCGAAGGCGCGGGCGAGGGCGAGGACGCGGCCTTCCGAGAAGCGCGGGCCGGCAATCATCAGCCCGACCGGCAAGCCGGCGGCGGTGAATCCGCATGGCACCGAGATCGCCGGGATGCCGTAGACGTTGAACTGGCCGGTGTTCTCGAGCTCGGGGTTGCGCGGCACGTCGGTCTCCTCGCGCTGCAGCGCCGCGTCGACGGTGCGCGGGCGTGTGGCGGCGCGTCGGCAGGACGACGACGTCGACGTCCTGGAAGCTGTCGTCGATGCGGCGGCGAAGCGCCTCGAGTGCCCAGCGGCCGCGAATGTAGTCGGCGGTCTTGGTGTTGTTGCCGGTCTGCAGGTTCCTGCGGGTCGGGATCTGGTAGCGTCCGGCCATCTGCGTGAAGAGCGCCTCGTGCCAGGCGTACATCTCGCCGTTCAGGCTGACGTCGCGGGTCGTCGGCAGCACCACGTCGCTCATGCTGCGGGTGAGCGACGGCGATCGTCTTCAGCGCCGCCTCCGTCGCCGTCGCCACGTCGGCATCGAGGTGATCGAAGAAGGGCGCGCGGGCCACGCCGACGCGCAGGCCCTTGACCGGGGCGGCGAGGGCGGCCACGTAGTTCTCGGCCGGGTGCTCCACGCTGGCGATGTCGAGCCGGTCGTAGCCGGCCAGCGCCTGCAGCATCACGGCCGCGTCGGCCACCGTGCGCGTCATCGGCCCGCAGTGGTCGAGCGACAGCACCAGCGGGATGATGCCGCGGATCGAGACCAGGCCGTAGGTCGGCTTCAACCCGACGATGCTGCAGTACGACGCCGGGGTGCGAATCGAACCGCCGGTGTCGGTGCCGAGCGCGCCGTAGCACAGGGCCGCCGAGACGGCCGACGCCGACCCGCCCGACGACCCGCCCGGATTGCGATCGAGGGCCCACGGATTCCGCACCGGGCCGTAGTAGCTGGTCGCCGAGGTGCCGCCGTTGGCGAACTCGTGCAGGTTGAGCTTGCCGAGCACGATGGCGCCGGCGGCGGTCAGGCGGCGCGCGACTTCGGCGTCCTCGCCGGGCACGCGGTCGTCGAACACCGCGCTGGCCGCGGTGGTCCTGATGCCGGCCGTGTCGATGTTGTCCTTGAGCGCGATCGGCACGCCGTGCAGCGGCCCGCGGACGGTGCCGGCCCGCTGATCGGCTTCGAGGGCCTTGGCTCGGGCGAGCGCGGCGTCAGCGGTGACGGTGATGAACGCGTTCAGCTTGGGGTTGTAGGTGGTGATGCGCTCGAGGCAGGCCGTCACCAGCTCGGTCGGCGACACCTGGCGCGCCTTGACGAGCTCGGCGGCTTCGGTGAGCGACAGCCAGGCCAGGTCGGTGGGCGTGGCCGGGCGCTGTGCGGCGACCAGCCGCAGCGATGAGCGGCTGGCGGCGGCGCCGGCAACGAGGGAGGCGCCGAAGGCGCGGCGGGTCAGCGTGGACATGGCGCACACCTTACACCAGGCGTGCACCGCCTGGATCGCGTCACCGCAGCGTCGTCAGCAGCCGGCGCGCCTGGGCCTTGAACCGCGTGTCTTCCGGAGTCCATTCGGGATCGACCGGCGCAGCGAGCGCGGCATCGAGCGCCGCTCGCGCTTCGGTCTTGCGATCAAGTTCGATCAGCGTCTCGGCAAGGAACAGCAACGAGATGATGCTGTCGGCCTTGTAGGTCAGCGCCTTGCGCAGATGCTGCTCCGACTTGCGCATGTCGCCACCGAAGAACCCCGGCACCTTGAAGTACCAGCGCCCCAGGGCGCGGTCGGGCGACCCGTCGAGAAACGCCGGATCAATCCGCAGGGCCGTCTCCAAGCCCTCGCGAATCGGCGAGCGGTAGCTCATGCCCTGACGCAGCCCGTGGGCGTCGGCCAGCGCCCCCATGTTTGCCGCCATCCAGAAGTAGCCGTCAGGTGCGCTCGGGCATGGCAGCCGCGGCGGCGCGGCCGGCCTCGATGCCGCGCTCGAGAATCCGCTTCTTCTCGTCGGTCGTGGCCGGACCGTTGGTCCCGAGCCAGTAGCGCAGCCGCGCCAGCTTCCACGCCGACGCGAAGTCCTTGGCGTCGGCGGCCAGGCGCTCGCTCCAGATCCGCTCGGCGGCCACGGCGCTGGCGTGCTGTTCGCGATCGCGATAGAGCTCGTCGGGATCGCCCTGCACCGCCTGTGCGTCCAACCGCGTGATGCGGCCGCCCAGAGCCACGATCAGCGCAAGGTATGATACGGCGATGCAGGATCTGATCACCCGCCTCCTCGTCGAGGTCGGCGAGGACCCGACCCGCGAAGGGCTCGTGAAGACGCCGGGACGTGTGGCGCGAGCCATGGAATACCTCACCAGCGGTTACCGCACCAACGTGGCGGAGGTGTTGAACGGCGCGCTGTTCTCGGTCGACTACAACGAGATGGTGATCGTGCGCGACATCGACTTCTACAGTCTATGCGAACATCATCTGCTGCCGTTCTTCGGCAAGTGTCACGTCGCCTACATCCCCAACGGCCGGGTGGTCGGACTGAGCAAGATGCCGCGGCTGGTCGACATGTTCGCGCGACGGCTGCAGCTGCAGGAGCGGATGACCAATCAGATCGCCGAGACCCTCCGCGAGGCGGTGACGCCGCTGGGCGTGGCCGTGGTCTGCGAGGGCACCCACCTGTGCATGGCGATGCGGGGGGTGGAGAAGCAGGCGTCGACCACCGACGACGAGCGCCATGCTGGGCGTCTTCCACGACGACGCCCGCACGCGGATGGAGTTCCTCGAGCTGCTGAAGCGGCGTTGACCGCTAGCGCCGGAAGGTCCGGACGATCGCGTCCCAGCCCTCGTTGGCGAACCGCTCGGCCAGGCGGATCATGTCGTCCGGGCCGCCCATGGTGAAGGTCGCCACCAGCACCACGGCGATCACAGGTCCGATCACCATCCAGAACTCGTTGTGTCCGCCGATCTTCATCGGTCCCCCTGTGGCGGCCGGGCCGCGATTGGGGCGAAATAGCCGCCCGCACTCCTGATGGTGATCCCGGGCTGCCGGGCGCCGACCACGACCTGGCGCCAGCCGCCGTCGCGCTTCGAGTTGGTCGAGGTGTAGCCGACGACATAGCGCCGCCGCAGCTCGTCGAGCACGCGCGTGAACTCGGCCTCGAGCTCGCTGGCGTCGGCCGGGAAGGTGGCCGCGCCGCCCGGAGCGCAGCGGCCAGCTGTTCGAGCGCCGGCACGATCGACGTTGGCTCCGAGCCCGATCGCGTAGACCGTCGTATCGGACTCGCGCACCATCGCCAGCGCGTCGGCCACGGTGTGGACGCTGCCGGGCGCGGTGCCGGGGTTGTTCTCGTCGCGGCCGTCCGAGAGCAGCACGATGGCGCGGCGGCCCTCGCGCTTCTTCAGGTACGACATCGAATCGTAGAGCGCGTCGAACAGGGCAGTGCCGCCGTTGGCCTCGAGCCGGTCGATGGCGTCGAGGGTGGTCTGGCGCCGATCCGAGAGCTCGTGCTCGAACACGACCTTGTCGGAGAAGCGGACCAGCGCCAGCGGATCGGCGGGACGCAGCGCCGTGACGAACGACCGTGCCGCCTGCTTGGCGGTGTCCATCGCCCGCCGCATGCTGCCGCTGGTGTCCATCACCAGGGCGATGGCCATCGGCGCCACGGCTTCCTGGAACGACTCGACCTTCTGGATGACGCCGTCTTCGACGACGACCAGGTCGTCGGCCGACAGACTCGCGGCGCCGCGCGCGGCGTCGACGGCGCCGAACTCGATGGTCGGCTTGACCGGCGGCGGCTTGGGCGCGAAGTAGCCCTCGCGGGTGCGGATCCGGAACTCCGGGATTGGCGATGGCGAGGCCGATCGTGCGGAACGTGCCGTCAGCCTCCTGGTTCTTCGGCGTGTAGCTCAGCAGGTAGCGGCGGAAGGCGTCGGCGGCCACGGTGGCGTGCACGTTGGGGAGCTGGTCCTCGCGGTTGGGGAAGAAGGCCCGGCCGCCCATCTGCGCTGGCGATGCGGCGCAGCAGCGTCTCGCCCTTGAGCGAGATGCCGGCGACGCCGCCGATGCCGACGACGTAGACGGTGGCCTGGAGGCGCTGCAGCGCCCGGATGGCGTCGTCGTAGGTGGTGCTGCTGTTCTCGTCGTAGCCGTCGGTCAGCAGGATCACGACATGGCGGCCCTCGACGGCGCTGAACATCTCGGGCAGGGTGGTCAGCGCGTCGAGGATCGCGGTGCCGCCGCGCGAGCGGATGGCGGCGATCGCGTCGGCGATGGTCGGCCCGTCGTCGGTCGGGCCGGTGGTCGATTCGACCGCAGTGCGGAACGGCGCGACGATCACCCGGTCGCCCTTGCGCAGCTCGGAGGCCAGCCGCCTGGCCGCGGCCTTCACCATCTCCATCCGCCGGTTCAGGCTCTGGCTGCTGTCGATGAGCAGCGTGAAGGTGGTCGGGATGTCCTGCAGCTGCACCAGGTCGAGCGCCTGCGCCACGCCGTCCTCGGTGATCGAGAAGTCGCCCTTCTCGAGCCACGAGACGTAGCGGCCGTCCTTGTCCTGCACGGTGGCTTCGACCAGCACCGACGACACGCTGGTCTCCTCGAGGATCTCGAGCGGCGGCAGGGTCACCGTGTCGCTGACGACGACGCCGGGCGTCGGCTCGACGTCGACGCGGATCTCACGCGCCTCGTACGGGTTCTCGTCGGTCCACTCCACGGCATAGGGCGGGCCGTCGTCGTCGGCGCCGATCGGCGCGTCGTCGACGAAGAAGCGCACCGGCAGCACGCCGCCGTCGACCGGCGTCTGCACCTGGGCGACGACGCGGATCACCCCGGGCACGCCGGTGCGGCCGAGCGGCGAGGTGATGCGGACCGTCGTGCAGCGGTCGGCCGGCTGCGCCGCACGCGACGGCGCCGCACAGAGCCGCCACGGCGGCGCAGGCGAGGAGGCGGCGCGGGACGGCCATCAGGTGATCGGGGCGCGCGCGACCTGGTCGTCGAGGAAGTAGCTTTCGCAGGCGCCGTGCAGCAGCTTGTCGGTGAGCTGGCGGGGCTCGCCCAGGTAGTCGGCGAGCGCCAGGGCATGGTCGATGAGGTCGCGCGGCTGGCAGCCGCGCAGGGCAATGCCACGCTGGCGGAAGGTACTGCGTGACCAGATGGTCGACGACAGTCTCGTCGTAGTCGACGCCGCGCTCGCGGCAGCAGCGGTAGAAGATCTGCTTGAAGTCCGACACCGTCGGGTTCTCGGCGAACACCTTGTAGTGGATGCGGCGCAGGAACGCCTCGTCGACGAGATCGGCCGGCTTGATGTTGGTGGCGAGAACCACGAGCACGACGAAGGGCACCGGCAGCTTCTGTCCGGACGTGAGCGTCAGGTAGTCGGTGCGGCTCTCGAGCGGGGTGATCCAGCGGTTGAGCAGCTCGACCACCGAGCAGCGCTGGCGGCCGAAGTCGTCGATCACCAGCACGCCGCCGTTGGCGGCGAGCTGAATCGGCGCGCGGTAGAAGCCCGACGACGCTGTCGAAGGCGAGCTCCAGCGAGGTCATCATCAGCTCGCCGCCGACGGTGACCAGGGGGCGGCGGCAGCGCAGCCAGCGGCCATCGGGCGGGTCGCCGGTGTCGAGGTCGTCGGAGACGAGCTGCGGCCGCGTCTCGTGGATGACCGGGTCGTAGACCTGCACCAGATGGCCGTCCTGCTCGATGGCGTGCGGCACGGCGATGTCGCCTTCGAGCAGGTTCTTCACGCCCTGCGCGATCACCGTCTTGCCGTTGCCGGGCGGGCCGTAGACGAACAGCGAGTGGCCGCCGTTCACGGCCGGACCGAGCTGGTCGATGACCCGGTCGCTGAGCACGAGGTGCGACAGCGCCTGCTGCACCTGCGCGCGGGTGACGCTGCGCGACACCTGCTCGTCGAAGCTGCGCATGTAGCGCTCGTACTGGCGGAACGGCACCGGCGCCACGCCGACGTAGCGGTTGTGCTCGAGGAAGAGCATGGCGCGGGTCCGGCCGGCATCGGTCACGCTGATAGATGAACGACGGGCCGCCGACCAGTCCGCCGCCCGACACCTCGCACAGGTAGCTGGTGCGCAGGTGGTGGAGGACCGGCTCGAGCACCGAGTAGCGCAAGCCGAGGCGCTCGCCGAGCTCGGCGCCGCTCAGCTCGCCGGCCAGGTGCAGCAGCTTGACGACCAGCTGCATCACGCTGTCGAACGACAGCCCGGCCTCGTCGAGAGTGCGCGGGGCCGGCGGGCATCACGCTGCGTCGACGGCCAATGCTCTCGGTTCTCATCGTGCAGGCCTCCACAGCCGCCTTGCGGCAGCGCCGTCGCCTGCCGGCACAGCGTCGTGGCATCTTTGGTCCGGCCTTCGGCTCATCGCCGCTTCACAGAGGTTGCGCCAGGCATACCAGGCAAGCGGGTTCGAGGTCGGCGGCCTGTTCGAACGCCTGTCGCGCCTCGGCTGCGCTGGCCCAGAGCCCACAGCACGGTGCCCAGAGTGTTGCGGGCCTCGGCCGACTGGGGAGCGTAGTACGACGGCCCGGTGCGCGGCGGTCAGGCCGCGTTCGGGGAAGCCCCAGTCGCGCCAGGCGCGGGCCAGGGCGTCGTGCAGCGCGGCGCCGTCGGGATCGCGGCGCACGCCCTCGCTCAGGTAGTCGAAGGCCTTGTCGCGCACGCCGGCCTGCGCGGTAGGCGGCCGCCACTTCGAGGTAGCGCTGGGTCGAGGGCTGCAGGCTGAGCGCGAGCAGGGCCCGCTGCAACGCCGGCGAGCTGGCTTCGAGCGTGCTGAGGTTGCTGGAACGCGCGCATCGGCGACCGAACGCAGCGGCTCCGGGGCCGGCATCTGCGCCGCTTCAGCCTTGGTGAGCGGGCGGCCGAACACCGGCGTCTCGACGCCGCCCACGTCGATCGTGGGCTGGCCCTGCGTGACGAAGCGGCTCGCCATCGTCCGCTCGCGCGGCGCACAAGCGGTCGTGGCCAACAGCAGGATCATCGCGCCGATGATCGCGCGGCTGCTGGACACGACCGCATCCGACTCGGCGGCTACTCGCCGCGGCTCATCCGGTCGCTGCGCCGCTTGAAGTAGAGCACGAGCAGCACGGCGCCGATGACGTACATGATGATCTGCCAAGTCTCCACGGTTCCTCCTAGAGTCAACTGCATTACGACGACACCACAGCCGTCACCGCCCAAATCCGCCCCAGACGAGCTGGCGGAAGATGCGCAGCATCGACGGCCCCAGCACAACGAGATAGAACGCCGGGAACAGACAGAACACCAGCGGAAAGAGCAGCTTGACGCCGAGCTTGGCGGCCTTTTCCTCGGCCCGCTGACGGCGCTTGGTGCGCGACGTCTCGGCGTGCGTGCGCAGCGCCTGGCCGAGGCTGGTGCCGAAGCGGTCGGTCTGGACCATCATCGCCACGAGCGATCGCACGTCGTCCACCTTGGTGCGCTCGGCGAAGTTCTTGAACGCCTCGATACGGGGCTTGCCGGCGCGCATCTCGGCCGAGATCAGGTCGAGTTCCTTGGTGAGCGCCGGATAGGCGATCCCCAGCTCCTCGGCGACCCGCAGCCAACGCCTGGTCGAGGCCCGAGCCGGCCTCGATGCAGACGATCATCAGGTCGATGGCGTCGGGCAGGCCGTTGCGAATTTCGGTGCGGCGCCGCTCGATCTGGCGGCCAAGCCAGAGGTTGGGCATGAAATAGGCGAGCAGCGCCGCCAGTCCGACAGAAGATGAGCGCCGAACCGCGGCCGTAGAAGCAAGGCCGGTCAAGAACACCACGGCCGGCAGCGCCAGCTGTACGAACACGAAGAGCAAGGCCGGCCAGTCGCCGTGATAGCCCGCTGGCGCCATCATCCGCTGGACGCGGCTCATCTCCTTCGGCGACTTGGGCACGAACGACGCGGGCCCGCTTAGCCAACGCGCTGGGGACGTCGCCGAGCACCGATCGGTAGGCGGCGTGCCGCCGGCACCGCCCGCCACCTCGCGACAGGCGGCGACGCGTCGGCTGCGGGTCGGTGAGCAGCCAGAGCGCGGCCCCGGCAGCGGTCGCCACCGAGACGAACAGCACGACTAACATCGCGGTGAGCTGCAGGTCCATGGCTCAGTACTCGATCTTCACCAGTGCGCGAGATGATGTAGGTGCCGAGCAACTGCAGGACGATCGCCGGCCATGACCAGCCGGATGCCGATTGGGTCATCGACGAGGATGCGCATGAAGTTCGGCTGGATGAAGAACAGGAACCCCGCCAGGCTCGGCGGCACCAGCGACAGGATCCAGCCGCTGAGGCGACCGTGCGCCGAGATCACGCGGATCTGCCGCTTCACCTTGAAGCGTTCGCGCATCACCGATGACAGGTTGTCGAGCACCTCGGCGAGGTTGCCGCCCGATTCGCGCTGGGTCAGTACCGCGGTGACGAAGAAGCGCGCGTCGAGCACCGGCACACGCAGCGCCATCGCCCGCAGCGCTTCCTGCATCGACATGCCGAAGTTCTGCTGGTCGTAGACGCGTTTGAACTCGGTGCCGACCGGAGCCTTCAGCTCCTCGGCGGCGATGCCCAGGCCCGGTGGTGAAGGCGTGGCCGGCGCGCAGCGAACGGGCGATGAGGTCGATGGCTTCGGGAAACTGCTCCTCGAAAATGCTGCAGCCGCTTGGTGCGCTTGTAGTCGACGACCAGGTATGGGGCGAGGCCGCGCAAACACGCGAAGAACACGCCAGCGAACAGGAGCTGCAGGCCCAGCATCCCGAGCCGCCCAGCCCAGCGCAGCGCACGCGAAGCAGAGCGACAGGAACACCCCGACCGACATCGACAGCCCGGCCTCGACCAGCATGCTCTGGACCGAGTTGGTGAATCCGGCGTGACGCTTGAGCAGCGCTTCAATCGCCGGCACTGAACTGAAGCGCGTGGCGGCGGTGGCGACGCCGGCGGTCTTGATCCGCCGGACGAGTCGATGCGGCCCAGCCGAGATGTGACGGCTTTCGCCTGCTCACTCTCGGGCCGCACGATCAGCACCCAGTACAGGCCCGAGGATCACGGCCATGCACAAGGCGAATGTCGCGAGAGGCGAAGACCATGGTGCCTCTAACTCACCACCAGCCGGTGCTCGAACAACTCCGGAGCCATGGTGAACCCGGCCTGCGCCAGCTGCTGCGCGCACTTCGGCCTGATGCCGGTGGCGCGGAAGTGGCCCTCGACGCGCCCTTCGGCCGAAATGCCAGTGCGCTCGAACAGGAAGATGTCCTGCATGGTAATCACGCCCTGCTCCATGCCGGTGATCTCGCTGATCGCGGTGACGCGCCGCCGTCCGTCCGACAGGCGAGTGAGCTGCGCCACGACGTTGATGGCTGACGCCACCTGCTGGCGGATGGCCTTCTCCGGGATGTTCAGGTTGGCCATCGCCACCATCGTGTCGAGGCGGTAGAGCGCGTCGCGCGGGCTGTTGGCGTGAATCGTGGTCAAGCTGCCGTCGTGGCCGGTGTTCATGGCCTGCAGCATGTCGAGCGCTTCTTCGCCACGGACCTCGCCGACCACGATGCGGTCGGGACGCATACGCAAGGCGTTGATCACCAGCTGCCGCTGTGCCACCTGGCCCTTGCCTTCGATGTTGGCCGGACGCGTCTCCAGCCGCACCACGTGGCGCTGCCGCAGCATCAATTCGGCGGCGTCTTCGATGGTGACGATGCGCTCGCGGTCGGAGATGAAGCCCGAGAGCACGTTGAGGAACGTCGTCTTGCCGGCGCCGGTGCCGCCCGAGATCAGGATGTTGAGCCGGGAGCCGACCGCGCCGCGCAGGAACTCGAGCATCGGCTGGGTCAACGACTGGCGCTCGACCAGGTCGCGGGCGCCGAGGCGGTCGGTGCGGAAGCGGCGAATCGACAGCACCGGCCCATCGAGTGCCAGCGGCGGGATGATCGCGTTCACGCGCGAGCCATCTTCGAGCCGGGCGTCGACCATCGGGCTCGATTCGTCGATGCGGCGGCCGACCGAGCTGACGATGCGCTCGATGATGCGCAGCAGGTGCTGATCGTCTTTGAACACCAGCGGGCTCGGCTCGAGCCGGCCTTCGCGTTCCACGTAGATCTGGTCGAAGCGGTTCACCAGGATGTCCGACACCGAGCCGTCGGCCAGCAGGGCCTCGAGCGGGCCCAGGCCGAACAGCTCGTGGAACACGTCGGTGATGAGCGCTTCGCGCTCCGACATGCTGAGCGGCACGTTGCTCGACTCGCTATCGAGCAGCGTCATGATCAGACCGCGGATTTCCGGCTCGGCCTGGGCACGGCCGACGCGGTTCAGGCGCTCGAGGTTCAGCCGGTTCAGCAGCGCGCGGTGAATTCGCTCCTTGCTGTCCTGGTAATGGGCTTGGCGGACGTCCACCACGTTGCCGCCCGACGCCACCCGCGCACGCTCTGGAATTGCCATGATTCTCCTGGGACCTCTACCAGTCTTATCGGCGCCCGCCGAGGCGACCGAAGAGGCCACTCTTTACAGCTTCGCGCGTGGCGGCGGGCAACCCTGCCACATCGCGGGCCGCTTCGTCGAAGCTCGCCGCCAGCCGGCCAGCCTGGCCGTTGATCACCGGCTCGCCCTTGTTCAGCGCGGCGACGGCCGCACGGTAGTCGCTCGGGAACGTGTAAGCAATCGTTCCGCCGAGAACTCGCTCAACGTCCTTGCGGCTGATCTCCGAGTCGTTGTCGAACCGGTTGATGGCCAGCTTGACGCGGCCGGCGGTGCACCGCTGGCGCAGGAGCGCGGCCAAGCGGCTGGTGCTGCGCAACGTGGCCATCTCCTGATTGGCGACGATCACCACCATCGAGGCCACTTCGAGGGCATCCAGCACCGCCGGATCCGACCGCGGGCAATCGATAATCACCCACGGGTACACTGAACTCACGAAGTCGAGCAGGGCCTGCACGCGGAGCACGTCGATCGACCCGATCACCGTGCGATTGGCGGAAGCGAGCAGGTCCAGGCCGGCTGGCGTGGGCGTAACCAGTCCTTTGAAATACGGTGTCGTCGAGCCGATGGATGTTCTCCAGGGCATCGATCACCGTGAACTTCGGCTCGACGCCGAGAAACACTGAGGTGTCGCCCTGCGCCAAGTGCAAATCGAGCAGCAGCGTGGGTTCCTTGCGTAGCGTTACGGATCGCCGTGGCCAGGTTGACGGCGATGGTGGTGCAGCCGACGCCGCCCTTGCCACCGACTACGGCAAAAGAGCGACCGCGCACATTGGCTGCGCTGGCGGGCCGGGTCACCCGCTGAATCGCGGCGTCGAGTTCTGCCGCCGCGACCGGCTCGGGCAGCCATTCCGTGATACCGAGCCGCATCGCATCGAGCATGGCGGTCGGGTCCAGCGACTTGGCCAGCACGACGAATGCGGCAGCCGGGTAACTGCCGCTTCAGGCTACCCAGGTCGCGCGGGAGCGCGCCGTGCGCGCGTGCGTCGACGAGGAACAGGTCCGGGCCCTTCGACCCGGTGGGGTGGACGCTGGCAACTTCCGCCACCGACGTTTCGTACACGCGGTAGCCCCGGGTGCGCAGTGCCACCAGGAGCTCGCGGTCCGACGATTCGATGAGCGTGATTGACAGGGACACGGCGGCGCTTACCTGACCAGAATGATGTTGATGACGTTTGCTTCGCCGGGGAGTCCGCCGGTGCCGACGAACCCGGTCGCCGGGGTACGGCATGATTCGCCCGGTAATTTCGTTGCCCTGTGTGCTCTCCAGGAAGATACCGATGACTTGCGTAACGATCACGGTATTCGGCCCTTCGTTCGTCGGACCGGGTCCGCCCGGTCCACCGCCCGGGTCGGCATCCCAGACGTTGGGATTGAACACTGCGATCGGGATGACTCGCGGGCTGACTCCGTAGTTGCTATCGACTACGCCGCCGAATGGGCCCGCGCGCCGCCGGTCCGGGTCGGTGGTCCACTCGGCGTCCAAATCCCTGTCGATGAGTTCCTGGACCGCCCTCGCCGTCGGGCCTGGGCGGCCACCGGGTTCCACTGGCAACACGGTGCCAGGACCCACTTCGGCGTCGTTGCACCCCAGGATGTTGTCGATGATGTCGGCCTCGCCCTCGTCGCCTCCGAGCCTGACGAGCGCGTAGAAGCCAGACTCCAGGCGTTGCCGCCCATGCGACGGTTTGATGGTGACCATCTTGCCGTAGTCCGACGCGGTCGGCCCCGGCGCCGAAGGCGTCGTGTCGTAGCCGGAGCCGGGATCGTTCGGGCCCAGGTCGTAAGTGGCCGGTAGATGTCGGCCGGGACGAGCAGTGTTCCCTTGAGGAACCGCTCGAACGTGTCCGTCGGCTCCCACTCCTTGGTGATCGGTCGGTGCTCGTCCCACTTGTCCGGGATCGCAAACGGCTTGATGCACGTGGCGACTAGCCGAAGACGTACCTCGGCAGTGGCCGTTGCTCTCACGCCCTGATCCATCACGCCGACCAGCTGGGTGAAAAACGTCGGCAAGGGGTTATTGTGATCCTGGTCTCGATAGACATCGGCGCGCACGCAGAGGCCGTCGGGCGGTGCACCGGGAGGGCAGGCCGGGAACGTCACGTCGGCGTCGGTGATGTGTGGCGGCTCGCCCCAGACGGCGCTATTGGTTGCCGCAGCAATCGCCGCGGCACGGGCCCGCCCCTGATCCTGGTAGTCCACGTACCCCAGCGAAATTGCCGCGGCAATCGCCGCCGCATCGGCGGAGTTCTGCGCTTGCCGGCGCGCCGACCACAGGATCCCGTAGTCGATGACGAAGCCGCTGAACCCAAGTAATCCAATCATCGCGACGACGACGTGGATTAGCACCGCGCCGCGCTCGGCGTCCCTCCGAAGCGGCGACGCCTCATAGTGCGTGGTAGGCATGTGACCTCCGATCCCCGATGCGACTTGGTTATCGACCCGGCGGCCGCGGAGGCGTCGCGCCAGGCGGCGGCGGTGGCGGACGGCGGGTCGGCGGCGGCGGGGCGTCTTGCAGCCCCGGGCGGTCGCTGGCGTCGTCGCCGGGAACACCTTCGTTCTCGTTGTCCGCCGGGTTGATGAAGGCACCCGGCCGAACGGGCAGCGTTGGCACCTCATCGGGGTCGAGCGCGCGCACGAGCCGCGGGGTGACCAGCACCATGAGTTCCGTCTGCTCGGCACGCACGCTGCGGCTCTTGAACAAGCGTGCCGATGATCGGCACGCGGCTCAGCCACGGAATCGCCTGGCGGTCGGTCTGCGACAGGTTGTTCAGCAGCCCGGCGATCGCGAACGACTGCCCATCGCGCAATTCCACGTCGGTCTCCGCTCGTCTCGTGTTCAACGCCGGGATCCGGAAGCCCGACAGCAGGATGCCGTTGGTGAAGTCCAGCGTGCTGACCTCGGGGCGCAGCTTCAACCTGATCACGTCACCGGCGATGGTTGGCGTGAAGTTGAGCCGTACGCCGAACTCCTTGTACTGGATGCTCATCTGGCCAAGGCCGCTGACGAGGGGAATCGGAATCTCGCCGCCGGCCAGGAAGCTGGCCTCCTGGCCGTTGTAGGCGATCAGATTCGGTTCAGCGAGGCTCTGCAGGAACCCTCGGCCCTGCAACGCCTTGAGCACGCCGCCGATGCCCTGGGTCCTGGAGAACAGGAAGATATTGAGGAAATCGGTGAACTCGGTGACGTTGCCGTCCAAGTCCGGGGACGGGAACTGCCCGGTCGTCACCCGGCCGGCGACGTCGGAGCGATTGGCGAACAACGCCAGTCCCGACTGCTGCAAGGCGTTCCGGTTCACTTCGGCGAAACGCACCTGCAACATCACCTGCTTGCTCGGCGAGCCGCTCGGCAACGCCAGCATGTTCATCACCGAGAGCTTCGACATCGCCGCCTTGGCCAGTTCGCCGGCGCGGAGCATGACGTCGTTGCTCGACACCGACCCCGACAGGATCACGGCCTCGTCGGTGACCGCCACGTTGATGTCTTCGCCGGGGAACAGCTGCTGGAAGTTCTGCTGCAGGTTGGTCACGCCAGGATCGACGACGACGTCGTAGTGCTTGCGGGTGTCGGCGCCCCAGACGATCAGGCTGACGGTGCCCGCGCCCTTGCCATCGACGAGGATTTCACGCGGCTTCACGACCACGGCGTCGGCGACTGCCGGGTTGGTGACGGCGATGCGGGTGATGTCAAACTCCGTGAGCAGGACCGTGGAGCGTCCGGCCGTCAACACCACGCGTTCGGGGATCTGGTCTGGTCGCCCTGGTTCTGAGCGGCGAGCCCGTTCTGGCCGAGCACGCGCCGCAACCAGCAATGCGCCACGATCACGCGACGTATCAACCGTCCCCCACTCATCGCACTACCTCCGCCGTGCGCTTCGCCGCACGAATCGTCTCTACCGTGTAAATCTGGGGCGCCGGCTGCGGCGCCGCCGCGACCGGCCGTTCGGCCGTTGGCCGCGGGCGCGAGACGGCCTTCGGGGCCGGAGGAGGCGGCGCCGGCATGCCCATCAGGCTGGCGACCCGCGTGCCGCTGGTCTGCGTCGGCTCGACGTCGAGCGGATTGCGCAGCGTGAGCGTTATCCTGCCCACCGACGCGGCGAGCGAGATCTTCTCGGCGTCCTCGGGCGAGACGAGCAGCGTGACTACCGTGGTCGGCATCGGCTTGCCGTCGCGCGCCTGCTCCTGGTCGATACGGGTGCCGGCGGCGAGCACCATGCAGGTTGGTCACGACGATGCGCGAGACGGCTGCTCCTGGCTGGTTGATCGTCATCACGACGTCGACTTTGGCGCCAGGGACGACGAATCCGGCGACGCCGATCGACCTCGTCCACCTTCAGCGAGATCGCGCGCATGCCTGGCGTGATGATCGGGGGCAGGCCGGCGCCGGACTCGAGCGACGCCACCTTGGAGGCGGTCAGCGGTTCGTTCTCGACCACCGGCGCGACGCAGGCCACGATTCATGACGTCCTCGACGCGCGT
Source organism: uncultured Acidobacteriota bacterium (assembly GCA_963786365.1). Taxonomy (GTDB): domain Bacteria; phylum Acidobacteriota; class Vicinamibacteria; order Vicinamibacterales; family UBA2999; genus CAWAYR01. The sequence continues at coordinate 139,724 of CAWAYR010000012.1, forward strand.
GTAGGCTCCCGCTACGGGACTGGACTGCGGCCAGGCCACGAGTTTCACGTCGGTCGGGCGATCAGCAGGCTGCCCATCGGCAGCGCCTTGGCGGCCACGGCCACCTGATAGTTGCTGACCTCTACCTCGCGCACCGGGATGTTCTGCACCTGCCGCAACACCAGGAAGCTGGCGGCGCCGGCGACGAGCAGCGACAGGGCGAGAACGAGGATCGTGCGTGTCTGCGTGACATGGAAGCTCTCGTCCGCGATTCAGGACCGAGCTTTGTCTGCGCATGATGGCGCGTGCCGTCAGGGTCACCGACCCGAACGAGCCACCGAAGATCGACAAGATCGGTCCGATGTAGTCGTAGCTGTAGATGTGAGTCACGGTGACCTGGACGCCGGCCACGGTGCTGCCACCCGGCTCGGTCAGAGTGCACGTGTTCGACGCCGACCGCGTTGACCAGTGCCGGCAATGCCGCCGTTGGTCGGCATACGATCTCGGCCCGGGTCTTCCGCATCGCCGGTGTCGTAGCCGGGCAGGATCCCGACGCGGGCCCCTTCCATCGCCGCGTTGGTCAACACCACATAACGCTGGAACATGAAGCCGAAATCGATGATGCCGAACAGCACCAGCAGCAGCAGCGGCAGCACCACCACCATCTCGATCAGTTCGGCGCCCCGTTCGGAGTGCCACCGCGCGCGTCGGGTCACTGTAGCCATAGTGCCGCCACCAGGCCCACGAAGATGGGAAGTGCGTAGGGAAGCCGAGGCCCGTGCCCGTGCTCGAGCGTGAGCGCCGGCATGGGCCGGACGCCCTGGGCCGACCAGAACAGCAACAGTCCGCCGATGTTCGAGAACGCCTGCCGCAGATAGCCGTGCGCAGAGGCCGACCACGAGGCCCAGCACGCCGCCCGCGACAGCGGCGTACAGGGCGGTCCACACGATCGTCGACCATCCGACCCAGGTGCCCAGTGCGGCCATCAGCTTCACGTCGCCGCCGCCCATGCCGCCCAGGGCGAAGAAGGGAAAGAAGACCGCAAGACCGACGGCAGGCCGGCGATTGCAGCGACAGCGAGCCCTTGGCCGCCGGGAGCGACAGGTGGGCGAGCAGGCCGGCGCAATACGGCGGCCCCGGTGAGCCAGTTGGGCACCTTGCGCCAGGTGACGTCGGTGACACAGGCGGCAATGCCGACGGCAACCGCCACCGCGTGGAACCCGGTCATGACCCGCCGCCTGCCGGGTCGGGTCCGGCTCCCAGATGTCCTGCGTGTTGGCGTCCAACGCCTGGTACGAGACCCGAATCGCCGTCTCGATGCCCGGCCAAGTCGCGATCGTGACGATGCCGATGCCCGCGGTGAGCAGGACGTACTCGATGATGTCCTGACCGTGCTCGTCGCGAAGGAGGCGGGTCGAGCAGCCAGCATGTCGAGCGCTCATTCTGATAACCGGAAAAGAGAAGGCGCAGGAGTGCACGCCGGGAATCCCACGGTGCCTCCTGCGCCTCGGGCATCGCTACGAGGCCGCGCCCGGGATCGCCTGGACCTGGGTGTTGACGTTGCCCCAGGCGTTCGACACGGCGGTGCCGATCGCCGGGACGATCGGAATGGCGATCACCGAGATGGCCGCCGCGATCAGGACGTACTCGATGATGTCCTGACCTTCCTCTTCGCGAATCAGTCTGTTCAGCAGGTTCATTGCGCTCTCCGACAGTCGGTGGGGGAGGACATGTCGTCGGCTGCGCCCCCAAACCGCGGCCGGCGTCGTCGGCGGTGCCCTGCTCAGGACATCTGCCTGAGCGCGAGCTTGCCCATCCGTCGACTCCCGTCCTACAGCAACTGCCGTGCCCGTGATCGGGCCCCCCAAAACTGTAATGAATTTCTGTGCAGATTCGCCGGTTTTCCGCGCAGCCAGCTGCGACCAGCTCTTGCATTCGGCGCGTCGGCAGTCGCCAAAAAGCTGCCCTGGGGCCGGACAAATGTCCGAGACTGCGGCATCACGGCTGCCCGGCACCACCACGAGGCGGTCGCCGAGAGAGCGCCGCACCGATCGGTCGATTGCCCCAGCAGCCAGCTCTACAATAGCGAACGCGCGCCAGGAGAACACGATTCGACGCCTGCGGCACCGCTGCTGCGGATGGAGACGACCTCGCCGGCGCGACTCACGCCGACGACATCGATCCGGAAGCGCATCCCGAAGGTGTGTACGCCCTGCGTGGGGGCGATGACCAGCGCGTGCCCGGGGGCAGCCTTCGCGACCGAGCAGGCCCCGGCGGCGCGACTCGAGAACTGCCGGCGATCTCGGCGTGGGTAGCCAGCCATTCGCCCGATCGCTCGATGCGAAGGCCCCAACGCGCCCGCGGCCCCTTCAAGCGCCGGGAGCCAGGAAGTGCGGCCGGCTCATGCGCGCAGCGCCGCAAACGCCGGCAATACGTCGAACGGCGTGACGAAGCGCTCCAGGGGCTCGCCGCGCATCGGAATGCGCGCCACGTCCAGGTTGCCAAGAAAGCGCGCCGCCTCGGCCAGATAGCGGACGCCTTCGGGGCGCAGGCCCATGACGCGGGCCGCGCTGGCGTCTACGGCGACGACGTCGCGGCCCATCAGCACCACGCCAGCGGGCTTGGCGTCGCCCATGATCGGTCCGTCGCCCTCCATGCCGACCACGCCGTCGACGATGGCGAGGTGCGGTCGCACGGTGGCCACGAGGTCGAGGATCGACTCGTCGATGCCGCGGAAGTGCAGCAGGTTCTTCGGCCAGCCGTAGACCGCGCCCGGCACGACGCCGAAGAGGTTCTTCATGCTGCAGGTGATGCCGGCCCAGTGATGGGTCTTCAGCTTGGGCATCGACACCACCACGTCGGCTTCGAGCACGGCCTGGGGCAGCGCCAATTCCGTGAGTCCCGTGAACCAACTGCGCAGCGGCGACTGTGTGCACGTCGTCGTGGTTGAGGTCGACGAACGGCACCTTCTCCTCGGCCAGGAGCTGCAGCATGCCGGTGCTCGACAGCAGGTACTCGAGGTCGCGCCGGTGGCCCGGCCCCTCGGCGACGACGACCTCGCGGGCGCCGGCGCGGCGGCAAGGCCACGGCGGCGCCGACCACGACGTGTGGGTGCGTGTTGATCACCGTGCCCGGTTCGATACTCGACCAGGTTCGGTTTGAGCAGCACACGCTTGCCACGCACGTCGAGCTGCAATTCGCGCAAGCCCGCGCCGATCAGCTCCGCGAAGTCGACGTCGTAGCGACGGCGCGGACAGCGCGACGACCGGCGACTCGGCCGGGACGCGTGAATTCGGCCGGCCGATACGGGCGGACGGCGGCATCCTGCGGCGCTGAGCGCGACACCGGCCGATGCCGCCAGGAAAGTCCGGCGGCTGAAGTGGTCGACCCGTGGGGTCATGCCCGCGGCGTCCGGCGAAGGTCGAGGGCGCGCGGCTGTTCGATGGTGATCCGCAGTCCAGCGCATACGCCGCCATCCCAAGCGCCGTCACGTTGCCGAAGCTCACCGCCTGCGCATGGTGGTCAGCCAACAGCTTGCCCAATGGCGCGACCGGCTGGCCGAGCGTCGACAGGGCCAGAGCGGAGAGAGCCAGGGCTGTCGTTGAACCCTCGGTGGCCCCTGTCGTTCGAGGAACCGCGACGGCGTCGTCGACGATCGGTTCGGTGGCCTGTCTTGGAGCGCCAGCGACTCCGATCGCAGTCGGCGGCACATGGGCTGGCAGCCGCTGCCCGTAGCACCTCGCCGTTGCCATAGTTCCAGCCGCCGCCTGGACACGCCCGGTCGCTGCAAGACGGCTTCGGCGTCGGCGATCCGTGGGGCCATTGCCTGCCGACATTCGCTGTGCGCGCCTTCTTCACTGCGAGCATGCACCACGCCGTTGGCTCTACCCAGCTGAACGTCCCGCTGTCCCACGGCCAACCTTGAAGCGAGTTGTCTTGGCGGATGTCGGCGGCGACGGCGATCCTCGCGCTTCGCGAGTCGCCGAGTGCACCGCGATTGCTGTGCGATCGGAGAGCCGACGCGTTGCCCTGCGCTCATGAGCGAGAGACGCGAGCCCGTTGAACGCATAGTTCACTCGGCCGGTCGCCGGTTCCACCAGCAAGCCGGTTCGGTCCATCCACGCCGGCGAGCGGTGTGGTCTCAGCGAGACTCCGGTGCCGAGCACCGCCCAGCACGTGGCCTCGAGTCGACTCTTCCTGCCCGACGTAGTACGGCCACCCGCCGTCTGCGTTGCGTAGCCTGTACAAGGCCGCGACGAGCGAAGCGTGCGCGGCAGGCAGATCCACGCTACGCCTCGGGCACGACGCGCATGACGTAGCGCACAGGCCGCCCCTCGAGCTGTGCCGGCTGGAACCGCCACGCTTTGGCGGCCGAGAGCATCATGCGCACCTGGTAGTAGGACCGGTCGTGCTGTTCGCGACCGCGCATTCGCACCGCCTCAACTGCGCCCTGCTGATCGACCAGCACCTCGAAGTAGGGCCCGGTGACCGCCTCCCACGCCGGGGGGAAGGCTGATCGGGGCATCCGCGGGAAGAGCATCAGCGGCGGGACGACGGTGGCATTGCCGGCCGAGTACACCGAGGTGTCGCTGAAGAGCGCGTCGATCGCGGCTTCGGCCGGATCGCTGGCGTTCGACGGCGCCCCGTCGCTCGACGGGCCGGGACCGGGAACGATGCTGCCGCCCAGGCCGTCTGATTCGCCGGGCGCGACGGCGATGGCGCCTTCACCGGCAACCCGCGGGAGCATCGCGGGAGCGCTCGACGGTCGGGTGGCCGCAGGGCTCAACCCGAGCTCGATGTCAGCCTCGCGGTGGCCCACGGCGTCCCACGCCGGATTCAGTTCGACGGCCACGAGCGCCGCCGGCAACGCCGCCGCTGCTGCATCAGGCGCCGTCGGTGGCGATACCGACCACGACCACCACGCGGCCCCAAGGGCGAGCGTCAGCGCCATCGCCGCGGCGGCCTGCACAATCAGAGTGCGGCTCTTCGACGGCGGCAATGGTGGGGGTGGGGGTGGTGCTGGCGGAGGGGTCGGGCGCGCCGTCACCTGATCCCGCAGCTTCGCCAGTTCGTCGTCGATCGCAGTCCGGCGCGCGGCGATGCGACAGCCGGCTCAGCTGTCGGCGGTGTCGAACTCGCCTCGTTCGGCACCGCGGCCGCCACAGGCCGGACGCCGTCGACCGTCGCCGCCGGCGTGATGCCGAGCCGCGCCATCTCGTCCTCGGCCTGCAGAGCCCGCATCGCCAGATTGGCGATCTCGCCGCGGCGATTGGGCCTGGAGAACATGGCCAGGTCATCGCTCAGGTGCTTGCTGGGGGCACCGTACGCGAGGGCTTCGAGATCGGCCGGGGTCTCGCGGCCGGTCAGCAGCTCGCGCAGCAGCTGCAGCTCGGCGTCGGGCCGCTCGACGTCGGTGGTCTGGGGCAGCTCGACGTCGCCGCGGCGCGTGAGGATGCAGGTGTCGGCGTCGATGCGCGACGGCACGCCGTTGCGCGTGGCGTTGATCACGCCGAGGATCGCCACCTCGTGCACGACGGCCACCGCCTCCTGCCAGGTGAAGGGGACGTCGAGCTCGAGCACGCGTCTGACGGAAATGCGGTGCGAAGCCATCCTTCGGAGCCGGCGCGCGGTGCGGGCGCCGGGATCTATCAGACTACAGGATCCGGGCCGCGCTGAGATCACCGACGAGTCGACCAGCGTGCAGACCGTGGACGTGGCATGCAGGGCTGCGGAAGTCAGCTAAGCTGGTGCGGCATGCGTCCCGTCGTCGTCGCGCTCGCGCTCGCGCTGCTGGTCGTTCCCTTGCAGGCGCAGACGAAAAAGACGCCCGCCAAGCGGCCGGCGCCGTCCCGTAAGGCGCCGGCGCCCCCGGCGCCCCCCACCCGCGTCCCCGCCACCATGGTCTGCCCGTCGGAGCTGGGCATGGGCGTGGCCACCAAGCGTCGCTACTGCGACGTGCTGAGCGGGCGCGATCCGAAGGAGGGCGTGATCGTCACCGTGCCGCCGCACCAGGGCACCGCCACCTTGTCGTTCGAGCTGCACAACCGCCATACCTACTCGGCCGACCTCGTCCAGACGAAGCAGGCGTATCGCCACTACACGGCGACGATCGGCGTGCTCACGATGGACAACACGCTGGTCGACCGCGCCATCGTCGACTCGGAGTTCCGCACCGAGCGCGACCTCTACGACCGCATCAGCGGCGGCGCCGGTCCAGGCGGCGTCAAGGCGGTGGCCCCGAACGGCACCGAGTTCGTTCAGTTCACGCTGGCCGCGAACGTGACCGAGGTGAGCATCCTGGGCGAGAAGCTGGCAGTGGTCCGACCCGACGGCACGGACCTCTTCACGTCGGCCGGCCGGCCAATCGCCACGATCAGCAACGTGATGCTCGAGTACCGGCCGGCGCCGGTGCGGGCGGCGCCAAAGAACGATAGCGCGTGGCCACGCGCCTCACGGAACCGCGGATTCTGGTACGTGACTGTCCGGTGTGCACGGCGCCGGCGATCGCGCCGGCGCCGTAGCCGCATGTGATCGCCCAGACCGGCGCGGCCAGAAGCCCCAGTAGTCGTTGAACGGGAGGCCGGCGACGAGAAAGAATCCGGCAAAGACCGCGCTGCCGGCGCGAAGGGGGCGCGGCGTCTCGGGCGACGAGGCCGGCGGCCAGCAGGGCCAGCGCGACGGTGCTCAGCCACGTCGGCAGCAGCGCGAACCAGCCGAGTTTCAGCAGCGTCGCCTGGAGGAACGGCACGCCAGGGAACGTCAGCCACGACTCGCCGTGTGCGAAGTCGGCCGGCGGTCCGCTGCGCGACGACCTGTCTGACGTGCCAGGCGAAATACACCGCATACCCCAAGGCGCCGACTGCCCAGCGCCGATACCTCGCGCCATCGCCGCTCGGTTAGCGCCAGCAGCGTGCACACCACGCAGAACGGTGCGGCTAGCTCGCGGATGAAGAGAGCCGCCGAGCGCCAAGGCCGACCGCGAGGAAGCGACGCTGAGGGCGAAGGCACAAGCCGACAGGCCGATGAGGGCTCCGGCCCAGCCTCGCTCACGAAGATCGCGTCTGGTGCGGCCGGCACCACCAGCACGCCCAGCGTCAGACGTTCGCAATCCACGCCGCCGGGCGTGTCTGCACGATCGCCATCACCAGGACGTACAGGGCGACCAACAGCGCCGTGAGAACCCCGCGCCAGACGTCCCAGGGTGCTAGCGCCAGTACTGAAAGATGCAGCGGTGTGCGCCAGTTGAAGGGATCGAGTGTCGGATAGTCGTGGTTCCGCAACTCGACGCCCATGGCATCGTAGTAGGTTTCACCCGCACTCAGGCGGTCGACCACCGCCGCGAACGTCTGCGCATCAGTAGTGCTGGACGTATCCCTGCTTGGCGCTAGTCTGACCCGGGGAGGAACCGCGGGATAGAGAATGCCCACGCCAACCACCACCAGCAGACCCAGGAGCGTGGCGAGGGCTCGTGTCCGGGTCGCGTAGCAGTTCACGATTCAATCTCGCCGTCGAGCTCGGCGCGAAGCCACTGCCAGACAGCCTCGGCACCAAAGCCGCTGACCAGGCCCCAAGTCGGCGCCGCCATGAGCCCCCAGTAGTGATCGAATACCTTGCCCACCACGGCAAACCAGGCGAGGTAAGCCAGGCCAGCGAGTCGTGCGTGGCAGGGGGTGCGCGCGTGTAGAAGGCCGGCCAGAACGAGCACGAGGGCCGCGACGTGCCAGACGTGAGGCAGCATGAACAGCCATCCCGACATTTCCAGAGTCGCGAGAATGAAAGGCAAGCCGCCGAACTCCAGCCATGAAGACCCATGTCCGACGTCGGTTGCGAGGCGCAAGGGGAGAACATGACTGACGTGCCACCCGTAGTACACCGCGTAGGCAGCGGCGCCGGCCGACCACCACGTCACCTCAGTCCAGCGGCGCCGCCAGACGCGGCCAACGTGCAGGCTACGCAATAGGGGGCGGCCAACTGCCTGATGAACAGTGCTAGTAGAGCTAACGAGACGCCGGCGCCAGTCCTTCCTCGGGCGTACACAATCACCGAGCCTCCAATCAACACGCCGGCCCACGCCTCGCCCCTGAACGGCGCGGCCGCCGCTGACGTGAGGAGCAAACTCCCTAGAAGCCACGCCCCGGTGACGACCTTGGCGCGGGGACCAAGGGGCACGACGAGCGATAGGGCTGCCACGCCGAATGCGCTGAACAATGCGACCAGGGTGATCCTTGACACGATATCCGGGACTGAAGCGACGGCCATCAGATGCAAGGGCGTCCGCCAGTTGAAGATCTCGCGGCTGGCGTAGCCGCGGCTGCGAAGCTCGGTGCCGACCGCGGCATGATACGGCTCGCCGCTCCTGACTCGGCCAACGATCGCCTGGTACAGCCCGGTGTCGCTCTGTTCCATCGACGGAGCGCTCACGATCGGGGCCTCGCCGACGGCGAGGCCCGCTATTGCCACGAAGGCGAGGGCCGCTAGACGGAGCCGACGTGCGGACCGCGTTGCCGGGCGTGGCCAAAGCGCTAGCATGCGGGGGCGCATCGCCTCATAGAGTCCAGCATCGCACGGTCGTCGGTTCGCCGGTTCATGCGCTCGGTGTGTATCCCCAGAGCGACACGGGAGTGCATACTAAGGCGTCCGTGGCGGCCGGCCTCGTCTCGATCATCGTCCCGGTCTTCAACGAATCCGCGACTGTGGCGGCGGTGATTCGCCGGCTGATCGAAGTGCCGCTGCCCGCCGAGCGCGAGATCCTCGTCGTCAACGACGGCTCGACCGACGGCACGCGCGCAAGTGCTCGACGATTTGCCGGCGCATCCCTCGGTCCGGGTCATCCACGCCGCTGCGAACGGCGGCAAGGGCAGCGCGATTCGCCTCGGGCCTGGCCGAAGCACGCGGATCGGTGATAGCGATTCAGGATGCCGACCTGGAGCTCGATCCGGCGCAGCTCGCCGATCTGGTGGCGCCGATCCTGGCCGGTGAGGCGCGTGTCGTCTATGGTTCGCGCTTCCTGCAGCCGACGTCGTCGGCGCCGTGGCTGACCGTTGCGGCGAACAAGGCACTCACCGCGGCGACCAACCTGCTCTACGGCTCGCGCATCACCGACATGGAGACCTGCTACAAGATCATGGACACGGCCGTGGCCCGCGGCCTCGGACTGGAATCGAATCGCTTCGACATCGAGCCGGAGATCACGGCCAAGCTGCTCCGCCAGGGCCATGTGATCGTCGAGCGGCCGGTGCGTTTCGAGCCGCGCAGCCGCGCCCAGGGCAAGAAGATCGGGTGGCGCGACGGCGTCCGCGCCCTGCAGGTGCTCGTGAAGCACCGCTGGTCGTGAGGACGGCCCGGTGCGGGCCGTTCAGGGCTGTTCGATGATCACGCGGGTCACGTAGCGCACCGGGCGTCCGTTGAGGCGCGCCGGACTGAACTGCCAGAGCTTGGCGGACGCCAGCATCATGCGATGCCGATAGAACGTCTCGCCCGGCTCGATCCGGCCGCGGACGCGCACCGTCTCCACCTGCCCCTGCGGGTCGACCAGCACTTCGAGGTAGGGACCGTCGATCGCTGCGGCCGGCGGGGGCGTTGCCCAGCTCGGCATGGCCGGCGAGCGAATCACCGGTGGCTCGACGCCCTGGCTGGTCCACGAATAGACCGTCTCGCCATCGGTGCCTTCGCTGCCCGATGCCCGCGAGGGCTCTGCGACGGGTCGTGTCTCGGCCGGCGCGGGGAGCGGCATTCGGGGCGGTGCGGCGGCCACCGCAGCCGTCGGCGCAGAGCCGGCCGGTGGTACCAGGGCTACCGAGGCGTCGGCAGGCGGCTCGGCGACGATCGCCGCAGCCCTTGAGGCTGGACTTGCGTCGTTCGTGGTCGACCGGGTCGTGGCGTCAGCCACGGCCACCGGCGTCGCGGCGCGGCGTGGCGCCCGGCCCAGGCGGTCGATGTCGGCCCATCCCGGCACCAGCGGAATCGCGGCGAATGGCACCGGGTCGTATTGCTTCGGCGTGGGCGGAAGGCGGAGCAGCCCGGCTGGCCACAGCCACCATGCCACGACGAGCACCGTCGGCACACCAACGGCAGCGACCTTCCGCCAATCCAGCTCGCGGAGCCACTCGAGCAGCTTCGCGACGTCGAAACGCGACTGCGCGGCTTCGTCGCGTTCCTTGACCGAAGCGCGCAACCGGTCGAACTCGTGCGAGATGGAATCGTGCGCGGGCCGGATCGGCACCTCCGGAGCGACGGGCGGGACGACCCTTAAGCTCGGTTGGGGCACGACCGCCGGTAGCGCCGGCGCTACCGCAACCGCAGCTTGCTGCGCCACGGCCACTGCGGCGATCGGCGGCGTGATCTGCGCCAGAGGCGGCGGTACCGCGTCGGCTTCGTCGGCCGCCGCCGCTTCGCGCTCTTCGTCGAAATCGTAGAGCCCTCGATCCGCTTCGGCGGCGATCCCGCGGAGCGCGACCGTCGCGATCTCGACGCGCCGGCGCTTCGGCGTGGTGCGCAGACTCAGCTCTTCGAGGAAGGCGATCGCCGTGCCACGCTCGAGCGCCGCGGCGAGGCCGCCGGGAGAGTCGCACGCCGCCAGCAGGTCTTCGAGCAGCCGCACGACGGTCTCGGGCCGGGCCTTCGCGGCATCGCCGGTGAGCACGACGTCACCACCACGGGTGAGCAGACACGCGTCGGGCCCGACGTGCGTCGGTCGCGCGCCTTTGGTGGGTCCCGTGAGCGCCACGGCTTCGTGCACGATGGCGGCGGCTTCGCGCCAGCTCACCCGCACGCCAAGCTCCAGTACCCGCGCCAGGGAGATTCGAGTCGAGTCCATGTCCGTGGCCGCCACCGCCGGGTGGCTGAAGTCACCAGCCTCCATTATCGCCCGCTGGGCGGCTCCGCGAGCGGCACGATCGAAATCTGTGTGCTGTCCGCCGGCTCGGCTACACCGGGCGCGGCGAGCGTCTCGCCAGCTGGCAACACCTCGACCACCTGAAGCACCACGGGTGTCAACCGATCCGCCTCGAGTTCGAGGCCTGATTCGACGGCTGGACCTGGCTCTGCTGCTTTGCGCCGGCCGCGAGCTCGGTGTCGCCGACGCGCGGAATCTGGCGGGTGAACCGCCGAACGCCACCCGGCGCCGACGTGGCCACGACCAGGTCTTGAGCCGGGAGCGTCGTCGCCCCGGGCCAGCCGGGCGTCTCCCCAGCGTTGGTGGCGTCACCATGGTCGGCCCCCGCACGGTCGGCCTCCGCGGCCAGGGCGCGCAGCGCCAATGCGGCGATCTGGACGCGGCGACGCTTCCACGTCGTGTCCTCGCCGAGCTTCTCCAGGAAGGGCAGCAGACGCCCGGCGTCGAGCGCCGCGCCGAGGTCACCGCGGTCGGCGCACGCCGGTCAGCAAATCGGCAGCGAGCCCGGCGATGGCCTCGGGGTCTCGACAGCTGGCGTCGTCGCTGAAGACGACCTCGCCTCCCCGCGTGATCAGGCACGTTGCCGGCGCGACGCGGCTCATCGCGCGGCCGTCGAGGTCGTGCGCCGTGCTGACCCCTTCGAAGACCACCGCCGCCGCCTCCCGCCACGAGATCGGCACCCCGAGTTCCAGTACACGCGCAATGGACATGCGTGTGGCATCCATGACCCGTCCTGAGGCGCTCGGGGGAGGAGGCCTCTCACACTAGACTAGCGCCCAATCGGCGCGCGGGCCGTCGCGGAACCTGCACGTGCGTGTCTGGTCTTGCCCGTGATGACCGGAAAGTTGCGTCGTCGGGCGGCGCGGGCGCGCCAATCAGGGGGCGACGGCGAGGCGCGCGTTGTAGCGCACCGACTGCCCGTCGCGCTGCGCCGGTATGAACTGCCATCGGCGCGCCGCGTCGACGAGCGCCTGTTGGCGGTCGCTGAGCTTGCCCACGACGCCGATGAGCCGCACGAGCTCGACGCGACCGGCGCGGTCGACCAGCACCTCGAGGGCGGGGCGACCGTAGCGGTCGGATGGGCCCAGCACCCTGACGTCGCGTGAGACCTGGGACACGAGCACGGGTGGCTCGACCTCGCTGCTGTCCGAGGTGAAGATCGGGTCGTCGAGCCTGCCCTCGCGCAGTGGGATCGCCGGATCCGATCGCATCGGCGGTGCCGGCGCGCGCGTGGGAGCGACTGGCGCCGGCGCCACGGCGGTCTCGGTCGAGAGTGGCGCTACCGGCGGAGGAATGTCAGCTGGAGCTGGGGCCCCGCTGTCCACGATGTCGCTCTCGGCGGGTGCGGCGGCGAGCGGCGGCGTCACTGGTTCGCCCTCCGCGGCCAGCGGTGGCGCCGGAGCGGGCGCCTGCGGGGACACGTCGGGTAGAGCGGGCGGCTTCCCGGGCCCGGCCATCACCAGCGGCCACGACCAGGTGCCAGCCGCAATCGCCAGCGCCATCGCGGCAACGACGGCGACCCGCAACCCCGTACGCCGGCGGTGCACGACCGGCGCCGGCCGTGCCGGCGGGCTGGGGCTGCGAAAACGGACCCGGACCATAGGCTTTTCGGGACCGGGCGGTGCCAGGAACTCCCGCGCCATCGGACTGTCGACACCCCGGTGGGCGACGGCGGGGGTGCCCGCTTCACTCGACCGGGCGAGCGAGAGGTCGGCCTCAGCGGCCAAGGCCCGCAGCGCCAGGGCCGCGATCGCGACGCGCCGCTGGTTCGGCGAGGTCCGCGACGCGAAGTCGTCGACGAACTCGAGGAACGCGCCCGACTGCAGGGCCTCGCCGAAGCGGTCCGGTTCGGCGCAGGTCTCGAGCAGGTTGCTGGCCAACGCGACCAGCGACTCGGGGCGTGCCCGCGCCATCTCGTCAGCGAGGACGACTTCACCGCCGCGGGTCACCAGACACGACGCGGCCCGCGGCCGCTCGTCGCTGAAACCGCCGGCACGCCGCACCGCCGACACGGCTTCGCAGAGCACGGCCGCCGCCTCGCGCCAGATCACTGGCACGTCGAGTTCCAAAACACGCTCAATCGAAATACGGGTCGAGTCCATGGCGCCGTGTCGGGTACTCCCGACCGGATCTTCCAGCCTACACTAACGAATACCGCGTGGCGTTGCACACAGACTGCGTGCCTGGGCCCGGCCGATTGGCCGTTTTCAGCCTGCCATGATCGGCGCGCGAGCCTCTCTTGGCCTGGCATTACTGCTGAGTCTTGCCATGTCCGCTGCGGCCTGGTCATGGCGGACCGCGGCGGTCGGGGGGTCGGATTCGGCGTGCTACGCGCTGATGGCGCGCGTATTCGCCGAAGGCGCGTGGCAGCCAGTGAGTCCGCTCGCCGTGGATGCCCCCTGGCCGGAGGCCACGCGCGTGGCGGCGCCGGCGGGGTTCCTGCCGTCGGCAATTCGTCCCGGGGCGGCGGTGCCGGTGTGCGCGCCGGGCTATTCGCTGCTCATCGCACCGCTCGTGGCCGTGCTCGGACCCGATGCCGTGCACCTGGTGCCGCCGGTGGCGGCCGGTGTGCTCGTCTGGCTTGCGTTCGTGCTCGCGCGCCGCCTGGCGTCGCCAGCGGCCGGCGTCGCGGCGGCCGCACTCACGGCCGGCACGCCCATCGTGCTCTTCCAGGCGGTGCAGCCGATGAACGACATCGCGACCGGCGCGCTGTGGCTCGCGGTGGCGGTGGCGATGTGCGCGGGCCGGCCCGCGATCACCGGTGCGCTGGTCGGCGTCGCGCTGCTGGTGCGTCCCAACCTGGCGATTGCGGGCGCGGCGGCGGTGGCCGGCACGGCGTGGCTGCGAGCCAACGCGCCGCAGTCCGGCTGGCCGCGGCGCGCGCTGGGCGTGCTTGCGGTCAGCACGTTGGCTGCTGTACCGGGCGTCCTCGCGGCGCTGGCGCTCAACCGGGCGTTGTACGGGTCGCCGCTTCAATCGGGGTACGGCGACCTCGGTGTGCTGTTCTCGGCCGCACACGTGCCAGTGAACCTCGTGCGTTACGGCCGCACGCTGGATCGTGACCGGCACCCCCTTGGTCCTGCTGGCGGGCGCGGCGTGGTGGCTGGTGCCGGGCCAGCGGCGCCGCGACGTGGTCGCCGTGTCGCTGCTCGCGGCGGCGCTTGCCGCGGTGTATCTGGCCTACCGGCCGTTCGATGAATGGTGGTACCTGCGGTTCCTGCTGCCGTCGGTGGCTCTGGGCGCGGTGCTGACGGCCGTGAGCCTCGAGGGCCTGGCTCTCCGTGTCTGGCCGCGCGGCGCGGTCCTCGTCGTGACGCTGATCGTGATTGCCGCCGGCGCCGTCACGCTTCGCACGCCGCAGACGCGGGAGGCGCGCGGTCTGCAGGCCCTCGAAGCGCGGTTCCCCGATACCGCGGCCGTCGTCGACGCGAGGCTGGACGTTGGCGCCGTGCCGATCACCATCTGGCAGAGTGGCGGGCTGCGGTTCTGGCCCGGCCGCGACGTGGTCGTCTGGGACGCGCTCGACCCGCAGTGGCTCGACGCCGCGGTGGCGTGGCTGCAGACGCACGGCCGGCAGCCCGTCATCATCGTCGAACGCTGGGAAGAGGACGGATTCCGCACCCGGTTCGCCGGGCAGGCGTACGGCGGGCTCGACTGGCCGCCGCGCTACGACGTGGACCGTCGCGTGCGGATCTTCGTACCCGAGGACCGCGAACGCTATCTGCGCGGCGACGCCGTCGCGACCGAAGGCGTCTTCGGGCCGCGCTGGCTGCGATGACCAGCGGCGGACGCGGTCGGTTGGATATAGTTAAACTCGGTCACGCTGAGGCTCATGGAATCGTCGACGATCATCGTCCGTCCCGGGACACGGGACGACGCCGAGGCCATCACCCGCATCTACAACGAGGGCATCCGCGGCCGCGGCGCCACCTTCGAGACCCGCGAACGCACGCCGGCGGACGTCCTCAAGTGGTTCGACGATCCGCGCTTTCCAATCCTGGTGGCCGTCGACGGCGGTGTCGTCGTGGGCTGGGCGGCGGCCTCGGCCTACCGCGCCCGCGAGTGCTACAGCGGCATCGCCGAATATTCGATTTACGTGGCCTCGAGCCATCACGGACGGGGAGTGGGCAACCGGCTGATGCCGGCGTTTCTCGACGCGCTGGAACGGGCCGGGTTCTGGAAAGTGCTGTCGCGGCTGTTCCCCGAGAACGCGGCGTCGCGCGCGCTCTGCGCCCGGCACGGGTTCCATGAAGTGGGCGTCTACCGTCGTCACGCCAAACTGGACGGCGCCTGGCGGGACGTGCTGATCGTGGAGCGCTTGCTCGGTCCGGCAAACGACTAGCTGCTCCGAGAACGCGCACCGCCCCCGCTCTCTCTAGGGCGACGGCGGCTCTGGGAGCGGCGCAAAGTACAGATTCTCGCGGTCGACCCACATGTACTTGCCCAGCAGGACGTAGCCATTCCGGGCGAAGTAGTCGAGGATCGGCTGGCGCACCGGCAACAGGCCCTCGATGGCGACCAGCGACGGCTTGAATCGGCGGATGTCGAATCCCTTCAATGCCTGTGGTTCGTGCAGCTCGATGTCCATCGACAGAAAATCGATCGTGCGAATGCCTTCCGCATCGAGCAGATCATTGAGCGTGATCGTGGGAACGTCCCTCACTTCGTCGGGCTGGCCGAACTGCTTGACGAACTCCTGGTCGGACGAGGCGACGGTGGAGGAGCGCTTGATCACGTAGAGGCGGGCGGTGTCGTTCGACACGTCGGAGACAAAGAACGGGAAGAACTTGGTCCGCGGTCTGAACTTCGCGAAGTCGGCCTGGAACTCCGTTTGCGGTTCGATGGCGAGTCCGGACCACCCGAGACGGGACTCCAGATAGTAGGTCTTGCTGGCTCCCTGGTAGTGGTTGGCGCCGACGTCGACGAAGACGCCGCCGCGGCGGTCCTGGAAGAAGTCGCGAATCAGCCATTCTTCCTCGCGTTCGCTGAAGTGGCCAGGGCCGTAAGTGGAGCGGAAGAACGCATACTCCTTCTCGCTCTGGACCGGATGGCCTGATTGCGGTGAGGCCAACCCAGGCGGTGAAGCCGACGGCGAACAGGAAGAAGAGCACAAGGGCGAGCTCCCATCGGTCCAGCTCGAGCTCTCAAGACGGGCCTGCGGGTAGTCATGAGTCCTCTTCGGCGCGAACGATAGCATCGTGGCCGTGATCAAGGCGCGAACGGCTGGAAATAGACGTTCGTCGGATCGATTCGAAGGTATTTGCCCACAAGGACGTAGTTGTGCGCGGCGAAGTAATTCAAGAATCTGTTGCCGCACCTCGGGATGCACTTCAATGCAGACGAGCCGCGGGCGATATCGCGCGATATCGAATCCGGCAAGTGCCTTCGGTTCCGCCAGCTCGATGTCCATCGACAAAAAATCGATTCGCTGCATGTCGCGGCCTCTCCAGAAGCTGATTCAGGGTCGCGGTCGGCACTTGACGAGCGACCCGCGTTCGCCCTTGCGCACGGTGAACTCCTCGCTCAGCGAAGCGATACGTTTGCTGACTGTGGCTCGAACAGCGTCACCGTGTCTCCGCCTCGATCGTGGCAAACATCGCCACGAACGTCGTGCGAGGCCGGAAGGTGGCGTAGTCAGGTCCGAACTCCGGGATCGCGTCTACGGCCAGTCCAGACCAGCCCAAGTTCGTCTCGAGGAAATAGGTATTGCTCTCGTCTTTGATAGTGATGCGCGCCGACGTCGAGGAATACCCCATCACGCTGGTCGGAGAAAAAATCCCTTACTATCCACTCCTCGACGTAGCGCGAATAATGGCTGGGGCCGAACTGCGGCGGCCAGTGGAGCGAGCTCTTCCCGACTACGGACGATGAACATCGCTTCTTCGCCCGATGTTCCAAGCTGGGCGAGTTGACGTCTGCTTGCCGCATTCCAGCTCGCCAAGCCGATGCTCAGCAGGAACAGGAGGCCGCAAAGAATCGCAGTAGAGTCCCAGCGCAAGCCCAGAGCTTTCATGTGCCCTCCCGCAATCCCGAACGAACGCAGTGTAGCCGAATCGAGTGGGCGGACGGCGCTGGCAAAAGCGAACGGACGCTACTGGTGAGCAGTCACGAGCTGGCGTATGCAACTGGCGTGACCCGGGGCCGGGCGACGAAGCTGATGCTGCTGGGTAGACAAGTTAACGTTGGTTATACTCCGTCGATGGATCGCAGCCGCATCTGAGTCGGGCGCTGCCGACACGGATCCTCTCGCCGCGCGCACACTCGTCCCTCAATTTAGTGATCTGCTGTACGTTCTGGCGGCGCCGTCTACTTACGCGATCGTCGCTGGTCCGCTGTTAATCGGCGCTGCGAAGGTGTTCGTGCTTCGCGATATTGCGAACATCGAGCCATGGCCATACTTGGTGCCCCGAGTAGTGGCGCTTGACGTGGCGGTGTTTCTCGGCATCAGTGCCATCGTGGCGTCGCTGGAGAACCGACACAGGGGCCTGCGCATCCTGATGCTGCCGGTAGTGATAGCGCTGTTCGCGCTCTCGGTCGCGAACGCCTTCTATCTCACGGTCGCCGGAGAGCAGCTGGCGATACAGAGTCTGCGCACTGGCGTGAATCGATTCAGCGACGTCGCACGCATCGTCGGCGAAGTCTTGAGGTGGATACCGCCTGTGGTGGGCGCCGCCGTGGCCGCAGTTCTTGTGGCCCCTTGGCTGCTTGCGCGTACGATGCAGCGAAAAGTTGTGCTACCGGGCGGGCCAAGCGCCGGAACTCGCAGGGCCAGGTGGACGGCGGCAGCTGCGGTTATGGCCTTGCTGACGTGGATGGCGTCACCCGACAGCGCCGCGATGCCCGTCCGCGCGCTACAGCGCAACGTGCTGGTGCAGATGGCGGTTGGACACGCGGGCGTTGAGCGCCCGCCCGGGGGACGGGCGCAGACTGCGCGACGTCCCCTGTCGCCGACGCCCGGCTGGAGGCGTTGGCGAGTCGACGCGGACCCAACGTCGTCATGATCGTTGTCGAGTCGCTGCGCCGTCAGAGCACCTCGTTGGTCGATGGCTCGCGCGTCGACACCCCGACATTGCGATCGCTCGCCGCTCGTGGCTTAAACGTCATCGGGGCGCGAGCTGCAGTACCACACACGACGAAGTCGCTGTGGACTATCCTGTGCGGCCGTTGGCCGGCGCTGCGCCCGGACGTGGCCGAGGCGACAGCTCGGATCGACGCGCCATGCCTGCCCAGGTTGCTTGAGAGAGCTGGGTATCGCACCGCATTCTTCCAATCGGCGTTCGGCACGTTCGAGGAGCGCCCCCGGTTGGTGTCGAACCTAGGGTTCGAAGCGTTCGCCGCGTGGGAAGACATCGGAGGCCAACGTCTGGGCTACTTGGCGTCTGACGATGAGAGCCTGATGCAGCCGCTGGAACAGTTCATCTCGGCGGTCCCAGATCAACCGTTCGCCGTTGTCATGCTCACGTCGGCAACGCATCACTTTTACCAGTTGAGCGACGCGAGCAGTGACCGCGCGGCGGCCGCGAATAGATCGCGTGCGACGCGGGAGGATCGATATGAGCGTTTGGTCGAGACCGCGGATGTACCTACTGGCAAGGCTTCTGGATCTCCTCAACGCTCGGAAGCTGACCGGCGACACACTCGTCCTCGTCCTGGGCGATCACGGCGAGGGGTTCGGAGATCAGGGAGTGCGGCAGCACGACAGCAACTACTTCGAAGAGGGGCTGAATGTGCCGTGGGTCATGGTCGGGCCCGGGGTATCTCGCGGCACGATCGCGGGCGACTACAGCCTGCTTGATGTGATGCCTACGGTCCTTGATCTGCTCGGCGTGAAGGGCGTTGTCGGTGAAGATCTGGCTGGCCGCAGTCTCCTCTCCACAGCTTCACCGGGTGGGCCGCGACCTTTCGTGTGCTGGTTCGACTTCAAGTGTCGTGGTTACGTGCAGGCTGGTGTGAAAATCGTGCATGAGCCGATGTTCGGTGAGTCCTTCGCCTTCGAACTCGCGCGTGACCCGCATGAACGGCACGCCCGGCCGCTGACTGCGGCCGAGCGCCGCACCTTAGCCGAAGTGGAACTAAGCCTTGCCAAGCAAGACGAGCCAGGTATGACCGACCCTTGGCCGCGGGTTGACACGTACCCCAATTGGTCATGCAACGAAGGTGAGCGGTGCCGCCACGTCCGGCTGAATTGAGACGTCCCCCTGATGACCTTATGCCGACCATCGATCCAGTGTTGATTGGCCCCGTCCGGCAGCGATAGCGTGAGTCCGCGCGCCGAATCGGCGAACACCGCGCAGTCGTGCGCTCCTCCCCTAGAGCATGCCACGTCATCGCTGTACGTCTGGCGCAACGGCATGAGACGCTAAACGGGCAATGCCTTCTGCTCAGCCGCCGGCCGTCGCCCGGTCGCCGCGCATGGCCGAAGGGACGATCGCCGTCATGGCAGCTCTGATCAGCGTGTACGCGATGCGCCGCGCCGATCCCGACATGTGGGGCTATCTCACCTATGGCCGCCTATTCCTCGAGCAGGGCCGAGTGGTCAGCTAGGACGTGTTCGCCTATACCACGGCCGGGCATCGATGGGTGGACCACGGTACGCGGCGCAGATCCTGCTGTGGCTGGCTTACCAATCTGGCGGTGCCATCGGCCTGATCGCACTCAAGGCGGTGCTGGGCGGTGCGTGCCTCTACGCAGTCTACGTTGGGTTGCGCGAGATCGCGCCCGGGCCAAGGTATGGCTGCCGTTGTTCCTGTTTACATCCGCCACAGTGTCGCGGTTCTTTATGTTCCGGCCGCAGCTGTTCACTTTCGCGTTCTTCGCCGTGTACGTGACTATTCTCCATCGCTATCTGCGGACCGGGCGGGCCGCACTGTGGCTATTGCCGGCGGTCATGCTGGTCTGGGCCAATACACACGGCGGGTTCCTTGCGGGGTTTGGCGCCATCGGGTTAGCGCTCTTGCTGAAGGGAATGAGAACCTCACTGCAGGAACGGTCGCCGCCAGAACCGTGCTTCGCGGAACGGCGCCGCTCTGGCGAGCTGTTGTGGCTTGTGTGGCGGTGACATTCCTGACGCCTCAAGGCAGGAGCCTCTGGGCGTTCGTCCTCACGGAAGTCACCCACGGAACAAACCGTGAACTGATTGCCGAGTGGACTCCAACAACGTTCGCCGGAGATACCTGGGCCGCCGTGATGCTGACTGCCTCCAGGGTCGTGCTGATTTGGCTGGGCTGGCTCGCCCAGCGCCACACCACGAAAGGTCGAGGTTCTGGCCCGCGTTCTGGGTGCTGAGCTGCGTGCCGATAATCGTGATGGCATACGTGTCGGTTCGCCATGTGCCGATCGCGATGATCTGGATCGCTCCGGTCCTGGCTCAACTGTCGGCGGCCGTGCTGGAGGCGAAAACACCTGTGCACGTCCTGTGGCGGGTATTCACGTGGTTATAGCCGCGGCAGTGTGCGCTCCGGCGATCGTTGTTGCCATGCAGCCACGTCCCGTGATCGAGACCGGCGGCAATGTCCTCGGTAGCCGTCACCCGTGCCGCGTCGTAAAGTTCCTTCGCCACAACCAGTTGAAGGGCAACGTCTACAATCCGTTCTGGTGGGGCTCATATGTCACGTGGGAGTTCTATCCGAGGTGTTGGTGTCGATGGACGGCAGAAACATCTCGCTGTTCCCCGACGAGATGGTCCGCGAGAACTCCTCTTCTATCCGAGTGCTGCTGAATCCGTGGACATCGACATGCCTCTGCGTTATCCGTCGGACTATCTGTTGGTGCCGACTGACGCTCCTGTATCTCGGCTCGAGTCGGAACGGCGATGGACAGCTTTGTCCAGGAGACCATGCGACGCTGTTCGTCAGTGACGACGACCTTGCCAGTGAGGTATCGGCGGCCCAGAGCCGCACTGTCCAGGTCGATGATGTCGGGCCGTGCGGCGGCGTCCTGGGCGAGTATTGCGCATGGGGCGAGGCAGTCTAGCGCACGGCGCGTGGCCGCGAACCCAGCGGCGAAGCCGACGACGTCGTCACTCAGCTCGAGGCGTGTTGTCCGGAAGAGGACTGGGCAAGGCCGACCCAGTGCGGAACACTGCCAGCAAGGCCGCCAATGCCAGCGTCGACGCCTGGACGCCTATCAGGACAGCCGGCACGCCCCAGATGGGCGCGAGAAAAGCCAGATAAGCTGAGTCTGCGAAGCCATCCGGTCGTGCCGGTCACCACCACCCTGTTCGCCGACGCGATCACCAGTGGCGTCAGGATCACCAGGTCGTACACGAACAGGTGCGGACTCGCCAGGACCATGACGGCCGACATGAGCCCGATGCGGTCCAGCGGAGCTGCATCGGTGCCACGCCGCGGCGCCGATGCCGACCACCACAAACGCGCAAGCGGCGTAGGCGACCGTGGCGATTGGTGGCCGGCAGGAGCCCTGACCACAGCGTCCGTAGCGAGTGCATCGACGGCGGATTGCGTGGCAACCTGATCGGGCGCGGCGAGCACCCCGAGGGTGTAGCACACGTCCTGCCGATTCGGAGTCCGTGCCGACCCAGCGGCACAGGCTCGCCAGCGAGGAGGACGAGCGTCCCGGCTCAAGGCGCCCATCGATGTCCGCCATTCCCGGGCGGCGAGGATCAGCGCGAGCGCCGGGACGAACAGCGACGGTTTGAACGCCAGCGCACCCAGCGCGAAGCCGGCCAGCCACGGCCGTTGCATGGCGCAGCGCGGACCCAGGCCATGCCAGCGCCGCCAACGCGAGCACTGACACCTGGCCGTGCAACGCCACGAACCACAGCGCGGGACTGGCGGCGGCCACCGACCGCGACCTGGCACGGCCATGCCCGAAGTCGCGCGTACGGCCCGTGCAATCGCCAGACCACGAGTGCCGTAGATGCTCAGGCTCACGACGGTCCAGGCGAAATACGCCCGTCCAGTACGACGAGCCGTGCCAGCGGACTGAGCAGCAGCGCCATCTGCGGCGGATAGACCGGCGGATATAGGGTGTCGGCGGAGTCGGGCAGCACCCGCAATTGCTCGGCGTGGAACGCGTCGAGGCTGCCAGGACCTCGTAGTGTCGCGACTCGAGCCGACGTGCGCGAGCGTGTAGAAGTTGATGAAGTCGGTGCCGATCGGCAGCCCGGACAGCCGGCCGCGGCTGCCGCCGCTGGTGGCGTCGACCAGCGCGATTCCCCAGAGCACCGCCGCCATCATCGAGGCCAGGACCAGCAGCTCGCGGGCGCGCGCCGCCGTTTGCGAGGGTCGCGATGCCATGCGTGAGGCCACGCCGGCGGTCCGCGATGGCCTACAGCCTCTTCCCCCAGGTGCAGCCGCCGCTCCGCCGCCGCGAACTTCGCTGCCGCCTCCTGCTCGGGCGCGAGCAGCGACACGACGATGCCGACCGCGAACGACAGCGGAATCGAGATGATGCCGGGGTTGCGCAGCGGGAACAGCGCCGCCGGGTGCTTCAGCAGGTCGACCTGGATCGTCGGCGACAGGTAGATCAGGCCGAGCGCCGTCGCCGTGCCCACCACGATCGACGCCACCGCGCCATTGGTCGTGAACGGCTTCCAGAACATCGACAGCACCAGGGCGGGGAAGTTGGCGCTGGCGGCGATGGCGAACGCCAGGCCGACCATGTAGGCGACGTTCTGGCCCTTGAAGGCGATGCCGAGCGCGATCGAGACGATCGCCAGCAGGATCGTGGCGCCGCGCGCCACGCGCAGCTGCTCGCTCGAATCGGCGTGGCCGTGCGCGCACCACGTTGACCCAGATGTCGTGCGACAGCGCCGCGGCGCCGGCCAGCGTCAGGCCGGCGACCACGGCCAGGATGGTGGCAAAGGCCACGGCGGCGATGAAGCCGAGGAACGCCTGGCCGCCCACCGCCTCGGCCAGCAGCGGCGCCGCCATGTTGCCGCCGGCGTCGACGGCGCGGATGGCGTCCTGGCCCGACGATCACCATCGCGCCGAAGCCGAGGATGAAGGTGAACAGGTAGAAGACGCCGATCGCCGCGGTGGCGTAGGCCACCGACACGCGCGCCGTGCGCGCGTCGGGCACGGTGTAGAAGCGCATCAGGATGTGCGGCAGGCCGGCGGTGCCGAACATCAGCGCGATGCCGAGCGAGATCGCGTCGATCGGATCCGACACCAGGCGCCCGGGCGCCAGCACCGCGTCGCCGTAGCGCGAGGCGGCGTCGGCGAAGAGCGCCAGCGGGTTCATGCGAGTAGCGCACCAGCACCAGCAGCGCCAGCAGCGCCGCGCCGGTCATCAGCAGCACCGCCTTGACGATCTGCACCCAGGTGGTCGCCAGCATGCCGCCGAACAGGACGTAGGCCAGCATCACCACGCCGACGATCACCACCGCCACCTCGTAGGACATGCCGAACAGCAGCCGGATCAGGTTGCCGGCGCCGACCATCTGGGCGATCAGGTAGAAGGCGATCACCGCCAGGCCGCCGAAGGCCGAGGCGACGCGCACCGGGCGCTGCTGCAGGCGGAAGGCCACCACGTCGGCGAAGGTGTAGCGGCCCAGGTTGCGCAGCGGCTCGGCGATCAGGCACAGCACCACCGGCCAGCCGACCAGGAAGCCGATCGAGTAGATGAGCCCGTCGAAGCCCGACAGCGCCACCAGGCCGGCGATGCCGAGGAAGCTGGCCGCGCTCATGTAGTCGCCGGCCAGCGCCAGGCCGTTCTGCAGGGCGGTGACCTTGCGGCCGGCGGCGTAGAAGTCCTCGGCGCTCTTGGTGCGGCGGGCCGCGAACCAGGTGATGCCGAGCGAGATGGCGATGAAGATGAAGAACCCGGCCATCGCCACCACGTTGGGCTGGCCCATGGCGCCGTTCATCGGCCCCTCCCGGCCCGGATGGTCACCACGCGGTGGTCGTAGTGGGTGTTGGCCCAGCGCACGTAGACCAGGATCAGCGCCCACGCCGCCACGATGACCAGCACGCCGAGCGCGATGCCGACGCTGAGGCCCGGCGCGATGAGCGTGCCCAGGAACGACTTGCCGAAGGCGATGAGCAGGATGAACGCCGACGTAGATCGCGGTCATCGCCGCGGTGAGGCCGACGGCGATCCGCGACCGCGCGGCGGCCAGCGACTCGAGCGCGGCGTGGTTCGACGATGCAGGGTGTGGTCATGGGGTGCCGGCGCAGGCGACGAAGCGAGGTGGGCGGCATCATAGCAGCCCGTTGCCGGCGGGGACTCGGACCATCCGTTTTCGACATGTGGACACCCGAATCCTGCCGATCGGCGTGTGCTATAGTCCGCGCCAGTTACACCTCCGTGACACGCAGCGCCGGCGTTGCAAACGGAGACGGTCGTCGTTTCGTGCAGTTGTTCGTGAGATTCCCCACAGGGGAAGGGGGCGATATGCGCGTGCGTTCCATCGGTCTCTTTGCAGCCGCCATCGTGCTGTTCGCAGCCTCGGCGTTCGCGCAGGAGGCTTCCATCTTCGGCACCGTCACCGACGAGACCAAGCGGCGCGCTGCCCGGGCGTCACGGTCACCGCGACGTCGCTCGACACCGGACGGTGTTCACAGCGAGCGTCAGCGACGAGCGCGGCGACTACCGGCTGCGCGGCCTGCGCGCCCGGCCGCTACAAGCGTGCAGGCCGAGCTCTCGGGCTTCGCCACCGTCATCGTGCCCGACGTGGAGCTGCTGGTCGGGCAGAACCGCTCGGTGCCGTTCGCGATGCAGGTCGGCGACGCTGACCGAGACCGTCACCGTCACCGGCGAATCGCCGCTGGTCGACATCACGCTCGACGCAGGTGGCCGGCAACGTCGACCGCCGCCAGATGGAGGAGCTGCCGCTGCAGGGCCGCAACTGGATGGAGCTGGCGCATGCAGGTCAAGGGCATCACCGCCAACCACGTCGACACCAACCCCGGCGTGCGCGACCGCGCCTTCCAGCTCAATCTCGACGGCCAGGAGATCACCCAGCAGGTGGCCGGCGGCGGCTTCGGCCAGCCGAAGTTCAGCCGCGAGGCGATCGCCGAGTTCCAGGTGGTCACCAACCTGTTCGACATCACCCAGGGCCGCTCGCTCGGCATCCAGGTGCAGGCGATCTCGCGCTCGGGCACCAACAACCTGCGACGGCAGCGTCTACGGCTATTTCCGCGACGACAAGCCTGAACAGCGAGGACTTCATCGCCAACCGCGTGCTGCCGTATCGCCAACCAGCAGATCGGCGGCGCGATCGGCGGGCCCGATCGTCCGCGACAAGCTGCACTACTTCCTGTCCTACGAGCGCGAGAACGAACCCAACACCATCCTCGTCGTCGCCGGCGGCGCTGCCGGGCTTCAACTGGTCGTTCGACACCAAGCTGGTGCAGAACAGCTTCCTCGGCCGCGGCGACTGGCAGATGCGCCAGGGCGACCACTTCACGACGCGCGTGGTCGTACTGGGACTGGGGCAACCCGTTCACGCAGGTGGCCGGCACCGAGCATCCCTCGCAGGCCGCCGACCGCTCGCGCAAGGCGTTCAACGTCTCGAACACCTGGGCCAACGTGATCAGCGACACCGCGATCCAGGAAGTGCGGGTCAGCTACAGCCACTTCGACTGGAAGAACCTGCTGGCCGAGTCGGCGCTGGCCAACACGCCGAACTACGTGTTCCCGACCATCACCATCGGGCAGCGCCGCAACTACCCGCAGGAGTTCTACCAGAACACCTGGAGCGCTGCGCTACGACCTCACCACCAACGTCGGCGCGCACGACCTGAAGGTCGGCGCCGAGTACCTGCGCTGGCACGACACCGGGCCAGTGGCAGCTGCTGTCGCGCGGCGAGTTCATCTTCAACTCCACCCCGGCCGACCTGGCGCGCCGGTTCCCGGTCAGGACGCCTGGAACGACCCGACGCGGTGGGACGTCTCCGGCCTCGACTCGACGCGTGGGGCGCTTCGACCAGAACTTCGGCGACTGGACGATCGACATCCCGCGGCCGACGCATCGCCCTGTGGGTCGGCGACACCTGGAAGATCAACAACTCGCTGACCATCAACGGCGGCGTGCGCTGGGACGCCGACTTCGGCGCGCTCGACCCGCCGCACATCACCACCACAGTGACCTTCGATCCGCGCGCCGGGCTACGTCGGCCGACACCGCTCTCAGCCGGGCGATCGGCTCTATCCGGGCGACCTGCGCGACATCAACAACATCGCCCCGCGCGGCGGCTTCACCTGGAACGTCGGCGGCAACGGCACCTTGGTCATCCGCGGCGGCAGCGGCCTCTACTACAGCATCCCCGACTCGAACACGACCTTCAGCCACCAGTCGTTCAACGGCGAGCGCATCCTGGTCAACTCGTTCCCCAACGACGGCCAGCCGGGGTTCATCGCAGAACCCGACCCGCGGCGTCACCGCCGACGAGATCCTGAGCGGCCAGGTGCCGCTGCCGGCGCAGTCGCCGCGGGTGATCGCCAGCGACTACCAGATGCCCCACACCTGGCAGAGCAGCGTCGGCTTCCAGACCCAGTTCGGCCCGCGGTGGGGCCTCGAGGCCGACCTGACCCACTGGAAGGGCTACAACTTCGCCCGCCAGCGCGATCCGAACCTGGCCTTCAACCCGGAGACCGGCTACAACCTGGCGCCGACCCCGGCCAACCGGCCGGATCCCGAAGTTCGGGCAAGATCCAGTGGCTCGAGTCGACCGGCAAGGCCGACTACCTGGCCCTGCAGAGCGGCATCACCAAGCGCTACTCGAGCAACTGGCAGGCCGGCGCTGACCTACACCTACATGTTCTATCATCAACGACAACACCACCAACTTCCAGTTCCAGGGCAACCAACCCGTTCGATCCCGGACGCCGAGTGGGCGCGGTCGACCGAGTTCCAGCGTCACACGCTGCGCCTGAACGCGCTCTGGCGCGGCCCGTGGGGCATCAACCTGTCGGGCGCCTACTTCTTCGGCTCCGGCAACTACTACGCCACGACCGTCGGCGCCACGCCGTTCGGGCCGGTGGCCCCGGGCAACAACCGCTTCGCCACGCGTGCCGATCGTCGTCCCGGAGTCGGCGTCGCAGGATCGCTTCGACGGTCCGGCCACGTTCGCCGTGGGCGACCTGGTGCCGCGCAACGCGCTCAAGGGCGACCCGCTGCACCGGGTCGATGGCCGGCTGGCCAAGGACTTCGGCCTGCCCGGCGGCACCCAGATCAGGCTATCGGCGAGGTCTTCAACCTCTTCAACCACAAGAACTACGGTGCCTACCAGAGCGTGCTCAACAACGCCGGGTTCGGCGATCCGCGCCAGAACCTGCTGAACGCCTACCAGCCGCGCGTCTTCCAGCTGGCGTTCAAGTTCACGTTCTAGGCCGGGGCCCGGGGCTCGCGGCTCCCGGCTAGACCAACACGTCACGGCAAAGGCCCGGCGGATCCGCCGGGCCCATTTCGCCTTAGCTTCTGCCCATCCGCTAGATGCGCTGATAGGAACATCGTGCTGCGCGGGCGAAGGCCTCCCACTCGGCGGTGGTGCGCGCCGCCATCACGCCGGCGAGCGGCACATCGAGGGGAAGCGCCAGCGCGGCGTAGAGCCGGGTCCTGAAGTGTGGCTCGAGCGCGGCGACGGCTACGTGGCCATCCCTCGCCGCGTAGATGCCGTAGGCGGGCAGCCCGCCGCCGAGGAGCCCGCCTGGCAGCCGTGAGGCCGTGGGCGAGCGGCGCGGTGAACGCCTCGAGTGCGTCGCGCAGGCCGACGACCAATGCGTGCCCGCGGCCGAACGCAGCGCCAGGAGCACTGCGCTCACCGCCGCGCCCGGCGCCGACCAGATCGGCCAGGAGCGTGCGTCGGCAGCCGGCTCGTCGAGGAGGCCGGCCTCGGCTTGATAGGTCACGTCGTGGCCCGGGCGTTCCGGCGCGTCGGCGTCGCCGACGATGCGACACCGACCGAAGGGCCGGGGCCGTCGCTGCGCAGCCGGTCGCGCCCCAGGCCCAGGCGTTCGAGCGCCGACGGCCGCTGGCTCGTGAGGAGCACGTCGGTCTGGCCAGCAGGCGATCGACGGCCTGGCGGCCGGCGTCGGTCTTCGAGATCGAGGGTCTGCCGGGTCACGCCGGTATGGAGCTCAGCAAACCAGCCGGGCGCGAGTGTCGCCAGCGGATCGCCGGCCGGGCGGTTCGACCTTCACGGCCGATGGCGCCCTCGGCGACGAGCCTGGCCACCGCCACCGGGCCTGGCACGTTGAGCGCCAGCGACAACAGGCGCACGCCGCTCAGCAAAGGGAGGGAGGAATCAACGCGGTCGTCGTCGATGCGGTCAGTGTAGCAGGCGGGTCGCAGCCGGACGGGAGGGCCCGTCCGGCTGCTTGTGCGATGTGAGCGTTACGGTCAGTGCACCACCGGCTGCGCGGCCGGCGCCTTCTTCAGTCCCTGGATCTGGACCACTGGCATCGCCGGTTCCTTCAGCACGTGCTGGCGATAGAGCCGCTCCATCTCGGCGTTCTTCCTGGCGTCCTCGGGTGACACGTTCTTCTGCTTGCGCGCCTGGAGCTGTTCCTCGCGGGCGTTCTTGGCCACGCCCAGCACGTCGAGGTCGGTCTGCGCGCCCTTGGCCACGGCCTCGGCGTTGAGCGCCAGCGAGTGCGCCGTGGTCGGCAAGCGGCACCGCCTTGTTGCCGGCGAAGATCTCGTGCCGGCCGTGCTCCTCGTACCACTTGGTGAGGGTCGCGGTCATGTGCATCTGCTCGATGATGTTCCGCCAGCCGATGCCGGTGTTGTAGGCGCAGAACGAGATCTCACCCTGCTGCGTGGCATACGGAATGATGCACATCTCGGTGCGGCGGAAGTCGTAGTTGAACAGGTCCTGGAACCACATCCCGGCGATGAACAGGAAGTTCCAGCGATCCTGACGCCGGCGTTCGACGTCCGCGCGGGTACCGCTGCCGTCGACCGGGCCGTATTTTTGGGCGGCGTTCTTGGTCGCGCCGAACGTCTTGTCGAACTTCTTCAGCAGGTCCCTGAACCGGAAGTGCGTCGGCGCCTTGAACGAGTCGTAGTTGCGCATCAGCGCCAGCGACATGCCGAACAGTGACAGCCACTGGCTGCGGCCCGCATCGGTGACCGCCGCCACGTCCTTGGCCAGTCGTTCGCTGTTCAGGAACGCGGTGACCGGCACCGCCTCCTTGGTTTCCTTGTCGACCATCACGGCCATGCCGATGCCGCAGTTGGGGTGGCAACCGCAGTTGAGGTTGCCCCACTGATGCTCGGGGCCGTGCACCTGATCGGCCCAGTCGGTAAAGGTGCTCATGAAGGAGATGGGGAACCAGTCCTTGTCGGGCGTGCCCATGCCGGTCTGGTTGCGCACGTCGTGGGCGAGGTGCGACAGGGTGTAGCGCTGCGCGGCCCGCCGTTCGGGGGTGATCTCCTCGTCGCGGCCGGTGAAGCTGACCGGCTGGAACGACAGGAAGTTGATCTTCTTCGGGTTGTCGAGGGCGAACTCGATCACCCGGCCGACCTGCTCGTTGTTCACGCCGTTGACGATGGTGATCACCGGCACGATGTTGACACCCGCCGTGTGCAGGTTCTCGATCGCCTGCAGCTTGACGTCGAACAGGTTGCCGACGCGGCGATGCGCGTTGGCGGCGTTGCCGATGCCGTCGAACTGGAGATAGGCGAAGCGCAGTCCGGCTTCGGCGGCGGCGACGGCGAATTCCGGACGCTTGGCGAACTCGATGCCGTTGGTCGCGGCCTGCACCGAGTTGTAGCCGATCTTGCGGGCGTAGCGGACGGCGTCGAGGAAGTGCGGCGACAGCGTCGGCTCACCGCCCGAGAACTGCACCGACATCTGCCGGCGCGGCTTGATGCTGATGGCGTTGTCGAGCACCGTCTTGATGTCGTCCCAGGTCAGCTCGTGCACGAAGCCGACCTGGTTGGCGTCCATGAAGCATGGGTCGCACATCATGTTGCAGCGGTTGGTGAGGTCGACCGTGAGGACCGAGCCGCGTCCGTGCTTGATGGTGCTGCTGCCGTGGTTGTGCAGCGTCTCGTCGTTGTGCGCGGCGATGTCGCGGCCGGGGAACACCTCCTCGAGGTGCTTGAAGAAGTCGGTGTCGATGGCCATCACGTCCTCGAAGTGGCCGTGGATGGGGCAGTCTTTCACCATCAGGATCTTGCCGTCGCGTTCGAGGATGGTGGCCGGAATTTCGCCGACTTTCTCGTTGAGCAGCGACTCCACCGGCTTGCGGCCGTCGAGAATCGCCTGACGGGCTTCCCGTACGCAGGTGGGACAGAGCGAGTCGGTCTGTGCGTGGCCAGCCGAGCGGCGGTTTGGTCTTCTGATGCGATTTCAACATCGGCTTGTCGGACCACGCTGGCGTGAACGCGGGACGTTGGCTGATGCGATTGAGTCGGGAGAAGAGGCCCCAGGCGCCGTTGGCTGCGAAAGACAGCCCCTTCTCCCAATACTTGGCCGGTGCGTGCATTATGTCGAACTCCTTGTGAGTGGTCACGGCGGCCCCGAATGGCCGCCGTCCGGAAAGCACGATCACTTGGATGCCTGGGTGATTATTACGTTTTCCGGCGCGGCGTCAATGGTTGCCGCCTTCCAGCCCCCCTTGCAGGATCCGAGCCGCCAGCCCGCCGCCCAGGTGCTAGACTCGCGCGATGAGTCG
Source organism: uncultured Acidobacteriota bacterium (assembly GCA_963786365.1). Taxonomy (GTDB): domain Bacteria; phylum Acidobacteriota; class Vicinamibacteria; order Vicinamibacterales; family UBA2999; genus CAWAYR01. The sequence continues at coordinate 170,184 of CAWAYR010000012.1, forward strand.
TGGTCCCCATCTGGCCGCGATGGCCACCGTGGCCTGCGCGGTCGCTTGGACGGCCTTCGCCCAGGCCCCGGCCCCCCCCGCGCAGCCGCTGCTGCTGGCCAATGCCTCGGTGGTCGACGTGGCGACAGGGGAGGTGCGGCGCGGGCAGGTCGTGGTCGTTCGCGACGGCCGCATCGAGTCGGTCGGCACCGCGCCGCCCGCGGTGGCCACGGCGCCGCGACGTCTCGACCTGGCTGGCCGCTACGTGCTGCCAGGGCTCATCGACGCCCACGTGCACATAGCGACTGCCGCGGCACTGCGGGCCGCGCTCGAGAGCGGCGTGACGACGGTGCGCAGCGCCGGCGTCGCGCACTTCGAAGACGTGGGCCTGCGTGAACTGGTCAAGCGCGGCGTTCTGCCGGGCCCCGACCTCCAGGCCGCCGGCTATCACGTACGGCCCCAACCCGCCGCCGAGGCGTTCCTCGACGCGCCCGACCTTGGCGACCTGGTGGGGCCCGGACTGACCACGCCCGAGGCACTCCGCCGATTCATTCGGATGAATCTCGGGCATACGGTCGATTGGATCAAGGTGCTCGCGACGGAGCGGGCCGGCACCCCGGATACCGACCCACGCAAACAGGTCTACTCAGAGGCCGAGCTCGCCGTGGTGGTGGCCGAGGCCAACGCCCGCGGCGTGCCGGTGCTCGCCCACGCCCACGGGGCGGACGGGGCGCTCGCCGCCGTGAAGGCTGGCGTGAGAAGCATCGAGCATGGCACCTATCTCACAGACGAGACGTTGAAGCTGATGGCCCAGCGTGGCGCCTTCTTCGATCCGACGGCCGATGTCGTCAACGACCTGGCGCAGCCCGGTGGCGACTACGACAACGCCGGGCTCCAACGTCGCGGGCAGATGATGAAGCCAGTGCTGGTCGATACCATCCGCCGGGCCCGTGCCGCCGGCGTCAAGGTGGTGACCGGGATCCGACACCGGCTATGGCCCGACGAGCATCGCCCGGATCAGCCGAGAGGTGCTCGAGCTCATCGAGGCCGGCTTCACGCCGCTGGCGGCGCTGCAGGCGGCCACCGCGGTGAACGCCGAGCTCCTGCGTCTCGACAAGCAGATCGGCCAGGTGCGCGCCGGCTTCGAGGCCGACCTGCTGGTGGTGGAGGGCAATCCGCTGGACCAGCCGCGCACGCTGCTCGATCCGTTGCTGGTGCTGAGCAACGGCCGGGTCGGGCTCGATCGACTCAGTTTCGGCAAGTGATGGCAGGGCCGGGACCCGAGGCGCGGGTCTCAGCGCTTGGAAGAGCCCGGACAGAACACCTCGGAGTGAAGGAGCAGAAGCAATGACCAAGACCTGTATTGCCGTGATTGCGGCGTGTTTGGTGTGTCCACCGGCGTTCGCGCAGCACGACGCCCATCGGGGCGGAGCGCTGTCGGCGGAGCAGGTGGGCACGGTGGACTTTCAGACGTCGTGCGCGCCGGCGGTCAAGGCCGACATGAACCTTGCCGTGGCGCTGTTGCATTCGTTCTGGTTCCCCGAGGCCCGTCAGGATTCGAGGCGATCGCCGCCAAGGATCCGAGCTGCGCGATGGCGCACTGGGGCGTGGCGCTCACCTACTGGGGCAATCCCTTCGGCGGTCTGCGCACGCCGGAGACGATCGCCACCGGCAAGGCCGCCATCGAGAAGGCCCAGGCGACCGGCACGCCGACCCGTCGTGAGAAGGGCTACATCGACGCCGTGGCCGGGCTGTTCTCGAGCGCCGATGTCACCACCCAGCGCGCGCGGGTCGTGGCCTACGAGGCGACGATGGGCCAGATTGCCAAGGACAACCCCGGCGACACCGAGGCCCGCATCTTCTGGGCGCTCGCCGTGGCGCAGACCGCCACGCCCACCGACAAGACCTACGCGGCGAACCTGCGCGCGGCCGAGATCCTGGAGCCGCTCTTCAAGAAGATGCCGGCCCATCCCGGGGTGGCGCACTACATCATCCACGCCTACGACGCGCCGCCGCTGGCCCCACGCGCCCTCGACGCCGCCCGCCGCTACGCCTCGATCGCGCCGGTCGTGCCGCACGCGCTCCACATGCCGTCGCACACCTTCACGCGCGTCGGCTACTGGAAGGAGTCGATCGACACCAACCGCAAGTCGGCCGAGGCGGCGCGCAAGGCCGGCGGCCCGGCCGGCGCCGGCGAGGAACTGCACGCGCTCGACTACCAGACCTATGCCTACCTGCAGCTGGCCGACGACGCCTCGGCCAAGGGCGTGCGCGACCACGCGGTGACGATTGCCGCGGTCGGGTCGACGGCGGCGGCGGCCGGCGCGGCGGGGGCCGGCGCGTTCGCGCTGGCGGCCATTCCGGCGCGCTACGTGCTCGAGCGCGAGGCCTGGAGCGAGGCGGCGGCGCTGACGGTGCGGCCGACCCCGGCCGCGCCCTACACCGAGGCCATCACGCACTTCGCGCGCGGCCTCGGCGCCGCGCGCGGCGGCAAGCCGGCCGACGCCGCCGTCGAGATCGAACGTCTGGCCGCGATCAAGGCGCCGCATGCTCGAGATGAAGGACGCCTATTGGGCCGAGCAGGTGGACATCCAGCGCCGGGTCGTCGAGGCCTGGAAGGTGTTCGCGCGAGGGCGACAAGGCGAAGGGGGTCGAGCTGCTGCGCGCTGCCGCCGACGCCGAGGACCTGACCGACAAGTCGGCCGTCACGCCGGGCCCGATTGCGCCGGCGCGGGAGCTGCTCGGCTTCATGCTGCTCGAGGCCGCCCAGCCCAAGGAGGCGCAGGCGGCGTTCCAGACGACGATGACCAAGGAGCCGGGCCGGTTCCTGGGCCTCTACGGCGCGGCGCGCGCCGCGGAAGCGGCCGGCGACAAGGCGGCCGCCGCGGCGCTCTACAAGAAGCTGCTCGACATGACCGGCGCGGCCACGACCGACCGGCCGGCGCTGGCGCACGCCAAGCAGCAGACGCGTCGCGTTGACGAGCGGGGCGGCGGCGCGTCGTCGATGACGCGTCGCCGTCCGGTCGGACGACTCGAGGAGGCGTCGCATGGATCGGCGGACCGTGCTCTCGCTGTTCGCGATGGCCGCGGTGAAGGGCAGCGTCCCGATCCGCGGCCGCGCCGCGCGCACCGTCGATCTCACGACCGCCTCGATCGGCGACCTCGGCAGCGCGCTTCGCGGCTGGAGCGCTGTCGTCCGAGCGGCTGACGGCGTTGTACCTGGCCCGCATCGCGGCTTACGACAAGACGGGTCCCGCATTGAACGCCGTCCTGCGCCTCAACCCCACGGCGCTGGCGGAGGCACGCGCGTTGGACGACGAGCGTCGAGCCCGCGGCCCGAGGAGCCCGCTGCACGGGATTCCGGTGCTCCTCAAGGCAAACATCGACGTCGCCGGGTGGCCGGCGACGGCAGGCTTCCACGGGCTGCGCGATTCTGTGGCGACGCAGGACGCCGAGCAGACCAGACGGCTCAGGCGGGCCGGGTGCGTGATCCTCGGGTTGACCAACATGAGCGAGTTCGCCAGCGGGCGCGGCGCTATCGACGCTCGGCGGGCAGATCCGCAACCCCTTCGCCGTGGATTGGTCGCCGGCCGGGTCGAGCGGCGGCAGCGGCGCCGCGGTCGCCGCCGGGTTTGCGAGCTTCGCGCTGGGCACCGACACCGGCGGGTCGGTGCGCGGACCGGCTTCGGCAAACGGCATCATCGGGATCCGGCCGACGTTCGGTCTCACCGGGCGCGGCGGCATCATTCCACTGGCCCTGTCGCTCGACACGGTAGGCCCGATGGCGACTCGGTGGCGGACGTGGCGGCGATTTTGACCGTGATGGCGGGTGCCGACCCGCGCGATGAGGCTGTCGTGGCGCGCGATTCCGTCGACTACGTGAAGGCCTTGACGCCGGGGGCGTTGAAGGGTGCCCGCCTGGGACTGATGCGGGACTTCATGGGCGTCGAGGCCGCATGGGACGCGGTGATCGACGAGGCCGTCGCCGCGATGCGGCGGGAGGGCGCCGAGGTGGTCGACGTCGCGCTGCCGCCATACGTGCTTGAGCATGATGGGCGGCGTCTACACCACGATTCGCGACACCGAATTCCCGCATCAGGTCGGGACCTATCTGGCGTCGCTGCCAGGGCACCAACGTGCCGCGCACGCACGCCGACATCATTCGGCTGAGCGAAGCGGTGACCGCCAGGACGGCAGAGGGGTGGGTTCCCAACCCGGCGCGCTGGCCGCCTACCGCCGGGAAGCCGCGACCACTGGCCTCGACGGTCAGCCGTATCGCAGCGCCGTGACCGAAGGCCGCAAGATTGTCCGGGACGCGCTCGAATGGATCGATGGTGCGCCACCGTCTCGACGCGTTGATCGGTCCGACGATCCGTCCCGCCCGCCTCATCGCCCAGGAGAGCCAGCCCGAGGCGCGAGGCTTCCGGGATCTCGCCCCCTTGGCGGGCTGGCCGGACTTGAGCGTCCCGGCCGGATACACTGCCGACCCGCCGCTTCCGATCGGGCTGTCCTTCGTCGGCCGGCCGTTCACCGAGGCGCGACTGTTGTCCCTCGGCCTGGCCTTCGAGAAGGCCCGGCCGATGCGGCGCGTGCCACCGACCACACCGCCGCTGCCGGGGGAGCGCTTCGAGTACCTGACCCCTGGCGCGTTGTTCGATTGTGCGTAGGGCTGAGCTTCAGCTCTGCCTGGAGGCAGCACTAAAGTGCTGCCCTACGCGACCTGCTGCAGGATCTCCGCGATTCGTGCCGGGGCGTCGACCATCGCGTCGTGGCCGGCTACGGTCCGCGGCAGTTCGAAGGTGCGCGAGGTGGGATCGCCTTTACAGCGCACCAGCGCCGCGTCGAGGGCGGCCTGGGGGTCCGGCAGTGTCATTTCCGCAGCAGCGCCAGTTCAGGACACCGTCATAGAGGGCGGTGGCGACGTCGCGACCGAGGCGGGTGTCGCGCGCGCGGTGGACCTCGCCCATGCCACCGGCGCGCCCAGCCCAAGGAGGCGCAGGCGGCGTTCCAGACGATCACCAAGGAACCGGGCCGGTTCCTCGGTCTGTACGGTGCCGGCCGCGCGGCGGAAGCCGCCGGTGACAAGGCGGCCGCTGCGGCGCTCTACAAGAAGCTGCTCGACATGACCGGCGCGGCCGTGACCGACCGGCCGGCGCTGGCCCACGCCAAGCAGACGACCTCGCGCTAACGGTTCGCTGGCAGCATCGCGACCACTGCGGCGGCAACGTCGGCGGCCGTCGCGGTGCCCCGCCAGCTCCTTGGCGTTACATGGTGGATCACCGTGCGTCAGTATCGTCGCGCGATGATATTACCGATGCTTGATCGAGGGTGACGAGCCGTCCAGCGGCCCACCACGTGGCCAGGGCGAATGCGGCCCCGGCATAGCCGTCGATCGCGTAGTGCCACGCCAGTGCGACGGACCCAATCTGAGTCAATACCGAGAAGGCGACCAGGACCACGCCAATAGCCAACGATCGCTGCCAGGCAACGATTGCCATCAGAACGGCGGCCCCGACGTGCAGGCTTGGCATCGCGGAGATGCCGATGAAGGGGATCCATTCATCGTTTCGACTGAAGCGCCACACTGAGCGTTGGTTCAGGCGCGCCAAGAGCGGACCGTGTACCGCGCCGAAGGCGTCGAGTTCGGCCACCAGTGGCTCGTACGGAGACGCAGTTCCCGTCACCTCTCCGAAGTAGCAGGGGCCGGCGCTGGCGAAAGCTGCCGCAAACACGTTGCCAGCTCCAACCCACAACAGCACAACCGCCACGAGGGCCCGGGCCCGCAACGCCCGGCGAGAAGTCCAGGTCAACCAGACAACGAAGCTGAGAAGAACGGGGAACCAAGCCATGTAGGCGATGTCAACGACTCGTAACAGCCGAGGTCGAGCCAGGAGCCACGACAACCACTGCCATGGCATTCCGCCATGGAGAAAGACGTCCGATTCGTGCATGAGGACGTCGAAGGGAAATCCGCCCACTGCGCCGATCGACTGCTTAAGGGCCTGAAAAGTGATCTGCACCGGGACGACCAGCGTCGCGACAAGCAACGCCCCTGCCGCGCGGGAAGGCTCCAGCGCAGCTTTGAGATGACGTGGCGATTTCAGCCAGCGGGTCGCCAGCCACAACGATGTCATTCCGAGCCACAGCACGGCGAAGGGAACGGTAGTCAGCCGCAGCGGGTAGGGCCGGTCGAGCGCCACTAATGCCGGAACGGCTGCCATCATGTAAAGGGCGATCAGCCCGACGAGCGCCCGGTGTTCAGCCCAGACGTTCCGCGCGATAGACGTGAATGACATAGGCGGGCTCGCCGTCCACGTTGCGTCCGACGTGCCTCGTCCTCTCACGCGCACCTCAGTCGCAAGTATGCCATCGGACCAATAGCCGCACCTGGCGCCACAGCGTGCGCTATCCTTCCGGCCATGAAGGCTATCCGCACCTCGTTACGAGCCGTATTGCTCCGCGTGCGCGATCGGTCGGCACAAAGAGGACCGACGGCTGATTCTGGTACTCACTGTTAGTTGACTAGTTGCGGCCTTCACCTGCTTTGCCCTAAAGGAGCACCGCTCGGACTTCGTCAGCCAACTCTGTCGTCGTTGCCTTGCCACCAAGATCCGGTGTTCGCACGCGATCCCTCGGCCAGCACGTGCTCGATGGCGGCGACGATCTCGCGGCTGGCCGCCGGCTGACCGAGGTGGTCGAGCATCAACGCCGCCGCCCAGATCGCGCCGATCGGGTTGGCGATGCCCTGGCCGGCGATGTCGGGGGCCGAGCCGTGGATCGGCTCGAACATCGACGGGTGCGCGCGCGGTGGGGTCGAGGTTGGCGCCCGGCGCCACGCCGAGGCTGCCGGATCAGCGCCGCGCCCAGGTCGGTCAGGATGTCGCCGAACAGGTTCGACGCCACCATCACGTCGAGCGTCTGCGGATGGGTGACCATGCGTGCGGCCAGCGCATCGACGTGGTACTTGCGGATGGTGAGGGCGGGGAAGTCGCGGGCCACCGCGTCGACGACCTCGTCCCACAGCACCATCGAGTGCTGCAGCGCGTTGGACTTGGTGGCGCTGGCCAGCAGGTGCCGCGGCCGCGTCATCGCCAGCTCGCAGGCGTAGCGCACGACGCGCTCGATGCCGCGCCGGGTGAAGAGGCCGGTCTGCTCGGCGACCTCGTGCGGCGTGCCGCGGTGCAGCCGGCCGCCCAGGCCGGCGTACTCGCCTTCGGAGTTCTCGCGCACGCACACCCAGTCGATGTCGGCCGGCGCGCGATCGCGCAGCGGCCCCGGCACCCCGGCCAGCAGCCGCATCGGCCGCAGGTTGACGAACTGCTCGAAGCGCTGGCGGATCGGCAGGATCAGCTCCCACACCGACACGTGATCCGGCACCGTCGGCGCGCCGATCGCGCCCAGGAAGATGGCGTCGCTCGCCCGCAGCCGCTCGAGGCCGTCGGCCGGCATCATCCGCCCCTCGGCCAGGTAGTACTCGCAGCCCCACGGCAGATCGGTCGTCGACACCGAGAAGCCGTGGCGCCGGGCCGCGGCCTCGACCACGGCGAGCGCCGCCGGCGTGACTTCCTTGCCGATGCCGTCGCCGGCGATGACGGCGACCTTGTAGTGACGGTGTACTGGCATCGTGTCAGCGCTAGCCCCCTAGCCGCTAGAGCGCCCTCAGTCGCCAGCCGGCTGCTCTGCCGAGGCGAGCCCTAGATTCCCGGCGGCGTGAACCGCCCGTCGGCGGCCAGCCAGCCGCCATCGGCGTAGAGGATGGTGCCGGTCACGTAGCTGGCGGCGTCCGACAACAGGAACACCGTCGGGCCGGCCATCTCGTCGGCGTGCGCCCAGCGCCGCATCGGGTTCTTGTTGGCGTAGGCGGCGTACCACTCGGGCACCGCCTTGATCGGCGCGGTCAGCGGCGTCTCGATGACGCCGGGGCCGACGGCGTTCACGCGCACGCCCTGCTCGGCCCACTCGGTGGCCGCCGTCTTGGCCAGCTGCAGGATGCCGGCCTTGGTCATCGAGTAGACGGCCTGGCCGGGCTCGGTGACGATCGAGCGGATCGACGAGAAGAGCACGATGCTGCCCGATTTCTGCGCCGTCATGATCCGGCCGGTGGCCATCAGCACGTTGAAGTTGCCGCGCAGGTTGACCTTGACCACGCGGTCGAACTCCTCGCCCGAGTACTTGAGGATCGACTTGCGCACGTTGATGGCCGGCGTGCACACCAGCCCGTGCAGTCCGCCGTGCTCCGCGACCACGGCGTCGAGCGCCGCGTTCAGGCCGGCCTCGTCGGTGATGTCGACCGCGCCGCTCTCGGCCGTGCCGCCGTCGGCGCGGATCGCCGCGGCGGTGGCCTCGGCCGTGTCGCCCTTCACGTCCCAGCAGATGGTCGTGCCCACCCTGCTGCGCGACGCCCTTGGCCACCGACGCGCCGATGCCGGAGCCGGCGCCGATCACCACCACCACCTTGCCGTCCAGTCGAAACATGTCTGCTTTCACGTGCGAGCGCTCCTGAGGTCTATGAGGCGAAGCCGGCTGATCGTGCGAAGTGGCGGCGGTCGCCTCACCGCCGCCACGGCGAAAAACGCCAGCGCGGCGGCCACCAGGCCGGCCAGGCTGGGGTTGAACCAGATGCTGCGCGTCGCCCACGGCTGCTGCCGCTCAGGATACAGCAGCGTCGCGATGCCGGCCGCGACCGAGGCCAGAGCCTCGGGCGTGCCGGCGCGTTTGACGTAGAGACCGGCCACGATCGGGACGAACAGGCTGACGCCGAGCAGCGAGTAGAAGATCGACAGCGCGGCGATCACGTTGGGCGAACTGCACCGCCAGCAGCACCCCGCCCAGGCCGCCGAGGAGCGCGGCCGCTCGCGCCACGCGCAGCACCTGCGCATCGCTGGCCGGCGGATTGACGAACCGCTTGTAGAGATCCTGGGAGAGCGAGGTCGACAGCATGAACAGGATCGCGTCGCAGGTGCTGACCTCGGCGCTGAACACCGCCGCCAGCGCCACCGATGCCGACCAGCCAGCGGCAGCGACTCGGCGAGCAGCGTCGGCAGGACCAGGTCGCGGTCGGCAGGTCGGGGTGGAGGTGCCGCGCGGCGATGCCGAGCGCCAGCGGGATGAAGGCGAAGAACAGCTGCGCCACGCCGGCCGCGCCGATGCCGAGGCGGACGGCCCGCGCGCTGGCGCCGCCGTAGGCCTTCTGCAGCAGCCCGGGCGAGATGACGAACGCCGGCCCGAGCAGCGCCAGGAAGGCATAGCCGGAGCCCGGTCCGGTCGAGTGGATCGGATCCCAGTAGGTCGCCGGGCAGCGCCGGGCGTGGCGGCGATGGCGTCGACGCCCCCGGCGGCGCTGATCGCCAGCGGCACGGCGATGATGAACCCGACCAGCAGGACGGCCAGCTGCACGGCGTTGACCCAGGCCGAGCTGAGCAGCCCGCCGGCGGTGAAGTAGACGGTCATCGCCACGCCGCCGATGGCGACGCCGAGCCAGCCGCGGGATGTCGGCCACGACGGTCAGCACCGCGGCGCCGGCGATCAGCTGGCCGGCCAGGATGGCCAGCGTGCCGAGCCAGATGAGCGACGCCAGCAGGCCGCGCACCAGCGGGCCGTAGCGGTGCTCGAGGTAGTCCCCGGCGGTGAGAAAGCCGTGCGTCGCCGCCTCGCGCCAGATCCGCGGGCCGATCCAGCAGCGCCAGCACCATCGCGCCGAGGCCGGCGGCGCCGTTCCACCACCAGCCGCTGACGCCGTCGATGTAGGCCTGGCCGGCCGCGCCGATGGTCGTGCCGGCGCCGATGTTGGCGGCCAGCACCGTCGAGAAGAGCAGCGGCGCCGACAGCGTGCGGCCGGCGACGAAGAAGTCGCTGCTGCCGCGGACACGGCGGCCGATCCAGACGCCAAACAGCGTCAGGCCGACGGCGTACAGCAGAGCAGGAGCGCGAGCTGCATCGGCGAGCACGGCGCCGGCCTACATCGCTTCGGCAGGTCGCGCGCGGCCGGGAGGTTCGGCAGCCCGGTGGCTTCGGTGGCGGCGCGGACGATGGCTCTGGCCATCACGTCGGCGGCGAGCGCGCCAATCTGCGTGATGTTGGCCTCGCCGGTCCACCGGCCGGTGGCCAGCGAGAACACGGTGTCGCCGTCGCCCATGGTGTGCGAGGGGAAGATGGCGCGCGCGAACCCGTCGTCGGCCATCAGCGCCATGCGATGGGCCTCGGCCTTGGTCAGCCGGGCGTTGGTGGCGACCAGGCCGATGGTCGTGTTCTCACCCGGGCGCGGCGGTCTGCGGCGGCGGGCCGGCGCGCAGCAGCAGGCGCGCATCGGCGAGCGTGCCGTCGGGGTTGCGCACGCCGGCCACGACCTTGGCGGTGTCGGGGTCGATGATGTCGCCGACGGCGTTCACGGCGACGATGGCGGCGACGACCAGGCCGTTGGGCATGGCGATGGCGTAGCTGCCGAGGCCGGCCTTCATCGATCGGCCCGGGCCGCCCGACTTGCCGACGGTGGCGCCGGCGCCGGCGCCGATCGAGCCTTCCTGCACCGGGCCGGCTGGTGGCCGCGGCCGCGGCCTGGTAGCCGCAGTCGGCGGTGGGCCGGACCTTCGGGATTGCCGCCCACCGGCAGGTCGAACAGGATCGCGGCCGGCACAATCGGCACCTTGGCGATGCGCACGTCCCAGCCCATGTTCTGCTCCTCGAGCCAGCGCACCGCGCCGGTGGCGGCCTCGAGGCCGAAGGCGCTGCCGCCCGAGAGCACGACGGCGTTGACCTTGTCGACCATGTTGCCGGGATCGAGCAGGTCGGTTTCGCGCGTGCCGGGCGCGCCGCCGCGCTGCGACACGCCGCCCACCGCGCCCTCGCCGTCGACGACGATCACGGTGCAGCCGGTCGGCCGCTCGGTGAGCGTGATCGAGCCGACCTTCAGGCCGTCGACGGCGGTGAGGCCGCGCGCATCCGGGCCGGCCGTGCGCACGGTGGCGGCCCCGGCGATCGCCGCGCGCGATGGCCAACGGCAGCCGGTAGCGAGCGGCGGAGCGAGACGTCGAAGGGACGGCGGTGCGTGACTCGCATCTGAGGACCTCGGCGGGCCGCGGCGCGGGCCCGCCGATGAGCATGCTTACTTCCAAGCGCCGGTTCGATCCAAGATATGGGCGCGTGGCCCTGCATCCCGACGTCGTTCGCCGGGTGGCCGAGCGCGTCGACGACACCGACCGACGAGATCGTCGACTTCGCCGCCGCCCTGATCCGCATCCCCACCGTCAACCCGCCCGGCGAGGACTACGAGCCGTGCGCGCGCTTCATCGGCGAGCGGCTGCGCGCCGTTCGACTTCGAGGTCGCCTACGTGACCGCCGAGGGCCGGCCCGAGCACACCCGCGCGCATCCGCGCGTCAACGTGATCGGCCGGCGGGCGCGGCGGCCAGCGCCCATCCCGCTGGTGCACCTGAACGGCCACTTCGACGTGGTGCCGGCCGGCGACGGCTGGACGGTCGATCCGTTCGGCGGCGTGGTCCGCGACGGCCGCCTCTACGGCCGCGGCGCCTGCGACATGAAGGCCGGGATCGCCGCGGCCGTCTACGCCGCCGAGGCGATGCGGCGGGCCGGCATCGAGCTGCCCGGCACGATCGAGGTGAGCGGCACGGTGGACGAGGAGAGCGGCGGGCTGGCCGGCGTGCACTGGCTGGCCGAGCAGCGCTGGCTGGCGCAAGGACAAGACCGACTTCGTGATCATCCCCGAGCCGCTCGACGTCGACCGGGTGTGCATCGGCCATCGCGGCGTCTACTGGTTCGAGGTGGAGGCGCACGGCCGCATCGGCCACGGCAGCATGCCGTTTCTCGGCGCCAGCGCCATCGAGGGCATGGGCCGGTTCCTGCACCTGGTCGAGCACGAGCTGAAGCCGCGCCTGGCGGCCCGCCGCACCGACGTGCCGGTGGTGCCGCCCGGCGCCCGCCACGCCACCATCAACACCAACGGCATCGACGGCGGGCAGCCGGTGGACGGCGTCCAGACCCCGTGCGTCGCCGACCGCTGCCGCGCCGTGTTCGACCGCCGCTTCCTGCTCGAGGAGGGGCTCGACGCGACCCGCGACGAGATCGCCGCGCTGGTCGACGACGCCGCGCCGGCTGCTGCCCGACATCCGCTTCGAGCTGCACGACCGGCTGATCGTGCACCCGACGCGCACGCCCGACGACTCGCCGATCATCCCGGCGCTCACCGGCGCGATCCGGACGGTGCTCGGCCGCGAGGCGTCGCTCGTCGCCAGTCCCGGCACCTACGACCACAAGCACGTCGCCCGCGTCGCCGGCGTGCCGCACTGCGTGGCCTACGGCCCCGGCGAGCTCGTGCTCGCGCACCAGCCCGACGAGTACTGCAGCGTGGCGGATCTGGTGGCGGCGACGAAAGTGATCGCGCTCGCTTCGCTCGAGCTGATGGGGCGCTAGCGGCTAGGCGGCTAGCGGACCGGGGACTGTGCCGAGGCATCGGGCCAGCGGTGACGATGCGCGAGACGCTTGCTAGCTCCTGCACTCGCACGGCAGCGGACTAGCACCAGTCCCTAGTCCCCAGCCCTGCGCGGCGTTACTTCGTCGCTCTCCAAGAACCCCGCCCAAGCCTCCACCAGCGGCACCAGCGGCCCCTTGGTCACGGCGTAGGCGCGGGCCCAGGTGCGGGCCTGGGTGCGGTCGGCGGCGATGGTGGCGGCGTCGGTCGCGGCGAGGTGGCGGCGGTAGGCGGCATAGACGCCGGCGGCCAGCGCCGGGCCGTCCTTGGCGCCGGGGCCGTTGAGGTACGTGGTCAGGGCCGGCAGGCCCTTGTCGGTGTCGCCCGACAGGGCGTAGGCCAGCGCCAGGGCGCGGGCGCTGCGCGCATCGGCGCGCGGCGCCGCGACGTCTGCTCGAGCGGCGCGATCGCGGCCGCCGGCTGTCCGGCGCGCAGCCACGCCTCGCCGGCCAGTCGACCGAGCGACGGCACCGACGCTGCCGGCAGGCTCATCGAGCAGGCCGGCGGCTTCCTTCTCGCGGTTCGACATCAGCAGGCACGCGCCGAGCATCGCCCGCGCCGCGGCGAAGCCGCCCTGGATCCGCATCGCCGTCTCGAACTGGGTCGCGGCCTGGTGTGAGCTGCGCCTTGCGCGAGGTAGTCCATGCCGCGGACGAAGGCCGCCGCGCCCTGGTCTCCGGCCGCGAGCGCGGCCAGGGCGCCGTCGAGCATCTGGCCGCCGCGCGCCGTCTTGATCGCGGCCAGCACCTGCGGCGATCGGCCCTGCTCGGCGGCCGCCCACACCGCCGCGGTCGTCGTCGGCGTCGAGCACGTCGTCCTTCGACGCCGCCGGCAGCGAGCCGAGCACCGCCGCGAGCAGCTCGGCGGGGCGCCGCCGCCCGGCACGGCTGGCGAGCGTCGCGGCATCGCCGCGCGGCGGCGATGACCCGGAACGGGCGGGTGAGGGCGCCGCGCGCCGTGCCGCCCTCGGTGAAGCTCACCCGCGCCAGGTAGGCGCCGGGCGGGATCGCCGCCGACCGGCACGCGCCCCTGCGCGACCCGCACTTCCGGCGAGCTGCCGACGACGCACCTGCAGCGGCGCGGCCACCAGCGGCCGCCCCGACTCCTCCTTCAGCACCTCGAGCCGCGCCGTCACCTCGGTGGCCGTCCCGCGGCCGGGGCGTAGGCTTCGGCCAGCGCCACCAGCGTGCCGTTGTGCACGCGCGGCTCGACGCTGGGCGCCAGCGACGTCGCCGCGCGCGTCGGGCTCCGCCGCCAGCAGCAGGTCGCCGAGCGCCAGCGACTCGCCGTTCATCTGCCAGGCCGTGACCGCGCGCTCGACGCTGCCGACTCGCTTGTCGGCGTTGGCGACGCCGAGCGCGCAGCCGGTACTCGCCGGGATCGACGGTGACGCTGCCGGCGTAGACCGCGAGCCTCTCGTCGCCCTCGAGCGGCGGCAGCTCGCGCGGCTCGGCGTTGGCGGCAATCACCTTGCCTTCCTTGGTGGCCACCACCAGTCCGGCGGCGTAGGACAGCGACTCGGTGGCGCCGCGTTCGACCTCGGCGGCGACCAGCACGCGGACCCGCGACGATGCCCGGCTCCTTGTAGGTCCACGTCGACATCCGCATCGGCAGGCCGGTCGGCGGCCGTCGGCGACTTGCAGCGATGCGGGTCAGCGCCTCGGCCGGCGTCGCCGGCGGCGGCCCTTCGGGCGACAGGAAGGCGCGCCGCGACTGCACCGAGACGGCGCGCCGCGCCGTCTTGACCTCAATCGGTGGCGCTTGCCGTCGCGGTCGCTGGGCGTCGGCTCGACGCCGAGCAGGTAGTAGCCCGACAGCGCCATCTCGATGCGCCGGAACGCGAACTCGCCGCTGGCGACCACCCGGTGGAGCGTGCCGCGGGCCATGCCGGCGAGGATCTCGAGGCCCTCCTCCTGCAGCCGCCGGTCGGCGGTGGCGGTGGTCGGCCGGTTGCGCCTGCGAAGCGTCGAACATCGGCACGTCGAGCAGCAGCACGTCGAGCGACGCGCGGACGTCGGCGGCCACCGTCGCCAGATCGTCGAGCTCGCCGCCCAGGCCCTCGAGCACCAGGCCTTCCGAGATCAGGATCACCGACTTCGGCCCGTCGAGCGCGCCGAGGCTCGTTCAGCACCGCGCGGATCGCCGCCGACCGAGCGGTCGGTCTGCTGGCGCTGGTCGCCGACGATCTCGCCGGCCTCCTGCTCGACGTCGCGCTCGCAGCGCTCCAGGTCGGCGGCGCCGAACACGCCCGAGCACTCGCGCAGCGATCACCTGGCGAGATGAGCAGCGCGTCGCTCTGGCGGTAGATGGCGAACGCCTCGGTCAGCGAGATGTTGAAGCGCCGCGGCTGGCACGGTGTAGCGGCCGGTGACGCGCAGCATCGCCTTCGCGCACCTTGGCGTGGTCGGTGGTGAAGTCGACGAGCTCGCCGGGCGCCGGCACCGCGACCAGCGCGATGCCGGTCGTTCGGCTGCAGCCGGTCGACGAACTTGAGCGCGTTCTGCATCACCGGCCGGGCCGAGCCGAAGCGGATGTTGCCCTGGTCGACCAGCAGCAGGATGGCGCGGCCCGGGCGGCTCGCCGGTGGCGCCGTTGCTCGAGATGCCGGTGTCGGCTGGCGCCACGGCGGCGCGGTTGTCGAAGCGGCGCGCGGCGCTGGCCGGCCAGCGAGCGGATCGACCAGCTTGATGTACTCGGCGGTGAGCACCTTGCGCGGCCGGCCGTCGACCTCGACCTGGAACTCCGCCGGCGTGAGGTCGATCACCTGGCGGCCGTCGCGATCGAGGACGGTGACGTCGATCGGCAGCACCTCGACGCCGGTGCGGAACACCGGTGGCTGGTCGGCCGGCGGTGCCGGCGCCGGCGGCGGGCGGCGGCCGGCGCCGGCGTCTGCGGCGTCTGCGGCGCCTGGGCCTGCGAGCGTCGCGGCGACGGCGAACGCCAGCGAGGACGGCTGCGGCGCGAACTCGGATTCATGATCGATGCCCCCGTGCAGGTCGTCGCCGCGGCCGGCGTCAGCCGCGGCGCCGCGGAGCCGGCAGCGCCGCCGGCTCCGTCGCCGGCGTCAATTATGACCGGCGCGCGGGGCGGCGCGCACGGGCGTTCGAGAGCGGTCCGGTATGATCGGAGGTCATGCCCGCGCGCGACGTGCTCATCGTGGGGGCCGGCCCGTCCGGACTGGCCACCGCCATCGCCTGCCGCCATCACGGCCTCGACTACCAGGTGCTCGAACAGGGCGCGCTCGTGGACGCCGTCGCCCGGTTTCCCACCAACATGGTGTTCTTCACCACGCCCGAGCTGCTCGAGGTCGGCGGCGTGCCGCTGACCACGCCGTACGAGAAGCCGACCCGGGCCGAAGCGCTGCGCTACTACCGCAAGGTCACCGACGTCTTCCAGCTGCAGGTGGCGCTGCACGAGCAGGTGCTGGCGGTCGAGCCCGAGGGCGCACGGCGACGACCGCGTGTTCGCCGTGGCGACGCGCAGCCGCCTCGGCGTCGAGCGCGTGCGCCACGCCCGCGCGGTGGTGCTGGCGATGGGCTACTACGATCTGCCGAACCTGCTCGGCGTGCCGGGCGAGGACCTGCCGCACGTCTCGCACTACTACAGCGAGCCGCACCCCTACTACCGGCAGCGGGTGGTCATCGTCGGCGGGAAGAACTCGGCCTGCGAGGCGGCGCTCGAGCTGTACCGTAACGGCGCGCACGTGACGCTGGTGCACCGCGGCGAGACGCTCGGCGACTCGGTCAAGTACTGGGTGCGGCCCGACATCGACAACCGCATCAAGGAGGGACGATCGCCGCCCGCTTCGCCACCCGCGTCGTCGAGATCCGGCCGACCGAGGTCGTCGTCGAGTCGGCGGCGGTGGCCGCGAGACGATTGCCGCCGACGGCGTGCTGCTCCTGACCGGCTACCGCGCCGACCCGGCAGTTCCTGCGCGGCATCGGCGTCGAGGTGGACGCCGACACGCTGGTGCCGCGCTACGATCCGCCGACAATTCGAGACCAACGTGGCCAACGTCTTCATCGCCGGCGGCCAGCTGGCCGGGCGTGCGGACCGGCACGATCTTCATCGAGAACGGGCGGCTGCACGGCGAGCGCATCGCCCAGGTGCTGGCCGAGCGCCTGCGCCGCTGATCGGCGACTGGGCTGGCCGCGTCAATCGCCGCCGGGGCGCAGAATGGCGCGACCCGTCACGACGTGCGGGTGCGGCCGACGACCACCCCGGTCAGCGTCACGACCGGCGCGGCGCGCCAGGCCGCGTGCAGCGCCGTCGTCGCTGGCGAACGGGCGCCAGCGGCAGCACCCGCGCCTCGACCTCGATCGGCACGTCGTAGCACGAACGGGTTCGGCTCGACGAGCAGGTGCCGAGCGTCGAGCAGCCGGATCGTCCACGGCCCGAGCACCTGCGGCTCGCTCCAGGCGTTGCAGAACGCCAGCGACGCCGAGATCGCCGAGCCGCACGTAGACGTAGTCGCGGACCAGCGCGTCCATCGCGCCGCCGGTCGCGGCCAGCAGGCGCGTCCGTGCCGCCTCCATCCCGGCGAAGAACGCCGTCCCACGCCGGCGTCGCTGCGGAAGCGGTCGTAGACCGAGATGGCGTGGTGGGCGACCAGCGCCGCGGCCCACGGCGCGTCGGCCAGGCCGGCCAGGCACCGCGGCCAGACCTCTTGCTTGACCGCGGCCGGGACGCCGACGAAGTCGCGGACCGCGCCGGTCGCGGGGTCGATGGTCGGCGCCGCGTCGGGCTCGCGCCAGCCGTTGTCGTGGTCGCGCACGCGCGCGCAGGATCTGCGTCGCGCCGCTCGGCCGCCGCCAGCGACGCCCAGTGCGCCATGATGCGCGCCGGCCAGCGCCGCGTGGTCGGGCTGCGTGATGAGGTGCCGCACGCCGTCGGCGGGGCGGACAATCACCTGGCCTACGCCGAGCGCAGGCGGCCGTCGCCGACGAGCACGCTGGTGCCGCCGACCTGCACCCGCGTGATGTCCTGGCCCGACACCGCGAGCCGGATGTGGATGCGGCTCGGCCGTCCCATCTTCACGCCCTGCGCGCTGATCGATGCGTCGCCGGCCGCCGCCGCCGGCACCAGGCCGTGCCGCACCAGGTAGCAGCCGAGCGGGCCGCTGGCCGAGCCGGTCGCCGGATCCTCGGAGCCGGTGGCGCCGACCATCCGGCTGTAGACGGTGGCGCCGTCGGCGCCGGTCTCGGTGGTGAAGACGAAGATGCCGCGCCGCTGGACGCCGGCCTGCTTGAACACCGCGTCGAGCTCGCGGGCGTTCATCTGCACCGCGTCGACCGCGGCCCGCGTCGTGAGCGGCGCGTAGAAGAACGCCGAGCCGCACGACACTTCCTGCACCGGCAGGTTCGGCACCAGCTGCGCCGGCCTCGACGCCGATCGCCGAGGCCAGCGCCGCGGCTCGGCCGGCAGCGACGGCGCCGTAGGTCGGGCCGCTGCTGCGTCATCCAGGCGAAGCGCAGGCGCCCGGCGTCCCATTCGAGCGCCACCGGCGTCGGCCCGATGCCAAGGCCGAAGATGAAGTCGCGGCCGGCCGGCGGCGATGACGCCCGTCGTCGGCCAGGGCGAAGGCCGAGCCGATCACCGGGTGCCCGGCAAACGGCATCTCGTTGCCGGCGCGGCCGAAGATGCGCAGGCGCAGGTCGGTGCCGGCGGCCTCGGCGGGCAGCGCGAACGTGCACTCCGAGAAGTTCATCTCCCGGGTCATCGCCGACATGGCCTCGGTGGCGAGGCCCTGCGGCTCCATGAAGACGGCCAGCTGGTTGCCGGTGTGCGGGCGGTCGGTGAAGACGTCGTAGTGCAGGTAGCGTCGCAGGTTGGACAGCTGCGCCGCGGCGCCGCCGGCGCCTGCGCCCACGCCGCCGCCGGTACCGCACCCAGGGCTCCCGCCGCCGCCGCCTTGGTCCACTGCCGCCGGGTGAGCTGCGCCATGGGCGGCGAGTGTAGCGTGTTTCGCTAGCCGCTAGCCGCTAGCCGCTGCTGCCGCAGTCAGTGCCGGTGCCCGCCGTCGGGCCGCTGCTGGAGCAGCACCTTCATCTCGATGAGCTCGATGAGCGTGCGGCAGCCGTTCGAGCGGCCCCGGGCCGTTCGAGCAGCGCCTGCTTCTCGACCGGCTCCAGCTCGAGGTACTGCGACAGCGCGTTGACCAGCTCGTCGTCGGCCATGTCGCGCGGCAGCCGGCCGCTGCCGTCGCGTTCGATGCGACGGTTCGAGCATCACCTCGAGCCGCCGCCGCTCGTTCGCGCAGCGCCGGCCCGCTCGGCGTCGCTGACCATCTCCTCGAACGACGTGACGTGGGCGATGCGGTAGAGCACGCCGTCGGTGGCCGGCTCCTCGACGTCGATGCGGAACTTCTCGAGGCCGCGCAGGATCAGGTTGAAGCGGCCGTCGTTCTGCCGCTCGACGTGGGTGATCAGTCCGGCGCAGCCGAGTCGAAGATCGGCGGCCGGCCCTCGTAAGCCTCCTCGTGGCCCGGCCTTGAGCAGCGTCATGCCGATGATGCGATCGCCCTCGAGCGCCCGCGTGACCATCTGCTTGTAGCGCGGCTCGAAGATGTGGAGCGGCAGGAACACGTCGGGAAGAGGACGACCGAGGGCAGCGGGAACAGCGGCAGGAGCGGGGGCAGCATGACAATCGGTGGATGACGGCCGGCGGCCGAGCCGTCATCCTGGGGTGGAGGCGCGGGCTAGGCGTGTCGGCGTCAGGACTCGGCGGCGGCCTGCGTCGCCGCTGATGGGCCCGGTGCGCGGGCCACCCGGGCAGGTCGGACCGCCGGGCATCGAAGACGAACGGCTGGTTGAAGTTGCCGGCGTTGTCTGCCCAGCGTGCCGCTGAAGTGTCGGCAGGTGTGATGTAAGCCGCGGGTGTGCAGGCCCCTGGCCGCTCTCGTTGATCGAGGTGAGCCCGAAGAAGATGGTCCCGTTGGCCTGCGGCACGGCCAGGCCGGCTGGCCGGCAGGCTGAGGTTGCCGCCGCACTGGGCTTCGAAGCCCTGGATCTCGTAGAAGCCATTGCGGAGGGTGACGGTGAGGGTTGAGCACGCTGCCATAGGGCGACAGCTGCCAGCGGAAGGTGCCCGAGTGGTCTGGGCCTCGGCGGGAAGCGGCGGACACGGAAGACAGCACGGCGGCGAGGACGGCGGAAGTGATGAAGCGCATCGGCGGAACCTCCGGGGACGGGGATGCGACTGGGCGTCGAGCATACCAACCTCAGCGTCGCGGCACCCGCGCCTCCCAGCTCCGAGCCCGGCGGCTAGTGGATGGTCCGCGTCTTCTTGTCCAGGTAGTCCATCAGCACGTACTGACCGAGCGTGTGCGGCGTCGTGAAGTAGGCCTTGCCGCGGCACATCGACGCGACCCGGCGCACGAACGCCACCAGGTCGTAGTCGCGGGCCAGCATGAAGGTGTTGATCAGGATGCCGGCCTTGGCGCACGCCGAGACCTCGCTGAAGGTCTCGCGGATGACGATCGGGTCGAGGCCGAACGCGTTCTTGTAGACGCGGCCGTCGGGCTGGGTGATCGCCGACGGCTTGCCGTCGGTGATCATGATGATCTGGCGCATGTCCTTGCGCTGCTTCTCGAGCAGGCGCCGGGCCATCTTCAGGCCCTCGCGGGTGTTGGTGTAGTACGGGCCCGACGCGCACCCGGCCGAGCTCGCGCAGCGGGATCTCCTCGGCCGAGTCGTGGAAGAGCACGGCGTGCAGCGTGTCGCCGGGATACTGCGTGCGGATCAGCTGCGACAGCGCCATCGCCACCCGCTTGGCCGGCGTGAAGCGATCTTCGCCGTAGAGGATCATGCTGTGCGAGCAGTCGAGCATGATCACCGTCGCGCACGAGCTCTGGTATTCGCCCTGCGCCACCATCAGGTCCTCGTAGGAGATGTCGAGGGCGCCCGGGTCGATGGCGCCGCCGGCCGTCGCGATGCGCGCGGGTCACCGCGTTCAGCACGGTGCTGCTGGCGTCGAGGTTGAGCGTGTCGCCGAACTCGTAGGGCTTGGGCGCGCCGCTGGCCTCGATGCCGGTGGCCATGTCGCGCGTGTCGTGCCGGCCCGCGCTCGAGTGGCCGAGCGAGCCGAGCAGATCGCGCAGCGCGCGGAAGCCGAGGAAGTCGAGCGCCTTGTCGGTGACCTCGAACTTCGCCTCGCCGGGCTCGCCGTCGCCGTCGCCGCCGCCCGGCTGCGCCCGACGCTCGCGCTCGCTGTTCGAGCTCGGGCGAGGGCGTGATGTAGCCGGCCTCCTGCATCCGCTCCATCAGCTGCTGCACCAGCTCGTCGAGCTGCTGCTTGGCGGTGGCCGCGTCCTCGCCGAAGAGCTGCTCCAGCAGGTCGTCGGGCAGCAGCCCGCCGTTCAGCAGCGCGTCGAGGATCGCGTCGTGCAGCGCCTGCATCGTCCGATCGCCGTCGAGCGAGCCGTCGCCGAACGGACTCTGGAATCCGCTCGAGAGCAGCATCTCGGACAGCGCCGACACGAGCTCTTCCATGTCGACTTCGTCGGCCAGGCTCGGGATGTACTTGCCGTATTTGAATTTCATGACGCTCGTCGGGACCGGGGACCAGGGACCGGGGACCAGGCAGCAGCGTCGCTGCCGGCCATCGCGAGCGTCATCGCTGCAGCGTGACAGCGTGACAAGTGTAGCCGCTGCCCTGGTCCCTGGTCCCTGGTCCCCGCGTCAGTTGTAGTACCGCTTCTTCTTCCCCGGCACCGGCTCCTCGTCGTCGTCGAGCGAGATGCGCCGGCGCCTGGCGCATCGTCGCCGGACGCCGCAGCGGCTCGGTGCCGACGTAGCCGCCGGCGTCGGTGCGGCCGATGCGCTTCTGCGCGTAGAGGCCCTCGAGCACGAAGTCCACGGCCGCGGCCACCAGCGGCGCCGGCGCGCCCGTGGGCAGGCCCGGCGCGGCCGGCCAGGGCCACCAGGCCCGGCACCTTGGACGCCTCGACGACCAGCGCCGAGGCCGGCAGGCCGTCGCCGAGCATCACCGAGCCGCCGTTGTCGAACCAGGCCACCGTCGCCGACACATCGGCGTCGACGAAGTAGCCGTCGAACACCTGGGCCACCGCGCCGCGAATCAGCTCGCGGGCGACGGCGTCGGCGCCCTTCAGCTCGCCCTCGTACTCGAGCTCGATCTTGCCGGTGATCGACGGCAGCGCCGCGTAGAGGTCGGTGACGCGTGGCACGACCAGGCCCTCATCGGCGCCGAACGCCCGCCGCTCGGCGTTCGAGACCACGGTCTCGAGCGCGCTGATGGGCAGCCGCTGGCTCACGCCGGAGCGCTTGTCGACGCGGCGGTCGTTGCGGGCCTGGAAGGCCACTTCTTCGACCACCTCGCGCACGTAGGGCGGCACTTCGGCCTTCAGGCCCGCGCTCCACCCACGCTTCCTGGGTGGTCACCTCCATCGCTTGCGCCCGCGACGCCAGGTAGTGGGTGCGGATCTCGGCGCCGATGCGGTCCTTGAGCGGCGTGATGATCTTGCCGCGCGCCGTGTAGTCCTCCGGGTTGGCCGTGAAGACCAGCATCACGTCGAGCGGCAGCCGCACCGGGAAGCCTTTGATCTGGACGTCGCCCTCCTGGAGGATGTTGAACAGGCCGACTTGCACCTTGCTGGCCAGGTCGGGCAGCTCGTTGATGGCGAACAGGCCCGCGGTTGGCCCGCGGCAGCAGGCCGAAGTGCATCGCCAGCTCGGAGCCGAGCTGCAGCCCCGACTTGGCGGCCTTGATCGGGTCGATGTCGCCGATGAGGTCGGCGATGGTCACGTCGGGCGTGGCCAGCTTCTCGACGTAGCGGGCCTCGCGCGGCCGCCACTCGATCGGCAGGTCGTCGCCTTCGGTGGCGACCAGGGCCCGGCCGTGCGCCGAGAGCGGCGCCAGCGGATCGTCGTGGATCTCGCTGCCGGGCACCACCGGGATGACCTCGTCGAGCAGATCGACCAGCGCGCGCATCAGCCGCGTCTTGGCCTGGCCGCGCAGGCCGAGCAGGATGAAGTGGTGCTTGGCGAGGATCGCGTTAACCAGCTGCGGAATCACGGTTTCGTCGTAGCCGACGACGCCCGGGAAGAGCCGGTCGCCGGCCCGCAGCTTGGCAATCAGGTTGTGCGGACTTCGTCCTTCACCGAGCGCCTGGCGATCTCGCCGCGCGCCACCGCCGCCTTGAGGGCCCCGAGCGTCGCGGGCCGTGCCGTCTTGGTCATAGTGGCTATTATGACGCCGTGACTCGCGCGCGCGGTTTCCTGCCGGCGGTCTTCGCCGCCGAAGCGGCCACTGGTGTTCGCGCATCGCGGCGGTGCCAAGCTCGGGCCCGAGAACACCATGCCGGCGTTCGCGCGCGGGCTCGCCGCCGGCGCCGATGGGTTCGAGTGCGACGTGCGGCGCTCGGCCGAGGGCCTGCCGGTCGTGATCCACGACGCCACCCTCGATCGCACCACCGATCGCTCGGGACCGGTGGCCGGGCTCTCGGTGGCGCGAACTGGCGGCCGTCGACGCCACGTGCCGGTTCCAGCCGCCGCCGGACGTGTCCGGGCCCATCCCGCGGGCCGGAATCATCCCGTTGGCGACGCTCCTGGACGCGTTTCCGCAGGCGCGGGTCATCGTCGAGGTGAAGGACGACAGCGTCGAGCTGGCGCGGCCGTCGCCGACGTGGTGCAGCGCGCGGGGGCCGCTGCCGGCCGGGTCTGCGTCGGCTCGTTCCACCGGCCGGTCCTGCGGGCGATACGCGCCTAGCGCCCCCGACCTGACGACCAGCGCGTCCCAGCCCGAGGCGCGGGCGCTGCTGCTGCGTTCGCACCTGCGCTGGCCGCGCTTCGGCCGGGCGCCGTTTGCCGCGCTGCAGGTGCCCGAGGCCGCCGGCCGGCTGCGCGTCACCTCGCCGGCCTTCTTTCGCCAGGTGCACCGCGAGGGCTGCGTGGCCCAGGTGTGGACGGTCGATCGTCCCGACGACGTCCAGCGCCTCTTCGGCTGGGGGGCCGACGGCGTCGTGACCGATCGGCCCGATCTGGTCGTGCCGGTGCGCGACGCCTGGCAGGCGGCGACGACGTCCTCGCGTGTCGCCGGCGCCTCGCCGTAGTCGCCGCTCGCCGGAGGCCTCTCCGGCGGGGGCGGCGCCGTGATTGCCGGACCTCCGGAGGCGCTTCGCCAACGACCTCAACGAGACGTGTCACCGGCCAAACGGCGACCTATAATCGCGTACATCGCGCAACCGGGAGGGATCGCCATGGCGGAACGACTCGTCGGCTCCAACTACACGACGCCGGATCTCGTGGCCAAGGTCACCGGCCGCGCCCTCTACGCCGAGGACTTTCGCGCCGAGGGCATGCTGTTCTGCAAGCTGCTCCTCAGCCCGATGCCGCACGCCCGGGTGCGCCGCATCGACGCCTCGCGGGCCCTGGCCCTGCCCGGCGTGCGCGGGCATCATCACCGCCGACGACCTGCCCGACCTGGGCGGCGCCGAGCGCGCGCTCACCAACGAGCCGCTGTACCAGGGCGAGCCCATCCTGGCGCTGGCCGCGGTCAGCGAGGACGTCGCCGCCGAAGCCATCGAGCTCATCGAGGTGGACTTCGAGCCGCTGCCGTTCACCGTCGACCCGCTCGAGAGCCTGCGTCCCGGCGGGCCGGACGCCCGGCTCGAGGGCAACGTCTGGGGGGTGGCGCCGCCGCCGGCCGCCGGCCAGCCGCCGGGGCGGCCGCCGATCGAGCGGCTCAAGTGGACCGCGGACGACTTCGCCGCCGCCGCCGACGGCCAGCTGCCGATGGGCGAGCCGAAGGAGCAGTGGGCGTACGGCGACCTCGACGCGCGGCTTCGCCGGCGCCGCGCTGGTGCTCGACGAGACCTTCGTCGTGAACGCCACCGGGCACCATCCGATGGAGACGCGCAGCGCCATGGCCTACTGGCGCGGCGACACGCTCTACCTGCACTGCTCGACGCAGAGCGTCATCCGCACGGTGGAGCCGGTGGCGCGCTGGGTCGGCATCGATCCGTCGAAGGTCGTGCTCATCTGCGAGTACACCGGCGGCGGCTTCGGCAGCAAGGGCGCCGGCGCGGTGTCGATGGCGATTCCGGCCGTGCTCTCGAAGAAGGTCGACGCGCCGGTGATGATGCGGGTCAGCCGCGAGGAGGAGAGCTACTTCGGCCGCGCCCGCACCAACATGACCGGCCGCGCCAAGATCGGCTTCGCCAAGGACGGCCGCATCCAGGCGATGGACCTCTTCGTCGTCCAGGACAACGGGCCCTACGGCCCGATGGGCGACTGGCGCTCGGGCGCCAATGCGGCGTCGCTGGTCTACCAGCCGCAAGGCGATGCGCATCCGCGTCGCCAACGTCTTCACCAACACGCCGCCGCGCACCCAGCAGCGCTCGCCCGGGCCGATGCAGTTCAACGGCATCGTCGAGGGCGTGCTGACCAAGGCGGCCAAGCAGCTCGGCATCGATCAGGTGGCGATGCGGCGCGTGAACGCCCCCGAGGGCAAGGCGCGCTACGGGCCCGCTGACGCCGGACGGCTCGCAGCGCTACGTCACCGGCGCGTTCGTCAAGGACGCCCTCGACCGCGGCGCCGAGCTGTTCGACTGGCCGGGCGTCTGGCGCGGTCGGGGCAGCGGCGCGGCACCAAGGCGCGCGGCATCGGCGTGGCCGTCGGCCCGCACGGCGCCGGCTCGATCGGCTTCGACGGGCTGATGATCCTGCGCGCCCGACGGGCGGCTGCAGGTGCATTCGGGGGTCGGCAACCTCGGCACCCACTCCGTCATCGACCTGGCCCGCGTCGCCGCCGACGTCATCGCCATCCCGTGGGACAAGGTCGAGGTCGTGTGGGGCGACGTCAGCAAGGGGCTGCCGTGGAGCTGCATGTCGGTGGGCAGCCAGACGACGCACGCCATGACCCGCGCCAACCTGGCCGGCGCCGAGCACCTCAAGCGGCAACTGCAGAGCGCTGGCCGCGCAGGAACTGGGCGGGCGGCCCGAGGACTACACGCTCGGCGGCGAGCGCGTGCATCGCGTCGGCAATCCCGGCGGCGGGCTGACGTATCGCGCAGGCGGCGACCCGGGCCATCGCGCTGGGCGGCCGTTTCGACGGCCACGAGCTGCCCGAGGACATCCACCCGATCACCAAGGGCGGCGGCCGCGAAGCTGGTCGGCCAGGGGCTGATGGGCGTCGCCAAGGACAACTATCCGCGCGACGGCGACACCTACGGCTTCGTCGCCGGCTTCGCCGAGGTGGAAGTGGACGTCGAGACCGGCGTCGTCTCGCTCATCGACTTCCTGTCGGTGGGCGACGTCGGCACGGTGGTCAACCCGCGCAGCCTGATCGCGCAGCTGCACGGCGGCTGCTGCCTGGGCATCGCCCACGCGCTGTTCCAGAAGCTGGTCTACGACCCGCACTACGGCGTGTCGCTGGCGCGGCGCTTCCACCACAACAAGCCGCTGACGATCCTGGACATTCCCGTAAATGAAGGCGGTGGCGCTCGAGCATCCCCGACCCCGAGACGCCGACCGGCGCCAAGGGCGTGGGCGAGCCGCCGGTCGGCGCCGGCTACGGCGCGGTGCTGAACGCCATCGCCGACGCGATCGGCGTCGATGCGTTCCGCCGCGCGCCGGTGACCTCCGACGTCGTGCTGCAGTCGCTGACCACCGGCCGGCGCACGCATCCGCCGCTGCAGGCGCACATTTAGCGACTGCGGCTAGCGGCTAGCGGCTAGCGGCTACGCGGCAGCTCCGCGACCTGTACCGGCTCGAGCGCCGATTTCGGTCAGCATGATCGCGCTACGCCGATCGGCGCTGTCGTCGCGGTTCGGCGGCGGCGAGCGTCGCGTCATGCGGTGTTCGGCAGCGCCCACGGCCGGTGACGGGAGGCAAGCATGCGGCGGATCGTTCTGGTGGTGAGTGGTGTGGCTCTCGGGTTGGCCCTGATGAACCCGGCGGAATGCGCGCGCAGCAGGCGCAGGACGCGGCGGTGCTCGACAAGACGATGAAGTCAGTCGGCGCCGGCGTTCGGCGCGGCCCGCAAGGCGGTCGAGGCCGGCGACATGGCCGCGGCCAAGGCCGGCGCCGAGAGCGCTGTCGAAGGTCGTTCGTCGAGACCGAGGCGTTCTTCAAGAGCCACGACAAGGCCGACGGCGTCGAATGGGCGCAGGCGGCCAAGAAGGCCGCCGACGCGCATCGCCGCCGCCGCGTCGGCCGATGCCGCCAAGGCACCGGCCGGCGAGCTCGGCAAGCTCTGCGCCGGCTGCCACGCCAAGTACCGCGAGCGCGCGGCCGACGGCTCCTACACCTTCAAGGCGGGGCCTAGCGGCGCTTGAACCGGGACTGGGGACCGGGTCCAGCGGCTGGGCTTGACACGATTGAGGCGCACGTTCGTGCATCCGCCGGGCCGTTTCGTCGCTGCAGCTTCGCTCTGAGCCGCTCTGTCCCGAGCCCCAGCCCCGAGTCCCTAGCCCCGCTAAGGCCGCAGCGCGGCCGAACACGTCGTCATACATGGAGGCCGTGACCTTCCCCGTATGCGTGTTCTGCCGCGACGGATGGAAGCATCCGACCAGGGTCAGGCCGGCCGGGCCGCCGGTGCCCGGCCGGCGCCAGGCGGGCGACCGCGCCGTGGCCGAACGTCGGCCGCGGGCGGGGCAGTGGCGCGTAGGTGCCGACCAGGGCCAGCCACGCGTCCCACGCCACCTTGCCGAGCGCCACGACGACGCGCAGCTCGGGCAGCGCCGCCACTTCGGCGGCCAGATGGTGGCGGCAGGCGGCCACCTCTTCGGGCAGCGGCTTGTTGGCCGGCGGGGCGCAGCGCGCCGCCGCGGCGATGAACACGCCGCGAAGACGCAGCCCGTCGTCGACGCGCTGCGAGGTCGGGAGGTTGGCCAGCCCCGCGCGGTGCAGCGCGCTCATCAGGAAGTCGCCCGACGCGCCGACGCCGTCGCCGGTGAACACCCGTCCGGTGCGGTTGGCGCCGTGCGCCGCCGGCGCCAGGCCGAGGATCAGGATCCGGGCGGCCGGGTCGCCGTAGCCGGGGACCGGCCGGCCCCAGTAGACGTCGTTCCTGATAGGCGGCGCGCCTGGTGCGGGCCACCTCCTGGCAGTAGTCGCGCAGCCGCGGACAGGCCTCGCAGGCGACGATCGCCCGCCGCGCCTGGATGAGTGGCGTCGGGCCGATAACCTGAACGGGGGCAGCGGGCATGGTCGCGGCGTCGGTCGGCGGATGTGCCTGGCTGCTCAGCGGTTTGAGTCGTGTGCGGGCTCACGAGCAGTACAATGGTTCGGATCGACAGGACGTGACGAAAGGGTAATCGGAGACATGAGAAATACAGCCCCATCGGATGCCGCCGAGCTCGAAGCCCTCGAAACCCGGGAGTGGCTCGAGTCCTTGGACTACGTGCTGAAGTCCGGTGGCCCGGCCCGGGTCGGCCGGCTGCTCGGCGAACTGGGCCGCCATGCCCACGCCAGCGGCGTCAAGCTGCCGTTCACCGCCAACACTCCCTACATCAACACCATCCACGCCGACGAGCAGGTGCCCTATCCGGGCAGCCGCGAGATCGAGCGCCGCATCAAGAGCCTGGTCCGCTGGAACGCCATGGCCATGGTGGTGCGCGCCAACCGCCACGAAGACGGCATCGGCGGCCACATCTCGACCTACGCCTCGGCGGCCACGCTCTACGAGGTGGCCTTCAACCACTTCTTCCGCGGCCGCGACGGCCACGAAGGCGACATGGTCTACTTCCAGGGCCACGCCTCGCCCGGCATCTACGCCCGCGCGTTCCTCGAAGGCCGGCTGTCGCAGGAGCAGCTCGAGAACTTCCGCCGCGAGCTGTCCACGGGCGGCGGCCTGTCCAGCTACCCGCACCCGTGGCTGATGCCCGACTTCTGGGAGTTCCCGACGGTGTCGATGGGGCTGGGGCCGATCATGGCCATCTACCAGGCGCGCTTCAACCGCTACCTGGAAGACCGCAAGCTCAAGCCGGTGACCGACGCCAAGGTCTGGGCCTTCCTCGGCGACGGCGAGACCGACGAGCCCGAGTCGCTCGGCGCCATCACGCTGGCCTCGCGCGAGAAGCTCGACAACCTGATCTTCGTGATCAACTGCAACCTGCAGCGCCTCGACGGGCCGGTGCGCGGCAACGGCCAGATCATCCAGGAGCTCGAGGCGGTCTTCCGCGGCGCCGGCTGGAACGTGATCAAGGCGATCTGGGGCTCGGAGTGGGACGCCCTGCTCGAGGACGACCACGAGGGGCTGCTGGTCAAGCGGATGGGCGAGGTGGTCGACGGCCAGTACCAGAAGTACGCGGTCGAGTCCGGCGCCTACGTCCGCAAGCACTTCTGGGGCGCCGACCCGCAGCTGCTCGAGATGGTCAAGCACCTGTCGGACGAGCAGCTGAAGAAGCTGACGCTCGGCGGCCACGACCCGGCCAAGGTCTACAACGCCTTCAAGCGCGCCGTCGACACCAAGGGCATGCCGACGGTGGTGCTGGCCCGGACGATCAAGGGCTACGGCATCGGCGAGTCGGGTGAGGGCAAGAACGTCACCCACAACCAGAAGAAGATGAACGACCGCGAGGTGATGGAGTTCCGCACCCGCTTCGGCATCCCGATCTCGGACGAGGACGTGGCCAACGCGCCGTTCTACCGGCCCGGCCCCGACAGCATCGAGGCCAAGTACATCGCCGAGCGCCGCCAGGCGATGAACGGGCCGGTGCCGGCGCGCCGCGAGCGCGCCGAGCCGATCACGGCCGACCTGTCCGAGGCCTTCGCCGAGTTCCACACCGGCACCGAGGGCCGCACCGCCTCGACGACGATGGTCTTCGTGCGCATGCTGTCGAAGCTGCTGCGCGAGGAGAGCATCGGCAAGCTGGTGGTGCCGATCGTCCCCGACGAGGCCCGCACCTTCGGCATGGAGGCGCTGTTCCGCCAGGTGGGCATCTACGCGCACGCCGGCCAGCTCTACGAGCCGGTCGACCGCGACACGCTGCTCTACTACAAGGAAGCCGAGGACG
Organism: uncultured Acidobacteriota bacterium; assembly: GCA_963786365.1. GTDB lineage: Bacteria > Acidobacteriota > Vicinamibacteria > Vicinamibacterales > UBA2999 > CAWAYR01. Next base: position 199,620 of record CAWAYR010000012.1, read on the forward strand.
GCCAGATCCTCGAAGAGGGCATCAACGAGGCCGGCTCGATGTCGTCGTTCATCGCCGCCGGCACCGCCTACGCCAGCCACGGCATCAACACGATTCCGTTCTACATCTTCTATTCGATGTTCGGCTTCCAGCGGGTCGGCGACCTGATCTGGGCCGGCGCCGACATGCGGATGCGCGGCTTCGTGGTCGGCGGCACCGCGGGCCGCACCACGCTGAACGGCGAGGGCCTGCAGCACGAGGACGGCAACAGCCACGTGCTGTCGCTGCCGGTGCCGACCTGCCTGTCCTACGATCCGACCTTCGCCTACGAGCTGGCGGTGATCATCGAGGACGGCATCAAGCGGATGTACACCAACCAGGAAAAGGTCTTCTACTACCTGACGGTGATGAACGAGCAGTACGCGCATCCGCCGATGCCGGAGGGCTCGCGCGACGGCATCCTCAAGGGGATGTACGTGGCCAAGCCGACCGCCAAGCCGAAGGCCAAGCTGCGCGCGCAGATCTTCGGCAGCGGCACCATCCTGACCGAGGCGCTCAAGGCGCAGCAGATCCTCGAGGAGAAGTACAACGTCGGCGCCGACGTGTGGAGCGTGACCAGCTACGGCGCCCTCTACAAGGACGGCCACGCCGCCGACCGCTGGAACCGCCTGCATCCCGACCGAGACGCCGCGCGTGCCCTACGTCACCGCAGGTGACCAAGGACGCGCCGGGCGTGTTCGTCGCCGCGTCCGACTACCTGAAGGTGCTGCCCGACGCCATCGACCAGTGGCTGCCGCGCAAGCTGCACAGCCTGGGCACCGACGGCTTCGGACGCAGCGAAACCCGGGCGGCGCTGCGCAACTTCTTCGAGGTCGACTCGCGCTTCATCACCCTGGCCACGCTCTACGCCCTGATGCAGGAGAAGCAGATCGAGGCCAAGGTGGTGGCGCAGGCGATCAAGGACCTGGGCATCGACACCGAGAAGGCGGACCCCGCCGTCTCCTAGTCAAGCACGCGTCCCTGGCGGGCGCGAGGTATCGACGTGAAAGAGTTCATTCTCCCCAACCTGGGCGATGGTGTGGCCGCGGGCGACGTGCTCCGCGTGATGGTGAAGGTCGGCGACATGCTCGCCGCCGACCAGCCGGTGCTGGAACTGGAGACCGACAAGGCGACGCTCGAAGTGCCGTCGACGGTCGCCGGCCGCGTCAAGGAAGTGCGGGTCAAGCAGGGCGACAAGGTCAAGCCCGGCCAGGCCGGTGCTGGTCGTCGACGAGGCGGGCGCCGGCGCCGCCGTCGACCGCGCCGCCGCGCCGCCGCCGCGCCGCCCCAGCGGCCGAAGCGGCCGCCGGCCGGCGAAGGCCAGGGCCCGGCCGAAGGCGACAGTCCCGACCGAGCGCACGCTCAAGGCCGGTCCGGGCGAGGGCGACGAGCCCGACCGACCGCGCAAGTCGGAAGGCGGTCGCCGCCGCGGCCGAGGACGCGGCCGATCGCAGCGACAAGGTGCTGGCCTTCGCCGCCAGCCGTCCGGCCGCGGCGGCCGCCGACCGCGGCCCGCTGGCGCCGGCGGCGCCGTCGGTGCGCCGGCTGGCGCGCGAGCTCGGCGTCGATCTCCACCAGGTGCCCGGCACCGGTCCGGGCGGGCGCATCAGCCAGGACGACGTGAAGACCTTCACCAAGCACGTCATGTCGAGCCTCGGCGGCGGCGGCCAGGCCAACGTCGCCACGCTGTCGGGCGGCTCGGTGGCGCTGCCCGACTTCTCGAAGTGGGGCGCGGTCGAGCGCAAGCCGATGTCCGGCATCCGCCGCAAGACCGCCGAGCACCTGTCGCACGCGTGGAACACGATTCCGCACGTCACCCAGTTCGACAAGGCCGACATCACCCAGCTCGAGCAGGTGCGCAAGAAGTTCCGCCCCGAGGTGGAGAAGGCCGGCGGCAACCTCACCGTCACCGCCATCGCCGCCAAGGTGATCGCCAGCGCCCTCAAGGTGTTCCCGCAGTTCAACGCCTCGGTGGACGCGGCCGGCCAGGCCATCGTCTACAAGAAGTACATCCACGTCGGCATCGCCGTCGACACCGAGAACGGCCTGCTGGTGCCGGTGATCCGCAACGCCGACCAGAAGAACCTCACCGAGATCTCGGTCGAGATCCAGGCGCTGGCCGAGAAGGCCAAGGCCCGCAAGCTCACCCTCGACGAGATGTCGGGCGGCTCGATGTCGATCTCGAACCTCGGCGGCATCGGCGGCACGTCGTTCACGCCGATCGTCAACTGGCCCGAGGTGGCGATCCTCGGCATCTCGCGCGGCGCGCTTCGAGCCGGTGTGGAACGGCACCGCCTTCGAGCCGCGGCAGATGTTGCCGCTGTCGCTCAGCTACGACCACCGGCTGATCGACGGCGCCGACGCGATCCGCTTCCTGCGCTGGGTCGTCGACGCGCTGGAGCAGCCCTTCACGCTCGCGCTGCGCGGGTAATCGGAGCCAGGTCATGGCAACATCACGTCAGTGGTCCTGGGCGCGGGACCGGGCGGGTATGCCGCGGCGTTCTACGCCGCCGACCTCGGCATGCAGGTCACGCTGGTCGACGAGGAGAAGAACCCCGGCGGCGTGTGCCTGTATCGCGGCTGCATCCCGTCGAAGGCGCTGCTGCACGTCGCCAAGGTGCTCGACGAGTCGAAGCACGCCGCGGCCTGGGGCATCGAGTTCGGCGCCGCCAAGGTCGACCTCGACAAGCTGCGCGCCTACAAGAACCAGGTGGTCGACAAGCTCACCGGCGGCACCGGCCAGGTGGCCAAGCTCCGCAAGATCACCTACGTCCAGGGCCGCGCCACCGTCACCGGGCCGACCGCGCTGTCGGTGACGACGGCGGCCGGCACCCAGGACGGTGAACGAGCGACTACCTGGTCCTGGCGACCGGGTCGTACCCGACGAGGATTCCCGGGCCTGTCGATCGACAGCCCGCGGGTGCTCGATTCCACCGGCGCGCTCGACCTGCCGGAGATTCCCAAGACGCTGCTGGTCGTCGGCGGCGGCTACATCGGCCTGGAACTCGGCTCGGTCTACGCCGCGCTCGGCACCAAGGTGTCGGTGGTCGAGATGACGCCGGGACTGCTGCCCGGCGCCGACCGCGATCTGGTGCAAGCCGCTGGCCCAGCGCATCGAGAAGACGTTCGCCAAGGTGATGCTCGCCGACCAAGGTCACCGGCATGGTCGCGGCCAAGAGCGGCATCGCCGTGACCTTCGAGGGCGACGGCGCGCCGGCCTCGGAGACCTACGACTACGTGCTGGTCTCGATCGGCCGCCGGCCCAACTCGAAGATTCCCGGCCTCGAGACGACCAAGGTGAAGGTGAACGCCAAGGGCTTCATCGAGACCGACGGCCAGCGCCGCACCGCCGAGCCGACGGTGTTCGCCATCGGCGACGTGGCCGGAGAGCCGATGCTGGCGCACAAGGCCTCGCACGAGGCGCGCGTCGCCATCGACGCGATCGCCGGGCACAAGGTCGTGTTCGAGCCGGCGGCGATTCCCGCGGTGGTGTTCACCGATCCCGAGATCGCCTGGGCCGGGCTGACCGAGGCCGAGGCCGAGAAGGACGGCCGCAAGGTCGAGGTCGTGCGTTTCCCGTGGCCCGCCTCCGGCCGCGCCATCGCCATCGACCGCGTCGACGGCATGACCAAGCTGGTCATCGATCCCGACACCGAGCGGATCCTCGGCGTCGGCATGGTCGGGTCCGGGCGCCGGCGAGCTCATCGCCGAGGGCGTGCTGGCGATCGAGATGGGCGCGACCGCGACCGACGTGAAGCTCACCATCCACCCGCACCCGACGCTGTCGGAGACGGTGATGGAGGCCGCCGAGGTGTTCTTCGGCCAGGCCACGCACGTCTACCGGCCGAAGAAGAAGGGCTGACCCAGCCAGCTCTGGGCTCAGCCTGGCATCGAGCTCATTTCGTGCGGGTCAGCTTGTCGAACTCCGTCCTGCATCTTCGCCCGGCGCTCGAGCAGCGCGCGGATCTCGTTGCTGCCCAGCCACTGCCCGACCGACGCGGTCAGCGACTCTTCCGTGAGGGCCATGGCTCGCGCCCACAGGGCCTCGTCCTTCGCCAGCATCTTGTGCACGAGGCTCTTGGTCGGCGTCAGCGCCCGTGAGTGATCGATCAGAATCAGGTTCCAGTCGGGATCGACGAGCCAGTTCCCGAGGTTCGGATCGATGTCGCCGATGAGGTTGTGGAACATCTTGGCCCGGGTCAACTGCGTGTTGAACCGCGCCACGTGCATCGGCGGGGGCTTCGGCATGCCGCCCGAGTCCTTGAAGCTCGTCGCCGGTGCGACCCACATGATGGCGACGCCGACGTCGTTGTCGAACTTTCGCTCCACCTTGGGCGGAACCATCCCGAGTTCGAGGAGCTTGTCGAGTTCGTAGGCGGCGATCTCGGACTTGTAGCTTTCGAAGTAGCCATTGCGCCTGGCGGGGGGCAGAATCTTCCAGGCCGCTGACTCCACCGGGCCGCCCGGCGCGAAGAACGCCCGCTGCGACTTGGTCACGCCGATCGACAGCGGCGCCGTCTTCACGATGGCCGCGGTCCGCATGAACTCCTCGATCTCAGCGGCCTTGCCGACCCACGAGGCCGCGCCGGGCGCCGGTGTCGCCACCTGGGCGGTGACACCAGCCGCCGCCAGCGCGATTGCACCCAGACAAGAAATCCCCTTCAGGCGGTTCATCATCGGAGTTCCCCTTGATCGTTGAACTGGCACGACGGCCGCCGGTCCCGCGGGACTGGTGCTGCACGGCGCCGGCTGGGGCCGGATCGCGATATGTTCATCTCCACGCCGAGCGAAGTCACGGTTTTTCTGGCGACGGACGCGGGGCGTCGTTTCGAGGGTCCGGGATCGCCACGCGCGCCTTGGCCGAGGAAGACACAGCCTGGGGCCGCGGCCCGACGCGGACCGCGGCCTCACGTCCATCGTTCACGGCCGCCGGAGGAGGCCGAGCTGGGTCAGGGCCGTGACGCCGTCGTCGAGCCCGACCTCCTCGGCGATCTTCCCGTTCACCACCTTGATGACGGTGGTGCCGGTGAAGTGCATCGTGCGTCCCGACGCCGCCGGCAGCGCGCCGGCCAGGAAGTCGCTGAACGCCGGACCGGTGTGCGTGCCGCCGCCGACCCACCGCCCGACGACGTAGTCGCCCTCGGCGATGAGGTCGGCCGCGCCGGCGAAGCCCAGGTCGGGAAACGCCGCGCGGAACCCGGTGATGAAGGCCCGCACGTCGTCGCGGCCCTTGCGCGGCGCATGCAGCGAATACTGCAGCAGCATGTCGGGCGCGGCGAGATCGTCGATCACCTTCGGGTTCCAGGGATTGCCCCAGAACTCGGTGAACCACCGGCCGACGATGGCCTTGTTGTCCTGAATCGTGTCGCTCATCGTTCCCTCCCTCGTGCGTCGAGAGCTCGCTGCCCCGGTAGCGCGACGGCCGCCACTGACGCCTCGCGCCAGCAATCCGCGACGCGTCATCGGCGTCGCCTGTCGCGATGCGACGCCGGCCTCGTACTGACGCCGATCGAACGCCGCTCTTCGTGTTCTGCTCATGTTCGTCCGCCTCCGTGCGCCGGCCGTGGCCGGCGTGGAGTCGAGCATGACCGCGCGACGCATCGGCGCACTCCGCGGCATGCGGCCGAAGTTGCGCCGCATCGCGGATGGATCGCGATGCTAACGGTGGGTCGGCCGGCGACGTCAGGGGCGGGGGCCCAGTGAGGACCAGGCGCAGCGGCGTGGGCCGCGGATCTTCGAGCACGAGGTTGACCAGGAAGCGCTGGCCATCGGCGGACGGGACGTATTCCGGGTTCGGGCCAGCTGTTCATGACGTGTCCGATGTCCATGGCGAAGAGCGCCGTGCCGGTGCCGAGAGCAATCGTCCGCCGTCGGCGCCCAGCCTGGACGGGACCGCGACCAGCTGTCGCGAGTCGGGCACGAGGTAGAACAACTCGCGCCCATCCGGCCGCCACCTGCACTTGCGCGCCGCCGTTGACCGACACCTGAGTGGCCGTGCCGCCGGACGGGAACGGCTGGACGTAGACCTCCTCGCGGCCGGAGGTGTTGGCGATGTAGGCGATCCACTTGCCGTCCGGAGAAATCTGCGCGTTGCGTTCGTCGGCGTCGGTCTGGATGAGCGGCGATGGAGTGCCGCCGCCGCTGCGAGCGGTAACGCCCACACGTCCCACCCGGTCTTCTCGCTCCGCCGCTCGAACACCAGCGTCCGGCCATCCGGCGACCAGTCCGACGGGAAGGTCTCTTCCGGGGTGGGCGCGACGAGCAGCGTGTCGCGTCGGCGCCGACCGTCGCCTTGGCGTAGATGCCGACCCCCTGCTGGCTGCGAATCGACGTGAACGCGATGCGCGAGCCGTCGCGCGACCAGGCGGGGAAGATGTCCTCGCCGGCCGTGGTCGTGAAGCGGCTCAGCACGCCGCGCCTGGTGTCGAACAGCCAGACGTCCGAATCGGTCGCGCCACGCCGGAAGACGGCGACGCGTTCGCCATCTGGCGACGGCGTCGGGCCGACGGGTTGCGCGTCATCGGGTTCGCCGAGCCGTTCGATCTCGCGGCCGGTGCGGTCGACACGGACGAACTGCCGCTGCCGCCGGCCCAAGCCGGCGCGGAACGCGACGGTCCCGCCGCCGGCCGAGACGGTGACGTAGTAGCCGGTATTGCCCATGACGCCGTCGGCCACCGGCGACGGGCTGCCGCGGACTGCGAGCTGCGCCGCGTCGAACGGCTGGGCGTAGAGCGTGCCGTTGCGGACGAAGAGCAGGTGCCCCGCCGTGTAGACGGCCGGCGCATCGGCATCGAACAGTCGCGTCGCCGCCGATCCGTCGAGCTGACCGACGTAGACGCCGCGGGCGTCCGGGCTGCCGACGACGAAGTAGAGGAAGTGACGGCCATCGGGCAGGAAGTGCGGAAAGGCGTGTCCCGGCGTGTCCGGCGGCGAACGCAGTCACAGTGGCCGGCGGTGCCGCCGTCCGACGACGTGCGGAAAATCGGACTGGCCGGGGTCGGCGCAAACAGGATGGTGCCGTCGGCGTTCCACGAACCGCCGACGCCGACGGTCGCCTTCGCCAGCGGCCGGACCAGCCCGGCGTCGAAGTCCAGACGCAGGAGATTGCCATCGAGGAAGAAGCCGAGGGAGCGTCCGTCCGGGGACCAGAACGGATACATTCCGCCGACGGTGCCAGGCACCGGGCGCGACGTCGCCGAGTCGAGCCCGCGCAGGAGCAGCTGCGAGCGCCCGTCGACGACGCCCGTTGCTACCACCTGCGTGCCATCGGGTGACAGCGCGAACGACGCGAGGTCCTGTGGGTCGACGACCGGCGGGGTCGTGAGGTCGACCACCAGCTTCGCCGGACGTGTCATCGGCGGCGGTCGCAGGGCCAGGGCGCCGGCCACCGCCGCCAGCACGGCGACCGCGGCCAGCCACGCCAGTCGCTCCCGACGCGACATCGCCGGGCCGAGGCCCGGAGGATGCCGGCCGGTCACGCCGCCGCGGGCACGTCGTCGATCTCGAGCCGCGCATCGACGATGTCGTGCCAGTCGCTCGCCGGTCGTCCTTGGCCAGCGCGCGGCGGAGCAGCCGCCGAACGGGCTCGGGCGTCTCGGCCGGCAGCCGCTGCCAGTCCGGCTCGGCTCTTCAACACGTTGGCGAGGATCTCGCTGGCGGTCCGGCCGTCGAACGGCGCCCGGCCGGTGAGCATCTCGAACACGACACAGCCGAACGCCCAGATGTCGCTGCGCTTGTGGCCGGCCGCCCGTTGATCTGTTCGGGGCTCATGTAGGCCGACGGTGCCGAGCATCGCGCCCTGCCGGGTGAGGTCGGCGCGGGTGACCGTCGGGGACGTCGTCCTGGCGGCGCCGGCCGGCCCGTCGATGGCCTTGGCCAGGCCGAAGTCGAGCACCTTCACCGTGCCGTCGGGCCGCACCTTGATGTTGGCCGGCTTCAGGTCGCGATGGACGATCGCCGCGCTCGTGCGCCGCCTCGAGCGCGTCGGCGATCTGCCGGGCGATGGCCAGCGCCTCGGTCGAGCGGCACCGGCCCGCGAGCGATGCGCTGCGCGAGGTCCTCGCCCTCGACCAGCTCCATCACGAGCGCCTTGGACGCCGTCGCCGTCCTCCAGCCCGTAGACCGTGGCGATGTGCGGATGGTTCAGCGACGGCCAGCAGCTCGGCTTCGCGCTGGAACCGCGCCAGCCGCTCGGGATCGCCGGCGAACGAGGCCGGGAAGAACCTTGACGGCGACCTGACGCTTGAGGCGCGTGTCGGTGGCGCGGTAGACCTCGCCCATGCCGCCGGCGCCGAGCGGCGGCGACGATCTCATACGGCCGAGGCGGGTGCCGGAGTGCGAGCGCCATCGGGGGCAGGACCTCGCGGATTATACGGGCCGGGCTCGACCGTGCGCGCCGTCCGGCGGCAGCGATGGTGATAGCCTGAGCCGGTTCGCCGTGCGTTCCGGTCCGCACCGCCCGTCTCGCTGTCGCCCTCGGCATCGCTGGTCGTCGCGGCGGCGCTGCGCGCGCGGGCCGGCGCCGCCCGATCCTGGCGGCGCTCGGCGACCTCGATCCCGGCGGTGCGCGCCCTGCTCGACGAGCACGTCGCCGCCGTGCGCGACGCGCCCGGCGTCGCCGATCGCTGGGGCATGCTCGGCATGGCCTACGAGGCCAACGGCTTCACGCCGCCGGCCCGCGAGCCTATCGCACGGCGACGACGCTGGAGAACGCAGCACGGGCGCTGGTGGTATCGGCTGGCGCTGCTCGCCCAGCGCGACGGCGACATCGACACGGCGCTGCACGGAGTTCGATCGCGCCATCGCCTTGTCGCCCGACTTCGTGCCGGCGCGGTGGCGGCGCGGACTGCTGCTGCTCGACCGCGGCGACCTCGACGGCGCGGAGGCGGCGTTTCGAGGTCGCGGCGAATCTCGCGCCCAACGACTCGGCCGGCGGCCACCGGGCTGGCCCGCGTGCTGATGGCGCGCGGCCAGCCCGAGGAGGCGGCGTCCACGCCTCGAGGCGCTGATCGCGCAGGCGCCGGCCGATCGTTACGCCTACCAGCTGCTCGGCACCGCCTACCGGCAGCTCGGGCGCGAGCGCCGAGGCGCAGGAGGCGCTGGCCGCCGGCGCCGGCGGCGAGCCGGTGTGGGCCGATCGCGTGGTCGGACGAGGTCGGGTCGCTCCGGCGCGGCTTCGCGTCGTCGCTGAAGGACGCGACCGCGCTGGCGATGGCCGGGCGCTATCCCGAGGCCATCGCCGCTGCTCGAACGGCTGCGTGCCGAGCGTCCCGACGACCGCGAGCTGCGGACCTACCTGGGCGGCGTCTACGCCAGCGCCGGCCGGGTCGAAGGAGGCGCGCGCGCTGCTCGACGACGGCGCTGGCGGCGCATCCCGACGATTTCGACGCCACCATGCACCTGGCCACGGCGCATCTCTTCGCGAGTGACGTACGACGCGGCCGAGCGCAGCGTCGAGCGCGCGCTGACGCTGCGGCCGGGCAGCGCCGATGCGACGCGGCTCCGCGGCGTCATCGCCTGGCGCGCGGCGCGGCTCGACGACGCCCGCCGCTGGCTCGAAGACGGCGGCGGCCGCCGATCCGCGCGACGCCAAGGCGTTGGCGTGGGTGGGCGCCATCGCCCGCGAACAGCGGCGGCCGGCCGACGCGCTGGACGCCTTCCGCCGCTCCCTGGCCCGCGATCCGCTGCTGGTCGACGCCCTGGTCGGCGGCGCCCTCGCGCGGCCTCGACGCCGGCGCGCGCGACCGACGTCGGCGCGGTGGCTGGCCCGCGCGAAGCGGCTGGCGCCGGGCGATGCCCGCGTCGCCGAGCTCGAGCGCCGGGTCACGGCGGGAGGCCGCACGTGAGGTCGGGCCGCGTGGTCGGCGGCGACCGCGGTCGCCGGCTGACGCGCCGGCCTGCGGCGGCGGAGCCCGGCGTCCGCGCCGCACGTCTCGGCGCCGCGGCGTCGGCCGCCGTGGTTCGCCGACGAGGCCGCGGCGCGCGGGCTCACGCTGCGTCATCGCTCGGGACACGAGGGCACGCACCTATCGCCTCCCCGAGATCATGGGCGGCGGCGCGGCGCTCTTCGACATGGACGGCGACGGCGACCTCGACGCGCTGCTGGTGCAGAGCGGCGTCCTCGGCGGGCCCGACACCGGCCCTCGCCATCGCCTCTACCGCAACGACGGCACCGGCCGGTTCGAGGACGTCACCGCCGGCAGCGGCGTCGACGTGCCCGGCTACGGCATGGGCGTGGCCACCGGCGACTACGACGGCGACGGCGACCCCGACGTCTACCTGACCAACCTCGGCGGCCAACGTCCTGCTCAGGAACGACGGCGTCGGGCCGCTTCACCGACGTCACCGCGGCGGCGGGCGTCGCCGGATCGGGCTGGAGCACCAGCGCCGCGTTCGTCGACGTCGACGCCGACGGCTGGCTCGACCTCTTCGTCACCCGCTACCTGGCCTGGACGCCCGAGCGCGAGCGCCAGTGCTTCAGCCTGACCGGCGTGGTCGACTACTGCAGCCCCAAGAACTACGACGCGCCGACCAGCGACCTGCTCTTCCGCAACACCGGGCGCGGCACCTTCGCCGACGTCTCGGCGTCGGCGGGGCTCACCGCCGCCGTCGGCAACGGCCTCGGCGTCGTCGCCGACGACGTCGACGGCGACGGCCGCGTCGACGTCTTCGTCGCCAACGACGGCACGCCCAATCATCTGTGGATGAACCAGGGCGGCGGCCGCTTCGCCGAGGCGGCGCTGCAGCGCGGCGTGGCCATCGACCAGGACGGGGCGCCCAAGGCCGGCATGGGCGTGCACGTCGCCGACGTCGACGGCGACGCCGACAACGACCTGCTGGTGATGAACCTCGACACCGAGTCCGACTCGTACTTCCGCAACGACGGCCGCTTCTTCGTCGATGCGACCAGCAGCGTCGGCCTGCGCACGGTGAGCCGCCGCTTCACCCGCTTCGGCATGGCGCTCGCTCGACTTCGACAACGACGGCCGGCTCGACCTGTACGAGGCCAACGGCCGCGTCGGGCTGCAGGGCGAGACCTTCGCCGCCGACCCGTACGCCGAGCCGAACCTGCTGCTGCGCGGCGTCGACGGCCCGGCGTTCGCGGAGGTGCAGCCGCGGGGCGGCACGGCGGCGCCGATCGTCCGCACCAGCCGGGCCGCCGCCTTCGGCGACATCGACAACGACGGCGGCGTCGACATCCTGGTCGCCAACCGCGACGAGACGCCGACGCTGCTGCACAACGTCGTCGCTGCGGCGCGGGCACTGGCTGCTGCTGGCGGTCCGCGACGCCCGCGGCAGCGACGCGCTCGGCGCGCAGTTGACGATTCGCGCCGGCGGCCGCGCGCTCCGCCGCGACGTGCGGACGGCCTACAGCTACCTGGCCGCCAACGACCCGCGCGTGCACGTCGGCCTGGGCGCAGACGACGACCGTCGAGCGCCGTCGACGTCCGGTGGCCCGACGGCGCCACCGAACGACTTCGGCCCCTTCGACGCCGACCGGGTCGTCACGGTGCAGCGGGGCACCGGCAACGGCCGATCGAGGCGCGGCGCGTGAGCACGAGGAGCGGTCATGCCGATCACGTCGTCGCCTGCGCCGCCGGCGTCGGACAGCCGCCGGTCGCTCGCCTGTGGCTATTGGTACGGCGATCGCCGCCGTGATGGCGATCGGCCGACGGCTTCGGCCCAGCCGCTCCCGACCACCGCGGACACCGCCGTGCGTGCCGTTCACGATCCGCGATCCCGGAGGCGACACTGACCGATCTGAAAGCGCGGCTGGCGCGGGCGCGTCTGCCCGGAACCGCTGCAGGGCGCCGGCTGGGAGCTCGGCACCGACGTCGCCTATCTGCGCTCGCTCGATCGCCTACTGGCGCGACCGTTCGACTGGCGCCGGGCCAGGAACGGCGCGCTCAATCGGATGGAACAGTTCACCACGGTAATCGACGGCGTGACGATCCACTTCGTCCATCGCCGATCGCCGCACGCCGGGGCGCTGCCGCTGCTCGTCACCCATGGCTGGCCGGGTCGATCGCCGAGTTCGCCAAGATCATCGGTCCGCTGACCGACCCGCCGGCCCACGGCGGACGGGCCGAGGACGCCTTCGATGTCGTCATGCCGTCGATCCCCGGTTTCGCCTTCTCGCAGGCGCCGCGCGCCGCCGGCATGGATCCGGCGCGCATCGCCGGCATCGAGGCGGCGCTGATGGCCAGGCTCGGCTACGCGCGCTACGGCGTCCAGGGCGGCGATTGGGGCGCGATCATCGGCACGCAGGTCGCGGCGCGCCACCCCGCACACGTCGTCGGTCTGCACCTCAACATGTGCACGGCGCCGGCACCGGTCGACGGCGATCCGACCGCGGGGCTGACCGACGCCGAACGGGACCGGCTGAAGGTGCGGCCACTTTCCAGGCCGAGGAGACCGGCTACCAGCAGATCCAGGGGACCAAGCCGCAGACGATCGGCATCGCCCTCACCGACTCGCCGGTGGCCCTGGCCGCCTGGATCGTCGAGAAATTCCGCACCTGGTGCGATTGCGACGGCGACCCCGAGCGAGTGTTCACCCGCGACGAACTGCTGACCAACATCACGCTCTATTGGGCGACGCAGACCGCGGCGTCGGCGGCGCGCATCTACTACGAGAGCCGGCATCCGACCAGCGCGCCGGTGCCGGGGCGCATCGAGGTACCGACGGCGTGCGCCGACTTCCCGAAGGAGATCATCTGGTCGCCGCGCCGGTGGGCCGAGGCCCGTTACAACATCACGCGCTGGACGGTGATGCCCAAGGGCGGCCATTTCGCGGCGCTCGAGCAGCCGCAAGCGCTGGTCGACGACGTCCGCGCGTTCTTCCGGGACCTCAGGCGGTGACGGTGTGACGAGCGTCTTCAGAGCCCTCTAGCCGCTAGTCCGCTAGCCCCTAGTCGCCTAGCCCGTCACGGCACCTCGGTGATCGTCGTCAGCTGATTGAGGCGGCAGCCCGGTCAGCGTCTGCACGGCGCCCATCGGCCACTGGACCCGCAGTGACGTCGGCGACTCGCCCGCGGCCAGGCCGAAGGTGAGCGACCGGCTCCGACTGCGACAGGTAGCCGTGCGTGCGCGACACGAGGCGACGCCGCGTGCCGGCACTCGTCGTCAGCGTCACCGCGCTGCCGACGGCGTCGCGGTTGCTGGCCGTGCCGACCAGCTTGACGCGCAGCCACCGTGCCGGTTCGGCACGTCGTTGCGCAGCAGCCGCGGCCGGCCCGGCCACCGGGACGAGCAGCACGTCGAGGTCGCCGTCGCCGTCGATGTCGCCATAGGCGCCCGCCGCGCCCGACCAGCGGTGGAGCCAGTCCGGCCACGTCGGTGACCAGCGCGAAGGTGTTGGGCGCCTCGGGCCCGGCGTTCCAGAACAGCTGCGGCGCCTGCGCGTGCTGCTGGCTCGCCTGCACCAGCGCAATCTGATCCTCGACGTGGCCGTTGATCGTCAGCAGGTCGAGCCGGCCGTCGAGGTCGTAGTCGAAGAAGAAGAGCCCGAAGGTCAGCGACGGCTCGGCTCACCGCGCCGATGCCGGCGGGAATCGGCTTCGTCGACGAACTGCCCCGAGCCGGACTGCTTGCACGTAGAACGCCGTCATCTCGTTGGCGAAGTTGCCGATGGCCACCGCCGGGGCGCCGTCGTCGCGGACCTCGGCGACGTCGATGCCCATGCCCGATCGCGCGTTGCCGTAGCCGTCGTAGGCCAGGCCGAGCGTCGTGCCGACCTCCTCGAAGGTCCCGTCGCAGCGGTTGCGGAACGCGAAGTTGCGCACCGTGTCGTTGGCCACGACCAGGTCGACGCAGCGGTCGTCGTCGAGGAAGGCGAGGGCGACGCCGAGCGACTTGGCGGCCGGCTGCCGGGTGACCGGGTCGGTCACGACCAGCCCGGCCGGCTGCGCGCGTTCGGCGAAGCGCCCGGCGCCGTCGTTGACGTAGAACGCCGGCGCGGCGCCGGCGAAGTTGCGCGGCGGACCGTAGGCGCGGCCGATGCCCGGCCAGGCTGAAGTCCTGCTTGAGGTCGATGTCCCGCGACCACTGCACGTAGCGGCAGACGAACAGATCGAGGTCGCCGTCGTTCTCGGCGTCGAACCACGTGGCGCACGTGCTCCATTGGTCGGTGCCGCCGCCCACCCCGGTCGCCGCGGTCACGTCGTGGAATCGGCCGCCGATGTTCTTGAGCAGGGCGTTGCGGCCGACCGCGGTTACGAACAGGTCGACCCAGCCGTCGTTGTCGTAGTCGCCGGCGGCCAGGCCCATCCCATAGGCGTCGAGGGCGAGGCCGGCCACCGCGGACCGATCCACGAACTGGCCGTGGCCGTCGTTGAGGAACAGCGCGAGCGTCGACACCCGCGCCGCCGCCGCCCGCGCCGACCACGGCCAGGGCCGGCCGTTCACGAGCAGCAGATCGAGGTCGCCGTCGTTGTCGACGTCGACCAGGCCGCCCCCGCCGCCGGTCGTCTCGGGCAGCAGCTTCTGGCCCTCGGCGCCGTTCTCGCGCGCGATCCGGGCCAGACCGGCCTCGGCGGTGACGTCGACGAAGCGGGCCGGAGGCGCCGACGGCATCGGCCCGATCGGTCGCCGCCGGCCCGGGTGAGAGCGACGTGCGGGCCGACCAGACGCCGGAAGCCGAGCAGGCCGACGAAGACCAGCACGACGACGGCGGCGGAGCGAAGGAGCGCGGAGCGGGTGATCACGGACACGGCGGCGACCTCGAGTGGCCGACTGCTGAGGCGCCGTCGCAGGCGCGGTGCTCGGGCCGACGCTGCAGATCGTAAATCACCAGCGACTGGGCGGCGTGGTTGGCCGCCGGGTTGGCCAGCCGATGCTGCGCGATCACGCGGCTGCGCGACTGTTCGTCGGGCGTGTAGCGCAGGTGCGCCTCGCGATGAGCGCGCGGCCCGCGCCTGGTCGCCGAGCTCGCCGTGCACCAGGCTCAGCGCGTAGTGCGCCGTGACGTTCTCGCCGTCGATGGCCAGGGTCCGGTCGAAGGCGTCGACGGCGCGGCGCAGCAACGCCGTCGCGGGCCTCGGCCCGCGTCGCGCCACGCTCCTGCTTGGCCCGCTCGAACAGCGCCTGGCCGAGCTCGTTCAGCACCTCGTAGTCGCGGCTGAAGTCGAAGCCGCGCGCCCGCAGCTCCGGCGACGTGGCGCCGAGCGCCGCCTCGAAGTTGGCGATGGCGTCGTCGAGATGGCCGTTCTCCTTGTTCACCAGACCGGTGAGCCACGCCACCGTCCACGGCGCGGCGCCGGCCGCGCGCGCCCGCCCCAGCGCCGCGACGGCGTCGTCGAGCCGTCCTTCCTTGTGGTACACGCGGGCCAGGTTCAGCGGCCCTTCGGGCCGGCCCAGCCGCTCGACTTCGGCGAACGCCGCCTCGGCCTGGCGCAGCTCGCCCTTTTCGCTGCCGGCGTTGCCTTCGAGCAGCAGGCCGATGCCGTAGTCGTTCCAGCGCTCCCACGCCGGCTGGGCCGGTGCGGCGGCTCCCGGCCGGCGCCGGCAGGGTCTGCGCGCCCGACGCGATCGTCGTCACCGGCAGGTCGATGCGATAGGCGTCGCCCATCGCCAGCTTCATCATCGTCGGGTCGAACTTCCGGTACTGCAGCCGCGCCTCGAGCGTGATCGGGCCGCGGGCGTCGCGTGGGACCTCGAGGGCGTAGTGCACGACCTGCGCGGCGCCGGGCGGGATCTGCTTGTCGTAGAGCGGCACGTAGATGTCCTGGACGTTGCGCCGGTCGACCTTGCGGCCCTGGCGGTCGAGCATGTAGACGTTGGTGAAGTGCGACCACGGATCGACGCGGCCGTCGGGCTCGAGCGCGCCGCTGCGGCCGATCACCTGCGTCGCCGGCCCGGGCGGTGACCTCGACCCAGACCTCGTTCGAGTCGGCGGTGCCCTGGGTGAAGTGGTGGCCGACCTTGCGCGTGCGCAGCACGAACTCGACGAGATACCGCTGGCCGGGCTGAGCGCCGGCGCGTCGGCCGCCGAGCGGGCCGATCAGGCGGCCCGGAAATCGTGCCGCCCTCGCGCAGGCCGAAGATGTCGAGGGTCACGACCTTGTCGAGGAAGGCCTGCTGCGCCTTGACGCGTGTCGGCGTCGCCGCGCAGGTGCGACACGCCGGTGTTGGCGGCGGTGAAGCGATGGTCGTGGATCTGCAGCGCGCCGCTGTCGTCGAACGGCTGCGCGCCGAAGTCGCGCGAGGGACGCAGCGGCATGTGGCAGCCGGCGCAGCGGGCCTCGGCCTTGGGCGGGTAGTAGAAGCTGCGCGCGCCGCGGCCCGAGACGCCGCTCAGGATGAAGCTGTCGTAGTGGTTCTGGCCGCGCAGGAACTCCTTGTAGTCGTTGAGCGCGCCGGGGATGTGCACCTTGTGGCAGGTCGAGCAGAACTCCGCGGTGCGGTGCATCGGCTTGAGGAACGTCGCCTTGTGGAACGCGGGCTTGGCCTTGATCAGCTGCTTGCTGACCTCGCGCAGCGCCGGCGAGGTCGGAGAACGCGAACGGGTAGTGCCGCGGTTCGCCGATCGTGTAGTCGCCGTTGCCCCGGGTGCTGTTCACCTGCTCGATGGCGTGGCAAGCGGTGCAGGTGAGGCCGGCCTGCGACGTCGGGTCGTTCTCGGTGTCGAAGTCGGCGCGGCCGAAGGCGCCGCTGAAGAGCGGCACCGGATCGTGACAGCCGGCGCACCAGCGGCTGCCGTCGACGTTGCCGTCGCGGGCCAGCATCACCTCGCCGCGTCTCCTTGACGCTGGCCGCGTAGACCTTGTTGTTGAACGAGCTGAAGCGGTGCGCGCTCGACAGCCAGCCACGGTGCGCGTCGGTGTGGCACTCGGCGCAGTAGTCGTCGACCATCAGCGCGGCGGCGGGAATGGCCCGGCCGCTGGCCGTGCGCGCGAACGACGGCGCGAAGCTCGACGGCCGCCGTCGGTGACGGCCGGCGGGCGGCTGGTGCGCACGTCGATCGCCGCGGTCAGGGCGACCAGCGCCGCGGTGGCCGCCGCCCAGGTCCAGGCCGCGCCGCGGCTGCAGGGCGCGGCCGCGCCGGCGGTGGTTGACGAACGCCCAGGCGACGCCGAGCGGGGCCAGCACGTGCAGCCCAGTAGACGATCGGCCCGCGCCCCGGGTTGCCGCAGCTCGATGCCGGCGACGCGCAGCAACGCCGAGCCCGGCTGACCAGCACGACGACCGCGAGCGCGGCCAGCACGTAGCCCATGCGGGCGGCGCGCCGGTTGGGATGGGTCCGGGCGGCCAGCGCGTGCGCCGAGGGCGAACGAGCACGAAGGGCAGCACGATCGACCAGACCCGACGGCGAGGTGGACCAGCACCGTCCACTGGTAGACGTAGCCCTGATAGCTGGCGCCGGTGACGACTTCGGCCGGCGAGACGCCGCCGAGATAGACGGCGGTGGCCGTCAGGAGCCGGTCAGCAGATAGAGGAGCCGCAGCAGCCAGCGCAGTGCCGGGCCGACCGGCGTGGTCGCTGCGCCGGAGTCGCTCATCGTCCACCCTCGTAGCGCGTGTTGAACTGCGGCGTGGAGCGCCGCGCCGCTTCGCGGAGTCGATCCCGGGCAACGGCGCCACCGTCTCGCCGTCCTTGGTGTAGAGGTCCATGTCCTTGCACCAGCCCTTGGCGTCGAGCACGACGCGGCGGGTCCAGCCGGCCGGCAGCGGCGCCGTCGGGCGCGGCGAACTCCAGCAGGATGTCTTCGCCGGGTCCGAAGATCGCCACCGCGTCGTCGTCGCGCTCGACGAGCGGCAGGACCGGACCGAGGCGACTGTACCATCCGCGCGGGTGCCGGGTGTCGAGCAGCGGCACCCGCCGCGCGTAGTCGTAGTGCGGCGTCCGCTGCGGTCCGGTCGTCCGCTGGGCGAAGCCCGACCGTGCGCAGCGTGGCGGCGGCCAGCGGCGCCGGCCGGATCGGCGACGTCCGGGCGCCGGCTCGCTGTAGATCACCGCCAGGCGGTCCCAGTAGATCTCCTGCGTCGTGGTCAGACGCAGGGCCACGGTGTCCCGGCGGCAGCGTCGGCAGCGGAAACGTCATTCGGCGCGGCATCCCCGCCGGGTAGCCGAACTCGCGGGCCACCACGTGCCAGCGCCCGGCGCCGGTCGCGGGCCTCGAGAGTCGGCGCCAGGTACGGCGCATCGGCCTGCCACGCCGCGAACACCGTCTGCGCGTAGGGATATTCGACCCAGCCGTCGATCATCAGCACCGGCGAGCCCGGGCCATCGCGCGACCGGCGCGTCGAACTCCAGCGTCACGGCGTGCGCGCGCGGTGCGGCCGATGAAGCGCGCGATCGACGGCGCCGGGCGGCGCCGCGACGAGATCGGCGGCGGCGGTCGCGCGCGGTCACGTCCTCGCCGCGGTCGTTGGTGACCCGCGCCGGGCGCCGCTCCTCGCGGTAGAAGATCGGCGCTCCGCGTCGGGACCGGACCGGCGATCGCCTTGCGCTCGTCGAGCGCCATCTGCCAGCCGGGCGGCAGGTCGTAGACCGTCGAGCGCGGCGCGATCGAGATAGGTCACCTCCTCCATCGGCTCGCCGAGCATCAGCGCGTAGCGGCCGTCATGCGCGGCGAGCGCCGCCTCGGGCAGCAGCACCCGTTCGTGCGGATGCGGTGGACTGTAGACGCCCGGGCCGTTCGAGGAAGCCGATGCCGCCGACGCCGAGGATGTCGGTCACGAAGCGGAAGCCGGTGCCGTCGAAGGCGAAGAGGACCGGACAGCTGGACAGCTGGCGCTGCGTCTCCTCGATGCGGTGCAGCCGTCCGCCCGCCGAGATCGATCTCGGTCTGCAGGATGCCGTCGGACCAGACGAGCGACACGAAGTCGGCGCGGGTGCCGCCGCTGCCGCCCAACCCGATCGACACCGGCTGCAGGCTCTGGCCCGGGCCCGACGCCGTTCGCACGGTGTCCACCGCAGTCCAGTGTGATCCGGCCCGCACCGCCAGCCGGGTGCCAATCCCCGAGGTGTTCGACCGCCGTTGATCGCTGGCGACCTCGCGACCGCTGGGCGCGATCGACAGGTATGGCGGACGCTCGCGGTCCAGGCATGCCATTCGACCAAGCCGGACGACGAGAGGCCGAACACGGACGGGCCCCGGGCCGGATCGTGGTGGACGACCGCCCAGGCCGTCACGCCGGACGATGCCTGATCGAAGATCGGGCCGGCGCCCGCCGCGCGTCGTGGACCATGCGGCCCAGCCGCGGTCGCTGCCGGCCAGCAGATCGAGCACCCCGTCGCCATCGACGTCGGCGATGGCCAGCGGACCGCGAACCTGGCGATCGGCGGGTCCGATCGCCGCGGCGTTCCACGTGCCGCCGGCGTCCGGCTGCCAGCGCTCGAGGCCACGAGGCCCGGCCGTGTAGAGCTCCACCTGGCCGTCGGCGTCGCTGTCGGCGGCCACGACGGCGTCGAGCTCCGCGGCCGCGAACCGCTCGAACCCCGGGCTCGCCTGGTACTGCCAGACGCGGTCGTTGCGGAACACCTGGTGCGGCGGCGATGCCTTGAGGACGACCAGGTCGTGGTCGCGATCGCCGTCGAGGTCGGCCACGGCGACGCCGCGCGACGGACGGCGATCCCCGGCCAGTCCGGCCTCGGCCGCGATGCGCCGGAACGTGCCGTCGCCGTTGTTGTTCAGCAACTCGTTCGGCACCGCGCCCGTTGACCAGCCACAGGTCGAGGTCGCCGTCGTGGTCGGCGTCGAAGAGCGCGCCGTCGACGGCATCGATGTCGGGCGTCGGCGCCCGCATCGCGGTCGTCACGTCGCGCCACCGGCCGGCCGGCGACTGCCGCCAGATCGACGTCGTGCCGTTGCCGAGCAGCGCGACGTCGAGCAGGCCGTCGTCGTCGATGTCGCCCCAGAGCGCCGTGCGCACGCCGCGTACCCGCGAGAGCGGGTGTGAGGCGTTGATCGACCGGACGTCCCCGTCGTTGCAGGAGCACGGCGTTGGGCGCGTCGCCGGTGACCGCGTTGGCGAGGAAGAGGTCGACCTCGCCGTTGCCATCGAGGTCGGCAACGGTGATGGCGCCTGGCGCGGCCGTCCGCCAGCGCGCGACCCGCTTCCGGCGGGATGAGACGTGAGCCAGCGCGGCGGCAAACGCCGTCCCCTGAACCAGCGGGACCGGCGGAGGATTCGTGGCCGGCGGCGCGTCGAGCGTGAACGCCATCGCCAGCGGCCCCATCCGCGTGTACTTGAACTCGGCCATCTCGGCGCGCGGGTCGCGCTCGAGCGCCTGGAACTGCGCCAGCCTCGGCGGCCGCCTCGTCGGGCCGGCCCAGGCGCTGCAGCGCCTGGAAGGCGCCGTAGGCGGCGCTGCGCAGCCGCGGGTTGAGCGCCTGCGCCTTGTCGAACCACGCCAGGGCCTGCTCGGGGGCGCTGGCCAGCAGCGCCTGGCCGGCGAAATAGGCGGGGTAGGGGTCCGCCGGGACGCTGGACGCCACCTCGGTCAGCACGGCGGCCGCCTCGGCGTCGCGCCCGGCATGGAGCCGCAGCAGCCCCAACGCGTACCTGCGCGCGCGTGCCGACGGTGGCATCGCTGACGAGCGCGGTCAGCAGACCGCTCGGCCTCGGCGGCATCGCACTCGGCCTGACGGTTGATGCGCGCGAGCGCGAGGTTGACGCCGACGCCGGCGTCGGTCGGGATGCGCGGCGGCGAGCGGCCGAGAACGTCGTCGACGGCCGCCGGCGAAGTCGTACTGGCCCATCTGCGCGACGCCGCGGTTGACCGCGGCGACAAACGCCGCGTCGCGCGGGGCCTCCGGCGGCGGCGTGGCTCGCCGGCACGCCGGGGCGAGCAGGAGCAGCAGCGGCAGCGCAGGCGATCGAGGATGGAGCAGGCCGGAGCATCCGCGGGGAATCGCGCGGATTCTATCGCACGGCCGCGGCGGCGGCGCTCAGCGGGCCAGCGCGTGCGCGGCGGCGTCGGCCTGTTCGTGCGCGTGGTACGAGCTGCGCACCAGCGGGCCGGCCTCGACGTGCGACGAAGCCCAGCCCGAGCGCGATGCGCTTCAACTCGGCGAACTCATCCGGATGGTAGTACCGGGTCATCGGCGCATGATCGGCCGACGGCCGCAGGTACTGGCCGATGGTCAGGATGGCGACGCCGACCTGGCGCAGGTCCTTGAACACCTGGACCAGCTCGTCCTGCTCCTCGCCCAGCCCGACCATGAGGCCGGTCTTGGTCGGGATGTCCGGGCGCGATGCGGGTCGCGCGCTCGAGCAGCTCGAGGCAGCGCGAGTACTTGCCGCCGGACCGGGCCATCCGGTACAGCCGCGGCACCGTCTCGGTGTTGTGGTTCAGGATGTCGGGCCGGGCGTCGAGCACGGTGCGCAGCGGCGCCGCTTCGCCCTTGAAGTCGGGAATCAGCACCTCGACCCGGCAGTCGGGCACGCGCGCCTTGATCTCGCGGATGGTCGCCGGCGAAGATCGACGCGCCGCCGTCGGGCAGGTCGTCGCGATCGACCGAGGTGACGACCGCGTAGCGCAGCCGCATCGCCTGCACCGCCTCGGCGACCCGCGCCGGCTCGTCGAGGTCGAGCGGTTGCCGGCTTGCCGTGCTTCACCGCGCAGTAGGCGCAGGCGCGGGTGCAGACGTCGCCGAGGATCATGAAGGTGGCGGTGCCGTGGTGCCAGCACTCGCCGATGTTGGGGCAGTGCGCGTCCTCGCACACCGTGTTGAGCTTCAGGTCGCGCATGATGCCCTTGAGCCGGAGGTAGTTCTCCGACCCGGGCGCACGGACCTTCAGCCAGTCGGGCTTCGGCTCACGCGGCCGGATGAAATGCAGCGGCGCTTCCACGTCTCTCTAGTGTATCGGACCCGGGTATCCTTCACCGCATGGCAACCGGAGTCTGGCCATCACCTGGCTCGGCCACAGCGCCTTCTCGCTGCGGACCCCGGGCGGGAAGACCGTGCTGTTCGACCCGTGGTACACCGGCAATCCGAGCTTTCCGGCCGGGCGGGAGCCCAAGACGGCCGACCTGATCCTGCTGTCGCACGGGCACAGCGACCACAGCACCGACGCGGCGGCCACCGCCAAGGCCACCGGCGCGACCGTGGTCGGCATCTACGAGGTCACCTCGTGGCTGGGCGCAGAAGGGCGTGCAAGCACGTCGAGCCGATGAACAAGGGCGGCACCATCACCACCCACGGGCTGCGCATCACGCTGACCGACGCCCGCCACAGCAGCAGCGCCGACGACCTGACCTACCTCGGCGAGCCCGCCGGCTTCGTCGTGCGGCTCGAGAACGGCCAGACGATCTACTTCGCCGGCGACACGTGCCTGTTCGGCGACATGAAGATCATCGCCGAGCTGTACCGGCCCGACATCGCCTTCCTGCCGATCGGCGACCGCTTCACGATGGGGCCCGACACGGCCGCGATCGCCGCCAAGCTGGCTCGGCGTGAAGCAGGTGGTGCCGATGCACTGGGGGACGTTCCCGCTGCTCACCGGCACGCCGGCCCAGCTCAAGGAGCACCTGGCCGGGTCGGGCATCGAGGTGCTGGAGCTGGCGCCGGGGCAGACGGCCGAGTAGCGCACAGCGTCTCAGTCGCGTCGACGGACGATCGCGACGTCGTGCCGGTGCGCGGTCGAGACCGCCGACCAGGTAGTCGGCGAACGCGCTGCCGATCTCGTCGCGACGACATCGGTCCGGCGGGGTCGTACCAGCTGGGTGATCCAGTTCACCGCGCCCATCACCGCAAACGTCACCATCTTCGGGTCGCCGGTGGCGAAGCAGGCCCTGGTCCATGCCCTGCTGGATGATGGCGCGGACGCCGCGGTCGAACACGTCGCGCCGCGCGATCACCTTGCGCAGCAGCGGCGGCGACAGCGCCTGCAGATCGAGCGTGAGCGCCGTGCCCTGCAGCTCGTCGAGGATGACGTGCACGAAGGCCAGCACCAGCTTGCGCAGCTTCGACGTCGGGCGGCGACGCCTCGGCCTGCACGTCCTCGAGCAGCGCCAGCAGCACGTCGAGCGAGTAGTCGTGGCAGGCGTAGAGGATCTCTTCCTTGTTGCGGAAGTAGTAGTAGAGGTTGCCCTTGGTCATCTCCAGCGCGCTGGCGATCTCGTCGACGCTGGCGCCGTGATAGCCGCGGCGGCGGAACGCGGCGGCGGCGCTCTTGAGGATGTCGATGCGCCGGTCGGGGCCGGGCGCGATGCGGGTCGGGGGCGGGCATCGGGTCGAGGCGGAGGCGGCTCCACTGTAGCACAGCGTTGAACGAGCGTTCAAAGTGCGCTAGACTGCGAATTCAGGCCGGAAACGCGGGCCCACGGCCCCGCACGAGGACGTGAGTTGGCGGCTAGCGGCTGGCGGCTAGCGGCTAGGAAGAGCCAATGGAACAGACCGCCCAGCTCCCGTCGATCGCCTTCGAGACCTCGCCGGCGCACTACCGCCACTGGAAGCTGAGCGTCGACGGCGCCGATCGCCACCCTGGCGCATGGACGTGCAGGAGGACGCGGGCCTGCGGCCCGAACGACTACAAGCTCAAGCTCAACTCCTACGACCTCGGCGTCGACATCGAGCTGGCCGACGCGCTGCAGCGGCTGCGCTTCGAGCACCCCGAGGTGAAGGCGGTGGTCGTCACCAGCCTCAAGCCGCGCATCTTCTGCGCCGGCGCCAACATCTTCATGCTCGGCAGCTCGTCGCACGTCTTCAAGGTGAACTTCTGCAAGTTCACCAACGAGACGCGGCTCGGGCATGGAGGACGCCAGCGAGCAGAGCGGCCTCAAGTTCCTGGCGGCGCTGAACGGCATCTGCGCCGGCGGCGGCTACGAGCTGGCGCTGGCCTGCGACGAGATCCTCCTGGTCGACGACGGCTCGGCCTCGGTGTCGCTGCCCGAAACGCCGCTGCTCGGCGTGCTGCCCGGCACCGGCGGGCTGACCCGCGTCGTCGACAAGCGCAAGGTGCGGCGCGACGTCGCCGACTACTTCAGCACGCTGACCGAGGGCGTGCGCGGCAAGCGGGCGGTGGACTGGCGCTTCGTCGACGAAGTGCGGCCGACCAGCCAGTTCAAGGAGGCGGTGGCGGCGCGGGCCGCGGCGCTGGCCGCGCGCTCGGATCGGCCCGGGACCGGCCCGGGCATCAGCGCTGGGGCCGCTGTCGCCGGCCGTCGACGGCGACCGCATCGCCTACCGCTACGTGCACCGGCGTCATCGACCGCGCCAAGCGGCTGTGCGAGCTGACCATCGCCGCGCCCGACACGCCGCAGCCGACCACGCCCGACGAGTTCCTCGCCGCCGGCGATCAGGCCTGGGCGCTGCGCGCCTTCCGCGAGTTCGACGACGCGCTGCTGCGGCTGCGGCTGAACGAGCCCGAGATCGGCACCGTCGTGCTGCGCGCCACCGGCGATCCGCAGGCCGTGCTGGACGTCGACGCCGCCCTGGCCGCCCACCACGGCGCACTGGCTGGTGCGCGAGATCGTCAATCACATCCGCCGCACGCTGAAGCGCGTCGACCTGACCTCGCGGACGTTCTTCGCGCTGGTCGAGCCCGGCAACGCCTTCGCCGGTACGCTCTTCGAGCTGGTGCTCGCCGCCGATCGCGCCTACATGCTGCACGACGACGACGAGACCAACACGGTGCAGCTGTCGCCGATGAACGGCGGGGCCTTGCCGATGAGCAACGGCCTGAGCCGGCTGGAGGTCCGCTTCCTCGGCGAGCCCGCCTCGGTGGCGAAGGCGCTGGCGCACGAGGGGCCGTTCGTGGCCCCCGAGGCGCTCGAGGCCGGGCTGGTGTTCGCGGCGCCGGACGAGATCGACTGGGACGACGAAGTGCGGCTGGCGCTCGAAGAGCGCCGCGCCTTCTCGCCCGACGCGCTCACCGGCATGGAAGCCAACCTCCGCTTCGCCGGTCCCGAGACGATGGAGACGAAGATCTTCGGCCGCCTCACCGCCTGGCAGAACTGGATTTTCCAGCGCCCCAACGCCGTCGGCGAGAAGGGCGCGCTGATGACCTACGGACGAGAAGGACGCCCGGCGTTCGACTGGAGGCGGACCTAGCCGTGATTTCCAACGAACGCATCCCCAACAACGTCGACCTCGCCGGCAACAAGCGGCTGCAGCGCGCGCTGGAGCACTGGCAGCCGGCGTATCTCGACTGGTGGCACGACATGGGGCCGCCCGGCTTCCAGGACAGCCACCAGGTCTATCTGCGCACCGCCATCAGCGTCGACGCGGCCGGCTGGGCGCACTTCGACTACGTGAAGCTGCCCGAATACCGCTGGGGCATCTTCCTGGCCGAGCCGACCCACGACCGCCGCATCGGCTTCGGCGACTTCAAGGGCCAGCCGGTGTGGCAGGAAGTGCCCGGGGAGTTCCGCAACCAGCTCCGCCGACTGATCGTCATCCAGGGCGACACCGAGCCGGCCAGCGTCGAACAGCAGCGCTCGCTGGGCGCCCATTGCCCGAGCCTCTACGACCTGCGCAACCTGTTCCAGGTGAACGTCGAGGAAGGCCGCCACCTGTGGGCGATGGTCTACCTGCTGCACTCGGTACTTCGGCCGCGACGGCCGCGACGAAGCCGAGGCGCTGCTCGAACGCCGCAGCGGCAACGACGACACGCCGCGCATGCTCGAGGCGTTCAACGAGCCGATCGACACCTGGCTCGACTTCTTCGCCTTCACCATGTTCACCGACCGCGACGGCAAGTCGCAGCTG
Organism: uncultured Acidobacteriota bacterium; assembly: GCA_963786365.1. Classification (GTDB taxonomy): domain Bacteria; phylum Acidobacteriota; class Vicinamibacteria; order Vicinamibacterales; family UBA2999; genus CAWAYR01. The sequence goes on from CAWAYR010000012.1 coordinate 225,294, forward strand.
CTGTCGCTCTCGGAGAGCTCGCTCGATCCGCTCGCCCGCACGACGCGCTTCATGCTGACCGAAGAGGCGCACCACATGTTCGTCGGCGAATCCGGCATGTCGCGCATCCTCGAACGGACCTGCCAGCTGCTGCGCGAAACCGGCTTCTCTGGCGACGTGCGCAAGGCCGGCGGCGATCGACCTGCCGCTGATCCAGAAGTTCGTCAACTTCTGGTTCAGCCAGAGCCTCGACCTGCACGGCAGCGAGGTGTCGAGCAACGCCGCCGCCTACTTCTCCAACGGCCTCAAGGGCCGCGCCGAGGAGGACAAGTTCGACGACGACCACATCCTGGCGGGCAACATGTACGTGCTCGACCTGATGGACGACAGCGGCCTCGTCATTCGCGAGGAGGTGCCGATGCGCAACGCGCTCAACGAAGTGCTGCGCGATTGGTACGTCGGCGACTGCCAGGCCGGCGTCGATCGCTGGAACAAGCGGGTGCTCGAGGCGCACGGCATGTCGGATCGGATCGCGCTGCCGTCCCGCCGCTTCAACCGCAAGGTCGGCGTCTATGCCGGCAAGCACTTCGACCCGTACGGCCAGACGCTGACCGCCGAGGAATGGGAGCGCCGCAAGTACGAGTGGCTGCCGTCGCCGGAGGACAAGGCCTACCTGCACAGCATCCAGGTCGATCCGGTCTACAAGCCGGGGCAGTTCGCCAACTACATCGCGCCGCCGCAGCGCGGCATCAACCGCCTGCCGATCGACTTCGAGTACGTCCGGACCGAGGCCTAGGGGCCGGCATGTCGCGGCTGGCGTATTCGGCGGCGGACGGCGTGGCGGTGCTCGAGCTGAACGACCCGCCGGCCAACACCTACTCGTACGAGATGATGCGCGAGCTGGACGAGGCGATCCTGGCCGCGCGCATGGACGCCGCGGTCCACGTCATCGTGCTCATCGGCGCGGGGGAGCGGTTCTTCTGCGCCGGCGCCAACATCGGCATGCTCAAGGACGCCGATCCGACCTTCAAGTACTACTTCTGCCTGCATGCCAACGAGACGATGAACCGGCTCGAGCAGACGCCCAAGCTGGTGATCGCCGCGTTGAACGGCCACTGCGTCGGCGGCGGGCTCGAGGTGGCGATGGCTGCCGACCTGCGCGTGGCCCGCGCAGGACGCCGGCAAGATCGGCCTGCCCGAAGTGGCGCTCGGCGTCCTGCCCGGCACCGGCGGCACCCAGCGGCTGGCCCGGCTGGTCGGCAAGGCCAAGGCGATGGAGCTGATGGTCACCGGGGCGCTGCTCACGATGGAAGAGGCGCACGACGGCCGGCCTGGTCCACCAGGTGTGGGGCGAAGACGTGCTGGCGGGACGGTCGTTCCGCGACACGGCCATCGACTACGCCAAGACGTTCGCGCCGCCGCACCGGGCCAGCCGCGCCGTCGGCCACATCAAGCGCGCCGTGCAGTCGGGGCTCGAAGCCGAGCTTCGCCGAGGGGCTGGCGCTCGAGCGCGAGCTGCAGCAGCGGCTGTTCGAGAGCGACGACGCCGCCGAAGGCCTGGCCGCCAACCTCGAGAAGCGGCCGCCGCGCTTCACCGGCCGCTGACCGTCACCGCCGAGAGGGCCCGACACGACATGACCACGCCACTTCGACCGCTCGCCGTCCTCGGCGCCGGCACCATGGGCCACGGCATCGCCTACGCCGCGCTGGCCGCCGGCTATCCGGTCCGGCTCTACGACGTCTGGGCGCCGCAGCTGGCCAAGGCGTCGGGCGCCATCGCCGGCATCGCCGCCAAGGGCGTCGAGCTCGGCAAGCTGGCCCAGGACGACGCCGACGGCGGTCATCGGCCGGCTGACGACCACGACGGCGGTGGCCGAGGCGGTGCGCGACGCCGGCGATCGTGATCGAGGCGGCGCCGGAGAAGATGGATCTCAAGCTGGCGCTCCTTGGCCGAGGTGCAGGCCGCGGCGCCGGCCGACGCCGTGATCGCCTCGAACACCTCGGCGCTCAGCATCACCGAGATGGCGGCCGTGCTCGACCGTCCCGCGCGCATGGGCGGGATGCACTTCTTCAACCCGGTCCACAAGATGAAGCTGGTCGAGATCGTCCGCGCCCTCGACACCAGCGACGAGACGATGGCGGCGATGCAGCAGGTGGCGGCGGCGATGGGCAAGGAGACGGTGCTGATCCGCGAATCGCCCGGCTTCATCACCAGCCGCATCAACGCGATGATCGGCAACGAGGCGTTCTACATGCTCCAGGAAGGCGTGGCCTCGGCCCGCGACATCGACAAGGCGCTGAAGCTCGGGCTGAACCACCCGATGGGGCCGTTCGAGCTGGGCGACCTGGTCGGCCTCGACACCCGCCTCAGCATCCTCCAGTACCTGCACCGGACGCTCGGCGAGAAGTTCCGTCCCTGCCCGCTGCTCGAACAGCACGTCAAGGCCGGGCGGCTCGGGCGCAAGGCCGGCCGGGGCGTCTACGACTACTGAATCGTGATCGTGCCCTGCAGGCCGGTGGTCGAGGGCTCGTTGTGGTCGTGGAAGCCGCACCGTCGGGCGGTGTTGAAGTTGCCCGAGGTCTTCGACTGACCGGGCGTGAGGAAGCCGACCTGGTCCATCGGCGGGCAGTCCTCGTGGCTCGGATGCGGGTCCGAGGCCATGTCGTGGTTCGCGGTTGTGGTTGTTGACGAAGGTCACCCGCGTCGCCGACGGCGATGGTGATGTTGGCCGGGCTGACCCGTTGCCGTCGCGCCGATGGTGATCGTCGTTGGTCGGCGGTCGAGCCGCCGCCGCCGGTCCCGCCGCCGCCGGTGCCGCCGCCGTCGCTCGGGGCCGTCGGGCTGTCGCCGCCCCCGCCGCCGCACGCCGCCGTCGGTCGCCAGGACCGCCACGACCGCCACCGCCGCCATCCAGGTACTTCGCATGTGCATGACCTCGTTCGAGCGCACGTGCCGCCGCACGCGGCGCGTCAGTAGAACTTCCGCGAAATATTGAATCCGATGAACCAGTCGTCGAAGCCGCCGCGGGCCATCTGGGCGAAGGTGGTGCCGAACGCGTTGCCGAAATTGATCTGGAAGCTGTGGCCGCCGAGCCGCTTCTCGACCGCCAACGCGAACTGGTGCTCATCCGGGTTCGAACCCGGCCAGCCGCGGCGTGTACTCGAACACGCCGTAGACCGTGCTGGTCAGGCGCACGCCGCGTGCCCAGCCCGAGCACGAACGTGCTGTTGTCGTCGACCAGTTCGCTCGGATCGGCATTGCTGTTGTTGATCCAGATCGGCTCGGCATAGATCGCGGCCCGATCGCTGAACTCGCGCGACACGAGCACGCCGAGCGCCGGCGAGTAGCTGTCGGTGAAGTTGTCGAGTGCCCTCGGTCGACGGCGATGCGCGTCGATCGACAGCGGAAAGTCGTCGTCCTGGCCGACCACCTGGCGCTGCAGCAGGAACTGGATGGTGCGGTTGTTGGTGCGGTGCACCGCCAGCTGGGTGGCGCGGAACAGCCCGAAGCGGTACTCGAAGCCGATCTGCGCGCCGCTGTCGAAGCCGAAGAAATCCTCGACCAGGTCACTGAAGTCGCCCTGCCCGAGCGGCCGCGCGAAGCGGTGGGTGATGCGGAACGCGCCCTTGTGCCGGGCCAGGCGCAGCGTCGTCGGCAGGCCGACCAGCGTGAAGTCGGGCTGCGCCCGGTTCACGTCGAGGTCGGGGTCGTCCTGCTGAACCGTGTTCGCGGCGGCGGCGGACGTGGCCGCCGCTGGCGGTTCGGCCGGCTCCGCAGGGGCCTGCGCAAAGGCCGCTGGCACCGCGGCCAGCATCAGGACGAGCGTCGGGATCACGAAACGGACGGGTCTGGTCACGGGTAACTCCTCGCGGCGGGCGCGTCGCTTCGAGAGTGTCAGTTGTTGGCGGCTCCTTCCTCGATCCAGCGGCGGATGACCGAGATCTGGCCGTCGGTGAGGAAGGGGCCGGAGGTTCGCGGCATGCGCATCCCGGTGATGTCCGGGCCTCCCTGGAGCTTGCGCACGAGATAGCTGTTGGCGGGATCGCCGGGAATGACCAGGGTGTTGCCCGGACTGAGCCGGCTGGGCCGGTTCACCAGGTTGCCGTAGGAGACGTCGGCGGTGAGAATCAGACCGGTGGCGGCGGCGGCGCCGCCAGCGACGTGGCACTGGATGCAGGCGGCCCGCCCGCTCGAGTCGGTGGTGTCGAAGATCTCGCGCTGGATGCTCGCTGAAGGTCGGCGTCAGATTCGGCGTCGGACCGGTGACGTCGGACAGGTTCTCGTCGCAGCCGGCGACGGCGAGCGCACAGCACCAGTGTCAGGAGCGAGCAGGACGATACGCATGGACGCGGACCTCCTCATCGGGAAGCTGTGACGACGAGCGAGCCACGCATGTCGTCGTGACCGTCGCCACAGGCCTCGGAACAGACGATGGGGAAGGTGCCTGCCTCCGACGCGACGAATTCGATGGTCACCTGGCGGCCGCCGCGCGGCACCAGGCTGTTGACCTTGAACTTCCTGATCCCGACGCCGTGAACGCCGTCGGCCGAGCTCACCAGCAACGTGATCCGTTCCCCCACCTCGACTTCGATGGTGGACGGTTCGAACGTAAAACGCCTGGCGACGACCTCGATGGTCCTCGCTTGGGCGGTCTGGCGCGGCTCCTGAGGGGTAGGAGCCGCCGGGGGAGGCGCGTATGCCGTGGCGGGGTCCTTCCCCACGCCGACGTTCGCCGACGCTTCAGGGAGGAGCGCCATCCCCGCCACGGCAACAGCTGCGATCAGTGCACCGACTCGCATCGAAGGTCTGGCGCCGGGATCGCCCGGCGCCTGCACGGCATGGGCTGCAAGCGGGGTGCCGTCGTCGCGCGGCGGTGCGGTGGCGGGGTTTCGGCGCGAATGCCGTGCGGCACCGCGGCGCGGATTCGAGAAGATGGATTACGGCGCCCGTAACCCGTTACCGCGCCGTAAGCCCGTCAGTCGATGCGGTGCTTGGCCAGGTAGTGGCTGAGGGCGCGCTGACTGAGGCCCATGAGCTCGGCCGCGTCCTTCTTGACGCCGCGGGCCTGCTCGAGCGCGTGGCGAATCGTCTCGCGCTCGACCCATTCCACGTTCTGATGCAGCCGCAGCGACGGCAGGCCGGCGGTCGGCGCCGGCGTCGCCCCCATGAGCCAGACCGAGTCGGGAGTGAGGCGCGGCCCGGGCGTGAGGACGACGGCGCGCTCGATCGTGTTCTCGAGCTCGCGGACGTTGCCGGGCCAGTGGTAGCGCTGCAGCTCGATCATCGCCGCCTCGTCGACGCCGAGGATCCGCTTGCCGAGCCGCTGCGAGAACTTCTGGACGAAGTGGTCGACCAGCGCCGGCAGGTCGTCGAGCCGCTGGCGCAGCGGCGGCAGCTCGATCGGGATCACGTGCAGCCGGTAGTAGAGGTCTTCCTGGAAGCGGCCCTCGGTGACGAGCAGGCCGCAGGTCGCGGTTGGTCGCCGCGATGACCCGCACGTCGACCTTCTCGGTGCGCTCCGACCCGAGCGGCTCGAACTCGCGCTCCTGCAGCACGCGCAGCAGCTTCGACTGCACCGCCGGCGCCGAGCGTGGCGATCTCGTCGAGGAAGATGGTGCCGCCGTCGGCGAGCGCGAAGCGGCCCTTCTTGGCCGAGGTCGCGCCGGTGAAGGCGCCGCGCACGTGGCCGAACAGCTCGGATTCGATCAGCGTGTCGGGGATGGCGGCGCAGTTGACCTTGATGAGCGGCAGGTGGCGCTGCTGGCTGCGGTCGTGGATGGCGCGGGCGACCAGCTCCTTGCCGGTGCCGGTCTCGCCGGTGAGCAGCACCGTGCTGCGCGACTGGGCCACCAGCTCGATCCGGCGCGAGATCTCCACCATCACCTTCGACCGGCCGACGATGCCGTAGTAGTCGAACTCGGCGTCGCGCTCGCTGCGCAGGTAGGTCAGCTCGGTCCGGGCCCGCTGCGCCGCCAGGGCCCGCCGGGCGGTGAGCAGCAGCTCGTCGACCTCGAACGGCTTCTGCAGGTAGTCGTGGGCGCCGAGCTTCATCGCCTCGACCGCGCTCTCGACGCTGCCGTGCGCCGTCATCATCACCATCGGCCGGCCGCTCGCTCTCCGGGGTGGTGGCGACCAGCTCCTTCACCACGTCCATGCCCGAGCGATCGGGCATGCGGTAGTCGATGATGAGCAGGTCGAAGGACTGCTCGGCCAGCAGCCGCTGGCCGTCGACGGCGCGCGACGTCGTCGTCACCTGGTGGCCGTCCTCGCGCAGGGCCCGGCCCAGCGTCTTCACGATCTTCTCCTCGTCGTCGACGAGGAGCACTCGTCCGGTCAGCGTCATCGTCGTTGGTCGCCGGCGGTCCGATCCGGGCAGCTCCACCCGCAGCTCGGTGCCGGCGCCCACCGAGCTGCGTCGCGGTGATGGTGCCGCCGAGGCCCTCGACCACGTTCTTGGCGATCGCCAGGCCGAGGCCGCTGCCGGTGCGCCGCGTCGTGAAGTATGGATCGAACACCCGGCCGAGGTCGTCGCGCGGGATGCCGACGCCGCGGTCGCGCACGACGATCGCCACGCCGCCGCGGGCGAGACACGCAGGTGCTGAGGACCACCGGCGCGCCGTCGCCGCCATCGGGGTCGGCGACCGCGGCCCGGGCATTGGTCAGCAGGTTGACGAGCACGGTGCGCACCCGCTCGGCGTCGGTGGTCAGCGTGCCGCAGGCCGGATCGAGCTGCCAGCGCGACGTCGGGCGTCGGCGCCGCGGCCAGCACCGCGTCGCGGGCCGAGCGGCAGATGTCGTTGACGTCGGCGGGCGCCAGATCGAAGCGGATCGGCCGGGCGAAGTCGAGCACCTCGTTGACGACGCGGTTCAGGCGATCGACCTCGCCGTTGATGTCGTGCGCGGCGTCGCGCCGGTCGTCGGCCGAGCCGTCGGCTCTTGAGCAGCGGCCGCAGCGCGCCCTTGATGATCATCAGCGGGATTGCGGATTTCGTGGGCGATCACCGTCGACAGCCGGCCCAGCGCCGACAGCCGCTCGCGCTGCGCGGCATCGCGCTGCGAGGCCGCCACCGACTCGGTCAGGGCGTTGAAGGTCGCGGCCATGACCGTGGCGTCCTCGTCGTTCCACGGCGCTGGGCGGCAGCGCCACCTTGCGGGTCAGGTCGCCGGTGGCGGCCACGTCGCGCATGTGGGCGGTGATCGTCGCCAGCGGCTTGGTGACGGTGCGGGCGATGGCGTAGCTGAGCACCGCGGCCAGCGCCACCGTCGCCAGCGCGATGCCGGCCAGCGCCGTCCGAATCGTGCCGAGCGTCTGCATGCGCGCGGTGCGCGAGCGCAGCACCACCGCCCGCGGCGGCTCGCCGCCGGGCGAGGCCGGCGACAGGCGCGCCGGCCAGCGGCCGCACCAGCGCCGAGTAGTCGTCGTCGGCGATCGGCCAGCGACGGGGACGTGCTGATCGGCGTGGATCCACGGCGCGACCGCGGCGCCGATGTCGATCGGGGAACGACGAGGCGCGCACCGTGCCGTCGTAGGCGAAGGCGACGTCGGCGCCGGTGAGCGTCTTGAGCGCCCCGGCCCGCTCGGCGTCGAGCAGGTAGCCCATCGTCAGGGTGCCGAGCAGCTCCGGGCCGCTCGAGGTCGATGGTCACCGGCACGGTCACCACCTGCAGGACGCCGCTCGGATGCGGCCAGAACGCGGTCGCCGGGCGGCCATCGCCGGCGTCGGTGAGCGCCGCGCGCTCGGGCAGGCTGGCCGGGCCGCGACGGCGCGGTCACCGCCGCCAGGCGCTCGCCAGCCCGGCCGGCGACGACGACCAGGTCGGCGCCGGCCTGCATCAGGTAGTCGCGGGCAATCGGCTCGATGGTCGGGCCGTCGCGGGTCTCGACCGCCGCCTTGAACTTCGGCAGGTCGGCGATGAGCGTCGCCGTGCGAGTGAAGCTGTCGAACAGCGACGCGCTCTGCTGATCGACCAGGCCCGCCGCTTCGACCAGGTCGCGCTGCAGCTCGGCTTCGGCCTCGGCGGTGAGCCGGACGCTGACGAAGTAGACGGCGGCGCCGATCGACGCCGTGGCGAGCAGCGTGCTGGCGACGAAGATCCGCGTGCGCAGCGAGGCGAGGCCGGGGATCACGGCACCTCCAGGTCGAGCTCGGCGGTGCCCCCGGGCGGGACGGTCACGCTCCGCTGCACGCGGGCCTCGCCTTCGTACCAGCCGACGACGGTGTAGGTGCCGGCCGGGACCTCGTCGAGGCGGTAGCGGCCGTCGGCGTCGGTGACGCGGAAGAACGGGTGGTTGAACACCACGACGAACGCGCTCATGTGCGAATGGATGTCGCAGAAGACGCGCACCACGCCCGGGCGGTCGAACCGCACCGACTTCGAGCGGCCACTGGCATAGCGGCCCAGGTCGAAGCGCCGGGCGCGCGACAGCGAGAAGACGTTGTGGTAGGTGCGGTCGCTGTTGGGGAAGTCGACGACGGTGCCGGTCGTGACCGCCAGCAGCCGCGGCACGAAGGTCTCGTTGCGCTGGTCCATCACCGCCCGGCCCGGGCTCCGGCTCGTCGAAGGCGCCGCGTGGCGCGGTGTCGAGATAGACCAGGCCGCGCCGGACGTCGGCGACGCCGCGCCGGGCGACGCGGCCGCCGTGGTCGCCCACGCCGGGCCGCGGCTGCGGCGGCGTCGCCAGGCGGCGGATGTCGAGCCGGCCGCGAATCGTGCCGGCCGGCGGCGCCTGCTGCCCGGCCGGCGTCGGCCGGGGCGACCGCCAGGACCAGCGGCGCCCAGCGGCGAGCCACGCGACGGCGCGGCCCGCCATCAGAACCACGCCACGAGCTGGCCGATGACCAGGCGGTCCTGGCGGACGCGTCCGCCGAGCGGGCGCCAGTTGTGCTGCCAGGCGCCCTTGAGCGCGCACCCGGCGATACACCGCGGCGGCGAACCCCGGCTTCGACGCCGCGTGCACGTCGGCCTCCCACGGCGTCGGCCCCTGCGCGGTCTCGACGTCGCCGAAGGCGAGCCGTTCGCCGCGCACCGTCAGATCGACGCCCGGCCAGCACCCGCACCCGGCCCTCGCCCCACCCCGCCAGCGCGGTGAGCGCGGCTCGCAGGCGCGGGTCGCTGGTCGCCGGCAGCGACCACCACGTGTGGATCAGCCTCGCCGCGCAGCTCCCAGCGGCCGGCCGACAGCGTCACGTCGGCGCCGGCGGCGCGCTGGCGGAAGCTCTCGACTCTCCTGGCCGGCGGGCAGCTCGTCGTCAGCGTGCGCGCCAGGTAGGCGCCGCGTCGCGCCCGAGGCGCCGACGGCTGACGCGCCGGATGCGGCCGGTAGATCGACGCGGGTCTGCAGCGAGCGTCCGCCGTTGTCGTCGCGCGACACGCGGGTTGGCCAGCGAGCCGGCCGTCACCGAGCCGATCCACTCGATCGGCCCGGCCTTCACCCGCCCCTGGACCCCGGTGTCCCAGTGCTCGGCGTCGATGAGCGGCAGCCCGCGGTCGGGCGCGGTGTTGCCGAGCGGGAACTGCGACTGCCAGCCGCGGCCGCGCATCTGGATCAGGTCGGTCACGGTGCGCGGCAGGGCGTCGGGCCGCAGCGAGGTGAGATAGCCGTAGGGCAGCGGGCGGCTGACCAGCGGGTTGTCGGCGCCGTAGCCGGTGGCGCCGAAGAGCCCGAAGGTCGGCGGCACCCGGCCGATCTGCACGTCGATCTCGCGCGTCGTCCACGGGCGGACCCGCAGATAGAGCGCCGCGATCTGCGCGTGCGAGAGCCCGTCGGTGCGCAGCTGGGCCAGGACTCGAGGTGGCGGGTCGCCCGCACCGACGAGTTGATGATCACGCGCACGTTGCGCAGCGGGCTGTAGTCGTAGGTGGCGTAGTTGAAGAAGCCCGGGTCGTGCGAGCCGATAGGTGGCCGATGACCTCGCCGCCGACGGCGACGCGCTGGTCGGCCGGCGCCGGGGCGTCGATGCGTCTGCGCGCGCCGCCGGCCGGCCGCGACGCGAGCAGCAGGAGGATGACGTGCGTACGCACGGAGGGTCCGACCACTCGAGACCTGGCGCGGGTCGAGCGCCTCATTATAATCCGCGGCATGCACCGAATCCGGCGGCGACCCGCGGCCGGCGATCGGCGCCGACCGTCGCCGCGTGCTCGATGCATGCTCGGTGCGGCGCTCGGCCTGCCGGCGCGTCGGGCGGCCGCCGACGTCACCGACCACGTCCGTCGCACGATTCGCGCTGCCGCCCGCGGCCGGTCGTCGAGACTCGACGCCTCGATGGCGACGGTGCGCGTGATCGGCACGGCGCGCGAGCGACGTCGGTCTCGAGGTGGAGCGCGTCGGCGCCGTCGCGCGACGACCTGGCGCGATTCCCGGTGGTGGTCGAGAGCGACGGCGGCGCGGGTGCGCATCGCCGTCGTGCAGAGCGGCACCGACGCCCGGCTGCAGGCGACGATCCGGCTCGAGGTGCCGCGGCGCGCGCCACATCGCCGCGCTGCGCGTCGCCGAGGGCCGCCTCGACGTCGCCGACCTCGCCGGCGCGCTCGCCGCCGAGGTGCGGCGCGGGCCGATCGTCGCCGCCCGGGTCAGCGGCGTCGCTGCGGCTGGAGACCGGCATCGGCGACATCGACGTCGCGACAGGCGCGCCTCGCCGCCGACGGTCTCATCCGCTTGCGGACCTTCAACGGCGACGTGCGCCTCGCCTTCGCCGAGCCGCCGTCCGACGCCCGGGTGATGGCGCTGGCGCTGAACGGCACCGTCACCTCGCAGCTGCCGCTGACCGCTCAAGACCGGCTGGGGGCCGCGCTGGGGCGAGGCGACGATCGGCCGCGGCGAGCCGGTGGTCTCGCTCGACGTCGTCAGCGGCGACATCACGATCGCCGTGGCGAAGCGGCCGTAGGCCCGGCGATCAGCGGCGCGTCAGCTTGCGCTGCGCGTCCTGGTACCGCTTCGACGTCGGCAGGACCTGGGCGTAGGCGGCCCGGGCCCGCGCGTCGTCGCGCAGGCGGCGCTCGTAGAGCTCGCCGAGCTGCCACCACGCGTCGTGCGGATTCGACGGATAGCGCGTCGCCAGGTCGGTGAACGCGGTCGCCGCCAGCAGCCACTGATCGACATCCGACCAGCCGGTGCCGAGACGGTAGAGCGCCAGCATGCCGTGTGGCGAGTCGGGGAACTGGTCGGCGAGCATCCGCCACGTGGCCAGCTGCGCCGGCACCTCGCGTCCGATGCGTCGCGTCGCGCTCGCGCAGTCGTCGCCGCTCTTCGATGCCGGCCTTGGCCTGCAGCGCCCGAAGCGCCGTCGGCGTGCCCGGCGCGGCCACGGCGGCGCGCCCGAAGATGCACGCGCGCGGCCTCGTCGCGATTCGGCTGCCGTGACTTCAGCGTGAGCTCGGCCAGCGACAGCTGGCTCTCGGCGAGCCGCGGGTCGCCGGCGAAGCGGTTGGCGAATTCGACGTGCGCCGCCATGGCGTCGTCGGCGCGGCCCAGGTGGGTCAGCGTCTGGCGGCCAGGAACGAGGCGTCGGCGCCCACCGGCGTGTGGCGGGTAGTCGGTGACGATCGCCCGCAGGTCGGCGAGGCCCTGGTCGACCAGGTTGTTGTTCAACTTCGCCCGCGCGACCTCGAGGCGGGTCGCCGCCTCCCGGGTGGCGTCGGTGGCTGGCGGCGCGGCGCCGGAGTCGGCGGCGGTGGCGGCGGGACGGTCTTGGCGGCGGGCCGCGTCCCCGGCGTCCCCGGCGCGACGACCGCGGCGGGCGGCGCCGTCTTCGGCGGCGGCGCCGGCGGCAGCGCCGGCGGCAGCGCCGTGGGCTTGGCGGGCTCGGCGGCCGGCGGCGCCGGTGCCGCCTCGGCCGGGGTGACGACCGGCGGGACGGCGTCGGCGGGCGGCGTCGTCGCCGCCGCTTCGACCAGCGGCTGCCCGTTCTCCTGACGTGGGGCCAGCACGCACGGCGGCGATCACCACGGCCGCGATGGCGGCCACGGCGGCGAGCAGCAGCGTGGACGAACGCTTGGTCGGCGCCGCGGGCGCCAACGCGCGGCACGCTCGGGCTCACTGGCGCCTTGCCGGCGCCGGCGCGCGACGGTGTTGCCGCGGCGGGGGTACGCGGCGCGGCGCCGCTGGCGGGTGGGAGCACCGTGGTCGGCGCCGAAGACGGATCGATCGGCCGCCATGCTGTGGCGCAGCGGCGGGCAGCGCCACGGTCGGATCCGAGCCGCGCGACGCCGCGGCGATGGCCGCGGCGCTCGGCGACGCCGCAGACACCCGGCGGCGTGCTCGAGTCGCGGCGCATCCGCTGCAGGTCGGCGCGCAGGTCGGCGGCCGTCTGGTAGCGCAGCGCCCGGTCCTTCTCGAGCGCCTTGGCGATGATCCGATCGAGCTCCGGTGCGACATTGGCGTTCAGCACCGAGGCCGGCGGTCGGGTCGCGGTTGAGGATGCCGTCGAAGATGACCGCGGTCGTGTTGCCGGGGAACGTGACCCGGCCGGTGGCCATCTCGTAGAGCACCACGCCGAAGGAGAACAGATCGGTGCGCGAATCCAGCGCCTCGGCGCGCGCCTGCTCCGGCGACATGTAGGCCACCGTGCCGACCGTGGTCCCGACGACGCTGGTGAACTGCGAGGGCACGACGGTGGTCGAGGCGTCGACGCCGGCGTGGCGGGCGTGGGGCGACCGACAGCTTGGCCAGGCCGAAGTCGAGCACCTTGGCCTGGCCGCGCTTGGTCAGGAAGATGTTGGCCGGCTTGACGTCGCGGTGGAGGATGCCTTCGGTGTGCGCGGCGTCGAGCGCGTCGGCCACCTGCGTGGCCACGTCGATGAGCGCGACGCATCTCGAGGGGCCCTTGCACCAGGCGCCGATCGAGCGTCTCGCCTTCGAGCAGCTCCATCGCCAGGTAGCAGCGGCCGTCCTCGTCGTCGAACCCGTAAATCGTGCAGATGTTCGGGTGGTTCAGGCTCGAGGCGGTGCGGGCCTCACGGCGGAAGCGGTTGACCGCGTCGGGGTCCGACGACGAGGTGGTGGGCAGCACCTTGAGCGCCACCATCCGGCCGAGCACCGTGTCCTGTGCGCGGTAGACGACACCCATGCCGCCCGCACCCAACGGCTCGAGGACCTTGTAGTGTCCGAGTTGCTGGCCAGAGAGGTTGGACACGAGGGACGCATCATCGTACGGGCGCGGTGGAACCGGAGTCAAATCGCTGGTGCCGGCCCTTGACCCGCCGCCGCGATTTCGCGGATACTGTGGGATTTCGCGATTGTGAAATCACGTTCCACATAGTGGAAGCTCGACAGCAGCATGCGCCCGTTCCCACCCCACGACCTCGACCGACAAGGCACTGGACGTGTGCGAGGTCCTCAGCCGGGCGCCGCGCGGGCTGAGCGTCTCCGACGTCGCCCGCACGCTGCGCCTGCCGGTGTCGAGCGCCCACCGGCTCCTGGCTGTGCTCAAGCGGCGGGCTACGTCCGGCAGGACGAGGAGACGCGCCCGCTACAGCCTGACGCTGAAGATGCTCGACCTGAGCTTCCGCGCCCTCGGGCGGATCGGAGCTGCGGCTGCACGCCTACCCGCTCGTCCGCGAGTACGTGCTGCGCACCGGGCCACCGCGCGTTCCTGGCCATCCCGGCGACCGGCGACGTCAGCTACTTCTGGCCGGGCGGCGCCGACGAGGTGGCGATGCGCACGGTGTTCGGCCGCGAGATGCCGGCGCACTGCGCGCTGTATTTCGGCGCGCCTCAGGCCACCACGCGCCGTTTGAGCTGCCTCAAGCTGTCGACGGCGGCCGACCTGGCCCGGCCCGAGGGGCCGCTGGTGCGGCTCGGCCCGGCCGGCGACCTGCCGGCCGGCGCACAGCGGCTGGTGTGCACGTGCGCGCCGATTCGTGACTACACCACGCAGGAGGTGGGCCGCGTCGGCGTCTTCGCCCACGGCGTGGACGAACGGCCGCTGGTGGCCGACGGCCACCGCGGGGTCTGGAATCTGGCCGGCCAGATCTCGGTGCGGCTGGGCTACGTGCCGCCGACGGCGCTGGAGGCGTCGGCCTAAGGCTGAGCCGCCCGTCGAGGGCGGCCGAAACGTTTCGAAGGAGAAGGAATGGCGTACATCATCACGGAACCCTGCATCGGCACCAAGGACTCGGCCTGCGTGGACGTCTGCCCGGTGGACTGCATCCACCCCCGCAAGGACGAGGGCGACTTCGAGGCCGCGACGATGCTCTACATCCACCCGGACGAGTGCATCGATTGCGGCGCCTGCGTGCCGGCGTGCCCGGTGGAGGCCATCTTCGCCCTCGACGAGGTGCCCGAGAAGTGGAAGAACTACATCGAGATCAACGCCGCCCACTATCAGAAGTAGACTGTGGGGCACCCCGGGGCCGGTTCCGGCCCCGGGCGCTTGACGAATGGCGCGCCCCGGCGCCGGCTGGCGCGCGAGCATCCCGGCAGCGGGGCCCGGCCCGCTCCAGGGAGGGCCAGTATGCGGATGGGCGTTCGCGGACTGCTGGTCGTGGCGATGTGTGCCGCGGTCGGGATCGTCGCTCGAAGGCCGCGCGGCCGGCGACGACGCCGAGCTGCAGTTCCAGCTCGCCACCCTGCTCTACGAGGAGACGCGCTTCGACGAAGCGCGCGAGGCGTTCCGACTCGCCGCCGACACCGACGATCCGGCGCTGCGGCTGCGGGCGCGCATCGGCGTCGTGAAGACGGCGCTGCTGGTCGGCGAGTTCGAAGAGGCGCAGCGCGAAGCGGCGTCGCTGCGCGACGACTCGCCGCAAGCAATCCCGAAGCGCATGGCCATGCACGCCGACGCGCTGTGGTCGGCGGGCCTGTTCGACGAATCGGAGCGCGAGTTCAGCGAGGCGCTGGCCGTCGCCCCCGAGATGTCGCGCGGCCGCCACGGGCTGGCCAAGGCGCTGGCGTCGCGCTCGAAGCTCGAGGAGGCGCTGGACGAGGTGCAGGCGGCGCTGCGCACCGCGCCCCGCGACGGCGAGCTGCATCACACCGCCGGCACGCATCCTCGAGCGCCTGCACCGCTACGACCAGGCCGCGGCGGCCTACACCAACTACGTCAACCTGCTGCCCAACAAGGACCGCAGCGACAAGGCGCTGTGGTCGAAGGCGCAGATCCGCTTCCTGCAGGCGTTCAAGGACCGCCCGGCCAACGCCCTCGACGCCGACTCCGCCGGCCGGCTGCACACCGTCGACTTCAGGCTGGTGCAGGACAAGGTCATCGTCAAGGGCACAGGTCAACGGCGGCCGCTGGGCCGACTTCGTCCTCGACACCGGCTCCGAGCAGACGACGATCTCGCGGCAGGTCGCCCAGTCGGGCGGCGTCGCGCCGATCACCTACACCCTCAGCGCCGGGGTCGGCGAGGTCGGGCTGCGCGGCCTGCAGCTGGCCCGGCTCAACACCTTCGAGGTCGGCACGCTCAAGGTGCACGACGTGCCGGTGCTGATCAAGAACCCGGCGCTGCGCGGCATCCCGCAGCCGCGAGATGGAGAGCTTCTCGCCGATGGCGCTCGGGCTGTCGATGACCATCGACTACGCGACCCGCAAGCTGACCATCGGCGAGTCGCTGCCCGAGGAGCCGGCCGACATCCGGCTGCCGATGCGGATGCACCGGCTGGCGATGGTGCGCGGGCTGATCAACGACCGAGCGCCCGGCCTACTTCGTCGTCGACACCGGCGGCGAGGTGATCTCGATCAGCAAGGCGACCGCCGACGCGCTGCGGCCGGGCGGGCCGCTCGGGCCGGCGCATCGCGCTGAAGGTCTACGGCACGTCGGGCTGGGACCGCGACGCGTTCCTGATGCAGGGGCTCAACCTGCAGTTCCGCGACATCGAGTACCGCAACTTCTCGGTGGTGGTGCTCAACCTGCGCGCGCCGAGCGTGCTGCTCGGGTTCCAGCTCGGGCGGCATCGTCGGCCACCGCTTCCTGAGCCCGTACCGGGTCGCGCTCGATCTCGAGCGCAGCGAGGTGCGGCTGACGCGGCTGAACCGCCGCAGCTCGCGGCAGCGCGCCGCGGACTAGCGCGGCGGCTCAGCCCGGCGCGGCCGCCACCCGCCAGGCGTTCGCGCTTGCGCGCCAGGCGCTCGGCCCGCCGGGCGTGCGCGGCCTCGGAGCGGCGCCGATCGTCGTCGGTCTCGAGCAGCAGCGGCGGCACCGGCTGCGGCCGGCCCTCGCGGGTCGATGGCGACGAAGGTCAGGTAGGCGCGGCTGGTCAGTCGCCGCTCGCCGGTCGTCACCGCCTCGCTGAACACCTCGACCTCGACTTCGAGCGAGGTCGTGAACGTGCCGGTGACGCGCGACTTCAGGATGATCATGTCGCCGACGCGGATGGTGTGCACGAACTCCAGCCCGTCGACCGCGGCGGTGAGCGCCAGGCTGTTGGTGTGCCGATGGCAGGCGATGGCGCCGGTGATGTCGATGAGGTGCATCACCGTGCCGCCGAGGATGAACCCGAGCGGGTTCGAGTCGTTGGGCAGGACCACCTGCACCGTTTCGGTCGCCGAGTCCTGCCAGCGCTTTGGCTGTCATGAATAGCGGCTAGGGGCTAGGGGCTCGGCGGCTCAGGACCCGGAACGACGACTGGCGGCTGCCGAATGACGGATCGTCACGATACGGCCTCAAACGGGCGCGCCGTGTGGCGCGCCCCCAGTGTGCAGCGTGCCGTGCGATCTGCTAGCCGCTAGCCGCCAGTCCCTAGCCCCTGATCAGAAGTCGTAGCCAATCCAGACCGTGAACTTGACCTGCGGAACGCCGCGCTGCCGCCCACCTGCGCGTAAGTGACGTCTTCCAGTCCGTGTTGAAGCAGCGTGCGCCAGCTCCAGTCGAAGTGGATCGGGAAGCCGAGGGCGAAGGTCTGCAGGCCGATGCCGTAGCTGGCCCGCGTGTTCACCAGGCGGAAGCCGTCGACCAGGACCGGATCGCCGTAGACCGGATGGCCGGTGCCGGCGGTTGTTCGGTCGGCGTGTAGCCGACGATCGGGCGCTCGATCGACGTGTCGTTCGACCACACACTTGAACGGCTGGTCGTTCCACGACGCGCCGCCGAAGTTGGCGAAGAGCGTGCCGCGGATCCCGCCGAGGATGCCGATCGGCGTGGCCATGGCGTGGATCAGCGGGATGCGCAGCTCGGCGTTGAGGTGGGCGGCGTTCTGGCCGACGAACTCGCAGGTACTCGTAGCCGCGCATCTCGCGAGTTGCCGCCGAAGTAGTAGGTAGCCGGGGTTGTCGCCCCAGCTCTTGAAGCCGCGGGCCCGCAGCGCGAGCAGGCCCGATCCGCCGAGGCGGAAGTACTTGCGCGCGTCGAGCGTCGACCGTCTGCCGCGACAGGAAGCTGCCGATCGCGCGGCGCGACCTCGTAGGACAGGCGCACGGTGTTGCCGGCCAGCGGGCCGAACTCGCGGAACACCGTCGTCTCCTGCACGAAGGCAGGCCGATCGGCGCCATCGTGCCGTTGTTGAGCAGCTGGCGGCCGAACTGCTGCTCCTGGTATTCCTGCGAGTACTCCTCGAGGCCCGGGTCCTCGAACTCTTCCTCGTAGTTGACGACGCCGCCCGACAGCTCGAGCCGGCGGTAGCGGTTGAACGGCCAGATGGCGAACACCGTGCCGCCGCGCGAGGTCTGCGTGGCCTGACGGCCAGGTCGCGGTCGATGATGCCGGTGAACAGCCGGGTCGTAGAACACGTTCTGGTACTGGCCGTAGAAGAACTGCGTCGTGCATGAAGCCCTGCAGCGCGTACTGGAAGCGGCGTTCGAGGTTGAGGTACGACCCCGAGAACGAGCGGTACTGCGAGACCGAGGTGGCGAAGAGCGTGAACTGCTGGTCGCCGAGCACGTCGGTGAAGGCGATGGCGGTGCCGCCCAGGAAGTCGCCGCCGCTGGTCAGGCCGACGTTCACCGGCGGCCGGCCCTCGAGGTAGAGCTTCTCGAAGCGGCCCTTGCGCTTGACGTTCGTCGACACCATCGGTGGGTCAGCGGCGCCTGGAAGTCGACGATCGGGCCGGGCGCGCCGAAGTCCTCGGTGGTGGCCTTGCCGATCGGTCGGCGCGGTCGAGGATGTGCACGCCGTAGTCGCCCTTGTAGTAGCTGACGAAGGCGATGCGCGGCCCGTCGTCGCTGCCGCCCTTGAGCGCGACCGGCGAGTGGTTGCCGCCCACCGCGTCGGTGTAGCGGTTGAGCTCGCCGGTCTTGATGTCCAGCGTCCAGACGTTGTAGATGGCGCCGTTCTTGGCCACCTCGGGATCGACCGCCTCGTTGGGATCGACGGCGGTCGAGGAGAAGACCAGGGTGTTGTCGTCGAGGAACTGGGCGCCGCCCTCGTCGTGGGTGCCGAAGGTGAGCTGCGTGCGCTTGCCGTCGGCGACCTCGACCCGGAACAGCTTCTCGTTGCCGCTGACGCGCGTAGGTGACGATGAGCGCGCTGCCGTCGGGCGTCCAGGTCGGCGCGTAGTCGGCGAAGGCTGTCCTTGGTGACGTTGGTGATGGCGCGGCTCTCGAGGTCGAGCACGAACACGTCGGTCACCCCGCCGCGCATGCGCCGAGAAGGCCACCTTGGTGCCGTCGGGCGAGAAGTCGGGCGACTCGGGCGCGTCGACGTCGTTCAGTTCGACGCGCTGCACGATGCGGCGGCTGAGCACGTCCTCGACGACGAGCGAGCGGTCCTTCTCGGTGCGGACGAAGAAGGCCAGCCGGTCGCCGGTCGGCGACCACGACATCCACGGCACCGAGATCCAGCGGCCGCCCGGCTGGATGATGTACTCGAAGCCGCGCGACTGGTCGAAGCCCGGGGTGAGGTTGCGGATCACCGGCCGTCCTTGGTCGAGATCAGCACGATGTCGAGCTCGCGGTCGCCGGAGTTGCCGGTCATCGCCGCCATCAGGTCGCCCGACGGCGACGGCTCGATCGAATAGGCCTGCGCGTAGCGCGCCCTTGTCGGGACTGGGGGCCAGGTTGCGGCCGTAGTCGGCGGGCCGCTCCTTGTCGCGGAACGGCTTGAAGCGCTCCTTCAGGTAGCGGTCGAACTCGATGTCCCACTCCTCGGCCGAGATCTGGAAGGCCTCCATGTAGGCGTCGTCGCCGCCGCCGATGATGCTCTTGCGCAGCGCGAAGACGAACTGGCGGACGCCTTCCTTGCCCCACTTCGCTTCCATGAACTCGAAGGCGGCGTGGCCGAGGTTGTAGATGCCGCGCAGGTTGCCGAGGTTGCCGTAGCCCTGCAGCTGGCTCATCGGCGGGATCACGTCGGCGATGGCGGCGTCGCGCACCATCATGATGTCGAGCGGCTTCCACACGCCGGTCATGTAGTCGGACATGCCCT
Organism: uncultured Acidobacteriota bacterium; assembly: GCA_963786365.1. GTDB lineage: Bacteria > Acidobacteriota > Vicinamibacteria > Vicinamibacterales > UBA2999 > CAWAYR01. Next base: position 244,570 of record CAWAYR010000012.1, read on the forward strand.
CGTTCACCCACAGCGGCGTGGTGCCGCGGATGAGCGACGTCGGGATGATGTCGAACTGGAAGATGTGGGTGAGCTCGTGGACCATCAGCCGGTAGAGCAGGTCCGGCGGTTCGTCCATCGGCATCAGGATGCGGTAGCGGCTCGGCTCGGCGAAGGCGCCGACGCCTTCCTGCGCGGCCCCGGGGATGACGTTCTGCTGGTAGAACTCGGCGCTGGTCTGGAAGAGGATCAGCGGCACCTTGCTGGCCAGGTCGTGCTTCAGCTCGGAGCTGATGTGCTGATAGGCGCTCTCGGCGTAGCCGGCCATCCGCTCGAGGTGCGGTTCGATCTCGTCGTAGAAGTAGATCTCGAAGTGGTCGGTCTGGTAGGTCTGCCACCGGAAGTGGTCGTAGCGGATCGCGTTCTTGCCGTAGTACGGCGCAAACTGCGTCTGCGCGACGCGCCGGCGCGGCGGAGGCGGCCAGGACCGCCAGGACGAGCGCGGCGAACGAGGGCGTAACGGTCAGACCCAGCGTGCGGGTGCGCATACGGCAAACTCCTCGAAGTGGCAGGGACGTCGTGGCATCGGTGACCGGCGGGCGCCCGCGCTACGGGGCATCTTACCTTGGAGGCTGGTGCGCCCGAGACCATCTCCACCCCGTCCTGGCAGCAAGATTCGGACCCGCGGCGCCTGTCCTATAGTGGAGACGGCGCCGGCGCGACGTGCGCCGGGAATACCGCTGCCAGCCCGGGGGTTCTACTGCGTCGTGAGCTCGAGGCGCCGGCCGGTGTCCGGCCGAGGCGTCGGGACCCGACAGCCTTGAGCCTCACCGGTCGATTCATGGACGACGCCCTGGCTTTCATGAACGGGCTCTACGGCACGGCGGTGCGGCTGACCGCGCGACGGCGACGCTGCCCGCGATCTCGTGCAGGACACCTACCTGAAGGCGCTGCGTGCCCAGGGCGCGCTTCGCAGCCCGGGCACCAATCTCAAGGCCTGGCTCTACACCATCCTCCACAACACCTGGCGGAACCGCCGGCGCGACGGCGCCCGGGCGCGGGTCAGCCTTCGACAGCGACACCGTCGACGCGGCGGTCGACGCCGGCCGCCCCGGCGTCGTGGAAACGGACCACGCCGGAAACGCTGCTGCTGCGCCACCGTGCTCGACGCCGACCTGCGGGCGGCGCTCGACCGGCTGCCCGAGACGTTCCGCGAGGCGGTGTGGCTGCGCGACGTCGAGGACCTCAGCTACCAGGAGATTGCCGACGCGCTGTCGGTGCCGATCGGCACCGTGATGTCGCGGATCTCGCGCGGCCGCAAGCTGCTCCACGCCTTCCTCACCACGGCGCCCGAGGCCGCCGCCGGCCCGCCGCACCGGCACGGGAGGCACGTCATGACGCTCGAGCCCCGCGAGCCGGCGGCGACTGTCGCCAGATTGAAGCACTGCTGCCCCCGTTCGTGGACGGCGCCGGCAGCGCGATGCGATCGCGCCCGCGTCGCCGCCCACCTGGAGCGTGCTGCCCGCCTGCCGCCAGGCGGCGGAAGCGCAGGCGTCGGTCCGGCGGCTGTTGCGCGCCCGGCGCGGAGCGCTGTGTGGCGACGGCGCCGCCGGGCCTCGATGCGCAGGTGCGGGCGGCTGCCGCGTCGGCGCCGGCGGAGCTGCTCGGGCCGGCGGGCGGCTGTCGGCGCTGGCGGCCGCCGCGGCGCTGGTCGCTGGCGGTGACCGGCGCGTTCGCGTGGAGCACCGGTCGCTCGTCGGTGCTGCTGGCGGCGCAGCTCACGCTCGACCACATCAAGTGCTTCCTCGTCGACGGCGCGGACCACGCCGAACACTTCACGGCGCCGACGGCGCCGAAGCGCGGATGCAGCGACCAGTTCGGCTGGTCGGTGCCGATCCCGGCGCCGGCGGCCCGCCCGACGTGCACCTGGTCGCGGTGCGGCGGTGCCTCTACGGCGAGGGCGATGGTCGCGCACGTGCTCTACCGCGTCGAGGCGAGCCGGTGTCGCTCTTCGTGATGCCCGAGCGCGACGGCCGCGGCCGGCTGACTGGTCGTCGTTCGGCCGGCACGCCGAGGTGCTGACGCGCGGCGGCGCGACCTACGTGCTGGTCGCGCCAGCTCGGCTGCGCGGCGTGGCTGCCGCCGTCGGACTTGAGGCACAATGACTCCATGGACCAGCCCGCTCTCGCCGCCACGCCAGCCGCGACACCATGCGCACCGTGGCCATCGTCGCCACGGTCGTGGCGCTGCTCGGCATCAGCCTGCCGTTCACCTGGGTGTCGCATGCCGAGCCCGAAGGTGAGCCGATCGCCGCGCCGTGCGTGGAGCCGGTGCGCGGCGCCCGAGGCGATGCAGGCCGGGGCCGCGGCGACGGCGCGGCGTGCGTCGCCAACGCCAAGCCGGCCAAGGACTTCACGCTGCCCGACCCTCGACGGCAAGCAGCTCATCGCTCAGCGCCTACAAGGGCAAGGTCGTGCTGCTCAACTTCTGGGCGACCTGGTGCGGGCCGTGCAAGGCCGAGATTCCCGGGTTCGTCGAGCTGCAGCAGCAGTACAAGAACGACCTGGTCGTGGTCGGGCTCTCGGTGGACGACACCGCGGAGAAGGCCAAGGCGTTCGCCGACCAGTACAAGGTGAACTACCCGATGGTGCTGGGGCAGGGCCGCGACGACATCCAGGACGCCTACGGGCCGATTTACGGCATTCCGGCCTCGTTCCTGATCAGCCGCGATGGCAAGGTCTGCAAGCGACATCTCGGGATTGCACCGAAGGCGCAGTTCGAGCGCGAGATCAAGGCCCTGCTGTGAGCCCGTGTAGTATGATTCCGTCAGCACGATGCTGAAAGGATTCACGCACGCCCGGCTCGCCTGCGGCTGCCAGCTCGCCTTTCGCGAAGGCACCGGCGGCAGCCCCGTCACGGTCGTCGTCGACGTGAAGTCACCGGCGTGCTCCAACTCGATGCACGTGCGCGCCGTGCCCATCTACGATCATCGCGAGGCGCTGCGTCCGGCGACGCGTCCGCTGCCGATCGAAGAGGGCTTCGAAGAAGAGAGTTGATCCCGTCCGGGCGGCCGCCGTCACGCGCCGCCGGGTGGTCGGCGCTACCTCTGGGCCTCGCCGACCAGCGCGCTCGGCCTGCATCGCCCTCGGCCTCACCGCTTCCCGCTTCACCGTCGTCGACGGCGTCCTCGAGGCGCACGGCCCCGGCATCGCCGCGCTGTTCGATCTGATCGCGCCGCGGCGCGGCATCGCCGCGATGACCCTCGGCCACGTCGTGCTCGGCCGCTCGGCGGCGGCGCTCGCCGAGACCCGCGCTCACGAGCGCGTCCACGTCACGCAGTGCGAGCGCTGGGGGCCGTTCTTCCTGCCGGCCTACGCCGCGGCGAGCGTGTCGGCGTGGCGCGTGGCGGCGACGCCTACTGGGACAACGCCTTTGAGCGGCCGCGTGGACCGCGGCGCCGCCTCGCGCGGTCGTTGACGATGCAGCTGGCTCGCGCCTCGAACCCTCGGCCGTTAGCCCGATGGCGGCGATGTCGACGATCGGCAGCGCGCGATCAGTCGGGAGTCGCTCACCTGCCGCGCGGCGCCACTTGATCCGCGTGTAAGCGATCCGGAAGCCATGGCGCTCGGCGTTGCGCTGCGAGTTGCTGCCGGGGCGGGCCGACATCATCGCCAGGTCGCAGCCGCAGCCGGCGCGCCTCGGCCAGCCGCGCGCCGAGCAGCGCCAGCTGCGCGCCCTTGCGGCGCTGTCGCCGGCCGCGTGCTCGCCCCGGCCAGGACCGCGACGCCGTCGTGCATCGCGAGGACGCCGGCCGCGGCGGCCACGCTGTCGTGCTCGACCAGGAAGCACTGCGCCGTCGCGCATCTGCGCGTAGACCGGCCCGATGGCGCGGACGAACGGCACGACCTCGGGCGTGTCGCTCCAGCCGTCGGCCGCGACCTCGGCCCAGGCGGCGGCTTCGTCAGGCGCGATGACCCGCACCGTCTGAGGCCGCGGTGCCAGCGACGGCCGGCAGCGCGTCGCCGGCGGCCGGCCGGAACATCACGCTGGTCAGCTCGAACGGCTCGTAGCCGCGGCTCGAGAGCACCGCCATCGCCTCGCCCAGCGCCAGCGGGCTCACCTCGTGCTCGCTGGGGACGCCGCGCGCCGCGAAGAACGCCTCAATCGCCGCCACCGTGTCGTCGCTGACCGCGCCGGCGATGCCGAGGCCGAAGGTCTGGGTCAGCGGCGAGCCGGGCCCGTCGAAGATGGCCCAGGCGCCGTCCACGTCCAGCCAGCACGGCCCCCGACGCCGGGGTCGATGCGCTGCGCGGGCCTCGACGAACCGGCAGCCGTCGCCCCTTCGGCGCGTTCCAGCCGCGCCGCCAGCGCGTGGTCGACGAAGGGATAGGTCATGGGCGCAGATGATGCCCCAGGCGGCGCCGCGACCGGCGGCCAGTCGGCGCGGATCGGCGGCGTCAGTACCAGACGGTGATGTCGGCGACCAGCGGCAGGTGATCCGAGGCCATCAGCGCCTGCCGCGTGCGGACCAGCTCGACGTGCCGCACCTCGACCCGTCCCTCGTAGTAGATGTGATCGAGGTGGAAGAGCGGGAAAAGCCCGGGATAGGTGCGCCGGCGCTTGAGGTGCCGGGCTCAGGTCGACGCTGTGCAGCCGCGACGACAGGATGTCGGTGGCCAGGCCGCGGGCCCACTCGTTGAAGTCGCCGAGCACGACCTTCGGCCCGCGGGTGCGCCGATCGTGGATCAGGTGCGCGAGTCGATCGGCCTGGTAGCGGCGCTCGAGCAGCGCCGTGCCGAGGTGCACGTTGTAGAGATGCAGGCTGTGCTCGTCGTCGAGCGCCAGGTCGACCCGCTGCGCGCCGCGCGGCTCGCAGGTCTTCCACGACAGATCGTGGGCGGCGTGCTGGCGGATCGGCAGCCGCGACAGCACGGCGTTGCCGTAGAGCGCGCCGCGCAGGTGGCGGGTCGGCGCCATCACCCAGCCCATGCCGAGCGCCGCGCCGAGCTCGGCGGCCTGGCCCGGCCGCCGCTGGCTGGCGCCCAGCACTTCCTGCAGCGCGATCAGCGTCGGCGTCGAGCGGGGCCAGCACCGAGGCGATGCGCTGCGGCACCGTCCGGGCGTCCATGCCGCGGCAGCGGTGCACGTTGTAGGTGGCCACGCGCAGCGTCCGGCTGCGGTGTTCATCTTGCGGCATCGCGCCTCATGTCACTAATCTTCAGCGCGAGAGCCGGCCGGCCGGCAAGCGGCAGCGGCGGACGACGACCATGGCCACCTGAAGAGCGAACGGAAGATGACGTGCCCTGCTGCGGGGCGACCCTGGTCGTCGACATCAACCTGGGCCGGGTCGTCTCCCACAAGGAGCCGCCGAGCGCCCACAGCGTGGTCCTCGACAACGCGCAGCGGGTCGCTGCAGGAGCAGGCCCGCCGCCGCGAGGCGATCTTCGAGCAGTCGGTGCAGACCGAGAAGGGCCGCGACGACGCGCTGTCGCGGCGCTTCGAAGAGGCGCTCGAGCAGGCCAAGAAGGAGCCGATCACCAAGCCGCTGCGCAACTTCGACCTCGACTAGTCGACTGCACCAGCCGAGGCAGCCGATCCGGCCGCGCCGCGGCCGGCCGAACTCCGCCGGCAGCGGCATCCACCGGTCGCGGCCGCGGTAGTAGATCGGCTTCACGCCGTGGACCCGGCGGTACTCGGCGTAGCGTCGCTTCAGCCGCCGGTAGCGGGCGTCGGAGGTGCGGATGCGGTGGTGCGGCCAGTCGATCAGCAGCTGCTCCACCGCCCAGACGTTGCCGGGTCGAGAAGCGCCAGTCGTAGCTGCCCATCGCCGCCAGGTGCACGACGCCGTAGGCGCGGACCCGGCCGCTGAAGTCGACGTACGGATCGACGTAGCTGAGCGCCAGCGCCCGCGGCGTGGCGAACACCGGCCGCCGGCCGTGCAGGCCGGGGTCGCGCGAGCGCGCGATCGAGCCCCAGCCGTCCGGCCCGCGGTAGACGAAGATGACGTGATCGAGCCGGTCGATCGACTCGAAGCTGAGGAGCAGCGGCGGGTAGCCGTGCTGCTCGAGCGTCACCGCGGCGAAGAGCGCCGCCTCGAGGCAATGCGCGGTGCCATGGGCGACCACGCCGCGGAAGGTGCGCAGCGTTTCGCCGCCGGTCTCGGTGTTGTAGGGCAGCGCGTTCAGCCAGCGCTGCACCGACCGCCGGCGTGTCGCAGGCGATCGACCAGCGCCCGTTCCCTGGGGTGAACGCGGCTCGCGGCGGTCGCCGGCGCCGAGGCGGCGAGGATCGGCGCGCAGCGGCTGGGCGCGGCCGGGCACCGGTGGGCGCATCAGCGGTCGGTGGGCGGTTGGCCGAGCGCCTGGCGCAGATCGGCGAGCAGGTCGTCGGCGGTCCAGTCGTTCCCCGATCGCACTACCGCGACCCGCCCATCGGGGCCGATCACCGCGGTGCGCAGGTTGTGGGTGATGGTGCGGTCGTCCTCGCGGATCACGTTGACGCCGAAGCTGGCGGCGAAGCGGTCGACGCTCGCCCGCGGGGCGGTGGCGAAGTGCCAGTCGGCTCCGGCACCGGCGCGCTCGGCGTGCGCAGCGAGAATCGCCGGCGTGTCGGCGTCGGGGTCGAAGCTGACCGACAGCAGCCGGACGCGGCCGCGCAGCGCGGCATCGGCCGCGGCCGCTTCCTGGATCGCGGCGAAGCGTCGGTCGAGGAGCGGGCAGAAGTCGGGCAGCGGGCAGCGCGTGTAGATGAAGGTCACCGCCACCGCCGAGCCGCGCCACTCCGGGAGCGACACCGTGGCGCCGCGATGGGTGGTCGAGCGGCGTATCGGGCGCGGCGTCGCCGGGTGTCAGGATGTGCAGCCCTTCGGCCACCGGCCGGGCGGGCGCGGCGTCGTCGAGCGGTGCGCGTGCCGGTCAGCTGCACGTCCTCGAGGTAGCTGGCGTCGGACTCGACCACCAGCGTGGCGGTGACGAGGTCGCCCGGCCGACGGTCGCGAATCGCCGCCCGGTCGGCGACGCGGAACGGCATGGTCATCGCGTCCATGTAGCCGGGAATCGCGTCGTGCTTCACCAGCACCTGGCCGGTGTCGAGCTGCACCACCACCAGTTGACCGCGAGATGGCGTAGCGGCTCGCGTCCGTGCGCCGGCGCGCCGGCGGCACCCGGCTGCCAGCGCCACCCACGTCATCGCCGCCGCGCCACCGCATCGGCGCGACTGTACCACGCGCGCCCGCGGCCTCCGGTTCCGCCGGGCCCTTGACACCGGGTCTGCTATACTTCGCGGACTTCACGTCCCTGGGTAGCCCGCTTGTGCTGGTCGGCGAAACGGTCGTTTCCCCCGTCCTGCTGGTGAGGTGGTCGCGGGGAAGTCCCGGCGTTCGCGCGCGTCGGGCCGATCGACCGCAGCGCGGATGGAGCGAGTGACCGATGGGCCGTAGACTTTACGTGGGCAACCTGCCTTACAGCGCGACCGACGAAGAATTGAACGAACTATTCAGCCGCGCAGGTGGCGGTGGCCAACGTGCACGTGATGCGCGACCAGGCCACGGGCCGCGCCCGCGGCTTCGCCTTCGTGGAGATGACCACCGACGAGGGCGCGCAGAAGGCCATCGACGAGCTCCACGAGTTCAAGATGGACGGCCGCGCGCTGGTCGTGAACGAGGCGCGTCCCAAGCCGAGCGGCGGTGGCTTCGGTGGCGGTGGCGGCGGCATGGGCCGCGGTGGTGGTGGCGGACGCGACGGCGGCGGCCGGCGCGAGCCGCGCTGGTAACCGACGCGACCGCGCGTCGCGTCCCCGGGAAGAGGCGGCGATGATCCTCGTCGGCACGTCGGGGTACAACTATCCGGAGTGGAAGGGCAGCTTCTATCCGCAGGACTTGCCTGCGGCCAAGATGCTGCCCTTCTACGCCGAGCGGTTTCCGTCGGTCGAGATCAACGCCTCGTTCTACCGCATGCCCACGCCGCAAGGTCGTCGCCGGCTGGGCGGCGCAGGTCCCGCCCTCCTTCCGCTTCACCCTCAAGGCCAATCGCCGCATCACCCACGATCGCCGGCTGAAGGACGTCGGCGACAGCGTCGACTTCTTCGTGAAGACGGCGCGCGAGCTCGGCCCGCAGCTCGGCGCGGTGCTGTTCCAGACGCCGCCCAACCTCAAGTGCAACCTCGAGGTGTTCGATGCCTTCCTGGCCACCGTGCCCGGAAGGACTGGAGGCCGCCTTCGAGTTCCGCAACGACTCGTGGCTGCAGCGACGAGGTCTACGCCCGCCTGCGCGCCCGCAATCTCGCGCTGTGCATCGCCGACACCGAGGCGCGGTCGACGCCGGTGATGGCGACCGCCGACTACGCCTATCTGCGCCTGCGCGACGAGGGCTACGACGACGAGGCCATCCGGCGCTGGACGGCGGTGGCCCAGGACCTGGCGACACCGGTGCCGCGACGTGTTCGTGTACTTCAAGCACGAGGACGCCGGGAAGGGCGCGGCCTTCGGGCAGCGGATGCTGGAGCTGCTGGCCTGAACCGCGCCGGCCGGGATCGTCACGCCCGGTCGTGGGTGGCGAGGAACGCCATCACCTGACGTTCGGCCCAGTAGCCGTCGTCGCCGGCGAACGGCCGGCCGTCCGATGTACCCGCAGTGGCCGCCGTGGGTGGTGACCACTCGCGTCAAGCCGGTCACGTCGGCCAGCGCCGGGTCGCGGGCCGCCGTCGACGGCACGAACGGGTCGTCATCGGCGGTGATGAGCAGCGCCGGGACGGCCAGGCGATCGAGGACGCGACGGGCGCTGGCGCGGTGGTAGTAGTCGGCCGCCCCGGCGAAGCCGTGGTACGGCGCCGTGTAGGCGTCGTCGAAGGCCCGCACCGTGCGGATGCGCGCGCAGCGGCGCGGTATCCCACGCGCCGGGAAACAAGCCGGGCCTTCCGCCGCATCCGGCCGCGCAGCCCGCGCAGGAAGTTCCAGTGGTAGGCGACGTTCTGGCGGCGCTCGAGGGCGTCGACGCACACGCCCAGCTCGATCGGCGGCGACACGGCGGCGACGGCGACGACGCGCCTGCGGTCGTCGCCGGCCAGCTCGCCGGCGAGCTTCAGCGCGATATTGCCGCCGAGCGAGTAGCCGGCGAAGGCGAAGCGCGGCAGGCCGTCGTCGCCGGCCAGGATCCGCATCACCTCGAGCGGGTCGGCGGTCAGCCCCGAATGGTAGAGCCCGCGGCTGAGGTGTTCGGTGCCGCCGCAGTTGCGCTGGTTGAGCCGGACGACGTTGAAGCCGCGGGCCCACGCCTTGTCGGCCATGCCGCGCATGTAGTGGCCGTCGCTCGACCCTTCGAGGCCGTGCAGGAGGACGACGGTCAGCGCGCGCGTCGCGATCGGGCTGCCAGTGGCAATGGCCGAGCACTTCGGTGTCGTCGGCGACGCGGAAGAGCCGCGCCTCGGCCGGCGGGCAGGCGCGGGAACTGACGCCGCCGGGCCCACGCGTAGAGCGTCATCCGATGGCCGCCGGCGAGGACGGGACGCGGGACGAACGGCTCTGGCGTGAAGGCCACGGACGCGGCGACCGCCAGCTGACCATTGTAGGGCCCCTCCGGCCCGCGGTCGGCGATAATCGGCCGTCGCCATTCACGAGACCGGAGCCGTTCCGCCTATGACCGTGCGCGCCTTGTCCGTCGTTGCCGTGTTCGTTCTTCTCGCCGGCTGTGCCGCGCCGTCGCCCACGGCGCCGGCGGCGGCCGCGGCGGCCGCCGTCGACGTGGTGGAGCTCAGCGCCGCCGAGGCCCGGGATCGGATGGCCGCCGGCACGCTGACGTCGCGGGCGCTCACCGAGGCCTATCTGGCCCGCATCGCCGCGGTCGACAAGGCCGGACCGACCCTCAATGCGGTCATCGAGGTGAACCCGCAGGCGCTCGCCGACGCCGATCGGCTCGACGCCGAGCGCGCGGCCGGCAAGCTGCGCGGGCCGCTCCACGGCGTGCCGGTGCTGCTCAAGGACAACATCGACGCCGTGGGCATGGTCAATTCCGCCGGCTCGCTCGCCCTCGCCGATCACAGGCCGGCCACCGACGCGTTCCTGGTGACGCGGTTGCGCGACGCCGGCGCGGTGATCCTGGGCAAGACGAATCTCAGCGAGTGGGCCAACTTCCGGTCGACGCGTTCGTCGTCGGGCTGGAGCTCGCGCGGCGGCCAGACCCGGCACGCCTACGTGCTCGATCGCAATCCCTGCGGCTCGAGTGCCGGCACCGGCACGGCGATGACGGCCAGCCTGGCCGCGCTCGGCGTCGGCACCGAAACCGACGGCAGCATCCTGTGTCCGGCCGCGGTGAGCGGGCTGGTCGGCCTGAAGCCGACGGTGGGCGTGGTGAGCCGCAGCGGCATCATCCCGATCTCGGTCTCCCAGGACACGGCCGGTCCGATGACGCGGACGGTGACCGACGCGGCGCTGCTGCTGTCGGCGATCGCGGCCGCCGATCCCGGCGATCCGGCCGGCCGAGGCGTCGCGCGGCGCGCTGCCGGCCGATTTCACCGCCGGCCTGAAGGCCGAGGCGCTGGCCGGCAAGACGTTTCGGCGTGCTGCGCCAGGCGATGGGCTATCACCCCGGCGTCGACGCGGCGATGGACGACGGCGCTCGCCGACGCTGCAAGGCGGCCGGCGCCGAGACCATCGACGTCCGCGTGCCGAGCTACAACGACTGGAACGACGCCGAGTTCCAGGTGCTGCTCTACGAGTTCAAGGACGGGCTGAACACGTACCTGGCGACGAGCCGGGCGCCGCACGGCTCGCTCGAGGCGCTGATCGCCTGGAACACCGCCAATGCCGCGCGGGCGATGCCGTTCTTCGGCCAGGAGATCTTCGAGCAGGCGCAGGCCAAGGGGCCGCTGACCGACGCCGCCTATCTCGACGGCCAAGACCGACGCGCGCCGGCTGGCCGGCCGCGACGGCCTGCTGGCGACGCTCGATCGCCAGAAGCTCGACGCGCTGGTCGCCCCGGCGATGTCGCCGACGTGGCCGACCGACCACGTGCTGGGCGATCACTTCGTCGGCGCCGGCTACGGCATGGCGGCGGTGGCCGGCACGCCGAGCCTGACCGTGCCGATGGGCGAGACCAGCGGCCTGCCGCTCGGCCTGGCGTTCATGGGCCGCGCCTACACCGAAGCCGAGCTGCTGGCGTGGGGCTTCGCCTTCGAGCAGCGCACCAAGGCGCGCAAGCCGCCGTCCTACAAGTCCACGCTCAGCGACTGAGCGGGCCGGGCCTCACCGCGCGAACTCAATCAGGTGCGACGACACGCCGGTGAGGAAGAAGCGGGCCCGTTGGCCGGCCCATTTGTCGGTGCCGCTGCCGGCCTCGAGTCCGGCCACCTGCGGGTACCATTCCCCGCCGCTCAGGATTCTGCTCGGCGCTGACCACGCCGCCGGATCGCCGAGCGTCGGTGCGAACGACACGTAGATGCCTTCCTGGTCGTAGTGCTCGTCCTTGGCGCGGTTGAGCAGCATCACGTACTGCTCGAGGTACGTGTTCCAGTGAATCGACGGGCCCCAGTAGACGTCGGCCGCCATCCGTCCGTCGTGGAACGGCTGCGACGCCGCGACCAGGGGCGTGCCGGCGGGATAGATCCAGGTGCCCACGTCGGGCGTGTCGTCGCCGACCGGCGCCCACTGCGCCGGGAGCCACGCGCCGTCGTTCCAGATGGTCGACCTTGCCGACCGGCGCGTCGCGGTCGGCCCACGCCAGCCGGGCGACGGCGACGCCCTGCAGGCCGGGGTCGCGTTCGTATTGGCTGAAGTAGAGGTAGAGATCCTGCCCCTCGCGATCGAGCGCCGCGGTCACGTCGCCGACCCCGCCAAGGGTGAAGCGGTTGGTCGAGTCGCAGGCCGCGCTCCCCGGCGGCGCGTCGATCACGATGCCCAGGTCCTCCCAGGTCGTGCCCTGGTCGCTCGAGCGGGCGGCGCCGATCCGCGGCAGCTGGCGGTCCGGCCGGCCACAGTCGTCGGCCGGGCGCTCGTGATGGTAGAAGCCGTACCAGCGGCCGTCGGCAGCGGCAATCACCGCCTCGAACCACACGCCGTGACCGGGGTGGCTGACGAACTGGGCGTCGCCGGCGAGCCGCAATGCATCGAGCGCCGGTCCGCGGCTGAGCGTCGGCAGCCCGCCCCAGGAGCTGAGTGCCGTGAGCATCGGTGCGGCGCCGTCCTGGAACCAGATCAGCGGGTTGCTCGAATCGACCCGGCCGGGCAGCGTCAGCTTCGACGCGCTCACCAGGCGGGCGGTCGGTACGCGCCGGCTGCCGGGCCGGCAGACGTGCCGTCATGGCGGCGATGCACGCCACCGATGTCGCCGCCGCGAGCCGCCATCTCAGCCGCACTGAGTGCCTAGGATAGCGGAGTACAATCCTCGCGCTGCGGCGGGGGCGAGACCTCGCCGCACTGGGCGCGGCTCGCGTTCCGGAGGATGCACGATGGCACGCAGAATGACGTTGGGATTGACGGTTGCGGCGGCGGTCGTGAGCGCGGCGACGGCGCTGGCGCAGACTCCGCCCGCCGCGAAGCCGGCCCCGCCGAGCGCGGCGCGACGCCAACCTCGCCGCCTTGAAGCGCGGGGTGGCCGAACACGTCGACGGCCTGGCCAAGCTGGCCCAGGAGGCCGTGGACTCGGTGTTCAGCTTCGGCGAGCTCGGTTTCCAGGAAGTCGAGACCTCGAAGTACCTGACCGGCATCCTCGAGAAGAACGGCTTCACCATCACCCGCGGCCAGTCGGGCATTCCCGACCGCCTGGGTGGCCAAGTGGGGCAGCGGCAAGCCGGTCATCGCGCTCGGCTCCGACATCGACGGCATCCCCCAGGCGTCGCAGAAGCCGGGCGTGGCCTACCACGATCCGATCATCGAAGGCGCCCCGGGCCACGGCGAAGGCCACAACACCGGCGTGCCGCTGAACATCGTGGCCGCGATCGCCGTGAAGCGGGTGATGGAGCGCGAGAAGCTGCCGGGCACGCTGATGCTGTGGCCGGGCGTCGCCGAGGAACTGGTCGCCAGCAAGGCGTGGTTCATCCGCGACGGCCTGTTCAAGGACGTCGACGTGACGCTCTTCACCCACGTCGGCAACAACCTCAACGTGTCGTGGGGCGCCGGCGGCGGCAACGGCCTGGTCTCGGTCGAGTACACCTTCGAGGGCGAGACCGCGCACAGCGCCGGCGCGCCGTGGCGGGGCCGGTCGGCGCTCGACGCGGTCGAGCTGATGAGCGTCGGCTGGCAGTACCGGCGTGAGCACCTGCGGCTGTCGCAGCGCTCGCACTCGGTGATCGTCAACGGCGGCGACCAGCCCAACGTCGTGCCGCGCAACGCCAGCATCTGGTTCTACTTCCGCGAGAACGACCAGCCGCACATCCAGGAGCTGTGGGACATCGGCAACAAGATGGCCGAGGGCGCGGCGCTGATGACCAACACCAAGTGGACCTCGCGGATCCTCGGCACCGCCTACCCGCAGCACTTCAACAAGCCGATCGCCGAGACGATGTACGCCAACATCCAGCGGGTCGGCCTGCCCGAGTGGAGCGAGGCGGATCAGGAGCTGGCCAAGGGGCTGCAGAAGGAGCTCGGCAACCCGACCCAGCCGGGCCTGGCGACCAAGGTCGCCGACCTCGGCAAGCCGGTGCCGATCGAAGAGAACATGGGCGGCGGCTCCGACGACATCGGCGACATCTCGTGGAACGTGCCGACGGTGACGCTGCGCTACCCGGCCAACATCCCCGGCTTGCCCGGCCACAACTGGTCGAGCGCGATCGCCAGCGCGACGCCGATTGCCCACAAGGGCGTCGTCGCCGGCGCCAAGGTGCAGGCGATGACCATCCTCGACATCCTGACCAAGCCCGAGATCGTCACCCAGGCGTGGGAATACTTCCGCACCGTCCAGACCAAGGACGTGAAGTACATCCCGTTCATCAAGGCCGACACGCCGGCGCCGACCTTCCTCAACACCAACATCCTCTCGAAGTATCGCGAGGAGATGAAGAAGTACTACTACGACCCGAGCAAGTACCCGACCTATCTCGATCAGCTCGGCATCAAGTACCCGACGGTGCGCACCACGCCGGCGACGCGGCAGCAGCAGGACCAGCAGTAACGCCGGGCCGGGCGGACGCCGACGGTGGCGTCCGCCGACGGCCGAGCGACGGGAGGAGCACCATGGCATCGATTCGCGAGACGGCGACCCAGTTCTTCGACGCGTGCGAGACCGGCAAGGGATGGGCGGGGTGCCAGCAGTTCTGCCGCGCCGACGCGACGTTTACGGCGCAGGCCGACGCGCTGAGCGGCGTGAACACGCTGCAGGCCTACACCGAATGGATGAAGGGCCTGTTCACGCCGGCGCCGGACGGCACGCTATGAGCTGCGCTCGTTCGCCGTCGACGAAGGGCGCAACAACGTCATCGCCTACGGCGTGTTCCGCGGCACCCACACCGGCCAGGGCGGGCCGGTGCCGCCGACGGGCAAGGCCGTCGAGGCCGACTACGTCTACGTCATGGACTTCGACGGCGGCAAAATCCGCCACATGACCAAGATCTGGAACGACGGACACAGCCTGAAGCAGCTCGGCTGGATGTAGAGCGGACCGATCGATGGACGCCGTCGCCCTCGAGCCGTTCGCCGCGAGCTACACCGCAGCGTGGTGCAGCCAGCGGGCCGCCGGCGTGGCGTCGTTCTTCGCCGAGCGCGGCTCGCTGACCATCAACGGCGGACCGCCGGCGGTCGGACGCCCGGCGATCACCGCGGCGGCGCAGGGCTTCATGACCGCGTTCCCCGACATGGTCGTCGCGATGGACGGCGTCGAGGGCGCGCGCCGATCACGCCGTCTACCGCTGGACGCTCACCGGCACGAATACCGGACCTGGTGGCACCGGCCGGGCCGTGCGTCTCAGCGGCTACGAGGAGTGGACGCTTGGGGCCGACGGCCTGATCGCCGAGTCCCAGGGACACTTCGATCAGGCCGACTACGAGCGCCAGCTCGGACGCCGTGAGGCCCCGCGCTCCGGGCTAGACGCCGTTCTTGAGGTACTTCGACAACCCGGCCAGCAGCCGATCGACCTCGGCCGGGCTGTTGTAGAAGTGCGGCGACACGCGGAGGCCGGGGCGGTCCTTGCCGCCGCGGGTGGTCACGCCGATCTTGTCGTTGGTGTAGAGGGCGTCGGCGAGCTTGTTGGCGTCGAGCGTCCCGGGCACGAACGACACCACCGCGACACGCCGCTCGGCCACCGGCGAGGTCCACATCGTGATGCCGGGCAGCTTGGCCAGGCCGTCCATCAGCTGCGTCGTCAGGGTGCGAGCCCGCTTCTCGACGTCGGCCCGGCCGATCGAGGTCTGGAACTTCAGCGCTTCGTGGAAGGCGATCATCGTCGCCTCGTCGCGCTGTCCGAAGCCCTCGAACGTCTTCGAGAAGCCGACCGCGCCGGTGTAGGCGCTGTAGACGCTCGGCCACAGCTTCGCCTGCGCGGCCTTGTTCACGTAGAGCACGCCGCATTCGCGGGCGCCGCACGGCCACTTGTGCGCGCTGCCCGAATAGAAGTCGGGCTGGATGTCGGCCAGGTTCACGTCGAGCAGGCCGAAGCTCTGCGCGCCGTCGAGCAGGAACAGCACGCCGCGTGACCGGGCCAGCGCCGCCAGCTCCTTGGCCGGCATCAGGTCGCCGACGGTGCTCGACAGGTGCGTCACCGACATCACCTTGGTGCGCGGCGTGATCGCCTTGGCGAAGGCGTCGACGTAGTACTCGGCGCCAGGGTGCGGATTCTTCTGCGGCACCACGACGACCGAGAAGCCGAAGCGCTTGGCCTTCTCTTTCCACGCGGTGAGGTTGCTGGGGTGGTTGTCCTCGTGCAGCAGCACCTCGTCGCCGGCCTTGAGCTCCAGGCCGTTCGACACCATGTTGTTCGACTCGCTGGTGTTGCGCGTGATGATGATCTCGTCGGGTGTGACGCGCAGGAACTCGGCCAGCGCCGTGCGCGTGTTCTCCTTCTCGGGCATCAGCCGGGCGCGGTTGTTGGGCGAGGGGTCGCCGTCGACGCTGCGCGATCTCGCGGGTCAGGCACTCGGCCACCGGGCGCGAGGCCGGGCACAGGTTGGCGGCGTTCATCACCGCCAGGTCGGGCGGCATCACGAACTGCTCGCGGACGCTCTTCCAGAACACCTCGCCGTCGGCCGGCCCGCCGGGGGCCAGCGCCGGCGCCGCGCCCATGGTCCTGGCCCAGGCCGGATCGGCGAAGAGCGCGGCCGAGCCGCCGAGCGCGAACAGCCGGGTGAACGAGCGGCGCGAGACGGCAGTCTGGCTGATGGCCATCGGAATCCTCCGGCCGGTCGGCGTGACCCGGCAACGGCGCGAGTATAACGCGGCGGAGCCGTCGCGGCGTCAGGATCCGAGCCGGTAGACGGTCACGGTCTGGGCGACGTGCAGCACCGGCAAGGACAGCCGGCGCTCGGTGACCAGCACCGTCAGGCCCTCCCGTTCGGCCAGCGCGCGCAGCGCCTGCTCGTCGAGCCCGTCGAAGCCGGCGACCTGGCCGATGCGGCTCAGGACCCGGGCGGCCGAGGCCGGGGAGTACATCGCCATGGCCACGTCCTTGGTCTCCTCCAGGTAGACGTCGCGGCGCGGCGCCGATGCGCACGGCGGTGCCGTACTTCCAGGCGTGGCCGGGATCGGCGAGCACGAAGGCGTCGGTCGGGGTGTGGTCGGCCACCCAGACGAGGGCCGCGGTCCAATCGTCGTCGGGCAGCCCGACCGCCACCGTCGGCCGAGCCGGGTTCTCGACGAAGCCGACGTAGAGCGCCGCGGGCGACGCTGACGACGACGAGCGCCGTGGCCAAGGCCTTCGCCGCCCACGGGCGGGCGCGCTGCGCGCCGGGCGCCTCGACCAGCCACCACACGACGAACAGCGTCGCCAGCAGTTCGACCGGCCAGAACATCCGCGACGTCTGCAGCTGCACGGCCAGGGTCACACCGCTGGCGACGAGCGGCAGCGAGGCCAGGAAGCCGGCCACGAGGAGCAGCGCTCCCGCCAGCACGCCGCGCTCGGCCGGCAGATCCGAGCCCGGTGCGTCGGCGCGCCAGCGATCGCGCCGGTCAGCAGCATCGGGCCCGCCAGGTTGATCGCCCACGTCTCGGCTGACCACGCCGTGGGAAACGTGTAGTCCTTGGTCGCCACCAGCGCCTGCCACTCGGCGTCCATCACCGAGAGGTCGAACGGGCCGTGCCCCTGCCACGCGCGCACGACGACGACGGCGGCGACGGCCAACGCGGCGCCGCCGAGCGGCCGCCGCGCCCGCGGACGGGTCACCAGGATCGCCACTGCCACGATGACGACGAAACACGCGGCCGTCGTCGGGTGGACGAAGCCGCTCGCCAGCGCCAGGGCGAGCGCCCACCACGGCCGGCCGCGCAGCACCAGCGCCACGCTGATCAGGCCGAGGCCGCACACGAGCACCCGCGGATGGAAGTAGCCTTCGAGCGTGTTGACACCGGTCTTGGCGATGCGGTGCCGCAGGGTCAGCGCGGCAATCCAGCAGGCGAGCGCCCACGGCGTGGTCAGCACCGCCCGCCCGAGCCACCAGGCGCCGCCGAAGAGCGTGGCCAGCGTCAGCCCCTGAGCCGCCAGGAACAGCCACGGCACCGGGGCCGCCGGTGAGGCGGGCGACGCCGCCGAACAGCTCGTCGAGCAGGAAGTAGCGGCCTTGCGCGCCGATCATCGCCCAGTCGCGCGGATAGAGCGACGGGTCGAGCTGATGGAGCACGGCCGGGATGTAGAACGCCTGATCCGAGACGCCGTAGCGGTAGCCGCCCGCGTTCAGCGTCGCCAGTGCGGCGAAGGCCAGAAAGGCCAGCGTCGGCACCGCGCGGGCGATGCCGCGGATCAGAACGGCTGCTCGTCGGCACTCGGTCCGTAGATCGACGGCAGCGGCACGTCGAGCAGCCGGAGATAGACGCTCAGCTGACCGCGATGATGGACCAGGTGGTTCATCACGAACGTACGCCAGCAGGTGGCCTTGGGCATGGTGAAGAACGCCTGCGCCCCGCGGCGGAGCGTCCACGGCGCCATCAGCTCGGCGTCGGTACGGCCGACCAGCGCGGCCCGGCACGCCGCCACCTCGGTGTCGAAGTGCGCCAGCAAGGCCGCGCGCGTGGCCAGCGGCTGATAGTCGGGCGGCCGGGCCATCTGCTCGAGGTCGACTCCGGATGCGGTGATCGTCATCCGGCCCCACAGCGCCAGCTGGCCGAGATGCTCCGACAAGCGCCCCCAGCGCCATGCTCTTGGCGTGCGGTTTCCACGTCAGCCGATCCTCCGGGCACGCGCTCGAGCAGACGGCGGGTCGTCGCCGTCTCGCGGTCGAACTCGGGCAGCAGCGTCTCGGCAATCGTCATGCGCGGCTCGCCAGACAGAAGACGACGGCTATGCTATCACCATGACCACGGACGACCGCGGCGGCGGAGACCGCGCGGCTGCGTCTCCGCGACGGCACGCCGGTGGTGCGTGCGGCCGATTCGGCCCGACGACGAGGCGATGATCGCCGTCTTCCACGCCGGGCTGTCGCCGCGCTCGGTCTATCAGCGGTATTTCCACATCACGACGCTCGAGCAGCGCACCAGTCAGCAGCGGCTGGCGCTGACCTGCCGCGTCGATCCGGCGCACGGCGCGGCGCTGGTCGCCGAGCAGCACGGACCTCGGGGCACCTGGAGATCCTGGCGCTCGGGCGGATTCGCCGCACCGAGCCGCGTGACAACGCCGAAATCGCGGTCGTGGTCGCCGACCACGCCCAGGGCCAGGGACTGGGCACCGCGATCACTGCGGGCGCTGATCGACGTGGCCCGCGGACTCGGCGTGCGTCGCCTCTACGGCGACATGTTCGCCGACAACGACGCGATGCGCGCGGTGGTCCGGCGCAGCGGGTTCGCCATCCGGACGACGCCGGGTGACGCGCGGGTGCTGCGCGCCGAGCGAATCCTCGACGACTCAGTCGCGGCGCCGGACTAGCGAGCGGACCACGGTCTGGGCGACGGCGGCGGCTTCGGCACGGATGGCGGCAACGTCCACCGCGATGGCCGGCGCGGACGCCAGCGCGGCGGCGATGTCGGCGTCGATCTCGATCTCGGCCGGCTCGTCGATCTCGACGTCGACGTCGACCTCGGGCGCCTCGACCTCGGCACCTCGACCTCGACCTCGACGTCGGACCTCGACCTCGACGGCGGCCTCGATCTCGGCGGCCTCGACCTCTGGTACCGCCACCTCGATGCCGTCGTGGCGGAAGTGGTGCGCGCCGCGGCGCCGCTGGCGTTCCGGCGGCAGCGGCCCCCGGCTGACGTGGATGTCGCCTTGGAACGACTGCAGCTCGACCCGGGCGCTGCCGCCGCCGAGCGTGAAGTTGAACCGCTTGTTGCCGTCGCGGTTGCTCATGCCCTCGGGCAGCGTGACCGGGAAGTCGCTGCTGAAGTCGCCGCCGAACGTCCGCACGAAGACCGTGGCATTGGCCTTGGCGCCGAGGCTGACCCGGATGTCGCCGTTGTGCGTCGTCACTCGGTAGAGCGCCCTTGTCGGCGGTCGGCCCTTCGAAGCGCACGTCGCCGTTCACGGTCGACACCTCGAGGCTCGACGCCTTCGAATTCGCCACCACCACGTCGCCGTTGGTGGTCTCGGCGATCGACGTCGCCGGACACGCCGCGTCATCTGAGATCGAGTCGTTCACCGTCGTCGCCTGCACCTTGCCGGCTGGCGTTCTCGACGATGGATCTCGCCTTCGATCGAGCGCAGGGTCACCGCACCGGTCCCGCCCTTGACGGTGATGTCGCCGCCCACGGTCTCGACGTTCACCTCGGCGCCGGCGCCCTCGATGTTGGCGGCCAGGTAGGTGCCCGACAGGCTCACCGGCATCCACCGCGGCACGGTGATGGTGTAGTCGATGAGGCCGGCCGGGCCCGCGTGATCCCGAGGCGGTGCGGGCCCGCACCCGCACGGTGTTGTCGGCGGTCTGGACGTCGACCCGCTCGCGGGTGCCGTGCGACGCCTGGACCCGCACGGCGTCGCGGTCCCAGGTCCGGACCGTCGCTTCGCCGGCCTGGCTCGACAGCACCAGCTGCCAGCCGCGCGTGACGTCCACGGTCTGGTCGGTCCGCGGCGTCTCGGTCTCCGGGCCGCCCGGCCGCGCCTGCACCGGCGCCTGCGGGTGGGTGCCGGCGCGGCCTGACCGGCGAGCGGCCGGGAGCCGCCGCCAGCAGCAGGGCGCGCACGTGAGCTGATGACAGGCGGGACATGAGCATCAGACTCCTTCGGTGATGAGCGCGGCGCGCCGCAGCAGGTTCGAGCTTGCGCTGGCGCGCGCGGGCCAGGTGCGCGTTCAGCAGCGCGTTGGCCGGGTCGTGTCTCGAGCGCCGTCCGCGCCTCGCGGATGGCGTCGTCGATGATCTGCAGGTTGCGTTCGAGGACGAGCACGGTCCGCGGGTTGAGCTGAATCGCGCTGCTCGCGCAGCACGCGCTCGAGGTCGGCGACGGCGGCGTCGAACTGCGCGTCGGCGAAGCTGACCGTGGTGACGGCGCCCTCGGGCGTGCCGACCGGCTCGAGCTGCGGCGAGCACCGGCTCGGGCCCGACGTCGACGGCACGGCCGCGTCTGCGGCGCGCTGCGCCACATCAGCGCCGGCGGTCACGGCGGCGACCAGCGACGCGGCGACGGCCAGTTCGGCGATGCCCACCGACCAGCGGCGCTGATACCACGGCAGCACCCGGGCGCCGGCCGCCGCCGGCGCGGCCTCGAGCCGGCCGGCGACGTCGGCCCACAGATCGCGCGCCGGCTCGTGGTCGTCGCGCTCGACCAGGACGCTGGCGCTGGGCGCGCAGGCGTGCGCAGATCGTCGACGACGGCGCGGCAGTCGTCGCAGCCATCGCAGGTGCGCTCGACGGCGGCACGAGCCGGCGGCGTCGAGCTCGTCGTCCAGATAGGCCGAGAGCGCCTCGCCAGGATGGTCAGTCATGGGCCGGGCCTCGCCTGGGTGAGATGGCCGCGCAGCGTCATCCGGGCGCGGTGCAGTTGCGACTTCGAGGTGCCGACCGACACGCCGAGCAGCGTGCCGATCTCCTCGTGCTTGTAGCCTTCGACGTCGTGCAGCACGAACACCGATCGGGCGCCCGGCGGCAGCCGGTCGACCGCCGACTCGAGGTCCATGCCGACGTCCCAGCCGCGGACGGCGGACGGTCGGAGTCGACATGCGGCTCAGGGCCTCGTCGCCGTCGGCCAGGAAGCGGTCACGCTGGGTGCCGAGCGTGCGGAAGCGCTCGATGATGACGTTCACGGCCATCCGGTGCAGCCAGGTGGCCAGCGACGACTCGCCGCGGAAGCTGCCGAGCTTCTGCCAGGCCCGGACGAACACGTCCTGGGTCAGCTCGTCGGCGTCGTCGGCGCCGGCCATGCGGCGGGAGAGGGCGAGGATGCGAGGCACGTGGGTGCGATACAGACGCTCGAAGGCCGCCGTGTCGCCCGCGACCGCGCGCGGCGACATCGTCGGCCTCCGACTCGGGCCGGGAGTGAGGGGTTCTGTTCACACCGCGGTCCAGGCGCGTCGGCTCCGTTACCCCATTGGATGGCCGGACCGGCCCGCAGGGTTGGAACGCCTGGCCTACTGGCCGGTCTTGGGCCGCGAAAAGTCCACTTTCGGGGCTTCCCGGGCCTCGGGCGGGCGCCTCGAAGAGGGGGTAGTCCTGGAACCGGAAGATGGCGTTGGTGATGTTGGCCGGGAACTGGCGCCGCGACGTGTTGTACTCCTGCACCCGCTCGTTGTAGCGCATGCGTTCGGTGGCGATGCGGTTCTCGGTGCCGGCGAGCTCGTCGGTCAGCCGGGCGAAGATCTCGCTCGACTTGCAGGTCGGGGTAGTTCTCGACCACCACCAGCAGCCGCGACAGGGCGCTCGACTGCTCGTTGGCCGCTTGCATCGTCTCCTGCGGCGTGCGCGCCCCGGCCAGCTTGGCCCGGGAATCGGCGATGGCCTGGAAGACGTCACGCTCCTGCTGGGCGAAGCCCTTGGTCGTCTCGACCAGGTTGGGAATGAGGTCGTTGCGGCGCTTGAGCTGGTTCTCCACCTGGGCCCACTGCGCCTTCACGGCTTCCTCCTGGCTCACGAAGCGGTTGTACGAACAGCCGCTGGCCATCGTCGCCGCCACCACCACGAGCCCCGCCGTCATCAGCTTCCGCATGAGTCCTCCCATGTCGCGCCCGCGCGCTCACCACGACGCGCCGCCGCCGCCGCCCCCACTCCGCCCGCCACCGAATCCGCCGAAGCCGCCCGACGAGCCGCCCCAGGACGAGCCGCCGCCCCAGGTGCCTCCATAGTACCCGCCGCCCCACGGTCCGACGCCGCCCCGCCAGCCGCGCCGGCGCCGGCCGCCGCGACGGTTGATGAGCGGCAGCACCACGAACAGCACCACGAAGAGCAGGACGATCCAGTCGAGCGACACCGGGTCGCGGGTCGGATTGCGGCGGCTCGGACACGCGGATGCCGGTGACCGTCACGTTCCGATCGCGGCGATGCGCTCGACGACGCGCGAGGTGCCGGCCAGCAGTCCCTGCGCCGTACTCGCCCTGACGGAAGTACGGGGCCATCACCTGGCGGCTGGTCTCGCCGGCGAAGCCGTCGGTCACCACGCCCTCGAGGTCGTAGCCGACCTCGATCCACACCTGACGGTCGTCCACCGCCAGCAGCACCAGCAGGCCGTTGTCCTTGCCCTTCTGCGCCGATGCCGCGCCCGCCGTTCTCGAACATCCGGGTGGCGTAGCTCTGGACGTCGCCCCACGGCTTGAAGGTCTTGACCGTGGCGACGACGACGGTGTCGCCGCTGGCCGCCAGCAGCGCCCGGATCAGCTCGTCGAGGGCGCGGGCGGAATCCGCGATCGACGACGCCGGCAAAGTCGTTCACCGGCGCGGTGAGCTCGGGCGGCGGCGGCTGGGCCTCGGCCGCGCTGGCGGCCCGGCCACGGCGACCGCCAGCGACGACGACGCGCGGGAGACCGGCCCACCGGCCGCGCCGGGTGCTGAGTCGCGCCGCGCGGTGCGTCACCACTCGTCCACCCGCCGCGCCAGCTGTTCGACGGCGGCGAGATAGGCCGGGAACAGGCGCACCGCATCGACGCTGCTGCCATCGGGCGGGTTGGCGACATGCAGCACGTCGGACACCGTCCGCGGATCGAGGGCGAGCCGCTCGTCGGCCCAGACCGCCAGGTCGCGGCCGTCGAGGCGGCGCCCGTCGAGGCGGGCCAGCAGGCGATGAGCGCCCGGAACTCGGGCGCCGAGTCGACCACCAGGGCGGCGATGGCGCGGCCGTCGCCCGCCGCCTCCATGTAGTCCTCGCGCAGGTGCAGCAGCAGCGATCGCGTCTGGCCTCTCGCAGGCGCGGCGCAGGTCGGCGTGGGCGACGCGTCAACCCGGCGAACGGGTCGTCGCCGAACAGCGTCTCGTGGGTGTCGATGATCTCGCCGAACTCGACCGGGAAGGCGTCGAGCGAGCGGGCGAACTCGCGCCGGGTCAGCACCACTGGCGTGGCCGCGCCGGCCCGCTGCCAGCGCGCCGGCGCGCGCGGCGCAGGCGGTCGAGGTCGGCGAGTTCGAGCGACTGCACGATGGCGACGCTCGGCCGCGGCGTGTTCGTCGGGGCGTAGACGACGAACGCCTCGAGCCGCGTCCCGAAGATGGCCTGCAGGTCGGCGAGCACCGACTGCACCGGCGTGGACGCTCCGCGTGGCCATGAGGCCAGTCTACACGCTCCTGTGCAGGCCTGCGGCGCCGGCTACTTGTCCGACATGCGTCTTGCGCGGGAACACGTCCACGGTGTCGCCGATGACGATCGTCATCAGGTCGTAGCCGACGGCGAGCGGCCCGGCGTAGGTGCGACGCGTCGCGGCGACGAGATCCTCGGCGGTGGTCGGCGACGGCACGATGTGCGAGTAGACGCCGAGCCTCGGCTTGACGCGCGCGAAGATCGGTCCCGACCTGCTCCGGGCTGGCGTGGCGGGCGATGATCCGCTCGATCGCCGCCGGCGCCCTGCACCTGGGCGCGCCGCATCTCGACCTCGGGCGAAATCACCTCGTGGACCAGGACGTCGACGCCCGCGCGCGTGCTCGACCAGCGGCTCGAAATAGCGCGTGTCGCCCGAGAACGCCGCCGATCGGCCCCGGTAGTCGACGCGGTAGCCGTAGGCCGGCGTCGCCATCGACGCCGTGGTCGACGCGCGAACGCGGTCACCCGCAGGCCATCGCGATCGAAGACCACGCCCGGGGCGACGTCGGTGGCGGCGAGCGTCGCGCCGGCCGGCGGTGAAGCCCTCGTCGACGGCGCGGACGCGGCGGTCGAAAGCGATACGCCTGTTCGAGGTGGCGGCACATCTCCGACGGTGCCGGGCGGGCCGACGATCGCGGTGCGGCGTCGCCCGGCCGAAGACCCACGCGGTGAGGAACAGGTCCGGCAGGCCGACGACGTGATCGGAGTGGAGGTGGCGTGAAGAAGCACGGCGTCGAGCCGGGTGAGCAGCGCCCGCTGGCCGATCTCGAAGAGCCGCTGGGTGCTGCCGCGCCCGGCGTCGATCAGCACCGCCCGCGCACCGGCCTCGATCAGGATCGCGGGGCCGTAGCGCTCCGGCGTCGGCCGCGGGTTGCCGGTGCCGAGCAGCGTGATCTGCAGCGTGGCCGGGGCCGGGGTCGTCTGGCGCAGCGAGCGCGCGGCGGCCGAGTCGCGCCGGCGAGTGACGAGCAGCAGCATGCAGCGGACGCAGCGGCACGGCGTCGCAGCATGGCGCGCGGACCGCGTAACCGATGACGCCGAACCACCGCCGCCAAGCGGACGCTTACAATTGACGTCGCGATGCGGCTTCGGCAACTGAATATCGGCTGCTTCGGCGGCGGCACCGGTCTGCCGAGCCTGCTCGGCGGGCTGAAGCGCAACCCGTGGCTGCGTCTGAACGCCGTCGTCACCACCTTCGACAGCGGCGGCAGCTCCGGCCAGCTGCGCGACGAGCTCGGCGTGCTGCCGCCCGGCGACGTGCTGCGCTGCGCCCTGGCGCTGGCGCGCAACGAAGGCGAAGCGCGGCGGGTGCTGCTGTCGCGGCTGCCGAAGCTCTTCGAGCACCAGAAGCTGGGCGGCCACACCGGCGGCAACCTGCTGCTGTCGATGATGGAGCAGTACAGCGGCGACTTCCTGGCCGCGGTCGACGGCCTGCGGGCGCTGCTCGGCTGCCGGGCCGGGTGTGGCCGGTGAGCGTGACCCGCGCCTCGCTGTGCGCCGAGCACGCCGACGGCCGCATCACCCGCGGCGAGGTCGACGTGGACGCCTGGCTCGACGCCGGCCACGCCATCCAGCGGATCTGGCTCGAGCCGCGCGGCGGCGATCCACCCCGCCGTGGCCGACGCCGTGCGCGGCTTCGACGCCGTGATCATCGGCCCGGGCAGCTTCTTCACCAGCCTGATGCCGACGCTGCTCGTCGACGGCGTGCGCGAGGCGCTGCAGCGACATGCCCGGCCCGGTGATCTTGGTCAGCAATCTGCTGACCGAAGGCCTGGGCATGCGTGGCTTCACCGCCGCCGACGCCGTCGTCTGGGTCGAGCGCACGATCGACCGCCCGGTGGACCTCGTGGTGTTCAACACGGCCGGCTGCCGTCGGGGACGCTCGCCAGCTACGCGCAGCGAGCACAAGGAGCCGCTCGGCGCTCGGCGACCTGCCGGCCGCACACCGTGCTGGTCGAGGCGGCGCTGTGGACCCGCGACATCGCCCGCCACGACCGCCGCCGGCTGTCGCACGCCATCTGGAGCGTGCTCAGCCGCCGAGTGCTGCCTGATGGGTCCGCGACGGCTACTGCGACTTGCCGCGTGCGGTGATCGGCCAGACCACTTCGACCCGGTCCTTGCGGATGCCGTACATCTGGTCGTAGAGGTTCACCACCGGGTCGCAGTGCGGCACGATCATCTCGAGCCGGTCGCCGATCCGGTAGGACTTCGCCGGCGCTGGTGAAGGTGATGACGCCGAACTCGTCGGAGCCGGCGTTGTAGTCCATGCCCGGTTCGCCGATCACGCCGGCCCGCGGCGTGTTCAGCGTGAGGGCCTTGGCGCCGGCGTCGGTGGTCAGCCGACCAGGAAAGCGGTTGTTCAGCACCGTCGCCGACGACGGTGAGCGACGAGCGGAAGTCCTTGTAGACCGGGTCGCCGTCCTCGCCGCCGATGGCCAGGTACTGCATGTCCATGAACAGGTAGCTGCCGACCTGCACGTCGGTGAAGCCGGGCACGTGGTGCTGGAGGTTGTAGGTGCCGGTGCCGCCGCCGCTGAAGATCTCGGTGTTCAAGCCGCTCTTCTTCATCGCCGCGCAGCACCTCGGCGTTGGCGGCGATGTTCTCGAGCGTCTTGGCCTTGCGGGTCGGCGAAGCCGGTGATGTGCTGGGCGCCGCCGTCGTAGGACAGCAGGCCGCGCAGCCGCAGGTTGGGCAGGCGATCGATGCGCTGCGCCAGGGCCAGCGCGTCGGCCGGCCGGGATGCCGCTGCGGGTGCCGACCGCGACGTCGACGACGACGTTGGCGGTGAGGCCGGCGGCCTTGGCCGCGTCCGACAGGTCGCGGCGCGTTGCCGGCGTCGTCGACGGCGTGGATGAACTCCGCCGACTGCCTGCTCAGCGCCAGCGCCCGCTGGATCTTGCTCTTCGACGGGTTGCTGGTCGTCATGCAGATGCGGTCGATGCCCGCCGGCCATCAGCACCTCGGCCTCGCTGACCTTGGCGGTGCAGATGCCGAGGGCGCCGGCCGCCAGTCTGCAGCTTGGCGATGGCCGCCGTCTTGTGGGTCTTGGCGTGCGGCCGGGCGCCGAGGCCGAAGCCCTTCAGCCGCGCCTGCATCGTCGGCGATGTTCGACTCGAGCGCGTCGAGGTCGACGCACAGCGCCGGCGTGTCGAGGTCCCACTTCGACATCGCCGACGCCGTTCTCGACGGCGCGCGCCGCCTCGGCGGCGGTGTAGCCGGTGGCGCCGGTCGGGAATCCAGACATGCGCGGCGGCGACGGCACCGGCGCCGACGAACGCGCGGCGCGACAGCGGCGAGGTGGGTGGCGTCATCGGGTCGCTCCAGTCTGCTTCTTCTTCCGAGCC
Organism: uncultured Acidobacteriota bacterium; assembly: GCA_963786365.1. Taxonomy (GTDB): domain Bacteria; phylum Acidobacteriota; class Vicinamibacteria; order Vicinamibacterales; family UBA2999; genus CAWAYR01. The sequence continues at coordinate 271,668 of CAWAYR010000012.1, forward strand.
GCTGGTGGCCTTCGACTCGGCGCTGGCGCGCCGCGGCGGCGGCCGCGGCTTGCGGGCGCCGCGGGTCGGCGCCGGCGCCGTCGAGCGTCGGCGAGGCGTTCGGCCGCCTTGGCCGCCGACATCGGCCGCGCCGGCTGATCGGCGTGGCGACTGGCGCGCAGCTCGAGCGCGGTGGCGATGATCCGCTGGAACAGCTTGCCGGTGTCGCCGCCCTTGGCCGGCGGGTTGCTGTGCCACACGTCCGGGGTGTCGGCGGCCAGGATGTCGGCGAAATCGGCGTCGGGCGTCTTGACGCTGAGCGGCGCGAACTCGGTGATGTCGATCGGTCCGGCCCACTCGTCCTTGTGCTTGATCAGCAGCCAGCTCGGCTTGCTGCTGTCGCCGTAGCCCCGGGTGCGGACCAGCGCCCACGAGCCCTTCAGCTTGTAGCCGTCGAGTCTGAACTTGAGGTCGCCCTTCTTGCAGGGCGGCGTCGACGTCGGGCGACTCGGGCGTCCAGGTCCCGCATGTCCCACAACATCACGACGCCGGCGCCGTAGCCCTCGGGGATCACGCCCTCGAACGAGCCGTAGTCGAACGGGTGGTCTTCGGTCTGCATCGCCAGCCGCTTGTCGCGCGTGTCGAGCGACGGGCCCTTGGGCACCGCCCACGACAGCAGCACGCCGTCGTGTTCGAGCCGCAGGTCGTAGTGCAGGTGGCTGGCCAGGTGTTTCTGCACGCAGAAGTAGCGGGTCGCCGTCGGCGGGCCGGCGCGGCGCGGTCGTCGCCCGACGGCTCCGGGGCTCTTGGTGAAGTCGCGTTTCTTCCGGTATTCGTCGAGCGGCATGGCGGCGTGGGCGTCCTCGTCGCGAAGGATATGATACGGCCTGCCTATGGCCAACGCGCCTTCCTCGGACACCGCGTTCTTCGGTCACCCGCGCGGCCTCTCGACGCTGTTCTTCACCGAGATGTGGGAGCGCTTCAGCTACTACGGCATGCGGGCGCTGCTGCTGCTCTACGTGACCGCACCGGTCGGCGGCCGGCGGGCTGGGCTGTCGGCCTTGGAGGGCGGGGCGATCTACGCGCTCTACACCTCGATGGCCTACATGGCCGCGCTGCCCGGCGGCTGGATCGCCGATCGGCTGCTCGGCCAGCGCCGCGCGGTGCTGTGGGGCGGCATCATCATCGCCGCCGGCCACTTCACGGCCGCCATCCCGACCCTCGCCACCTTCTACCTCGGGCTCACGCTGATCGTCGTCGGCACCGGGCTGCTGAAGGGCAACGTCTCGGTGATCGTCGGACAGCTCTACGGGCCGAGGATCAGCGGCGCGACGCCGGCTTCTCGATCTTCTACATGGGCATCAACCTCGGCGCGTTCCTGGCGCCGCTGGTGTGCGGCTACCTCGGGCAGCGCGTCAGCTGGCACACCGGCTTCGCCGCCGCCGGCGTCGGCATGACGCTCGGCGTCATCCAGTACGCCGCGACGTCGCGCCGCCTGCTCGGCGACGCGGGCCTGCACCCGGCGACGGCGACGCCGGCGGAGCCGGCGGCGCCGTGGCGCCAGGCGCGGCTGTGGGGCGGGCTGCTCTGCTCGGTGCCCTGATCGTGCTCGGCGTCGGCGGCGCCACCGGCGCGCTGCCGATCACCGCCGTCGGCGTCGCCGACGCCGCCGGCGTGCTGCTGCTGCTCAGCACCGTGGTGTTCTTCGCCTGGCTGTTCTTCGCCGGCAGACTGGACGCCGGCGGAGCGGCGGCGGCTCTACGTGATTGGCGTGCTGTTCTTCGCCTCGGCGCTGTTCTGGTCGGTGTTCGAGCAGGCCGGCTCGACGCTCAATCTCTTCGCCGATCGCAACACCCGCACCGAGGTGCTTCGGCCTGCCGTTTCCCGAGCAGCTGGTTCCAGAGCGTCAACTCGTTCTTCATCTTCACGCTGGCGCCGGTGTTCGCCTGGCTCTGGCTGTGGCTGGCGTCGCGCGGCCAGGAGCCGACCAGCCCGGCAAGTTCGTGATCGGGCCTGGTGTGCGTCGGCCTGGGCTTCGTGATCCTGGTGCCGCCGGCGCGGGCCGCCGAGGCCGGCGCGCTGGCCAGTCCGATGTGGCTGATCGCCACCTACCTGCTGCACACGATCGGCGAGCTGTCGCTGTCGCCGGTCGGCTTGAGCGCGATGACGCGGCTGGCGCCGGCGCGGATCGCCGGGCTGGTGATGGGGGTGTGGTTCCTCGGCACGTCGGTCGGCAACTTCATCGGCGGCCGGGTCGGCGGGCTCTACGAATCGATGGCGCTGCCGACGCTGTTCGGCGCGGTCGGCGCGTTTGCGATCGTCGTCGGGTCTGATCCTGGCCGTGTTCGTCAAGCCGATGAGCCGGCTCACCGAGACCGCGTCCGCAGGCAGGACGTAACTGGTCCTGCTCCTCTCGACCTACGAGCTGGGCCGCCAGCCGTTCGGCCTGGCATCGCCGGCGGCGTGGCTGCGCCACGCCGGGTTCGAGGTGCGCGAGCTGCGACCTGTCGGTCGAGCGGCTGACCGCGGCGCACGCTCGACGGCGTGGCGATGGCGGCGGTGCACCTGCCGATGCACACCGCCACGCGCCTGGCCCTGCCGGTGATCGCCGCCATCCGCCGGCATCGCCCCGACCTGCCGATCTGCGCCTACGGGCTCTACGCGCCGCTCAACCGCGACGCAGCTCGCCGCCGCTGGCGTGCACGGCGGTGCTCGGCCCCGAAGCCGAGGCCGACCTGGTCGCGGTGGCGCGCGCAGGCGCACGCCGGCGAGCCGCTGGCGCCGCCGGCCGCACGCGGCGCTGCCGCGGCTGGCGTTCCAGGTGCCCGATCGCGCCGGGCCTGCCGCCGCTCGACGCCTACGCGCAAGCTGCAGCGGCCCGACGGCCGGCTGGCCGTCGTCGGCGCCACCGAGGCCACGCGCGGCTGCAAGCACCGCTGCCGGCACTGTCCGATCGTGCCGGTCTACGACGGGCGGTTCCGCGTCGTGCCGGTGGAGGTCGTACTGGCCGACATCCGCGCCCAGGTGCGAGGCCGGCGCCGAGCACATCACCTTCGGCGATCCCGACTTCCTCAACGGCCCGACGCACGCCCGCCGCATCGTCGAGGCGCTGCACGCCGAGTGGCCGTCGCTGACCTACGACGTCACGATCAAGGTCGAGCACCTGCGCGCACCACGATGCCCTGCTGCCGGTGCTGCGCGACACCGGCTGCGCCTTCGTGACCACCGCCGTCGAGTCGCTCGACGACGACGGTGCTGGCCCGGCTCGACAAGGGCCACACGCGCGCCGACGTCGGCGGCCGTGGCCGCGCGCTGCCGCGAGCTCGGCCTGGCGCTGTCGCCGACCTTCATCGCCTTCACGCCGTGGACGACGCGCGACGTCGTTCGCCGCGCTTCCTCGACGACGTCGAGCGCGCTCGACCTGGTCGAGCACGTCGCGCCGGTGCAGTGGACGCTGCGGCTGCTCGTCACCTGGGGATCGCGGCTGCTCGAGCTCGACGACGTGCGACCGGCTCGTCGGGCCGGTTCAACCCGGCGTCGTTGACCTATCCGTGGGCGCCATCCGGACCCGGCCGTCGATGACCTCCAGCGCGACGTCGATGGCGCTGGTCGGCGTGCGCGCGACGGCGCCGCGCGCCGACGGTGTTCGACGCAGGTCCGGCGGCTGGCCGACGCGGCGCGCGGGCCGGGCCGCCCGGGCCGAGACGCCGCGCCTGGCGCGCGCCGCGATTCCGTACCTCACCGAGCCTTGGTACTGTTGAGCGGAGCCGACGGGAGAGCAGGTGGCTCTCCTCTAGGTGCTGGGGGCTAGGGGCTAGGCGGCTAGCGGACCAGGGATGAGCCGGTGACCGAGATCCGCGGATGACGCCGCGTCGCGTGCTGCTGTGCGCGACGACGACCGGCTACCAGACGCGCAGCTTCGACGAGGCGGCGGCCGCGCTCGGCATCGAGCTGGTGCTGGCCACCGATCGCTGCGATCACCTCGACGATCCGTGGCGCGACCGGGCCATCCCGTGCGCTTCCACGACGAAGCCGGCGTCGTGTGCGGCGCGGTGCTCGACGCGCTCGGCGCGGCCGAGACTCGACGGCGTGATCGCGGTCGGCGACCGGCCGGTGGTGCTGGCGGCGCTGGTCGCCGAGCGCCGCGGGCGTGCCGTGGCACCAGGTCGAGGGCGCCCGCGCCAGCCGCGACAAGCGCCTGTTCCGCGAGCGGCATGCGCGACGCCGGCCTGCCCGGCGCCGTGGTCGCGCACGGTGTCGTCGGCGCTCGACGCGGCGCCGCCTCGACGACGTGCCGTTCCCCTGCGTGGTCAAGCCGCTGGTGCTGTCGGGCAGCCGGGGCGTCATTCGCGCCGACGATCCTGCGGCGCCTGGCGGCGGCGCTGGCCCGTGTCGGCCGCATCCTGCGCGTCGCCCGACGTCCGGGCGCTGCGCGATCCGGCGGCCGGCCTGATCCAGATCGAGGGATTCGTGCCGGGATTCGAGGTGGCGCTCGAGGGCGTGCTCGAACACGGCGCGCTGCACGTGCTGGCGATGTTCGACAAGCCCGACCCGCTCGACGGTCCGTTCTTCGAAGAGACGCTCTACGTCACGCCGACGCCGCGCGGCGACGCGGCGACGATGCGCGGTCATCGCCGCGGTGACGCAGGCGGCGCGCGCCGCCGGGCTCTGGCACGGCCCGATCCACGCCGAGTGCCGCGTCAGACGACGCCGTGGTCGTGGTGCTGGAAGTGGCGGCGCGGCCGATTGGCGGGCTGTGCGCCCGCGCGCTCCGCTTCGAGGGCGCCGGCTGGCGAGGCGCTGTCGCTCGAAGCGGCTGCTGCTGCGGGCCGCGGTCGGCGAGTCGCTCGCCGGCTGGCGGCGCCGGCCGCGTGCGGCCGGCGTGCTGATGGTGCCGATTGCCGCGCAGCGGGATGCTGCGCGAGGTGCGCGGCGTCGAGGCCGCGCGGCCAGGTGCCGCACGTGACCGGCGTCGTGGTGAGCGCCAAGCCCGGGCAGCGGCTCGACGCCCTGCCGGAAGGCGCCGGCTACCTGGGGTTCGTCTTCGCGGCGGCGCCCGACGGCCGATGCGGTCGAGGCGGCGCTGCGGCGCGGCGCAGGCGCGTGCCTCGACGTCGAGGTCGACGCCGCCATCGACGTCAACGCGCGCTGACGCCGGCCGTGCGTCTACTTCGACTGCGGCGGGACGTAGCCGGGCGGCAGGGCGGCGCCGGCGCCGAAGAAGAAATCCTCCATGTGCTTGAGGATCAGCTCCTGGCCTTCCTTCTGCCACGGCATCACGCGGTACTCGTTGAGGATCATCTTCTGGCGTTCCTCCCAGAGCTTCCAGGCCTGGGCCGACACGCTGCTCGTAGATCCGCTGGCCGATCTCGCCCGGCCACGGCGGCGCGTCGAGGCCGGGCAGCTCCTGCTGCAGCTTCACGCAGAAGACCATACGCGGGGCAGGAGGTGTCGTGACTCATCGCACGTCGATTGTACCAGTCCGGACCGCGGCGCCGACGTCGTATCATGTCGACGGCCCCGTCGTGACCCCCGAGGAACGCCATCGCGTCTGCTGGTACAGCCGCCGCACGGTCGCCATCCCGCCCGACCTCGGGCTGCACACCATCATCGACGGCCAGCTCTTCTACTGCGCCCACCCGATGCTGTGGCCGGTCGTGGGCTACGAGTTCGACGTCAGCAACTGCGCCGACTGCGACTACTTCCGTCCGGCTCGCGCCACGCCCGACCACGGCCACCGCTGAGCGGCTCGGCTGTCGGCACCGGCCGAGCCAGCCCAGCACTCGTCACACAGTGATGTCGATTTAATACTCAACAAGTGTGCAACGTATTGATTTTTGGACGAGTCACCGGTTGTAAACGGATGTGACTTGACCGCATAGGCCCGTGTTTTCATCGAGATAGCGGCGGTCACCCGAGCTGGCACAGCTGGTACGCACACTGCACAGGTAGGGGTAGCCAGCTAAGCGAGGTGCTCCAGTGATTGACAAGCCGAAAGCCCGTCGAGGATTCGCGTCGATGTCCGCCGAGAAGCAGCGCGAGATCGCCAGCAAGGGCGGACGCGCCGCCCACGCCAAGGGCACCGCCCACGAGTGGTCGTCGGGCGAGGCCCGCGACGCCGGCCGCAAAGGCGGCATGGTGAGCCGCGGCGGGCGCGGCAAGCTGCCGCGAATCGAGCGAAGCCGCCTAGGCGTCGACGGCCAGCGCGCGTCACGTCAGCGCGGTCGGACCGCGTCGCGGACGCCGCGCCGAGGCTCGTCACGCGCGACGTTCACCCGCGCGTCGTTGAAGCACGCGCCGCCGCCCAGGTCGGTGAGGGTGTCGGGCACCAGGGCGTTCGAGGTGAGGCGGTTGCCGGTGTGGCGCCGCCACACGCCCTTCGGGAACGACACCGTTCCCGACCGCACCAGCGGCGTCACCTTCACGCCGCACTCCATCGTGCCCAGCGCGTTGAAGACGCGCACGTCGTCGCCGTCCTCGATGCCGCGCGGCGCCGCGTCGTCGGGGTGCATCTCGAGCAGCACCCGCGGCCGATCGAGTTCGCCCAGCGTCGAGCTCACCGTGCGATCCGAGGCCGGTGAGATGAGCGCCAGCGGGTACTCCGCCGTGGCCGGGTCGGGCACGAAGGCATAGAGGCCGAGCGGCGCATCGGCCGGCGATCGCCTCGGGCCACAGGGCCACCTTGCCGGTCGGGCGTGAGCGGGAACACGTCGACGAACTGCACCGGCCGCCCGCCGTGCGGCGGGCGTGGCCGCGCCGTGACTCGCGGACCTCGTCGCCGATCGCCGGTCGGGCAGCGCCGGCGATCACGCCGAGCATCTGCTCGAGCTCGTCGGCCGGGATCGCCCGCGGCGCGCCAGGTCGAGCCGGCCGGCCAGATCGAGGAACACGTCGGCGTTGGGCCGCGCTTCGGCGACCGGCTCGATCACCGGGCGGCCCAGCTGAAGGCTGAGCGAGCCGTAGCCCTTCGCGAAGTCGTAGTGCTCGAGGAAGGTCGTGGCCGGCAGCACGACGTCGGCGTAGGCGGCCGTGTCGGTCATCACCTGATCGAAGACCACGGTGAACAGGTCCTCGCGCGCCAGGCCCGCCAGCACCCGCTGCTGATCGGGCAGCGTCACCGCCGGGATTGCAGTTGTAGACGAACAGCCCGCGAATCGGCGTGCCGGTCGGCTCGAGCAGCTCGCGGCCGACGCGGTTCATGTTGACGATGCGGGTCTTCGGCTCGGCGTCGTGCAGCCAGGTGCGGTTGATGCCCCACGACGCCGAGTTGCTCATCGAGTAACCGCCGCCGCGCACCCCGAACTTGCCGCCGACGGCCGGCAGCGCCATGCACCGCCAGCGCGGCGTTGCCGCCGTTGCGGTTGCGCTCCAGCCCCCAGCCGCACTTGACCAGCGCCGGACGGCTGGCGGCATACAGCCGGTCGCGACCCGCTCGATGTCGGCCGGCGCGCAGGCCGCTCACCTCGGCGGCGCGCTCGAACGTCCACGGCAGGGCGCGCTCGCGCAGCTCGCTCGGCGCCGGTCGTGTGCGCGGCGAGGAACGCCGTGTCGGCCGCGCCGCTCTCGAACAGGTGGCGGTGGATGGCCAGCGCCACCACGACGTCGGTGCCGGGACGGAGCGCCAGGTGGATGTCGGCCTGGCGGGCCACCGGCGTCGCTCGCGGATCGACGACCACGATGGTCGCGCCGCGGGCCCGCGCCTCCTTGAGGTACGGCATCAGGTGGATGCCCGACGCCGACGGGTTGACGCCCCAGAGCAGGATGAGCGCGCGCCTCGGGGTAGTCCTGGTAGACGACCGACGCCATCTTGCCGTAGAGCGCCTGGTTGGCCGCGCCGGTCGGCGCGGCGCACACGGTGCGCGCCAGGCGCGCGGCGCCGAGCCGGCGGAAGAGCATGCGCGTCGGCGTTGTCCTGGGTCAGGTAGCCGTTCGAGCCGCCGTAGCACAGCGGCAGGATGGCCTCGCCGCCCGATTCGGCGCGAATGGCGGTGAGCCGTTCGGCGATGTGGTCGAGCGCGTCGTTCCAGCTCACCCGCTTGAACCGGCCCTCGCCCTTGGCGCCGAGGCGCACGGCGGGGAAATGCAGGCGGTCGTCGCCGTAGACGCGCCGATCGAAGCGCCGGACCTTGGCGCAGATGTAGCCGCCGGTCACCGGGTTGGTGTCGCCGCCGTCGATGGTCGTGATGCGGCCGCCCTTCACCGTGACCTGAGCGAGCAGGCGTCGGGACAGTCGAGCGGGCACGCGGTCTCGACCGTGGACTTCCGGCGGGGCGATCGCGGGGCGGATGGCCATGCGCCATCTTACGCCGCGCGTCGAACGCGCGCCGTCCGGCTCCGATGCCGGGGCAGCATGTATCCTGTCGTTGGGGCCGGCGACGGCGGCCCTGAGGGTCGCACGTGCCGTCGACAGGGGAGGGCGGCACACGGATGACCGGTACGCCGCACGTCGTGATCGTGGGTGGCGGCTTCGCCGGGCTGGCGGCCGCCCGGGCGCTCGCCGGCGCCGCGATCGACGTGACCCTCGTCGACCGCCACAACCACCACGTCTTCCAGCCGCTCCTCTATCAGGTCGCGACGGCGGGCCTGTCGCCAGCCGACATCGCCGCGCCGATCCGCTGGATCCTGCGCCGCCAGCGCAACGTCCGGGTGCTGCTCGGCGAGGCGGTGCGGGTCGACGTCGACGGCGCGGCGGGTCGAGCCTGGCGAGCGGCGAAGGCGCTGCCGTATCGACGCCCTGGTGCTGGCCACCGGCGTGACGCATGCCTACTTCGGCCACGATGACTGGGCCGGCCGTCGCGCCGGGGCTGAAGACGCTCGACGACGCGGTGGCGATCCGCCGGCGGGTGCTGCTGGCCTTCGAGCGGGCCGAGGCCGAGGCCGACCCGGACCGCCAGCGCGAGCTGCTCACCTTCGTCGTCATCGGCGGCGGGCCGACCGGGGTCGAGATGGCCGGCGCGATCGCCGAGATCGCCCGCCAGGCGCTCGCGTGACGAGTTCGATCGCATCGCGCCGCAGACCGCGCGCGTCGTGCTGCTGGAAGGCGGGCCGACGATTCTGGCGAGCTACTGTCGAGTCGCTGCGCGACTCGGCGCGTCGCGCCCTCGCCGGGCTCGGCGTCGAGGTGCGCGAGCGGGCGATCGTCACCGACGTGGACTGATCCAGCGGTGTCGCGGTGGGCGAGCGAGACGGATCGCGGCCGGCACCATGGTCTGGGCGGCCGGCGTGCAGGCCTCGCCGCTCGGGCCGCACTGCTCGGCGCGCCGGTCGATCGGCTGGGGCGCGTCGAGGTGCGCGCGGACCTGTCGGTACCGGGGCATCCGGAGGTGTTCGTCGCCGGCGACCTGATGCTGCGGCCGGGCGCCGACGGCCAGCCGATTCCCGGAGTCGCGCAGGCGGCGATGCAGGCCGGGCGCGCCGCTGCGGCCAATGCGCTGCGCGCTCCTCGACGGACGGCCGACCCGCGCCGTTCCGCTATCGCGATCCGGGCAGCCATGGCGACGATTGGCCGGGCCCGCGCGATCGCCGATCTGGGTTGGATCCGGCTCACCGGCTATCCGGCGTGGCTGGCGTGGCTGTTCCTCCACCTGCGTGTTCCTGATCGGCTTCAAGAACCGCGTGGTGGTGCTGGTCCAGTGGCTGGTCGCCTATGTGACGCGGCAGCGCGGAGTGCGCCTGATCACCGGCGCTCGGATCGATCGCCGGCGCCGTGAACCGAGGTCAGCGCCGCTTCGAGGCGGAGCACCCGGCCGGGCAGCACCTCGCGGAACTCGCCGCCGGCGCGGACGATCCGGCCGTTGACGACGATCGTCTCGAGGCCCTCGGCCAGCTGGTGCGGCTGCTCGTAGGTGGCGGTCTCCTTGACGGCGCCGAGGTCGAAGACGACGAGATCGGCGAAGGCGCCCGGCCGGACCACGCCGCGGTCCTTGATGCCGAACACCTCGGCCGCCAGCGCCGTCATCGAGCGGATCGCAAATGGCAGATCGACGACGCCGCGATCGCGCACGTAGCGGGCGAGCTTGCGCGGGAAGGCGCCGTAGGCGCGCGGGTGCGGCTTGCCTTCGGTGGCCGGCTGCAGCCCGCCGTCGGTGCAGGTCATCGTCCACGGCTGCCGCATGATGAGGCCGATGTCGTCCTCGGCCATGTTGAACGAGACGAGGCCGGCGTCGTCCTTCTCGAGCAGCGTCAGCGCGTACTCCTCGGGCGCCAGGCCGGCCCTGGCGGCGAGGTCCGAGAGCCGCTGCCCCTCGATCGAGGTGTCGGGCGCGTACTCGGCGACCAGGAACGTGTCGGCGCCGCCGCGGCGGGCGAGGTTGGCCTTCACCTCGTCGCGCACCTTGCCGCGCAGCTCGCCGGTGATGCGCCGCTGCATGACCTCGCGGCCGCCGACCTGCGCCCAGCGCGGCATCAGGGCGCCGACGATGCCGGTGCCGCTCGCCTCGTAGGGATACTGATCGGCGAACACGCGCACGCCGCGCTGGCGCGCCGCCTCGATGTGCGCGACCAGCGTCTTCGACAGCCCCCAGCTCGCCGGCCCGAGCGCCTTCATGTGGGTGACGACGCCGGTGAGCCCGGCCGTACTCGGCGATCGTCGATCACTTCGTCCACGGCGGCGACGACGCCGACGCCGTAGTCGGCCTCGTCGCGGATGTGGCTGCGTGTAGCTGCCGCCGCCCGCGGCCGCGGCCCTGGCCATCGCGATCACCTCGGCGGTCTTCGAGTAGCTGCCCGGGCGCGTAGTAGAGGCCGCTCGACAGTCCGAAGGCGCCGGCGCGCATGCCGTCGCGGACCAGCTCGACCATTCGCGCCAGCTCGGCCGCGGTCGGGTCGCGGTCGGACATGCCGAGCACTTCGCGCCGCACCGAGCCGTGCGGCACCAGCAGTCCGACGTTGAGGCCGATGCCGTCGCGCTCGTAGCCGGCGCGCTGGGCGGCGAGATCCACCGGGCCGCCGCCGTCGGGGTTGACGAGCACGGTGGTGATGCCCTGGGCAAGCACCGGCCGTCCGTGCTTCAGCGCCGCGGTCGCCAGGCCGGGGCCGGCATGGGAGTGCACGTCGATGAAGCCGGGCGTGACGTACTTGCCGCCGGCGTCGATCACGGTGGCGGCCGTCGCCGTCGACAGATCGCCGACCGCGGTGATGCGATCGCCGGTGATGCCGACGTCGACGCGTCGGGCCGGACCGCCGCTGCCGTCGAGCACCTGGCCGCCGCGCAGCAGGACGTCGAAGCGGTCTGCGCGTCGGGCGGCGCGGCCGAACGTGCGCCGCGGCAATCGCGACTGCGGCCGACGACGACAGCACCGGCGCGACAATCCATGCCACGGCCAGCCATCGGTGCCATTCTAGCGATCGGCGCGGCGAGAGACTCCGACGTGCGCATTGGTGCCAGGACCCCTGGCTAGCGAGCCTGTGGCAGTGCCGCGGACGGCGCGGCAGCCGCAGCGTGACGCCTCTAGCCGCCAGCCGCTAGTCCCTAGCCGCTGTCTTGAGCGGGTATTTGGTGGCGACGTAGTCGTCGACCAGCGCCTGAAACTGCGCCGCCAGTTCGTCGTAGCTGCCGCGCAGCGTCATCCGGTGCTCGCCGTCGATGAACACCGGGCAGGTCGGCGCTTCGCCGGTGCCGGGCAGCGAGATGCCGATGTTGGCGGCCTTCGATTCGCCCGGGCCGTTGACCACGCAGCCCATCACCGCCAGGGTCAGCGTCTCGACGCCCTCGTGGCGTACCTTCCACTCGGGCATGCGCTCGCGGATGTAGTCCTGCACGCGTTCGGCCAGCTCCTGGAAGGTCGTGCTCGTCGTGCGGCCGCAGCCCGGGCACGCGGTCACGCTCGGCGCGAACGACCGCAGGCCCATCGCCTGCAGGATCTCGCAGGCGGCGTAGACCTCTTCGCGGCGGTCGCCGCCCGGCCGCGGCGTGAGCGACACGCGGATCGTGTCGCCGATGCCTTCGGCGAGCAGCGTGCCGAGCGCCGCCGCCGACCAGGTCAGGCCCTTGATGCCCATGCCGGCCTCGGTGAGGCCCGAGGTGCAGCGGCTGCTCGGTCTGCCGCGCCAGCGCCCGGTAGACGGCGAGCAGGTGCGTCGGCCGCGACACCTTGCACGAGATGATGATCTGCTCGCGGGTGAGCCCCGACTCGAGCGCCAGCTCGGTGGACTGCAGCGCCGACAGCACCATGCACTCGTTGATGATCTCGTCGGAGGTCAGGCCGAGGCCGCGGTCGGTGTTCTCCTGCATCCGCGCCATCACCAGCTCCTGGTTCAGGGAGCCGCCGTTGACGCCGATGCGCACCGGCTTGCCGTGATCGACGGCCACCGCGCAGATCGTCGCGAACTGCTCGTCGCGCCGCTTGCCGGTGCCGACGTTGCCGGGGTTGATGCGGTACTTGTCGAGCGCGGCCGCGCAGCCGGGATGGCGGGTGAGCAGCAGGTGGCCGTTGTAGTGGAAGTCGCCGATCAGCGGCGCCGTGCAGCCGGCGTCGAGCATGCGCTGCTTGATCTCGGGCACGGCGGCGGCGGCTTCGGGCAGGTTGACGGTCACCCGCACCATCTCCGAGCCGGCCTCCCACAGCTCGACGCACTGCCGCGCCGTCGCCGGCGGCATCGGCGGTGTCGGTCATCGTCATCGACTGCACGACGACCGGCGCGCCGCCGCCGACGACCACGCCGCCGACCTTCACCGGCACCGTGCGGTGCCGTCCCTGGAGCTGGATCATGGCTGGGCGGGCTCGTCCCGCCAGCCGTCGGCGACCAGCGTCGCGCGCAGGTCGTCGGCGCGGAACAGCGCGACGTCGAGGGTGTCGAAGTTCTCGGCGCGGTCCATCACGTCGTCCACGAAGATGGTCAGGGTGCTGTGCGGCTCGCCGGGAATCAGCACCGCGCGGGCCTCGGCGCCGCGGCCGTGCCGGAGCCGCCACAGCACGGTGGGCGTCGTCGCGTCCATCTTCGGATCATACCGCCGGCGCCGGCGGCTACGGCGACGGACGGCGGCGCGGCGCGCAGCCGGTCGGTGTAGGCCTGCGACTGGCCGCGCGGGATCGACAGCACGCGCCAGTCGGCGCCACGCAGGTGCTTGGCCAGCAGCACGATCTGATGGCCGTGGCCGGCGTAGTGGGCGAGCTGGCGGGCGATCGCGGCCAGCGCCGTCTGGCCTTCGCCGCGGATCGTCGACCGTGCGCTCGAGGTCGTCGTCGCTCAAGCCGTCGAGCGCCGCGAACAGCGTCGCCCACCCGGCCTCCCACGTCGCCTGGAGCGCGGCGCGATCGCCGGGCGGCGGCTCGAACTCCGCGTCGCGCTGGCGCCACGGCTTCTCGCCGTCGCTGGTGAGGAAGTCGGTCCACCGCGACTGCATGTTGCCGGCCAGGTGATGCATCAGCATCGCCACGCTGTTGGCCTCGGGGTCGATCCGGGCGTGCAGCTGCGCGTCGTCGAGCTGCGCGATGGCGCCGTCGGCCAGCGCCTTGACCTTGCGGAACTCGCGGGCGAGCGTGGCGACCACCATGGCGGAGAGCCGGGCCCAGCCCCGGCTCACTCCTTGTCGTCGGCGCCGTCGTCGTGTCGGCGTCGGCCGTGCCGGTTGCGGCCGGCGGTGTCGGTCGCGTCGGTGTCAGGCCGGCTCGGCTCTTCATGAAGTCGGGCAGCGCGTCGTCGGCGGCGGCGGCGCTGGCGGCTTCGGCCTCGTCGTCGAGACCGTAGACGCGGCCGGTGAACTTGGTCGGAATCGGGCCTTTGGGTCCGCGTTCCTTCTGCGCGAAGCCCGGCTTCGGCCCCTTCTTGCCCTTGGGCGGCGCCGGCGGCCCGAAGTTGCGCTGCCGGGCGATGGCGGCGTCGGTCAGCGGCGGGTCGCCGGGGTTCGACCGATATCCGCCCGGGCCGGCCGCCGTAGCCGCCCTCGCCGGGCGGGCGCGGCGCATAGCCGCCGGGCCGCGGGGCGCCTGGCACCGGCGCCCATGCCGCCGGGCGTGGCGGCCGTAGCTGCCGCCCGGGCCGCGGCGCGCTCGGCCCGCGATCGTCGCGGGCCCGCGCCTCGCTGACCGCCAGCGGGCGGCCCATGAAGAGCTGCCCGTCGAAGCGCTTGATCGCCTCTTCGGCGTGCGTGCGCTCGCCGTACTCGACGAACGCGAAGCCACGGGCCCGGCCGGTTTCACGGTCGAGCGGGCGGACGATCTGCGTCGGCGGCGCCACCGTCGCGAAGTGCGTGCGGATGTCCTCTTCGGTGGCGTTGTACGGGAGATTTCCGATGAACAATCGAACGGCAGGCACGGCGTGATTCTCTCAGGGATCCGGTGATCGGCTCAGGGGTGAACGGGTGGCGATCGCTCCCTCGCGCTGAACAGGTGATCGGCGTGGGATGTTCAGGGGGTGCGTCGTGGCGACGGTGACGCGGGGAGGGATCGGGACAGAACGCAATCCTCGGCTGACGGAGCATAGCAGGAAGGCCGGGGTGCTGCAACGCGCCGGTCGCCCGGCCGACCTCAGTCGCGTTGCCGGCCGACCGGCGGCCCGGCGACGCTCGGCCAATCGGGCCTCGAGGGCGGCGATCCGCTGGCGCAGCATGTCGCGATGCACCGGCCGGCACGCCGCCTGGAGCTGGGCGGTCGCCTCGGCGAGGGCGAGCCGCAGCCCCTCGGCTTGCCGGCGCCGCTCTCGCTCCGCCTCGGACAGCGGCGGGCCCGTCCGGGCCGGGCCGCCCGGCGTCGGCCTGCTGGGCCTCGACCGCCTTGCTCTCCCATCCGCGCGCCATGCCGGCAGCATACCAGGCTGCGCCGCTCGGTCGGCGCCACCCGCCGGCCCGCCGGCACGGTTGCGAGGCGGCGGCGCTGACCGCTACACTGGCCGCGTTCCTCGCGGGTCCCGCCCACGGCACTCAACCAGGGGCCCTACTCGCTCCGGGTGCTCGCCCCGGTTCGGATGGAGGTGGCGCGAGCACACGCCAGGCGTGTGCGCGGCGCGACCTTCGTCGCCTTCCGTGGTCCACGCCGGGGAGCAACCCATGACGACGCCGCCCGTGGCCTTCAAGGCCGTCACCCCGAACCTCATCGTCCGCGACATCGAGCGCAGCCGGCGCTTCTACTGCGACGTGCTCGGCTTCTCGGTGAAGCAGACCGTGCCCGACGCGGCGCCGTTCGTCTTCGTGTGGCTCGAACGCGGCGAGGTCACCGTGTTCCTGAACGATCCCGGCGCCGTCGCCAAGGACGTGCCGTCGATGGCGCACGCCGGCGTTCGGCGGCACCGCCACGCTCTTCGTCACCGTCGAGGGCGTCGACGCGCTGCACGCCGCAGGTGGCGCCGCAGGTGCCGCTGGCGATGACGCTGCGCACGCAGTTCTACGGCATGCGCGAGTTCGCCGTGTACGATCCCGACGGCCACCTCATCACCTTCGCCGAGCGCGTCGGCCCCGCGTGAGCACGACACCGTCGCCGGCGCACGCGCTGGTCGAGCACGACGAGGCCGCGCGGCTGCTGGCCGCCGACGCCGTGACCGTCGTCGACGTCCGTACGCCCGACGAGTACGCGCGCCTGGGACACCTCCCGGGCGCGCGCCTCCTCCCGGTGGACGTCGTCGCCTCCGGACCGGCGGTGCTGCCCGACGACGGCCGCCCGCTGGCTCGTCTACTGCGAGCACGGCATCCGCAGCGCTCACGCGGCCCAGGTGCTCGCGGCGGCGGGGGTGGCGCCGGTGCTCGAACTGCGCGACGGTCTGGCCGACTGGACCGGGCCGCCGCGAGTTCGGCGCCGGCCCCAGCTGCGGGGCCGGCCGGGTGGCTGCTCGAGAACGTCGACCTGCTGCGACCGCGGCATGAGGGTGCTCGACGTGGCCGCCGGCCGCGGCCGTCACGCGCTGCTGTTCGCCGCGGCTGGCTTCGAGGTCACGGCGGTCGATCGCGACGCGGCCGGCCTGTCGCAGGCTGGCGGACGTCGCCGCGGCCATGGGCCTGCCGCTGACCACGCGAGTGCAGGACCTCGAGGTCGCCGACGTCGACCTGGGCGACGGGGTCTTCGACCTGGTCCTGGTCACCCACTACCTGCATCGCCCGCTCATGCCGGCGCTGTGTCGGGCGGTCGCGCCGGGGGGCGTGCTGATCTACGAGACGTTCACCGTGGCCCAGGCCGCCCGCGGACGACCGACCAATCCCGCCTACCTGCTCGCGCCGGGCGAGCTGCCGCAGCTGGTGGCGCCGCTCGAGGTCGTGCGATCGCGTGAAGGCGAGTTCGAAGGGCGGGACGTGGCGTCGGTGGTGGCGGTCAGGCGCTGACGGGGTCGGGGCGAGCGGCGCGCAGCCGCTGCCACGCCTCGGCGACGCGGTCGCGGGTCACGCCGGCATGCGACGTGTGCCAGGCGGCGCGGCCGTCGACGAGAATCAGCACCTGCGGCGACTCGTGACGCACGCCGAGGAGGCGGGCCAGCCGGTCCGACATCGCGCGACTGCGCTGGACCACGACCTGGTGGACCGGCGCCGGCAGCGTGCCCTCGCCGAGCGACGCCTCCGCCATCCAGCTCGCCCCGCACGATTCGCTATGCTTGAAGACGATGACCGGTTCGGCGTGTGAGGCCGCGACGACGCGGTCGAGGTCGAGGTCGGACGACAGGGCAACGAAGACGGCCACCTGTCCATTGTACGCGGCCGCGATTGTCGTCCTCGGCGCCAGCCTGTCGGCCGCCGTCCCGGCGGGCGCGCAATCGCCCTTGGCCCGTGGATCCTCGGAATGGACGGCGGCGGCCGCGGTGGCCGACGGCGTCTCCGTGCTGCAGTCCGCTGGCGGGCAACGCTACGCGATGCCGGCGCTCGGCTGGGGCCGCGTCCTGACCGATCTGCGGGGCCCGGGGTGGATGCGCGGCCGCTTCGAGTGGCTGGTCGAGGTGTCGCCGTTCTTCGTCGAGTGGGCCGAAGGACGGGCCCGCGGAGCGGGAATCGTCCCGCTCGGCTGGCGCTGGAATCTCGAGCCGCATGGCCGCGTCTTCCCGTATCGCCGAAGTCGGCGGCGGCGCGTTGTGGACGACCGAGGCGGTGCCCGCCGGCACGACCGCCACCAATTTCACGACCCACGCCGGCCTCGGCCTGCGCGTGCTCGACAGCCACGGCCGCGGCGTGATCCTCGGCTACCGGCTGCACCACATCTCGAACGGCAACCGCGTCGCGCGCAATCCCGGCGTCAACGCGCACATGCTCGTGATCGGCTGGACCGGGATCGGCAGCCGGTGACGCCCATGCGACAGCTCGCCCTGCCGCTCACCGCTCCTGCTGGCCCCGGCCCCGGCGACGGCGATTCAGTTCGTGCGGCGTCGCGGCACGCGACGCTACATTCTGCGCGTGCTCGACGACGGCGCGCTGCGCGTCACGCTGCCGTGGTGGGGCAGCAAGCGCGAGGCGCGCGCGTTCGTCGAGTCGCAGGCGGCGTGGATCGCGCGCCAGCAGGCCCGGAAGGCCGAGGCGCCCGATCGGCGATGGCGCGCCGGCGACGCGGTGCTGGTCAACGGCGAGGCGTCGCGGCTCGTGGTCGAGGCGACGGACCCGCCCGGCCGCGTGCGCTGCGCGGGGGAGCTCGTCGGGACGCCGCCGCCGGGCGACGACCTGCGGCCGATGGTCGAGCGCTGGCTGCGGGCCGCGCCGTCCGCGAGCTGCCCGGCGAGCTGCTGGCCCTGGCCCAGACCGCACGGCATCGCCGTCACCCGGGTCAGCGTGCGCAACCAGCAGTCGCGGTGGGGGTCGTGTTCGCGCGGCGGGACGATCTCGCTCAACTGGCGGCTGGTCCAGGTGCCGCGGTTCGTGCGTGAGTACGTGCTCGTGCACGAGCTGATGCACCGCCGCGAGCTGAACCACTCGGCCCGCTTCTGGCGCCATGTCGCGGCGGCGTGCCCGCGCTACGTCGAGGCACGGCGCTGGCTGCGGATCGACGGCGCCGGACTGTTCTGAGGCCGGCCGATCAGCTCGGCCGCGCCGGCGGCGCCGCCGGCTGGGTGGCGAACCCCTTGCGCGTCATCGCCCCCCAATCGGACCGGCCGCGCACGGTACTTCACCAGCCCGCGCAGCCGCCTCGTGCGGAGGCCAAAGGGCAGACGAAGGGTGACCACGGGACGGTCGGGGGGCATTCCCTTCCCAGTTTCGGCGCGAGGCCGCGGCGGAATCAGGCCGGACTAGCCTCGCCGCGCGGCTTTTGCTAGGGTGTGAACGAGCGCCGCAAGGCCACGTGTCCCCGGGGCCCGTGGGGGAGGAGTCGGTTCGTGCACAGATGGCTGGTTGTGGGCCTGGTGGCCGGCGTGGGCGCCGCGGTGGCGGCGCTCGCGGGCCTGCCCGAGCGCCCGCTGCACGCCGTGGCACACGCCGAGCAGATCCGCCCGATTCTGGCGCCGCATCCCGACGGCCCGATCTGGGGCGCCGTCGATCCCGCAATTCTCGGCGAGTGCTCGTCGGACGCGCACGACGTGCATGTCGTCGCCGGGGGCGACGGCTTCCGCTACCGGACCTGGCATCCCCAGGTCGATCCGACCGGCTGCGTCTACGCCCACGAGCACGGCGACGATCCGGCGAGCATGACCAACGCCGAGATTGCGGCGGCGCCGGTGCGCTTCGGCTACATCGGGCGGCGGCACCCGATGGAGGGTGAACCCGCCGGACACGAAGAGGCCCACGAAGGCTTCAAGGTCTTCATCGCGCAGCCCGGCGACGTCAACGACGAGCGTCGCGTCAACCGCGTGTTCTCACGATCGGTGTTCCACATGGGCACCGGCGGGCCGCGGCGATTCTCGATGCCGCACCACTCGGCCGAGATCCGGTTGATTCACCCCGAGTTCGGACTGAAGGCGTTCACCCAGCTGATGATGGACACCGGCGGCGTCGGCGCCGTGTGCGACCCGCGGACCAAGTGCGCCAATCAAGGACGTGATGCAGGTCGACTCGCCGTGCCGGCTGCTGAGCGGCTACGAGATCTGGACGACGCAGCAGTCGGTGTTCGCCGACGGCGGCCACGAGGTCTACCGCGCGTTCGCCACGCCGGCGGTGTTCGATCCGATCACCGTCTTCAACCGGGCCAATCCGACCGAAGTGATCTACGCGTGGGAGCCGCGCATGTTCGCGTCGCGGGCGTTCCCCGACAACGACTGGAGCGGCAACCGCGGCTGCGACCGCGAGAGCTACGCGCAGCCTGGCTATTGGTACAACGGCGGCGGCGGCGAGGACTACTACACCGACGCGATGGGATCGCCCCGCGACCTGAACGATCCGGCGGCGCTGCGCCAGGTGATTTCTGCCTCCAACAGCGTGCGCGCGCCCGCGACCCGCGACGGCCTGGCGCGCATTCAAGATCCGTCGCAGTTACTGCGGGCGAGATCGAGAAGCTGGGCCTGAAGAACTAGTCGCCGGGCGGCCCGGGCCGTTATACTCGCTCACCCAGAGGACGGCATGAGCGAGGAACCCTTCGAGCCCTGACGACGCAACCGGCGATCCGCAGCTGCCGGGGCCAGCCGAGTCGGCGGCCCGCGCCGGCACGGATAACCAATTCACGGGTCGAAATCCGGCTCTGGCAGCTTCACAAGGGCGGCGACCGGGCCGAGGCGCGCATGTGCGTCAAGTTCGCGCGCCGCGAGTTCCGCGTCTACGTCAACGGCGGACTCCTGTGGTCCCGCAACTACACGCTGGAGGACACCCAGCGCTTCGACGCCGACGCCGCGGCGAAGTACCGTGAGTTGACCGCGCTCGGCTGGGACCCGCCGTGAGGGAATGGACGGCGCTGGGAACGTCGCGCCGTCACCTGCGCTTGGGCTTCACCATGCCGCGGGCATTGGCGATGGCCCATGCCTGGGCGGGCACGGTGATCCCCGTGTGGCAGTCCACGCAGACGCCCACCTTGGTGTTGGGCCGGTCGTAGACGAGTTCCATCCTGCCCCCACAGAGGGGACAGATGGGAATCACCTCACACAGATCGGGAACCTGGTCGACCACGAACACCCTGGAGCTGCAAACTCCAGACCACCGCGGTGGCCCAGCCGCAACCCGCGGGTCGGCGGGATCGACAGGTCCGCGAGATGGCCTCGGGATAGTGGTGCCGGCGGAGGGAATCGAACCCACACGCCCTTTTGGGGCACAAGATTTTGAGTCTCGCGCGTCTGCCAGTTCCGCCACGCCGGCACGTGGTGCGGCGATCAGGATACTACGGTGGGTCAGTCGGCACGCCGGCGTCGGGGTCCTGAATGACGTCGGGTGAGTCGTCACCTGCGAAGCCCTGTGGAGGGGACCGCTTGGAGGTCTGAAACGCGAGAAAGCTGAGGGGATCAGGAAGTCTCACGGAGCTGCCGTCCAGCGGTCACAACGCGGCTATCGCAGCGTTGTCCGGGCCCCGGAACCGGGATTCGCTGGTGGCGACTTACCCGACGTGCATCGCCTATCGCTCCGGGCGCCAGACGAGCGCCACCAGCTGGGGCTGGACGCCACCGCGCTTCGGCTTGACCACGACGCGCTCGAACGTCTCCCCGTCGACGCTCCAGTCCTGCTGCACCTGCTGCAGCTCGGCCTCGAGTGACGCGGCCAGCTCCTCGCGCTGCGCCTTGAGCGTCTCGAGGGTCGCCTGCGCGCGGGCCACGTCCTGCGCCTCGCGTCCCATCCGGCTCACCCCGCGGGCGGCGGTGGTCGCGCGTCCCAGCGTGCTCATGCTCACGGCCTTGCGCCCGAGGAGCGCCCCGACCACGGTGGCGCCGAACGACACCGCGGTGGACATCTTCTGTTCCGACGCTTGCTGCGGTCTCGCGTTCGACGCTTTGTCCGGCCTTGCGGATCTTCTCGTCGAGGGCCGCCAGCTTCGGCCCCTGCTTCGCCTTGAGCGCGGCCAGCGCCTCGTCGCGCAGCTCACGCAACGCGTGCTGCACGCGGACGCGGAAGTCGCCCTCGCTCTCGCCGGGATGGGACGTCAGCCTGGCGCGCGTCGAGCGCAGCAGCTCGACGGCCTGGGATCGCGCGGCCCAGGCCGTGAACTCCTTCGTCCATGCGGTGTAGCTCTTGGGCTTGGCCGCCGGCGGCGGCAGCGTCGCGAACGTGCCGCCACCGGACGGCTCGCGGGTCAGCGCCCCGACGGCGAAATCGGCGGGTTCGGCATGCTCCCAGTCAGCCGCCACCGGACCCTCGGTGAGCGGCGTCCACACCACGACGTCATTCGTCTCGTCGAGCCCGAGCTTGGCGTCGCTGTAGCTGACGCGGGCGGCACCGACCAGCATCGGCACCCACGAGCTGCCGCGGCCGGGTGCGAAATACTGCGGAACGTCGGGCGGCACGATCGGTCGCGCCGCCGGCAGGGCAGGTCCTGGGGCTGCCACCGTGCGTCGGTACCGCGATCGGGATCGATGCGCCAGCCGCCACGACCGCCGGAGGGGCTGCGGGTGCGGCCGTTGCGCGCACTGGATCCGTCAGCGCGCGGATCTCGTCGCGCCCCATCGGCCCGCGCAGATACGACATCGCCCAGCGGGTCTGGAACAGCAGCGGCGCCTTGTCGTGCACGTTGTGTAGCAGGAAGACGCGCTTGTCGAGGCTCGACAGGAGCGTATCGAGGGCGGCGCGATCGAAGCCCTGGCCCGAGCCCGACGCCACGCCCTCGAGCCCGTCGAGCACGCGCGCCTTGTCGCGTTCGGTCTGCAGCCGGCCGAGGAACCACGTGCCGGCGTTGGCCAGAGCCTTGTAGTCGAGGTCGACCGGGTTCTGCGTCGCCAGGACGCAGCCGAGGCCGTAGGCGCGCGCCTGCTTGAGCAGCGTCAGCAGCGGCAGCTTGCTCGGCGGGTTGGCGCTCGGTGGCAGGAAGCCGAAGAGCTCGTCCATGTAGAGCACGGCGCGGAGGGAGGTCGTGCCGCGCTGCGCCCGCACCCAGGCCAGCACCTGCTCGAGCAGCAGCGCCACGAAGAACATGCGCTCGGTGTCGCCCAGGTGCGCGATCGAGACGACCGCGATGCGCGGACGTCCCGCCGGCGTGTAGAGCAGCTTCGCCACGTCGAGCGGGGTGCCGTCGAGCCACGCGGCGAAGCCCGGCGCCGCCAGCACGTTGTTCAGGCGCATCGCCAGCGCGAAGCGATCGGCGGCGGGGAAGAACGACTCGAGGTCGAGCACGCCCACCTTGGTCATCGGCGGCGACTGCACCTGGGCGATGAGCGAGGCCAGATCGAGCGCGCGCCCGGCGCGCCACGCTTCCTGCAGCAAGGTCGCGACCAGCACGTGCTCGCGGCTCGTCGTCGCATCCCCGGCGACGCCGGCCAGCGACAGCACGCTGGTGGCCACCGACTGCACCCGCGCGGCGAGCAGTTCGGGCTCGTCGAGAATCGCTGGCGGCGGCGGGTTGAACGTCTCGAGAATCGACAGCGGCAGTCCGGCCCGGCTGCCCGGGGTATAGACGGCGACGTCAGCGGCGGCGACCAGCCGGGCGACGCGGGCGCCGTCCTGGTCCCAATCGGCGAGGCCGGCCGACCAGCGCGCCGCCTCGGCCGCGGCGAAGGCCGCCGGCGTCGTCTGCTGGGCGCGGGCCTCGTCGGGGTTGACCCACGGCGCGAACTCCGACGCCGAGAGCCCCGGGAAGCGCAACGCGAGGTTGGCCAGGTCGCCCTTGGGATCGATCGCCAGCACCGGCAGGCCGTCGATCGCCGCTTCCTCGATCAGCGCGATGCCGAGGCCGGTCTTGCCGCTGCCGGTCATGCCGATGCAGACGGCGTGCGTCAGCAGGTCGGACGAGTCGTAGAGCAGCGGCTCGGCGGTGCGGGCGCGCGCCGCGGCGTCGTAGCGCCGGCCGAGGTAGAACAGCCCCAGCTTCTCGTAGTCCATCACGCCGGCCATTGTAGGCCGTCACGCGCCGTCGGCGGCGGTGGCGGATCAGACGTCGAGGCCGATGGAGCGCATCAGCGCCAGGGCGTTCGACGTTCCGACGACGCCCGGGCGCAACCGATAGTCGAACTCGAGTCCGCCGGCGTCGAAGCGATCGGCAAAGTGCACGTTCGCCGCTCGCGGCCCGAGCGCGCGGGCCAGGTCGGTGAGGGCGAGGTCGTGCGTCGTCGCCAGACCGATTGCGCCCAGGTCGAGCAGTCCGCGCAGGACGCCTTCGGCGCCCTGCCGACGGTCGTGCGAGTTGGTGCCGGCCAGCAGTTCGTCGATCAGGAACAGCGTCGCGGGATGACCGTCACCGCGACGCCGGGCCGATTCGACGATCTGCCGCAGCTTGGTGATCTCGGCGAAGAAGCGCGAGCGGCCGGCCTGCAGCGAGTCCTGGACGCGCAGCGTACCCGCCGGGAGCAGGGGCGTGAGCTGGAAGCGCGAGGCGCACACCGGGGCGCCGGCCTGTGCCAGCACGACGTTCACCCCGATGGCGCGCAGCCACGTGCTCTTCCCCGACATGTTCGAGCCGCTCACGAGGGAGAGCCACGGGCCGTCGCCACCGAGGACGAGGTCGTTGCCGACCGCGACATCGGCGGGGAGCAGTGGATGCGCGAGGCCGTCGGCGACGAGCCGCGGGGCACCGTCCAGGAACTCGGGGACGGCGTAATCGGGACGTTCGGCGGTGAAGCCGCCGAGCGACGCCAGCGCCTCGATCTCGCCGAGGATCTCGAGCCATCCGGGGACCGCGGCGCCGACCCGCAGGCGCCACCAATCGACCGCCCAGGCCAGCTGCGTGGCCCAGAAGACCAGGAAGGCCACCGGCGCGAAGAACTGGTTGCGCCGCGAGGTGAGCAGCTCCACGAGGCGCGACAGCCGGCGCACCTCGTGCGAGGCCGGCACGCCGGTCGCCGCCAACCCGGCGCGAAGCGCCACCAGGCGAGGCGCGGTGAAGGGCTCGTTCTCGACCCGGGCGAGCGCCGCCGCCACCAGGGCCAGATCACGCGCCCGCGGCTCGAGCTCGCGGATCGACGCCAGGACCCGGGACCGGAGCCGCAGCCCGACGGCGCCCTGCAGCGCGAGGACCGCGACCAGCCACGACGACGGCTCGCCGGCCATGAGCCACTGGACGATCCCGGCGACGCTCGCTGCGGCCAGCGCTGCGAGCAGGGGCGGACCCCAGGGCGGCGGCGTCGCGACTGGCTGCCGCGCCCAGCGGACCAGCGCCGCCGAATCGGCACCGGCGCGGATCTCGGGGCCGAGCACGGCAAGATCCTCTCGGAACTGATCGCGCTCGGCCAGATCGCGGCCTGCGGCCTGGCGTTCGCGCGCCGCGGCCGGCGTCGCCGGGGCGAGGAGCCAGCCTGCCAGGGTGGCCTCGCCGGCGGTCGTTCGCGCCGTCGAGAGCAGCTCGAAGAGACTGCCGGCACCGACGATGTCGAGGTCCTCGGCGTAGAGGTGCTCGGACGGAAGGAACGCCAGCCCCGAGGCGCCGCGACCCTGCCAGCGGTGTTCCAGACGCGCCAGCCCGCCGTCGACATACGCCTCGGCGCGCCTGGCCCGTTCGCGCTCCTGCAGCAGCCGGGCGTGCGCCACGGCCAGGGCCACGAACGCTGCCACCGGCAGCAGCAGCCACCACGCCCCGAGCCGCCCGAAGCCGAACGCGGCGGCGCCGACGGCGAGGGCCACGGCGGCGACGCCGAGCCGCAGGTTGCCGAGGGCCAGGTGCCGCGCGTCAAGGGCGGCGATGCGGGCGCGATGCCCGGCCAGCCGCTCGGCGTAGCCGCGGGCTACGGCCGCACGATCCCGTCGGCGGTCCACAGGTAGATCGTGCGGCGGGTTTTGGCGTTGTCGGTGAAGGTCTCGGTCTTCTCGGGCACCCAGTCGCCGAAGCCGTAGTTGTGCGCCACGATGCGCGTGCCCGGCTTGAGGGCGCGGGTGAGCATCGGGCGGAGCTTGAGGTTCGACGCCGACAGCAGATAGGTGGTCACGACGGTCGCGCCCGACACGTCGGTGGTGAGCGCGTTCTCGAGCTTGAAGGTCACCAGGTGCGCGACGCCGGCGCGTTGGGCGTTGGCGTTGGCCTCGGCGATGCGCTGCGGGTCGATGTCGACGCCGATGCCGCGGGCGCCGTAGACCTTGGCGGCGGTGATCGGAATGCGTCCGTCACCGCAGCCCAGGTCGATCAGCACGTCCTGCTTGGTCACCTTGGCCAGCGCCAGCATGCGGTCGACGACTTCCTGTGGCGTTGGCACGTAGGGCGCCAGGTTCGGGGCATCCGGCCGCTTGGCCGGTGCGGGTTGACCCGCGGTTGCCGGCAACGACAGAACCGAGCTCAGCAGTAGGACGGTCGTCACGAGCACGTGGCGGCGGTTCATGGCGCTCAGGATACCGGCATTCCCGCCCCGGCGAGGCTCCGAAACCCAGGCCTAACCCCGCATGCTCCGGCACTTTAGGGCTAGGCGGGAGCGCAAGGGCGAGGTGCGGAAAATCCTAGTGAATTCGGGCATTTTTGGTGGCGGATGCCCAAATCCTGGGCTATAATGGGAGGGTCCTGGGGGTCAGTTCCCGCCCTTATGGACCCACCCACTCCTGAAACGGGGGCCACGTGTCATTCCAGGTCGGCGACAAGGTCATCTACCCCAATCACGGTCTCGGCGTCGTTGAGAAGGTCGAAGAAAAAACCATTCTCGGCACGACGTGCGGTTTCTTCCATTTGCGAATCCTGTCGAACGACACGACGGTGCTCGTCCCGGTGGCCAACGTCGACAACGTGGGCCTGCGGCGCGCCATCGACGACGACGAAGTCGAGCGGCTGTTCGGCAAGCTCGGCGACGGCAAGATCGACAACCACACCAATTGGAAGGGTCGCTTCAAGGACAACTCCGACAAGATGCGCAGCGGCTCGATCGCCGACATGGCCGACGTGCTGAAGAGCCTCACGTTCCTGGCCAAGTCGAAGAGCCTGTCGTTTCGCGAGAAGCGGATGCTCGATCGCGCCAAGTCGCTCATCGTCTCGGAGGTGTCCGAGGTGATGAACGTGACCGCCCTCGAGATCGAGGAGCGCGTCGAGAAAGCCCTCGAGCGTTGCTTCACGGTCAAGGCGCGCAACGCCCAGCGCGCTGAAACGCGTGCCAAGGCCGCGCCGGTCAAGGCGGCGCCGATCAAGGCCCCCACACCAATCAAGGCCGCACCGGCCAAGGCGAGCGCCGCGCCGGTCGCCAAGCCGCGTCAGGCCCGCGCCTCGTAGTTCCCGTCAGCAGGTAGAATGCCCGGTCCGGACGCTGTCCGCGCCGGGCATTCGTGTGTTCGGGCCGACCCTGTCGGCGAGGAGCGTCGTGCACGAAAGTCTCTCCACGGCCGTCGCCGCCGTGCGATCGGTGTCTGCCTACGTCGTGACCGCGGCGTACGTGGCCGTGGCTGGACCGATCGGCCTCCTGGTCGCGGTGCCGCTGCGTTGGAAAGGCGTGCTGTACGAACTCGCCCACGCCGGCGTCTGGCTCGCCCTCGGCGTGGCCGGGATCCGCTACCGTGTCGCCGGGCGCGAACACGTGCCCGCCGGCCACGCCGCGGTCTTCTGCGCCAACCATCAGAGCAACGTCGATCCGCCGGTCCTGTACCGCGCCCTGCACCGGCGGCTGCACATCCTCTTCAAGGCCGAGCTGCGCAAGCTGCCCATTCTCGGCGTCGTGATGGAGACCGGCGGCTTCGTGCCGGTCGAACGCGGCCGCCGCGACGAAGCGCTGGCCTCGATCGACGTGGCCGCGGCGTCGATCCGTGACGGCAACACGTTCCTCATCTTCCCGGAAGGCACCCGCAGCCGTACCGATGAGCTCTTGCCCTTCAAGAAGGGAGGCTTCATCATGGCCATCAAAGCGCAGGCGCCGATCCTGCCGGTAGCCATTACCGGCGGCCGCGACGCGATGCGCCGGGGGAGCGCCATCGTGCGACCGGTGATGATGTCCATCCGCATCGGCGCGCCGGTCCCGACCGTGGGGCTGACGCTCGACGACCGCGATCGGCTGATCGACGACGTGCGGGCGCGGATCGAGGCGCTCGTCGCCCTCGGCCCGATCGGACGGCGCGGCGAAGGATAGCGGCGATGGAGCTGCTGGCCACGGCGGGACGGACGCTGGCCTTCTCGCTGGCCGCCGGCGTCAACCTCTACGCCACCGTCGCCATGCTCGGTCTGGCCGCACGCTTCGACCTGGTCAGCCTGCCGCCGCAGTTCGCGGTCTTCGGCAACACCTGGATCATCGTCGCCGCGCTGGTCCTCTACGCCGTCGAGTTCGTCGCCGACAAAGTGCCGTGGGTCGACACCCTGTGGGACTCGGTCCACACGCTGGTGCGTCCGCTCGGCGGCGCGCTCGTCGCCGTGACCACCCTGGGCGAGGCGTCGCCGTGGCTGCAGGGGCTCATCGCGATCACCGGCGGGACGCTCGCCGCCGGCGGCCACTTCACCAAGGCCGGCACCCGCGCGGCAGCCAATGTCAGCCCGGAGCCGATCAGCAACTGGATCCTCAGCATCGTCGAGGACGTCTTCGTGGTCGGCCTGGGCCTGCTGGCGTTGAAGTTTCCCGCTGGCTGCGCTCGCCGTCACTGCGGTCTGCGTGCTGATCATCGTGCTGTTGGCCCGCAAGCTGATACGCTGGATCCGGCGTGCGGCCGCCGCCGCCCCACCAGACGATGTCCCCGTGCCCCCGGCGCCCACGGCGATCTGACCGACCGCGCGCGGTTCTGCTGCTGGTGGCCGCAGTGGTCGCCGGCGCGGCGCTGACGCCCGGCGCGCAGCAAACGCCACCGGCGCCGGCGGCGCAGGAGCCACGCTTCCGCGGTGGCACCAACCTGGTCCGCCTCGACGTCTACGTCTCGGCGGATGGCACCGCGGTGACCGACCTCACCGCCGACGACTTCGAAGTGGTCGAGGACAACGCGCCGCAGCAGGTCACCTCGTTCGAGCTGGTGCGTCCGCGCGGCGTCGTGCCCGAATCGGCGCGGGTCGAGCCCAACACCGTCGCCGAGTCGCGCGAGCGTGCCGCCCAGCCCGATGCGCGGGTCTTCGTGCTCTTCCTCGACACCCTGCACGTCCAGGTCGAGGGTTCGTATCACGCTCAGAACCCGATCGCCACGCTGCTGGACCGCATCGTCGGCGAGGACGACCTGGTCGGCGTGATGACGCCGGAGATGAGTGCCCGCAACGTCACCTACTCGCCGCGCACCGCCTCGGTCGATCGGATGCTGGCCGACAACTGGACCTGGGGCAAGCGCGGTTCGGTCGTACCCGCCGATCCGCGCGAGAGCCTGCTCCAGACGTGTTATCCCGATGTCGGCGAGACGGCCGGCCTGGCCCGGGCGCTCATCGAACGCCGTCGCGAACGCTCGACGCTCGACGCGCTCGATGATCTGCTCACCGAACTCGAGCGCCAGCGCGAGGAGCGGACCTTCGTGTTGCTGCTCACCGAAGGGTGGGTGCTGCCGCGCAGCGACAACAACCTGGCGCGCGTGCTCAACACGCCCGGCGGCCGGCGCGTCCCAGGCGGCCCGGTGCCGATCGGCACCGATCCGGAGGGGCGCGTGACGACCGGCGACGCCACTCAGGGGGGCCCCAACATCCAGTCGTGCGAGCGCGAACGATCGCTGCTGGCGCTCGACGACTTGGCCATGAGCTTTCAGCAGCTGACCCGCCGCGCCAATCGCGCCAACGTCAGCTTCTATCCGATCGACCCGCGCGGGCTGGTGGTGTTCGACGCGCCGATCGGCCCCGACCGTCCGCCTGGTCCGGTCGCCGATGCGCAGATCCTGCGCCAGCGGCAGGATGGCCTCCGCGTGCTCGCCGCCGAGACCGACGGCACCGTCGTGCTCAATACCAACATCGAGCAGGCGCTGCCGCGGCTGCTGACCGACATCGGCGCGTACTACCTGCTGGGCTACGTCTCGACCAACCAGAAGCTCGACGGCCGCTACCGTCGGCTCACCGTGCGGGTGAAGAGGCCCGGAGTCGAGGTCCGAGCGCGGCCCGGTTATCTCGCGCCGACGGCGTCGGAGTTCACGGCCGGGCAACCACCGGCCGCCGGCGGCGGCGGCCGCCACCACGCCGAGCGCGGTGCGCGAAGCGTTGTCGCGATTGCCAGCCGGACGGACGGCACCGCCGATGTATCTGCAGGCCGCGGGCGGCGCCGGGTATCTGCAGATCACCGTCGAGATCGATCGGGCAACGGTGGCGGCACCGCAATGGGCCAACGGCGCGGCGATACGTGTTGAGGTCGGCCCGGCCGACGTCATGGCGGCCGAGCGTCAGGTCGAGACGGTCACGCTCGAGGCGGGGAAGCGCGTCTACGCCCTGCGCCAACCGGCGCGCGACCTGCTGGCGCCCGGGCGCTATCAGGTGCGGGCCCAGGTCACCGCCCAGGGCGCACGGACGCCGCTCACGCTGTCGACGGTGGTGACCGTGCCGGCCAGCGACGCGCTGCTCGGCTCGGCGGCGGTGGCCTCGCGCCGCGGTCCCGGCACCGGCCGCCTGTTCGAGCCCACGGCCGACGCCCGCTTCCGTCGCACCGAACGCCTGGTGGTCGAGACGCCGCTCATCGCCGCCGATGCCACCGTGACGCGCGCGGCTCCTCAACCGGGTGGGCCAGCCGATGGCCGTGCCGGTCGCGCTGGCCGAGCGTCTCGATGAGAGCCTGCAGCTGCGGGTGTCGCTGGCCGAGGTGGTGCTGGCGCCGCTCGCGCCCGGCGAGTACGTCGTCGAGGTCACGGCCGCCAAGGGCACGGCCACGTCGACCGTGACCTACGGGTTCCGGATGATTCCGTAGACGGCTGGGGCTGGGGCTGGGGCTGGGCTCGCCGCACGCATCGCATCGATTCCCCGCGATGCACAAGCCGCGGTGCGACGCGAGTCTGACGCGTGACCGCCAGCCCCAGCCCTAGCCCCAGCCCCGTCCTAGTCGATCGCGCTGGCCGGCGCGCGCCAGGATCGCGGCGAGTGCCAGGAACAGCGCCGACGCCGAGCAGGTGGCCGAGCGCGTCCTCCCCGTGCAGGAACGGCAGCGCGTTGCCGATCGCCTGGAACGGCGCGATGGTCTCGGTGCCGACGAGCACGGCGTAGAGGATCCCGGCCAGCGACCCGCCGGCGATCAGGCCTGAGCTGAAGAGCGTGCCGGCGCTGAGATCCGACTCGCTCGCCACGCCGGTCTTGCGCTCCACCCACCAGCGCACCAGGCCGCCGACGAAGATCGGCGCCGTCGTCGCGATCGGCAGGTAGGAGCCGACCGCGAACGACAGCGAGTGGATGCCGCACAGCTCGAGGGTGACGGCGATGAACATGCCGACGAGCACCAGGCCCCACGGCAGGTTCTGCGACAGCAGGCCCTGGATCAGCGTCGCCATCAGGGTCGCCTGCGGCGCCGCGACGGCGGCCGATCCGATGGTGAACACCTTGTGCAGGTAGAGGACCGTCCAGCCGATGACGAACGCCGAGGTGATGACGCCGATGGCCAGTCCGATCTGCTGGTAGATCGGCGTCGCGCCGACGATGTAGCCGGTCTTCAGGTCCTGGGAGGTGTTGCCGGCGTTGGCGGCGGCGATGCAGACGATGGCGCCGACCGAGAGCGCGATCGGGGCGTAGACGTCGCCGGTCCAGCCGAGCGCGACGAAGATCAGGCAGGTGATGATCAGCGTCGCGATCGTCATCCCCGAGATCGGGTTCGACGACGAGCCGATGAGGCCGGTGATGCGCGACGACACGGTGGCGAAGAAGAAGCCGAAGATGATGATCAGGACGGCGACGAGGAAGTTGCCCTGCGTGGGCAGCCCGGGGGCGAGCGCCAGGAACAGCGCCAGCAGGAGCGAGCCGCCGATGACGACGGTCATCGGCAGGTCGCGCTCGGTGCGCAGCTGGGCGCCGCCGGCGCCGCTGCCGATGCCCTTCAGCCCGTCACGCGCCGAGGAGACGATCGTCGGAATGCGTGCGGGCCAGGGTGATCAGCCCGGCCGCCAGCACCGCGCCGGCGCCGATGTAGCGGATGTAGGCGCTCCAGATCTGCCCCGGCGACATCTCGGAGATGAGGAACGGCTGGCCGGTGGCCGGGTTGTTGGCCATGGCCGGATGGATGGGCGGGAACGGCACCGTGATGAACGCGCCGAGGATCGACAGCAGCGGCAGCAGCACCAGCCACGACAGCACGCCGCCGGCGAACATCGTGCCGGCGATGCGCGGGCCGATGACGTAGCCGACGCCCATGTACTCGGGCGAGATGTCGACGTTGAGCGTCGCGTTGGGGAACTGACTGGCGCGCGCGAACGAGTGGCCGACTTCCTGGCGGAAGATGTTGAAGGTCCACGACAGCGACTTCCACAGCGCGCCGATGCCGAGGCCGCCGAACACCAGGCTGGCCAGCTTGCCGCCGCGCTCGCCGGCGACCAGCACCTCGGCGCAGGCCGTGCCCTCGGGGTAGGGCAGGATGCCGTGCTCCTTGACGATGAGGGCGCGGCGCAGCGGCACCATCATCAGCACCCCGAGGATGCCGCCGGCGAAGGCCAGCATCGTGATCTTGGCGTAGTTGAAATAGCCCGGGTCGTTCGGGCACCAGGAAGATGAGCGCGGGGATGGTGAAGACCACGCCGCCGGCGACCGACTCGCCGGCCGAGCCGATGGTCTGGACGATGTTGTTCTCGAGGATGGTCGAGCCGCCCAGCTTCTTCAGCACCGAGATGGCCAGGACCGCGATCGGGATGGACGCCGACACCGTGAGGCCGGCCCGCAGCCCCAGATACACGGTCGACGCCCCGAAAATGAGACCGAACAGCACGCCGAGGAAGATCGCCTTGGCGGTGAACTCGGCCACCGACTGGTCGGCGGCGACATACGGGCGTGAACGCGCGCGGGGCCTCGGCGGCGGAGCGGGACGGCGGGGGCGGCTGAGCCATGCGCGGGATGGTAACGCAGGACCTGCTCCGGTCATCGCCCTTTACCCGGTCTGCGCTTTGGCCTATTCTGGTTCCGCTTGTGAATTCTCCGAACAAGCGGAAGGCCGCCGCCGAACAGGTGTCGGAACTCACGACCAGCCGCCTCTCCGTTTACCTCCGCTGCCTGACCCAGCTCGAGTCCGCGGGCGTCGAGACGATCTCGTCGCAGGCGCTGGCCGAGCAGTTCCACCTGAATGCCGCGCAGATCCGCAAGGACCTGGCCTACTTCGGTGAGTTCGGCGTGCGCGGCGTCGGCTACTACGTCAAGGACCTGAAGCTGCACCTGCGCCAGATCCTCGGCCTCGATCGCAAGCTGCGCGTCGCCGTCCTCGGCGCCGGCAACCTCGGACTGGCGCTCGCCGACTACCCGGGCTTTCGCCGCGAAGGCTTCGAGATCGTCGCGATGTTCGACAGCGCCGATGCCAAGATCGGCGACGAGTCGCGGTCGGGCGTGCCGATCCACGACATCAAGGAGCTGAAGAAGGTCCTGCGGCGCGAACGCGTCGACATCGTCGTGCTCGCCGTGCCGGCCGAATCGGCGCAGCACGTGCTCGACCAGGTGGCCGGCAGCGGAGTGAAGGCGGTGCTCAACTTCTCGCCCGGCACGTTGAAGGTGCCGGCGGGGATCAAGCTCAAGAGCGTCGACCTGACGGTGTCGCTCGAGAGCCTGTCGTTCTTCCTGGCGCACGGCGACGGCGGCGGGTAGGGCGGCTCTTCAGAGCCGAGCTGCGGCGCGCCCGCTCTTCGAGCTGCGGCGAGCTCGCCGTAGCCTCCGCGAAGGCTGAAGCTCCGCCCTGACGTACAATGAGCCGCATGGCAGCACGCACCCGACTGACGCACGTCGACGACCGCGGCCGCATCCGCATGGTCGACGTCGGCGACAAGGCGATCACCGCCCGCGAGGCCACGGCGTCGGGCCACGTGTCGATGTCGCCGGCGGCGCGGGCGGCGATTCGCAGCGGGACGCTTGAAGAAGGGCAACCCGCTCGAAGCGGCACGGCTCGCCGGCATCATGGCCGCCAAGCGCACGGCCGAGATCATTCCCCTGTGCCATCCCCTGGCGCTGACCGGCATCGACGTCGAGGTGACGCCGACGTCGCGGGGCGTGGCGATTCGCGCCCGCGTCCGCGTCGCCGGCCAGACCGGCGTCGAGATGGAGGCGCTGACCGCCGTGGCCGGCGCCGCCCTCACCGTCTACGACATGGTCAAGGCCGTGGACAAGGCGATGGTCATCGACCAGGTCCAGCTCGAGGAGAAGTCGGGCGGCCGGTCGGGGCACTACCGTCGCACGCCGCCGCGACGGCCGGCGGCGCGCCGCCGGCCGTGACCATCCTCGTCTCGGTTCAGCAGGACGTCGCCGCCTGGCAGGTGCCCAGCGGCCACGTCGAGCAGATCCGGCGGGCCCTGCCGCAGCACGACGTCCGCCATGCGACGACGCCGGCGGAACGCAGCGCCGGCCTGGCGGCGTGTGACGTCGCGTTCACCTGGCAGCTCGACGCCGAGGAGCTCGCCGCGGCACCGCGTCTGCGGTGGGTGCATTCGCCGGCCGTCGCCGTTGGCACCCTGTGCCTCGACGCCCTGGCCGCGCGCGGAGCGGCGGTGTCGAATTCGCGCGGCGTGCAGGCGACGCCGATTGCCGAGCACGTCTTCGCCCTGCTGCTGGCGCTGACGCGACGGCTGCCGATGGCGCTCGAGCGGCAGCGCGAGGCCCGCTGGTCGCAGCACGAGTTCGACGGTCCGCTGCGGCCGGTGACGCTGCGTGGCCAGTGCCTGGGCGTGGTCGGCCTGGGGTCGATTGGTGCCGAGGTGGCGCGCCTCGGCGTGGCGTTCGGGATGGACGTCGTCGCCGTGCGCCGCGATCCCACCCGGGAGTCGCCGGCCGGCGTGCGCGCCGTGTGGGGCGCCGACGCGCTCGACCGGCTCCTGGCCGCGGCCGATGTCGTCGTCATCGCGACCCCGCTCACCGGCGAAACTGAGGCGATGTTCGACGCGGCGCGCATCGCCCGGATGCGGCCCGGGGCGCGCCTGGTCAACATCGCGCGCGGCCCGCTGGTCGACGGCGTCGCCCTGGCTGCGGCCCTGCACCGCGGACATCTTGCCGGCGCCGCCCTCGACGTCGTGGAGCGGGAGCCGCTGCCGGCCGACGATCCGTTGTGGCGGGCGCCGAACCTGATCCTCACGCCGCACACGTCGGGCTACCGGCCGACGCATTGGGACGACGTGGTCGTGCTCTTCGTGGAGAACGTGCGGCGCTGGGACGCCGGCCAGCCGCTGTTGTGGCCCGTCGATCCCGCCCGTGGCTATTGAGCCACCCGCCGGCGTCCGGCTACGCGCCGCAGCTCGACGGCCTGCGGGCCGTGGCGGTGGCCGCGGTGGCGTGGTCGCACTGGCTGCCGGCCTGGCAATTCGGCGTGCCGTTCGGGCGCCGGAGTCCACCTCTTCTACGGGCTGAGCGGCTTCTTGATCACGCGCATCCTGCTCGGCCTGCGCGAGGTGCCCGACCGCTGGCCGGCGATCGGCCGGTTCTATCTGCGTCGCGGGCTGCGGCTCATTCCGGCCTTCGTCCTCGTGCTCGGCCTGGCCGTCTGGGCGGATGTGCCGCTCGCCCGCGACACCTGGCCGTGGCATGCCAGCTACCTGTCGAATCTGTTCATCGCCCGGCAGGGACAGTGGCAAGGGCACCTCAGCCACTTCTGGTCGCTGGCCGTGGAGGAGCAGTTCTACCTCGTGTGGCCGTGGCTCGTCGTGGTGACGCCGGCCCGCTGGCTCGGCGCGATCGTCGGCGGGGCGATCCTGCTCGGCCCACTCGCGCGACTGATCGCCGCGGCCTACGGCCTGCCGGAGCCGTTCTGGGCCCTGGTACCGGGCGGCAGCGCCGACTCGCTCGGCGTTGGCGCCTGGCTGGCGCTGGACACGTGGCGGCACGGCGAGAGCCGGACACCCGTGGTCGGACGCGGCTGGCTCGCCGGGGCGGCGTGCGTGCTCTGGCTCGTCCTGGCCGTGGCCGACGCGTCCCAGCCGCTTCCGCCCGCCATCACGGTGTGGCGTCAGGTGATGCAGGGACTGATCTTCGGATGGGTCGTGTGCCACGCCGCCCGCGGCTTTCGTGGGCCGGCCGGGCGCGTGCTGACCCACCCGGCCGTGACCTTCGTCGGTCGGATCAGCTACGGCGCGTCCCTGATCCACGCGTTTGCCCCGGTGGTCGTTCACGCGGCGGCGCGCCTGATCGGCGCCGAAGCGCTGATGCCAGGCGGACCTCTCGCCCGGGCGGCCGTCAACGCCTCGGCGACGCTGGTGCTGGCGGCGCTGATGTGGCGCGTCGTCGAGCGCCCGGCCCTGGCGTTGAAGTCGCGGGTGCCGTACGTGCGCTAGCACGGGGTCGTGCGGCTCAGGGGCAGCGCACGCCGGCTTCCGCCAGGCCGATGCGGTACAGGTCGCCAGGCGGGCGAGCACCGGCGGGCACGGGTCCGGCGACGCCGGGGCGCTCGGAGGTGAAGTACAGGAACCGCTCCCCGGCGTCGATCGACGGCGCGAAGTCGGCGAATGGCGAGTTCACGGCCGGCGCCAGCGCGCGCGGCTCCGCCCACGCCGTCGCCGCTGCGGCAGCTGGCATGCAGCTCGGCGGCACCGCCGGCCGGCGCCCGGACGAACACCGCGAAGCGGCCGCTGGGCGCGATCGCCGGGTTGCCGGCATCGACGACGGTGCCGAACGTCACGGGCCGCGGCGTCTCCCACCGTCCCGGCGCCGGCCGCGCCGAGAAGATCCGCGGCGGGCCGGCCCGGTTCGACGAGAAGAGCAGCAGACCGTCGCGGGCGGCCGAGACGAACACCTCACCGGCCTCGGAGTTCAGCGGCGCCCCGGGATCGATCGGCGCGCCCCAGCCGTCGCCGCTGCGCTCGACGTACCACGTGGCAAACCGCGGTTCGGTCCCGGCGCGACGCGGCCGATCGGAGCTGAAGTAGAGGCGGCGGCCGTCGGGAGCGACGAACGGATCGACGTCGCGATGCTCGCCCGAGAACGGGGCGACGACCGGCGTCGTCCAGCCGCCGTCGCTGGTGCGGCGCGCGGTCATGATGCGCAGCGTCGAGCGATCGGCGCTGGCGCGATTGAAGTAGATCTCGCGCCCGTCGGGCGTCAGCGACGTGGCGAATTCCGGCGCCTCGGTCGAGATGACGCCGCGGCCGACGATCTGCAGGGACGAGTCGCCGTCCGGTTGGGACCAGCCGATGACCGCGCCGCCGGCCAGCGCCGTGACGGTGAGCAGAGTCAAGAGCAGCGCGGAATACCCGGGCGATCGCATGGGGGCTAGGACGCTGGCCGCGACCCGGCGGCCGTGCGGCGCCCGGTGAACACGTCGCGATTCCAGGGATCGAGGCGCGAGGTCACGTCGAAGCCGGCCTCGTGCAGCCAGCGCGACCAGTCGCGCGCGGGAACAGGCCGTTGCGATGCACCTCGTGCGTGGCCTCGACCGTGCCGTCGGCGTGACGCAGCACGAACGCGTAGACCACCTCGATGGTGGTGTCGGCCGGATCGGGATCCCAGCTCCATTCCAGGTAGCGCATCCCGCGGCCGTCGGGCGCGTCGAAGCCGCCGTGGTTGGCGTCGGGCTCGAGGGTCTCGGTCACCGAGTCGGGGAGGACGGCGATGCCGCCGCCCGGCCGGCAGTGCCGCGCCGCCGTCGCCAGCGCCGCCCGCAGGTCGTCGGGCGTGGTCATGTACATCACCGCGTCGTGGATGAGCACCAGGTCGAAGGTGCGGCCGAGATCCAGCGTGCGCATGTCGCCCTGGACGTGCTCGCACTCCGGGTTGGTCGCGCGGCTGACGGCCAGCATGTGCGGCGACGGATCGCTCAGCGTCAGCCGGAAGTGCGCCTTCAGCTGCGACGCCAGGCTGCCGCCGCCCAGCCCAGCTCGAGCAGCGTCGTCGGCGGGGCGTCGGGCGCCGCCAGCAGCGACGGCAGCAGGTCGGCGGCCTCCTCGACGTAGTCGGCGGGCGGCGACACCAGCGGCCACCAGGCGGCCAGGTCGGAGTACATGCGATGCCCGGGCATGCCGGCACTCTATCAGCGGCCTGACGCCGTCCGTCCTGCCGTCTCGTCCCCGGCCCGGCCCCGCGCCCGGCGCTCGTGTTAGCGTTCACGGCGAGGGAGTGCACCACCATGGATCGTCGAGAGTTGCTCCAGGCAGGATTGACCGCCGTCGCCGGCACCGTCGCGCTCGGCACCACCGCCGCGGCCGCATCGCAGGCGGCGCCGCGCCGCCGCCACCCAGTCCAGGCCGCTCGGGCGCGCATCCGCTGACCGCGCCGTTCGAGGGCTGGACCGGCACGATGCTCGAAGTGACCTATGCCGCCAGGCGCGGTGAGCGCGTCGCACCAGCATCCCGGGCCGACGTTCGGCTACGTGGTGAAGGGCAGCATCAAGTGGGCGATCGACGGCGAGCCGGCCAAGACGCTTGACCGCGGGCCAGTCGTTCTTCGAGCCGCTGGGCTCGGTGCACAGCACGTCGGCCAACGCCAGCGCCACCGAACCGGCGGTGATCTCGGTGGTGATCGTCGGCAAGACCGGCGAGCCGCTGTCGAAGCCGGCGACGGCGACGCCACGGACGCCTGATAGCGGCTAGCGGCTAGCGGCTAGCGGCTAGCCGCGGGCTGCTAGCGCGCCGGCCGCCGGCGGCGGCTCGATGTGGATGACCGCGTCCTTGATCTGCGGGAAGTGCTCCATGACGCGGTCCTTCACCACGTGCGACAGGGCGTGGGCGTCGATCAGCGGCATCTCGGGCGCCAGCCAGACGTGCAGATCGAGGAACACGTGGTCGGCCGAGCCGCGGCTGCGGATGTGATGACAGCCGAGCACGCCGGGCACGCCGCACACCACCTCGCGGACCTCGGCCTCGGCGATCGACGATGCGGTCGCCGAGCGTCCGTGAGGTGTCGCTGAAGATCTCCCAGCAGGCGCGGCCGATGAAGGCCGCGACCACCAGCGCCGCCCAGGCGTCGGCGGTGGGGTAGCCGGCCCACACGCCGAGCAGCGCGACGATCACCGTGCACGAGGTCAGCACGTCGCTGGTCGTGTGATGCGCGTCGGCGAGCAGCACCTCGCTCTGCAGCCGGCGGGCTCTCGCGCCGCTCGTAGGCGGCGACGGCGATGTTCACCGCCAGCGTCGCGCCCATCACGCCGAAAGCCGCCGAGCGAGACGTCGCGGCGCGCCGCCGGCGCGCAGGCGGCCGATCGCCGTCTCGAGAATCTCGACCAGGGCCAGCAGCAGGAACAGCAGGATGCCGATCGAGGCCATCGTCTCGAACTTGCGATGGCCGTAGGGATGGTCCTCGTCGGGCGGCCGGCTGGCCAGCCGCACGCCGACCAGGCCGACGATGTTCGAGGCGCTGTCGGTCGCCGAATGCAGGCCGTCGGAGAGGATCGAGATCGCGCCGGTGGCCAGGCCGAGCGCGATCTTGGCGGCCGCGACCGCCAGGTTGAGCACCAGCACGCGGCGCAGCACGCTGGTGATCTGCGCGAAGCGGCCGGCGCCGGCCAGGGCGGCCGGCGGGAGGGTGCGGGTGCGGCGCGGGCGTCAGAAGACCCGGGCCTGGGGCACCGGCCACCATCGGACCTGCACCTTGCCGATGATGTACTTCTTCGGGACCATGCCCCAGTGGCGGCTGTCGGAGCTGTTGTTCCGGTGGTCGCCCATGACGAAGTAGTAGCCCTCGGGGATCACCTGCGGGCCCCAGTCGTCGTGGCTGCGGTATTCCTCGGGCACGTAGTCGTCGGGCAGCGGCACGTCGTTGACGAAGACCCGGCCGTCGACGATGCGCACCTGGTCGCCTTCTTCGGCGATGACCCGCTTGACGAACGACTTCTCGGGGTTGAGCGGGTAGTAGAGCATCACGATGTCGCTGCGCCGGGGCGACGACAGCCGGTAGACCAGCTTGTTGACGATCAGCCGGTCCTGGTCGTCGAGCGTCGGGGCCATGCTCAGCCCCTCGACGCGGGCCACCTGGAAGCCGAAGGTCACAATCAGCGTGGCGTAGACCGCGGCCGAGGCCAGCGTCTTGATCCACGCCCAGAACTCGTCGTGCCACGCCGCCAGCCGCTCGCCGGTGGTGGGCTTGCGCGGCGAGGGCGACCGGCACGGCCGCCACCGGCGCGCGCGCGCTGTCGAAGCCGATGAGCGGCACCGCCACCGTGGCCGACGGCGGCTCCAGCGGCTCGGGGAGCGGGTCGACCGGGACGGACTCCAGCGGCAGCGGGGCGGCGGCCGCTTCGCTCACCAGCCGCCGGCTCGTCGGTCGCGGGCGGCGGGGTGTCGTCGACGAGCGGCAGCTGGTCGTCCGGGTCGCGTACGTCGTCCACGTATGCGGTCTCCTCGCTCTCAGTTACGCGCGCGGAGCGCTCCGAAGTTTACCGGCCCGGGGCGCCATCCCTATGGTAAACGAACGCGGCGGCCGGTCCGGCCGGCGCAGGCCGGATGCTACAATTGACACGTTGCCCGGGGCCGTACGCCTCCGGCAGGGGAGCTGCATGATTCGCCCGTTGATCGACGGCTTTTCGCTGACCTTCAAGCACTTGTTCCGGCGGCCCATCACCGTGGACTACCCGAACCAGAAGGTGCCGATGTTCCCCCGCTACCGCGGCAAGCAGGTGCTGATGCGCGACGAGCACGGGATGGAGAAGTGCGTCGCCTGCGGGCTGTGTTCGGTGGCCTGCCCGGCCGACGCCATCTACCTCGAAGCCGCCGAGAACGACGGCACGGTGATGGCCGGCCCGCGCTACGCCTCGGTCTACCAGATTCACAAGACGCGCTGCATCTTCTGCGGCTACTGCGAAGAGGCCTGCCCGGTGTCGGCGATTTTCATGGGCAAGGACTACGAGCTGCCGTCTACAGCAAGGACGACTTCGTGTGGGACAAGTCCGAGCTGCTGGTCCCGCTCCCATCGGGCGCCGCCGCGCCGCAGGCGAGCCGCTGACGACCGCCTACGCCCGCGGAGGGCGGCCCGGCCCCGGCAGTGCCCTGATGCCCCGGCTTCCCTTCCTCGACG
The DNA here is from genome assembly GCA_963786365.1 of uncultured Acidobacteriota bacterium. Lineage (GTDB taxonomy): Bacteria > Acidobacteriota > Vicinamibacteria > Vicinamibacterales > UBA2999 > CAWAYR01. Next base: position 311,480 of record CAWAYR010000012.1, read on the forward strand.
CCCTGCGCTCGCGCGTGCTCGTCTGCGACGGCGCGATGGGCACGATGCTGTACGGCAGGGCATCTTCATCAACCGCTGCTTCGAGTCGCTGAACCTGTCGCAGCCCGAGCTGGTGCCGGGCGTGCACCGCGAGTACCTCGCCGCCGGCGCCGACGTCCTCGAGACCAACACGTTCGGGGCCTCGCGGATGAAGCTGCGCGGGTTCGGGCTCGGCGACCAGGTGCACGCGATCAACCGGGCGGGCGCCCGGCTGGCCCGCGAGGTGGCCGGCGACGTCCGCCTACGTGGCCGGCGCCATCGGCCCGCTCGGCGTGCGCATCGAGCCCTGGGGCAAGACCGGCGTCGACGAGGCCCGCGAGTACTTCCGCGAGCAGGCCGCAGCCCTGGTCGAGGGCGGCGTCGACCTGCTGATCCTCGAGACGTTCCGCGACTGGAACGAGGCCGCGGCGGCGGTCGAGGCCGCCCGGGCGGCGTGCGACGCTGCCGATCGTCGCGCTGGTGACGACCGAGGAGGACGGCAACAGCCTCGACGGCACGCCGCCCGAGCAGTTCGGCCCGGCCCTGGCCGCGCGCGGCGCCGACGTCGTCGGCGTGAACTGCAGCGTCGGCCCGGCGCCGATGCTCGAGACCGTCGAACGCCTGTCGGCGGTGTGCGACGTGCCGCTCTCGGCCCAGCCCAACGCCGGCAAGCCGCGCGACATCGAGGGCCGCAACATCTACCTGTGCTCGCCCGAGTACATGGCGTCCTACGCCCGGCGGTTCATCGCCAGCGGCGTGCGGCTGGTCGGCGGCTGCTGCGGCACCACCCCGGAGCACATCCGGCAGATCGCGCTGGCGGTCAAGCAGCTGGCGCCCGACGTCAGGCGTCGTCGCCGCGTCGCACGCGGCGATCACCGTGCGAGACGCCGCACGCGCGGCCGCCGGTGCCGCCGACGCGCAGAAGTCGCCGCTCGGCGCCGCGCTGGCCGCCGGCCGCTTCGTGCGCCGGCGTGGAGGTGGTGCCGCCGCGCGGGCACGACACCGCGTCGGCCGTGAGCCGCGGCGCGGACGCTGGCGGCACGCGGCCTCGACCTGGTGATGGTCGTCCGACGCGCCGCGCGGCGGCGCGCGCGTCGGGCCGACGGCGCTGGCGGCGCTCATCCAGCCAGCAGGCCGGCCTCGAGCCGCTGCTCCAGTACTCGTGCCGCGACCGCAACCTGCTCGGCATCCAGTCGGACCTGCTCGGCGCGCACGCCATGGGCGTCCGCAACCTGCTCGGCATCACCGGCGACGTGCGCAGGATCGGCGACTATCCCGGACGCCACGGCGGTGTTCGACGTCGATTCGATCGGCCTGCACGCACGTGATGCGGCCGGCTCAATCACGGTCTCGACGTCGCCGGCCAGCCGATTGGCGAGCCGACGGCGCTGCTGGCCGGGGTGATGGTCAATCCGGCGGCCCGCGATCTGGACCGCGAGCTGCGCCGCTTCGAGTACAAGGTCGAGGCCGGCGCGGAGTTCGCGGTGACGCGGCCGGTGTTCGACGTGGCCGCCTTCGAACGGTTCCTGCGAGAAGACCGCGCACTGCCGCGTCCCGATTCTGGCCGGGCTGTGGGTCTTCGAATCGGCGCTGAACGCCGAATTCATGGCCAACGAGGTGCCGGACGTCGTCGTGCCCGAGGTCCTGGTCGAGCGGATGCGCGCCACCAGCAGGCCCGAGGCCGGGCTCGACGAGGGCACGCAGATTGCCCGGGAACTGCTGGCGGCGCTGCGGCCGATGATCGCCGGGGCCGTCGTGTCCGCCCCACAGGGCGAGAGTCGAACGGGCGCTGGCAGTCCTTCGTCCATGAACGCGGCGAGCGCGTCATCAATCGGACTGCGATCCGTGTAACAGTTCTGTTATAGTGCCCACGCCCGGGAGGGTTCCCGAATGGCCTTGTTCAGCGAACGACCGACAGAAAAGCTGTTTGGCGGTGGCGACACCGCCACGCGGGCGCTGTCGTCGACCGCCGTCGAGAACGCCTTCGTCGAGCGGGTGTACGAGAAGCTCGCCGGCGTCTACGACCTGACCTTCGGACCCACGCTGCACCCGGGCCGCCTGCAGGCGCATCGAGCGGATGGCGATCGCGCCGACGGCAAGTCGGTGCTCGAGGTCGGCGTCGGCACCGGCATCAACCTGGGGCTCTACCCGCGCGCGTGCGCAGATCATCGGCATCGACCTGTCGGCCGGGATGCTCGAGAAGGCGCGCGAGCGCATCGTCAGCAAGGGCCTGCGCAACTGCCGCGTGATGGAGATGGACGCCGCGGCGCTGAACTTCGAGGACGGCCGTTCGACATCGTCTACGCGCCGTACCTGATCAGCGTCGTGCCCGACCCGGTGCAGGTCGCCCGCGAGATGCGCCGCGTCTGCCAGCCCCGGCGGCCGCATCGTCATCCTCAACCACTTCAAGAGCGACAACCCGGTGCTGTCGCGGATCGAGACGGCGATCTCGCCGATGACCGTGCACATCGGCTTCAAGAGCGACCTCGACCTGCCCGGGTTCCTGGCCCAGGCCGACTCACGCCGATCTCGATCCAGAAGGTGAACCTGCCGCCGATGTGGACGCTGGTCACCTGCGTCAAGGACCACGAATAGCGGCGGCGCGGTTCAGCGGCCGCCAATCAGGCATTCGCAGCGCTGCCCGCGCGGCGCTGACGCTCCGCGCTACGACGTGGCGAACGGCGTCTCCAGCGACCGGCTCTGCGGCGTCATCAGCTCGGCGCCGTCCTCGGTGATGTACATGTCGTCCTCGAGGCGCACGCCGAACTCGCCGCGGATGTAGATCCCGGGCTCGTCGCTGAAGGTCATCCCCGGCGCCAGCGGCAGCGTGTTGCCCTTCACCAGGTACGGCCACTCGTGGCCGTCCATGCCCATGCCGTGGCCGACGCGGTGGGTGAAGTACTTGTAGCCCGGGCCGTAGCCGCCGTCCTCGATCACCTTGCGGGCGGCGGCGTCGACCGCCTCGCACGGCACGCCCGGCCGCGCCGCCTTGAGCGCCGCGGTCTGCGCCGCGAACTCGAGGTCGAACACCTTCTTCATCTTGTCGGTGGCCTTGCCGAGGACGAACGTGCGGCTGATGTCCGACTGGTAGCCCTCGACCGCGCAGCCGCCGTCGATGAGGACGACGTCGCCCTCCTTGATGACCTGCGGCGTGATCGAGCCGTGCGGCAGCGCCGAGTACTCGGCGGTCTGCGCGCTGGCGCCGCCGGGGTAGCCGAGGGCGTTGTGCGCGGCGGCGATCAGCCCCTGGAAGTCGCGCTGCGTCATGCCCGGCTTCAGCGCCTTCCAGGCCGCTTCGTAGGCCTTCAGCGTCACCGCCGAGGCGTGCTTCATCAGCGCCAGTTCGTGCGCGTCCTTGACCACGCGGCAGCCGGCGGTCACCGGCGTGCCGCTGACGAGCTTCAGCGCCGGCGCCGCCTGAGCCACGCCGTCGACGAACATGTGGCGCACCGTCTCTTCGATGCCGAGCTGACCGGCGGCGATGCCGCGCTCCTTCAGTCCCTGGGCGACCCGCGCGTAGGGACTCTCGTGCTCCTCCCAGGTGCGCACGTCGGCGGTGCCGGTGAACGGGCTGGTCGCGAACTGCTCGCGCGCCCGGTCCTCCTCGAACGCCGGGCAGACCACGAACGGCTCGCCGGCCTTGGGGATCGACCAGCGCGAACAGCCGCTCGCTCAGGCCCCACTGGATGCCGCTGAAGTAGACGAGCGAGGTGCCGCCGGTGAGCAGCAGCGCGTCGATCTTGTGGTCGGCCATCAGCCGCCGCGCCTTCTCGACGCGGCCGCGGCGCTCGTCGCGCGAGATCGGCGTCGACCCCGCCGCGCATCGGCGTCAGCGCGGCAATCGACGGCGGCTGGCGCCGACTGGGCGGCGGCCTGGTCGGCGCCGCGGGGCACGCTGAGGGCGCCGGCGGCCATGGCGCCGGAGGTGATGAGCGAGCGGCGGGAAATCATCGCAGGACTCCTGAAAGCGGGGACCGGGGACCGGGGATCGGTGACACAGGGCAGGAGTATACCGTCCGGCTGCGGGCGGGCCGCCGCCGTCGTCAGTCGAGCTGCGAGACGATCCAGTCGGCGGCCACCGCCGCGCCGTTGGTCGCCAGCGGCGCCTCGGGACGGCGGCGCCGCCACGACCGCGTCGAGCGCGTCCTGCCAGTGCCCGCGCAGGATCTCGGCCTGCGGCAGGTAGGCGCAGCGCACGTGGCGCGGCATCTCGCGGACCAGCACGTCGTACTCGATGAAGTGGCCGCGGTCGGTGTAGAGCAGCGCCGTGTCGTTGGCCAGGCACTCGCTGATGATCCCGTAGCCCGGCTTGGTCACGACGACGTCCACCGCGGCGACGACGTCCTCGTAGCGCAGCCCCTGCGCGTACATCGCCGGCTCGTCGAGCGGGAAGAGCGCGCCGCGGGCGGCGGCCTGCGGCCAGCGGCACGCGGTCGGGCCCGAACGGCACGCTGGCGCTGACGAGCAGCGTCCAGCCCGTCGGTGCGGCTGAGCGCGTCGAGATCGATGCCGGCGACGCCGTAGCCGCCGAACGACACCAGCGCCAGCCGGCCCTCGGGCAGGCCGAGCCGCGCCCGCGTGTCGGCCGGCGCGTGGCGGGCGTGGCGGGCGACGAACGGGAGGTCGGTCACCTCGGCGAAGGTCGTCGAAGCCGCCGGCGAGCGGCAGGCGGAACGCGCGGCCGGCGCGCCGGTAGACCTCGCCGATGCGCGTCGGCGGCGGCCGCCACCGCCCGGGTAGTCGCGGTAGATCCAGTCCCAGGTGAAGTTGCCGAGGCGCGATCGCCGGGACGCCGGCCAGCCGCGCGGCCTCGAGGCCCGAGCGGCGGGATGTCGGCGACGACGAGCGCCGGCGTCGCAGGTCGCGCAGCACCTGGGCCTCGCGTGCCGCCTGCGCCGGCAGAGTCGGCGACGTAGGCGGTCGGCCCGCCGCACCGTCTCGGCGGCGTCGAGGCTCAGGCTGTCGTGCTGCACCACCCCGGGGTCGGTGTCGATCGACGTCGAGGACGAACGGCCCGCGCACCGTGAGATCGAACAGCCAGCGCGGCGCCGCCGTGCGGATGTGCACCGGCAGGCCGGGCCGGCGCTCGAGCACCGCGTTCACGACCTCGATCGAGCGCGAGGCGTGGCCGAAGCCGTGGCCCGAGATGTAGTAGACGAGCGGCCGCAGCTCACGCGCCGGCCCTGGCGGAGCCTCGCCGACGGCCGGTGCCGGCCGCCGGCAGCGCCGCCTTGCAGCACGTCGTCGAGCGTGCGCGCGAACACGAAGGTCATGTCGCGGCGCAGCTCCTCGGGGATGTCCACCAGGTCGGGCTCGTTCAGCGCCGGCAGGATCACCGTCTTGATGCCGAACCGCCGCGCCGCCAGCGCCTTCTCGCGGATGCCGCCCGACCGGCAGCACCAGGCCGCTCAGGGTGATCTCGCCGGTCATCGCCACGTCCTCGCGCACCGGCCGGCCGGTCGCCGCCGACAGGATCGCGGTGGCCATGGTCACGCCCGCCGACGGGCCGTCCTTGGGAATCGCGCCGGCCGGCACGTGCACGTGCAGATCCCGGTGGCTCAGGAACGCCGGGTCGACGCCCAGCTGCGCGGCGTCGGAGCGGATGTGGCTGACCGCCGCCCGCGCCGATTCCTGCATCACGTTGCCGAGCTGGCCGGTGAGGATGATCTGCTCCTTGCCGCCGGGCAGCAGCGAGGCCTCGATGAACAGCACGTCGCCGCCGGCCTCGGTCCAGGCCAGGCCGGTGGCCACGCCGGGCCGCGAGGTGCGGAACGCCACCTCCTTCTTGAAGCGCGCCGGGCCGAGGTAGTCGTCGATGTCGTCGGCGGCCGACCGTGTCGGTGGTCGCTGCCGATCGGCGCGCCGGAGGTCACGACCTTGCGCCGCGACCTTGCGGGCGATGGTGCCGAGCAGCCGCTCGAGGCTGCGCACGCCGGCCTCGCGCGTGTACTCGGCGATCACGACGCCGCAGCGCGGCGTCGTCGAGCGTCAACGCCTGCGGGCCCAGGCCGTGCTCGGTGAGCTGGCGCGGGATCAGGTACGTGCGCGCGATGTGGATCTTGTCCTCTTCGGTGTAGCCCGAGCAGCGAGATGATCTCCATCCGATCGAGCAGCGCCGGGTGCACCGGCCCGAGCTGGTTGGCCGTGGCGATGAACAGCACCTTCGACAGGTCGATCGGCACCTCGAGGTAGTGGTCGCGGAAGGTGTGGTTCTGCGCCGGGTCGAGCACCTCGAGCAGCGCCGCCGCCGGGTCGCCCTGGAAGCCGACGGCCAGCTTGTCGAGCTCGTCGAGCATGAACACCGGGTTCATCGAGCCGGCCTGCTTCGAGCGCCTGGACGATGCGGCCGGGCAGCGCGCCGATGTAGGTGCGGCGATGGCCGCGGATCTCGGCCTCGTCGCGCACGCCGCCGAGCGAGATGCGGACGAACTTGCGCTCCATGGCCCGGGCGATCGACTGGCCGAGCGAGGTCTTGCCGACGCCGGGCGGGCCGACGAAGCACAGGATCGGCCCCTTCATGTCGCCCTTGAGCTTGCGGACGGCCAGGTACTCGACGATGCGATCCTTCACCTTGTCGAGGTCGTAGTGGTCCTCGTCGAGCACCACGCGCGCCGCCACCGGGTCGATGCGATCCGGCGGTGGTCACCGCCCACGGCACCTCGAGCACCCAGTCGAGGTAGGTGCGGATCATCTGCGCTTCGCCCGAGCCGCTGCCGCCCATGCGCGCCAGCCGATCGATCTCGCGCTCGACCGCCAGCGTCGACGCGGCTCGGGCAGGCCAGCGGCTGCGACCTTCTCGCGCAGCTCGGTCACCTCGCTGGCCTCGCCCTCGCCGAGCTGCTCCTGAATCGCCTTGAGCTGCTGGCGCAGGTAGTACTGGCGCTGCGACTCGGACATCTCGGCCTGCGCCTGCGACTCGATCTTGCCCTTCAGCTCGAGCACCGAGACCTCGCGGGCGAGCAGCGCGTGCACGAGCTCGAGCTTCTTCGGACCAGCGGATCGGCGGCGAGGATGTCCTGCTTCTCCTTCGGCCGAGGCGTCGAGCATCGAGCCGAGGAGGTAGGTGAGCCGCAGCGGGTCCTCGATGCCCAGCACCAGCTGGCGCACCTCGGCCGAGGCGCCGGTGGCCAGCGTCACCGCCCGCTCGGCCAGCTCGCGGATGCGGCGCTCGTAGGCTTCGCGTCTCGACGCCGGTGTCGACGTCGCTCGGGCAGCGGCTCGACCTCGGCCCGCATCGTCGTGCCGGTCGCGGCTCACGGTCTTGACGCGCACGCGCGCGACGCCTTCGAAGATGATGTTCAGCCCGTGCTCGGCGCGCGCCATCTGGCGCACGATGCAGATCGTGCCGACCGACTTCGAGCTGGGCCGGATCGGCCTCGTCGGCGTCGGTGGTCTGCAGCACCAGCAGCAGCATCCGGTCGCTGGCGAGCGCGGTGTTGACCGACTCGACCGATGGCGGCCGGTTCACCGCCAGCGGCTGGAGGGTGAGCGGGAACGCCACCGTGCGGCGCAGCGGCAGCACGGGCAGGCGAGGTCGGCAAGGGGAGGCGTCTGCGGTTCGGCCATGAGACGATGCGCGCATCGACGCGCGCTGCCGTGATCATACGCGGCCCGGGCGGTCCGGACTGCTAAGATCCGCGGCATGGCTCTCGACGAACGCGCCTTCTTCACCGAGCGACCCGAGCAGCGCAGCGGCCGCTACACGTGCCCGCGCTGCCGCCGCGACGAACGATTACCAGCTGCGCTGGGTGCGGCGCACCAAGAAGGACCGGCCGCCGCGCCAACGCCGACGCCGACGACAAGGCGAAGTTCGCCAAGCTGCGCGACCACCTCATCCGCGTCGACGACGAGCTCACCTGTAAGACGTGCGGCAAGCGCTTCGAGATTCCGTCGATGCACTCGCTGGTCTTCGTCGACCAGATCGAAGGCCTGCCGAAGGTGGACGACGAGGACGACGAGCCGGGGCTCGGCGCTCGCGCGCGGCTCGGGGCCCGGGCTAGTACAGCCCCGGCACCATCCGCCAGCGCACCCGCCGGCAGTACGCCTGGTACGCCGGCCCCGCGACAGCGGAAAGGCTACGCTCCTCCCAAGGCATGGCGATGACCAGGTAGCCGGTGCTGAGCAGCGCCCACCACAGCCGATCGACGGTCATGGTCGGCGCCGCCAGCACGGTGAGCGCCCAGCCCAGGTAGATCGGGTGCCGGACCAGGGTGTACGGCCACACCTCCGCACGTCGGTCCGCGGCGGTCGGCGCGCGCGCCTGACGGATGCCGGCCAGGTCGGTGGCGCTGCAGCACCCGCGCCGCGGCCACGGTCAGCACGACGCCCAGCCCCTGCAGCGCGACGAGCGCCCACGCCCACGGGCCGGCGCCTGCGTAGACCACGCCGGGCACCCGCTGCCAGCGCCGAGCGTGACCAGCACCAGCAGCGCCGACGCGATCCAGACGTAGAGCGCTGCGTTCGTAGGCGGCGCGGCAGCCGCCGCGTCGAGCCAGGCCTTGGCGCCGGCGCGCGCCATCACGCTGTGATGCGCGGCGAACACGACGAAGAGCGCGGCGTTCCAGGCCAGGGCCAGCCGCCAGTCGGCCACGACGCCGCGGCCCGGCGTGGCGAGTCCGCACCAGGAAGAAGTGGACGTAGATGGCCGAGCGCGGCCACAAACGCGGCGCCGCCCAGCCAGGCCACGGCGAGTCCGGCACGCGACGGACGCTCGGAGGACGGCATGACGCGTGGGCGAGACACGTATTATAGGGACGCCAGCCAGCGCCGGCCTCTGACGCCCCGGACAGCGTGCCCCAGCGTGCCCGCACCTCGCATCGTCATCTCCGGCATCGGCGTCGTCTCGACCTACGGCCTCGGCCGCGACGTGTTCTGGGACGCACGTGTCGCGCGGCGTCAGCGGCACGCGGGCGATCTCGGCCTTCGACGCCTCGGACTACGCCTGCCGGGTCGCCGCCGACGTGCCGCCGGTGGACATCTCGGCGGCGGTCGTCGTCGACGGCGAGGACGCCGCCGACTGGGCCTCGCGCGCCGATCCGCGCCGCTATTCGCGCGCCGCGCTCTTCGGCGTGCTCGCCGGCCGCGAGGCGTGGCGCGACGCCGGGCTGCGGGTCGGCGAGCCGGGCGCCGGGGTGATCATCGGCAGCGGCGGCGGCGGCATCGACGTCGGCGAGCGCCAGTACCACGACTTCTTCACCAACGGCGGCCGGACAGGTCACGCCCTACGCCATCGCCGTCGGCATCTGCGGGATGGTCTCGAGCGAGATGTCGATCTCGCTCGGCCTGCGCGGCGTGAGCCACGTGCTGTCGACCGGCTGCACGTCGTCGACCGACGCCATCGGCTACGCGGCGGCGCTGGTGCGGGCCGGCGACGCCGACGTGATCCTCTCGGGCGGCACCGACGGCTGCGTCCTGCCCGGCATGATCTTCGGCTTCTCGCGGATGCGCGCCGTGTCGACCCGCTACAACGACCGGCCCGGGCGAGGCGTCGCGGCCCTTCGACCGCGGCCGCGACGGCTTCGTGCTCGGCGAAGGCGCGTGGATGGTGGTGGTCGAGCGCGAAGATCGCGCCCGGGCCCGCGGCGCGCACGTCTACGCCACCATCGACGGCTACGCCTCGACCTGCGACGCCTACCATCGCGTGCAGATGGATCCCGACGGCCACGAGATCGTGCGCTGCATGCAGACGGCGGTGGCCAAGGTCGGGCCGCGCCCTCGACGAGATCGGCTACGTGAACTACCACGGCACGTCGACGCAGCTGAACGACGCGGTCGAGGCGCGCTGCACGCGCCGGGCCTTCGGGGCGCTGGCCGAGCGCCTGCCCGGGCTCGTCCACCAAGTCGATGATCGGGCACCCGCAGGGCGCCAGCGGCGCCGCCGGCGTGGTCACCACCGCGCTGGCCCTCGACCGCGGCTTCCTGCCGCCGACCATCAACCTCATCGATCCGGATCCGGCCTGCGATCTCGACTTCCTGCCGGGCGAGCGGCCGCGCCGCCCGGCCGGCCGCGGCGCTCTGCAACTGCCTCGGCTTCGGATCGAAGAACAGCGCGCTGGTGCTGGGAGCCGTGGCGTGAGCCCGACCGGCCCGACGACGTCGTCGGTGGTCGGCGGCGGCCCGGCCGGGGCGCTCGTCGGCGCTGCTGCTGGCGCGGCGCGGCTGGCGCGTGCGGCTGTTCGATCGCGACCGGTTCCCGCGCCCGAAGCTCTGCGGCGACACGCTGAATCCCGGGAGCGCTCGCCGTGCTCGCCCGCCACCTCGACCTGGCGCCGCTGCGCCGCGATGGGCCAGCCGATTCGCGGCATGCGCCTGAGCGGGCCCGGGCGGCGTGGCGGTGTGTGGCACCTATCCCGACGGCGTCGCCGGCCTGAGCGTGACCCGCGCCGACCTCGACGCGTGGCTGCTTGCGCGAGGCGGCGCGGGCCGGCGTGGCGGTGTGCGAGGCGCACGCCGGTGGCCGCGCGCGGTGCTCGCGGCGGGCGGGTCACCGGCGTGCGCGTGCGACCGCGCGCCGGAGACGCCGGTCCATCCGGCGCGGCTGGTCATCGGCGCCGACGGCCGCCGCTCGACGCTGGCGGCCGGTCTGGGCCTGGCCGCGACGCCGCGCCGGCCGCGGCGCTGGGCGATGGGCGCCTACGTCGAGCGGCGTCGCCGGCGTGCGCGCCGGACTACGGCGAGATGCACGTGCGCGCCGGCCGCTACCTCGGGCATCGCGCCGGTGCCGTCGGGCCTCACCAACGTCTGCCTGGTCGTGCCGTACGCCGCGGCCCGCGCCGCGGTGACCGACGCCGGCCGCGGCGATGCTCGCCGCCGCGCGGCAGCGATCCGCTGGACCGCGTCGCGCTTCAGCCGGCGCGCGACTGGCCTCGCGCGCCGGTGGTGCTCGGCCCGATGGCCATGGATGTCGCCGTGCCGGGCGCGCCCGGGCTGCTGCTGGCCGGCGACGCCGCCGGGTTCATCGACCCGATGACCGGCGACGGCATCCGCCTGGCGCTGGCCGGCGCCGAGATCGCCGCCGACGTCGCCGACGCGGTGCTGCGCGGCGAGCTCGGCCGCCGACGGCGCGCGCCAGCGGTGCTCGCCCGGCGCCGCCGCGCCGCCTTCGCCGGCAAGTGGCGCTTCAACCGCGCGGTGCGCGGCCTGGTCGGCAGCCGGCGCGCTGCGCGGCGCGGCGCTCGTCGCGCGGGCGCTGGCCGCGCGCTGTTCGAGGCGATGGTCTGCTACGCCGGCGACGTCGGCCGCCGCCGCGCGCCGGCCGGAGGCGCCGTGCCCGTCGCGGTGAGCATCGCCGCGCGCCACGGTGCTCGCCGTGCTCGCCGTGATGGCGGGCGAGGCGGCGCTGTCGGCCTACAACGCCGCGCGTGCTGCGATGCGCGCGGCGCCGTCGAGCCCGCCGACGACGTCTACCGGCGATGCAGTGGGCCTATCCGCTGCGGCTTCGTGGCTGATGGGCGCTCGAGGGCGCGCTGACCGGGCCGGCGCCGCCGGCGGCTGCTCGGCGCCGGCCTGGCGGTGTTCGGCGCGGCCAAGGCGCTCAAGGCCTGGGCGATTTCGTCGCTCGGCTGGCGCTGGACGTTCCGCGTGCTGGTGCCGCCGGGCGACCCGCTGGTGACGCGCGGTCCGTATCGGCTGCTGCGCCATCCCAACTACGTCGCCGTGTGCGGCGAGATCGCCGGCGTCGCGCTCACCGTGTGGGCGCCGATCACCGGCGCGGCGCGCTGGTCGGCTTCGGCTGGCTGCTGCGGCGGCGCATCGCCGTCGAGGATCGCGCGCTGGGACGCCGATGATCGCGCCGACGCGCCGCTGCGCCGCGCCGCTGCGTCCGGGCCGTCGCGCCGGCGCCGCGCTGGTGGTGTCGGGTCGCCGATGCTCGTCGTGGTGCGTGCTCGCTGCTGGTCGGCCTGTCGGCGGTGATCACCGGCGGCTTCCGCACCGAGATCGCCGGCGTGCGGGTCTCGGTCACGTCGTGGTGGCGTCCGATCGTGGTGGCGCTGCTCATCGGACTGGCGCGTCACGCCGCGTGGCGCACGCCCTCGATGCCGGTGCGGCTCGGCGACGGCCTGGCCCGCTGGCGGCGCGACGAGGTGACGCGCGCGATCGGCCCGATGGTCATCGCCAGCCGGGTCGGCGTCCTGGTGCTGGGCCTGATGGCCGCGCACGCCATCGGCTTCCCGGAGGGCCGCGCGCCGTTTCGCGTCGCCGACAACGAAGCTCGGCAACCTGCCGGCCCGGTTCGACGCCGGCTGGTACCTGCAGATCGCCACCTACGGCTACGAGTACCTGCCGAACCGGTTCGATCGCCAGCAGAACCTGGTGTTCTTCCCGGCGTTCCCGGTGCTGATGTCGGCCGGCGTCGCTGGTGGTCGGCGCGCCAGACGCTGTGGAGCGGCACCCTGCTCTCGATGCTCGCCTTCGCCTGGGCGGCGCGCTATCTCTACCGCCTCGCCCGCGAGCAGATGGACGCCGACCGCGCCGCGGCGGCCGTGCGCCTTCGCCTGCCTCTATCCCGTTCGCGATCTTCTACAGCGCGGCCTACACCGAGGGGCTGTTCCTGCTGGCGATGCTCGGCGCGTGGTACCACCTGCGCCGCGACGAGCGCTGGCCGGCGTTCGGCTGGGGCCTGCTGGCCGGGCTGACGCGGCCGAACGGCTGCCTGCTGTCGATTCCGCTCGCGCTGCTCGGTGCTCGCGCCGCTGTGGCGCGGCGGCCGGCTGCAGCGGCCGGCCGGGCGGCTGGGGCAGCCTGGCCGATCGGCTGATCGTCGCGGCCGCCCCGGGCTTCGGCATGCTGCATCTACTCGGCCTACGTCTACGACCGCACCGGCGACCCGTTCATGTGGATCCGGCTGCAGGTGGCGTGGGGCCGGCAGAACCTCGGCGTGGCGGCGTTCCTGGCGGGGGAGTGGGAGTCGGTCGGCGAGCAGGGCGCTCTATCAGTACGTCGTCCAGCAACGTGCCCGACTTCCTCAACATCCTGGCCGCCGCGCTGGTGGCCGTCGGCCTCGTGGCCGATCGCCCGCCGCTTCGGCGCCGCGCCGGCGGCGCTGCTGGTGTTGAACCTCGTGCCGTCGCTCGCCAGCGGCGGCTGGCTGTCGGTCGGGCCGCGCGACGGCGGTGCTCTTCCCGACCTTCCTGTGGCTGGCCGACGTGGTCCCGGCCCGGCAGCGCACGGTGTGGTTCGTCGTGTTCGCCGGCCTGCAGGCCTTCGCCGCGGTCCTGTTCTTCACCTGGCGCCCGCTGTTCTGAGCGCACGCGTCGGCGCGCCGCGCCGGCCAACGCGCGCCGGCCACACCGTCTGTACGGGCACGTGAACCGAGGCCGTATACTGAGCCGAGACCGACCATGACAGGCGCCTTCTCCCCCTGCCGCCGGCCGCCGCTCGTCGCTGCGCGAGGTGCTCGCCTGCTGCTGGCCGGGCTCGCGTGCCGGCCCGTCGACGCTCGTCGCGCAGTCGGCACCGGGCGGCCGCGCCGCGGCCGAGCGCGCGCTGCTCACCGGCCGCTACGACGAGGTGCACACGCTCGCCGCGCCGCTCGGCGACGACCCGGCGGCGGCGGTGCTGCGCGCCCGCGCCTACGTCGCCGTCGGGCAGCTACGCCGAGGCCGAGAAGGTGCTGCAGCCGGCGGTGTCCGAGAATCCGATCGGCGACGCCGCGGTCGAACTGGGCATCCTGCGCCGGCTGCAGGGCCGACGCGTCGAGGCGATGCGCACGCTGTCGCTCATCCTGTCGCGCGACATCGCCGGGGCGGCGGCGCGCCGACTACGTGCGGGCCGGGCCGGGCGGCGCGCGCGCTCGGCCGCTTCCAGCAGGCCAACGACTTCTTCCGCGAAGCGGTCGCCCGGGCGCCCACCGACGTCGACCGCCAACATCGCCTGGGGCGAGCTGTTCCTCGAGAAGTACGAGCGCAGCGAAGCGGCGCGATCGTTCGAGGCGGCGCTGCGCGGCGACGCCCAGCACCCGGCGGCGCTGCTGGGCATGGCCCGCACCGTGGCCGAGGACAACCCGCCGCTGGCGCGCAAGCTGGCGCAGCAGACGCTGGCGGTGAACCCCAACGAGGCCGGCGCGCACGTGCTGCTGGCCCAGCTGGCGCTCGACGACGTCAAGCGTGCCGACGCCAAGGCCGAGATCGACAAGGCGCTGGCGATCAACCCGAACCACCTCGAGGCGCTGTCGCTGTCGGCGGCGCTCGCCTGGCTCGAGAAGCGCACCGCCGACCAGGCCGCGGCCACCGAGGCGGTGCTCAAGATCAACCCGCTCTACGGCGAGGTGCACCGGGTGATCGGCGGCGTGTCGGCCCGCGCCTACCGCTTCGACGAGGCCGCCGAGTTCGCCCGCAAGGCCATCGGCGCTCGACCGCGAGAACTACCGGGCCTTCGCCGATCTGGGCGCGCACCTGATGCGCGCCGGCGACGAGCGCGGCGCCCGGCGCGCGCTCGAGACGGCGTTCCGCGGCGACCCGTACGACGCCGTCACCTACAACCTGCTCGGCCTGCTCGACACCCTCGACGACTTCGAGACGATTCGCGACGGCGACATGGTGATCCGGCTGCATCCCGACGAGGCCGGCGGTGATGCGCGAGTACGTGCCGGCGCTGGCGCAAGGAGGCGCTGGCCAAGCTGTCCAAGCAGTGGAACTTCACGCCGACCGGGCCGATCCTGATCGAGGTCTTCCCGCGCCACGACGACTTCGCGGTGCGGACGCTCGGCCTGCCCGGGATGATCGGCGCGCTCGGCGCCTGCTTCGGCCGCGTCGTCACCATGGACTCGCCCAAGGCCCGGCCGCCGGGCGAGTTCAACTGGGGCGCCACGCTGTGGCACGAGCTGGCCCACGTGATCACCCTGCAGCTCTCGAACCAGCGCGTGCCGCGCTGGCTCACCGAGGGCATCTCGGTGTGGGAGGAGACGCGCGCCCGGCCGCGAGTGGGGCCGCGAGATGGAGGTCACCTTCGCCGGCGCGATGGAGCGCAAGCAGGTGATGCGGCTGCGCGACCTCAACTCCGGGTTCAGCAACCCCGAGACTGATCTCGCTCGCCTACTACGAGGCGTCGCTGCTGGTCGAGCACATCGTCGCGCGCTTCAAGGAACCGGCGCTGCGCGAGCTGGTGCGGGTGTTCGCCGACGACCTCGACACCGAGCAGGCGATCCAGAAGGCGCTGACGGTGTCGATCGACGACCTGCAGAAGACCTTCGACGTCTTCCTCGACGAGCGCTTCGGCCGGTTGCGCCGGGCGCTGGCGACGCCCGAGGGCTTCGAGGGCGACGAGCCGCGCCGAGCGGCTGCGGGCCCTGGCCACGCGCCAACCCCGGCAGCTTCCCGGTGCAGCTGGCGCTCGGGCCGCGCGCTCGGAAGGCAGCGACCCCGACGGCGGCGCTGGCCGCCTACGAGCGCGCCGCGGCGCTGGTGCCGATTGCCACGCGGCGAAGGCAGCCCGCAGGCGCGGATCGCCGCGCTCGCCGCTGAAGCGCGGCGACAAGGCCGGCGCCGCCCGGGCGCTCGAGACCCTGACCGACCAACGACCACACCGACGTGAGCTCGGCGCGTCAGCTGGTCGGCCTGCTCGACCAGCCGGCCGACGCCGCCGCGCCGCAAGGCGGCGCTGGCCAAGCTCGTCGCCGTCGATCCGTTCGACGCCGCGGCGCATTCCGAGCTCGGCCGCTTCGCCCTGGCCGACGGCAACGTGCCGGCGGCGCTGCAGGCCTTCCGCGTCGCGATCGCCGCCGGGCGCGCAGGATCGCGCCGGCGCCCACGCCGACCTCGGCGAGGCGCTCGAGAAGACCGGCGCCCGCGACGACGCCAAGCGGCAGGCGCTGCTCGCGCTCGAGGTGGCGCCGTCCTACGTCCGCGCGCAGGAGCTGCTGCTGCGGCTGGTGGAGCCGCGCCAATGACGGCGGCCGCGGCCGCGCGGCCGGCCGATCGCGACGCGGCGGGTCCGGCGGCACGGGCCGCTCGTGGCCGCCGCGGTCGCCCTGGTCGCCTTGGTCGTGCCCGGCGGTGTCGTCGCTGGTCCGCGACGCCGTGGCCCAGGCCGGCGTCTTCAAGGAGGACCGGCTGGCCGGGCTGCAGTGGACGTTCGTCCGCGTGAAGTACACGCCGACGACCGGCGACCTGGCGATGCGCACGCGCTTCGGGTTCTGGGACGACCCGTGGGCGATCGACGCGCCGGCCGCCGAGCAGAACCTGTCGCGCCGGCGTGCAGACGGCCACCGCCATCGAGGTCGGCGAGCCGCTGGTCATGGCGCTCGACGATCCGCGGCTGTGGCAGTACCCGTGGCTCTATCTGGTCGAGCCGAGCAACCTGGTGCTCAGCGACGACGAGGCGGCCACGCTGCGCGAGTTCCTGCTGCGCGGCGGGACCCTGACCCTCGACGACTTCCACGGCTCGTTCGAGTGGGACCTGACCGTGCGGCAGCTGGCCAAGGTGTTCCCCGACCGCGAGATCGTCGATCTGCCGCCGTCGCACCCGATCTTCTCGTGCTTCTACACGCTCGACCGCTATCCGCAGGTGCCCGGGCTCGGGTCGTTCTTCAACGGCCGCACCTGGGAGAAGGGCGGCTTCACGGCGCGGCTGCGGGCCATCCTCGACGACGCCGGCCGGCCGATGGTGCTCATCAACTGGAACACCGACATGGGCGACGGCTGGGAGTGGTCGAACGCCGAGGAATATCCCGGCTATCTGAAGTGGACGGCGGTGGCCTACCAGATGATGATCAACGAGGTCGTCTACACGCTGACGCACTAGCGGACTGGGGCGCGGGCTCGGGGCTGGGACCGAGACGACGCGAGCCGGACCGGCGCGAACCAGGACAGGAACGGCATGAAGCAGACGGCGGAAGAGCACGGCGAAGATCTGGCGTCCCGCGTCGCGGCGGGGCGCACGCGGATTCTCGAGCAGCTGCGGCTGGTGATCGTCGGGCAGGACGAGGTCGTCGATCAGGTGCTGATCGCGCTGTTCACCGGCGGGCACTGCCTGCTCACCGGCGTGCCGGGGCTGGCCAAGACGCTGCTCATCAAGACGCTCGCCAGCATCCTCGACCTGACGCTTCAAGCGCATCCAGTTCACGCCCGACCTGATGCCGGCCGACATCACCGGCACCGAGATCCTCGACGAGGCCGACGGCGTGCGCGCGCTGCGCTTCGTGCGCGGGCCGATCTTCGCGCAGATCCTGCTCGCCGACGAGATCAACCGCACGCCGCCCAAGACCCAGGCGGCGCTGCTCGAGGCGATGCAGGAGTTCCACGTCACCGCCGCCGGCCGCACCTACGCGCTCGAACGGCCGTTCTTCGTGCTGGCGACCCAGAACCCGATCGAGCTCGAGGGCACCTATCCGCTGCCCGAGGCGCAGCTCGATCGCTTCATGTTCAACGTGACGATGTCGTACCTCTCGGAGGACGACGAGGTGCGCGTCGTCACCCAGACGACCGGCAGCGGCCACCACAAGCCCGAGCAGGTGCTGAGCGGCGACGACATCCTGGCTTCCACGGCTACGTGCGCCAGGTGGTGGTGGCCGAGGAGGTGGCGCGCTACGCGGTGCGGCTGGTCGACGCGTCGCGGCCGGGCCGCGGGCCCAAGCTCGAGTTCGTCGAGAAGTACGTCAAGTGGGGCGCCGGGCTGCGGGCCTCGCAGGCGCTCATCCTCGGCGGCAAGGCGCGGGCGCTCATCCACGGCCGCCATCACGTCGTCGGTCAAGGACATCCAGGCGCTGGCGGCGCCGATCCTGCGCCACCGCGTGCATTCCGAACTTCTACGGCGAGGCCGAGGGCATCACCGCCGACGGCATCGTCGAGCGGCTGCTGCAGGCCGTGCCGCCGCCGGCCAGCGGGCTGTAGGAATGCCATGGCCGGCCCAGACCCGCTATCTCGACCCGGCGGTGCTGGCGCGGCTCGGCACGCTCGACCTCAAGGCCAAGACGATCGTCGAAGGCGTGCTGAGCGGGCTGCACCGCAGCCCGTTCCGCGGCTTCAGCGTCGAGTTCGCCGAGTACCGGCAGTACATCCCCGGCGACGCGCTGAGCACCATCGACTGGAAGGTCTTCGCCCGCTCCGATCGCCACTACGTCAAGAAGTTCGAGGAGGACACCAACCTCGACTGCCACCTGCTGCTCGACGTGAGCGGCTCGATGAGCTACGGCTCGGGCGCGGTCACCAAGCGCGAGTACGGCTGCTACCTGGCGGCGTCGCTGGCCTACCTGATGCACCGCCAGCGCGACGCCGTCGGCCTCATCGCCTTCGACGACCGCGATCGTCCACCGGGTGCCGCCGAGCGCCCGCGCCGGCCATCTGAAGACGGTGCTGCTGGCGCTCGAACGGCTGCCGGTCGGGCCAGCGCACCGACGTCGCCAAGCCGCTCGGCGACCTGGCCAAGGTGCTGGCCAAGCGCGGCCTGGTCGTGGTCATCTCGGACCTGCTCGACGAGCCGGCGCGGGTCATCGACGGCCTGCGGCACTTCCGCCAGCGCGGCACCGACGTCATCGTCTTCCACCTGCTCGACCGCGAGGAGCTGCGCTTCACCTTCGACGACGCGGCGCGGTTCCGCGACGTCGAGACCGCGGCCGAGGTCTTCGCCGATCCGGCCGCGGTGCGCGGACGCGCTATCTCGAGCGGATCGAGCAGTTCATCGCCACCTACCGCCGCGAGCTCGGCGGCGCCGGCATCGACTACCACCTGCTCGACACGTCGCAGCCGCTCGACCTGGCGCTGATGGCCTACCTCTCGGCGCGAGGGCGGGCGTGATGGGCCTCAGCTTCCTCGCGCCCGCGTTTCTGGTCGGCGCTGCTGGCGGTGGCGATTCCGGTGCTGCTGCACCTGTTCCGGCGGCGCACCGATCGCGTCGTCGACTTCCCGGCGATGCAGATGCTGCCCGAGGCGCCGGTCGAGCGCCACGAGCGGCGCCGGCTGCGCGACCTGCTGCTGCTGGCGCTGCGCGCCGCGGCGCTCGTGCTGCTGGCGGTGTCGTTCGCGCGGCCGTACTTCGTCTCGGGCGGCGCGGCGGTGGCGGCGCCGGCGACGCATCGTCGCCGTCGATCGCTCGCTCAGCCTCGGCGCCCCCGGGCAATGGCCCGAGGCGGTGCGCCTGGCGTCGGCGGCGGTCGACGCGGCGCCGGCGACGCACCTGGTCGGCGTCGTCGCGTTCGACGATCGCGCCGATCTCGTCGTGGCGCCGACCGTCGACCGCGCGCGGCCGCGGCCGCGGCGGTCGAGCGCGCTGCACGCCCGGCGCCGGCGGCACGCGCTATACCTCCGCGCTCGCCCGGGCCGCCGAAGCGCTCGGGCCGCGGCGGCGGCCGCATCGTCGTCGTGACCGACGTGCAGAGCCGGCGGCTGGGACGCCGCGACGTCGGCGCCGACGCCCGACGCGGTCGAGGTCGCGCTGCAGGCCGTGGCGCCGCCCGCCGGCAACCTGGCCGTGACCAGCGTGCGCATCGACGACGGCGTGCTGACCGCGGTGGTGCAGAGCTACGCGCCCGGCCCGCGCGTCGCCACGCGTGCACGCCCGGGTCGGCGGCCGCCAGCTGGCGCGCGGCGCGCGATCGAGCTCGGCGCCGCGGCGTCGGCCGAGGTCCGGCTGACGGCGACGTGGCCGGCCACCGGCGCCGCCGAGGTGTGCGGTCGACGACACGCGAAGGCTATGCCGCCGACAACACGCGGTACCTGGCGCTCGACCGCGGCCGCCCCGGCGTCGGTGCTCGTGCTCACCGCCGACCCGCCCGAGTCGGCGACGACCGGGCTGTACGTGCAGCGCGCGCTCGAAGCCGCCGCGCCGGGGCCGCCGCCGAGGTGCGCCGTCGTCGACGGCCGGCGGCTCGATCTCGGCCGCCGCGCGGCCCGACGCGCTGGTCGTCGTCGGCACGCGGACGCTGACCCGCGCCGGCCCGGGCGACGCGTCGCCGCCTACCTGGCCGAGCGGCGGCCGGGTGTGGCTGTCGCTCGGACCTGACGTCGACGTGCCGACGTTGTCCGAAGTGCTGGGCCTGCCGCTGCGGCTGGCGCCCGAACCGGTCGTAGGCGTCGGGCGACGAGGCCGCGCTCGTGCCGGCCGACCGCCGTCACCCGATGCTGCGGCGGCTCACCGGCTCGGCGTCGGCGCTCAGCCGGCTGCCGATCGAGCGCTATCGGCGCGTGCTCGACGAGCAGGGCTGGGAGGTGCTGGCCCGCTTCGCCGGCGGCAGCGTGGCGCTCGCCGAGCGGCGCGTCGGCGAGGGCGTGCTGGTGCTCTTCACCTCCGACCTCGACAACCGCTGGAACCGTTTCCCGCTCGAGCCGAGCTTCGCGCCGTTCGTCGTCGAGACCGCGCGCTACCTCACCGGCGGGCCCGCAGTCGCGCTCGGCCTTCACCGCTGCCCGACGTCCCCGACGGCGTGCCGGCCACGCCGGGCCCGCACAGGTGCGCAGCGGCCACCGGCGCCCGCACTGGTGGTCGTCAACGTCAAGCGGCCGAGAGCGATCCGGCGCCGATGACGGCCGAGGCCTTTCTCGCCCGGGTCCCGCGCAGCCCCGACGCGCCGGCGCCGCGCGACGGCGGGGAGGCGCGGGTCCAGGAGAACGCCCAGCGGCTGTGGCAGATCGGCCTGCTGGTGATGCTCGGCGTGCTGGTGGTCGGAGAGCGTGCGTCGGGACGCGGCCGACGCGCCGCGCCCGGCCGCTGGATCCCAAGGTAGGATAAGTCTCAGCGGGTCACAGACATGACCGACGGCCTCCAGGCGCTCCGGACGTTCCTCGACGAGATCGCGCGGCGCCGTGCCGCGCTGGCCTGGCGGCCGCGCGTTCACCGTGGGCGCGGCGGCTGGCCGGCGCGGTGCTGCTCGTCACCGGCCATGACCGTGCGGCTGCTCGGTCCCGCGACCTGCTGCTGCTCGCTGGCTACGGTCGCCGCCGGGGTCGAGCGCGGCGCGCGGCCGTCGCTGGCCGTGGCGCTGTGGTCCACGCGCGGTCGGCCGACGCCCGCTGCAGATTGCGCGGCTGGTCGAAGAGCGGCACGGCGGCCTCGACGACGTCGTGGTCACGGCGGTCGACTACGCCGCCCGCCCCGACCACACCCGGCGATGGCCGACCGGCTCGGCCACGTCGGCCGTCCGCGCGGTGTCGATCGCTCGGCGCCGGACGTCGTCGTCGACGGCGGCGCGCTACCCGCAGCGGCCGCACGGCGCGCTGGCCGCGGCGCTGGCGCTGCTGGTGGCGCTTCGGCCGTGTTCGTGCGCCCGCTCGGCGACGCGGCGAGCGTGGCCTCCGCCTACCTGATGCCGTCGCGCATCGCGCATCAGCGTCGAGCCGGGGAACGCGCGCGTGCGCGCCGGGCAGTCCTTGACCGTGCGCGCCCGGGTGCGCGGCGCCGATGGCGTGCGCCGGCGCTGGTCGCCGGCGAGCGGACGCCGATGCGGTGCCGGTCCCGATGACCCGCCAGGACGACGGCAGCTACGCGGCCACGGTCGACGACGTGACCGCGTCGTTCGTCTACAGCGTCGTCGCCGGCGCCCGCGCGCTCCGACGAGTTCTCGGTCACGGTCGTCCACCCGCCGGTGGTCGAGCGCATCGCCCTCGAGTACCGCTATCCCACGGCGCTCGGGCTGCCGACGCGCTCGAGGACGACGGCGGCGACATCTACGCGCCCGTCGGGCACCGAGGTGCGCTTCACGATCACGACCGATCGCCCGGTGAGCGTCGAGCGCGCTGGTCATGGCCGACGGCTCGCGGTGCCGCTGCAGTGCCGACGGCCGCACCGTCGACCGGCACGCTCGACCGTGGCCGCCGACGACGCCTACCGCGTGACGCTCGTCGACGACGACGGCAGCGACCGCCCAGGACGACACCGAGTACTTCATCCGCATGCTGCTCGACCGGCCGCCCGACGTGCGCGTGCTGCGGCCGGCCGGCGACCGCCAGGTGACCCCGCTCGAAGAGGTGCTGATCGAAGCCCGCGCCGACGACGACTTCGGCGTGACCGCGCTCGACCTGGTGCTGCAGAAGCCCGGCGACCCCGAGGTGGTGGTGCCGCTGCCCGGCCCGCGCGACGGCCTCACCGCCAGCGGCAGCTACCTGCTGTTCCTCGAGGACCTCGAGGTGTCGCCCGGCGACTTCGTCACCTACTTCGTCCGCGCCCGTGACGTCGGCCGCGGCAAGCCGCCGTCGGAAACGCGCAGCGACATGTTCTTCCTCGAGGTCAAGGCGTTCGACGACGAGTTCGTCGCCGCGCAGAGCCAGGCGATGGCCGCCGGCGGCCAGTCGCAGGGGGTGCAGGACCTCGCCGCGGCGCAGAAGGAAATCGTCGTCGCCACCTGGAAGCTCGATGCCCGCGGCCGCCGCGCCAGACGCGCAGTCGGCCGACGACGTGAAGGCGGTGGCGACCGCCCAGCGGGCGCTCGGAGCAGCGGGCCGCCAAGGAGGCGGGCAGTCAGCTGCAGGGCCCGAGCCGGCAGCGATCCGCGCCGCCGGCGCGGCCGGGCGACCGCCAACGAGGTCGGCGCAGAACCCGATGGGGCTGGCCATCGAGGCGATGCGGCGCGCCGCCACCGAGCTCGAGACGCCTGCAGACCGAGCGCCGCGATGCCGCACGAACTCGAGGCGCTCAACCAGCTGCTGAAGGCCGAGTCCGACGTGCGGCGGCGCCAGGTGGCGCGCCAGCAGGGCGGCGGGGGCGGCGGCGGCAACCGCGCCACGCCGGACCTCTCGTCGCTCTTCGACCAGGAGCTGCGCAAGCAGCAGCAGACCAACTACGAGACGCCGGCGGCCTCTGAGACCCGGCAGGACGAGCGCGCCGAGGACGATCCGCTCGAGCGGCTGCGCGAGCTGGCCCGGCGGCAGGAGGCGATGAGCCGCGAGCAGCGCGACCTGGCCCGCAACCGCGAGCGAGCTCGACGCCGAGACGGTGAAGCGGCGGCTCGAGCGCCTGAGCCGCGACCAGGAGGCGCTGCGCCGCGAGCTCGAGGAGCTGGCCAAGCAGATGCCCGCAGCGCCGACGGCGAGCGCCAGGCCGCGAACCAGTCCAGTCAGTCGAAGCCGGCAGCGACGGGTCAGCAGCAGCCCGCAAGGCCAGCAGAGCGATCAGGCCAGCAGCCAGTCAGGCCAGCAGGGCCAGCCAGGGGCAGCAGGGCCAGCAACCGTCGCCAGGCGCAACGGGCCAGGCCGGGCAGGAGGCGCAGCGGCGGGCTCCGAACCGCCAGACGCTGCGCGACGCCGCCGAGGAAATGCGGCGAGCGGCCACCGGCCTGCAGCAGCAGGACCCGGCGCGGGCCAGCGAGAACGCCGAACGGGCCCTCGAACGGCTGCGCCAGGCCGAGCAGGGCCTGCGCGGTTCGACCGCCGACGATCGCCGGCGGCAGCTGGGCGACCTGCAGCTCGAGACGCGCCAGCTCGCCGACGCCGAGCGGCGCGTGTCCGAGGAGCTGCAGCGCGCGGCGGATTCGGCCGCGCGGCAGCGATGCCCGCCGCCAGGCCGCCGCCGACCAGGAGCGGCTGGCCGGCCGCGCCGAGCGGCTGCAGCGCCAGCTGCAGCGAGCTGAGCGGCCAGGCCGACGCGGCGCCACCGAGCGCGAGGCCGTCGACGCGCGCTGCCCGCGACCTCGAAGCGCAGCGCGTCGCCGAGCGGATGCGGCAGGCGGCGCGCGCGGCGTGCGCGACGGCGGCGAGCCGGCGAGACGGCCGCGACGACCACGACGACGACGCGCGAGGGCGTGGCGCCGCACGCGCCGGCGCCGACCGACGCCGGCGACGCCGGCCCGCGAAGGACGCCGAAATCGCCCGCGCCCTCGACGAGGTGGCCGCCCGGCTCGACGCCGCCCGCGAGGGCGATCGCGGCGACGGCGCAGCGGCTGTCGGACGAGCTGTCGCGGGCCGCGCGATCTGCGCGACCGACTCGCCGAGGTCGAGCGGTCGCTCGAGCGGCTCGAGCGCCGAGGGGCAGCGGCGCGCCGAGCGCAGGCCGCCGCGATGGAGCCGAGCCGAGGACCAGGCGCGGCCAGCCGACCGCCGGCCGCGACGGCGCAGCCGGGCGCGAGGGCGAGCCGTCGGCCACGCCCGGCGACGTCGCCGATCTGCAGCGGCAGCTCGCCGAGCAACTGCGCGAAACCCGCGAGCGGGTCGAGGCGCTCAGCCGCGACAACCCCGAGATGCGCGGGCCGGCGACGCCCGAGCAGTGGCAGCCCAGCGTGTCGGCGCCCGGCACCGAAGCGCTTCAAGCAGGACTTCGCGCGCTGGGAGTCGCTCAAGTCGAACCTGCTGCTCGCCCTCGAGAAGGTCGAGCGCAGCGCTCACCACGCAGCTGCGCGAGCAGGAAACGCGGGATCGGCTCAATGCCGGGGCCTCCGATGCCGTGCCCGACGACTATCGCGCGCTGGTGCGAGAAGCTACTACCGGTCCCTCGCCGCGCCCCGGCGCCAGGAGCGTTAGAGCTAGCCGATGCGGTTCGCCGTAGCGCTGCCGTGGTGGGGCTACGTGCTCGTGTTCGGCGCGGCCATGGCCCTGGCTTGGTACACCTACGCCGCGACGCACGCTGCGCGCCGCGGTCGCGTGCCGTCCTGACCGCGCTGCGGGCGCTGACGCTGTTGCTGCTGGTGGCGGCGGTGCTGCGGCCGGTGCGGCTGGTGCCGCCGGCGTCGGCGCGCGACCGCGTCGTGCCGATCCTGGTCGACGTCTCGCGCAGCATGCGGATCGCCGACGCCGAGGGCCCGGCCCGGCTGCAGCGGGCGCGCGGCCGCGGCCGAGGCGCTGGTGACGGCGCTCGGCGCCGTCGTTCCGCACCGAGGTCTGGACCTTCGGCGACGGCGTGGCGCCCGGCGACCTCGGCCGGCTGCAGGCCTCGGCCGGCCGCTCCGACATCGGCGGTGCGCTGACCGCCGATCGCCGATCGCTATCGCGGCCGCGCACTGGGCGGCATCGTCGTCATCTCGGACGGCGGCGACACCGCGATCCGCGAGGATACGCGCGGCGACTTCGTCGGCCGCGCCGGTCTTCACCGTCGGCGTCGGGACTCCGGCCATCACCCGCGATCGCGAGGTGGTGGCGATGACGGCCGGCGAGCCGCGGCTCGCCGACTCCACCGTCGACGTCCACGTCTCGGCGCTCAGCACGGGCTACGGCACCCAGCCGCTCGACCTGACCCTCACCGCCAACGGCCGGCCGGTCGACGTCCGCCGGGTCGCCGCCGCCGACGGGGCGCCCGTGCACACGGTGTTCACGGTGTCGCCGGATCCGACGCGCGCCGACGGTCTACCAGGTGTCGGTGCCGGTCGCGCCCGGCGAGATCGCCGGCGAGAACAACACCCGCAGCGTGCTGGTCGAGCCGCCAGGCCGGCGGCGCCGGCTGCTGCTGGTCGAGGGCGCGCCCGGCTACGAGCACACCTTCCTCAAGCGGGCGCTGGCCCACGACACCAGCCTCGACGTCGACTCGGTGGTGCGCAAGGGCGTGACCGACGACGGCCGGCCGACCTTCTTCGTGCAGGCCGCGGCGTCGCGCGCCGCGACGCTGGCCGCCGGATTCCCCGAACTCCGCGCCGAGCTCTTCCACTACGACGCGGTCGTGTTCGGCAACGTCGAAGCCGTCGTTCTTCAGCCGCGCGCAGCTCGAGGACACCGCGGCGTTCGTCGCCGCCCGCGGCGGCGGGCTGCTGGTGTTCGGCGGCCGCTCGTTCGAGCAGCAGGGGCTGGCCGGCACGCCGCTCGACGAGGTGCTGCCGGTGGACATGTCGGATCGCCGGGCGCTCGGTCGCCCGGGTCTCGAACGGCGCGGCCCGCCGGCGGCGCGCCGGTCGCCCTCACCGCCGACGGCGCCGATCATCCGGCCACCCGCAGCGGCGCGACAGCCGAGGACGCCCGGCGGCTGTGGCAGGCGCCTGCCGCCGCTGGCCTCGGTGTCGATCGTCGGCGGGCCCGCGGCCCGGGTGCGCAGGTCCTGGCGGTGGCCAGCGGCGCCGCCGGTGAGCCGCGGCCGCTGCTGGCCGTGCAGCGCTACGGGCAGGGCCGGGCGATGGTCTTCGCCGGCGAGGCGTCGTGGCGGTGGCGCATGATGCTGCCGGCCGCCGATACGCTCGCTACGACACGATCTGGCGGCAGATGGCCCGCTGGCTGGCGCGCGGCGCGACCGAACCGGTGGCGATCACGTCGGCCGCGGCCTCGTCACCCGGTGTCAGCGACGTGGTCGCCGTGCTGGTGCGCGATCGCGACTTCGCGCCGGTGCGGGACGCCGAAGTGCGGCTGACCATCGTCGAGCCGGGCGGCGGCGAGCGCCAGGCGTCGGCCACGCTGGCGGATGCGACCGACGGCCGCTACACGGCCTCGGTGCGCTTCGACGACACCGGGGTCTACCGCATTCGCGCCGATGCGCGGCGCGGCGGCGAGGCGCTGGGCTCGGCCGAACAGCGCGGTGCTGTCGGGCGGGGCGGATCCCGAGATGGCCGATCCGCGGCTTGAACGAACCGGTGCTGCAGCGGCTCGCCGTCGGCCAGCGGCGGCACCTACGTGCGGGCGGCCGACGTCGCCCGGATTCCGCCGTTGATGCGGACCAGCGGCGGGCCGGTCGGGCCGCCCGAGATGCGCGACGTGTGGCACGGCGCGTGGAGTCTGCTGGCGGTGATCGCGCTGCTCGGCGCAGAATGGGCGCTGCGGCGCCGCATGGGGATGGCATGAGACGACGGGCTGCAGCAATCGTGGTGACCGCCTGACGGCGGTGGGCCTGGCGTCGGCGGCGACGGCCCAGCCCGCCGCGCCGCACGATCCGCGCTGGGCGGTCGTCATCTCCGGGGCATCGGGCGGCGCCGCCTACGCCGAGCAGATGGCGCGGTGGCGGCGCGAGATTGGCGAGGCGCTGACCGCGCGCTTCGGCTTCCCAGCCGGGCAGATCGTCGAGCTCGTCGACGAGACGGCGCGCGCCGCCGGCACGGCGGCGACGGCCGAGAACGTGCGCAAGGCGTTCACCACGCTGCGCGGCCAGATGGCGAAGGACGACCTGGCGCTGGTGGTGCTGCTCGGGCACGGCACCTTCGACGGCGACCAGGCGAAGTTCAACCTGGTCGGGCCCGACCTGACCGCCGGCGATTGGGCGGTGATGCTCGGCACCCTGCCCGGCCGCGTCGTGGTCGTGAACACCACCGAGTCGAGCGCGCCGTTCCTCGAGGCGCTGGCCGCCAAGGGACGGGTCGTGATCACCGCCACCGACACCGGCGCGCAGAAGTACGCCACCGTCTTCCCGGAGTACTTCGCCAAGGCGCTCGCCGACGCCGACTCGGACCTCGACAAGGACGGCAAGACCTCGATCTGGGAGGTGTTCGCGGCGACCAGCGGCGCAGTGGCGCGGCACTACACCGAGCGGGCGCAGCTCACCACCGAGCGCGCGGTGCTCAGCGATACCGGCGAGAAGGTCGGGGTGCAGGCCTCGGCGACCGGCCAGCAGGGGACGCTGGCCCGATCGCTGTTCCTCGATCGCGACGCCGACGGCCGAGAACGCCAGCCCCGAGGTGCAGGCGCTCATCGCCCGGCGGCGGGCGCTCGAGGCCGAGGCCGCAGGCGCTCATCCAGAAGAAGCCGGCCGCCGACCCGGCGGCGTGGAGCGCCGAGTTCGAGCGGCTGATGATCGAGCTGGCGCGGGTCTCGCGCGAGATCCGTCAGCGGTCTCGGTCGAGCCGCTCGCGAGGCAGCGGACGTCGACGATCGCGTGAGCGGATCGCGTCCCACTCACTCGCACGCCTCGTCTGCCGTCCCACCATCACGCGCTGGCGTTCGGGCACGCAGGACCAGGATCAGCCCCGACGCGCGAAGCCGGCGATGTGCGCCCAGAACGCCACGCCGCCGGCCAGCTCGCTCTCGGCGGCGATCGACAGCGAGCCCAGCCCGCTGACGAACTGCATCACGAACCAGAGGCCGAGCAGGTAGACCGCCGGCAGCTCGAACAGCATCAGCGGGAACGGAAACAGCGTCAGCACGCGCGAGCGCGGGTAGAGCACGAAGTACCCGCCCATCACCCCGGCGATGGCGCCCGAGGCGCCGACCATCGGCACCAGCGATCCGGCCGACACGACCATCTGGCCAGCGCCGCGCCGGTGCCGCACAGCAGGTAGAACAGCAGGAAGCGGCCGTGGCCCAGGCGGTCCTCGACGTTGTCGCCGAAGATCCAGAGGTAGAGCATGTTGCCGGCGAAGTGCATGAACCCGCCGTGCACGAACATCGAGGTGACGACGGCGGTCCACGAGAAGTACGGCCGGCACCAGGCCCCAGGCGCGCACGAAGCGCTCCATCTCGCGCTCGTCGAGGCCGACCTGCAGCAGGAACACGCAGCACGTTCAGCGCCAGCAGCGAGCACGGTCGATGATCGGCCTGGTGCGGGAGGGGATGACGTCGCGCAGCGGGATCACGAGTGGCTCTGGTCCGCTCAGTATTGCGTATGCTCAGGTGTTGCGCCCAACTTCCCGGCGCTGCCCCGTACCGCGATGCGCTGCCGATTCTGTGACACCGAAATCGCCGACAAGGCCCTCATCTGCTACCGCTGCGGCGAGCCACGACCGACGCGCGCGTCGCGCCGCCGCCGCCGCCGCGGCGCCGCCGACGCGCGCTCGCGGCCATCGCATTGCTCGGCGGTGCTCGCCGGCGGGGCCGCGCCGTCGCTGCCGTCGCTGGCCGACGGCGCCGAGCTGTGGGCGGGCTGGGGCGGCCTCGGCGCGGCGGCCGTCGCCACCGCGCTCTGGTGGCTGCGCGGCCGGCGCGGCCGGCCGTGACGGCGCGCCCGGCCCCGGTGCGCTATGATCGATGGGCGGACCCATGGCTGACCCCCGCCTCGAAGTCAACGATGGCCTCGGCCGCCGCGTCATTCCCATCGACAAGCCCACGCTGACGATCGGCCGCCGCACCGAGAGCGACGTGCGGCTGGTGGGCAGCGACGTCTCGCGCGAGCACGCCGAGATCATCCGCGAGGACGGCGCGCTGGTCCTCCAGGACCGCGGCTCGCGCTACGGCACGTTCGTCAACGGCGAGGCGGTGACCGAGCACCGGCTGGCGCACGGCGACCGGGTGCAGTTCGGCCGCACCGGCGGCGCCGAAGTGGTCTTCCTCACCGACGCCGGCGGCGTCGTCGGGCACCTCCACGGCCGGGACCGCGGTCGGCGACATCCGCCAGATGGCGACGCTGCTCGAAGGGCTGCGCGCCCTCGGCTCGGGCCGCGTCCTCGACGAGGTGCTGGCGCTGGTGCTCGACGCCGCCATCGGCGTCACCGGCGCCGAACGCGGCTTCATCATGCTGGCCGGCGACGACGGTCAGCTCGAGATGAAGCTGGCGCGGTCGCGCGGCCGGGTGACGCTGCCCGGTACGCGTTTCGACACCAGCCGCAAGATCCCGGAAGAGGTGTTCGCGACCGGCGAGCTGAAGGTCGTGCAGGACCTGCTCGACGACCACATGGCCAAGGAGCATCAGGGCACGGTCGCGCTCGGCATCCGCCAGGTGCTGTGCACGCCCCTGCGCCTGGTCCGCTACCTCGATCGGGCCGACATGAAGGCCGAGACCCGCGCCATCGGCGTGCTCTATCTCGACAGCCGCGAGAAGGGCCAGCTGCTCTCGCAGGCGACCCGCGGCGCCCTCGACACCCTGGCCAGCGAGGCCGGCGTCGCCATCGAGAACGCCCGGCTCTACCGCGAGACGCTGGACAAGGCGCGCATCGAGCACGAGCTGCGGATCGCCGCCGAGATCCAGCGGTCGCTCCTGCCCCTGGGCAAGCGCGAGGGCGCGTTCTTCCAGGCGATGGGCGCGTCGCTGCCGTCGCGCGTCCATCGGCGGCGACTTCTTCGAATACACCGACATGGACGACGGCGCCGTCGGCGTCATCCTCGGCGACGTGGCCGGCAAGGGGCCGGCGGCGGCCCTGCTCACCGCCAAGATCCAGGGCCTGTTCTCGGCCCAGTCCGGCGACGGCAGTCCGGCCTCGGCGATGAAGCTGGTCAACAACGGCCTGCTCAAGCGGCAGATCGACGCCCGCTACGCCACCGTGTTCTTCGCCACGCTGACTCCCGAGGGCGTGCTGACCTACTGCAACGCCGGCCACAACCCGCCGATCGTGGTCGGCGGCGACGGCGTGCGGCTCGCTGGCCTCGGGCAGCGTGCCGGTCGGGCTGTTCTCGAGCGCCGACCTACGCCGACGAGCGGACCCAGCTCGAGCCCGGCGACGTGCTGGTGATCTTCAGCGACGGCGTGACCGAGGCGCTCAACACGGCCGGCGAGGAGTTCGGCGAGGAGCGGCTGGTCGACCGAGCTGATCAAGACGCGGACGGCGCCGCTGCCCGACATCCTGCAGGCGGTGATTGCCGCCGTGCAGGCCTTCGCCGCCGGCGCCTCGCAGAGCGACGACGTC
The DNA here is from genome assembly GCA_963786365.1 of uncultured Acidobacteriota bacterium. Classification (GTDB taxonomy): domain Bacteria; phylum Acidobacteriota; class Vicinamibacteria; order Vicinamibacterales; family UBA2999; genus CAWAYR01. The sequence continues at coordinate 341,817 of CAWAYR010000012.1, forward strand.
ACGGTGCTGGTGGCCCGCTACATGGGGCCCAACGGCAACATGGCGGCGGCCGCCGACCGGCATGATCGACGGGCTCATCTACGACTGGAACACGGTCAACGCGCCGCCGCGGCCGCGCACCGTGATGCTCGACGACGAGACGCTGCGCGACGGGCTGCAGTCGCCCTCGGTGCGCACGCCGTCGATCGACGACAAGCTGCGCATCCTCCACCTCATCGACACGCTCGGCATCCACACCGCCGACATCGGCCTGCCCGGCGCCGGCCCCGACGTGCGCCCGCGACGCCGAGCGGCTGGCCCGCGAGATCGGCAGCCAGCGGCTGTCGGTGGCGGCCAACTGCGCCGCCCGCACCCACGTCGACGACGTCCGGCCGATCGCCGAGATCCAGCAGCGCACCGGCGTGCCGATCGAGGCCTGCCTGTTCATCGGCAGCTCGCCGATCCGGCAGTACGCCGAGGGCTGGACGCTCGAGTGGCTGCTGCGCAAGACCGACGACGCCATCATCGTTCGCCGTCAAGGCAGGGCCTGCGGGTGATGTACGTCACCGAGGACACGACCCGGGCGCACCCCGACACCCTGCGGGCGATCTACCGCTGCGCGATCCACGCCGGGGCCTCGCGCATCTGCGTCGCCGACACCGTCGGCTTCGCCACGCCGGTCGGCGCGGCGGCGGTGGTGCGGTTCGTGGCCAGCGTGATTGCCGAGGCCGGGGCGCCGGTCGGCATCGACTGGCACGGGCACCGCGATCGCGACCTGGCGGTGGCCTGCAGCCTGGCGGCGATCGACGCCGGCGCCACCCGCGTCCACGGCGCCGCGCTGGGCATCGGCGAGCGGGTCGGCAACACGCCGATGGACCTGCTGCTGGTCAACCTGGTGCTGCTCGGGTACCTCGAGCGCGACCTGCTGCCGCTCGACGACTACTGCCGCACCGTGTCGCGCGCCTGCGGCGTGCCGCTGCCCGACAACTACCCGGTGCTCGGCCGCGACGCGTTCCGCACCGCCACCGGCGTGCACGCCGCGGCGGTGGTCAAGGCGGCGCGCAAGGGCGACCGGGCGCTGATGGACGCGGTCTACTCGGCGATGCCGGCCGGCCATGGTCGGGCGCGAGCAGGAAATCGAGATCGGCCCGATGTCGGGACGCTCCAACGTCACCTACTGGCTGGAGAAGCGCGGCATCGCCGCCACCGAGGAGCTGGTCGAGCGGATCTTCCAGCGGGCCAAGCGGGCGTCGGCGGTGCTGACCGACGCCGAGATCCGCGAGGAGATCGGCGCCGCGAGCGGGCCGCGCGTCGCACGCAGTCCGACGCCGAGGTCCGAGCGCGGCCTGAGGCGCTGAGCCGTCGACGTCGACGTAGTCGCGCTCGCCTGGTAGCCGGTGTAGATCTGCCGCGGCCGGGCGATCTTCTGGTCGGGGTCGAGCAGCATCTCTTCCCACTGCGCCGCCCAGCCGACGGTGCGGGCGATGGCGAACATCACCGGGAACATCGCCATCTGGAAGCCCATCGCCTCGTAGATCAGCCCCGAGTAGAAGTCGACGTTGGGGTAGAGCTTGCGCGAGATGAAGTACTCGTCCTGCAGGGCGATGCGCTCGAGCTCGAGGGCGATGTCGAGCAGCGGGTTCTTGCCGGTGACCTCGAACACCTCGTAGGCGGTCTGCTTGATGATCCGCGCCCGCGGGTCGTAGGACTTGTAGACGCGGTGGCCGAAGCCCATCAGCCGGCCGTCGCCGCCCTTGACCGCCTTGATGAAGGCCGGGATGTTGTCCACCGAGCCGATTTCCTGGAGCATCTTCAGCACGGCCTCGTTGGCGCCGCCGTGCAGCGGGCCGTAGAGCGCCGCCGCCGCCCCGGCCATCGCCGAGTAGGGGTCGACGTGCGAGCTGCCGATGCCGCGCATGGCGCTGGTCGAGCAGTTCTGCTCGTGGTCGGCGTGCAGGATGAACAGCACGTCGAGGGCGCGCTCGAGCGCCGGGTTCGGCGTGTACTTCACCTCGGTCATCTTGAACAGCATGTTCAGGAAGTTGCCGGTGAAGCTGAGGTCGTTGTCGGGGTAGACGTAGGGGCGGCCCATGCTGTGGCGGTAGGCGAAGGCGGCGATGGTCGGGACCTTGGCGATCAGCCGCACCATCTGCTTGCGCCGCGACTTGGCGTCGAAGATGTCCTTGCCGTCGGGGTAGAAGGTCGACATCGCCCCGACCGTGCTGACGAACACGCTCATCGGATGGGCGTCGTAGGTGAAGCCCTCCATGAACTTCTTGATGTTCTCGTGCACCATGGTGTGCATGGTGATCTCGTGGGTCCACGCCGCCAGCTGGCTCGGCCGTCGGCAGCTCGCCGAACAGGATCAGATAGGCGGTCTCGAGGAAGGTGCTCTTCTCGGCCAGCTGCTCGATCGGGTAGCCGCGGTACATCAGGATGCCCTTGTCGCCGTCGATGTAGGTGATCTTGCTGCGGCACGACGCGGTGTTCATGAACGCCGGGTCGTAGGTGGTCAGGCCGAAGTCGTCCGCGTCGGTCTTGATCTTGCGCAGGTCCATCGCCTTGATGGTGCCGTCGGAGATCGGGACGTCGTACTGCTTGCCGGTGCGGTTGTCGGTGATGGTGAGCGTATCGGCCATGACTGCGGGACTCGGGGCCCGGGGCTCGGGGCCCGGGCGGCTGGCAACGGTCAGTTATCGTCGTCGTCGGTTTGGTCGTGCACCTCGACCGGCGGCCCCGGGACTCGATACGAGCCCTCGGCCCAGCGGGCCAGGTCTTCCTGCTGGCAGCGCTGGCTGCAGAACGGTCTCCAGCGCGGCTCCACCGGGCGGAGCCTGCACACGGCGCACACCGCCGGTTGCTCCATCCGATCCATCATACGCCAGCCGTCGGCCGGTGCGGTGCCGGTCCAATAGCGCCGACGCATGGGAGCCATGCGTCCCGGTGGGCGAATCAGGCCGGATCGAACGGCGTCGGGCCGTGGTGACGGACGTCGCGGGCCGAGACCATGAAGATCACGTCCTCGGCCACGTTGGTGGCGTGGTCGCCGATCCGCTCGAGGTGGCGCGAGACCAGGATGAGGTCGAGCGCCGGCTCGATGGTGCTGCCGTCCTGCATCATGTAGGTCAGCAGCTCGCGGAAGATCTGCGACTTGAGGGCGTCGAGCTCGTCGTCGGCGGCCAGCACCGCTTCGGCCAGGACCATGTCGCGGCGGACGAAGGCGTCGAGGGCGTCGCGCAGCATGCGCTGGGCGATGTCGCCCATCCGCGGAATGTCGATCAGCGGCTTGACCGGCGGGTGCAGCAGATAGCGCTTGGCGGCCTCGGCGATGTTGACCGCGAGGTCGCCGACCCGCTCGAGATCGCTGTTGATCTTGACGGCGGCGACGATCACCCGCAGGTCGGCGGCCATCGGCTGGTGGAGGGCGAGCAGCTTGAAGCAGCGGTCGTCGATCTCGATGTGGAGGTCGTTGATCGGCTCGTCGCCGCCCAGCACGCAGCTCGACCAGGCCGGCGTCGCGCGTGGCCAGGCCACGCACCGCCTCGCGCACGCGCTCCTCGGCGAAGCCGCCCATGGCGAGCAGGCGCTCCTGCAGCGTCACGAGCTCTTCCTGGAAGTGACGGACGACGCGCTCCACCGTGCTGCTCCCTCTGGTGCTAGCCGCACCGGCCGGTGATGTAGTCCTCGGTCAGCTTCTCGGCCGGCGCCGTGAAGATCCGATCGGTGCGGTCGGTACTCGACCAGCCGGCCGAGCCAGAAGAAGGCCGTGTGGTCGGACACCCGGGCGGCCTGCTGCATGTTGTGCGTGACGATGACGATCGTGTAGTCCTTCTTCAGGTCGTAGACCAGCTCTTCGATGCGCTGGGTGGCGATCGGGTCGAGGGCCGAGGCCGGCTCGTCCATCAGCAGCACCTCGGGCCGGATGGCCAGCGCCCGGGCGATGCACAGCCGCTGCTGCTGTCCGCCCGACAGGGCCAGCGCCGACTCGCTGAGCCGGTCCTTGACCTCGTCCCAGATCGCCGCCGCGCGCAGGCTCTCCTCGACCCGCGCCGCCAGCTCGGCCTTGCTGTCGCACCAGCCCGTTGATGCGCAGCCCGTAGGCGACGTTCTCGAAGATCGACTTCGGGAACGGGTTCGACTTCTGGAACACCATGCCGACCTGGCGCCGCAGCGCCACGACGTCGACGCCCGGGCCGTAGGCGTCGCGGCCGTCGATGAGCACCCGGCCCTCGACGCGGGTGCCCGGGATGATGTCGTTCATCCGGTTCAGGGTGCGCAGGAACGTGCTCTTGCCGCAGCCCGACGGGCCGATGAAGGCGGTGACGCGGTTGGCGTGGATGCGGATCGAGATGCCGTCGAGGGCCCGCTTCTCGCCGTAGTAGAAGTTCATGCTCGGCGACGTCGATCTTGACCGGCGTCGGTCTCGGCGGTGCCGGCCGCGACCGGCCGGACCAGGCTCGACAGCGGCGGCGGCACCGGGCGGGCGTCGGTGGTCACGGCCGCACCTTCCGCTGGAAGCGGTCACGGAGCACGATGGCGATGGCGTTCATGGTCAGCAGCAGGGCGAGCAGTACCAGGATACCGGCTGCCGCATTGTCCTTGAAGGCGGCCTGCGGCCGCGACACCCAGTTGAAGATCTGGATCGGCAGCACGGTGAACGGCGACCACACGCTGTCGGGGGCGAACGGGATGTAGGTGAGGGCGCCGATGGTGATGAGCGGCGCGGTCTCGCCGATGGCCCGCGACAGCGCCAGGATCAGCCCGGTGAGGATGCCGGGCAGCGCCATCGGCAGCACCTGGTGCCAGATCGTCTGCCACTTCGGTGGCGCCGAGCGCGTACGAGCCCTCGCGAATCGAGCTCGGCACGGTGCGCAGCGCCTCGCGGGTCGACAGGATGACCACCGGCAGCGCCAGCAGGGCCAGCGTCGCGGCGCCGGCGAGCACGCTGCGGCCCATGCCCATCGCCCGCACGAACAGGCCGAGGCCGAGCAGGCCATAGATGATCGACGGCACCGCGGCCAGGTTGGCGATGTTGAGCTCGATGAAGCGGGCGACGCGGCTGCGGCCGCCGTACTCCTCGAGGTAGATCGCGGCGGCGACGCCGACCGGCAGCGCCAGCGCCGCCGTCAGCGCGATGACATAGAAGCTGCCGACGATGGCGTGGTAGATGCCGGCGGTCTCGGCCCGGCGCGACGGGAAAGCTGGTCAGGAACTGCCAGTCGAGCCGGCCGATGCCGTCGCTCCAGACCGTGCCGACGAGCACGGCCAGGGCGCCCAGCGCGACGACCAGCACCGCCAGCGCCGCCGCCTGGAAGAGGACGTCGGCGCGGCGCCGCGCCGCGCTCGACGACGAGCGCGCCGAGGTCCATCGCCATCAGGAGTACTCCTCGCGGAACCGGGCGCGGAGCCAGCTGCTCACCAGGTTCAGCGCCAGGGTCATCAGGAACAGCAGCATGCCCGACCGCGAAGATGGTGCGGTATTCGAGCGTGCCCTGCGGCGTGTCGCCGAGGCTGACCTGGACGATGTAGGCGGTCATGGTCTCGATCGGCACGAACGGATTGGCGGTGAGGCGCGGCTGCTGGCCGGCGGCGATGGCCACGATCATCGTCTCGCCGATGGCGCGCGAGGCGGCCAGGATGAAGGCGGCGGTGATGCCCGAGAACGCCGCCGGCACGACCACCTGCACGCGCCGTCTGCATCCGCGTCGCGCCGAGCGCGTAGGCGGCCTCGCGCAGCCCGGTCGGCACCGCGCGCATCGCGTCTTCGGCCAGCGAGCTGACCAGCGGCAGGATCATCAGCCCCATGACGATGCCCGGGCTCAGGGCGTTGAAGCCGCTCAAGCCGGGCAGCCACTGCTGCAGGAGCGGCGTGACGAAGGTGAGGGCGAAGAAGCCGTAGACCACCGTCGGCACGCCGGCGAGGATTTCGAGCACCGGCTTGACGACCCGGCGCACGCGATCGGGCGCGTACTCGCTGAGATAGATGGCGCTGAGCAGGCCGGTCGGCACGGCCACGGCCATGGCGATGGCCGAGACGAGCAGCGTGCCGAGCACCAGCGGCAGGACGCCGAAGCGCTGCGTGGCGAAGAGCGGCGTCCACTCGGTCCCGGTCAGGAAGTCGAGCACCGGCACCTCGCGGAAGAACGCCGCGGTCTCGATGGCGAGCACCGCGATGATGCCGAGCGGTCGTGCCGACCGAGAGCACCGCGCAGAGGAACAGCAGGACTCTCGATCAGGCGTTCGGACCCGGCGCGTCGACATGCCGGCGCTCTACTTGCTCTCGCGCGCCAGCAGCTGCTCGATGGTGAGCCCCACCTGTGACCCGGCGTGTTCGAAGACGCGTGCCGGTCTTGCGGGCCTTGAAGTGTTCGGCCGACCAGCTGGTAGCCGCGGTCGCCGAGCGGCACGTAGCCGACTTCCTCGGCCAGGGCGCCGCCCTCGGCCAGGTAGAACTCGACGAAGCTTGACGCACCTCGGGCCGCTCGAGCGCCTTGGTCGACACGTAGATGAACACCGGGCGCGACAGCGGCTGGTAGGTGCCGCCCTTGACCGTGTCGACGCTGGGCAGGATCGGCCCGTCGCCGTTGTCGGCCTTGCCGTCATCGACCGGCACCAGCTTGAGCGCCGCCTTGTTCTCGGCGTAGTAGGCGTAGGGCATGAAGCCGAGCGCGAGCTCGTCGCTGGCGATGCCCTGGACGAGCACGTTGTCGTCCTCGCTCGACGTGAAGTCGCCGCGGCTGGCGCCTTCCTTGCCGACGATCGCCTGCGTGAAGTAGTCGTAGGTGCCCGAGTCGACGCCGGCACCGAACAGGTGCAGCTCGCGATCGGGCCAGCCGGCCCGCACCTGCACCCAGCGCTTGACCTTGTCCTGGGCCTCGGGCGCCCAGATCGTCTTCAGCTCGGCCGTCGGTGATGCTTGTCGGCCCAGGTGGCCTTGGGATTCACCACCAACGCCAGCCCGTCGTAGGCGACGGGCAGCTCGATGAAGGCGACGCCGGCCTTGGCGCAGGCCTCGGTCTCGCTGGCGCTGATCGGCCGCGAGGCGTTGCTGATGTCGGTCTCGCCGCGGCAGAACTTCTGGAAGCCGCCGCCGGTGCCCGAGATCCCGACGGTGACGCGCACGCCCGGGTTGGCCTTCTGGAACTCCTCGGCGACGGCCTCACTGACGGGGAAGACCGTGCTCGATCCGTCGAGGGTGACCACCGACGGTGCTGCCGTAGCCGGTGGACGACGCGGCTGGCCGCCCCCGCATCCGGCGAGCGCCAACACGCCGAGGGCCGGCACCAGGAACGTAGTCATCACTCGCATGCCGCGATCGTAGCGAGCGGGCGGTTTCGCAGCCGTTTCCGACGTGTAAATTCGACGTTACGAGAATGTCCAAACCGGCGGATTCCCGCGGACGCTACCGGACGATCTTGGCGCGAACTGCTACGGTGCCGTCTGCTGCTCCGCCAATCCGTCCCGCGTCGCTCTGAATGTCCGCGCTCGACCGCAATGTATGCCACCATACGGACGCGAGTCATCTAGCAGGTGTACGGGTACCGAGTTCGCAACCTCCCCCCAGCGAGGTGCCCCCATGCGTACTGCCTACGACGACCTGATCAACAACCTCGCGCGCCAGCGCCAGGGCGAGGTCGATGCGGCGCGGATCGAGTTAACCCTGTGGACCCTGGTCAAGGACGCGCAGCGCGCCGAGGCGCGCACCAGGCGCCATCCCGTGGGCGTTGAGCTGGTGGTGACCATCGACGGCGAACTGCTGTGGTCGCAGGCGTTCGCGCCGCAGCTCGTCGAGCCGCTGCTAGAATCGCGGCGAGGGCTCAGCAGAGAGTGCTGCTCGCTGACGGCTGGCAACCGGCAGGGTCCGCACCCGCATTAGCGCAATTTACGAAAATCATCGAAGGCAAGCCGCGAGCTGCAGGAATCGAATCTTGCAGGATTCCGGCTGTGTGACCTACGACGAGGTGCTCCGCATTGCCGGGCAGTACCCGCGTCCTTCTCAAGGACGGCAAAGTGGGGCCCATTGTGTCGTGGTACCACACCGCCGAGGCCGTCGCGGTTCAAGTGGAAGCGGAGCGCCGCACCATTCGCGCTCAGGACCTCCAGCTTGGCACTGATGGGGTGGTCGTCGAGAGTCCTCAAGGACTTCCACGCTAGCACCGGGGTAAACAGCTACGGCTTCCGCGTGACTGGCGTGGGCGGCGCGTCAGGGTTGCTCTTGGGAACGTGCCAAACGTGGCCGCAGTTGTCGCAGCGGTAGTAATTCACAGAGGCAACTTCGCTGCTGGCGGGCAGGAAGCGCAGGGCGGTCTGTTGACACTCCGGGCAGGGGCGAGTGGGCATGAAGGCTGAGACACCCACTCCAAAGGGCGGATCTACAGATTACCAGGGCACGTGTCTCGAAATGTCAGCGCACCGCGTAGAATCACGTGCATGAACACGCCCGTTCTCACGGCAGTCGGGCTGTCGCTCGCGTTGCCCATGCAGCTGTCTTTGCCGGCATCGCAAACGCAGACCGCGGAAATGCCGACGTGCGTGCCGATCGCCCAGCGGGTGCGGGAAGTCGGGTGCTGGATCATCGTCGACGAACCTGTGGGGGGTGTGTTACCCGAACCCATCTTCTGGCACTTGGACACATTCCCGACCCGTGCGGCAGCTGAAGCCGCAAAGCGGCCCGGCGCCGCTGTCATCGAAGCGCTCGGGAAGATCTGGTTGATGACGATCGCCAATGCGGACTTCCGCGCGGGGGCAGGCGACCGCGTTGCGCATATTGGTCCGCTTCCGGTGAGCTCAACGATCGAGTACTCCGCGACCTACATGGAAGCGGTATTCACTCCGGGGATGGAGTCGTCGACACACACGCATTCGGGTCCTGAAGCGTGGTACACGATGACTGGTGAGACCTGTCTTGAGACGCCCGCCGGGCGTATGGTTGGACGCGCAGGGGGGCCGCCGGTCATTGTTCCCGCCGGGCCGCCGATGCACTTGACCGCCACGGGCAACAGCACGCGACGCGCGATCGTTCTCATCCTCCACGATAGATCGCAGCCAGCGACGACCGTGACGCATGCATGGACGCCGAAAGGACTGTGTCAGGCGCGTTAGGGCGCGCGTTCGATCTGAGCGCTTGCAGGCGGTTCGATTCCTGTTTGCCGTCAGCAGGTTCGCCCTCGCAAGTGATTGACGCGGCAAGACTGATGGATGGCGCCCCAGATTTTCGCCAGTTGGAACCAGATGTCGAGCTGGTGAAGGTAGGTTCAGCGACTGCAGACCGCGGGACTCATCAATCGAGCCGTCGGAACGGCCGAACGCTCACCTGGGACATCTAACTGAAGGGACATGAAATCCGCCGCATTGGCTTTGGGCCTGGCCCTTATCGCTCCGGCCGCGGCGGCTGGCCAGTCGGCGGTTCCTATGCGCGAGGTGCGCTTTTCCGGCCCCTCGGCGGTGGACGAGCTGTGCGCGTGCCTGCTCGACCTGCGGCGGAGCGCCGAGGCGCAAGGCCGCCTCGATTTCACTGCCGAAGTGGAGTCCGCTGGTACGGGCGGGCCGTTGGACCTGACCGCGCGCATCTGGGTGGGATCCGCTCATGCGGTCGGGCGCATCGACTTCACCGGCCACTCCGGGATCAACGACTCCACGCTCCGTCGCGCCATGACGATCTACGAGCGCGACCTGCTCGACGTCGGACAGCTGCGGCGCAGTCTCGCGCGAATCAACGACATCGGCGTCTTCGAGCCGCTCACGCTGGCGGACATCAGCGTATCGCGCCGCGCCGATGGCGTCACGGCGGACGTGACGATTCCCCTGCGTGAACGGAAGCGGCGGTGGTGGTCGGTATCGGGTCCGATGTTCCCAGGACATCGGCATGTTGCGAGCCACACTCTCGTCGCGCCTTCCACCGTGGGGACGCGGCATCTTTGAAGCGACGACGTATTTCGTCTCGCTCAACGTCACTGGATTCGCGAAGCCGTTCCTGGCGCTCCAGCGGCCCGTGATTCCAGGACAGGAGCTGCTCTCGGGCTTCGCGGTCTCACCGGCGCTGTCGCCGCGGGCGATGCTGATGCACTACGGAGGCACGCACCTCGCGCACGGTATTGGCACCATGCTCGATGGCGAGTGGATCGATCCGCTGGCGGTGCCAGTCACGTCGGCCGGGCCGCTGGAAGCCGAGCCGCTCATCTGCGTGCCGCCCAAACCACGCCTCTGGTGGCTGCGCCGCGGCGCAGCAGCAGTCGGCAACGTAGCGCTTGCGGCGCTGATCCCATGAACCGCCAAAGCAACTCGGCGTCGTGGTTGGTGAGCCGGGTGGGAATCGTCCACGTCGGCGAGTCCGAAGGGGCGGAGCCGCCTGGTTAGGGAGTCAAACGGCGCGGAACTGGCCAATTCCTGAGGGAACTCACGGCAGGCGCGTTGATTTCGACGTTACACGCTGTCGCTGGACGGCGGCGGAGTAGCGGGGACGATGGCGTCCGGCGTGGCCTCGGGCGCGTCGTCAGACTTGGCGTCCGACTCGGCATCGGGCGTGGCGTCCGACTTGGCGTCCGACTTGGTGTCCGTCTTGGTGGCGGGCCTGGTATCCGGCTTCGCCGCGAGGCGCCGGCGGGGTTTGGCCGGTGCCGGGACCGGACGCGCCGGCGGGTCCTGGTCCTCGACGATCCGGACCTGCAGCCGCACCGGCCGATCGATCACCCGTTCGAGCGGGGCCAGCTGGCGGTTGGCGGCCCACATCTCCAGCTCGGCGTCGCCACGGCCTTCGAGCTCGATCAGCACCTGCTCGGCGTTCGCGTGCACGGTCAGGCCGCGGATGGTGCCGTGGCGGCTGCGATCGAGCGCCTCGGCCAGCCGCAGGATCGCGCCCATCAGCCGCACCGTGCGGCGCAGGGGCTTGGACAGATCCGCGAAGCCGGCGTGGCCGCGCCGCGGCTCGGCTCGACGATGGTAGCGGGCGGCCAGCGCGATGGTCTCGATCTCGGTCGGCTCGAAGCCACGCAGATCGCCGTGCTTGATCAGGTAGTAGGAGTGACGGTGATGCCCCTCGTAGCTGATGTGGTTGCCGACGTCGTGCAGCCAGGCCGCGTACTCGAGCCATTCGCGCTCGCGGATCGCCGAAGCCGTGGACGCTCTTCAGACCGTCGAAGATGCGTCAGCGCCAGGCGTGCCACCTGCTGCGAGTGCTCGGCCTCCCAGCCGCAGCGCTCGGCGAGCTCGAGCGCCGAGCGCCGGCGCACGTCGGGGATCTCGTCGACCTGGCGGATGTGCTTGCGGTTGCGCTGGATGAAGTCGAGGACCAGGCCCTCGCGCAGCGCCAGATCGCACAGCGTGATGTCTTTCGCGTCGAGGGTGCGGAGCAGGGCGTCGAGCAGCACCGCGCCGGCGACGACCAGGTCGGCGCGGCTTCGGGTCCATCGCCGGGATCTCGAGCCGCTGCTCGAGCGGCAGATCGCAGACCATCTTGCGCACCCGACGGATGGCCTTGGCCGGTACCCGCAGGTTGCGGATTTCGGCCGGTGCCGTCCCCGACTCCACCGCCGTCGCCACCGCGCCGAGCGACAGGATGGTGCCCGACGTGCCGATGACCCGGTCGTAGCCGGCGTTGACGATGTGGGCGAGGTAGCGATCGACCTGCGTCGAGATGTGCTCGAGCATCTTGCGCTCGTCGCGGCCGCTCAGCGGATCCGAAGTGACGAAGCGCTCGGTCAGGCGGATGACGCCGAGCTTGAAGCTGCGGGCGAAGCGCACCTGGTCGCCGGCGCCGAGCGTGACCTCGACGCTGCCGCCGCCGATGTCGATGACGACCGCCGGCTTGGGCGTGTCGACGCCGTAGACCGCGGCCAGGTGGATGAGCCGGGCTTCTTCGGTGCCGGTGATGATGCGCGGGCGGATGCCGGTCTGGCGCTCGATCGCGGCCAGCAGCTCGCCGCCGTTCTCGGCCTCGCGGGTCGCGCTGGTCGCGGCGGCGAGGATCTCGTCCACCTGGTGCGATCGGGCGAGCCGCTCGAACTTGGACAGCGCCTGCAGCGCCGCCGACATCGCCTCGCGGGTCAGCTTCTTGCCGTCGAGACCGCCGGCGCCGAGCCGCACCATCTCCTTTTCGCGGTCGATGACTTCGAAGGAGAAGTCGGCCCGCACCCGGACCACGATCATGTGGACCGAGTTGGTGCCGATGTCGATGGCGGCGAGACGCATGGGGTAGTAGCGGCAGCGGCGGCTATAATGGGCGCCGTTCGTGGCGCCAGGCTCCGCCGACGCCGCCCAGTATGGCACGACGTTCCCTGATCGACACGTTGCTGGCGCCGCGCATCGCCGCGCTGCTCGACGCCGTTGCCGGCTGCCGCTGGCCGGCGAGCGTCGCCGTGCACCGTGCGCGCGTCGGCTCGCGACGACTGCGCGAGGTGCTGGCGTCGATGCGTGACGTGCTGCCGGCGCAGGCCGCCGAGCGGGCGCGCGACGAGGTGCGGCGTGTGACGCGGGCGCTCGGTCCGCGTGCGCGAGCTCGACGTGGCGATCGGCGCTCTTCGAGGAGCTGGCCGAAGCCCACGGCCTGGCTCCAGCCGCGCGCCTGGCGGTGACGGCGGACGATGGCGCGGGACCGCGACGCGGCGCAGCGCCGGCTGCAGGCAGCGCTGTCGCCGCGGCGTCAGGAACGGCTGGCGGCGGCACTGACGGCGCTGAGGCGGGCCCGATCCCGTGGACGCGACGGCGCGCGTCACGGCCGCGGTCGACCGCCGCGTGGCGCGGCGCGGCCGGCGGGTGCGCCAGGCGCTGGATCGCGCCGGGGCACTGTACGTGCCCGAGCCGCTGCACCAGGTGCGGATCGCCGTCAAACAGCTGCGCTATGCGCTCGAAGTGGCCGGCGACGCCCGCCGCGGCCGGCCGACGGCGCGGGTCAGCGCAGCTGCGCGCGATTCAGGAACTGCTCGGGCGCGCCCACGACCTGCACGTGCTGGGCGAGCGCGTCCGCCACGTGCAGGTGCGGCGTCGTCCGCACGTCGCGGACCACGGCGTCCGGAACTCGGGCGTCTGGCGCGCGGCGCTCGACGAGGCGTGCCGCACCGAGCACGCCGCCTTCATGAGCCGCCGCGCTGGCCTCATCACGCTGTGCGAGCGATCGACGGCGCCGCCGGCCCAGCCGCGCGCGGCAGTCAGTCGCCTGAAAGGATCCCGTGCCGACGTCCCTCGAGCTCTACCTCGTCCGTCACGCCGTGGCCGCCTTGCGCGGTCCCGACTTTCCCGACGACGCTCAGCGGCCGCTGACCCCCGAGGGCGTCGCCCGCTGGCGACGGTCGGTCGCCGGTCTGCGCGACCTCGGCGTCGTCATCGACGTCGTGCTCGCCAGTCCGCTGGTGCGCGCGCACGAGACGGCCGAGATCCTCGCCGCCGGACTCAAGCCGAAGCCGAAGCTGGTGACGACCGACGCGTTGGCGGCGGGGCGTAAGCCTGCCGAGGTGCTCGCCGTGATCGCCAAGTACGCGGCGGCGGCGCGCGGCGCTTCGCGACTGGCGCTGGTCGGCCACGAACCCGACCTGGGCGAGCTGGCGGCTCGGCTGATCTCGGCGCCAAGGGCGTCATCGAGTTCAAGAAGGGCGCCGTGTGCCGCATCGACGTCGATCGAGCGATGCCGGGCGGTCCGGGCGTGCTGCGCTGGTTCATGCCGCCGCGCGCGCTCGCGGGGCCTGGCTCCGTGAAGCGCGCGCTGGTCGTCATCAATCCGATCTCGGGCGCCGTCGGGTCGATGCCGGCGGGGCGTCCGAGGTGGACGTCGCCCGCCGCGGCCCTGGCCGTGGGCGGCTTCGATGCCACGGTGGTGGTCACCACCGGCCCCGGCCATGCCGCCGAGGCGACGCGACACGCCTGCGCCCAGGGCGCCGAACTGGTCGTGGCGTGGGGCGGCGACGGCACGATGAACGAAGTGGCGCGCGTGCTGGCGTTCGGCCCGGTGCCGTTGGCCCTGGTGCCAGGCGGATCGGGCAACGGCCTGGCGCGCGACCTCGGCGTGCCGCGCGACCCGCGGGCCGCCCTGGCCGTGGCCGCCGGCGGACGCCCGTGGCGCATCGACGCCGGCGCCGTGAACGGGGCGCTCTTCTTCAACGTGGCCGGGCTCGGTCTCGACGCCCGCATCGCTCACGCGTTCGCCGCGAGGCGGGGCCGCCGCGGCCTGTGGCGCTACGTCCAGATCGCCACGCAGGAGCTGGCGCGCTACCAGGCCCGCGAGTACGACATCACGTGGGAGGGCGGGCACACCGAGGCGCGGGCCCTGTTCATCGCGCTCGCCAACTCACGCCAGTACGGCGGTCACGGGTGCATCGCGCCGCGCGCCGTGCTCGACGACGGCCGGCTCGACCTCGTGGTGGTGGATGACTTGCCGCTGTGGCGCGTGCTGGCACGCGTGCCCGGCTTCTTTCGCGGCACGCTGCAGCCGGGCGGCGGCGTGGCCATGCACCCCTTCGGGCGGGCTCGTGTGGCGACGCCGCAGCGGTGGGAACTCCACCTCGACGGCGAGCCGAGCGCCGGAAGCGAAGTGCTCGACGTGCAGGTCCATCCTGGTGCCCTGACCGTTATTGCACCGACGGACTCGACCACGCCCCGGGCTGTAAGTCATTAATAGACAAAGGGTTCTGGCGACAGACCGAGCGATGTTTCAGGGAATTTACATCTGTCTTCGCCGCGGACGGGGCAGGATAGGGAGCGCGCCAGACGCGCCCAGTCTCTATGACCCCCTTTGCCAAGACCCTGAAGAAAGACTCCCACGTGCGCCGCTACGAAATCCTTCCCGATGCCAATGGCTGGCGCGTGCTCGAGCGCGAAGACAGCCGCGTGATCCGGGATGCGGTGTACAGCGATTGGCACCGGGTAGAGCGCGCCCGCCGGGCCTTCGTCGTCGAGATGACCAGCCTGCAGAACGAGGGCTGGACCGACGCCAGGTCCTGAGGCGCGGCGCCGGCGGCTACTCGACGAAGCGGTAGCCGAGGCCGACCACGGTTTCGATCTGCTCGGCCGGCCGCGCCGAGCTTGGCGCGCAGGCGCCCGACGTGCACGTCCACCGACCGCGTCTCGATCAGCCGGTCGTATCCCCACACCCGCTCGAGCAACCGATCACGTGACAGCACGCGGTTGCGGTTCTCGACCAGGTAGCGCAGCAGCTCGAACTCGCGCCTGGTCAGCTTCACCGACTCGCCGTCCACTTCCACCGAAACGGCGTCGAAGTCGGCGAGCAGGTGTGCGCCCTGGTAGACGACCGGCGCCGGTGCGGCCGTGGCCGCGCGGCCACGGCGCAGCGCGGCGCGCACGCGGGCGGCGAGCTCGCGCGGGCTGAAGGGCTTGGTCACGTAGTCGTCGGCACCGGTGTCGAGGCCGGCGACGCGCTCGCCCTCACTGGCGCTGGCCGTCACCATGATGATCGGCATGGTCGCCGTCGCCGGGCGCTGGCGCAGGATGCGGCAGACCTCCAGGCCACTCAACACCGGGATGTTCAAGTCGAGCAGCACCAGGTCGGGCGGCTGCTCGGTGCACGCCTTCAGCGCGGCGTCGCCGCTGGTGGCCTGTTCGACCTCGATGTCGCCGCCCCGTTCGAGCGTGTGGCGGATGAGGTCGGCGATGTCCTGTTCGTCCTCGACGACCAGCACGCGGCGGCGGCCGCCGCGCGGCACCGGCACCGGTCGGGTCGGCGCGCTCGCCCGGGCTTCACCGCGGGTCTGATTCTGAAGGCCGGAGACCGCTTCGGCTTGGACCGCGGGTCGGATCGGCGTCTCGGCGTGGACCTGCAACTGCATCGCTTCACGCTAGCGCCGGCAGATTGCCGCGACATGACGACGCGGTTAATTCTGGGTTACACCAATAGCCGGAAACAGTGGACATCGGCGGATCCCAGCAGACGAATTCCCTAATGATTTCGTCCGTTGCCGTCCGCTGATTCCGCCCGCGTCCACCCGTGGGGGTGTCAGATAGGGTGTCAAGCTACACTCAAGGCGGGCTCCTGATGGCCGACTACGACGACCTGATCAACCAGCTCGCGCGCCAGCACCAGGGCGAGGTCGAGGCCGCAAAGATCGAGCTGACGCTGTGGACCATGGTCAAAGGCCCGCAACGCGCCGAGGCACGCACCAGGCGCCACCCCGTGGGCCTTGAGCTGGTCGTCACCATCGACGGCGAGCTGCACTGGTCGCAGACGTTCGCGCCGGAGCTCGTCGAGACGCTGCTGGAGTCGGCGGCGGCGGCTCAGCAGAAGGTGCTGCTCGCCGACGGCTGGCAGCCGGCGGTCCGCAGGCGAACTGACGACTTGCGAAATCGTCGAGGGCGAGCCGCGAACTGGGACACGGTCTTGCAGGTTCGGCTGTGTGACCTACGGCGAAGTGCTGAAGTTGCCGGACAATACTCGCGTTTTTCTCAAAGAGGGCAGAGTCGGGCGCATTGTGTCGTGGCACCACACCGCAGAGGCTGTGGCGGTTGAGGTGGCCTCGGAGCGCCGCATCATTCGCGCCCAGGACCTGAGGATTGGCACTGATGGGACGGTCTCGGAATTCCCTCAGGACCCTGCCGCCGATCCACGCGCCAATCCGTAGCCCGTTACGGCTGAGAATCGCCGCGAGCCTCTTGCCCATATTGGGGGCAATTCCCCGCGTGTCGCTGTACATTGCACAGCCGGTCCCAGCTTCTCGCCCTGGCGCGCCGTTCGTGTGTAACACACGAACGGCGGAGGTTTGGCGCCGTCGCCCCCGAGCCGCATGCCGAGTGCCATCCTTGGGCATATGCTCAGCGCAAAAGCAACCGCGCCCATGCAAGATGAATGGTCGAAGGTGATTTCAGGCGACCGACTCGTCAAGTTCACCTACTTCGATCTTCCGACGGGCGAAGCATTCATGACGGCGCAGATCGCCGCTCATGAAGTCGTGTACTCGATACTTTCAGAACAGACAGAAGCCTTCAGTCGCGTAGGCGTGGAAGATCGCTTCGGTTATGAGTTGCGGCCCATTTCAAACTGAGGAGAGTTGAAGCTGGAGACTGGCCGGACCATGTCTGGGCCATCAAAGGAATCGGGACGACCCGCTTCTGGTAAGCCCGAGAGACCTGCTCGCGTACGTCGAGCGGCTACGCCAGCAGGCGGAAGAATTCCAAAGAGCGCTCGAGGAAGAGGCCCGCGCGCTGAACGAAGAACTGCACCTCTAGCCGTACACACGCGAACGGCGCGCCATCGCCTCAACGCACCAGCGGCTCGCCGACGCCGGCGAAGTGCGCCCTAAACACGCCGTCGCGGCTGATCGGCACAGTGCAGACCACCGTGCCGAGGGCGCGCGTCGGCGTGTGGACCGCGACGTAGCGGCCGCTCAGGGCCAGCTTGTCCAGGAACGTGGCGGCGGGGCTGGGTTCCGGCGCCTCCACGGCGAACCACCAGCGCCGAAACGGCGATGCAGGATCCTCACCCCAATCGAGGACCGGGAACAGCGCGGGCCAGCCGTCGAAGCGAACGCGAGGCGGGGGCTTCATTCGCTCCCGATGATTCTACGTTTCGAGACAGCGTTGACAGCCCGGGGGCGAAACCGGCGACGATGCCGCCGTGAGCGACGACACGCGCGACATGTCTTGGCTTGGCGGTGAGGCACCGCCGCCGCCCGTCTACCCGGAGCACACCGTCTGGCGCGTCGAGAAGGACACCCGGTGGGCCGAGGCCCGCATCCGAGAAGTGCCACACGGCCGCGAGCTGCGCTTCGTCATCGGCGGGGTTGGACGCGAGGAGGTGCTGATGCACAGCAACGTCTTCCGGGATGCTCAGGCGCTGGCGGACTACTCCACCGGCATGCGGCAGACGTTCACGGCCAAGGGGTGGGAGCTGGTGCCGGAGGCCCCGAGCGCCTAGCGCGCCCGGATCACGGGAAGCAGGCGCGCACAGGTCGTGACGGCGAGGGCTCGGGAGGTTTACTTTTGGCACAACCCTGCGGGTGCCCAGTTGCTCGCAGGCGACATCCACGGCTGTGACGAGTCGTGGATTACCAGCACCAGCGAGCGTCGCAGCTCGGTGCCGACGTGCGCTAGCCGCATCGGCAGTTCACCGTTCACCATGAGGGGTTCGCCGCCCGCGCGAGCGCGAAGCTGTCCGTCAGGCGTCTCTACGCAGATTTCACCTGAGAGCATGTAGATGGCTTCTGGTCCCGGATGCTGGTGGATCGCGGTTTCAAACCCAACTTTGGACTCGGCCTCCGAATATGTTGCCGTGACGCTTCCGTCTCGGCCGCGCGGTAGTGGTCCTATTTTCGCCACAAGGGTGCCGCCCGAGGACTGCCAGCCGGCCTCGGCGACGGTGAAGAGCCACACCTTGCCGAATGACTCGACGACGGTTCCGCGCCGGTCTTTCGCCGCCTCCGCTGCAGCAGCGTCTGGGTAAGTCACCAGATGCCGGTACAGCGGCACCGCTGGAAGTTCGCCGAGGACATTCGTCGCAATCTCGCGGGAACCACGCATGGCGGGCATTTGCGCCGAAACGGACGTGAGGAACCCAGCCATGGCTAGCCCACAGGCGACGATGCGGCGCACGACCTGCGGCGGCAGCTCGAACCCGGCAATCCATCTTAAATTCGGCAATTAGAGTCTCCTTGCGGCGCAGTCCGGGCGTGATTGTAGTTCAGCGCAAGGCAGGACTCAGCGGCTCAGGTGGACGCTCAGCGCGTGATCCGCGGGGCGGGAAACATCGCCCGGATCTCGTCATTCGTCGCCGCCTCCAGCGCCGCGGCGCCGTAGGCCTGCCGATACCGTAGGGCCAATTCGACGAACGGCGGCCGGCGCTGGTGGTGATAGCGGCTGAGATACTGCTCGCGGACGGTGGCGTAGTCGGCCAGAAGGGCCGCCATCGTCGGCCACCGCTGCCGCCACGCCCAGCCCGTGCCGATTCGCAGCTGCTCGAGCACGGTGAAGTCGCTCAGCGATCGCGTCGCCCCGCGAGGGCGCATCGTCGGCATGGCTAGGCGCGCTTCGACGCCGACATCGCCGGGGGCGGTGCGATGTCTAACGCCTTGAGCGCGGCCAGGACCAGTCCCGCAGCCTGGCGCTCGGCTCGCAAGCAGTCGGCGGCGGACGATCACATTGAATGCATTGATTGCTCGCTGTCGCCGCGCATCAGGCGGGTCAGCACTGACTGTCGTTGTGACCACGCTGGCGTCTTCGGGCCACGCCAGCCACGTAGACAGCGCAACAAAGACGGTCCAACCGGAAAAGAGGACGACGGCTAGTCGTTGCCACGGGCCACGGTGCATAGCGTCGTCAGTGTCGCACGCTGAGTCTGCTAAGGCTGCCGCCCAGATTCACACTGACCTACTTATGCGGCCCGCCGGCCGGTCGTCCACCCCGACCGGCTGCTCGGAGTTCCGGCGTCGCTCCTCTTCGTGATCTTCCTCATGCGCGGCTAGAGGTAAAATCGACTGGCGAGCCCGCCGGCACGCCATCTCTTCCGCTCGCTCCGACCGATGTCCGACACCGTCACGCAGATGCTGGATCGCGTCTCCGAATTGGAGTGGGACGACAAGGTCCGCCTGTTCCACGGTCTCTGCGATTACCTGGGTCAGCGGGCGACGCTCGAACACACCGCCGGGCGATTCAGCCACGACGCTTCCACCATCAGACGGGAACTCGAAGGGCTCCATTGGGACGAGGCCTGGGCTTCGTTCGAAGCGAGTCATCTGGCCAGGCTGTTCGCGCGCTTCGACGTGGACTGTGTGTTCGACGTCGGTGCGAACTCCGGTCAGTACGCCGATCGCCTTCGGAGCAAGGTCGGCTTCCACGGCGTCATCGTGTCGTTCGAGCCGGTGCCTGCACTGGCCAGCCGGCTGCGCGAGAAAGCCGAGCGCGACCCGCAATGGCTGATCGAAGAGTGCGCGCTCGATCGTACAGAGTGGCACCGCGACCTTCAACGTGATGGCATCGTCTGAGTTCAGTTCGCTCCTGACGCCGACCCACGATGAAGTCGAGACGTTCCAGACGCTGAATCGCGTCGAAGAACGAGTGCAGGTCCGGACGAAGACGCTGGGTGAAGTGTTCGAGGACGTGCAGTCGCGCGTGCCATGTGTGAGGCCGTTCCTGAAACTGGACACGCAGGGCAACGATCTCGCGATCCTCGACGGCGGTGGCGACGTCCTGAAGCAGTTCGTGGGATTGCAGACCGAGATGTCAATCAAGCGAATCTACGTAGGGGCGCCGAGCTATCTCGAAGTGCTCGAGGCGCTCGTGGGCAAGGGCTTCGAGCTCAGTGCGATCGTGCCGAACAACGCCGGCAGTTTTCCGCAGCTCGTCGAAGTGGACTGCATCCTCTACCGGCGTTGACGCCGCCGGTGAGGCTCGCGTAGCGCTCGGCGTTCGCGACTGAGAGTCGCGAACACCGGCAGAACTCCATGCGAAATCAACGCGGATTTATTTGCGCGATCCAGGACTTGCCCGACAACCCCTACGCGATTCCTGCGCAGTTCCCGACGGACAAGAGCGCCATCGCCGGGACTTTCCTTTATGCGGGGGTTACACCAGGGCCAGAAACGTTGGACTTCAGTGGTTGCGAGCGGACGATTTCCCTAACACGAACATCGACGACCCTTAGAAGCCTGTCCCGTCGTTCGCCATCTTCCGCTGTTCGGGGCCGAGCTTGTCGCTGTTCGTGCCCGCTGCCGGGCCGCTCTCCTCGCCAACGCCCTCGACGTCTGGCTCGGGCAGCGGCGGGATGCCCTTCGGCCGTTCCTCGGGCGGCAGTTCATCAGCCTGGGGCTGCGCCTGGCCCTCGCTCTCCATCGTCGTGACCTGGTCGTGGAGCGTGCCGTGCGGCTTGGAGGCCGGACGGTCTGCGTCCTTGGAGGGGGGCTGAGACATAGGCCAAGCGTAGCGATCCAGCCCGGCCGCCTCTGTACCGAACGGCACACCGGTACATACGAACTGGGCGCCTGCGCGTGACGTTCTCAGCCTGTGAGAAGCTGAGAATCCGATGGGACGTTGGTTCAGGCGCCTTCTCGGCGTGGGTGTGCTCCTCGTGCTCCTCATAAAGAAGCCGCTCTGGCTGTTGGTCGCGCTGACGCTGCCAGGAATCGTGCTTGTCGAGGCTGCTTCAGCGATCGCTTCGTGGTTCTCGCCCAATCGGATCGACACGGGAGTGCAGTATTCGGTGCCGCTGCTACCCGATACTGCTCTTGGACTGGTGCCAATGGTCGCGATCGCCTTTTGGGTCTTGGCCTATTTCGCCGGGTTGATGGCGCGCCAGCGAAGGCAACGAAATCGGCGCGCCAATCTCTAGCAGCCGGTGATGCCCCTCGTGGATTCGCCACGCACCGTAACCAGTTGATGGACGTCTATTACGTGATGATCGAGTGCTCGAACACTGGCCCACGGACGTAGCGACCCTGGCGCCGGGGCCGCTATTGAGGGGCAACCTCTTCGCACGCGTCGTCGGGGAGGAGCCGCAACTGCTCGGCGGACAAGGTACGCAGCAGGCCTTCGCCAGGCACGATGACGCCTACGGCCTGCTGCGACTTGTGCCAGGCCGCCATGCGGCCCACCCGGCCATCTGCCAGCCGCACTGGGGTGCCGTTGGGAAGTCTGCACACTTCGTCAAAGGTCATGTCACGCGCCTCGATAGCTGTATCGGCACGGGCTCGCCGTGGCTCAAGCCCCGGCTCGACACCAGGCAGATGACCGTAAGTGGCCGCGCCGCCAGCTAGCTACTTGGGCGGAGACTCACTGCCTTGGCGGCGCGCGTGGAACGCGTCGAGGTCCCGTCGGACCGCTTCGCGTGCCTTTCGCTCGGCCCGCCGGTAGCGCGCGTTCGAGAGGGCGTGCGCTGCGCGGGCAGCGATCTCCCCGACTGGCATCATCACCTTGATCGCTTCGCCCCTCGTGTCCGGCGGCAACAACGTGAAGAGCCCGACTCGTCGCGGCCCCGGCTCGCTCCACTCAGGAATCGTGAGGGTCAGCGGATGTTCCGGGGCTTCACTCCGCACTTGCGCGGAGCCCCCGTCGGCGCGAACCTGCGGCCCGAGGATGAGAACGACAAGACAGAGACCCGATGCGCGTATCCGCATCTCCATGCCTCCCCTGATTCTAGCGCCGCCGCCGGGGTAATCCTGACCGTTGTGCTAGACTCCGCCGCGCCGTGCCTCAGCCTCTCGAACACGACGTCGTGCTGGTTGCGTCCGACGACGCGCTCTTCACCGTTCACCGGGCGACCGGCGTCGGCACCAACACGAGGCATCACGAAGAAGCGAACCCGATCTCGCCGGCCTCGCGCGCAGAGGCGATTGCCATCGGGGACAAGCTCGCCGCGGCGTACAACGTCGACCTGTGGGTGGTCGACGGCGGGTCCGCGGAGTTGATCAGCTCCTACCGGCACGAGTAGCCAGCGGCACCCGACCTCACACCACCGTGCCCGGCGGCGATGACCGCGCCCTTGGGCACGACGAGGATGCCCTCACGGATGAAGTAGTTCGGGCCGTCGGCGTGCTGGACGCCCTGCGGCGTTCACCAGCCGCGCGCCGCTCGCCGATCCGCGCGTTCTTGTCGACGATGACCCGGTCGAGCTCGACGTCGCGGCCGATGCCGAGGGGCACCGCCGGCACGGGGCCGGGCGGCGCCTGGTCGTAGAAGTCGGCGCCGAGCAGCACCGAGCGGCGGATGACGCGCGCCGCGGCCGATGGCGGTGCGGATGCCGACCACCGAGTCTTCGATCGTCGGCGCTGGCGATGTCGCAGCCCTCGGCGACCAGCGCCCGCGTCAGCCGCGAGTCGTCGACCGCGACGGCGACAGGAAGCGCGCGTGCGTGTAGATCGGCCGCTTCGGGTCGTAGAAGCTGAACGGCGCGCCGGGCTGCGTCAGCATGATGTTGGCGTCGTAGAACGACTCGCACCGTGCCGACGTCGGCCCAGTAGCTGTCGTGCAGGTGGGCGACGACGCGGTAGCGATCGAGCGCCGCCGGGATCAGCTCGCGGCCGAAGTCGACGCCGCTCCCGCGCGCCGAGCAGATCGAACAGCACGTCGCGGGTGAAGACGTAGATGCCCATCGAGGCGACGAACGGCCGGCGCGTCGTCCTCGGGCATGAAGGTCGAGCCCGGCGGCGCGCTGCGGCCGATGGCGGCGAGCCGCTCGGGCGACGGCTTCTCCTCGAAGCGCTCGATGGCGCCGCGGGTGTCGAAGCGGAGGATGCCCATGCCGGCGGCGCCCGCGGCGTCGACCGGCAGGGCCGCGACGGTCACGTCGGCGTGGCGGTCGAGGTGCGCGTCGAGCAGCCGCGCGTAGTCCATGCGGTAGAGGTGATCGCCGGCCAGGATCAGGTAGTAGTCGGCCTCGTACTGCGCGAAGTGGCGCGCTGCCTTGCGCACGGCGTCGGCCGTGCCCTGGAACCAGGCCGTGCTCTCCGGGGTCTGCTCGGCGGCCAGGATCTCGACGAAGCCGCTCGAGAACGTGTCCATGCGGTAGGCGCCGGCGACGTGGCGGTTGAGCGACGCCGAGTTGAACTGCGTGAGCACGAAGATGCGCCGCAGGTCGGCGTGCAGGCAGTTGCTGATCGGGACGTCGATCAGCCGGTACTTGCCGCCGATCGGGACGGCCGGCTTGGAGCGGTGCTGGGTGAGCGGGAACAGGCGGCTGCCCTGGCCGCCGCCGAGGATGAGCGCGAGGGTGTCCCGCATCGTCTCGATTCGAGTGTAGTGCGTGGCGGCGTGGCCGACGGACGTGGTCTACCAGAAGCCGAGCACCCGCCACCAGGCCAGGCCGATGGTCAGCCAGATGGCCAGGTTCACGGCGCCGACCACCGCCCCGGTGCGCCACCACTCGCCGAACGTGATGTAGCCCTGGCTGAAGTAGATCGGCGCGGTGGTGGTGCCGTAGTGGGTGAGGCCGGCCGGCAGGTTGGCCAGGCACATCAGGCTGTAGACCGCCAGCTTCGGCGGCACGCCGACGCCGATGAGCAGCGCCGTGAACGGCGGGAAGAGCGCCAGCATGTGCGCGGTGATGCTGGCGAAGAAGTAGTGGGTCACGAAGTAGATGAACAGCACCAGCACCAGCACGGTGAACCAGCCGAGCCCGCCGAGCAGCCCGCCGACGCCGGTGGCGAACGCGGTGGTCACGCCGGTGCCGTTCAGCAGCTCGCCCATCTTGAGCAGCCCGCCGTACCAGATGAAGACGTCCCACGCCGAGCGCTCGGCGACCACGTCGGGCCACTGCAGCGTGCCGGTCAGGAGCAGCACCGACAGGCCGAGCAGGGCGACGAAGGTCACGTCGAGGCGGTGCCAGCCGGTGGTCAGCCACAGCAGGCCGACGCCGACGAAGACCGCCAGCGTGATGCCTTCGTCGCGGCCGATGCGGCCCGAGGACGGCGAGCTCGCGGGCGCGCGAAGGCGGTCGCTTCGGGCGTGCGCGTGACCTCGGCGAGGCACCATCTTGTGCACCACCCACGGCACGGCGAGGCACGAGGCCAGTCCCGGCACCAGCGCCGCGACCAGCCAGCCCGACCAGGTCACCTCGACCCCGGCGAGCTTGGCCGCCAGGCCCACCGCCAGGACGTTGCTCGCCTGCCCGGTGAGGAACATCGCGCAGGCGACCGCCGACCCCTGGTACATCGCCGAGAGCAGGTAGCGGCCGAGCCGCGCGCGCCGTCGGCCCGGGCAGCGAGTCGAACAGCTCGGCGATGCTGCGGCCCACCGGCAGCACCATGCCCGCCGAGCGGGCGGTGATCGACGGCACGCCCGGTGGCCAGCGTGACGTCGGTCATCACCAGCGCGTAGGCGATGCCGAGCGAGCTCTCGCCGAAGCGGCGGATGAAGATCGAGCGCGAGCCGGCGGGCCAGGCCCGAGGCGAAGATCGCGCGCGCCATCAGCATCGCGGCGAGCACCAGCCACACCGACGGCTCGGCGTAGCCGCCCAGGGCCTCGCGCATCGGGATGCCGTTGGCGGTCATCGCCGCCAGGCCGATCACGACCAGCGCCGCGCCGGGCAGCGGCTGCAGCACCATCCCGGCGATCACGCAGAAGAAGATCGCGAAGGTGCGCCAGCCTGCCGGGGTGACCGTCTCGGGGCGCGGGACGAGCAGCGTGATGCCGAGGAAGAGCAGGACGAGCAGCGCCAGCCGGCCGGCACGGGCGGAAGCTACCGGCGGCGGGCGGCATGTCGGGCGCCATTCTATGCCGCCCGGCACGACCAACGGCGGCGAATCAGGCCGAGGCCGACGGGCCGGCCACGCGCTGCAGCCGGGCGTGATCGCGGGCCGTGCTGTCGGCGTGCCCGAGCGCGTGCAGCGCGGCATCGAACACCGGCGCCAGCACCGGATCCGCCGGCCGCACGAGGCGGTAGTGCATCCACACGCCGTCGCGGCGCGCGGCGACGAGGCCAGCCTTCTTCAGGTAGGCGAGGTGCCGCGACGCCGTCGGCTGCGACACGCCGAGGCTGTCGTGGATGTGGCAGACGCACAGCTCGCCGCCGGGCCGCCGGGCGCCTGCTGGGCCAGGATCGCCAGGATGCGCAGGCGGGTGGTGTCGGCGAGCGCCTGGTAGAGGCCGGTGAGGGCCGCGGCGTTGCGGACGCGCGGGGCCGGGAGCTGGTGCTGCAGCAGGTCGACATATTCGCGTTGACAAATATATCACGGCCTCAGTATATTCGCGTTGGCAAATATTTAACCAGGCTGGACTGCACATCCGGCCCAAGGAGCAGCGATGGAAACCCAGACCGACCATCAAGACCACGGTGAAAGAGAAGTACGGCCAGGCGGCGACCCGCGCCGCCAGCGGCGCCCAGGCGATCGGCTGTTGCGGCAGCCCGACCGGCTGCGGCGGCCCCGACCCGATCACGTCGAACCTCTACGACGCCGACCAGCAGGCCGGCCTGCCCGGAGCGGCGGTGGCCGCGTCGCTCGGCTGCGGCAATCCCGACCGCGCTGGCCGAGCTGAAGGCGGGCGAGACGGTGCTCGACCTCGGCTCGGGCGGCGGCATCGACGTGCTGCTGTCGGCCAAGCGGGTCGGGCCGACCGGCAAGGCCTACGGCCTCGACATGACCGACGA
This sequence comes from uncultured Acidobacteriota bacterium, assembly GCA_963786365.1. Classification (GTDB taxonomy): domain Bacteria; phylum Acidobacteriota; class Vicinamibacteria; order Vicinamibacterales; family UBA2999; genus CAWAYR01. The sequence continues at coordinate 367,805 of CAWAYR010000012.1, forward strand.
GATGCTGGCGCTGGCCCGCGAGAACCAGGCCAAGGCCGGCGTGCCGAACGTCGAGTTCCTGAAGGGCGAGATCGAGCACATCCCGCTGCCCGACAACTCGGTGGACGTCATCATCTCCAACTGCGTGATCAACCTGTCGGGCGACAAGCCGCGGGTGCTGCGCGAGGCGTTCCGCGTGCTGAAGCCGGGCGGCCGCTTCGCCGTCTCGGACGTGGTCGTCCGCGGCGAGGTGCCGGCCGACATCCGCAAGAGCATGGAGCTGTGGATTGGCTGCGTCGCCGGCGCGCTCGAAGAGGCCGAGTACCGGCAGCTGCTCGCCGGCGCCGGCTTCGGCGACATCGATCTCGAGCCGACGCGCGTCTACAAGACCGACGACGCGCGCGCCTTCCTCGCCGAGGCCGGCCTCGACCGTCCGGGCCTGGCCGAGTCATCGACGGGCGTTCATCAGCGCTTCGTCCGCGCGACCAAGCCGGGCGAGGCGCGGCCAGCTGCTGCGGGCCGACCTGCTGCGCTAGTGCCGCATGACGATTCTCTTCGCCTGCACGCACAACGCCGGGCGCTCGCAGATGCGGCGGCGTTCTGCCGCGCCTACGGGCGGGGCGCGTGCAGGCGGAGTCGGCCGGCACCTCGCCCGCGGCGCCGTCCACCCGGTGGTGGTGGAAGCGATGCGGGAGAAGGGCATCGACCTGGGCGCCGTCCCGCGCCGCCTCACCGGGAACTCGCCGGGCAGGCGGATGTGCTGGTCACGATGGGCTGCGGCGAGGCCTGTCCGGTCGTGCCCGGCGTGCGGCGTCGACTGGCCGCTCGACGATCCAGGCCAGCCGCTCGAGCGCGTGCGCGTCATTCGCGACGACATCGAGGGCCGCGTCCTCGACTGCTCGCGAGCTCGGCGTCAGCGCCGCGAGCGGCTGACCGTACAGACGAAGGGCCAGGCGATCGCCTGGCCCTATCGTCGTCCTGGCTGTCCCAGCCGCTAGCCCCTAGCCCTAGCCCCGGGCGTTAGAAGGTGTAGCGCAGCGACAGCTGCACCTGGCGGGGCGTGCCCAGACCGACCGTGCGGTTGAGCGGCCCGAGCATGTAGCCGAAGGTGCCGGCCTGGGTGTCGGTGAACGGCACGCCCGGCGTGCCGGTGTTGGGCAGCGTGACGGCCGGGTTCTCGTAGTTCAGGCGGTTGGCGACGTTGAACATCTCGAACCGCACCTGGATGCCCTGGGTGCTGGCGAAGCGGAAGTCCTTCGAGACCACGATGTCGGCCTGCCAGAACGTCGGCCCGCGCAGGAAGTTGCGCGGCAGGTTGCCGAACGTGCCCGGCTGCGGCGTGGTGAACGCGGCCGGGTTGAGCCAGCGGACGCCGCCGCTGTCGAGGTACGGGTCCACGCCCGGGACGAGGTCCGGACGCTGGGTGCCGCGGCTGTTGCCGCCGGGGATGTTGGTCACCGTCACGCCGTTCACCGTGGCGTTGTCGTTGCGGGCGATGGTGACGTTGAGCGGCACGCCGCTGCGGGCGTTGACGATCGTGCCGAAGCGCCAGCCGCCGGCCCAGAGCCCGTCGAACGGCAGCTCGTAGGTCAGCGAGCCGTTGAAGGTGTGCGGGATGTCCTGCGGGTTGATGCCGTCCTCGGTCCCGAAGTCGAAGGTGTTCTGCGCCGTGGCCGCTTCGTTCGAGCCCTGCGTCGTGCCGCGGTTGCGCGAGTACTGGTAGTTCAGCGCCGCCGCTCAGGCCGGAGCGGAAGCGGCGCGACAGGCCGAGCTGCAGCGCGTCGTACGTGCGCCGTGCCGCAGCCGGTCATCGGGTAGACGCCGCCGAGCGAGATGCCGTCGACGCAGCCGGCGGTCTTGAAGTCGATCTGGCCGTAGTTGGGCACCAGGCGCACCCGGGTCACCGGGTCGAGCACGTTGCCGACGCCGCGCAGGAACATGTCCTTGCCCTGGCTGCCGGTGTAGCCGACGGTGAGGTTGAGGTCCCCGGGCAGCTCGCGCGACAGGCTGGCGCCGTACTGCACGTTGTACTCGTTCGGGTAGTTGTGCGTGTAGCCGCGAATCGACAGCAGGTCGCGCAGCTGCGACGCCGGCACCGGGTACTGCAGGCCGTTGTTGGGGACGTCCGAGGCCTGGACGCGGCTGCGGGTGATGAAGTTCTCGATCGGCTGGATGCGGTCCTCGAACTGGCCGGGGCCGTAGAACAGCCCGAAGCCGGCGCGGAGCGCCGTCTTGTCGTTGAGCTGGTAGGCGGCCGACAGCCGCGGCGAGAAGTTGTTCTTGTCGGCGTCGTAGAAGCCGTCGCCGACGTCGCCGAATTCGTTCTCCTCGACGAAGAACGGCTTGGCCCGGTCGTCGGCCTCCTTGACCACCGAGTAGTAGTCGTAGCGCAGGCCGAGCTCGAGGGTGAGCCGGTCGTTCAGGCGCCACGAATCCTGCAGGAAGCCGATGGCGTAGAACTGCTGCGGCTTGAAGACCGGCGAGTCGACGCGTCACCGCCACCTGGTTCGAGCCGGTTGTCGATGAAGTCGTTGATGCTGTTGTAGGAGAGCTCGTTCGAGCCGAGGAACTGGAAGTCCGACTGGATGCGGCGGTACTCGCCGCCGAACTTGAACGTGTGGGCGCCGGCGGTCCAGGTCGTGGCGTTGCTGAACGCGAGCGACATCGGGTCGAAGTCGGAGCCGACGGTGGTCGACGCGCTGGTGGCGCGGATGAGCAGGCCGCTGCGGGCGATGCCGGTGGTGCCGCGGGCGTCGATCGACGACGAGGTGAAGTTGCCCGAGAGCGAGACGCCGGTCGGGTCGTAGCCGGCCGGGCCGAAGGCCAGGGCGCTGGTCTTCGGGCGCGTTCCAGCCGACCTTGAACTCGTTCACGACGTTGGCGCCGAAGATGTTCTGGAAGTTGGCGACCAGGTTCTTGGGCGACTGCTTGGCCAGCACGCGCCGCGGCGTCACCGTGCGGTCGGGCGTGTCGACCTCGCCGTCGCTGAACATGTAGCGCACGTAGGCGCATGAAGCCGCTGGAGAACTGGTGGTCGAGGCGAATCGAGGCGGTGTTCTCCTGCTGCTCGGCCTCGGTGGTCAGCGTGGCCAGGTCGACCAGCACGTTGGAGGTCGGCACCTGAGCCGACCGGGAAGCCGTCGAGCAGCGGCGCGACGGCGCGGGTGCGCTCGGGGCTCTGGCCCGGCGCCGGACCCGACCGGCTCGCCGGCCAGGACGCGGCGCCGCGCCTCGGCGCTCGGCACCGCCTCGGTGAAGCTCAGGCCGGTGGTCTGGCGCAGGCCCTCGTAGCTGGCGAAGAAGAAGGTGCGGTTGCGGAAGATCGGGCCGCCGAACGAGCCGCCGAACTGGTTCATGTCGAGCTTCTGCTTGACGTCGTCGTACTTGCTGGCCGAGTCGAACGCGTCGTCGCGCCGGTACTCGAACAGCGAGCCGCGGAAGCGGTTGCTGCCGCTCTTGCTGACCACGGTGATGTTGCCGCCGGCGCCCAGGCCGCTCTCGGCCGGCGCCAGGCCGGAGTTGACGCGGAACTCGGCCACCGACTCCATCGAGGTCTGCAGGCGGAACTGCGAGCCGGTGGCGTTCAGGTAGCCGGGGCTGGCGTCCCACACGTAGGTGCCGTCGACGCCGTCGTAGTTCAGGTAGTTCTGCTGGTTCGACTTGCCGTTGAACCGCACGCTGGCCCAGCCGCCGTTGCCGTCGGAGGTGGCGCCGGTGGCCAGGGTCATCAGGTTGGCGAAGTTGCGGCCGTTGACCGGCAGCTGTTCGACCTCGACCGGCGAGACGTTGACGCCGATGCGCGCCGACGAGGTGTCGAGCACCGGCGCGGCGGCGCTGACCTGCACCGTCTCGGTCACCGCGGCGACGCCCAGCGACAGCGTCTGCGTGACGACCTGGCCGAGGCCGAGGACGACGTCCTTGGCGACCGGCTGGAAGCCGTCGAGCTCGGCCTGGACGGTGTAGAGGCCCGGGCGCCAGGTTGGTGACCGTGTAGGTGCCGTCGGCGCCGGTCACCTCGGTGCGCTCGGCGCCGGTGTCCTTGGACATGACGGTCACGGTGACGCCGGGCAGCGCCGCGCCGCTCTGATCGAGCACGCGGCCGACGATGCGGCGCCTCGGTCTGCTGCGCCGAGGCGGGGGAAGCGCCGGCCAGGGCGGCGGCAACGAACGCCGCCGCCAGGGCGGCGCGCAGGAACGACTGCATGGAACGTCCTCCGGGAAGGGTGATGCTGGGTAGTCACATCCCGAGGATCGACTCGGCCGTCTCTCTCCGGATGTCGTTCCTGTTAATTCCAGGTGAATTGCCGGCGCACGTGCGCCGGGAGACATTTGTAACGTCGATGTAACGAAATCTGTGGCACACTCCCTGTGCTCGTCCGGCGCACCGGCCGGGCGGAGGAGTGCCCGTGGCCGCGTTTCGACTGATCCCCAAGGAAGAGAAGTTCTACGCCGATTTCATCGCCCTGGCCGACCGCATCGTCTCGGGGGCGACGCTGCTCGAGAAGATGCTGGCCACCGACCCGCCGGCCTGGGAGATGGGCATCGAGATCAAGCAGGTCGAGGAGGCCTGCGACACCGTCACCCACGAGATCATCCAGCGGCTGAACCGCACCTTCGTCACGCCGATCGACCGCGAGGACATCTACGCGCTCGCCAGGTCGCTCGACGACGTGATGGACGCCATCGACGCCGCCGCCGGCGTGGTGCGCCGCTACCGCATCCCGGCGATGCCGTACGGCGCCCGCGAGCTGGCCTCGCTCATCTGGCGATCGGCGATGCAGGTGAAGGTGGCGGTCGAGGCGCTGGAGAAGAAGTCGGGCGTGCACGACCGCACCGTCGAGATCAACCGCCTCGAGAACGCCGCCGACCACGGTGCACGACGAGGCGCTGCGCCGGCTGTTCGAGCACGAGAAGGACGCGATCACGATCATCAAGTGCAAGGAGATGCTCGACCTGCTCGAGCTGGCGACCGACGCCTGCGAGGACGTCGCCAACGCCCTCGAGAGCGTCGTGGTCAAGCACGGGTAGCGGGCCGTGGAGTCCGCGTTTGCCGTCGTCGTCCTGGTCATCGTCGTCGCGCTCGTCTTCGACTACATCAACGGCTTCCACGACGCCGCCAACTCCATCGCCACGGTCGTCTCGACCCGGGTGCTGTCACCGGGCAAGGCGGTCATCTGGGCGGCGTTCTTCAACTTCGCCGCCGCGTTCGGCTTCGGCACCGCCGTCGCCAGTACCGTCGGTTCGGGGATGATCGACCTGCGGGTGGTGACCAGCGGCCGTCATCCTCGCCGGGCTCATCGGCGCGATCGTCTGGGATCTGATCACCTGGTACTACGGGCTGCCGACCAGTTCCTCGCACGCGCTGATCGGCGGCTACGCGGGCGCGGCGGTGGCCAAGGCCGGGCCCGGCGGCGATCCTGGCGTCGGGTTGGACCAAGACGCTGCTCTTCATCGTGCTGGCGCCAGGGATCGGCCTGGTGCTCGGGCTGACGTTCATGACCGCGATCCTGTGGATCTGCCGCGACGCCGCCCCGGGGCCGGTCGATCGCTGGTTCCGCCGGCTCCAGCTGGTGTCGGCCGCGCTCTACAGCCTCGGCCACGGCGCCAACGACGCGCAGAAGACCATGGGCATCATCGCCGGCGCGTTGCTGGCGGGCGGCCTGATCAGCGAGTTCTACATCCCGTTCTGGGTGGTGCTCATCGCCCACGCCGCCATCGCGCTGGGCACGCTGTCGGGCGGCTGGCGCATCATCCACACCATGGGATCGAAGATCACCCGGCTGCAGCCGGTGGGCGGCTTCGCCGCCGAGACCGCCGGGGCGGTGTCGCTGTTCACGGCCACCGCGCTCGGGGTGCCCGTCAGCACGACGCACACGATCACCGGCGCAATCGTCGGCGTCGGTGCGACGCGCCGTTTGTCGGCGGTGCGCTGGGGCGTGGCGCGGCGGATCGTGTGGGCGTGGGTGCTGACCATTCCCGCTTCCGCGCTGATCGCCGCCGCGAGCTACTACCTGCTTGCCGCCTTCGAGCTTCGCTAGAGCTCAGACCGGCGGGTGAGGCGACCGGCAGTCGCACGGTGAAGCGGGCGCCGCCGCCCGGCAGATTCGCGACCATGACGCTGCCGCCGTGCAGGTCGGCGAGGTGCTTCACGATGGCCAGGCCGAGCCCGGTGCCGCCGGGCCGGCCGCGCGACTTGTCGACGCGGTAGAACCGCTCGAAGACCCGGCCGAGGTCCTCGGACGGGATGCCCGGCCCGTTGTCGGTCACCTCGATCGTCAGCCCGTCGCCGGCGCACGGCGGCGCGGACGCCGACCGTGCCGCCGGCTTGCGTGTAGTTCACGGCGTTCTCGACCAGGTTGCGGACGATGTCGTGGACCTTGGCGCGCGTCGAGCGCACAGCAGCGGCATCTCTGGCGCGGTCGGCCTCGACGGCGACCGCCAGGTCGCTTCTCGGCGATGAGCTGGCGCCATGTCGTCGACGACCCCGTCGCAGCAGCGCCGGCACGTCGGTGGGCACGCGCTCCAGCTGCTCCTGCCTGGCGTCGAGCCGCGCCAGGCGGAGCAGGTCCTTGACCAGCCGCTCCATGCGCGCCGAATGGCGCTGGATGATCTCGAGGAAGCGCTGCCGGGCGTCGGCGTCGTCGGGCTCGTCGAGCAGGGCCTCGGCGTAGCCCTTGATGGCGGTGAGCGGCGTGCGCAGCTCGTGCGAGACGTTGGCGACGAAGTCGCGGCGGATCCGATCGGCGCGCTTGAAGTCGGTGATGTCGTGCAGGACCAGGATCGCGCCGCGTCCGGTGGCGACCACCGGCGCCAGCCGGGCGACCAGGTCGCGCGGCCCGTCGCGGCTCACGGCCAGCTCGAAGGCCTGGGCCGGCCCACCGGCCAGCACCTTGGCGAACTGCTCGGCGATACCCGGATGGCGGATCGCTTCGACGTACGGCCGGCCGGCGGCGTTGCTCTCCACCCGCAGCATCCGGCGCGCGGCCTCGTTCACCACCTGCAGCTTGCCGGTCTCGTCGACCACCAGCACGCCTTCGACCATGCTGCTCGAGGATCGCCTCCATGCGGGCCCGATCGCGCGACAGCGTGTCGACCCGGCGGCCCAGCTCGCGCACCGCGCGCGTCGAGGGCGCGCGCGGCCGCGCCCGAGGTCGTCGTCGCCGTAGTCGGGGCCGGGCCGCGACAGGTCGCCGCAGCGCGTAGCGGCGGCCGACGTCGGCGATCGCGCGGGCCCGGGCGCGATGGCGCGCGGCCAGCGCCGACGAGCCGACGACCGCCGACGAGGACGCCGAGTGCCGGCGGCCAGGCCCATCGCTGCCAGCGCTGACCGCCGGCGGTGATCGCGCACGAAGAGCCAGCGCCGCCACGCGTCGCGCCGATCGCGGTGACCAGAATCGACCCGCGGTAGTCGAGGCGCACGGCAGCTCCTCGGCGATCAGGTCCGCGACGCCCGCGAGCGTGACGGCCGGCGCCGGGTCGAGCAGCTTGTAGCCGAACTGCTTGACGGTGACGAGCGCGTCGGCCAGGAAGGGCAGCTTCTCGCGCAGGCGCCGCACGTGGACGTCCACCGTCCGCGTGCCGCCGGTGTAGGCGTAGTCCCACACGTCGGAGAGCAGCAGGTCGCGCGACAGCACCCGGCCGCGGTGCTGGAGCAGGTATTGGAGCAGCAGGAACTCCTTGGCGGTGAGCCGCACGTCCTGGCCGTCGGCCTTGACGACGTGCCGATCGACGTCGACGCTGAGCGGGCCATAGGTGAGCGTGCCGCTGGTCGGTGCGGGGCGCTGTGCCCGGCGCAGCAGCGCCCGCACGCGGGCCACGACCTCGCCCGGGCTGAAGGGCTTGGTGATGTAGTCGTCGGCGCCGAGCTCCAGCCCGACGATGCGATCCGACTCCTCGCCCTTGGCGGTGAGCATGATCACCGGCACGGCCGCGGTCGTCGGATCGGCGCGCATCGCCCGGCACACGTCGAAGCCGTCCATGCCCGGCAGCATCACGTCGAGGATCACCGATCGACCGGCGTGCGCCGCAGCCGCGGCAGCACGTCGCGTCCCGAGTCGGTGACATCGACGGTGTAGGCGGCTTTTTCGAGGTAGTGGCGAACCAGCGCCGCGATGTCGGCGTCGTCTTCGGCCACGAGGATGCGGCTCATGCCGCCGAAAGTATACGCTGCGGGCGTGTCACGGCCGCGACGCGCCGGTGTCGTCGCTGCGCCGCCGCCGCCCATCGACGGGTCGGCACGGGGTAGCATAGAAGGATGACCTGTTCGAAGACGACTGCCGCCGGTGCGCGCGCGCGCCGTGGCCTCGTCGGCGTCTGGCTGGTGGCGGCGAGCGTCGCGCCCGTGGCCCAGGCCCCTCGCCGGGACTGGCACGTTCGCGGCGCCTCGATCAGCGGCCGGGCCGGCCCGGCGCCGTCGCGACGATTCGCACCTCGCACCTCACCGTGCAGGCGGCGGCGTCAGGTGCGCCGGTAGCGCCGGGCGGACGCGTGTCGCTGGCGATCGAGGTGACGCCGCGGCGGGGGATGCACGTCTACGCGCCGGGCAAGCACGACTACCAGGTCGTGCGGTTCACCCTCGACAGCCGCCCCTGGCTCGCCAGCCAGCCGCTGAAGTATCCGCCCTCGGAGATCTATCACTTCGTGCCCCTCGACGAGCGGGTCGAGACCTACATCAAGCCGTTCACCCTCGAGCAGGAGCTCACGATCCTGGCCACGCCGGAAGCGCGCAAGGCGCTGGCCGGCCAGAAGGCCGTCACGGTGAGCGGCACGCTGGAGTATCAGGCGTGCGACGACAAGATCTGCTACGCCCCGGCCAAGGTCCCGTTGACGTTCACGGTCGACCTCGCCGCGCCGGCGCAGCGCCCGGGCCGCTGACCGCAGCCCGTCAGCGCGCGAACACGGTCGACGTAGTTCGGTCCGTCGCCGCCCCCACAGGCGGCCGTACTTGAACCCCCGGACGGCCCGCGCTACGCTTCTGCGCCCGCTCTGGAGGCCCCATGTATCTGAGCTCACCTGTCCGATTCGCGTCTGTCGCCGCCGGTTTCGCCATCGCTGTGTCTGGCCTGGTCGGCGCAGCCGAGGGCGCAGGCACCGGCCGGGACGACCGCCTTCGACGGCGCCCGCGTCATCGTCGGTGACGGCAGCGCGCCGATCGACAACGCGACCATCGTGGTCACCGGCGGCCGGATCGCCCAGGTCGGCCCGAGCGGCAAGGTCACCGTGCCGGCCGGCGCGACGCGGGTGAGCCTGGCCGGCAAGACCGTGATGCCGACCATCGTCGACACCCACGTGCACCTGAGCACGACGCGCGACGCCGCTGGTCGCCGACCTGCGCCGCCGCGCCTATTTCGGCGTCAGCGCGGCGATGAGCCTGGGGCTCGACCCGCCCGGCGACCCGTTCCAGGTGCGCGCCCAGCCGCCCGCCGGCGGCCGCCCGCTACTTCCTGGCCGGCCGCGGCATCACCATGCCCGAGCAGGGCCGCACCGACGTGCCCTACTGGGTCACCACCGAAGCCGAGGCCCGCAAGGCCGTGCAGGAGCAGGCGGCGCTTGAAGGTGGACTTCATCAAGATCTGGGTCGACGACCGCGACGGCAAGTACAAGAAGATGCCGCCCGAGATCTACACCGCCGGTCATCGACGAGGCGCACAAGGCCAAGCTGCGGGTCGCCGCCCACATCTTCAACCTGTCGGACGCCAAGGGCCTGCTCAAGGCCGGCATCGACGCCTTCGCCCACGGCATCCGCGACGTCGACGCCGACGACGAGGTGGTGGCGCTGATCAAGGCGCGGCCCAACGTCGTGCTCATCCCCAACATGCCCGACCGCGGCGTGGTCGCCGACTACAGCTGGCTGAAGGGCAGCCTGCCCGACGGCGAGGTCGCCAAGCTGCAGGCGGCGGCCACCGATCGGCCGCAAGTGAACGCCACCTGGAGCATCCAGGGCCGCAACCTGAAGAAGATGGCGGACGCCGGCATGACCATCACCGTCGGCACCGACGGCAACACCGCCTGGGCGCCGCACGTCGAGATGGAGGACATGGTGGCCGTCGGGGATGACCCCGGCGCAGGTGCATCGTCTCGGCGACCCGGAACGGCGCGGCGTTCCTGCGGATGAGCGACACCGGGACGATCGCGGTGGGCAAGAACGCCGACCTGCTGGTGCTCGACGCCAACCCGCTCGACGACATCAAGAACACGCGCAAGATCTCGGCGGTCTACCTGCGCGGCGTCGCCGTCGACCGAACCGCGTTGCCCTGAACCCAGCCGCCCACGTCGCAGCCAACGTGACCAGATTGGAGGCCCATGTGTATCGACTCGTTCTCGCCGCCCTGCTGTCGTGCGCCGTGCCGTGGACATCGTCCGCCGCGGCCGGGCAGTCGCAGGCCACGACCGGCGTCATCGAGGGCACCGTCTCGGACGAGACCGGCGGATCCCTGCCCGGGGCGACGGTGACACTGGTGAACCGCGGCACCAACTTCACGAGGGAGCTCACGACCGACGCCGACGGGCGGTTCCGCGCCCTGCTGCTGCCGCTCGGCGACTACGTGATCACGGTCAGCCTCAGCGGCTTCGGTCGCTACACCCAGGACGGCATCGGCCTCGGCGTCGGCCAGACGCGCATCGTCCCGGTCACGCTGCGGCTGGTGTCGATCGCCCAGGAGGTCACCGTCACCGCCGACGCGCAGCTGGTCGAGACGAGCCGGGCCGAGAGCCGCACGCAGATCGACGCGGCCTCGATTCGCAGCCTGCCGAACAACGGGCGCAATTTTCTGAGCTTCATGCAGCTCACGCCCGGGGTCACCATCGTGCAGGGGCCGGACGGCGACGAGATCAGCATCAACGGCCAGAAGGGCATCAGCAACAACATCTCGGTCGACGGCGCCGACTTCAACAACCCGTTCTTCGGCGAACAGCGCGGCGGGCAGCGGCCCGCTTTTACGTTCAATCAGGACGCCATCCAGGAAATGGTCGTCGTCGCCGACGGCGCCGCCGCCGAGTTCGGCCGCAGCGGCGCCGGCTTTGTCAACGTGGTGACCAAGTCGGGCACCAACACCCCGGCCGGCTCCGCCCACTTCTTCTTCAAGGAGGACTCGCTGTCGTGGGAGAACTCCGACGGCGAGAAGTTCCCCTACGACCAGCAGCAGTTCGGCGCGACGTTCGGCGGGCCGCTCAAGAGGGACCGGCTGTTCTTCCTGCTCGCCTACGACCAGCAGGGATTCGACCAGCAGAAGCAGCTCGACCCGGCTCGGATCGAGCAGCGCGTCGTCGACCTGTTCGCCCGGCTCGGCAGCGTCGAGGAAAACGGGCCGATCGATCGCACCAACGACGCTCGCGTGTTCCTGGGCAAGCTCGACTACCAGGCGAATGCGTCGAACCTCTTCACCCTCCGCTACAACTACACCTGGAGCGAGCAGCAGAACGGCACCTTCGACGTCGACTCGTGGGGCCGGAGCGCCAACGGCGTCGAACGCGGTTTTTCGAACGCCGTGTCGGGTTCGCTGCTGTCGACGCTGTCGAGCCGCATGTTGAACGAATTTCGCTTCCAGCTGGCGCGTGAGGATCGCCCGCGGCCCTACGCCGGTCCGGACATCACCGGCCAATCGCGGCCGTTTCCCGACACCGCCTTCGACTTCGGGAGCAGCTACCGCTTCGGCGAGCCGTTCTTCTTCCCGGTCGTATACAACGACACCCGGGTGCAGGTCACCAACAACCTCTCGCTCCTCCTCGGCACGCACACGATCAAGGTCGGCGGCGAGTTCAACCGCGTCAATTCGTCGCAGACCTTCATCGGCTTCGCCAACGGGCGCTACGTCTTCGGCAGCACGCAGGGCTTCCTGAACTACGCGGCGTTCGGGCCGCGCTACGTCGAGTGCTCGAACGGCGCCACCAGCACGACCGGCGCCTGTCCGGCGGGGGCGTCGATTTCCGGGCCGCTGCTGCTGTTCCTGCAGCAGGCAGGCGTGGGCGGGCTGTCGGTGGAGGAGGCGGGCACGCAGGACATTCCGCAAGTCGAGCCGTCGTTCTTCATCCAGGACAAATGGCAGCCCACTCCCAGCCTCACGATCAGCTACGGACTCAGGTGGGAGGCGCAGCTCCAACCCGACCCGATTACGCCGCCCAGCGAGGTGTTCTACGCCGGCTTCATCGGCCAGCCCGGGTTTCCCTCCGACGGCACCATCCCCTCCGACAAGATGATGCTCCAGCCCCGTCTGGGCATATCGTGGGACCCGACCGGTGATGGCAAGCAAGTGTTGCGCTTCAGCACCGGGCTGTTCTATGCGCGGATTCCCGGGCTGAGCCTGGCCAGTTCGCGATCGACCAATGGCAGCCGCGGCCAAACGCTGTACCGCGACAGCACCTTCAACGGGTTCGGCGTGACCCCGCCGACCTGGCCCAACCTGATTCCGCAGTCGGAGATCGCCAACCCCGATCACCCCGACGTGTTCGTGTTCGACCAGGACTTCCGCAACCCGCGAACGTGGTCGTCGACCGTGTCGTACGAGCGCGAGCTTCTGGCCAATCTGTCGGCGTCGGTCACCTACACGCACTCGGATACGGATTTCATCACCCGGTTCATCAACCGCAACGATCCGGTGTTCGGGTCGCCGTGGAGTACCGGCCTGGGCGCCGGCGGAACCAACGGGATCGGCACCTTGACGGTGGTGGAGAGCTCGGCCAGGAGCCGCTACGACGGCGTGACCTTCGGCCTCAACAAGAAGTACGCACAAAACTACCAGGTCCAGGCGAACTACACGCTGTCGCGCGACCTGTCGGATGACGACAACGAGCGCGATCCGTTCACGTTCCGCTATGCGCGGGCCGACACGCTGGGGCCTGAGTACAACTACTCGGATCGCGACCAGCGGCATCGGTTCAACGCCTGGTTCCTGACGACCGGGCGCGGGTTCGAGTTCACCTCCCGCATCTCGGGGCGGACGGCCCAACCCAAATCGATCGGCAACACGCCGCAGGATCGCATCCTGCCCGACGGGTCGATCGTGAAGCGCAACACGCTCAGGAAGGACAACGAGTTCTTCACCTGGGACCTGCGCCTGTCGAAGGATTTCACCGTCGGGCGGACGTCGATCCAGCCGATCGTCGAGGTCTTCAACCTGACCAACAGCAAGAACATCAAGCGCCCGGAAGTCACCAACCTGGTGTTCAACTTCGACGGCACAGTGCAGAGCGGCCTCGGCGATCCGCGGCAGTTGCAGCTCGGCGTGCGCGTGCGGTTCTGAGCGGCGCCGCCGTCGACCAGAGCGAAGAGCGTAGGGCGGCTCGTTTAGAGCCGCCGCCGGCGGAGCGTCGAAGCTCCGCCCTCCGTGCCGCAATCAGTGGTGGTGCCGGTTGTAGAGCTCGACGTCGGCGACTTCTTTGTCCTGCTGGCGCTTGACGCCCTTGGCCATCGACGTCGCGCGCGCCGCCTGGCGGGTGCCGTCGGAGTCGACGGCGAAGAGCGACAGCAGGCGTTCGAGGTCGGTCGCGCCGCAGCTGGGGCACGGCGGCACGACGCCGCCGCGTACCAGGGCTTCGAATGCGTGGGCGCAGGCGCGGCAGCGGTACTCGTAGATCGGCATGGGCGCCCGAGACGCCGGCCTATTTCTTGGCGGCCGGCAGCGTCGGCACCACGCAGGTGGCGTAGCGGCAGTTGTTCGAGTTCGCCGAGCCGAGCGCCACCAGGAAGTCGACCGTCTCGACGAACTGCATGTTGTGGGCGCGCGGGCCGTTGGCCATGTCGGCCACGGTGTCGCCCTGGTCGCGGCCGGCATCCTTGTCGGCCTGGTTCTCGCCGCCGAAGATGTTGGTGGCCCGGGCCGTCGACGTCGCCGCCCATCGCCACCAGATAGGAGATGAGCTCGTGGTCGGCGGTCAGCGCCGCGCCGTGGAGCGGCGTATAGCCCTGGTTGTCGCGGGCGTTGACGTCGGCGTTCAGCTCTTCGATCAGATAGCGCACGGCGTCGAGCCGGGCGCTGGGCTTGAAGTTGGTGACCTGCGGCTCGATGCCGTAGCCGGCGGCCACCTGCAGCGGCGTGGCGCCGCGCGCCGACGGGATGCTGGGATTGGCGCCGCCGGCGACCAGGAGGCGCATCGCCTCCACGTCGTTGGCCTTGGCGGCCAGCCAGAACGGCGTGGCGCCGACCGGGTCGGCCCAGTCGCCGTGGAAGGTGCGATACCACGGCTTGCGCACGATCCGGGCATTCGGATCGGCGCCCTTGGCGAGCAGCGCCTGCAGCAGCTCGAGGTGCGTGGTCTTCTCCTCGGTGATGTTCGCCGGCGGATACCACGTGCGCTCGGGCCAGCGGGCGTCCACGGTCGCCCACAGCGGGCCGACGCCGTTCTTGGCGAGCAGATTGGGGTTGGCGCCGTGCTCGAGCAGATAGCGCGCCGATGTCGAGCCGGCCGTTGACGATGGCCAGCGTGATCGGGCTGAGCTCGTCGGCGCCCTGCACCTTGTTGACGTCGGCGCCGCCCTCGACCAGCGCGCGCACCGCCGCCGAGGTGTCCTTCGCGCGCGGCGAACATCAGCGCGGTCATGCCGCCCATGGCGGTGATGTCGCTGCGGCCGCCTTCGGACGTGATCTCGCGCGTGCCCTTGCCCTCGGTCTTCGCCTTGTAGCGCTCGCCCATGGTGATGATCTTGCTCACCTGGGTGGCGGCATTCGGGTCGGCCTTGCGGGCGAGCAGCACCTTCACCGCCGCGTCGCGGCCCTGGGCCGCGGCGAACATCAGCGGCGTCTGGCCGTGAGTGCGGTCGGCGGCGTTGACGTCGGCGCCGCGGTCGACGAGCAGCGTCACCGCGTCGACGTTGCCCGACGCCGGCGGCGAACATCAGCGGCGTGGTGCCGTTGGCGTTGGCGGTGACCGCGTCGCCTTTGGCGTCGAGGAGCAACCGCAGCACCGGCGGCGTCGCCGGCCCGCGCCGCCATCATCACCGGGGTCAGGCCGCCCAGCCGCGTCTGCGCCTTCGCGTCGGCGCCGGCCGCCAGGAGCAGCCGGGTCAGCTCGGCGTCGCCGTTGTAGACCGCCCAATGCAGCGCGGTGCTGCCGTCGCCCTGCGGCGCGTTGACGTCGGCCTTCTTGGCCAGTAGCGCGCGCACGGCCGCGGCGTCACGGGCCATCGCCGCGTCAGCGAGCGGACTGTCGGCCGCCATCGCTGGCGCGATGGCCAGGAGCCAGGCCAGGCACGCGCCGAGGATTCGCGTCGTCATCTCCCGCTCTCCTCGCGTCAAATCGCCACGGTGCCGGTGCTGTCGCCGACCTTCTGCACCTCGACGCCCAGCTTCTGCACCACCGTCAGCAGGACGTTGGCCTGCGGCGTCCTGTCCTTCTCCAGCACGTGCAGGTTGCCCTTGACAGCGCGCCGTTGGCGTGGCCCAGCAGCACCAGCGGCACCCGCCGGTGACCGTGCACGTTGCCGTCGCCCATCGGGCTGCCGTAGAGCACCAGCGAGTGGTCGAGCAGCGTGCCGTCGCCGTCGGGCGTGTTCTTCAGCTTGTCGGCGAAGTAGGCCAGCATCGTCAGGTGATAGCGGTTGATCTTGGCCTGGTCCTCGATCGTCTCGGCGCGTTCGCCGTGGTGCGAGGCCGAATGCCACGGCGTGCTGCAGCCGCTCTCGGCGAAGACGCGGTTGCTGGTGTCGCGGCTCAGCTTGAAGCTCGACACGCGGGTGACGTCGGCGGCGAAGGCCAGCACCTGCAGGTCGAACATCAGCTTGACGTGCTCTTCCCACGAGTCGGGCACGCCGATCGGCGCCGCCGGCAGCTCGCGCTCCGGGCCGTGCGCGGTGTTGTAGGCCTCGATCGTCTGGATGCGCCGCTCGATCTCGCGGATGTTCTCCAGGTAGTCGTCGAGGCGGCTGCGATCCTTCGCATCCAGGTTGCGCTGCAGCCTGGCCATGTCCTGAGTGATGCGGTCGAGGATGCTCTGGTTGACGCGGTTGCGCGAGGCGCGATCCGCGGCGCTGCCGCCGGTGCCGAACAGCTCCTCGAAGGCCAGCCGCGGGTCGCGGGTCATCGGCAGCGGGGTCGTCTCGTCGGCCCAGCTGATCGTGTCCATGTAGGCGCAGCTGTAGTTGTAGCCGCAGGTCCCCGACGAATCGAGGTTCTCGATGCACAGCTGGATCGAGGGCAGCGGCGTGTCCTGCCCGTGCGCCCTGGCATACAGCTGGTCGATCGACGGGCCGTTGCGGATGTCGGAGCCTTCGGTCTGCTTGGGGTGCGCGGCGGTCAGGAACACCGCGCTCGAGCGGAAGTGGTCGGCGCCGACTTCCTCGGCCGTGAACGGATCGGCGCCCGAGCAGTCGGTGTGGCTGACCACCGTGAGGTGATCGCGGAACGGCTCGAGCGGCTTGAGGATCTTCGTGAACTCGAAGTCGCGGCCGGTGGTGGTCGGCGTCCACAAGTGGTTGGTCGTGCCGTACTCGGTGCTGCCGGCGCTGCCGTGCACCATCTCGATGCCGGTGAAACGGCTCTTGGGGAGCACGGCGGCGCGCTCGGCGCCGGTGGCGTGGGCCGGCACCATCGCATCGAGCAGCGGCAGGGCGACCGTCGCCCCGATGCCGCGGAGCACCGTACGTCGAGACAGCGCACGCTTGGTGATGAACATCAGCGGACTCCCTTGGCGTCTCTTCCCACCGCCGTCTCCGTCTCCGGAGCCAGCGTTCTCATCTGGAACGGCCCGCTCGTCACCACCGCCATGACGTAGGCGGAGAAGCGGTCCTTGTCGCGCGTGCCCTGACGGGCGACGGCGCGCGCGGTCGGCATGTCGGTCGTGTCGAGCATGCGGCCGAGCGCGTAGCTCAACAGGCTCTCGGAGAACCCGGCGCGGAACGCGTCGACGTGGCCGAGCAGTGCCTGGCGCAGACTCACCGGGCCGTCGAGCGCCCGCCCGTCGTACATCTCACCGCGCGGGTCGACCGGCATGCCGCCGTCGTTGGCGCGCCAGCGGCCGGTGGCGTCGAAGTTCTCGAGCGCCAGGCCGATCGGGTCCATGATCTTGTGGCAGCCGGCGCAGGTCGGGCTCTTGCGGTGATCTTCAATCCGCTCGCGCACGGTGCGCACCCGCTCGTTGTTGACGGTCTCGGCCAGCGGCGGCACGTTGGCCGGCGGCAGCGGCGGCGGCGCGCCGAGCAGCACCTCGAGCACGTACTTGCCCCGCGCCACCGGCGAGGTGCGGTTGGCGAGCGAGGTCATCGTCAGGATGGCGCCGCGGCCGGTCAGCCCGAAGCGGTTGGGGTCGGTCAGCGTCACCTTGCGGAACTGCGACCCGGCGACGTTCGGGATGCCGTAGTGGCGCGCCAGCGTCTCGTTCACGTAGGTGTAGTCGGCGGTCAGCAGGTCGACGATGCTGCGGTCCTCGCGGACGACGCTGTCGAACATCAGCTCCACTTCGCGACGCATCGACTGCGCCAGGTTGCGGGTGAAGTCGGGGAAGATCGTCGGCTCCGGATGGACCTCGGCCAGGCCGGTGAGCCGCAGCCACTGGGCCGCGAAGTGGGTGGAGAGGCTCTCGGCACGCCGGTCGGCCAACATCCGCGTGACCTGCCGTTCGAGCCCCGCCGGCGTCTTGAGCTCGCCGCGGTCGGCGGCGGCGATGAGGGCGTCGTCGGGGCCGGCGCCCCACAGGAAATACGACAGCCGCGACGCCAGTTCCAGGTCGTGCACGCGGAAGTTCTGGCCGGCCGTGACCCCCTCGGGCACGCGCTCGAAGCGGAAGATGAACTCCGGTCGCGCGATCGCGCTCTGCGCCGCGGTGCGGATGCCGTCCTCGAAGCTGCCGTGCTCGCGGCCGAGCGCGAACATCTGCATCAGCGCCGTCGACGTCGTCCTTGGTCGGCGGGCGGCGGAAGGCGCGCCGCGCCAGCGTGGTCACGATCTCGGTGGCACACGCCGTCTCCTCGGCCGGCCTGGTCGGCGTGCAGGTGAGGATGCGGCGGCGGCTCGGGGTGTCGGACACGCCGGACGGCTGCATCGGGCCGACGATGGTCATCGTCTGCAGATGGGGCAGCGTCGTCATGCCGGGGTGCAAGCCGACGCTGACGTCGAGAATCGTCTGCTCGACCAGGCGCACCGAGTCTTCGACCGCGCCGTCGGCCTTGGCCACGAACGCCGCGGCGACGCGGTGCGGGCCGGCCGTGACGGCAATCGGCGGCGTGACCAGCGGACCGGTGTTGCCCTCGTAGAGCGGGTCGATGGTGAAGGCGTGCACGCGCCGGCCGTCGATCGAGATCTCCAGCTCCTGCCCCTGCAGCGACTCGGGCAGGTTGCCGCCGATCAGCTCGCCCAGGTAGTAGAAGTAGAGCTCGCTCTGGAAGGTGTAGGTGCCGTCGGCGGGGAAGTGATGGACGACCGCCGTGCCGCCGCGCGTGCCGAAGGGCGCGCCCTCGATGTGGCGCATCTGGTTCACGACCTTGGGCACGTCGTACTTGGCCATCACCGGCGGCGCCTGCGGATCGCCGAGCGCCTGCCGCGACACCTTGTCGGCGGCGCGGATGTAGGCCTGCATCAGCGCCGGGTTGATGGTCAGCGCGTCGGCCATGTTGTCGAACGCGCCGGTGCGCGCGTCGGGCGGCAGGAGCGCCGAGACGTCGACGTCGATGCCGAGCACGTCGCGGACGGCGCTGCGGTACTCGCGCCGGTTGAGGCGATGCAGCTCCGGCGCCTTGTAGTAGGGGTGGGACGGCGACCATCTCGTCGAGCCGGGTGCCGAGCGCGGCGCTGAATTCCTTGAGCAGCGCGGCGTCGGGACGGCGCGCGCCGGCCGGCGGCATCAGCCCGGCTCGCACCTTGCGAATCACGTCTTCGGCGCGCTTCGCGTTCTCGTCCGGCCGCGAGACGTCGAGTTCCGATCCACGAGAAGCCGCCGCTCTTGACGCGGTCGTTGTGGCAGCCGACGCAGTAGCCCTGGACGAAGGCGCGTTGCGCCTCGACGGTGGAGGCTGAGGCGGGCGTCTGCTCAGGCGCGACGCTTGCGCTCGGATGCACGGCCAGCAGGAGCGCGCGCCACGGTGAGGCCGCCGACGACGCGCGAGACCCTCATGCCTGAACCTCCACCCCGTCTGGCGTGCAGTGCCGGCGGACACACGTCCGGCGGCTGGAATTACCGTCGATTGTACGGCGCGACCGCCGGGCTGGATGGAACGAAGACGAAAAATTACGACTACTTGAGGGCGAAACAGTAGAGCCGCGGCTGACCCGTTGGCAGGGCGGCGCAGTCGGCCGTCCGGGCCGAGTTCCAGGCCGGTCCTGGCCCTCCGGCGGCGGCCTCCCCGGACGTGCCCGTCCAGTTGTTGCACGTCTTGTCCACGGCCGCGGTGCCGTCGGCGAGGGTGCCGGTCAGCACCGTCGTCGCCGGAGCGATGGCCGCGCCTTTCTCGGTGAGGACGAGCGCCGGGTCGAGCCCGCCCTTCTTGTGGAGGTCGATGGGGCCGCGCGCGACCAGCACGCCCTTCGCGTTGTACCAGGGCCCGGCCCCGATCCGATCGCCGGCGTTGGCCGCCGGTGCGCCCTTGAAGCTGGTGCTCAGATACGCACGCCACGTGCGGTCGGCGGCGCCGACCGCCTCGGCCAGGGTCTGACACTGCCGATCGGCGCCGGCGAGTCCACCCAGGTGACCGCCCTGCGCCACGCCCTCGCTGGTCACGAAGAACGACATCCGGTTGGCCGCTGCCGGCAGCGGCGCCGCCTTCGGCGCGGTGATCTCCGCCAGGTTCACCACCGTCTTCTGCTTCTCGCGCTCGAAGATCGCGACGCGGCTTTGCGGGTCGGAGAAGGAGAAGGACGAGCCGTCGGGCAGCGTCGCCGAGGTGAAGGTGAAGTGCGACGGGAAGGTCGGCGCGCAGCAGCGGGGTGATCTCGCGCGCCGCCGCGTCGTAGGCGGTCCCGAAGTCGTTGCGCGCGCCGCCGCCGTCGGGCTTCACGTGGCACGCGCCGCAGCCGTCGACGCCGGCCTTGCGCATCGGATCGGCCTGGAAGCGCGCCAGGTCTTCGGGGCGCGCCACGGCCGGCCGAGCGCCGCCGAGCACGGCGGCGAGGAGCAACATGGTGGAAGCGACCCCGAAGGCGGACCCTGACGCGCGCACCGCCGGCGAGTGTAGCCCAACAGGGCGATATGATGCGCCGTCGTGGCAGACGTGCCCGCTCGCGGGCCACGCTCGTCCGAGAAAGGTGGCGGTCCATGTCGAGACTGTGGGCGGGCGTTGCGGCCGCGGCGATGGCCGGCGGTCTGGTGTCGGCGCAGCCGTTTCCTCCGGGCTATGTCGATCCGCAGCCGCTGCTGGCGGCGGCGGCGAAGGAGATCGGCGAGGCCAACCTCAGGTGCATCACCTTCTCGGGCACCGGCTACGGCGGCGCCGTCGGCCAGACCGCCGAGTACGCCGTCAACATCGATTGGCCGCGCATCGACGCGCTGGCCAACTACACCCGGACCATCAACTGGGAGACCGGCACCAGCAAGGAGACCTTCGACCGCAAGCCGGGCTTGAATCCGGCGTCGTGGAAGTACGGTCTGGGCTGGCGCGGCGGCACGCCGATCCAGAAGCAGACGCGACAGACGCACATCGTCAACGGCGCGCACGCCTGGCACATCGACGGCAACGGCGCCGCCGGTCGCGGCGTCGCCGGAAGATGCCGAGCGCTATCAGCTCGACCTGTGGCTGAACCCGCCCGGGTTCCTCAAGGCGGCCCGGCTCCCCGGCGCCAATCCCAAGGCGATCTGGCGCTGGGAGCAGATCGAGATGGGCCGCGACGGCAACGTCGTGATGCCCGAGAAGATGCACGTCGTCTCGATCACGATGCTCGGGAAGTACCGCGTCGAGGCGACGATCAACCCGCAGAATCAGATCCAACGCATCAAGACCACGGTCAACGAGCCGTCGCTCGGCGACTTCAACATCGAGCAGGAGTCGACCGAGCAGACGACGTTCGGCAGCGTGAAATGGCCGATCGCCTGGCATTCACACCAGGGCTGGGACGACAACTGGCAGTTCGACAACGTCAGCACCGGCCACAACGCCTACGGCGGCAAGTTCCCGAACGTGCAGCCGAACGTCTGCGACGATCCGGTGCCCGTGCCCGAGGCCGTCAAACAAGCCAGCGTTCCGCCGCGGGTCGTGGTCGAGAAGATGGCCGACGGCGTCTACCTGCTCGGCGGCACGACGCACAACAGCTACATGGTGGAGTTCAGCGACTTCGTCGCGGTGTTCGAGGCGCCGCTGAACGAGGCGCGCAGCCTGGCGGTGATCGAGGAGGTGGTGAAGCTGGCGCCCGGCAAGCCGATCCGCTGGCTGATCAGCTCGCACCCGCACTTCGATCACATCGGCGGTCTGCGCGCGTATCTGCACATCGGATCGACGATCGTGGCGCACCGCAAGGCGATCGAGTTCCTCAATCGCGACGTGCTGAACTACCGGCCGCGGACCGTGCAGCCCGACATCGTGGCGTTGTGGCCGCCGACCGAGCTGTCGGAGGGCTACAACTTCGAGGCCATCAACGAGAACTACGTCATCACCGACAACCGCCGGATCCTCCGCGTCTACTACGTGCAGCCGCTGGCCCACGTCGCCGGGATGCTGATGGCCTACCTGCCGGCCGAGCGCATCGCGTTCGAGGCGGATCTGTTCGACACGCACGAGCCGCCGCCGGCCACGCCGACGCCGGCGATGCGCAGCCTCGTCACCCAGGTGCAGCGCATGAAGCTCGACGTGGCGACGCTGGCGCCGGTGCACGGGCCGCCCGTGCCGTGGCGCACCGTGACGACGGCGATGGGCACGGCCGCGAAGTAGCGGCTACGTCTCGCGCACCTTGCGGCCGAGGAACCAGAACACGACCGCCGCCAGCATCAGCAGGCTGCCGTTCAAGCGCGATCACCGCCGGCACCGAGGTGGCCGTGGCGATGTTGCCGCTGACGAAGTTGCCGAGCGGCGAGGCGCCGCGGAACGCCACCATGTAGATGCTCATCACCCGGCCGCGCATCTCGTTGGGGGCGATGAGCTGGACCAGCGACGTGGTCATCGAGAAGGTCGAGCCACGAGCAGCCCGCCGCCGAGGAAGAGCAGCAGCTGGCTGAGCCACAGCTGGCGCGACAGCGCGAAGGCGATCATCACCGCGCCGAAGGCCAGCACGCCGCCGAGCAGCGTGCGGCCCATCGCCCGCGACTTGCCGAGATCAGGCCACGGTCAGCGCGCCGAGCACGGCGCCCGATGCCCGAGAACGCCATCAGCCGGGTGTAGAGGCCGACGTCCTGGTGGAAGACGTCCTTGACGATCACCGGCAGGAAGGTGAGCAGCGGCAGGCCGAGGAACGCCGCGACGAAGCCGAGGATGGTCAGCAGCACCAGCTGCGGCTCGCGCCTGCACGTAGCGCAGCCCGCCCTTCATCTCGTCGATCATCCGCTGCTGGTTGCCGGCGGGATGTGCTTGACGTTGAGGGCCATCAGCGCCGCGATCACGAACAGGAACGAGACGCCGTTGAGCCCGAAGCACGCCACCATGCCGAACGCGGCCAGCGCCGCGCCGGCGATGAGCGGGCCGATGATGCGGGCCAGGTTGAACTGGATCGAGTTGAGCGCCACGGCGTTGGGCAGGTGCTCCTTGCTGACCAGCGACGGGATCAGCGACTGGTAGGCCGGGCCGCCGAACGCCTGGGCCACGCCGGTGATCGCCGACAGCGCCAGGATGTGCCAGACGCGGACGACGTCGAAATAGACGAGCAGCGCCAGGGTGAATGCGGCGGTCATCTGCGCGTACTGCGACATCAGCAGCAGCTGCCGCCGGTCCTTGCGATCGGCGACCACGCCGCCGACCAGCGTGAGCAGCAGGATCGGCAGCTCGCCGATCGAACGAGTCGAGGCCGAGGAAGAAGGCCGACGACGGTGCCGGTGAGCGTGACGATGAGCCACGCCTGCGCCACCTTCTGCATCCACGTGCCGATGCTCGAGCCCAGGGCGCCCGTCCACAGGAGACGGAAGTCGCGATGGGTCAGCGCCGACGGCGAGGCGGCGCACGGCCGCGAAGAGGTGCGCCTGCAAACGACTGCGATCTTAGCGTAAGCGGCGACAGCCGAGTGGCCGGCGGCGATCACTCGCGCGTTGTACTCCGCGTCGGTCACCTTCTGCATCCAGCGCGTCTCGCCGCCGAACCCGACGTTCACCTGGATGAGATGCGTGCCGGGCACGGCGCCGTGCCAGTGCACGACCGCCGGGCCGGTGTAGTCGCTGTCGCCGACGCCGAGTTCCTTCACGGCCTGCCCCTTCTTCTGCGTGCGCATCCGGCCCGCTTCGACGAAGAGCAGCTGGCCGTTGTCGTGGCTGTGCCAGGCCGAGCGGGCGCCGGGCTCGAAGCGGCGGCGGGCGACGCTCAGATCCTTCGCCTCGAGCACGGTCGAGATCCCGGTGAAGCGCGGGTCGTCGCCGGGCGCCGGGGTCTGGCTGGCGGCGTGCAGCGCGAGCGTGAGCACGCCGGCGCCGGCGAGCGACGGCGTGGGTGATCCAGCGGATGGTGGAACGTGGCGGCATGGCGAGGCTCCTCACTTCATCGGCGAGTAGTCGGTGGTGGTGAGGAACACCGAGTCGACCTTGCTGGTGATCGCGGCCGTTGACCTGCGATTCCGACGCCACCTTCTTCCACTCGGGATCGTTCCTGAAGGCGTCCCAGCTCGCCTTGGCGGCGTCGCGGCTCTTGTGCGACAGCAGGTAGACGAGCTGGTTCTGCGACGCCGGGGCGTCCATCGGCGACAGGTAGATCACGTTGGTCATGCCGTGCTTCTCGAAGATGCGCAGCGTGTGGTTGCGGAAGCGCGCGTGCAGCTCGCCCAGCTTGCCGTCGGGCGCGGTGTAGGTGCGCAGCTCGAACACGCGGGCCGGGGCCTGCGCGCTGAGCGAGTGCTGGGTGAGGGCGCCGGCGGCGAAGCCGGCGAGAAGGAGCAGGGCGGCGGCGAATCGGGTGCGCATGGCGGGACAGGTTACACCCACTTGACTTTCGCTTTTGATTCGCTATCATGGCGAATCCACGCAAACAAAAGGCGAAACCCCCATGAGCACCGCCTCCGCCCGTCTCGAATCGCCTGTTCAGGCCCGTGCTGCCGTGGAATCCCTGCTGCGGGCACGCCAGCTCGACCGTACGCTCACGTCGTCCAGGCTCGCGGCCACGCCCGATCCCGGGGTGCCGTTCGACGTCCAGCCGCTCGACACCTATCTCCAGGGGGGATTGCCGGCGGGGCAGCTCTCCGAGGTGGTGGGGCCGCAGTCGTCGGGGCGCACCACGGTGGTCTGGCGCTGGATGGCGGCGGCCACGCGCCGGGGCGACACGGTGGCGCTGGTCGACACGTTCGACCGGTTCGATCCCGAGTCGGCGGTCGCCTGCGGCATCGACCTCGATCGCCTGCTGTGGATCCGCGGGCAGGCCATCTCCAAAACGGGTGGCGCCGTGGATCCGGTGTGGCTGCCCGGCGTGCGCACGGTGGACGGGCCCGGCACGATGGTGGAGCGCACGGTCGACCGCGCGCTCAAGGCGCTCAACCTGGTGCTGCAGTCGGGGGTGTGCCCGGTGGCGGTGATCGACATGGCCGACGTGCCGTCCACGGCGCTGCGCCGCATTCCCTACACCACGTGGCTGCGCATCCAGCGGGTGATCGAGGGCAGCGACACCACCTGCGTGCTGGTCGCGCCGGAGCCGCTGGCCCGCAGTGCCGGCGGCGTGACGCTGTCGATGCAGACGCCGGGGCGGGGCACGCCGTCGGTCGTGGCGTCGGGCCCGGCGCGCCGGTCGGCGGCCGACGCCTCCGTGGCCACGCATGTGGCGTGGCGGGGGGAAGGCGCACGGGCGCGGCGCTTCGACGGGCTGCGCTTCGACGTGCGGGTGTCGTCGTCGCGGCGCCAGGCGGCGGGCCGGGTGTCGCTGGCCGCCGAGCCGCACGCCGATCGGCGCTGGGCCGAGCGCTAGGCCGCGGGGCTGACGTCATGTTCGCCGCGCTGTACTCGGTCTCGTCTCCCGTGGCCACGCTCACCCGCGTGGCGCAGTCGTTCTCGCCGCGCGTGGAGGTGTCGGGCCGGCTCGTGCTGTGCGATCTCGTCGGCGTGGCCCGCCTCTTCGGCGGGGCCCGCGACATCGCCGAGCATCTGCGCCGGGCGCTGGTCGACGCCGGGGCCGTACGGGTGGCGGTGGCGCCCACGCACACGGCCGCGGCGCTGCTGGCGCTGGGGCGGCCGGGGCTGAGCGTGGCCGCCACGTCCGAGGCGGCGCGCGTGGCGCTGGCGCAGTTGCCGGTGGCCACGCTGGCGGAATGGGACACGATCCACGTCGGCCCGCCCGACGAGCGGCTCGCCGTGCGCACGACATCCCCTCGGGCTGGGTGCATCCGCGCGACACGCACCAGGGGCCGCAGACCCGGCGTCAGGTGCGAGGCCGCGTGCAGATGCCGCACGGCAGCCGGACGGCCGACGACGCGGCCCGGACCCGCGCCACGCCAGGCGCTCGACGTGCTGCGCCGCTGGGGCATCCGCACGCTGGGGCAGTATGCGGCGCTGCCGGCGGCG
Organism: uncultured Acidobacteriota bacterium; assembly: GCA_963786365.1. Taxonomy (GTDB): domain Bacteria; phylum Acidobacteriota; class Vicinamibacteria; order Vicinamibacterales; family UBA2999; genus CAWAYR01. The sequence goes on from CAWAYR010000012.1 coordinate 393,314, forward strand.
GAGCTGTCGTCGCGCCTCGGGCCGCTCGGTCCACGGTGGCAGCGCGCGGCCTACGGACAGGACATGTCGCCGCTCGTGCCGCTGGTGGACGACGAGCCGTTCGAGGCGTCGCTGGCGCTCGAGTGGCCGGTCGAAGGGCTGGAGCCGCTCTCCTTCGTGCTGGGCCGCGTGCTCGAGCCGCTGGCCGCGCGCCTCGAACGCGCCGATCGCGGCGCCGCCGTGCTGCACACCGAGCTGCACCTCACCTCGCGCGAGCAGCACGTGCGCACGCTGCAGCTGCCGGCGCCGATGCGCGATCCGAAGACGCTGCGCACGCTGATCCTGCTCGACCTCGAATCGCACCCGCCGAGCGCCGCCATCGATCGCGTGGTGGTGCGCGTCGATCCCACGCCCGGGCGCATCGTGCAGTGGTCGCTGCTCGAACGCGCCCAGCCGTCCACCGAACAGGTGTCGACGCTGCTGGCCCGCCTGAGCGCGCTGATGGGCGAATCGCACGTCGGCTCGCCCCAGCTGGTGGACTCCTGGCGCCCCGGGGCGTTCGCCATGCAGCGCCTTCAGGCGTCAGGCGACCAGGGCCGGGGCTAGGGGCTAGGGGACTCGGGTCAGCGCTGATCGCGACTGACGAGCACGGAGCTCAGCGTGACGGGGACACGGAGTCAGAGATAGCGGTCACGCAGCGTGACAGCGTCGACGAGTCCCGAAGCCGCAGTTTAGCCAGCGTGACGCCGTCACGCCCTGGTCCCCAGTCCCCGGTCCCTAGTCCCTGCTCTGTCGCTTTCCGCCGCTTCCGCCTCCCGGTGCCGGCGCGCGTCACCCTGCAGGACGGCCGGCCGGTGCGCCTCATGCCCGATCGGCGCGGCGTCAGCGGCGGCGTCGTCGTCGACTGCGCCGGGCCCTGGCGTACGTCGGGTCACTGGTGGGACGAGCCCGCCACCGACGCGGCCACCGCCTCATCGCGCGCTGCCACGCCCTGGGACCGCGACGAGTGGGACGTCGTGCTCGCCGACGGCGTCTCCTGCCGCGTCTTTCTCGAACGCGAAGTGGGGCAGTGGTTCATGGAGGGACTTCGACTAGCGGGGCTAGGGACTGGGGGCTAGGGGCTCGGGACGTGCACATGACGCTCGATACGCGTCGACTATCGCGATCTCGATGTCGTGGCAAGAGCGATGCGACTTGCCGAGGAGTGCTATCGTCGTCACGAGCAGCTTCCCACGTCGACGAGCAGTTCGGGCTTGACCCAGCAATCGACGAGCCGCCGTTTCCATTCCATCGAACATCGCTGAAGGCCACAGCCGCCATACCCGACAGGTCTATCATCCATCACCTGAGCATTGCGCTCGGCTCGCAGGCAGAGCTCGAAACTCAGCTCGAACTGGCCGTGAACTCGGATTCGTCAGAGCAGGCGATTGGCAGCTGGTCGCAAGGATCTGCGGCAGACTGGCCAACTCGCGCATGGCGTTGGTGCACGCGCTTCGATGCACCGTCGAGCGCGTCGCTCGAGCGCATGCGATGTCCTACCCGTGCCCCAGCCCCTAGCCCCAGCCCCCAGCCGCCGTGTACATCGAACTCCACTCCTCCTCCGCCTTCAGCTTCCTCCGGGCCGCCACCTTGCCCGAGCCGCTCGTCGACCGTGCGGCGATGCTCGGCTACCCGGCCGTGGCGCTGCTCGACCGCGACGGCGTCTACGGCGCGCCCCGCTTCCACAAGGCCGCGACGCGCCGCCGGCCTGAAGCCGATCATCGGCGCCGAGCTGACGCTCGGCTGGGGGCTGGGGACTGGGGACTGGGGGCTGGCGCAGACCAAGAGCAAGCCGAATCGCAGCGTGACGGCGGGACATGCCCCAGTCCCCAGCCCCCAGTCCCTAGCCCCTGTCATGTTCTGTGTCTCCTCCCAAGAGGGCTACCGCAACCTCTGCCGCCTCATCACCACGATGAAGCTGCGCGCGCCGAAGGGGGAGGGCGCGCTCACGCTCGAGGATCTCGACGGCCACGTCGGCGGGCTGGTGGCGCTGGCCGGGCGGCCGCTGCTGCACTCCGATCGCCACGGCGTGGGCGGGCTGCTCGATCGGCTGGTGGGCATCTTCGGCCGCCAGCAGGTCTACGTGGAGGTGCAGCGGCACCTGCAGCGCGACGAGACCTGGGACAACGAGATGCTGGTGTCGCTGGCCGAGGCGTTCCGCGTGCCGGTCGCTGGCCACCAACGGCGTGCGCTTCGCGACCCAGGCCGAGCGGCCGCTGCACGACGTGCTCACCTGCATCCGCGAGCACACCACGCTCGCCAACGCCGGGCGGCGGCTGGTGGCCAACGCCGAGCGCTATCTCAAGTCGCCGGCGCAGATGGCCCGGCTGTTCGACGATCTGCCGCAGCGCCGTCACCGCCACGCGCGAGCTGGCCGACCGGCTCGAGTTCACGATGCAGGATCTCGGCTACCGCTTTCCGGCGTATCCGGTGCCGCCGGGGGAGACCGAGGCGTCGTTCCTGCGCAAGATCGCCGACATCGGCGCCCGCGATCGCTACCGGCCGTATCACGACAAGGCGCGCGCGCAGGTCGCAGCGCGAGCTGGATCTCATCGAGAAGCTCGATCTGGCCGGCTACTTCCTGATCGTCTGGGACATCGTCAACTTCTGCCGCCAGCACGACATCCTGGTGCAGGGCCGCGGCTCGGCCGCCAACAGCGCCGTGTGCTACAGCCTGGGCATCACCGCCGTCGATCCGGTGGGCATGGAGCTGCTCTTCGAGCGCTTCCTGTCCGAGGAGCGCGGCGAGTGGCCCGACATCGATCTCGATCTGCCGAGCGGCGATCGGCGCGAGCGGGTCATCCAGCACGTCTACGAGAAGTACGGCCAGCACGGCGCGGCGATGACCGCCAACGTCATCACCTATCGCGGCAAGAGCGCGGCGCGCGAGGTGGGCAAGGCGCTCAACCTCGATCCGACGCAGATCGATCGGCTGGCCAAGGTGATGCACAACTTCGAGTTCCAGGACGCCGACGACTCGCTGGCGAGGAACATGCAGACGGCGGGCGTCGACGCGACAGCAGCCGCAGGTGCGTGCACTTCGCCCGGCTGTGGCAGCAGATGCAGGACCTGCCGCGGCACCTGGGCCAGCACTCCGGCGGCATGGTGATCTGCCAGGGCGCGCTGTCGTCGGTGGTGCCGCTCGAGAACGCCAGCATGCCCGGCCGCGTGGTGGTGCAGTGGGACAAGGAAGACTGCGCCGACATGGGCCTCATCAAGGTCGACCTGCTCGGCCTGGGCATGATGTCGGCGCTCCAGGACGCGCTGGCGATCATCAATACAGGGACTAGGGACCAGGGACTGGGGACTGGGAGCGGGAAGAACGCAGACGGCGTGCCGAGACGATGAGGCGGTCGACAAGCGCCGACACCGCCCCGTCCCCGTTCCCAGCCCCCAGCCCCCACAGGCCGCGGGTCGACCTGGCGCACTTACCCCCGACGATCCCGCCGTCTACGAGATGCTCTGCGCCGCCGACACCATCGGCCTCTTCCAGGTCGAGTCGCGAGCGCAGATGGCGACGCTGCCGCGGCTCAAGCCGGCGTGCTTCTACGACCTGGTGGTGCAGGTGGCGATCATCCGGCCCGGGCCGATCGTCGGGCAGATGGTGCATCCGTATCTCGATCGCCGCGCCGGCCGGGAGCCGGTCGTCTACGACCATCCGCTGCTCGAGCCGGTGCTGAAGCGCACGCTGGGCGTGCCGCTCTTCCAGGAGCAGCTGCTGCGCATGGCGATGGTGGTGGCCGGCTTCACCGGCGGCCAGGCCGAAGATCTGCGGCGGGCGATGGGCTTCAAGCGCTCCGAGAAGCGCATGAAGCAGATCGAGGTGCAGCTGCGCGAGGGCATGGCCGCGCGCGGCATCACCGGCGAGGCGGCCGATCGCATCGTGCGCTCGATCGGCTCGTTCGCGCTCTACGGCTTCCCCGAATCGCACGCCGCCAGCTTCGCGCTCATCGCCTACGCCAGCGCCTATCTCAAGGCGCACTACCCGGCGGCGTTCTACACCGCGCTCCTCAACAACCAGCCGATGGGCTTCTACCATCCGGCCACGCTGGTCAAGGACGCGCAGCGCCGCGGCGTCCGCTTCGCGCCCGGTGGACGTGCAGGTCTCCGACTGGGACTGCACCGTGGAGATGGACGGCACCATCCGCCTCGGCCTGCGCTTCGTCGCCGGCCTGCGCGCGGATGTCGGGCAGATGATTGCGTCGAAGGCGGGGCTCGGGGATCGGGACCGGGGCTCGGGGCTCGGCGCGGACAGACCGCGCGAGGATCTCGGCGGCGCGCGGCCGAGTGCGCCGCCGATGCGGTGCCCGAAGTGCGGCTGCGACGATCCCTCGATGATCGAGGTCGAGGGCGCTGGCAGCGTGACGGCGACGAGCGTGCTCCTCCCGAGCCCCGGGTCCCGAGCCCCGAGCCCCGGCTCTTCTGCAACGTGTGCTCGCACTCGTGGCGGGACGGCGCCTCGGACCGCCGCTTCCGCTCCATCGACGAGCTGGTCCGCGTCACCGGCATGCGCCGCGACGAGGTCACGGTGCTGGCCGAGATCGGCGCGCTCAACTCGCTCGGCTACGACCGGCGGAGCGCGTTGTGGCAGGTGGAACGCTGGTGCGGCCCTGCCGGCGAGCTCTTCGCGGGAGAAGAGCTTGGCGAAGAGTCATGGCAGGGCGAAGAGAGCGGCTCGGGGCTAGCGGCTCGCGGCTAGAGAACACGGAACACGATGCCGCTGACAGCGTGACAGCAGACAGTGTGACAGCGGGATTCACAGCCGAGCCGCTAGCCGCTAGCCGCTATCCGGATCCCTAGCCCCCAGCCGCCAGCCGCTAGCCGCTACGAGAGCCCGCTCCCCGAGATGAGCGCGGGCGAGCGACTCGTCGCCGATTACGCCGGCACGGGGATCACCGTCGGGCCGCATCCGATGGGGTTCCGGCGGCACGAGCTGGCGACCAAGGGGGTGCTGCGGGCGATCGATCTGCCGCAGGTCAGGAACGGCCGGCGGGTGCGCACCGCCGGCATGGTCATCACCCGGCAGCGGCCGGGCACGGCCAAGGGCTTCGTGTTCCTCACCCTCGAGGACGAGACCGGCATCGCGAACGTCATCGTGCGGCCCGACGTCTACGCCCGCGACCGCGCCATCGTCGTCGACTCGCCGTTCCTGCTGGTGGAGGGCATCCTCCAGGTGCAGGACGGCGTCACCGCCATCAAGGCCGAGCGGATGGAGCGGCTCGAAGGGCTGCTGGCGTCGATGGCGGTCGAGTCGCACGACTTCCACTGAAGCATCTGCGTACCGCGCGTGCGAGCGGACGTGGCTGGAACTCCATCGTCGTGCGCCGCCGAGGGGCCGATGCGCGCCGGATTCAGGACGCCCTGCGGCTGGCACGCATGCCGCAAGCCCGGCTGCTAGAATGGCAGGTGACGGATGGCCATGGCGGTCGCAGTCCACAGACGACGATTCACCGCGGACGAGTACCAGCAGATGGGCCAGGCGGGCATCCTGCGCGAAGACGACCGCGTCGAGCTCATCGACGGCGAAGTGGTCGCCAAGATGACCATCGGTCCCCGGCACGCGGCGGTCGTCACCCGGCTCAATCGAGCACTTCGTCGCGTGTGCCGGCGAGAGCGCCATCGTTCGGGCGCAGGGCGCCGGTGCGGCTCGATTTCTTCAATCGAGCCCGAGCCCGATATCGCCCTGCTGCGCCCGCGCGCCGACTTCTACGCCTCGGCCCACCCCGGGCCGTCCGACATCCTGCTCGTCGTCGAAGTCGCCGAGTCGTCCATCGACTACGACCGCACTGGTCAAGGCCGAGCTCTACGCGCGCCTCGGCGTCGTCGAGTACTGGCTGGTCGACCTGAACGTTGATGTCGTCACCCGCCACACCGAGCCGGCCGACGGGCAGTATCGCCGCGTCGAGCCGGTGCCTGCCGGCGCCTCGTTCGCGCCGCGGCAGTTGCCGGCGTGTCGACTGACCACGGCCGACATCTTCGGCTGAGCTCGGGCCGGCGGCTCGAGTCGAGCTTACGGAGCGGCCGGGGCTGGCGGCAGTCGAGTCGACGAGCGCTGGCCAAGCGCGACGAGCTGTCGCCGAGCACGTGACGCTCCTAGCCGCTAGTCCCAGCCGCTACGTGGTCTTCGCCGTCAGCTCCTGCACCGCGCGGTGCGCGTGGTCGATGGCGCAGTCGGTGTAGGCATACGCGCCGGCATCGGAGTTGGCGATGGCGATGCGGCCGTGCGGCTTGCGGGCCACCGACGCACGGCTGCTCGCCGCCCTCGAGCCAGAACGGATCGGCGAGCGAGCTGTACTGATAGGCGTAGCCGTGCGGCCAGCGGTTCACCGTGATGCCGAGGATGTCGCCGGCCGGGTCGAAGCCGCCGCCGCCGAGCATGCGCCCCAGCTGATCGCGGATGCCGCGCTCGATCGTCTCGAACGACGTCCGCAGCAGCTCGGCCCGCCCGGCCACGTGCTGCGCCGGTCCCGACAGCCCCGGCTTGCACGCCGCCTTGGTCATGTGCAGCACCACCGGCTCGGCCGGCGACTTCGAATGGGCGTACTGCCCGAGGCTCACCGGGAAGTCGAGGTTGGTCGAGGCGTGCCACATCCCCGGCGACGACACGTTGTTGACCTTGAGCTTCTCGAACGCCGTCCACTGCTTGACGAACACGTTGGTGTAGACCAGCGGCACCTTCTTGGCGTAGCGCAGGGCGGTGAGCTGCGCCTCGGGCAGCTCGGGGCAGATGTGCGGAATCACGTGGTGCCAGCAGGCGAGCACGCAGGCGGCGCCCTTCACGCTGTAGATCGTGTCGCCGCGCAGGTACTTCACCGTGACGCCGCGGGCCGCCGCCGGGTCGCCGTCGTGCGCCACGTGCAGCACCGTGCTGTTGAGGCGAATCCGCGCCGGCGACGCCGGGTCGTCGAGCTTGGCGTAGTCGACCCGCGCGGTCACGACGTCGTCGGTGGTCGTGCCGGGCACCGCCGCCGGCACCAGCCGCCGCACCAGCAGCCGGGCGATCGAGCGCGTTGCCGTCGGGGAAGTGGAAGTAGTACTCCTCGGCGTCGGGGTGGCTGCATCGAGTCGTAGTTCTGCCCGGGGCCGTTGCCCGGTTCGAGGTTCATGCCCTGGAAGCCGGGCAGGCCCAGCGCCCAGGCATCCTGCGCCGGCACCGCGTCGACGCCGAAGCCGAACAGGCCGTAGGTGCGGGTCTGGTAGATGCCGAGCACCGCCGGATCGAGCCCCCACGTCTTGACGACGAAGTCGGTGTAGCTCATGCGCGCCAGGCGCGCCTTCTTCTCGGCCGACGACAGCCCGGGCATCACGTCGCGCTTCTCGTTGATCAGCCGCAGGATCTGCGCCTGCACCTTCGGGTCGAGCGGCGACTGGGCCAGGAACTCCTTGGTCGGATTGCGCGAGGTGCCGACCACCAGCTTGTCGGCGCCGAAGGTCTCCTTGTCGAAGAACGTGGCACCCGACAGGCCCAGGCCCTTGTACAGGTTGCCGTCGAGCACGCGTTCGTAGCTCGGCGACGTCGATGCCCAGCTCGGTGATCGAGCCCCTTGGCGGTGGCCGAGTACGGCGCCGGGCTGTCGATCGACTGCGTGCCGCCGTAGCCGATGTAGGTGCGGCCGCCGTGCGTGAACTCGTTGCGCTTGGCGTGGCCGCCGAAGTCGTCGTGGTTGTCGAGCACCAGCACCCGCGCCGACGGCGCCGGCCTGGGCGCGGAAGTAGTGCGCCGCGGCCAGGCCGCTGATGCCGCCGCCGACCACGACCAGGTCGTAGGTCTCGCGCAGGTCGACGGCGCCGTCGAGCGACATCCGGCCGTCCTTCAGGCGATGGGCCGCCTCGAACGAGCCGTCGTGGCTGCCGCGCAGGCCCGACTTCGCCGGCGGGTAGTAGCCGGCGGCGCGCTCGAAGCCGGGATCGGGCGGCAGCGGCGGCTCGCCGGGGCCGCAGCCGGCCGCCCAGGCCGCGCCGCCGATGCCGACGGCGACACCGCCGATGAAGTCGCGGCGGGTGATCGGCCGGTGCATGCCCAGGTCGCGGTCGCGTGTGTCGCTCATGCGCGGGATTGTAGCCGCGGACGTGCTGGACGGGTCATCGGCCTTCGCCCCGCGAGTCGTCCCGGACAAGATTTTGGTGAATGACCGCGAAATCGATCCGGCGAGTTGGATTAGGCGGATTTCTTCGAGAACAGACGCCGAATTCGCATGAGCGCGATGCGTCGATCCGCCTTGACACATCCGTAAGCGCGGCCGCACAATTTCGCGTCACGCTCCGCCAGGAATCCGTCGATTCCACGGGGCGTGCTGGAGGTCTCACATGCGATCTCGCTTGCTTTGGCTGGTCACAGCGGTAGCGCTGATAGCGGCGCCATCGTCGGGATGGGCGCAGCGCACGACCGGTGACATTCGCGGAGTCATCACCGACGAATCCGGGGCCGTGCTTCCCGGGGTCACCGTTACGCTGCGCGGTCCGGCCGTGCAGGGCATGCCCACGACGGTGTCGAACGAGCTCGGGCGTCTACCGGTTCCCGAATCTCGCCCCTGGCGTCTACGAGATTTCGGTCGAACTGGCCGGGTTCGCCACCAAGACGCAGACCAACATCCCGGTCACCCTCGGCATCACGCAGGAAGTGCCGGTCCAGATGAGCGTCAGCACGCAGCAGGAGACGATTACCGTCGTCGCCGATTCTCCGATCGTCGACGCCGCCACCACCGAGCTCAGCTCGAGCATGACGCGCGAATGGGTGGAGAACGCACCGCAGCGCCGGTTCACGTTCTTCGACCTCATCAACGGCGCGCCGGGCGTCTCGATGGGGAACACCTCCGGCTCTCGATCGCAGGCGTTCGGGTCGGCGACCAACGAGAACCTGTACCTGCTCGATGGCACCGACTTCACCGCGCCGCTCTCGGGCGCCGCGTGGCCGTGGCCGAACACCGACGCGATCGAAGAGGTGCAGGTGCTGTCGGTCGGCGCCAACGCCGAGTACGGCAACGTCGGCGGCGCCGTGTTCAACATCGTCACCCGGCAGGGCTCGAACCAGTTCCACGGCGACGCGAACATCTACTATCAGCACCAGAACCTCACCGATTCGAACACGACGGCAGAGGAGGACGGCGGCTCGCCCTACAACCGGGCGCGCTTCGTCGATTCCACCACGCAGCTGGGCGGGCCGATCCTGAAGGACAAGCTGTGGTTCTTCGGGTCGTTCCAGTACCAGCAGGACCACGAGTCGCAGCCCGGCACCCCGGCGGAATTCCCGGCGAAGTCGAACGCCAACCGATATTTCTGGAAGTTGAACTACAGCCTCAACCAGAACCATCGCATCCAGGTACCAGACGCACGACGACTTCTACGAGATCCCGGAGCGCGCCTCGGCCGACACGGCGCCGAGCGCCATCGCGCTCAACAGCGGCCACAACCCGTCGCCCGGTGTGCTCTACACCGGCGTCGTCAACCCGACGACCGTGTTCGAAGCGCGCTACTCGGGGTTCTACGGCACTGCCGACACGATGCCCCTGAACGGCGGACCGCAAGATCGCGCGGCGCTTCCAGGATCTCGACACCGGCAACATCACCGGCGGCATCTACTACTGGTACGACGGCAAGTCGTTCAAGACGGCGTTCGCCGGCAAGGTCACCAAGTACGCCGACAACTTCCTCGGCGCCCAGCACGACTTCAAGGTCGGCGTGCAGTACAACAGCGGCGGCGGCGAGTCGCTGAACGGCTACAACGACTACATCTACACCTACGGCGGCGTCCCCACGTCCGGATACACGCAGGATCCGTTCTGGGGCGGCGGGCGGATGCGTGCGCTCGGCTTCTACGTCGACGACACCATACGCATGGGCCGGCTGACGCTCAACCTCGGCGTGCGCTACGACTACAGCAAGGGCTACTTCAATTCGTTCCCGCATCCTCGATCGCAACGCGAACGAGATCGGCACGTCGCCGGCCGTCGACAAGCTGTTCGACTGGAGCGTGATCTCGCCGCGCCTGGGCGCGACGATGAAGCTGAACGAGGCCGGCTCGACGCTGCTGAAGGGCAGCTGGGGCCGCTACTACCGCGGCATCATCACCGGCGAGTTCGACAACGCGACGCCGTCGATTGCGCCCAGGTACGAGTTCTCCGGGCATCTACGACGCCGCAGGGCAATCCGCTGGGGACGGAAGTCGTCACCGACAACTCCAATCTGCGCATCGACTCCGGCTTCGAAAATCCCTACACCGACCAGTTCATCCTGACCCTCGAGCACCAGTTCAACGATCGGCTCGGGCTCAGCGTCAGCGGCGTCTACAAGAACAGCAGCAATCAATCGGGTTGGAAGGACGTCGGCGGAACGTATGCCGACGTCGCCCGAACGATCGAGGGGAAGGACTTCACGCTCAAGCAGCTGACCAGCGGCGCGGACAGCCGAATCTTCCAGTTGACCAACCCCGGAGACATCTCGAACGACTACAAGGGCTTCAACGTGCAGCTCAACAAGCGGATGTCCAATCGCTGGCAGGCGACGATTGGACTGACGATGTCCAAGAGCGAGGGCATCCAGGCGTCGAGCAACGCCAGGAGCTCGGCCGATGACATCGCCGATCAGCGCCGCCAGCCAGGACTTCGGCCAGAACCCGAACGACTACGTCAACGCTGATGGCCTGCTCATCGGCGACCGGCCGGTGCTGTTCAAGGCGCAGCTCGTCTACGACCTCGGGTGGGGGATGACGGCGGCCGACGACTTACGGTTATCAGTCGGGCCGGCCCTGGGGACGCGAGATCCGTCCGGGCGGGCTCGGCATCCCCGGGACCACGCGCGTGCTCTACGAGCCGTTCAACGACGACCGGCGGGTTGACGCGCTCAACCAGACTGGATATGCGGCTCGAGAAGGCGCTGCGCTTCGGCCAAGGCGTCGAAGGGGCCGTGTTCGGCGACTTGCTCAACGCCTTCAACAGCGACGCGGCGGTGAGTGTGCTCGACCGCCGCTTCACGTCGGCGAATTTCGGCGTCCCGTCGACGTTCGTGTTGCCGCGCCGGCTGATGCTCGGCGCCAAGTTCCGCTTCTAGAGCGCTGGGGACTAGGGGCTAGGGGCTAGGGCTCGACTACGACCCGAACGTACACAGACGAAGGGCGGCTCCACGGAGCCGCCCTTCGTGTCGTACGGCGTCCCGCTGCGACGATTCGCTAGCGGCCAGGCGCTGGCGCGCCGGCGGCGGAGGTCGGCGGCCAGCGCGGTGTCGCCGGACTCGGTGGCGACGGCGATGGCGACGTCCCAGGCCTGAGCCGCGTCGCGCGGCTGGCCGGTGGCGGCGAGGGCCTCGGCCAGGGTCGCCAGCACGCGTGGATCGCGGCCGCCGGTGGCGTCGTTGACGCTGGGCGGCGATCTCGAGGGCGGCCATCGGATCGCGCGCGCGTGGCCGGCGTCGCCGTCAGCAGCAGCCGGGCGAGGTTCATCGCCAGCGCCAGGTCGTCCGGGTGGCCGGCGCGCGCAGCCGCGCAGCAGACCGATCGCCGTCGGCCGCCCGGCCGGTCTCGGACCACGCGAGGGCCAGCGCGCCGGCCACCGCCGGATCGGTCGACGCGGCGGCGCCTCCCGCCTCCAGGTCGGCAACGGCGCGCCCCGACTCACCGAGCTGGACCAGCGCCATGCCGCGGTTCAGCCGGGCCCGGGTCCGGCGTCGGGATCGAGCTCGATGACCCGCGAATAGGCCGTCACCGACTCTGCGAGCCGGCCGGCAGTGGCGGCGGCGTCGGCGGCCCGCTGCTCGCGGTCGGCGAGCAGGCCGGCGAGCCGGGTCCGGCCCAGATCGTGATCGGGCACCTGCGCCACCAGCTGCTCGAGCTGTGCGATGCGCCTCGTCGGTCCGGCCGGCGTCGACCAGCGCCAGCGCCAGGTTGTAGCGGGCCACGTCGTTGTCGGCGTCGAGCGTCAGCGCCCGCGTCCACAGCGTCAGCGAGTCGCGCCAATGCGCGAGTCTGGGCGCGCGCCGAGACGGCGAGGGCAACGCCAATCGCCAGCGTCGCCACCAGCGCGATGCCCGTCGGGGCGCGGGCGCAGCGCGGCAGGGCCAGCGCCAGCGCCACCGACAGCGACCATCGCCGGGCCGTAGGTGTAGCGGTCGGCGGTGACCTGCAGTCCCGAGGGCAACAGGCCGACCACCGGGGCGAGCAGCGCCAGGTACGCTGCCCCACACCGCCAGCCGCCGCCGCGCCATGACCACAGCCGCCAGGTCGCCGCGATGGCCGCGACCGAGGCCGCGAGCGCGAGGCCGGCGCGGGCCCAGTCCGGCTGGGCGACGCGCGGAATCGCGTCGAGCGTCGTCAGCGCCATCGGCGCCAGCGTGCGCCACACATAGAGCGCCGGATGCGTGAGCGCCCACGCGATCCGGCTCGCCAGCACCGATGTCGGCCAGCGACGCGACGTCGCGCGCGCCGGCTTCAGCGGCGGCGAGCGGCAGTCCAATCAGCGCGAACGGCACGCAGCGCGCCGGCCGAGGGTCCGCGAGCGTGCGCGCCCGCGCCTGCGGGTCGAGCACGCGCCAGCGCCAGGAGCACGAGCGGCAGCAGCGGCGCCGTCACGCGGGCGAGCTGCGAGACGGCGAACAGCGCCGACGCTGGCCGCCAGCCACGCGTCGTGCCACCGCGGCAGCCACACGATCCAGGCGCCGACCGCAGCCAGCAGCGGCGCGTACGAGAGCAGGTAGGGCAGCGCGCTGGCCCACGCCACCGGCTCGACCCGCAGCGGGTGCAGCGCGAACAGCGCCGCGCCGCCGAGCGCCGAGCCCCAGCGGCGCGGGTCGCGCGTCGCCGCGGTCGAGGACCAGGGCGATCACGCCCAGGAGCAGCACCGGCGTTCAGCGTGTGCAGCGCCAGGGCGAGGGCGTGGACCTGGCGCGCCGACGTCGGGCCCGCCGCCGACGGCGGCCAGGGCCAGCCACGACAGCGGCTGGTAGTGGCCCATCTCGCGGGTCGTGAACGCCCACGACACCAGCGCGCCGGCCGGCTGCGGCAGGCGCGGGTTGGCGGCGACGACGTCGGGATCGTCCCAGTTCAGGAACGCGTGATCGACCACCGGCCAGAAGGTGACGACGGCGGCCGCGAGCGCGACGCGCCAGCCACCGCGCCGAGCCCGGCGGCGCGCCGCGACCCAGGCTCCTCAGGCCGGGCCGTGGTTGCGAGCCGGCGTCGAGCGGGCCGCGACGCCGGCGCCGGCTCATCGCGCCAGTTCCGCGAGACGCTGGCGCGCCGGCGCGAACACGGGATCGAGCGTCAGCGCGCGGCGGAACCACTCGGCGGCCTCGGGCTGGCCGGCTCGCATCAGCACCAGGCCGAGGTTGTAGGCGTACTGCGCGTTCTTCGGGCTGAGCGTCATCGCCTCGCGGAACGCGCGCGCCGCCTCGTCGTGCTGTCCGCCGCCGCCGAGCACCATGCCGAGCGAGTTCCAGTAGTCGGCGACCGCCGGGTCGAGCGCGGTGGCCTCACGGAACTGCGCCAGCGCCTGCTCGGGCTGCTGCTGGCGTCAGGAGCAGCTCGCCCATGCGCCAGCGGACCAGCGCGTCCTTGGGCGCCAGCGTCGCCACCTTGCTGGTAGGCCGCCATCGCCCGCGTCGGATCGCCGAGCTGCTGCCAGATCTGGCCCTCGCGATCGAAGAGCTCGGCTCGTTCGGCGCGTCGCTGCTGGCCGCGCTGCAGCGCCTCGATGGCGCCGCGCGGGTCGCGCCGGCGCGAGGCGGGCGTCGGCCATGCCGAGATGGGCCTGGGTGAAGCTGGGCAGGGCGGCGATCGGCGCGCTCGAAGCTCTGCTCGGCCTCGCGCCGCCGGCCGAGCCCGACCAGCGCCCGGCCCAGGTAGAAGTGCACCTGGAAGCTGTCGGCGCCGGCCCGTCGCAGCTCGGCGAAGCGCGCCGCGCTCTGCGGCGAAGTGCTTCTGGTGGAGCAGCGTCAGCCCCTCGCGCATCAGCCCGCTCAGCGTGCCGGAACTCCTCGATCTTGTCCTTGGGGTCGGCGCCCTGGGCCACCGGCCCTTGGCGGCGCCCGGGCTGACGTAGCCGAGCGCGCCGAGCTTCTGCAGCGTCTCGGCCGACAGCGCCGCCGGCGGCAGTGTCGGTGCCAGCGCCCGCTCGCGCTCGGCTCGCAGCAGGCCTTCCAGCGCGGCGCGCAGCCGGCGCGCGGTGGCGGTGTTGCGCGGTCGACAGGTCGCGGGTCTCGCCGGGGTCGGCGGCCAGGTCGTACAGCTCGGGCCGCGGGGCCAGGATGTACTTCCAGCGGCCCTCGCGCAGGACCCGCAGGTCGCTCCACCGGTAGTGCAGCAGCGGGGTCAGCGACTCGGCGTAGGTCGTGGCTGCGGCGACCGGCGGGCCGCCGGCGGCGAGGCTGCGCCGCCAGGCTGCGCGCCGGTGTGCGTCGCCGGCGAGCGGCCGGCAGCCCGAGCAGGTCGAGCACGGTCGGGGCGACGTCGACCAGCCGCACCGTGCCGTCGAGCGGTGCGTGCCGGCCGGCGACGCCGGGACCGCGCAGCGACGAACGGGACGCGCAGCGTCGTCTCGTAGGCGAAGAAGCCGTGCAGGGTCTCGCCGTGCTCGCCCAGGGCCTCGCCGTGGTCGGCGGTGACGACGACCAGCGCGTCGTCCCAGAGCCGGCGCGCCTCGAGGCTGGCGCGCAGCCGGCCCGAGCAGCGTGTCGGTCCAGGCCACCTCGCCGTCGTAGGGGCGGTCGGCGAACCGGGTCGCGTACGGCTCGGGCGGCTCGTAGGGATCGTGGGGGTCGTAGAGGTGCAGCCACAGCGCGGTGCGCTTCGCCTTGACCTCCGGCGTGCGGCCGTCGAGCCACTGCTCGACGCGCGCGATCGTCTCGTCGCCGCGGCGTTGCACGGTGCTGAGGAACAGCGTCTCGCGCCCTGCGCCGGTCTCGAAGGCGTCGTCGTAGTGGTCGAAGCCGCGGTCGAGGCCCGACTGCGACGACAGCACGAAGGAGGACACGAAGGCCGCGGTGGCGAAGCCCTGGGCCTTCAGGGTCTCGGCCAGCGTCGGCACGTCCTGGCGAGCGGCAGCGAGATGTTGTCGCGGACGCCGTGCTCGGCCGGGTAGCGGCCGGTGAAGAGCGAGGCGTGCGACGGCCGGGTGAGCGGCACGTGGGCGGTGGCGTCGAGCGCCCGCACGCCCTCGCCGGCGAGGCGGTCGAAGTTGGGGGTCGGGACGGTGGTGTTGCCGTAGGCGCCGAGCCGGTCGGCGCGCAGCGTGTCGATGGTGACGATCACCAGATGCGTCGGCGCGGCGGCCGGGCCGGCGGCGGCGGCGATCCGCAGCCAGCCGCGAGCCCAGACTCGCGACCAGGACCGCGACAGCCAGTGTAGGGCGGCTCTTTAGAGCCGCCTGTGGCGGAGCTGAAGCTCCGCCCTACGTGAAGCCTTCATCGGCCGCGCTCCAGCGCGCGGGCCCGCGCCACCTCGCGCGCCGCCTCGTTCTCGCGGCCCATGCGGCTGTAGACGTCGGCGAGCACGTAGTGGCCGAGCGGGGCGATGCGTGCGGTCGGGGGATTTCGACAAGCCCCTCGGTCGCCGCCCGCGCCGCGCCCTGGAGGTTGCCGCCGTCGAGCAGCGCCTTGGCGAGGTAGAGGTAGCCCTCGGCGAACTGCGGCCGCGCGTCGACGGCGGCCTGGAACCGTGTCGTCGCCTCGGCCAGCCGGCCCTCCTTCAGCAGCAGCTTGGCGAGGTTGAACTGGGCGCCGTAGTTCTTTGGGTTGTCCGCCGCCTCGGCTTCGTAGGCGGCGCTGCGCCGCGCCGGCGTTGCCGCGCTGCTCGTAGACCAGCGCCAGGTTGTACTGCCCGCGCGGCACGTCGGCGCGCAGGCGCGACCGCCTCCTTCAGCACCTTCTCGGCCTCGTCGTAGTGCTTCAGCTCGAGATGCGCCTCGCCGAGCTTGACGAGAAACGGCGGCCGGTCGACGTCGAGCGTCAGCCCGGGCTCAGCACCTCGAGCGCCTTGGCCGGCTGCCCGCGCTGCATGTAGATGTCGCCGAGCTGGAAATGGGCCCGGCCGCTGCGCGGATCGAGCTGCTGCGTGCGCTCGAAGCCGACGATCGCTTCGTCGATCTTGCCCGCGGCGCGGTAGGCCAGGGCGAGGTTGTAGGTCGAGAGCAGGTGCGCCGGATCCAGGGCGAGCGCCCGCTGATAGGCCGCGATCGCGTCGCCGTGCCGTCCCGCCTTGTTGTAGATGTTGCCGAGCCGCGTGTGGCCTTCGATGATCTCGGGATCGACGGCGAGCGCCTTCAGCACCTTGGCGGCGGCGTCGTCGTAGCGGCCGGCCTCGGAGTCCGAGCCGGCCAGCTGCAGCAGGTTGTAGAGCTCGATGGTGTCCTTCGGGTCGCGCCGCGGGCGGTCTTCGAGATATGTGCGCCGAGGTCGAGCCGACGTAGCCGAGCGCGCGGAGCCGCTGCTCGGCTGCCGGGTCCACGGCCTGCGGCCCTTTGGCGGCGTCGGCACGAGTGGTCTGCGCCACGAGGGCCCGCAGGGCCCGCTCCATCCGGTCGGCGCGGGCCTGGTCGGACGTGGCGAGGTTGGTCAGCTCGCCGGGATCCTTGGCCACGTCGTAGAGCTCGCGGGTCGGCGCCAGGATGAACTTGAAGGCGCCGTCGCGCACCGCCTGCAGCTCGCTCCAGCCGTAGTGGTAGCGCGGATACCAGGTCTCCGAGAACGCCAGCAGCTCCTGCCGCTGGCCGTCGAGGGCCGGCCGCAGCGACGTGCCCTGCACGGCCGCCGGCGCCGTCACGCCGACCAGGTCGAGCACGGTCGGCATGACGTCGACGATGCGCACCTGATCGGGCACGACCCGCGGCGCGATGCCCGGCCCGGCGATGATCAGCGGCATCTGCACCGACGCGTCGTAGACGAAGAACCCGTGCGACTGCTCGCGGTGCTGCGCCGAGCTGCTCGCCGTGGTCGGCCACGACGACCACCAGCGTGTCGTCACGCCGTCCGGCGGCGTCGAGCGCGGCCAGGAGCCGCCCGACCTGGGCGTCGGCGTAGGCGATCTCGGCGTCGTAGGCCCCGTCGCAGGGTGGCGGGGAAGCGCGAGGCGAACTCGGCCGGCGGGGCGTAGGGCGTGTGCGGATCGTAGAGGTGGACCCAGGCGAAGAACGGCTGCGCCGCCGGCTGGCCGAGCCAGTGCAGTGCCTGGTCGACGACCTCGCCGCCGGGCCGCTGGATGGCGTCCAGGCCGGGTCCGGTGTCCTCGGACAGGTCGAAGTCGTCGAAGTAGGTGTCGAAGCCCTGGGCGATGCCCCAGCGCCCGTCGAGGACGAAGGCGCCGACGAATCCGCCGGTGCGGTAGCCCTGCGCCTTCAAGGTCTCGGCCAGCGTCTGCACGCTGTCGGGCACGTAGAACCCGGTGTTGTCGCGCACGCCGTGCGTCGTCGGCCAGGTGCCGGTGAAGAGGCTGGTGTGCGCCGACAGCGTCAGCGGCGTCGTGGTCGTGGCCGCCGCGAATCGCGCCCCGCGTGCGGCCAGCCCGTCGAGCACCGGCGTCTGCGCGCCCTTGTAGCCGTAGCTGCCGAGGTGATCCGCGCGCAGGGTGTCGAGCGTGACCAGCAGGACGTTGCGCGGCCGCGAGCTGCCGCCGCACCCGGCCGCGAGCCCGACCCCTGCCAGCATGACCGCGGCCACCGCCACCCGCACAAAACCCACCCAGGACATCTTCGTAATTGTAGGGCAGCTCTTCAGAGCTGCCAGGGAGGCGGGGCTGCCCGGAGGCGGAGCTGCCCGGAGGCGGAGCTGCCCGGGAGGCAGAGCTGAAGCTCTGCCCTACGTACACCTTCGTAGTCGTAGGGCAGCTCTTTAGAGCTGCCAGGGGACCGGGCCCCGTTCCCCGGTCCCTGCTCTAGATCACCACCCCAAGCGGCTTCCTGAGGACGAGCACGAACGCGAACGACGTGACCAGGTACCACACGAGCCAGTGCATCTCGATGCCCAACACGCGCAGGGACCGCTCGGGGTACGGCACGCGAATCGCCTGGACGGTGGCGCCGGCGTCCAGTGGCGCCTCGGACGGCTCGAGGAACTGATCCGTCAGGCTCGGCCCGGGCCGCAGCGGCGAACGGCGGGCCACGCCGTCGCCGACGACCAGCGTCTTGGCGTACTCGACGCCGTTGACGCCGAGCTGCAGCACCTGCGGCCCGGCCGCGGTCGGCACCACGCGCCAGACGAGCTGGCCCAGGCTCGGGAAGTAGAGCGGCGGACCGTTCACGGTCAGGCTCGGCCCGCGCAGATCGGAGCCCTGCGGCTCGGCGCCAGCCGCCAGGTCGGCGCTCACCAGCACTTCGGTGCCGGCGGTGACGCCGGTGTAGCCGTACCACGCCTGGAGCTGGGCGATGGCCAGCGCCAGCGGCAGCGCCGTGCACACCAGTGGCAGAAGCGACAGCCGCAGGTAGCGGCCGTTGTGCGCCAGCACCCGTCCCTGCGCGCGGAGCAGCGCCCGCAGGTCGTCGTTGTAGAGCCGCATCTCGAAGAGGTCGGCGTGGATTTGCCGCTTCACCGCCGCCAACGCCACCTGGTCCGAGGTCGCGCGCACGAGCCAGAGGATGGCCAGCGCCGTCACCAGGGCCACGATCGCCACGCCCACCGCCGGTGGCAGCGCCGAGAGCGGCGCCATCACCGCGTCGGTGACCCGCACGAGGAGGGCGTTCAACAGGGCCACGTCGGTTACGACAGGTAGCCGAGGCCCTTGAGCTTCTTCTTGATCTCTTGCTCGGACTCAGCGCCCTCGAGCTGCGCGATCTCCTTCTCGAGCGCGTGGGTGATGAACTCCTCCACCGACGAGTAGCCGGCCAGATCCGAATAGCGCTTGATCTTGGCGAGGAGCGCCTTGTCGAGCTTGATTCGCGATCCGAACATCTACTGGGTCCTCCGCACGGGAAAGTCCGCGACGCCGAACTCGGCGAGGATCGACGCGGCGAGCTGCTGCAGTCCGGGCGCCGGCACCTTCAACGGCCGGCTGGTGAACAGCACGCCCGGCACGTGGTCGGGATCCATGCTGTGGTCGCCGCTCCAGTGCTCGCGGTTGTCGCTGAAGACCTCGGGCGCGACGACGCCGAGCGCCGAGTCGCTCGCCACCCGGGTGCCGCGCGCGTAGCCGACGACGATGTCGGGCGACAGATCGAGATGCGCGTGCCCGGGATAGACCTGCTCCCGGACGAACGCCCGGGTGACCGCCGGCTGGCCGGTCGCCGGATCGATCGCCGCCTGGAGCCGCGCGGCGATCTCGGCGGCCAGCGCCGCGCGTTCCGTCGCCGGCACGATGCCCTTCCCCTCGCGGCCCTGGGTGTTGACGTAGAGCCCGTTCAGGCCGACGGCATACGCGCGAGTCCGCGTCCAGTCGACGCCAGCCAACCCCGGCGTGGCGCCGGCCCTGGCATCGGTCACGGTGAGATAGCCCTGGTCGCGCAGCCAGCTGTTCAGGTTCATCGGCCCGCCGCCACGGCGCGAAGCCGTGGTCGGACATCACCACCAGCAGGTCGTCGGGCCCCAGCGCGGCGGCGGTCGTGCCGACCACGCCGTCCATCTGCACGTAGAGGTCCTCGACGACGCTGCGGTAGCGGGCGTCGGCCTCGGTGTAGGCCGGATGGGTCGGATCCATCGCCCGCCACATCATGTGCGACACCTGATCGACGTGCCCGAAGTAGTAGAACAGCAGGCCGTCGGCGAAGTGGTCGCGGACGTAGTCGAACTGCCGCAGGTTCTCACCGGCCGTGATCCGGGCCTGGGCCAGCAGCTCGTCGGCGCCGAGCACGCCGGCGTTCATGCCGCGCGTGTCTTCGGGCATGCCCTGGGTGTAGAAGCGGCCGCCGACCCGCGCCAGCTCGGCGGCGTAATCCTCGGGCGCCGAGATGGGCAGGGCCGGGGCGAACGGGTCGAGGTTGATCGGGCTCGCGTAGAGCTCGAAATACGGCGTCAACTGCTTGAGCAGGAACCGCACTTCACCGGGGAGCGTGGTCAGCGGCGCCAGCGGCAGCTCCACCGGCAGCCAGTCGCCCCATTCGCCGATCCGCAGGACCTGCGCCTGGCCGCCCAGCACGATCTTCACCGACGACCTGGCGCGATCGACATGGGCCTCGAACTCGACCGTGGTCGGCACCGGCGTCACGAGGTACGGATTCGGCGGCCCTTCGATCGACGCGCGCACGACGCCGTCGAGCACGTCCACCGGCAGGATCATCCCGCCCGAGACGTCCTGCCGCTCGAACACCTCGGGCCGCGACGTGAACAGCGTGAAGATGCCGTAGGTGCCGAGCATGTCGGGCGTGCCCATGCCGCTCAGCTCGCGCGTCGCCGTGCCCGAGGGCGGGAAGTTGGCCGGCATCCGCACGATCGTCGTCTCGATCCCGCGGGCTTCGAGCGCCTCCCAGAACGGCGTGCCCTGGCGGAGCAGCTCGACCCGGCCGGCCTGGAGCGGGAACTGCCACCGGCCGAGCGTCAGCAGGCGGCCGGGCGGCACCGTCCGCGAGGTGGAGAGAAACGACTCGAGCGTGTCGGGATGGCGATGGATGAAGTCGAAGATGCCGTGCTCGCCGGGGTCGAGGCCGGTGATGAACGTGGACCACGCCACCGGGCTCTGCGGCGGCGTCGAGGTGGCCAGCGGCGTGAAGCGCCCGCCCTCGCCGAGCCGCGCCAGGTTGGGCAGCCGGCCCTGGCCGATCAGGTCGCGCACCAGGTGGTAGTCGAGGCCGTCGATGCCGAGGACGATGACCCGTCGCCCGGTCGGCGTATGACGCGGACCGCCGCACGCGACCAGCAGGGCGGCGGCCGCGGCGAGCGCGGCCAGGGCACGGCGCGCCGGTCCGCTCATGACGCGACGGCCCACGGCCGGCCGTCCATGTGCGCCGGTGGCACCAACCCGAACAGCTTCAGGGCCGTCGGCGCGACGTCGACAATCGACAGCTCGCCGTCGGCGGTGACCGCGCGGTTGCAGAACAGGACGCCGGGCACCAGGCGCGGGTCGATGCAGTGGTCGCCGCTCCACGCCTTGCGGTTGTCTTCGAACACCGGCCCCGACACCACGCCGGTCGCGCCGTCCCACGACGCCCGGTAGCCGGCGTTGTAGCCGATGATGAGCTCGGGGGCGTTCTCGAGATAAGGGCCGCTGTAGAGGGTGGCCGTGTCGAAGGCCTCGCGTACGCCGACCTCATCCCGCTCGCCGTCGCGCAGGCCGCGCAGCTTACCGGCGATCTCGGCCTTGAGCGCGGCGGCCTCGGCCCCTGGCGCGACGATGCCCTCGTGCTCGCGGCCGCGCACGTTCAGGAACATCCCGCTCAGGCCGACGCAGTACGCCCGCGTCCTGGTCCAGTCCACGTCGCGCAGCCACTCGGCCGACCCGTCTCGTCCGGGGAGCAGGGTCAGGTAGCCTTCCCGCTGCAGCCACGCGTTCAGGTTGACGCCGCGACGGAAGGCGCTGAAGCCGTGGTCGGACAGCACCATCAGCACGTCGTCGGGACGCAGCTTCGCCACGACGTCGCCGACCAGCGCGTCGTTCTTGCGATAGAGCTCGCGAATCGCGTGCTTGTGCGGATCGGGCACGTCGGCGCGGTGGGCCGGGTGGCTGGCGTCGAGATAGCGCCAGAACATGTGCTGGATGCGGTCGGTGGCATCGAACACGCAGGTCAGGGTGCCGCGGCGCAGCTGATCGAGGGCGGCCAGGCACATCGTGCGGCGCTCGTCGTCGATGTCGTGGGCCTGCTGCAGGAAGGTGGCGTCGTCGGTCACGCCTTCGTTGAGCGCCCAGGTGTCCTCGGCCAGGCCGAGCGTCGCATAGGGCCCCTGGCGCTTCGACAGGTAGCCGGCGAAGTACGACGGGTGCGAGATCGGCATCGCCGGCTGCTCGGGGTCGAGGTTGATCGGCGAGACGTAGAGCGACACGTGCTCGTCGATCTCGAGCAGCTGGCAGCGGGCGATGCCGGCGACGGTCACGCCGGGCGCGGCCGGGAAGCGGATCGACACCCAGCCGCTCAGGCGGCCGAGCTCGAGCGGCACACGCTCGTCGCCCACGGTCAAGGTGGCGCGGCGGGCGGCGCGGTCGAGAACCAGGGCGAACGGCGCTTCGAGCGCGGGCGTGCCGGCCACGAAGCCGTTGTCCGGTCCGGTCACGACGGCGTCGATGCGGCCGTCGCGTTCGGTGATCGGGACGCGGAGGCCGCCCTCCTTGAACGTGCCCGCCGCCGGCCGGGTGGTGAAGAGCAGGAAGGTGCCCTGGGTGCCGAGCAGGTCCGGCACGCACATCGCGCTCAGCTCCGCGCCGTAGAAACGGTCGGGCGGGAAGGTGATCGGCACGCGCAGGATCGTGCTCCAGATGCGCCGTTCGCCCAGCAACGTCCAGAACGGCGTCGAGCGCCGCAGGTTGGTGAGCTCGGGACGATGCCGGGGAATCAGGTACTTGCCCAGCCGGAAGAACCGCTCGACCTTGCCGATGCGGGTCGACGACAGGCGCGGCAGGTAGGTACGGCGATCGCGATCGAGGAAGTCGAAGATGTTGTGCCGGGCCGGATGCGTGCCGGTGCTGAACGACGACCACGCCACCGGCGACAGCGCGGGGTAGGTGGTCTGCAGCCGTCGATACGTCCCCTGCTTCGCCAGGGCGGAGAAGTGGGGCAGCAGCCCTTCCTGCATGAAGCGATCGGTCAGCACGGGATCCTGGCCGTCGAAGCCGAGGACGATCAGCCGGCCGATCGACGACGGGGGCGGGCCGCCGCCGCGCACCGCTCGCCACAGCGCGCGGAACGGCCACGCCAGCACCGACGCCACCACCGCCAGCAGCGTGACGAACACCACCAGGAACGAGGACATCACGGCGAAGCCGGCGCCCGGGCCGATGTAGGCGTCGGCGGGGCTGGCAGCGAGCAGCACCGCGAGCGCCGCGGTCAGGGCGCCAGCCGCGCGTGTGGTACAAGTCTGGCCATGCGAGGACGCGTCGAGGTCGGCGGCAATCCGCCGACCATTGTACCGCCGCCTGCCGCCGCCCGGCCGGGAGCGGCGCGGTGATCGGCGCGCTGCTGCGCCGCCTGCGCTACGGCGCGCCGATCGTCGTGGTGTCGGGCCTGCCGCGATCCGGCACCTCGATGATGATGCGGATGCTCGTCGCCGGCGGCGTGCCGCCGCTGGTCGACGGCGTGCGCACCGCCGACGTCAGCAATCCGAACGGCTACTTCGAGTTCGAGGCCGTGAAGGGGCTCGACAAGAACGGCGACCTGGCCTGGCTGCCGGCGGCACGCGGCCAGGCGGTCAAGATCATCTCGTTCCTGCTCACCTACCTGCCCGAGGCCTACGACTACCGGGTGATCTTCATGCATCGCGATCTCGACGAGGTGCTGGCTTCGCAGAAGGCGATGCTGACGCGGCGCGGTGAGCCGGTGAACGACGGCGAAGACGCGAAGATGCGTGAGCTCTACACGTCGCACCTGCGGCAGGTCGAGCGGTTCATGGCCGGGCGCTCCTGTTTCCGCACCTTGCCGGTGCGCTACGGCGACGCGGTGGCCAATCCGGGCGCGGCGGCGGCGGCGGTGGCGCGGTTCCTGGAACGGCCGCTCGACGAGGCGGCCATGACCGGGGCGGTCGACGGCGCGCTCTATCGCAACCGCGCCTGAACCGGGCGACCGCCGCCGGCCGGTAATACAATGCGCCGCATGTTCACGCGCGTGTCGCTCGTGCTGGCCGTGCTCGCCGCGGCGGTGGCGGCGCTGTGGATGCGTCCGGCTCCGGTTCCCGCCGCATCGGCGCCGGTGACGCCGGTCGTGCACTGGGTCGCCACCGCGCATCAGCGCGGTATCGTCGGCTATCGCGATCCGGCAGTGGCGGTCGCGCCGGCCGGTCGGCTCGTCGCCTACACCGAGGGGCGCGCGCTGCGGGTCGTGCCGATCGGCGGCGGCGTGGACGTGGCCTCGACGCTCGGCGACGGGCAGATCCGCCACGTGGCGTGGATCGACGACCGGCGGGTGATCTTCGAGGACGGCGGCGCGGCGGCGCGGTGGCAGATGCTCGAGCTCGGCGCCGGCGCGCGGCCGATGTGGCCGGGGCCGACCCTGACCGGCACCGGCGCGACCAGCGGCGTGACGCTCGCTGCCAACGCGCTGCGGCAGATCGCCGTGAGTCCCGACGGGGCGTGGATCGCCGCCATCGTCGCCGGCACCGACGGCCCGGAGCTGTGGCGCGTGCGGCTCGACGGCCAGGAGCTGTGGAAGACCGCGATCACGACCGGACGGGCATCGTGGCCGTCGTGGGCGTCGACGACCGAAATGGCCTGTGTGATCGCGCAGGCCGAGGGCGGACGCATCTCGGTGCCGTGCGGCGCGGCGCCGCTGGTCACCCGCCCGGCACTCGACATCGCGGGATCGTTCTCCTTCTCACCCGACGGCACCGCGATCTACGCCCCGGCGCCCAACGAGCGCGGGTTCCTGGATCTGTGGCGGATCGATCGGGTCACCGGTGCGGCCACGCGCCTGACGTCGAGCGCACGCGACAGCTACGGGGCCACCGTCGCCATCGACGGCACGATCGTGTTCAAGACGCAGGAGTACCGCACGTTCCTCGCCGAACAGGCCGACGGGCGCGTCCGCCCGCTCACCACCTTCCAGTCCGAGACGCCGTGGTGGCATCCCAGCCTGCCCCTGGTGTCGACGACCTACGGCACGTGGCGCCGGCAGATCGACGACGCCAACTACCCCGACATCGCCCAGGAGGTCGGGGTCGTCGACGTCAGCGGCCCGCTGGCCGCCGACCGGCCGTCCCAGGTGCTCGAGGACTCCAACTCCGAGGACCAGGGCATGGCCTGGTCGCCGAACGGCCGCTGGATCGTCTTCCATTCCCATCGCGAGATGTCCGACGACGTCTGGCTGCGGCCCACCGACGGCAGCACGCCCGACCGTCGCATCACGATGCTCGGACGCGGCGCGGAAGTCGGCTGGCCGCGCTGGTCGCCGGATGGGAAGACGGTGCTGCTCGACGGCACCGCCAAGGACGGCCGCGGCGTCATGTTCACGATCGGCGTGGATCAGGACGCCGGCCAGGTCACCTCCGACATTCGCGAAGTGGCGACCGCCGGCTTCGACGAGGTGACCCACGGCGAGTGGCTGCCCGACAGCCGCCGCGTCGTCGCCATCGCCAAGGAAGGGCCGGGGCGCCACGCGGTGCTGCTCGCCGACACGACCGGCGCGCGGCCGGTGCAGGTGCTGCACCGCTTCGCCAGCGAACACGACTTCCCGGGCATCACGGTGGCCCCCGACGGCACGGCGTTCACGTTCGTGGCGCCGGCCGCCGACGGCTACTTCCAGTTGTTCCGCCGCGCCGTGGCCGGCGGGCCGGTGGAGCAGCTGACCACCGACCCGATCCACAAGTCGCAGCCGGCGTGGTCACCCGACGGCCGGCGGCTGGCGTTCACCGCCTGGAGCTACGACGCGTCGATCTGGCGGATACGGCCGTAGGGCAGAGCTTTAGCTCTGCCGCTCGGTAGTCACGTAGGGCGGAGCTTTAGCTCTGCCGCGCAGCGCTCGGCAGCTCTAAAGAGCTGCCCTACAGCGGCTCCCGTAGGGCAGAGCTTTAGCTCTGCCGCTGAGACGGCAGCTCTAAAGAGCTGCCCTACTTGGACGCGACGAACATGATCTCGACCAGCCCGTCGGCGTTGACCAGCCCGGCCTTGACGGTGGCCCGCGCCGGCAGTTCCTTGACCACCGAGCGGTAGCCGGCGTTCATCGCGTCGAACTGCGCGGTGTCGGTGATGTAGACGATGCCGTCGACCAGATCGCCCCAGCCGTAGCCGGCGGCGGTGAGGGTGCGGCCGATGCGGGCCAGCGCCTCCTTGGTCTGGCCCTCCATGTTGCCCTTGGTCTCGGCGGTGTTGCCGAGGATGCCCGAGACGTAGAGGCGGTTGCCGACCTTGACGGCGCTGCTGAGGATCGGGCTCGGCTTGCCGGGGGTGCCGTCGGCGGCCGGCGTCGTGAACGTCTGCTTGGGCGCGTTCACCGCCGTCATGGTGATCTCGACCTGGAACTGCGGGCCCATCAGCGGTGAGACGACGGTGGCGCGGGCCGGCGGATCCTTGGTGAAGTAGGTGCGGTAGACGTCGTTCATCGCCTGGAAGTTCTTGACGTCGGTGATGAAGACGCGCGACGCCACCACGTGCTCGAAGCCCATGCCGGCGGCCTTCAGCACCGCGGCGCCGTTGTCGAGCACGGCCTTGGTCTGGACGGTCATGTCGCCCTCGACCACGCTGTTGTCCTTGCCGTTGCGGGCGACCATGCCGGCCATGAACAGCGTGTTGCCGCTCTTGATGCCGTAGCTGTAGGGGTTGGCCGACGGCATCCACCCGGCCGGGTGGATGACCTGCCGTTGCCCGCCGGTGGGGACGGCGACCGCGGAAATCTCGATCAGGGCGTTGGGCACCACGAAGTCGGCGACGATGGTCGTGCGCACCGGCGGATCGGCCTTCCAGAAGGTGCGGTAGACCTCGTTCATCGCCGCGAAGTCGCTGGCGCTCTTCAGGTAGACCTGCAGCGAGGCGGCGTTGGCCAGGCTCGAGCCGGCCTTCTGCAGCGTCTGATCGATGCTCTCCAACACCTTGCGCGTCTGGTTGCGGATGTCGCCCTCGGCGACGATCGTCCCGGCGACGTAGACCAGGCCGTCGGCCTTGGTGGCCGAGCTGAAGGGGAACTGCGTGGGCCCGCCCCATCGCTGGATCTGCGCCGCCATGCTGCTGCCTCCCACGCCCACGAGTCCGATGAGAACGATTGCTGCAAGTCGTCGCACGTCTGCCTCCTCCGGGCGCGCATGCCCGTGGTCGGCGATCACTCTACCTCACTCGTGCAGGGTTTCATCGTCGACGTCGTCTGCGCGCATGCCGTCCCGGCCACCGCCGTTCGAATGCCGGCACCACGCCCACCGCGGGCTGTTAAACTGTCTCGCGATGCCGTCGTCGTTGTACCTGCCGAAGATCGTCCGCAAGCGCTCGAGGCTCCACGGCTGGGGCGTGTTCGCGGCCGAAGCCATCAACAAGAACAAGATCATCGTCGACTACGCCGGCGAGCTCATCACCAACAAGGAGAGCGACGCCCGCGAGGACACCTACCTGAACCAGGGCTGCATCTGGGTGTTCCGGGTGAACAGCCGCTGGTCGCGCGATGCCCACGTCGGCGGTAACGTCGCCCGGTTCATCAACCACTCGTGCACGCCCAACTGTTACAGCGCCGTGGACGGCAAGACGATCTGGATCCGCGCCGCCAAGCGCATCGAACCGGGCGACGAGCTGACCTACGACTACAACACCGAGGGCGACAAGACCATCCCATGTCGCTGCAGGCCCGGCTGCAAGACCAAGCTCTGAGCCTGCGCCGGCAGGCGCCACGGCTCGTGCTCGCCGCCGCCGGCTGCCTCGCGGCGGTGGGTGTGACGGCACAGGCGCCGGCGCCGCTCCCCCGGGAGGCGGCGGCCCTGGTCCTCGACGTGCCGTCAGGTCGCACCGTGGCCGAAGCCCGCGCCGATGTCCTCGACACGCCGGTGCTGCCCGGCTCGGTGGCCACGGTGTTCGCGTTGGCGGCGGCCGCGGAGGCCCGGCTCCTGCCCGCGGGCACCGGACACCTGTGCCGCCGCGTCGCCACTGCCGACGGGCGGCGCTTCGTCTGCTCGCATCCCGACCTCAAGCGGCCGCTGTCGCCGGCCGAAGCGCTCGCCTACGCGTGCAACGACTTCTTCGTGGCGCTCGCCGCCCGGTTGCCGCGCGCCACGCTGAACGACGTGCGGCGCCGGGCCGGGCTCGACCCGGTGGGCGAGGGCACACCGTGGGCCTCGGCCGTGCTCGGCCTGGCCGGCCCGCCAACGGCGCCGCGCGCCTTGCTGCGGGCCGTCGGCCGCCTCCTCGGGGCCGGTCCGGAGCCCGCGGTGGCCCTCACCGTGTCGACCCGGGCGCTGATCCGGGCGGGCATGCGCGACGCGGCCGACTACGGCTCCGCCAGCGCGCTCGGACGGCGCCGCCCTGGGGCGATCGCCAAAACCGGCACTGCGCCGATGCCCGGCGGTCGATCGCTCGGCCTGGTCGTGGCGTTTTCGCCCGGCGACGCGCCGATGCGGGCCGCGGTCGTGGCCACGCCGGGAGGCGCCGGGATCGACGCCGCCGACCTGGCCGGCCAGCTGCTGGCGGCGCCGGTGGCCGCGCCCGCCACCCCGGCCGCCTCGTCGCCCGCGGCCAAGCCCGCCACCCCCACCGCCTCGTCGCCCGCTGCTTCCACTCCGCCGCTCGGCGATCCGTCGGCGCCGCTGACCGACGCCGCCTTGCGCGCCGCCAGCGCCGGGCACACCATCCGCATCGGCGTCACCGCTCGCAACGGATCGGTACGGCCCGAGACGATCGCGCTCGAAGAATACGTGGCCCGCGTCATCTCGGGCGAAGGCCAGCCGCGCGCCGGGCGCGCCGCGCTCGAGGCGCTCGCCGTCGTCATTCGCACGTTCGCCGCCGCCAACCACAACCGGCATCGCGCCGAAGGCTTCGACCTGTGCGACTCGACCCACTGCCAGGTGATGCGACCGGCGATCGAGCCCGCCCGCCAGGCGGCCCTGGCCACGGCCGGCCGCGTGCTGCTCGATCGCGGCAAGCCCGCCTTCGTCTACTACTCGGCGTTGTGCGGCGGGATTCCGGCGCTGGCCTCGGAAGTGTGGCCGGGTGCCACCGACTATCGCCCCGGCGCCGCCCACGACGACGCGTGCCAGGACGAACCGGCGTGGTCGAACGAGCTGCGAGCCGACCAGCTCGAGAGGCGCGCTTCGCGCCGCCGGCCTGCGTGGCCGGCGGTTGCGCAACCTGCGCGTCGTCGATCGCACCACCTCGCGCCGCGCCGGCCAGCTGCGCGCCGACGGCTTCTCGCCGCCGGAGATCTCGGCCCACGAGCTGCGGATGGCGGTCGGCCGCACCCTCGGCTGGCAGCTTCTGCGCAGCACCGCCTTCGAGGTGACGCGGACCGCCGGCGGCTACCGGTTCCGCGGCGTCGGCTACGGTCACGGCGTCGGGCTGTGCGTGATTGGCGCCGGTCGTCGCGCCGCCCGCGGCGAATCCACCGAGCAGATCCTCCGCGCCTACTTCGGGCCGCTGACCGTCAGCGGATCGCCGCCGGAGGTGGCCACGCCGTCCGCTCCGCCGACGGCACGGCCGGTCCCGCCGGCGGCCCCGCCGCCGGTCGCGACCGCCGCCGACATCAAGCTGGCGCTCCCGGCCGACGAGGAGCGGGAGCGCGCGGCGCTCATGGGGCTCGTGCGCCGGGCGCGCGGCGACATCGCCGGCCAGGCCGGCGTGTCCGAGCCGCAGGGGATCACCATCACCGTCCACCCGACCGTCGAGAGCTTCGGCCGCGCCACCGGGCAACCCTGGTGGGTCGCCGCCGCGACCGTCGGCCGGACGGTCAATCTGCTGCCGGTGTCGGTGCTGCGGCAACGCGGCGTCCTCGAATCCACGGTGCGGCACGAAGTCGCGCACGTCGTCGTCGACCCGTCAGTGGCCGGCCGGCCCGTCTGGGTGCGCGAAGGCCTGGCGCTGTACTTTTCGAGCGCGGGTGGCGCCGCGCCGGTCCCTGACGGGCGTCCCGCCTGCCCCAGCGACGCCGAGCTGCTCCGCGCCGTCTCGGCCGGGGCGCTACGTGAAGCCTACAGTCGCGCCGAGCGCTGCGTCCGCCGTCAGATTGCCGCCGGCACGCGCTGGACCGACGTCCGCTGACCGCCAGGCCCGTCGGCTCGTCGTCGGGGCGTCGCGGTCGGCCGCCGTGGCGGGTTTCGCTGGGGGATTCCGTTACTCCAGGTAAGGGCTGCGATTCCGCAGCCCGAACGGAGGAGACGATGCCCACTGCAGTTGCGACCCGACGTCAAGCCCCTGCGCCGCTCAACGGCGTGAACACCCCGGCGCTCTTCGCCACCATCGACGCCGTGAAGGGCGCCCCGGCGCTGGCGGCATTCCAATTCCGCGCCGTGAACCGCTGGGTGAGCGGCACGTGCAGCGAGACGGCCATCGAGTCGTTCTCGGGCGCCGGCGGCGAACACCAGCACAAGACCGTGTTCCGCTACACCGCCGATCACCCGGCGGTGCTCGTCGGCGAGGACCGCGGTCCGACCCCGGTCGAGTTCCTGCTCCACGCCCTGGCGTCGTGCATCTGCTCCGGGATCGGCAATATCGCCGCCGCCCGCGGCGTGACGCTCACCTCGGTCGAGTCGACGATCGAAGGCGACATCGACCTCCAGGGCATCCTCGGCCTGTCCAAGGACGTCCGCAACGGCTACCGGCAGCTGCGGCTGCGCGTGGCCATCGCCGGCGAGGCACCGGCCGACGGTGCTCGAGGGGCTGGTCGAGCAGGCGCGGGCGCGCTCGGCGGTGTACGACGTGCTGACCAGCGGCGTGCCGGTCGAGCTGACGGTCGCCACGGCGTAGCTCGCCATGCAACGCACCGACACGCTGATCATCGGAGGCGGACAGGCAGGGCTCGCGATGAGCCGCTGCCTGTCCGACCGCCGCATCGATCACGTGGTGATCGAGCGCGGGCAGGTGGCCGAGCGCTGGCGGCGCGAGCGGTGGGACTCGCTGCGGCTGCTCACGCCCAACTGGATGACCCGCCTGCCCGGGTTCGCCTATGCGGGACCAGACCCCGACGGCTTCATGCACGCCAACGAGGTCGTCACGTTCCTCGACCGCTACGCCGCGGTCGCGCGCGTGCCGCTGGTGACCGGCGCCGCCGTCCTCTCGCTGCGCACGGCGGCCGACGGCTACGAGGCGGTGACCGAGACGGGCACGTGGCGGGCGCGTCAGGTCGTCGTCGCCACCGGGCATTGCGACACCCCGTTCGTGCCGGCCATGGCCGCCCGGGCGTCGTCGCGGCTCCTCCAACTGGTGCCCGGCGACTATCGACGTCCCGAGGCGCTCCCGCCTGGCGGCGTCCTCGTGGTCGGCGCGTCGGCGTCGGGGCTGCAAATCGCCGACGAGCTCGCACGTGCCGGCCGTGACGTGACGATCGCGGCCGGACAGCACACACGCGTACCGCGCCTCTATCGTGGCCGCGACGTGTTCCGCTGGCTCGACCGACTGGGCCTCCTGCGCGCGGCGGCGGCCGACGTCTACGACCTCGCCGTGTCGCGCGCACAGCCGTCGCTGCAGCTCGTCGGCCGGCCGACGCACGACGCGCTCGATCTGCGCGGCCTCGCCGCGCGTGGCGTGTCGGTGGTCGGCCGACTGACGGCGCTCGAGGGTGACAACGCCACGTTTGACGACGATCCGATTGCCTCGACGGCGGCCGCGGACCTGAAGCTGGCGACGCTCGTCCGCAGAATCGACCAGGCCGCCGCCAGCGAGGACGCCGCACCGCCGCCGCCGTTCGTGCCGCATTGGCCCGCATTCATCGACGCCCGGAGGCACGTTCGCAACCTCGCCCGCGAGGACGTCACGACGGTGATCTGGGCCACCGGCTACCGCCGTCGCTATCCCTGGCTCCACGTCCCGGTGCTCGACGGGCGCGGCGAGATGGTGCACGACGGCGGCGAGACGCCCGCCCCTGGCCTCTTCGTCCTCGGCCTCCAGTTCCTGCGGCACCGCAGTTCCGCGTTCATCGACGGGGTCGGCATCGATGCGATGCATCTGGCCGGGCGCATCGCCTATGGACTCGGGCAGACGGGAGCCGCGGCATGACCCGCACGGTGCCCGACGCCGTCGACGTCCTGATCGTCGGCGGTCGCTGCGCCGGCGCGGCCACGGCGGCCTTGCTGGCGCGGCGCGGCGCCCGAGTGCTCATGGTCGAACGGGGCCAGCCGGGCAGCGACACGCTCTCGACCCATGCCCTCATGCGGGGCGCCGTCGTGCAGCTGCACCGTTGGGGACTGCTGCCGGCCGTGAGGGCCGCCGGAACGCCGCCAATCTCGACGACCGCCTTCGACTATGGTGGCGAGGCACTGGAAGTGGCCATCTCGACGCGTCATGGCGTCGACGCGCTGTATGCGCCGCGCCGTACCGTGCTCGATCGCATCCTCGTCGACGCCGCCCGCGACGCCGGTGCCGACGTGCGGTTCGGCAGCCGGCTGATCGGACTCCGTCACGACGAGGCTGGCCGCGTGCGAGGCGCGACGGTCGAGGATGCCGACGGCACCGTGCACCAGGTCCGCGCCAGCCTGGTCGTGGGCGCCGACGGTCGCCATTCGGCCGTGGCCCGCCTGGTCGGCGCGCCCGTGCTGCGATCCGGACGCACCGCGACCGCTACCGTCTACGGCCACTGGGACGGAGTGCGGGCCGCGGGTTATCGCTGGCTCTACGCCCTCGACGCCAGCGCCGGCGTGATCCCGACCAATGACGGCGCCGCGTGCGTGTTCGTGACCGTCCCGGCGGCGCGGTTCGCGGCGACGTTTCGCGGCGACGTCGCGGCGGGATTCCACAGACTGCTGCACCGGCTGGATCCGGCCCTGGCCGACCACACCGCGCGTACGAAGCCGGTGGCCGGGCTGCACGGGTTCGGCGGCCAGGTGGGGCGGTTCACTCGTAGCCACGGCCCGGGGTGGGCCCTGGTCGGCGACGCCGCCTACTTCAAGGATCCCCTGACCGCACACGGCATCACCGACACGCTGCTGCATGCCGAGCTGCTGGCCGACGCGATTGGTGCCGGCGTCGAGGCGGCGCTGTCGCGCTACGAGGCCACGCGCACGACGCTGGCCACGCCGGTATTCGACGCCACCGAGGCGATCGCCGGGTTCGCGTGGAGCTTCGACGAGTTGCGCCGGCTCCACACCGGTCTCGCACGAGCGATGGCCGACGAGATCGACGAGGCGCTGGCGGCCTTCCGCGAGCCGGCGGGCGACCTCGGCCGCCCCCGCTTGGACCACGACCGGATGGGCGGCTCGACGCGGCGGCGGGGGCTGCGCGAGCACGAAGAGGAACCGGCGGCAGTCAGCTGAGACGCCGACGTCGGCGCCGCGACGCGGGCCATACGGCATGACGGCGAGGAAAACGGCTCGCGGCTGCGGCGACCTTGGGACGAACACGAGCTGCGCGACGTCGTGTCTCAGGCGATCGGCAGCCGCAGCTCGATCCCCGCGGGGCTCTTGCCGCTCACCAGGTCGTGCACGTCGCCGCCGGCGTGGCGGAGGTGCTCCACCGCGACGACCAGCCGCAGACCGAGGCCGGGGCGGAAGTGATGGAACTCGACCCGCTTCGGATCGGCGCGGAAGTTCTTGCCGCGCGGCAGGAACGACAACAGCGCGAAGGCATGGGCGCGTCCCGGGCCCTCGCGCGTGACGTCGCACACGACCGGGGCGCCATGCTCGCGCGCGACGGTGGTGGCGAGGGCGGCCAGCGCCTGTACCAGCACGTCGCGATTCGCGGTCACGCTCAAGTCGGCCTCGGGGTGGATCGAGACGTCGAGATCGACGTCGGCATCGAGGCAGCGGGCCACGGTACGGTCGAGGACATCGATCAGCGGCAGGCGCAGGGTCGCCGTCGCCTCGTCGCGCCACACTTCGACGAGACGGCGGACGTCGTCGAGGATGTCGATCATCGCCTGCTGCGCGCGCCGCGCGCCGTCGAGGGCGCGGGCCTGGTCGGGGGTAAGCGGCTGCCGTTCGATCATCGTCAGGTAGCCGCCGATCACACCCGCCGGCGCGCGCAGCTCGTGACCGAGCAGCGCGAGCAGACTGGGGGAGTCTCGCGTCGTCATGGCGCACACGGTCCATCAGCCCGTGATGAAAGTCATGGCGGCATTCGACACGCGATGCATCCCGGGCGGCGTTGCTCCTCCCTCGATATTCCCGATTCTCAGTCGTCGCGCCTTGCCCGCGGGGCGCCTCGCGTGTCTCGGTGCTGCGCCATGACTTTCATCACGGGCTGCTGAGCCGCTGTCGATGTCCCACGCCCTCCCGCTCGTCAGCGTGGTCATCCCGACCAGGGGCGACACGGCGCTCCTGGCGAGGCTCCTGGACGACCTGCCCCCGGCCGCCGGCGTCGAGACGATCGTGAGCCGGGCCGGGTCCATGGGGCCGGCGGAGGCGGCGTTACGGGCGTCGCGACCAGACGTGCGATGGGTCGACGGGCCGGCAGGCCGCGGGCGGCAGTTGAACGCCGGCGCCGCCGCGGCCCAGGGGCAGTGGCTGTGGTTCGTCCACGCCGATTGCCGGCTGCCGGCCGGCTGGCTCGACCTCTTTCGCCAGCTGGAAGCGGCCGTGCCGCCGGTCGTCGGTGGCAGCTTCGCCTTTCGCCTCGATTCCCCGGCCTGGCAGGCACGCGTGCTGGAGCGGGGCGTCGCCCTGCGGGTCCGCTGGCTCGGCCTGCCGTACGGCGATCAAGGCCTGTTCGTCCGCCGCGCAATATTCGCGGCCATGGGCGGGTTCCAGCCCCTGCCGCTGATGGAAGACGTGGAGTTCGTCCGCCGGTTGACACGCCGCGGACGGGTGCAGCATCTCAGCCAGCAGGTGACCACCTCCGCGCGGCGCTGGGAGCGCGACGGATGGTGGCGGCGAAGTTGCGCCAATCTGCTGACGCTGGCGGCCTACTTCGCCGGCATCCGTCCCGAGAGGCTCGCGCGTAGGTATGATCGAGGGACGCCGGATTCCTAGAGGCACATGTCATGCTGATCAAACAGGCGCCCGACATCCGCGAGTCCGAGGTGACCCCCCATGGCCTCTACCTGAGGCGGCGGGAGTTCATCGGGACGGCCGGGATGGCCGCCGCGGCGGTGGCGACCAGCGGCCTGACGGCGACCCCGGCCTTCGCCCAGAACCCGGCGGCCCAGAAGCTGACCGCCGCCAAGAGCAAGCTCAGCACCACCGAGCCGCTCAACTCCTACCGCGACGTCACCACCTACAACAACTTCTACGAGTACGGCCTCGACAAGGGCGATCCGGCCAAATACGCCGGCGCGCTCAAGCCGCGCCCGTGGTCGGTCAAGGTCGAAGGGGAGTGCGCCAAGCCGGGCACCTACAACATCGAGGACATCCTGAAGTGGTTCCCGCTCGAGGAGCGGATCTACCGGATGCGCTGCGTCGAGGCCTGGTCGATGGTCATCCCGTGGATCGGCTTCCCGCTCGGCGACTTCGTCAAGCGCATGGAGCCCACGGCGAAGGCGAAGTACATCGAGTTCCGCACCCTGGTCGACTTCCGGCAGATGCCAGGGCAGACCGAGCCGGCGTTGCAGTGGCCCTATCGCGAGGGCCTGCGCCTCGACGAAGCGGCGCATCCGCTGGCCATCCTCGCCGTCGGGCTCTACGGCGAAGTGCTGCCGAACCCGAACGGCGCGCCGATCCGCCTGGTCGTGCCGTGGAAGTACGGCTTCAAGGGCATCAAGTCGATCGTCAACGTGAAGTTCGTCGAGAAGGAGCCGCTCAACACCTGGCAGCAGACCCGCGCCGAGGAGTACGGCTTCTACGCCAACGTCAACCCGGCGGTGGACCACCCGCGCTGGACGCAGGCCTCGGAACGCCGCATCGGCGAGTTCTTCCGCCGCAAGACGCTGCCGTTCAACGGCTACGGCGATCAGGTGGCCTCGCTCTACGCCGGCATGGACCTGCGGCGCCACTACTGACGGAGCGGCGGTGGTGCGTCTGCTGAAGCCGGCGCTGTTCCTGGCCTGTCTGGGCCCGGCCGCGTGGCTGGTCTACGGCGCGTTCCTGGGCGGCGACCTGGGCGTGAACCCGGTCGAGACCATCACCAACTACACCGGCATCTGGACGCTGCGCCTGATCGCCATCTCGCTGGCCGTCTCACCGCTGCGCTGGCTCACCGGCTGGAACCGCATCATCCAGTACCGGCGGATGCTCGGCCTGTTCGCGTTCTTCTACGGCTCGCTCCACTTCCTCACCTACTTCGTCCTCGACCACTCGCTGGTGTTCGCGGGGCTGTGGGACGACGTCGTCAAGCGGCCGTACATCACGGCGGGCTTCACCGCGTTCGTGCTGCTGATTCCGCTGGCGATCACCTCGACGCAGGGCTGGATCCGCCGCCTCGGCGGGCGCAGGTGGAACCTGCTGCACCGGCTGATCTACGTCACGGCGCTGCTGGCGGTGCTGCACTACTGGTGGAAGGTGAAGCTCGATACGTCCAGCCCGGCGCTCTACGCCGTGATCATGGGCACGCTGCTCGGTGCCCGCGTGTGGAAGGCCCTCGTGAAGCGCCGCTCGGCGCCGCCGGCGGCGCGGCCGGTGCGGGTGGCGCCGCAAGTCTGAGTGCCCGTCCCAGAGGCACTCGAGTCGACGCGGTATCTCTCTCCGCCTCGCAGCTGGGCTTCGAGAGACACCACGCCGACTCGAGTGGGCTGTGAGAATCAGTCGCCCGGCGGTCGCGATGCTGGCCCGGGATCCGGCGGCACCGGGGAAGACGCGGCTGTTCGCCGCCAACGACGCTGCCGCCGACGCTCTTCGGCGCGCGCTGCTGCTCGACTCGCTCGAGGCCGTGTCGCAAGTCGGCTGGCCGGTGCACCTGTTCGTGACCCCGGCCGGCGCCGCAGACGCGGTGCGGGCCCTGGTCGCCGCCGATCCCGTTCTGGCGTCCCAGGCTGACCGCCTCACCTTTGCCGCGCAGATCGACGGCGACCTGGCCGCGCGGATGGCGCATGCGATGACCGCGACGCTCGCCGCCGGCCACGACGCGGTGGTGCTGGTCGGCTCCGACGCACCAGATTTGCCGCCGGCCATCGTGCATGAGGCGGTGGACGCCCTGCAGGACGATCCCGCTGGGCGCCGCATCGTCCTGGGACCGGCGGCCGATGGCGGCTTCTATCTCGTGGCCGGACGGGTTGCGCCGGCCGCGGCGTTCGCAGACGTGCCGTGGAGCCGCGACGACGTGTTGGCGGCGGTGACGGCGCGCGCGACCGCCGCCGGGTTCGAGGTGGCGCACGTGCGGCCGTGGCGGGACGTGGACACCGCGGCCGACCTGCGCGCGTTGGCGGGCGGTCTGACGTCAGGAGCATCCCGCACGCGCGCCGCCCTGCGCGGGCTGGCCGGCCGCCTCGGCGGCGTGGAATAATCGAGGGCTGTGACTGCTCTGATTTGCCTGCGCATCGGCCCGGCAATCCGCACCGCCCTGTGGGTCGGCACGATGATGCTCGGACCGGGCTGTGCTCCTTCGGTCGACGGCGTGTCCGACGTCGCCGCGGCTTCTTCGCCCGCCACCGACACGGCGCGCCAGGCCCTGGCGACCATCAACCACCTCGTCCCGCAACCCGACTCGGTCGGACCGCAGCCGACGAAGTTCGCCTGGACGCCGATCGCCGGAGCCGACAGCTACGCCATCGGCCTGGTCAGCGAGATCGACACCATGGTGTGGCAGACCCAGGGCATCGCGAAAGCCGAAGTGGACTGGCCGTCGAGCCTCGAGGTGCCGGCGGGAACGTATTTCTGGATGGTCGAAGGCTACCGGGACGGCCGCCGGATGGCCGAATCGGGTCGCGCCGCGTTCGTCGTGGAGCGCTGAAGCGGTCGATCACGCGGCAATCCGCAAAGGGCTTTCACTCGCTGTGATAAGCTGATACTCTTCTGTCGCGGGGTGGAGCAGTCCGGTAGCTCGTTGGGCTCATAACCCAAAGGTCGCGGGTTCAAATCCCGCCCCCGCAACCAATGAGAGCCGCACGAATAGTGCGGCTCTCGCCATGTACGCGGCGGGATTTGAAGACACGCAGCGGGGCCCCCAACGCGCGGTCTGTGCGCGTTGGGGTGCTAGTCCCGCCCCCCCAACCAACAACGGCCGCTAAGCGAAAGCTTGCGGCCGTTTCCATTCCCATTCGACGTTCAACTCATTCCAGTCCTGTCGGCATTCGGCGAAGGCGGGTGGGGCGCTGCCCGCCTGGACACGTCTGTGCTCAGCCGCTGGACTTTCCCGGCCAGGTCCCGGGCGAGATGCCGCTGGAACAGGTTTCTGGTTTCCGGATTCGCGTTGAGGTAGCGCTCGAGCGTGGCCGCTTCCCACCGGACGATGCGTGCCGGTTCGACCGTCAACGCGTCGACGTCAGCTACCGCACCGCTCATCAGCAGCGCCGAGCCGACAAGCTCTCCCGCTCCCAGTTGACCGAGAACCTGATCGTCTTGGGCGACCTGCGCCTTTCCCGAAACGAGGAGCGACACGTGCTCCACCGGTTTGCCACGCTCGATCAATCGCTCGCCGGCCGCCGCATTCATCCACGAGCCAATGCTGAGCACCTGCAGGAATTTCCTCGGCGGCAGGTCGCTGAAGACCATCCGGCGCACCTCGTCCTCTTCGGCGGTCAGCTTGACGGGACGGCGCTCGGCGACAAGGCGCCACGCTTGAAAGACGTTGATGACGGTGAACAGGACACTCCACCAAAACGCTGCCCACAACGGCGTCGGCTGGAGGAGAAAATACGGAATCGCAGCCAGCGAAGAAGCCACGGCGAGCACCCGCAGCCACAGAATGTCCCGTACGCTGTACGCCCCCAGCAACAGGATGTTGGCCGCGTGGATGAAATAATCGAGATTGAATGAGCCCATGTATACCCTCTCGCCGATTCAAGGTCCCAATAGACCTCCGCCATGAAGCAGAAGCCCGGAACCCAGTCCGCGGACGCGCCGGATCGCGTCCGGCCAGAAGAGTGGCGCACGGCGGCCCCAGGTCCGCTCGAAGACCTCTGGCAGCACCAGCATGGCCATGTCGCACCGCAGGCCTCACACTGCCCCGGCGATCCTCAGGAGTTCGCCGACCATTGCTTCTTGTGTGGCCGGATTGCCGTAGTCGAGCTGGACCGTGTCCGGCCCGCCGGCGAAGTACGGATCACGGCCGAGGGCCAGCACCTGTTCACCCCGTGGGCCGTGGACACGCGTGTAGTTGTGCGGTTCGCGCGCCAGATCGGATGCGGTCCCGGCCACGTAGTACTCGGGGTGATCGGTCACCCAGGGATGATCGGGTGCCGTGTGGTTGGGCACGAAGTCGAGCATCAGCTGCAGCCCGCGGCGGTGAAGCCGCGCGCGGAGTCGTCCCAGCG
Organism: uncultured Acidobacteriota bacterium; assembly: GCA_963786365.1. GTDB lineage: Bacteria > Acidobacteriota > Vicinamibacteria > Vicinamibacterales > UBA2999 > CAWAYR01. Next base: position 432,271 of record CAWAYR010000012.1, read on the forward strand.
CTTGGTCCCCGCCCAGTGCGTCATGCACCGCATACCCGGTGATCGCGAATCCGGAGCCGGCGATGTCGTCTTCTCGGAGATCAGCCAGCGTCTCCTGGAATTCGTGGCGCCACTCGGGGTTGGCGCGCGAGATCCGCTGCGCGGCCGGCCCGTCTGCCAGACGCTCAGGAGTCACACCCAGTCGAACCCCATTCCGGCGACGCGGTCGAGTTCTGCGTCGGGAATGTCATCCAGTGTGGTTGTCCGGCCCAGGCTGTGCGACAGGTCGGTCAGCCAGACGCGGGTGTTGATTTGGCAGAGCGAAGGATAACGCGGTGCAGCCATGTCAGTGCCCCTCTTGTCCCTGGCTCGGCGTCAGGCCCTCACCTACTGAGCGTGGGACGGCAGCTGTCATGTTCACACGGAAGATCCAACCCGCACGTACCGGCCCTCGGAAGTGAGAACGAGGAACCGCGCGCTCACCAGAGTATCCAGCAGGCCGGCGCAGGTCGGGTGGTCGAGGCACCAGAACCGCGCCGCCTGGGCGACGGTGAGACGGAGCCCGGGCATCTCGAGATACTCACTGCGAACGCGTGGCAGCCAGTCGGAGTCACGATCGGGTCCGTACATGAGACGTTCTCCTGTGATGTGACGCTGCGCAGCTCGGTAGTCTACGAGCCGATGAGCACTCTAATGAGGGGTGGCCGGCCGTCTACTGCCCATAGGGGAAGGTCGCGCAGATACCGTGACGCGGCCAGCCACACCCGATGGTCCTTGAGGGAAATGCTACTTGAATAGCAGGCTTCGTCGAGTCGGCTTACGTGTGCGTGGTGCGGCTCGGCGCCGTCGTGTCGAGCCGAGTGGCTGCCAACCTCAAAATGCGAGCACCGCTTGAATCATTGGCGCCCAGCCAGTCAAGCCTGCGGTATACGGAGTAAAGGCTCCGCTATAGGGAACTTTGTTCGTGCGCATGAGTTCGGCGCTCAACCACACGCGCTCGGTGGGAAGGAAGTGCCATTTGACGCCGCCGGTGTACTCCCACGAGTCGCCAAACTCTCCAAAGACCTCGGAGCCGCGACCATACACCATCACCTTCCGCGCAACGACAAACTGGCTCGCCGACAATTCAAAGCCGTGGTCGAATGTCGATGCGAGCGGAAGTGGCCCGTCAGATTCGAAGTCGTTCAGCCAGCGAAAAAAATACTGCCCGTTGACCGCAAGCCCGCTCCGTTTGATGCCACCATCGATCACCCACATCCGGTAGGTGGCCAAGTCGACGGTCACTCCCGGCGCAAATGCTCCAGTCGAGAAGGTCAGCACGCCGTCGGAGTTGTACAGTGACGTGTTCTCGGGACTCGATTGATCGAGATTTGAAAAACGGTCTTCCCTGGATCTCGTGAACGCCGTGCCAATTCGAATACGAGTGTTATTGGAGGCGAAATAATCATCGAACATGTGGCGTGATTTGCCGGGTTCGCCGTAGTTTCCGAGCGGTTCCCACCAGACACTGCCGGAAAGCAGTAGATGAGTGTCGATCTTGTTAGCGGAGATATTCAGTGTATTGAGACCGTTGCCGACGAACGCCAGATAGTTCAGCCCCTTCACGGGTTCCCCGCTCGCCTGGACTCCCTGGGTGAAGCCGGGGCGGAAGAAATTGTCCGCCATGCTCCTGTCGACGCCGGTAAAAAATGGGAACGTGCCAGCAAGTGATCGGCTGCCTGGAACCCCGAAGTAACCTCCAGTGATCATGAGGGCCTGGTTGAATCGCCAGCCAATGTTCGCGGCTAAGACGATTGACGCAGCCCCGGCGGACGTCCATACGGTGTAGCTCCATAGCAGCCTCTTGTCGAACACGTAGCCGCCCAGGATGAACATCGCGCGATTGACCGTCAGATCATTGCGTGCATGAACGTCGCGGACATTGCCGAGATGATCGGTGAACGTGTCGTCCGATGCCTTTGTATTGAGATATCGGAATTGGGTATTGAGGTTGAACTTCAGCAGGAACGGCACTTTCGCGTCGTCGGCCGTTTCCCAGATGACCATGCCATCCCGGTAACGATCCTGATTCTGTGGTGGCGTCTGAACCTGGGCGTCGGGCGGCTGAGGCGTTGGAGCCTCGGCTCCCTGCGTCGTGCCTGCCGTCCCAGCTGCTGTCCCTGGTAGGCCCCCTGTTCCTGAACAGCAGCGTTTTCGGCTGTGTTCTCGGGAGTCGCTGGAGTCTGGGACCCTGAGGTCTGCCCATACGCGGAATTCGCCAGCCACATTGCTGACGTCACGGTTAACGTGAGTACCAGCTTCACTGAGCGAGCGCCCGAACAGGAATGGTGCGACCCAACGGCTAGCCTCCGAGCTTGTAACGAGAAGTTGTACTTGAACGAGAACTGCAGCTTGAACCCGTCGCCCTGGATCGGGTCCCGGAACATCTCGCGGCGGCCCCACTGCAGCTCGCCGCCGACCATCATCGCCGGCACCGGCGAGTAGAGCAGGTTGCCGAGGGCGTATTGGCCGGCCTTGAACGCCGTGTCGGCCTGGCCGTTGCTGTTGTCGATGTCCTGCCGGGAATACCCGATCGCGGAGGTGAACTTCGAGCTCCACGCGTGGTCGAGGAAGAGGCTCAGACCGGTCATCGGCAGGGGCGTGCCGACGAGCGGGGTGACCGGGTTGCTGAAGTTGTTCTCGATGCCGATGTCGACGGGCGAGTCGTTCATCGAGTTCTGGATACCCTCGCCGACCACGAACGCCGCCCGAATGACACTCGTCGACCCGAGCTTGAGGTTGCCCGAGAAATTGAGGCCCCAGCCGGTCGCGTCGCCCGACAGTTCGAACTGGTCGGCGAGCATGTCGTCCCACTTGATTCGCCGCAGCTGACCGGCGGCGCGGACGTAGCCCCAGTCCTGGGTCCGCTTGTAGGCGGCGGTGATGTCCGGCATCGGGAAGCGGGGCTGGATGTTGTCCAGCTCGATACGGTCGGCATACACGCCCTGGTCGCCGCTGGCCCCCGGGCGCTCGAGGGCGAACATCAGGCTGTTCTGGCCGCTGACCGGGGTCCACCGGACCTGGACGTTGCGATACCAGGCCAGGCCGGTCGGCCCCCAGTACTCGAGCTGGTTGGGGAACGCGTCCGGATCGGTGAACGGGCTCCAGTACCTGGCCGGCCGCGAACTGGCCCAGCTCGCCCCAGGCGTGCCGCAGACGCATCGTCGTTTGTCCGGAGTCGACGCCGGTGCCGAACATTTCGAACTCGAATGTCGTTTTCAGCTCGCCGGCGGCGGTGGGCAGGCCGGTCCTGACGCCGAAGCGGGTCTGCCGTACGCCGGCAAACGTGCTGCCGTCCTTGCCGAATTCGTCCTCGAACGACGGCAACTTCACGACGCGCAGGGTGTCGAACCAGTCCGGGTCGATCTGCGTGAAGTTGTGGCCGATGTCCAGCATCGTAAAGCCGTAGAGCTCCATCGACGCCTTCGGTTCAGCCGGCGTCGGCGGGGTCACGCTGACCGCCAGGCCACGGGTGTAGGTGATGGTCACCTGGTCCCCGACCTTGTAGCCTTCGAGGTTCTTGGCGTCCTGGACCCTGTACGTCGACCGGCCACCCGAGGCGGTGCGGATGGTCACCGAGGGCGTCTTCGGATCAATCGCGTCGAGCGTGACGGTGGCGGTCGTCTGGCGCGCGATGGTGGCGCCCGGTGCGCCGGGAGCGCGGGTGACCGAGGTCGACGACGCCGCCGCCGGTGCGCCGGGCCGGCTCAGGGCGGTCACGAGCGTCTCGAAGTACCGGAAGGTGACCGTGTCGCCGACCTTGAGCGCGTCGAAGCGCTGCACCTCGGGACCGCAGTATCACCTCTTCGAGGAGTCCCGCCTTGTTCCGAGGGTCACGACCCGCGACGAGTGGTCGATGGCCTCGATGGTGAACGAGGCACTGACCTCTTCGGTCCGCGTGGCGGGCTGCTGGGCCAGCACGGTCGCCGGACCGAGGAGCAAGGCGGCCATCACGACCGGCCCGATCAGCCGAATCCCCAGAACTACCACCCTGAGTCGCTTCATTTAACGTGCACCTTTCGTCATGTGTGAGGGTCGCGCCGTGTCGTCGTTGGCCGCCGTATCGACGCGCAGATCACGCCCGCGTCGCAGGGGGGTATCGAGACCACGGCTCAAAAGGCGGCGGAGGAAGTCCGGTTGCTCGACTTCCTCCGCCACGATTACTGGAGTTCCGTCAGCAGAGCGTCACCGACAATGCCAGTCCGGCCTCGCTCGTCTCCTTGTACTTGCTGTTCATGTCCCGGGCCGTCTCGGCCAGGGCCATGATGGTCTGGTCGAGGCTGACGCGATGACTGGACGCGACCTCGTTGCTGGCAATGGCGTAGGCGGTCCAGGCCTTGATGGCCCCGAAGGCGCAGCGCTCGATGCACGGGATCTGCACGTAGCCGGCGACCGGGTCGCAGGTCATCCCCAAGTGATGTTCGAGCGCCGATTCGGCGGCGTTCTCGACCACGCGGGACTCCGCGTCGTGTGCCGTCGCAACCAGCGCCGCCGCCATCGCCGAGGCGACCCCAATCTCCGCCTGGCAGCCGCCTTCGGCGGCCGACAGCGTCGCGTGGTGCTTACAGAGGTAGCCGACCGCCGCCGCCGCCAGCATCCCGTCGCGGATATTGGCCGGCGGGAGCTTGCGGCCGCCTTCGCCCAGGGCGTAGACGAGCGCCGGCATGACGCCGGCGGACCCACCGGTCGGGGCGGTGACGACCAGATGGCCGCGCGCGTTTTCCTCCGACCCCGCGAGGGCGGCCGCCGACAGGAGGCCGATCCCGCGGTCGGCCTGGTTCACCTCGTCCTGAGCGCGCTTGTAGACGGTCCCCGCTTTGGTTTTCAGCTTGATCGGACCCGGCAAGACGCCTTCCGGGGCGCGAGCCCGGACTTCACGATCGCCACCATCGCGCCCGTGATCTTGTCGACGAAGGCATAGACTTCCTCCTGGCTCTTGCCCGAGATGGACATCTCGTTGGCCAGCATGACCTGCGCGATCGTCATCTTGTTGGTAGTCGGCGTGCTTCCGCAGTTCCGCCATCGTTCTGAACGGATACTTCGGTGCGTTCTTCTTGGGAGGCGTGTAGCCCTTCCACTCGATGAAGCCGCCGCCCACCGAGTAGTACTCCTGCTCGAAGAGCACGGTGTCGCCGGCCATCAGCTTGGCCGTCATGGTATTGGGGTGATGAAAGTCCCCTTTGGTCGCGTCGTAGATGATGTCTTTGAGTGTCAGATTGAACGTCTTGTCGCCAAGCTTCAACGGGAATGACTGATTGGGTTCGTCGCGCATCTTGTCGAGGAACACGGGATCGACGGTGGCCGGCTCCTGGCCGAGCAGCCCGGCGAGTGCGGCGCGCTCCGTGCCGTGCCCCTGTCCGGTGGCGCTGAGGCTGCCGTAGAGGTGCACCTTGAGCCCCGTCGCCTTGGCGAGTTGGTCCGCCGGGAGCTTCGTGCAGCGCTGGTAGAAGTCGTAGGTGATGCGCATCGGGCCGATCGTGTGCGAGCTCGAGGGCCCGGCCCCACCTTGTAGAACTCGTCCACCACCGTCATCACCGGGCCTTCGCCCTTCTTCACGACGTTCAGGTCCTTGGAGAGCGGAACCGCGGGCGCTGCCGGCGTCTGGGCGGCGGCTGCCGGGGCTGGGGCTTTTGCTTCTGTCTCCGCTCGACTGCAGCCGTTCATCACCGCGGCCGCGGAGATCACCGCGCTGCGCATGATGAACTTCCGGCGGTCGAAGCCGGCCGGAACCTCCGGAATCACGTGCGAAGCGGGATCGAGCGGATCCTGACGACCATCGTCTCGCACTGATGTCGTCGATCCAGGGTTCACATCGGGTCTCTCGTCTTCTCTGTCGGACATACTTCGCTCCTGGCTTAACAGGTTTCCTAACGCGCTAGCGATCGACTCGATGAGTGGATAGGGGAGTGCCCTATTCCTGCCTCATTGCGGCGTGATTTCAGACGGAATCGGGCCGGTGACTCCTTGGGGGCGCGACTTCACACTAAAGCCGACGAAGCGGACTGTCAAGGTGCCCTTTGGGAAGGGGCGGCGCGGATGCCGCGAAGGTGGTATCCTCATCGATTCTCCTTATCGGGGGCAGGCTGGACGCGACGCCAGCGCAACCGATCCGCGTCACGGCGGCTGGCGAATGAACACTGCATGAACCCACCGTCACTCACCTCCGACTTCTCCCTCGTGCTCGGCGGGCCGCTCTTCCAGCTCTGGCGTGGGGCGCGTATGGCCGACGACGCCATGCTTCTGCTGCACCGACGCGTGGTGGCGATCGTGCTGCTGGCCTGGGGGCCGCTGCTGGTGCTGTCGATCGCGGAGGGGCACGCCTGGGGGGACAGCGTCAGCCTGCCATTCCTGCGCGACGTCGAGCTGCACGTGCGCCTGCTGGTCGCGGTGCCGTTGATGGTCCTGGCCGAACTGGTCGTGCATCAGCGAATGCGTCCCGTGGTCGGGCAGTTTCTCGACCGCGGTCTGATTCCGGACGCGGCGCGGCCGCAGTTTGACGAGGCCGTCGCTTCGGCCATGCGCTTGCGGAACTCGGTCACGGCTGAGGTGCTGCTGATCGCGTTCGTCTACGTCGTCGGAGTCGGCGTCGTCTGGCGGACGCAGGTCGCCCTGGACATGTCGAGTTGGTACGGCGTTCCGGCGGAGGGGAGGTTGCAGCCGTCGGCCGCCGGCTGGTGGCTGGGTGTCGTCAGCCTGCCGATCTTTCAGTTCCTGCTCTTGCGCTGGTACTTCCGGCTGTTCGTCTGGGCGCGCTTTCTGTGGCAGGTCTCGCGTATCGAGTTGCGGTTCATCCCGACGCACCCGGATCGCGCCGGCGGCCTGGGCTTCCTCGGCGCGGTGGCCTACGCATTTACGCCAGTGCTGCTCGCTCAGGGGGCCATGCTGGCCGGGATGATCGCCAACATGATCTTTTACACCGGCGCGAGTCTGCCGCAGTTCAAGGTGGAACTCGCCGGGACGGTGGTTCTGCTGGTGTTCGCCGTCCTCGGACCGCTGCTGGTGTTCAGCCGGCAGCTGGAAGCGGCCAAGCGCGTGGGCCTGAGGGAGTACGGCACGCTGGCGCAGCGCTACGTGCGCGAGTTCGACAGCAAGTGGCTCCGCGGGGGAGCCCCGGCCGACGAGCCGTTCATCGGCAGCGGCGACATCCAGTCGCTGGCCGATTTGGGCAACAGCTTCGAAGTGGTGAGAGGCATGCGATTTGTGCCGTTCACCGCGCAGACGGTCGTGCAACTGGCGGCAGCGACGCTGCTGCCCCTGCTGCCGCTGACGCTTGACGATGTTTTCGCTGGAGGATTTGCTCGGCCGGTTGCTCCAACTCGCCTTCTGACGAGCCGACCAGAGGACGCTCGGCGTGGTCGCGTGACATCGGCTGATGAGTGAATACACCAGGGTCGCCATCGTCGCCTGCTTGCTCGGTTGGCCAGCCACGAGCCATGCGCAGACCGTCGAGGTGACGCCATTTGTCGGCTACCGCTTCGGCGGGGGCTTCTTCGAACGACTCACCGGACAGCCAGTCGATCTCGATGGCGCTCGGGCGGTGGGCGCCGTCGTGAACGTGCGGCTCTAGGAGCCTGGCCTGTTCGCCGAGGCGCTGTTCACGCACCAGGAGGCGCGCGTGACCGTTCCCGGCGGATTCTTCGCCCCGCCGACGGACTGGCAAATTACCGTCGATCACTGGCAAGGCGGTGGCCTTCGGGAGTTCGGAACCAGCCGCCGTGCGCGTCCCTTCCTGACCGGCTTGCTGGGACTCACGCGCTATGCGGCCGCGGGCGACAACGAGATCCGGTTCACGGTCGGCGCCGGGGGCGGGGTGAAGCTGATGCCGGTGCGATCGTTCGGCCTTCGGCTCGACGGGCGGCTGTTCGCCACGTTTGCCGATCTCGGCGGGCGGGCGATTGCCTGCTCGCCTGGCGTGTGCCTCGTCGCCGTCGACGCCGACATCGTCTGGCAGGCCGAGTTCAGCGCCGGGCTGGTCGTAGCGTTCCCGTGATGCGAGAGCGGCGGTGAGTGCGCCAGTCTAGCGTCGAGTGATGACGGCTTCGAACCGCTCGAGAAAGCGCGCCACGTCCACATCGGTCGCCGTCGTCACTGCCGGCTTGCCGCGCCAGGGCGCCAGCGCCAACTGGTAGTCGTAGGCGGGCATGATCGTCTCGCCGATGGCGATGCCCTCCGTGGCCACTCTCACGGGCCCGGTCCTGGTCGTGAAGATGTCGGGGGCGATGAGGTACATGACCGCCGACGGATCGTGCACGTAGAATCCGCCCTCGACGTGATTGACGTTCTTGTGAAAGTCCATGTAGAAGCGGCTGATCGACCACACGAACTGGCCATACCGGCTGCTCGTGTCCCTGATCCGCGTCAGGATCTCGTCGTTCAGCTTGACCTTGGTGGTCGTGTTGAGGGCCAGCATCGTGACGTGCCACGGCGCGCCCAGGACGATATCGGCCGCGTGAGGATCGCCGGAGATGTTGGCCTCCGCCACCGGGCTGACGTTGCCGGGGACATGGAACGCGCCGCCCATGACGACCACTTCCTTGACGTTGCGGGTGAAATTCGCGTCCAGTGCCATGGCCTGCGCTAGATTCGTCAGCCGTCCCACCGCCACGATGGTGAGCTGGCCGGGGGAGGCGCTCGCGCTGTCGACGAGAAACTGGGCGGCGGATTTCGGTCGATGGGCAGCCTTTCGGCAGCCGCCTGGCCGGTATTTCCCAAGCCGTCCTTGCCGTGCACGAAATCCGGAGGTGGCTCGAGCGCGACCCGGAGCGGCGTGGCGGCGCCCTTGTAGACCGGGATGGTTCGCCCCGATAGCTCCACGACCGTCAACGCATTGCGCGTCGCCTGGTCGACGGACGCGTTGCCGAACATCGTCGTGATGCCGACGATGTCGAATCCTGGATACTGCATCGCCAGGATGATGGCCATCGCATCATCGATTCCCGGATCGCAGTCGATGATGACTTTGCGCGGCTGCGCGGCGGCGTCAGCCAGCGACAGGCCAAGCACGACCAACACGTACAGCCAGCATCGCGACGTCATCGCGGCGTGGTGCCCTTGAACGTGAACTTCTGCGCGCGGGACCCCGCACTCACCTCCGCGCCAGTCGTCGGATGCTTCACCTTCGGACCGGCGGCTTCGGCGACGAAGATGTTCCCCGACGGATCGACGGTCAGGTTGTGCGGCCGCCCGAGCTGTCCGGGGCCGACACCGGGTCCGGCGAACTCGTTCACCACCTCGAGATCGCTCCGCCGGAGCACGGTGATGACGTGGGTGCCGCCGTCGGCGACGTACAGATATGACTGCGGCGCATCGTGCGACAACCCGACCGAGAAGGCCGCTTCGACTCCGCACGGCCGTTTCGGCACCCACGTGGCCTTCTCCTGGGCGCCGCATAGCGGCCGAAGAATCTTTTCACGCACGAACTCGCCGTTCTGGCGGAACACCTGGACGCGATTGTTGCCGCGGTCGGCCAGGTAGATGAGCCCGTCGCGGGAGCCGACGATGCCGTGGGGAATGCGGAACTGCGCCGGCGGGGCGGGCTCGGCGGTGGCGGGGGAGGTCGGTGGGGCGCCCGGATCCGGCGCGCCAGGCGGAGGCGGCGGCGGATCCTCCGGCCGCTTGCCGTAGGCGCCCCAATGCCGGAGGTACTTACCGGTGGCGCCATCGAAGACGATGATGCGACGGTTGCCGTAGCCGTCGGCGACGAACACCTCGTTGTCGGCGGCGTCGACCCAGATCTCCGACGGGCGGCCCATCAGCGTGGTGTCGTTGCTGCCGCCGGTCTCGTTGTACTTGCCGATGACCATCGCCACCTGGCCGGCCGGCGTGAACTTGACCGTCAGGTGGCTTTCACGCGCATTGGTCCAGACGAAGCCGTTGTGATCCACGAACAGGCCATGGATCGTGCTCCAGTTGCCGTTGGGCCCGCGGGCGTCCCACGACTGCAGCAGCTTGCCCTGCGGGTCCCACTCCGAGATGCGGCTCCGGCTCGACGTCCAGACGTGGCCGCGCGAGTCGGCGAAGATGCCGATGACCTGTCCCCACGTCCAGTCGGGCGGAGTCGTCGGCCAGCTCGGATCGACCTCGAAGATCGGCGTGCCGTTCAACGCCGCGGCGGGCTGTACGGCCCGGTCCTGCGCGCCCAAGATTGCGACGGCGCCGGTAATGGCCAGCAGGGTGCTGAGCCCACGTGCCTTCGTGGTCATGCGCGGCAGGATAGCGCAGTTGCGATCGGGAACGAACCGCGGACTGTATTGTGTCCGCCGCATGCGCCGCCGTGGCACCCACGTCAGAACGTGCTACGCCACTTGACGTAGCCAGTTCACGAGCCCCGTGATCCACGGCCATTCGACGATCGCGTGCGACGCCAGGCCCAGGCCGATTACCACGAGGATCGCACCATGCCTGGCCGCGGCCCGGCCAATCATCCGTTCGTTCTCATCGATAACGTCCTGTGTGACCAGGGCGTAGACACCGCGCGCACAGGTGCCGAGGCCGAATAGCAGCAAGACGACGTTGACGATATCCATGCGGGCGCGCGGTAACCAGCCCTGCCAAAGGGGAGGCGACCCCGTGATTCTAGTAGACAGAGAAGGTTGCTGACTCCTGACGGGAGGGCGTGCCAGTCGACCTCGGCCACCGGTAAGGGCCGCAGAGAGACTTGCCACTGCTGGGTCCATGGTGGGTTAGACTACGTCCCGTCTCTGAGAGCCGCCGCGCAGCCGGGAGCTGAAAGGTTGCCATGATCGGCGAGACGTTTGGCCGCTACCACGTCGTCGACGCCATCGGTTCCGGTGGGATGGGCGTCGTCTATCGCGCGCACGACCCGACGCTCGACCGCGAAGTTGCCTTGAAGCTCCTCCACGCTGAGGCACTCGACAGTGCCGCGGCGCGAGACAGATTTCTCCGCGAGGCACGGGCGCTGTCTCATCTCAACCACGCGCACATTTGCACGATCTACGAGATCGGGGAGGCAGACGGTCGGACATTCATTGCCATGGAGTATGTGAAGGGTCAGCAGCTGTCAACCGTCATTCCCCGCAACGGGCTGCCGATCGAGACAGTGCTCCGCTACGGCGCGCAAATCGCGGATGCGATCGGACATGCGCATGAGCACGGCATCGTGCATCGCGACCTCAAGAGCGCCAACATCGTGGTCACGCCTGAGAGCTCCGTCAAGGTGTTGGATTTTGGACTGGCCAAACACCTCGAGCGCGACCTGGAGGGAACGATGCCAACCCAGGCGGGTATGACTGAGCCTGGCGTCGTGATGGGCACACCCGGTTACATGGCTCCTGAAGTCCTTGTCGGCCAACCCGCTGATGAGCGAGCAGACATCTGGGCGCTGGGCGTGATTCTTCACGAGATGGCAAGCGGGACGTTGCCGTTCGCCGGCCCAACCCCACTCGAGTTTGCATCGGCCATCCTGAAGGAGTCGCCGGCACCCTTGCCGGCTGGCGTGTCGCCCATGCTGCGTGGGATCGTCCGCCGATGTCTCGCCAAAGAGCCCGGACAACGGTACCAAGCCGCAGGCGAGGTGCGGGCCGCGCTCGAAGCGGTCGCGTCCGAGCCGGTGTCCGCGGTTCGGCCCTCACGTCCTATGGGCCGCCGAGCAGGCGGGGTCGTGGCCGGCGTGCTCGCAGCCGCGCTGATCGCGGCCGTTGTGGTGACCAAGGGAGGGTGGCGGCAGGAGGCGCCAATTCGGTCGGTTGCCGTGCTTCCATTGGAGAATCTGTCCGGTGATCCCGAGCAGGAGTATTTTGCCGACGGGATGACCGAGCAGTTGACGGCAGACCTCTCCTCAATCGCGATGCTGCGCGTGATCTCGCGCACGTCAGTGATGCAGTACAAGAAGGCGCGCAAGCCGCTCTCCGACATCGCGCGCGAACTCAATGTCGACGCGGTCGTCGAAGGCTCGGTCGTGCGCGCGGGCGAGAGGGTGCGAATCACCGCCCGACTGATCAGAGCGGCGACGGAAGACACCCTGTGGGCCCGGAGTTACGAGCGCGATCTCCGCGACGTCCTGGCCCTGCAAAGCGAAGTGGCCAACAGCATCGCCGGCGAAGTCGGGATCACCCTGACGTCCCAGGAACAGGCGCGTCTGGCGAGCGCCAGGCCTGTCGACCCAGAAGCACATCGACTGTTTCTGTTGGGCCGCTTCCACGCGAACCAGGGGACAGAGGAGGGACTGAAAAACGCCATCCAGCACTTCGATCTGGCAATCGCCAAGGATTCTGGTTACGCCTCGGCGTACGCCGGCCTGGCCGAAGCTTACATGGGCTTGTCGAGTTTCTACGTGCATCCACGAATCGCGATGCCGAAGGCGAAAGCCGCTGCCCTCTCGGCATTGAAGCTGGATGAGTCACTCGCCGACGCTCATGCTGCGCTGGGGTACATTCACCTCATTTACGACTGGGATGGGCCGGCCGCCGCGCGAGAACTTCAGCGCGCCATTCAGCTCAATCCCAGCCTGTCGACAGCCCGGTTGAACTATGCCGCCTACTTGAGCACCCAAGGACGGCACGACGAGGGTGTCGTGGAGATCCGGCGGGCAGTCGAGCTCGATCCGCTGTCCCTGCGAGCCCACGCGGACGGAGCGTCCCTGTTGCTGTTCGCGCGGCGATACGACGAGGCGATTGACCTGGCTCGCAAAGGTCTCGAGTTGGATCCCAATTTTGCGTTCGGCCTGGCGTTCCAGGGCCTTGCCTACGTCGAGCAAGGTCGGTTTCAAGAGGCCATCAGCAATCTGCAGAAGGCCGCGCTGCTCGACAAGAGCCCGACCATTCTTGCGTTGGCAGCACATGTCCACGCTGCCGCCGGTCAGAAAGGCGAGGCTGAAAGGCTGATCCATGAGGTGGAAGAGGGCGCCAGACATCGCTACTTCTGCCCGTACGAAATCGGCGCTGCTTATGTGACCCTTGGCGACCACGACACCGCTGTCAAGTGGTTCCGTAAAGGTGTGGAGGATCGCGCTGATTGCATGGCCTGGCTGGGCGTTGAACCCTGGATCGAGTCGTTCCGATCGGACCCCCGTTATGCGCAGCTGTTGCGCGACGTCGGGCTTGCGCCAGCCTCGGCTGCGCCAGCACGATAGCTGCGCCACGTGAGGACCTCCTCTTGACTCCCACATTCGCGCTCCGGCAACCGCGAAGATCCGCTCGAGGTTGTCGGGATGCATGAACGTCGGAAGCGGGCAGGAACCGGTGATGGCGGCATAGAACTGGTTGGTGCCGTCCTGATTGCCGCGCAGTGCGGCGAACAGGCGCTGCAGGTGCGGTGGTGGTGGTTCGAGCGTCGCCAGCTGACAGGTGAACTCGTACATCGGCTTGGCCCGCTGGTCCCGGCTTGTTTGATAGCCGGTGAGCGCGTCGTCGAGTGAGCGTCGTCCGGACCAGCCGTCGTCCAGCGCGGTGGTGAGCGCTTCGGCGTCGATGAATGCGTCGCTGATGCCCTGCGCGGTAATCGGGTCCTTGTCGTATCCCGCGTCGCCGACCAGCGCCCAACCCGGGCCGAATGGCGTGCGGAAATAGTTGGGCACGCCGGCCGTTCCGAACCCACTTCTCCTCGCGCGTGGCACGTTGCAGCCGGTCGGCGACGCTCGGCGTCGACTCGAGCACCGTTCTGACGTGACCCTCGATATCCGAGCGAACGGCCGCGAACATCCTAGAGTGGGCCAGAGAACGGCGATCAGGGTGAGACCGCCGTGGGTCGGGAAGCAGCCCACGGCTTGGTGGTCGCGGACGTACTCCTCGATGTCGTCGGCCGCGAATCCGCTGAAGTAGCTGTAGTAATTCGTGGTGAGCGGCGGCTTCACGTGGTACTCGGCCGCTCGGACGGCTCTCGCGACCAGCGAGTGCCCCCCGTCAGCGCCGATCACGACCCGGGCACGCTCCTCGACCGCGCTGCCGGTCCGGCTGTGGCCCCGGATGCCGGCCACCCGATCGCCGTCCCACAACAGCGTCTCGGCGGTGAATCCTTCGCGCAGCTTCTGCCCCGGCCTCCACGGCGCCGTCGACGAGCAGCTTGTCGAGCACCGTGCGCCGGGGACAGAATCCTCCCCGACCGCCGTTGGTATCGGTGACCGAGCCCTTCAGGGCGAAAGGCCCGACGTCGAAAATCAGGTTGCGGGCGATCGGCGGGCAGCCGGTCGCCGCCAGGCGATCGAGCAGCCTCCATCGGTCCATGATCTCGGCGCCATGAGGCCAGATGATGTGGGTGGAGATGGTGTCGCTCGGAAACGTGGCCCTGTCGACCACCAGGACCCGATAGCCCTTCTCGGCCAGCAGCATCGCTGCCGGCGCACCGGCGCATCGCGCCCCGACGATGATCGCGTTGTACATGTTGAGTGCCTCCCTCTGCGAGCGGCGGGGAACTCGCACTTCGAGTGTGTGACGGACGCGGCGACGGCGCTTCGGCGAAACCACCCAATCGGCTGGATCGGGCCGATGGGTGATTTCCGCCAGCCGAAAGGAATCAGAGGAGCTTGTGATGGAAGGCGTAGGCCGTGGCCGCAGCGCGCGACGGCACGTCGAGCTTGTCGAGAATATTGCTGACGTGACGGTCGATGGTCCGCTCGCTCAGGCACAGGCCGTTGGCGATCTCCCGGTTGGTCCGACCGGTCGTGACCAGGTGCAACACCTGAAGCTCCCGAGCCGTCAGCGACCGGCGAGGGCCCGGCCGAGCGGGAGGCGCCAGCTCGTCCAGACGAGCCAGATCCGGTTGTGCGCCGAGCCGCTCGAAGACGGAGCGCGCCGCCTGATGTTCGAGTCCCGCCGCCTCGTCGTCGCCGAGGGCGCGACAGGCCCGCCCGATGAGCACCCGCACGCGCGCCGCCTCGTACGGCGCCTCGAGGCGTTCCCAGAACTCGAACGCGCGGCGGAGCCGCTCGAGCGCCGACAGGGCATCGCCTTGGGCGAGCGCGATCGCCCCATCGAACTGGACCACGACCGCGCGCAGGACATCGGCATCGAATGCCTCGGCGAGCGCTCGAAGCTCGTCGTCGGCACGTCGGGCCTCCTCCAGATCGCCGATCGCGGCCATGATCTCGAGGTATGCCGGCAAGAGCCGGGCGCGGTGCAGGCGATCGCCGGGCGCGCCGATCAGCCGGCGAATCGCCGCACACGCGACGTCGGTACGCCCCTGCGCCAGCCTGAGCAGCGCGAGGCCTGGCTGGGGCTCGTGGCCTCGTTCGCTCGCGGCGCGATAGGCGTCCTCCGCCTTGGCGAAG
The DNA here is from genome assembly GCA_963786365.1 of uncultured Acidobacteriota bacterium. Lineage (GTDB taxonomy): Bacteria > Acidobacteriota > Vicinamibacteria > Vicinamibacterales > UBA2999 > CAWAYR01. The sequence continues at coordinate 447,512 of CAWAYR010000012.1, forward strand.
TTGCCGCACAGGCGGTGGATCTCGGCCTGTTGATACAGCGCTGCGCCCGGCGGCTTGCGATCGGCGCGCTCAGCACGCTCACAGGCGCGACGCGCTTCGCTCAGCGCGTCCGGCCACGCCCCCCGCAGCTGCATGATCTCGGCACGGTGGACCTGGCAGATGCCGGTGAAGGCCAGCATCTCCGGCTGTTGCTCGCAGACGCGCGAAAAAGCCGAGGTCCATTCGCGCGCCCGGCCGAGCGCGTAGACCTGCGCGACAGGCGTCGATCACGCTGCAGTACAGCAACCCGGTCATCAGCGGCGACAGGTCGCCGGCGACGACGGCGAGCATCGTTTCATCGAGGTGCGTGAGGCCGGACGAGACGGCGCCCTGCTGGAGCAGCGCCCGACCCTGGACATGGCGGGCCGCCGCGGTGAGATCGCTGTCTCGAAAGGACTCGCCGAGCATGACCGCCGGGCTGACGGTCGCGTGTGCCGCCTCGCCGCGGCCGTCGCGCAGCTGCTGCTCGGCGATCGGCAGCATCAGGTAGCCCTGCTCGACGCAGGTGAGCTCCTCGACGAGCCGCTGCCCTCGGGCGATCCAGGCGTTTGACTGACCGACGTCGCCGCGACTGACGAAGAAAAACGCCAGCCAGAACGCCGCGCGCGCAGCCCGTGGACGGTCGTCGGCCCCGACGTAAATGCGATGCAGCCGCTCCTGCAATCGCTGGAAGTCGACGTCTCGGCCAGTCAGAAATGCCGCGACCGCCAGCCGTTCGAGATCATCGGCTTCGAGTGGTGTCGCCACGTCCGCGGACAGGAGCGCCTGGTAGGCGGAACTCCACGCCCCACGCCGGTAACACTCGCGGCCGCGTTCAACCTGATCCATTTCGAACCACGCGCGGGCCGGCGCGTCTGCCAGCCCATGTCGGTAGTCTGGCACGATTCCGAATGGCGGGCAGGTGGGCGTGTCGGCGGAGGTGGGCTCAGCCAGGTTCGGGGCTTGCTTAGGCGGCGCGCCTCACGCCGATCGGCAGCACACGATGCCGCATGTAAGCGAGGAACGTCGCCATGGCGAGCAGCAGCAGGGTGATCGCCGCCGAGCTGATCTCACCGCGCATCAGATGGTAGGCCGTCGCCGACGCGGTCACGATCATGACACCGGCGGCCGCCCAGGTGACCAGCCAGGGCAGGATGCGTGTCAGTCCTGGGAGCGTGAGTCCCACCGCGGCTAGCACTTCCGCGACGCCGAGGAAGAGGGAGAACCACCGCGGCAACGAGGCGTTCATCTGCACGGCGATGTCCGGCGGGGGCGAGAGAAAGAGCCAGCCGTGAGCGAGAAACGCGGCCGCGAGCAGTATCTGCAAGACCCAGAGCACGCTGTTCATGACGCCCCCTTCCTTCCTATCAATACGTCGAACGAGGAACGCCCGGATCGACAGCCGACCACGAGAAATGCCCCGCGTCAGCCTCGGCCGTACGTCGCCGTCATCACGGCGAGCCGTTGCGCGATGTCGCCGGTCAGCTGCCCGGGGACGAGCCGCCACCGCCAGTTGCCAGTGGCCGTGCCGGGCTGATTCATTCGCGCGGCGCTGCCCAGGCCGAGGAGGTCCTGCACCGGGATGATGGCCGTATCCGCCACCGACGCCAGCACCGCGCGGATGAACTGCCAGTGCACCTCCCGTCCGTCGAGGTCGAGATAACGGCGGGCGGCCTCCCGTTCGTTCTCGCGCTCGGCGTTCGAGCGGGTGCTGTGCCCGACGCCACCGGTCCACCACCCGACGGTCGTGTCGTTGTCGTGGGTTCCGGTGTAGACGACACGGTTCCGTGGGTAGTTGTGCGGCGTGAAGTCAGGGGCCTGTGGGTCGGTGCCAAAAGCAAACTGGAGGATGGCCATCCCGGGAAGCCCCAACCGCTCGCGCAGAGCCTCCACTTCTGGTGTGATCACGCCGAGGTTCTCAGCCACGAACGGCAGCCGATCTGCTCCCAGCGCGGATTGCACCGCTTCGAAAAGGGACAGGCCCGGCCCTCTCACCCACTCGCCCCCAATCGCCGTCGTCGCGCCGCGCGGCACCTCCCACGACGCCACGAAGCCACGGAAATGATCGATGCGAACGGAATCGACCACCGCCAGCAGGGCGCGAAAGCGCCTGACCCACCAGCCGTATCCGGTCTGCCGCAGGGCGTCCCACTGGTAGTGGGGATTCCCCCACAGCTGGCCGTTCGCGCTGAAATAGTCCGGCGGCACGCCGGTGAGGACGGTCGGGTGGCCGTCGGCATCGAGACGGAACAACTCTCGTTGTGCCCAGACATCGGCGCTGTCGTGCGCGACAAAAATCGGCAGATCGCCCATGATCGCGATCGATCGTGCCCGGCACGCGTCGCGCACGCGCTGCCACTGCTCGAAGAACAGGAACTGCGTCAGCTTGTGCAGCCGGATCTCTGTGGCGCAGCGGGCCGACCACCGCGCCACCGCCGACGGTTCGCGTTGCGCGATGTCGGGCTCCCACGCCGTCCAGGCGATCAGATCGTGCGCCTCCTTGACGGCCATGAACAGCGCGAAGTCGTCCAGCCAGTCGGCGTGCGCGCGGCAGAAGCCGTCGAAGCGCGTGCGCATCGGCGTGCCCACCGCCGCATCGAAGCGATCGAGCACGCGCGGCCAGAGGGCCCGGCGGTGGGCGATCACCGCCGGGAAGTCGACATGCTCCAGTGGGAAGGCACGCGGGTCGCCGGCCTCCGCTTCCGTGAGCAGGCCGTCGTCAATCAGTTGTTCGAGGCTGACGAGCAGGGTGTTGCCGGCAAACGCTGAGAAGCACTGGTACGGCGAGTCGCCGTAGCCAGTTGGTCCGAGCGGGAGCACTTGCCACAGCCGCTGGCCCGCCGACGCGAGCCGATCGATGAACGCGAACGCGCCCGGACCCAGATCCCCGACGCCGAAGCCACCCGGCAGCGATGTCGGATGGAGGAGCAGGCCGCTCGCACGCTGGAGCGACATGCTACAGGTGGGGCGCGACGTCCGCGTCCCGGTCTTGTCGTGCCTGGAGCTGCTGTTCGACCAGTTGCCGTGCGGCGTCCCGGCCCCCCAGCCCGAACGCGATCGCCAGGCCCAACATCAGGGCGCCAAACGTGATGGCGAAGGCGGTCAGCACCACCGCGGTCGCCAGTCCCAACTGTTCCAGGGCCATCACGACGCCGATGGCAATCACCAGGACACGCAATGCGCCGCTCAGCAATCGTGCACCGGGCAGGCCAGCACTGACCGACGCCAGCAGCGTTGCACGCCAGAGAAAGTTGCCGGCCAGCAGGCCGAGCGAGAGCACCAGGAGAGCAGCCAGGAAGCGGGGGACGAACCGGAAGAACTGGGCGACGAGTCCCCGAAACGGCTCGAACTGCAGGGTGTCGACCGCCGAGACGATGAAGCCGATCCACACGATCCAGAACACGACCTTGGCGATGAGGGCCTCAGCGGTCGGCATCTCGGCCTTGCGCAGCATCTCGCTGGCGCCGGTCCGCTGCGAGAGGCGATCGGCCCCCAGCCACGCGAGCACCCGCTGGATGACCCGGCGGGCGAGCAGCGACACGACGAAGCCGCCGGCGAAGATGATGGTGGCGGCAACGAGGCGCGGCACGAACAGCACGAACGCGGTGGCAAAGTTGCGCCACGACTGGAGGAGTGCATCGGCGATGTCTTCGATCATCGTGACCTCACACTTCGACCGACCAGCCGGCGACCAGCACTGGCTTCAGCCGTTGGAACGTCTCACAGAGCGAGTTGAGTCTGGCCTGCACGACGTCCGCAGGTTCGGACGCGGTACGCGACATGAACGCCGCGGCGCGCTGCATGTAGAGGGGAACGAACATGTCGGCCAGGTGCTCGACATTGGTGCGCCCCAGGCGGGTCGACGGCGGCGAACGCATAGACGCTCCGCACCCAGAGCTCGTCGTCGAGCCGCGAACTGGCTGCCTGGCCGTCGTCCAGGAGTCGCGCGACCACCTGCCGGCTCGAGCACCTCCTCGAGGAGGGGCTTGATCGCGACGATGTCGTGACGCGCCTGCTCGGCCAGGGCCTGGTGGTCCCAGGTCGCGGCGTCAGGCATCACGAGCGGGTCGGTGCCCCAGGTCGGCAAATCCAAGACGTCGTTGGCCTTCAGCCAGAACGATTCGTGGGCGCGAAGGCTCTCGATCAGAGAGAGCACGACCTGCCGCACCGCCTCGCGCAGCGTGGTCTGGGTGCCGGCGGCGGTCGTGGCCGGCCGCCAGATCTGACCGACACTGAACTGCGCGGCCAGCGCTTCGGTCCGGAGCCAGAGATCGGTCGCGAACCTCGCCGCGTCGCGGGTCCAGATGTCCTGCTCGAGACAGTGCGAGGCAAAGCGTCCTGAGCACGCGAATTCGGCACCGAGCGGCTCGTCGAGCGCCACGCCGTAAATGGCGCGCACCAGCGGACGCACGACCTGGGTCACGAAGATCCCGTCGCGCGGGTGCCGCCGGTAGCGCGGCGCGAGGAACTCGACGTCGGCGCGAGCGATCGGCCCGATGAGCTCGGTCACGCGCTCAGGGGTGGTCGCCGGGCCACCGGGATCGATAACGACGACGACCTTGGCCTGTGTCAGCTCGCCGGCGGCAAACACCGTGCGGAGGGCAGTGTGCTTCCCCGGCAGGCCGTGATACGGCGCGACCACGCGATGGAGCGTGCGCAGCGAGTGCGACGTCTGCACGGTATCGGCCTCGGTGAACGACGCGACACGCACCAGGTCCGGCGTTCCGTCGGTCGAGCCGCCGTCGGAGTTGAGCATGACCGTGCGCAGGCGGGGGAAGTCGCGCGTGAAGGACGCGTGAACCGCACGGACCACGTCGGTGATCGTCGCCGCGTTGTTCAATGTCGGCAGCCCGACCAGGATGTCGACCTGGCCGACGGCAATCAGCTGCCGGAGTAGCGCGTCGGAAAACGTGGTCTCGTTCTCCACTAGGTAAAGCCAACGCAGCCGGAACCAATAGAAATCGTAGGGCCCCATCATCATGATGTACGGCTCGCGCGTGATGCGCGGAAAGATGCTGCCGCCGAACATCTCGATGGGGATGGCGCCGGCCAGTCGAGACAGGTCGAGCTCGGCCACCTGAGCGGTTCCGGCGAGGTTGCTGACGACGAGCACGCTGTCGCGTCCGAGGCTCCGGGTGAACGCGAGCACGCGATGGTTGTCGGGCTTGAGAAATTCAATCGAGCCGCGGCCAAAGACCTTGGTGAAACGCCGCACTTCGATCAGGCGCCGCGTCCAATTCAGGAGTGAGGTCGCGTTCCGCTGCTGCGACTCGACGTTGACGGACTGATAGCCGTAGACCGCATTCGAGATGAGCGGCAGCCACAGGCGTTCGGGATCGGCGGCCGAGAAGCCGGCGTTGACGCCGCCGTTCCACTGCATCGGGGTGCGCACCCCGTTGCGATCGCCGAGGTAGACGTTGTCGCCCATGCCGATCTCGTCGCCGTAGTACAGGATCGGGCTCCCCGGCAGCGACATGAGCAGGCCGCTCATCAGCTCGATGCGCCGTCGATCGCCCTCGACCAGGGGGGCGAGCCGGCGTCTGATGCCGAGATTGATCCGGGCGCGTGGGTCCTTGGCGTACTCGTCCCACATGTACTGGCGCTCGATCTCCGTCACCATCTCGAGGGTCAGCTCGTCGTGGTTGCGCAGGAAGATGCCCCATTGGCAGGAGTCTGGAATGCTCGGCGTGCGCTCGATGATGTCGATGAGCGGCTTGCGGTCCTCGAGCCGAAGCGCCATGAACATCCGCGGCATGATCGGAAAGTGGAACGACATGTGGAACTCGTCGCCCGCACCGAAGTACGGGCGGACGTCCTCCGGCCACATGTTGGCTTCGGCCAGCAGCACCTTGCCGGTGAAGTGGGCGTCGAGCCGGGCCCGAAGCTCCTTCAGCACGGCGTGCGTCTCGGGCAGGTTCTCGCACGACGTGCCCTCACGCTCGACCAGGTACGGGACGGCGTCGACGCGAAACCCGTCGACGCCGAGATTCAGCCAGAACTTCATCACCTCCCAGATCTCTTCGCGGACGGCCGGATTGTCATAGTTCAGGTCCGGCTGATGGCTGAAGAACCGGTGCCAGTAGTACGCCTTCGACACCGGGTCCCAGGCCCAGTTCGACAGCTCGGTGTCGAGGAAGATGATGCGGACACCGCGATAGCGGTCGTCGGTGTCGCTCCAGACATACCAATCGCGACGCGGGTTGTCGGGCGAGCTGCGCGCCTCCTGGAACCAGGCGTGCTGGTCCGAGGTATGGTTGAGCACCAGCTCGATGATGACACGCAGCCCGCGTGCGTGGGCCTGACTCAGGAAGTGCTCGAAATCCTGTTGCGTGCCGTAGCCCGGATGGATGCTCGTGTAGTCGGAGATGTCATACCCGTCGTCCTTGAACGGCGAGGGATACATCGGCTGCAGCCACAGGCAGTCGATGCCGAGCGAGGCGAGGTGATCGAGCTTGGCCGTGAGCCCGGGGAAATCGCCAATGCCGTCGGCGTTGCTGTCGCAGAACGACTTGACGTTGAGCTGATAGAAGACGGCGTCCTTGTACCAGAGAGGATCGCGCGGAGCTCAAAGTCGGCATCGATGTCTCGCCACGAAAATGGGCTGTGTCACGAGCCGTCCGCGCCCGCAGTCAGTTATGCGGGACCGACTTGCTCCTCGATCAAGGGGATACGCACGACTGTGCCGTCACCACGGCTGCGCGCACCAGTGACCAGCGTACGCAAAGCTGTGGACGGACACAAGCGCGCTCGCGCATCGACGCCAGCGTCTCACGGCTGAAGTAGGATGGCCCCACGCATGCCAGAGTCCGGCGATCACTGGCCCGCGATCACCGGTTACGGCCCAGACTACTGGCGCCAGGTGCGGCGCAACGCCGTGATCGTCGTGGCGTGGACGTCGTTCCTTTATACAGGCTACCAGCTCACCAACCACTATCAGGTCTTTCCGGTCTACACTTGCCGGCATCGGCGCTGGATCGAGCGTTGCCGTTCCTGGCCTGGACGGTGGTTCCGTACTTCCTGCTCATCGCCCGGCATGTGACCTGCCGATTTCCTGCGCTCGGATGCAGCCCGGCGCGAGTCGTTGACCGCACTGACCGTGGCCGTGCTGGCCAACTACACGATCTTCTCTCTTCTTCCCGAGGTGATCGAACGGCCGCCGGTGCCGACCGGTGATACCGTCGGCGAGGTGCTGTATCGCTGGCTCATCGGCATCGATACGCCGGCCAACTGCTTCCCCTCGGGGCACATCACCGCACCGGCCATCGGGTGCTGGTACCTCGGGCGTCAGCGGGTCCGCTGGTGGCGGAGCATCGCGGTCATCTACACCGTGCTGGGCGTCTCGGTGCTGACCACCAAGCAGCACTACGCGATCGACATCGCCGGCGGCCTGGTCACGGCCGCGCTCGGGATTGCCGTCGCCGCCCGCTGGCGCTCCCGCGGCGCCTGGCGGGCCGGAGCGCTCTAGTGGCAGCGGTTCCCGGCCCCCGCGGGCTGCCGCTCACCGGCAATCTCTTTGCCGTCGGCCATGACGTGCTCGGCTTCCTCGAGCGAACTCGCGCGCCCATGGCGACCTCGTGCGGGTGCGAATCGCCTGGATGCCGATCTACGTGGCGAGCAGCCCGGCGGCGGCCCGACACGTTCTTCTCGAGCGGCGGGAGAACTACGAAAAGACGTCGCGGTCGAGCACTCGAGATCCGGCACATCGCCGGGGCCAGCCTGCTGACCGCCAACGGCGACGACTGGCACGGCAAGCGGCACGTGCTGCAGCCGGCGTTCAAGGCCACGGCGATCGCCCGCTATCACGAGGTGATGCGGACGGCGACCGGTGAGGCCGACGCGCTGGCGCCGCGAGCGGCCTGCGGCCGGCCGGGTCGACATGGCGCACGAGATGATGCGCCTGACTTACCGCATCGTCAGCGCCGCGATGCTCGGCGAGGATCTCGACGCCTCGGCCACCGTCGTCGACGGCGCGATGCGGGCGATGCTACGCCACGTCGTCACCCGCCTGCAGACGCCAGCGGTCCCGTTGTCATGGCCGACGCCCTCCAACCGCCGCTTCCGGCGCGAACGGCAGCGGCTGCATGGTGTGGTCGATGCCATCATCGCGCAGCGCCGGGCGCAGAGTCGCGAGCCTCGCGATCTGCTCGACGCGATGATCGTGGCGGCGGCGGAGCGGCGCGCCGGACTGGACGATGCCTGGCTCCGCGACGAAATCGCGACACTGCTGCTCGCCGGGCACGAGACGACGGCGAACGCCCTGACCTGGACATGGCACCTGCTGTCGCAGCACCCCGACGTGCAGGAGCGGGCCTGCCGGGCGGCTGGTACCGCCGACGATCCCGTGGCCAGCCCGTACCTGCGCCAGGTGCTGCTCGAGAGCATGCGCCTCTATCCGCCGATCTGGCTGGTGGAGCGACGGTCGCGCGATGCCGACGTCATCGACGGTCGTTCGATTCCGGCCGGGGCCAACGTCGCCGTGGCGATCTCGGCTGCTGCATCGGCATCCCGACCATTGGGTGGATCCCGAGCGTTTCGATCCGGACCGCTTCCAGGACAGCCAGCATCACGGGCGGCCGGGAGACCACTACCTGCCGTTCGGACTGGGGCCACGCACCTGCCTGGGGCTGGCGTTTGCGATGCACGAGGCGCTGATCGTGCTGGCCGGGTGCCTGGCGCAGCTGCGCGTCGAGCCAGTCGCCGACGCGGGCCCCGTCGTGCCCCAGGCCGGCGTGACCCTCCGGCCGCGCGACGGGTTGCCCTTAGAGCTTCATTGGCGGGAATGACCCGAGTCCAGGGACCTACTGCCGGGCCTTCAGTCCGCGCACCGCGCCGGCGATCATCCGGTTCAGCGCCGCGATCGACAGCCCGCCTTCGTCGGTCGGTGGAATGGTCGCGAAGCCGATGGCGGAGGCCTTGGGATAGCGCCGGAAGATCTCCTCGAACAGCCGCTCGAGCTGCTGACTCGACGGGCCGTTGGGCACCTTGTTGCCGTGGGCCATCACCTCGCGCGGATCGAGCACGTCCATGTCGATGTGCACGTAGATCTTGTCGCTGATGCGGTCGAGCCGGTCGAGCTGCGCCCAGACGGCCGGAGTCAGGTTGCGCAGGTCGTCGACGCTCAGCTGCTCGATCATCGAGTCGTCGAGCAGGCGCTGCTCGAGCGGATCGGTCAACCGCACCCCGCCCATCACCACGTGGCGATCCGACAGCGGCGGGTCGAGCGTGGCGTCGAGTCGCATCACCTGCAGGGCGCGGCCGGTGGCGACGGCCACCGGCATGCCGCCCAGCGACCCGCTGCGGGTCGTCTCCGGCGTATTGAAGTCGGGGTGGGCGTCGAGCCACAGCATCCCGATGCGCAGCGCCTCGGTCGTCGTTGCCGATCGCTGCAGGCCGGCGACCAGGCCGGGCATCGACGGACAGGTGGCCAGCAGGCCAACCGTGAAATAGCCGTCGCGCTCGTTCCTGGCGACCAGGTCGGCGAAATGGCCCAGCGACATGCCGAGCTTCTTCCACCCGCCGTATTCGGTCTCCTGCTGAGCGGTGAGCCGCGCCTCGTCGACCCTGACCGTCGCCCCGAGCTCGGCGAGGATCTTCTGGATGCCGCCCTCGGCCATGGTGGTCGGCCCCTTGGACGGGCCGTTGGGCGACAGCGGCTGCTTGGCCAGCGCGACGCGCACGGCGCCGTCAGGCGCGACGTAGCGGCGCGCGACGGTTTGTGCGGTGCCGGGCGCCACGGCCAGCGCCGCGACGACGGCGAGCGACACGAGCCACGGCGTTCGCATCAGCTGCGCCGCTACTTTCCGCTGAGCTCGTCGTAGATTGCCTGCACCGCCGCCTGGAGACGCGTCGAGCCGTAGCCCGGGTACTTGCTCATCCACGCGGTGTCGGCCACCGCCTGCTCGATGGTCTTGCCGGCCTTGTGCGCCGCCGTGGTCTGGGCGTAGAGGTCGGCGAGGAACTGCTGGAACACCGTCAGGTCCTTCCACCCGGCCAGCGGCTGGTGCCCGCCGATCACCGTGTCGACGTTCTTCACCGAGCCGAGCAGCGTCTTGATGGTCTCGGGCCAGGCCTTGCCGCTGCCGCCGTTGCTGCGGTCGATGAACGGCGCGTCCTTCCACGGGAACATGTCGCCGGCCTGCAGGGTGCGCAGGGCCGTGTAGACGACGAAGGTGTCGCCGTTGGTATGCCCGGCGCCGAAGTGGTAGAGGTCGATCTGATCCTTGCCGGCGCCGAGCGTCAGGCGGTCCTTGTAGGTGCGCTTGGGCAGGAACTGCGCCTTGTCGCCCTTGAAGGCGTCCATCCGCGCCATGTTGGCCTTGGTGTTCTCGTGCACGACGCTGTCGATCGAGGCGCCGAAGAACTCGTTGCTGCCGGTGTGATCGCCGTGGGTATGGGTGTTGATTACCGTTACAACCGGCTTGTCGGTCACGGTCCGGATACGCTCGAGCAGCGCCGGGCCCCAGTTGGCCAGCTTCGTGTCCACGACCACCACGCCGCGGTCGGTGACGAAGACGCCGGTGTTGCCGCCGCTGAAGGTCTCGCGCGGCGTCGGGCTCGACCCGGTGATGACGTAGAGGTTGTCCTTGACGTGCTCGATCTTGGTCGCCGCCAGCGCCGCCGCCGATGGCGGGGCGGGCGGGGCCTGGAAGGCGGCGGTGGCCATCGACAGGGCAGCGATGGCCGCCACCAGCCCTAGGGTGAATGGACGGGTCATGGCGGCGATTCTACCAAGGGCGCCGGCCGGCGTGGCGCCCCCGGCTCAAGGCCGGCCGCGGGGCCGCCGCCGGGCCGACTAGATTGAGGCACACTGATGCCTGCATTTGAGGGCGCTTTTCGGTTACTGTCGCTTCTGTTTGTAAACGGCTGGGCCCACGCACCACGAGTCGGTCACGCCAGAGAGGGCATTCGGCTCCGAGCGACCCTCGCCGTCAGTCTTTGAAAGTCGGACACCTAGGAGATCTGGATGGAGGCCAACATGCTTCGAACCGGCAGTGGAGTTGTACTGGCAGTGGTGCTCGTCGTCGGACCGGCACTCTCGGCGCTCGGTCAGGAAACGAAGTCGGCGCGCGGGGCCGTGACAGCGATCGGGCCGGCGTCGATCTCGGTCAAGGCCGGAGAGCGTGAGATGACCTTCGCGGTCGACCCGAAGACCACGCTCACGGCGTCGGGAGCCGGGACGGCCGAGCGGAAAGCGGAGGCGACCGGCAAGGGAGGCCCGACGCTCGCCGATTTCCTGAAGGTCGGCGATGCCGTTGAGGTCGGCTACCAGGAGACGGGCACGACGATGCGCGCCGTGCGTATTCAGAAGATGTCGTCGGCGGGATCGGCCGGCGGCGGGACGTCTGAAGACCGGGCGATGACCTCCAATGGCAGTGTGGTGTCGCTGACCGGGGCGCTCTTGACGATCTCGGGCTCCACGGGCGGCGGCGGCACGTTCACCCAGGCGTATACCGTGGACCGCACGACCAAGGTGGTGGCCGTCGGCGCCGGCACGGCCGCGGCGAAGGAGGGCGGCACCGTCGCGATCGCCGATGTCGTCGGCGTCGGCGATCAGGTGACGGTCACCTACCGCAAGGTGGGCACCGGACTGCACGCCGAGCAGGTGCGGGTGACGGCGAAGAAGAAGTAGCGTCCGCGACGGGGTTCGGGTCCGAGGCGGTCCGGACCCCGTCGTCATTCAGACCGTTCGTGTTGGCCGGCGGCATCGAACGAGCCACGGTCTGTGGCTCACGGTTGCACGTTGACCGCCGCGTTCAATGTGAATTGCAGCCGCGTCTCGGCGGGGAGCGTCAAGTGCTGCGTCCCCTGGCTGGCGACGATCGCGCCCGTGGCGGTGCCCGCTGCGGCTCCGATCGCGGCGCCGGTGCCGCCGCCGGCGATGGCCCCGACGGCCGCGCCCAGGCCTGCGCCGCCGAGGACCTTCCGCCGCGTTTGCTTGCCTTCACCGCCACTCTTCTGCTCGATGTAGGTCGTGACGATGTCGTACTTGCGTCCGCCGAACGTCACGGAGTTCGCTTTCAGGGTGATCGTGTCGGCGCCTTTGAAATTGCCCGCCTGTGCGACCTTTGCCGCCTGAAGCACCACGGCTGAGTTTCGCGGAATGACCACCTTTCCGCCGAGCATCACCGGATCGTCGAGAATCGCCCGGAAGGTCATCCCGGCCTGCGCCGCATCGACGTCGATCGCCTGCGTGAGCAGCACGGAAAGCACCGTGCCCGTGGGAACGGTGACCGGCGCTGGTGCCCTCGCCGGATCGGGGGTGGTGGTCGGCGGGGGCGTCTTGCGAGCCGTGAACTCCACGCCAGTGATGTCGGCAATCGGGAACTCGGCCACCGATCCGTTCGGCAGCAGCATCCGGACCTTCGTGCCGTCCGCGCTCATGAACGACCCCTCGACGACTGGGCCGGACCTGAGCTTCACGCGATCGGCCGAGAGCGTCGCGGCCGCAATCGTCACGATGGCGGCGGCGGTGACGAGGACGTGGGTGTGAGTTCGCATGGCGTGTCCCTTCGGTCGGTCGGTCTACTGGACGATGGGCAGTGACGCCGCAATCTGGAGGTCGAGGAGCAGCAGAATCTGGTTTTCGACTTGGAGAAACCGGGCCGCGGTCTTGGGCGGGACAACCGACTTGAATCGGTCGTAGTACTTCAACTTGAGCGCGTGTCTCCGGCCTTCGAGGTCGAGCGCGCCGCGGGCGAGCCGATCGGCGACATCGTCGGTGATGGTCTCGTAGTTGGCGGCGTAGTCCTTGATGAGCGCGAGGCGTTCGTCGTTGATCTTCGCCAGCTCGGCCTCGTACTCCCGGTAGACGGGCCAGAACTTCGTGTCCTCGTCGTCCGTGAACTGCATGATCTCGGTGATGATGGCGATTTTCTGCGAGCGCACATCGGAACGCAGGAGTTCAACGTAGGCGCGCAGGTTGGCCTCACGCGTGTCGGCGGGCGCGATCGGCTTCGCGCCCTGGGCCGACGCGAGACCAGGTGCAACCCAAAGCGCGAGTGCCGACACGAGGATCGTCCTGAGCATGACAAGTCGGCGCATAGATCTACTCTCCGTTCGTGCGGACCCCACCGTCGCGGAGTCGATACGTTGACTGAGTCTCTTAATAGGGATCAGTGAGGCCGCTTTCGTCAAGGCTCATTTCGGTCCGAAGCGCGACCGGCGGCGCTCACGTCAGACATCTCGCGGCGTCAATCGCGCGACGGTCGCGCCCAGATGCGACCGGGTGTCGTCCCAGAACTCCGCGACCTCGGGGTGGCGCTCCAGCACCGACTGCACGATGCCGCGTTGCACGCCCTTCCCGCGGCCGTGGACGAGCCGCACCTCGGTCAGGCCGGCCGCTCGCGCCGCCGTCACGAACGCGTCGACCACCGCCGGGATGTCGCGCGGCTGGAAGGCGTGCAGGTCGAGCTCGGGCTCGATCGGAATCTCGACCGGCTCGTCGTTCATGCGGCGTCGTCCCTCGCCGGCGATCCTACGGCGCCCAGGTCCGGGCCGTCAGCCGGTCACACCCAGCACGACCCGCACCGCGTGCGAGCGGCCATCGGCGACCAGCGGAATCGCCCGCGGGTCGACCGCTGCGCCGTCGAGCCAGGCCCCGGCCACGCCGCGACAGACCCGGTCGGGGTTCGAGACGGCGATCTCGTAGACGGCGCCGTCGACGCGCCAGCGAATCTCGAACCCGGGCCACGAGGAAGGGATGCAGGGATCGATGCCGAAGGTCGCCGCTCGCCGCCGCAGACCCAGCATGCTCTCGATGCCGACGCGGTACATCCACGCCGCCGACCCGGTGTACCAGCTCCATCCGGCGCGCCCGGCGTGCGGCGCCCGTCCGTAGACGTCGCCGGCGACCACGTACGGCTCCGCCTTGTAGCGCTGCACCGCGTCGGGCGTGCGGCTGTGGTTGATCGGGTTGAGCATGTGGAACAGCTCGGCGACTTCGTCGCCGCTGCCCAGCCGGGCCAGCGCCATCACGACCCAGGCCGCGGCATGGGTGTACTGCCCGCCGTTCTCGCGCACGCCCGGCGGATACCCCTTGATGTACCCGGGTTCCTGCGCCGAGCGATCGAAGGGCGGATCGCAGCAGCAGGATCAGGCTGCGATCGGCGGGCGACGAGCATCGATGCGGACCGCGTCCATCGCGCGTTCGGCGAAACGCAGCGGCACGGCGCCCGACAGCACCGCCCACGACTGCGCGATCGAATCGATCTCGGCATTCGTCGTTCTGCGCCGACGCCGAGCGGCGTGCCGTCGTCGTAGTAGCCGCGCCGATACCATTCGCCGTCCCAGGTGAGCTCGAGCTGCGCGGCCAGGCGCCGCGCCTCGTCGCGATAGCGGTCGGCCCGCGCCTGGTCGTCGCGGGCGTCGCACAGCGCGGCGAAGTCGGTCAGCACGCCGTGCAGGAAGAAGCCGAGCCACGTGCTCTCGCCGCGTCCCGCGGCTCCGACGCGGTTCATGCCGTCGTTCCAGTCGCCGGCGCCGAACAGCGGCAGGCCGTGCGCGCCCGCCGTGATGCCGCGGTCGATGGCGCGCAGGCAGTGCTCGAACAGCGTGCCGTCTCGTCCGGCGACGGCTGGCAGGCCGTACGACTCGTGCTCCTCGGCCAGCAGCGGCGGCGCCGTGAGGAACGGCACGCGCTCGTCGAGGACGCCGGCGTCGCCGGTCGTGCGCACGTACTCGGCGACGACGATGCGGCAGCCACAGCAGGTCGTCGGAACAGCGGCTGCGCAGGCCGCGGCCGGTCGGCTCGTGCCACCAGTGCTGCACGTCGCCTTCGACGAACTGCCGGCTCGCGGCGCGCAGCAAGGTGCTCGCGCGCCAGGTCCGGCCGCGCGAGCGACAGCGCCATCACGTCCTGCAGCTGATCGCGGAAGCCGAACGCGCCGCCGGGCTGGTAGTAGCCGCCGCGCGTCCAAAGCCGGCAGCTGACGGCCTGGTAGAGCAGCCAGCGGTTCATCAGCGCGTCGAACGAATCGTCGGGCGTGCGCACCTGGACGGCGTCGAGCGTCGTCGTCCCAGCGCGGCGGACGCTGACCCGCGGCGGCGGCCGCGCGCGTCGAGGTGGCCGTGGCGGCGCGATCAGCCGCGCGCGCGTGATCGCGGTCGGCGCCCTGGCCCAGCAGGAAGAGCAGCTCGCCGGCGTTCGCCCGGCTGCAGCACGCACGCGGACCTGCAGCGCGGCGCACGGATCGAGCGCCGCGCCGACCGCGCCCGACAGCGTCGCATGGTCGAGCGCGGCCGGGGCGCCGAGAGATCGCCGTTGCGGCCGATGAACGACCGCCGATCGCCGGTGACACGCCAGCGGCGGCGTCGACGGCGAACGCGAAGGCGACGTGCCGGCCGAAGTCCTGGTTGTAGGCGTTGCTCGCGAGCAGCGCGCCGGTCGCCGGCGTCGACGTCGGTCACGACGTGCAGGTGCTCGCCGTCGCGCGGCGGTCCGAGCGCCCACTCGTTGTAGGCGAAGACGCTCAGCGTCCGCGGCGCGGCGCCGTCGTTGGTCAGCGTGAGCAGCGAGAACTTCACCGGATCGTCGGCGTCGACGAAGACGTCGAGCTCGTGGACGATGCCGTGGGTGGCGCGCGAGAAGCGCGTCAGCCCGGCGGTGTGGCGGACGACGCACCGGCCGGCGTCGGCGGCGGCAGCGGGCCCGGGCGTCGGCGTCCAGCGCTCGCCGGTCTCGTCGTCGCGGACGAAGATCGCCTCGCCGGTCGGATCGCTGACCGGATCGTTGGCGAACGGCGTGAGCCGGTTCTCGCGGCTGTTGCCGGACCAGGTGTGCGCCGCGCCCGACGCGGTGACGATCGTGCCGAAGCGCGGGTTGGCGATCACGTTGACCCACGGCATCGGCGTCTCGTCGGCGCCGTCGAGGACGATCGCGTAGGTCCGGCCGTCGTCGGTGAATCCGCCGAGGCCGTTGGTCAGCGTCATCGCCGGCGGCGGTGCGTCCGGCGTCGCCGCGGTGGTTGGCCGCGCGGCGCGGCGTCGGCGTCGAAGGGCGCCGTCGGCGGCGCGGACCGCGTCCGGGCCGGTCGAGCTGCGCGCGCAGGTCGCCGCGGTCGCCGCGAAGGATCGCGCCGCGCCACCGCTTCGAGCAGCACCGCGCTCGGCCGTGGCCCATCCGGTCGGCGCGCAGCAGGTAGGCGCCGCCGGGCCGGTGCTGCCAGGTGCTCCACGGGCCGTCGTTCGAGCACGGCCGTGAGCTGCGCCTGCATCTCGTCGAGGTAGCCGACCGGGTGCTCGTTGAGCGATGCACGACGTCGGCGCTGCAGGCCTTTCAGGCGCCAGTACTCCTGCGCCTGCAGCACCTGCCGGACCAGCGGCCGCACGGCGTCGTCGCCGATCACGCGCACGAGCAGGATCGGCAGATCGCCCGGAGATGGCATGCGGCCACAGCCCGGGCTGGCCGAGCTCGTTGGCGGCGATCGTCGCGGCGCTGCCGGCGCGCAGCGACCCGTCGGTGCCGAGCACGCGCGAGGCGAGCCGCTCGAACAGCACGGCGTCGTCGGCGGAGATGCCCAGATGGCGAAGTCCGCTCTCGGCGTGCGTCATCGCCAGCGCGAACGTGCGCGTGGCGGCGCGCGGCATCGTGGTACTTGCGCGCCAGCGCCTCGGCCGTCTCGCGATCGGCGGCCATGCCGGTGGCGAAGCAGAGGCGCACGCGTGGCGCCCGGCGGCAGCGCGGATCCGCTGGCGCAGGCTGACGATCGGATCGAGGACGATGCCGGTCGTGCCCGACAGCGCGCGGCCGTCGAGCGCCTGCGGGTCGGCGGGGCTGCGGCCGCGGCCGAGGAAGCGCGCGCGGTCGGTCTCCCATTCGAGCGGCCCCTGCGGGCGGCCCTCGAGGCTCAGCGCGTGGAACGCCCAGGCCGCCGGCATCGCCGGGATCGCGCGGCCGGCGATGGCACGAGCAGGGCGGCGCTGTCCGGCAGGTACTCGGTCTCGACGAACAGCTTGCCGAACGCCGGGTGGGCGAGATCGGTGGCCGCCGAGGTCAGCACGATCTCGGCGTAGCTGGTGACGTCGAGCTCGCGGATGCGCGTGCCGTGGTTGCGCACCGTGAGCCGCCGCACCTCGACGTCGTCCTCGGTCGAGACCGCGACGTCGAGCTGCGTCGACGATGCTCGTCGTCCCGCCGCCGGAACGTCGCCCGGTCGGCCGAGAACGTCACCGCGTACTCGTCGGGCTCGGCCGGCGTCGGCTGATAGGTGGCCGACCACACCGTCGCCGCTGCGCACGTCGCGCAGGTAGATGAACTGGCCGTCGGCGTCGCGGGTCGGCATCGCGGCGCCAGCGGGTCACCGGCAGGCCGCGCCAGGCGCTGGCGCCGCCGCCGGCGTTGGTCACCGAGGTCACGTAGTTGCCGTTCGACAGGAACTGGGTGTGCGGGAACGAGCGTGTGCGGCGTGCGGAAGCGGCGGACCGGCGTCGACGCGACCGGCGCGGCGACGCGCATCTCGTCGAGCGGGCGCGGCTCGATCGGTCGCGACGTCGCGCGGCACGCGCTCCTGCAGCAGCAGCTCCGTCGCCTGGACCCGCGGCTCGGCGTGGAAGCGCTCGACCATGCGGTCGCCGAGCAGCGCGTTGGTCAGCGCGACCAGCGTCATGCCCTGGTGATGCGCCATGTAGGTCGGCACGACGACGCCGGGCGACGGCTCGGCCGGACGCAACGCGCGTCGGCGTCGCGCGGCGGTGTAGTCGATCGGCGTCGAAGAAGCCGTACGCCGCCGTCGAGGCCGGCCGCGGCGAGCCGCCGCAGGTTGGCGGCGCTCGGCGCACCGGATCGATCGTCAGCGCCAGCGCGCGTCGCGTACGGCGCCACGACCAGCTTCGTCGCCGAGCCCGCGCTTCAGGCCGAGGCCCGGGACGCCGAACGCCTTGTACTGGTAGGTGCCGTGGCGATCGACCAGGTTGTAGGCCGACTCCGAGATCCCCCACGGCACGCCGCGCGGCGGCGGCGTAGTCGATCTGTCGCTGGACCACCAGCCGGCACGATTCGTCGAGCAGCGTGTTCGGGTAGCGTCCGCATCACCAGCAGCGGCATCAGGTACTCGAACAGCGTCGCGCTCCACGACAGCAGGACCGGCGCGCCGTGCACGCTGGTGATCGAGCGGCCGAGGCGGAACCAGTGCATCTCGGCGACGTCGCCCTTGGCGATGGCGATGAAGCTGGCCAGCCGCGCCTCCGACGCGAGCAGGTCGTAGTACGACGCGTCGAGGCGGCCGGGGCTGTCGGCGTCGGCCAGCCGGTAGCCGATCGCGAACAGCTGCCGCTTGGGCTCGAACAGGAACCGGAAGTTCATCGCCGTCGAACAGCGCGGTCGGCGCGGGCCGCGAGCGTCCGGCGCGATGCTCGCGCAGGCCGACGGACAGCGTCAGCAGCGCGCCGGCGAGATTGCCGCTGTCCACCGTCGACACGTAGAGCGGGCAGCAGCGGCGCCAGCGTCCGCGTGTCGTACCAGTTGAGCAGGTGCCCCTCGTGGCGCTCCAGCCCCTCGATGGTGGTCAGCGTCCGTCGATCGCGGCGCACCAGCGTCCGGCGTCGTCGATGAAGCCGAGATCGTGCGCGGCGAGCGTGGCCAGCAGGCCGAGGCCGATGTTGGTCGGCGAGGTCCGCGTGCGCGACCAGTCGGGCCGGGCTCCATCTGGACGTTGTCGGGCGGCAGGAAGTGGTCCTCGGCGCCGACGAACGTGTCGAAGTAGGCCCAGGTCTTCCGGGCGACGCCGTGCAGGTAGGTCGCGGTCGGCGGCCGACAGCGACGGCGCGCCGGCCGGCGATCGGCCGGCTCAGGGCGAAGGCGATCCAGGGCGCGGCGGTCCAGAGCGCGAGGAGCGGCGCGGCCACGAGCAGGGCCGCCGGCCGGAGCGCGGCCACGGCCGCCAGGGCCGTCGAGCGCCAGCGATCGGGCTCGGCGCCATGTCGCGTCGACGAACGCGCGCAGGCGCAGGCCGGCCGCCGCGGGCGGCGCTGGCCGCCGTCGTCTCCCACTCGAGCAGCCGGCGGCGGGTGACGCCGAGGCGGACCAGCGTGATGCCGATCGCGTGCACCCGCTCGCACGCCTCGTTGGCCATGAAGGTGAGCTGCAGGCCCAGCGCGCGCCGCCGCGGTCTTGCAGATCGTCGACCGTCGCGCGCACGAACAGACGCCCACGACTGGCCGCGGCCGCGGACCGCGCAGCGACCTCGGCGGCCGACGCGGCCACGGGAAACGCGAGTCGCCGCCAGCGCGACCAGCGGTCCAGACCGCCGGATGCCCGGGCAGCACCGTCCACCCGAGCACGAGCAGCAGCAGCGTCGCCGGCGGCAGCAGGCTGCGGCGCAGGTTGTCGAGGATCTTCCAGCGCGCGATGAGCGGCAGCCGGTTGCGCGTCAGCCCGGCGCGCGACGGCACGAACGGAAACAGCCACCACAGGATCTGCCAGTCGCCGCGGACCCAGCGGTGCTGCCGGCGCGCGTGCGCCAGCACGCTGGACGGGGTAGTCGTCCACGACCTCGATGTCGGTGACCAGAGCCGGTGCGCGCGTAGAGCCCTTCGAACAGATCGTGCGACAGCAGCGCGTTCTCCGGCACGCGCCCCTCGAGCGCCGCCGTGAAGGCGTCGACGTCGTAGAGGCCCTTGCCGGTGAAGATGCCCTCGCCGAACAGGTCCTGGTAGACGTCGGAGACCGCGGTGGTGTACGGGTCGACGCCGGTGTGGCCGGCGTAGGTGCGCGCGAACAGCGATCCCGCCGCGCTGGCCATCGTCACGCTGACGCGCGGCTGCAGGATGCCGTAGCCGGCGGTCACGCGTCCGAGCGCGCGGATCGAAGCTGCGGCCGGTTCAGCGGGTGCGCGATGATGCCGATGAGGCGCTTGGCGGCGTCGCGCGGCAGCCGCGTGTCCGAGTCGAGCGTGATGCAGTAGCGGATCGACGGCAGCAGCGTCGAGCGCGCCGACCTGCGTCGAGAAGCTCGTGTCGGTGGCGCCGCGCAGCAGGCGGTTGAACTCCTCGATCTTGCCGCGCTTGCGCTCCCAGCCCATCCACGCGTCCTCGCCGACGTTCCACTGCCGGTCGCGGTGGAACAGGAAGAACCGATCGCGCGTGCGGCCCGCCGAACTTCGAGGTTGAGGGCCTCGACCCCGGCGCGGGCGCGCTCGAGGAGGGCCGCGTCCTCGGGCGCGTCGGCGCAGGCCGTGTCGGCGAAGTCGCTGAGGATGCGCGAAGTGGATGCACGGGTCGAGGTTGCCGAGCGCCAGCACCTCGATGTGTTCGAGCAGCGCGTCGACGCCGGCGAGGCTGGTCAGCATCGTCGGGACGATGACCATCGTGCGGGCGTCGTCCGGGACGCCGTCGGCGAAGTCGAGGCGCGGCAGCCGCCGCGGGCCGATCAGGTGGACGACGGCGCACTGGACGACACGCGATGCGCGAAGCTCGCTGGCCGGCAGCAGCGACGAGCGAGCGCGACCAGGAGCCGGACCACGCTCGCGGCCGCCGGCGCGTCGCCGCGTAGACGACCGCGGCGGCGACCAGCGGCCGTCGTCAGCAGCGCGATCGATCCCGAGGTACAGGACCGCGGCATGGCGCATGCAGGAGCGCGCGTGCGCGCGGACGCGCAGGCGCGGGCGGTAGCGCGAGGTCGGCTTCGAGATCGGTCGCGCCCGCGATCGACCAGGTGATAGCCGACGTGCGCGGCGCGATCGGTCGGCCGAGCCGCGCGGCCGCCGCCTGCCGCGCGGTCTCGATCGCTTTCAGCGCGACGCGCACCTGTCCCTCGCCGCTCGGCGGCGCCAGCTCCTCGACGGCCTGGCGCTGCTGATCGCGGCTCAGGAAGTCCATGCGGCCGTAGGCGCCGGCCGGATCGCGCTGCAGCACCTGCTCGACCAGGCTGACCGCTTCGACGTACTCCTGCCAGTCGAGCGTCGCGCACAAGCCGCAGGCTGGTGATGGCGTTGGCGACCGAGACCTGCGCCACGCCCTGGCGCTGGTGCTCGCCGCGGATGGTCTCCTCGGCCGTGGTGTGCCGGCGCGTCAGGTCGTCGTCGACGGCACGCGCAGCGCCGACAGGCGCAGCCCGTATTCGCGCAGGCGGTGGAGCAGCTGGACGATGAACGCGGGATCGCGTGCCGGGCGGCAGCGCGCCGCGGCCGCCGTGCCGGTCGGCCGCCGTCGACGTAGTCGTCGGCCGCGGCGCGCGAGGCCGCGCGCGATCAGCAGCTCCTCGGCCAGCCGGCGCAGGTTCTCGATCAGCGCCAGCTTCAGCATGCTCGGCCACGCCCAGAGCTCGCCGATCGTCAGCGGCGCGACGCGCTGGTAGCTGTTGAGGAACTGGACCAGCTGCTGGCGATCGAGGCGGCTGTCGCTGTGGCGGATCAGCTCGACCGCGATCGCGTAGATGCGCGCCTGGCCGGCGTGCTCGCGCGAGGCCAGCGTCGGCAGCGTGCGCGAGTAGGTGCGCGGCAGGTTGCGCCGGATGTCGGAGATCTCGGCGGCGACGAGGTGGAAGTTGTCGAGCAGCCAGTCCGCGGCCGGGCCGACGAACTGCGCCGGTGCGCACGTCGTCGGCCAGCGTGCGGTAGGCGGCGCGCAGCACGCGGACGTTGTCCTCGAACCGCGGGAAGGTGTCGCGGGCGCGGTGACGCGGATTGGGATCGATCGTCAGGCTGGCGGCGAGCGCCAGCGCGCGGTCCTCGAGCCGCTCGATGCTGAGCAGCTCGTCGCGCAGCGGTCCGGCGATGGCTGGCGCGCCGCGCCGGCCGAACCACCGAATCAGCAGCGTCATCATCCGGCGAGTGCGACGGCGGCCAGGACGGCCAGGGCCACTGGCGCGGCCACCGCTGCGCAGACCAGCGCGCGTCGCCGCGCGGCCTGTTCGTGGGCGCGCCCGCGCGCCTTCCATTCCTGCCACCGGCGCTGGAAGTCGGCGTCCGGCACGTCGAAGACCGGGCTCGGGATGGCGGCGGGAAGCGCGATGGCTGCGGCGGATGTCATGACTGGAGCCCTTCAGTGGTCGTCGCGCCGCGACGGGCGCGCGAGCAGATCTGCGTAGCCGGCGATGGAGTGCGCCCTCGGCGGGCCCTCCTGGAGAGTGCTCTAGTGAGGGCTGGAGGCCAGAACGGCCGCAGGGCTCAGGAAAGCGAGAGGTGACCAGTATACGCCCGCGGCTGATGGCACGTCCGAAGACATGTCGGCGGCGGCGCTCCTGTATAGTCGCAGTGTCCTACCGCACTGAGCCCGCCAGCGTTCGACAGCACCTGCCGCGCAGGTGCGCGCCGACAGGCCCTCTTCGGGCACTACGCACCATTCACAGCCATCGAGTACCGACTCGCTCCGCGTCGTGGAGCGTGCGGGGTGCCACGCGGCCGTTCCGCGACGGTCGACGCCGGTGCTCTCGATGCGATCGTCGCGACCGACCCCGAAGGAGGGTCGCCCGCATGATGAACAACAGCCGAATCCGACTGGCGATTGGCGTATGGACCATCCTGACACTGGGGATGGTGGTGTGGAGCGTGGCGACCGGCGCCCGGGTGTCCTCGAGCGCGCTGCTGTTCGTGCTGTTCGCGGCGCCGCTCTGCGTCGCCTACGTGCTGGGCCTCGGCACCAAGAACCTGACCGTCGGCGAGATGCTCAAGAACCGCCCGAAGGATCAGCGGTGACGTCCAGTGCGCACGGCGACCGGGGACCCGGCGATGGCAGGTGACGTGATCGTCCACGCGCGGTTCCTCGAGGCGCAGGAGCGCCACCGCACCGCCGATCGCGTCACCGCGGCGTTCGCCGGCGCCGGCCCGGGCGACCCTGCGACCATCGACGGCGAGGGTGTCGAGGTCGCGGTCGTGCCGGTGACCGAGCCGCCGCGATCGACGCTGGCGGCCATCGCCAAACCGCCTCGACTCGGGCCGGTGGCGCGATGGCGCGTGCGCCGGCCGTCACACGACCGCTGACGTCGCCGCGGGCTTGCATTCCCCGCCCGCCTTCGGGACACTGCATCCGAGAGCCTGCCGTGCCGGCGGCTCGAGGACTCGACCGTATGCGTTCCATCACTTTGCGCGTCAACGGCCGCAGCCACACCGTGGACGTCGAGCCGGCCACGCCGCTCCTCTACGTGCTGCGCAACGACCTCGGACTTCAGGGCCCGCGCTTCGGCTGCGGCCTCGGACAGTGCGGGGCCTGCACCGTCATCGTCAACGGCGAGGCGGTGCGCTCCTGCGTCCGCCAGACCGGGTCGGTCGGGAGCGCCGAGATCACCACGCTCGAGGGCCTGGCGCAGAACGGGCGGCTGCATCCGCTGCAGCAAGCGTGGATCGACGAACAGGTGCCGCAGTGCGGCTTCTGCCAGAACGGCCAGATCCTCACCGCCAAGGTGCTGCTCGACAAGAACCCGCGGCCGACCGACAGCGACATCCGCCAGGCGATGGCGCGCACGTTGTGCCGCTGCATGACCTACTACCGGGTGCAGGCGGCCATCAAGCGCGCCGCCGGCGTGACCGCATCGGCCGTCGCGGCCGGGGCCGGAGACGGAGGTGCGGCATGACGCCGTTCACCGCCGTGCCGCCGCACATCGACGCCGCCGAGCGGCGCTTCCAGACGTCGCGCCGACGAGTTTCTGGCGCAGTCGGGGATGTTCGTGGTCAGCGTCGGCGCGCTGCCCGGCTCGGTCGTGTTCGGTGCGCGGCAGGCCCAGGCGGCCGGGCCGTATCCCGATCCCGACTTCCGGCAGCTCGATTCCTGGATCGTGATCCGGGCCGACAGCACCGCGACGCTCTTCGTCGGCAAGACCGACCTGGGGCAGGGCACGGGCACCGCGTTCCGGCAGCTCATGGCCGACGAGCTCGACCTCGCCTACGCGCAGACCAGCGTCGTGATGGGCAGCACCGACGTGACCGTCGATCAGGGCGGCTCCGGCGGCTCGGATGCGATTCAGGTCGACGGCTGGCCGATGCGCCGCGTCGCCGCCGAGGCGCGCCGCGTCCTGCTCGAGATGGCCGCGCCGCGGCTGGGCGCGCCGGTGACCGACCTGGCCGTGACCGAGGGCGTCGTCTCGGTGCGGGGCGACGCCGCCAAGCGTGTCACCTACGGCGAGCTGATCGGCGGCCGGCGCTTCAACGTGACCCTCGACGGCCGTAACATCGACGCCACCGCCGGCCAGGCCCGCGTGAAGCCGGTGTCGGCTCTGCGCCACGTCGGCCAGTCGCCGCAGCGCTTCGACATCCCGGCGAAGGTGGACGGCACGCTCAAGTGGGCCGTCGACGTGAAGCTGCCGGGCATGGTGCATGCGCGCAACGTCAAGCCGCCGATGGCTGGCGCCACGCTCACGTCGGTGGACGAGGCCTCGGTGAGTGGCCTGCCGGGATTCGTCCGCGTCGTCACCCGCGGCAACTACGTCGCCGTGGCGTTCGAGCGCGAGGAACAGGCCATCCAGGGCGGCCCGCCGGTTGAAGTGCGCGTGGCAGCCGCCGCCGGCGGCGGCGTTCCCGGCCTCGGCCGACCTCTTCGACTTCATGCGGGCGGCGACGCCGGCGTCGAGCGGCGCGCCGACGTCGATCGGCGACCCGGTCGAAGGCATTGAACGAAGCCGCCACGGTGGTGGAGGCGCGTTACGACGTCCCGTTCCAGGGCCACACCGCGATGGGCCCGGCGCACGCCACCGCCGATCCCACCGGCGACCAGCTGACCATCTACTCGAACGACATGAAGTCGTACGGCTTGCGCAACGGCGTCGCCGAGTTCCTGAAGATGCCGCGCGACCGCGTCCGGGTGGTGTGGATGGACGGTCCACAGGCCTACGGACGCACCGCCGCCGACGACGCCGGGTTCGAGGCGGCCTTCCTGGCCAAGGAGCTCGGCCGGCCGGTGCGCCTCCAGTGGATGCGTGACGAAGAAACCGCGTGGGACACCAAGGGGCCGGCCTACGCCGTGACGATGCGCGGCGGCCTCGACGCCGCGGGACAGCTGGTGGCGCTCGACTACGACGCCCGCGCCGCCGACCACAATCACCTTGGCTACAACGAGCCCGACACCGTCTTGATCGCCCAGCTCACCGGTCAGCGCAAGACGACGCCGGCCCGCGGGCGTGCCTCGACGCCGTCGGACATGTACGCCGTGCCGCACCGGCGCCAGACGACCCACGTCGTCAGCCTGCCGCTGGTCTGGGAGACGCCGGTGCGTACCGGCAACCTGCGCGATCCCGATGGCCCGCAGGTGACCTTCGCGTCCGAGTCGTTCATCGACGAGGTCGCCGCGGCCGCCATGGCCGACCCGGCGGCGTTCCGCCGCCGGCTGTTCACCGCGTCCACCGAGGACGACAGCGGCTTCAAGCGCGCGCGTTCCATCGCCGTGCTCGATGCGGCCCTGAAGGCCTACGGCTGGGACGCCCGTCCCTCGCCCAAGCCGCGCGCCGCGGGCGAGGTCCTGACCGGTCGCGGTCTGGCCTACGCCTTCAGAAGTCAGACCGTCGTCGCCCAGATCGTCGAGGTCGAGGTCAACCGACGCACCGGACGGGTCTGGGCGAAGCGCATCGTCTGCGCCCACGACTGCGGCCTGGTGATCAACCCCGAGGCGCTGCGCCGCACGATCGAATGCGGGATGCTCCACTCGCTCAGCCGCGCCCTCCACGAAGAGGTGCAGTTCGACACCCGGCAAGGTGACCAGCGTCGACTGGGCGAGCTCGCCGACCCTGACCCACGCCGACGTCCCCGAGCGCATCGACGTCGTGCTGGTCAACGGCGACCCGACGCCGGCGCGCGAGGATCTGCCGCACTACGGCGCCGGGGAGACCGTGTGCAAGCCGATGCTGGCGGCCGTGGCCAACGCCATCTTCGACGCGACCGGCGTGCGTCTGCGTCGCGTGCCGTTCCGCGAGGCCCGCGTGCTGGCGGCGCTCCAGGCCGCGGGCGTGTGAGCCACCGATGCTGACGAGGCGGGCGCTCCTGACCTCGGCCGGCGCCGCCTTGGCCGTGCGGCCGGCGCGCGCGTGGCACGGCGGGCAGCCCGCTCCGGCGGTCGACGGCGGGCGGCTGCGCCGGCGGATCGAGCAGCTGAGCGCGTTCGGCCGCCCGGCCGGCGGGACGTTCGCGTCGGGCGTGAGCCGGGTGGCCTACTCGGACGCCGACGTGGCCGGGCGCCTCTGGCTCCTCGACGAGGTCCGCGCCGCCGGCTTCACCCCGCGTCTCGATCCGGCCGGCAACGTCTTCGTCCGGATCGGAGCGGGCAACCGGCCGCCGATCCTGTTCGGCTCGCACATCGACTCGGTGCCCGGCGGCGGCAACTTCGACGGCGACCTCGGCACGCTGTCGGCCCTCGAAGTGCTGCAGGCCGTTCAGGCCACCGGCCACGCCACGCGGCACCCGCTCGAGATGGTGCTGTGGGCCCACGAAGAGAGCACGGCGTTCGGCAGCGGCACCGCGTGCAGCCGGATCGTCGCCGGAGATCTCAAGGCCGGCGACCTCGATCGGGAGTGGAACGGACTGCGCCGTGCCGACGCGCTGCGCCGCATCGGCGGCGATCCGGCACGGATCGAGGACGGCGGTGCGACCGCGCGGCGCCTGGCACGCCTACGTCGAGCTGCACATCGAACAGGGCGGCACGCTCGACGCGACCCGGGTGCCGATCGGCATCGTCGAAGGCATCGTCGCCATCCACCGCTACGACGTCGTCGTCGAGGGGATGGCCAACCATGCCGGCACCACGCCGATGGACGGCCGTCACGACGCGCTGGTCGCGGCGTCGCGGCTCGTGCTGGCGGTCCGGCAGATTGCCGCCGGGCGTCAGGGACGGCAGGTCGGGACCGTTGGCCGCCTCGACGTCGAGCCGAACTCGCCCAACGTCGTTCCCGGCCGGGTGACTCTCAGCGTCGAATTCCGTGATCTGGCGCCGGCGGCGCTCGACGAGCTGGGGACGGCGACGCGGGCCCAGGCCGACGCGATTGCCCGCGAGACCGGCACGCGGATCGTCATGACCCTGGCGAGCACGAACCCGGCGGCGCCGGCTCACGCCGGCGTGCAGGACGCGATCGGCCGGGCGGCGGACGCGGCTCGGCCTGGCGACCCGGCGGCTGCCCAGCGGCGCCGGCCACGACGCGCAGATGATCGCCGCGCTGTGCCCGATGGGCATGATCTTCGTGCCGAGCGTCGCCGGCATCAGCCACTCGCCACGCGAGCTGACGTCGTGGGACGACTGCACCCGCGGCGCGGCGACGCTGCTGGAGACCGTGCTGGAGCTCGACCGCCGCGACGACGTCTGAGGGCCAAAGGTGCGGCCGACCGGGGACGCCACTGGCCCGGCCCGCCGCAGGTCATTTGACGACGGCGGCGGTCAGGGCGTCGAGCAGCAGCTTCGTCGCGCGACTCGGCGCGCCCCTTGGGCGAGGCGCCCCACGACGCGTCGAGCGTCGTCATCCGCTTGGCCACGCAGGCCACGTCGCACGGCGGGCCGCCCTGGAGCAGCACGGCGCCGCTGTTCTTCACCTGCAGCTCGCCGAGCCACTCGTCGAACAGGCGGCCGGTGTCGGCGGTATTCGGGTCGTTGATGTTCCAGGCGATCAGCCGGTCCATGGCGGCGACGACGCGGGTGTCGACCGGCACCGAGCGGCTGAGGGTGAAGGCGAAGAGCGTGGTCTGGGTGCCGGCGAACGGCGAGTCGGGCACGGTGCCGGGCTGCGCGGTGACGCCGCCCTGGGCCCGTTGACGCAGTTGCCTCAGCAGCGGCACCAACTCGCGCGCCGCCTGGTTGCGTTGCGCGGTGGTGGCGCCGAACGCGATCTGCTCGCGCGGCGTCGTCGTTGGCGCCGGCGTCTGCGCCACGGCGCCGTGGGCCGTGAGCAGCGACGTGATCCCGATGCACATCATGCGGCGCGGTGATGTCATGCGCGGGCCCTCCCGTGAGCCTACGTCCACTACACCACCGAATCGATTCGTTGCCAAGCGGCGATGGACGCCGGCCTGGTCACCCACGTGTCACACACCCCGCGTAGAATGGAGATGGCGGCTGAACGCCGGGAGGTCAGGGCGAGATGGCGAGCAAGAACCCGAAAGCACCCGCGCGTGCGCGCGCGGCCAAGCCAGCACCAACAGAGCCCCGCGACGTCGCGCCGGCGCACGTCGGCGGCCAAGCCAGCGGCGCTGGCCCGCGCCGCCGTCGACGCGGCCGGCGGCGGAGACGAGCCGGCCAGGCACCACGCCGATGCCGCCGAGCAGATCCGGATGCGCGCCTACTTCCTCCACCTCGAGCGGGGCCGGCCCGGCAATCCGATGGAAGATTGGCTCGCCGCCGAGCGCGAGCTGCGCGGCGGCGACGCGCACGACGCCTAGCCGCGCGCGCCTGGCGCCTCACTCCGACCGCAGCGCCTGCATGACGTCGACTCGCGCCGCCCGCACCGCGGGAATGAACGACGCCAGCACGGCGGCCGCGATCAGCAGGACCGCGGCGAGCAGCGTCGGCAGCATGTCGGGGATGCCGACGCCCTCGATGTAGCTGCCGACCACCCGGGCCAGCACCACGCCGCCGATGGCGCCGGCGACGATCCCGGCGCCGGCGATCACCGCGCCCTCGCGCAGCACGCCCATCAGCAGGTGGCGCGGCGCCGAGCCGATGGCCAGCCGGACGCCGAATTCGCGCGTGCGCGCGCTCACCGAGAAGGCGAGCACCCCGGCCACGCCGACCACGGCGATGAGCAGCGCCACCGAGGCGAAGCCGCCGAAGACCAGCGCGCTCAGGCGATTGGGCGAGAGCACTTCGGCGCGCACGTCGTCGAGCGTGGCCGCGCGTTCGACCGGCTGGTCGGCCGACAGCTCGCGGATGGTGCGGGTCACCGCCGGGACGAGCGCATAGGGATCGACCGCGGCCTTGAGGAACAGCCGTCCGCCGCCCATCTCCTGCTCCAGCGGATGGTAGACGGTCATCTGCGGTTCCGGGATGACGTTCTCGTCGTCGACGTCGGCGGCGACGCCGACGATGCGCCGCATGTCGCCGCTCACGTCGATGAACTTGATCACCGGGTCGGTCCACTGGAAGCGGCGGTTGACCGCGTCCTGGCCCGGGAACATCCGCTCGGCCAGGCTCTGGCTGACGATCACCACGCGCTCGGCGCCGCGCCGGTCGGATTCGTTGAAGTCGCGGCCGGCGACGATCGGCACGCCGAGCGTGGCGAAGTAGTTCGGGGTCACGGTGCGGAAGCGGGCGCGCGGGTCGTCCTCGCCGGCGGCCTTGTTGTAGCCCTCGACGCTGAACTGCGCCGCGAAGAAGCCGCCGTCGCGCCACGGCACGGTGGAGCCGACGGCGACGGTCTGGACGCCGGGCAGCGCGGCGAGCCGGCGCACGGCCTCGCGGTAGAGGCCGACGATTTCCTCCGGCTTGCGGGTGTAGTCGACGACCGGCACGTTCACCGCCAGCACGCCCTCGGTGACGAACCCGGTGCGGGTGCGCTGCAGGGCGACGAGCGTGGTCAGCAGCATGCCGGCGCCGGCCAGGAGCACGAACGAGGCGGCGATCTGGGTCACCGCGAACAGCCGCAGCCGCCGGTTGGTGCCGCTGGTGATGCGGACGCCGCCGGTGGCGAGGCTCACCGAGTTGGCGCCGTCGGCGGTCGGCAGCTTGGGGACGAAGGCGAGCAGGACGGCGGCCACCAGCGCCAGCGCCGCGCCGACCCAGAGCATGGTCGCGTCGACCGTCACGTCGAGGGCGCGCACCGAATAGCGGGCCGCGTAGCGCGACAGCACGCCGACCATCGGCCGGGCCAGCAACAAGCGCCAGCACCGCCCCGGCGCCACACAGGATGAGGCTCTCGGCCAGCAGCGTGCGGCGCAACGCCGCCGCCGATGCGCCCAGCGCGGCCCGAATCGCCAACTCGCCCTCGCGCCGGACCGAGCGCGCCAGGATCAGGTTGGCGACGTTGGAGCAGGCGATGACGAAGATCAGGCCGGAGGCCGCCAGCAGCACCAGCAGCACGGTGCGCGCCGGCGAGATGATCTGGTCGCGCAGGCCGACCGCGTCGATGCGGAAGTTGGCTTGGGCCGGGATAGGCCTCGGGGTGCTCCTTGACGATGGCGCCGTGGGCGGCCTGCAGTTCCGCCTTGGCCGTGGCCAGCTCGACGCCCGGCGCCAGCCGGCCGAACAGCTCGGTCATCCGGTGCACGCGGCCGTCGACCATCGTGGCGTCGAGATGGTGCGGGCTGGTCACGACGTTGGCGATGATCTCGGTCTCGGTCGGGTAGGGCACCGACGGCTCGAGGACGCCGACGATGGTGGCGCTGCGATCGCCGAACCGCACGGTCTTGCCGACCATCGACGGATCGGCCTGGAACGCCGACGTCCAGAAGCGATGGGTGAGGACGGCGGCGCCGGCGGCGTTGGGGCCGTCGTCGGCGGGGCCGAGCAGGCGGCCGAGCACCGGACGCAGCCCCATCACCTTGAAGTACGAGCCGCCGACGACGCCGGCGCGCACCTGCCGCGGTTCGCCCAGGCCGACCATCGTGAACTCGATCACCGAGAAGTCGCCGAACTCGGACAGCGACTTCACCCGGCCCTGGAGGTCGCGCAGCTCCGGCACCGAGAAGTTGGTGTTCTCGGCGGCGAGGCCGGGCGCGCTCTGCCGCAGGTAGATCAGGCGGTCCTGATCCTCGTTGACCAGCGGCCGGAGCAGGACGCCGCGGACGACGCTGAAAATCGCCGCGTTGGCGCCGATGCCGAGCGCGAGCGTGGCGATGACGGTGAAGGCCAGCCCCTTCACGCGGGCCAACGAGCGAAGGGCGTAGCGGATGTCGGTGAGGAGGCTCATGGCATGTAACCGGGGTGTTAAATGACAACCGGGTTGTACTGCGCCTGAGCCGGCGGTGTCAATGCGCCGGCGGCCGCGGCCCGGTCTCCGCGGCTCCTGGAGACTTATAGTCCGTTGGCGGCCACGTCTGTACGCGCTCCGGAGGCGCAGTGCCGAGGTGGCACGACCGGCTGGTGCCGGGTCGACGGCAGGACCGTGCCGTCCCCGTGCTACGGTGGATCGGGGTTCCATCGTGCGCACGTTCCTCTCGGCCATCGGCGCCCTCATCCTGACGTTGCCGGCAACCGACGCCGGCGCCCAGCTGCGCTTCGAGCTGGTGGCGCGGGGCCGGGCCAACACGGTGGCTTTCGTCGAGGATCCGGTGCAGCCAGCGACGTTCCTGCTCGTGTCGCAGGACGGCGTCGTCGACGTCCTGACCGCCGGCGCGATTCGCGACACGCCGTTCCTCGACCTGCGAGGGTCCATCAGCTCGGGTGGCGAGCGCGGCTTGCTCGGGCTCGCGTTCCCGCCCGACGCCGCCGACTCGGGTCGGGTCTTCGTGAACTTCACGAATCCGGCCGGCCACACGCGTGATCGCCCGCTTCGAGCGTCGCGCCGACGACCCGTTCACGGTCGCGCCGGAATCGCGCAAGGATCTTCGTCTGGGGCGACGGCCGCGCCTTCATCGAGCAGCCGTTCTCGAACCACAACGGCGGCCACCTCGCGTTCGGTCCCGACGGCTGTCTCTACATCGGCCTGGGCGACGGCGGGTCGGGCAACGACCCGCAGAACCGGGCGCAGACGCTGACCACGCTGCTCGGCAAGATGCTGCGGATCGACGTGCGGGTCGCCGCCGACGATCCCCGCGGCTACGCCGTGCCGGCCGACAATCCGTTCGTCGGCCGGCCCGGCGTGTTGCCGGAAATCTGGGCGCTCGGCTACCGCAATCCGTGGCGCTACGCCTTCGACGACGTCGGCGAGGGCGCGACCGGCGCGCTGGTCGTCGGCGACGTCGGCCAGAACCAGCGCGAGGAGATCGACTACGAACCGGCCGGCGCCGGCGGACGCAACTACGGCTGGCGGCTGCGCGAAGGGCACCGTGGCCACGCCGGGCGTGCCGGTGGCCGTCCCGTCGATCGAGCCGCTGGTCGAGCCCCTGCTCGACTATGGACGGGGGCGTGGGCAGTCGGTGACCGGCGGCTACGTCTATCGCGGCACGGCGCTGGGACCGGCGCATGCCGGCCGGTATTTCTTCGGCGACTTCGGCAGCGGCCGCCTCTGGTCGGTGGGCCTCGCCGTCGACCCCGACACGCGGCAGGCCGCGGCGGTGGACGAGCGCGAGCACACCGACGAGGTGGGCGGAGCGGTCGGCGGTCTGGCGTCGTTCGCCCGCGATTCGGCCGGTGAGCTCTACGTCGTGGCCTACGGCGGTGAGATCTTCCGCCTCGGCCGCGTCGACGACGGCCGGAGCCGGTCGACGCCGAGCGCGTCCGGCGCCGTCCCCTATACTGACGACGGGCCCTCGCTGGCCGCCGCTCCGCGCCCGCCATGGAAAAGATCATCGTCCACGCCAAGTTCCATACCGGGCATCGTCAGCTCGGCTATCCCGGCGAATGCCGCTTCGTGCACGGCCACACCTGGCGCGGCACCGTGATCATCGGCACCGAGGCGTTCCCGCGCGACGAGCTCGACATGTCGCTCGACTTCGGCCACATCAAGGACGTGATGCGCGATCTCGACCACAAGATGCTGGTCGTCGAGGCGGACACGACGTTCATGGACCCGGCGCTCTTCGAGCCCGAGGGCATCGTGGTGCTGAAGGGCAAGGGGCCGAGCGTGGAGAACGTCGCCCATTACGTGTTCGACAAGGTCGCGGCGCTCATCGCCGGCCAGTATCCCGGCCGCGGTCTCGCCTACCGGATCGAGGTGACGATCCAGGAGACCGAGAACAACTTCTTCGTCGTCGAGAAGACGGTCACAATCTGACTGGTTCGCCTCCTCCTTTCGAAGCGCCTCGTTCTATGATTGGGTCCGCGGACTGGCAGGGCCGTTGGCAGGTCGCGGCTCGGCAATGGTCGGCACGTGGTTCTGTCGTCGTCGGCGCCTCCATGCGCCGGAGCGTCGAGGAAAGATGACCAGATTCAACGCCGTCGTATTCGGGTTGTGCGTGCCGTTGCTTGCGTCCGTGGCCAGTGCGAGCGCCCAGCCGGCGCCGCCGGACGTGGCGACCCCCACCGTGTCGCTGCCCACCGTGTCGTCGCTGCCCGCCCTGGCCGCCGCCCTCGCCCCTAAGGCGGCTGCCATGCCGACCCCGTGGACCGAGGCCCTCGGCGTCCAGCCTGCCGGTCAGCCGACCTGGGTGACGGAAAACCGCGCCTGCCCTGGCTGCCCACGGCGGAGCGTCCGGCGCGCGCTGTGGCAGACCACGGTCATCAACGGCCTCTACGAGCTGGCCAACCTTGCCCGGGGCCAGGTCACGGCGGAAATCACGCCGGAGACCTGGTGGGAGAACATGCAGCAAGGCTGGGTCTGGGACCTGGATGACTTCACCGTCAACCAGATCGGCCATCCGTACCAGGGCAGCAATTACTTCACGGCCGGCCGCGCCAACGGGCTGAGCTTCTACGAGTCGGCGGCCGTCGCCGCGTTCGGCAGCTCCACCTGGGAATACTTCGGCGAGACCAACCATCCGTCCATCAACGACTTCATCAACACCACGATGGGCGGCATCGCGCTCGGCGAGATGTTCCATCGAGTGGCCTGGCTGGTGCGCAATCCGAGCAAGACCGGCCAGGCGCGGTTCTGGAACGAATTCGGGGCGATGTGGATCGATCCGGTCAGCGGCCTGAACCGCCTGGTCGTCAGGCGGGACGGCTACCAGGCCGGTGAGAAGCCTCCCGACATGGTGCCGTCGGCGCTCGGGACCATGGTCTCGGCCGGCGTCCTGTGGCGCGGCACGCAGACCTCGTGGACCCAGGCGACGGGCGACCCGTTCCTGGAACTGGATGCGATCTACGGCATCCCCAACGAGGGCCGCTCCAGGACGCCCTATGAAGCCTTCACCGTCCGCGGGCG
This sequence comes from uncultured Acidobacteriota bacterium, assembly GCA_963786365.1. Taxonomy (GTDB): domain Bacteria; phylum Acidobacteriota; class Vicinamibacteria; order Vicinamibacterales; family UBA2999; genus CAWAYR01. The sequence continues at coordinate 481,326 of CAWAYR010000012.1, forward strand.
CTTCGGCGGCGGCTCGTCGGTCAGCGAAGTTCGCGTCCGCGGGCAGCTCATGGCGCAGCCGTTCGCCAACGACAAGGCCCGCTTTTCGGTCCTGCAAAGCTACGACTACCAGAAGAACGACGCCTACGCCACGGGATCGCAGTCCATCGAGGCCACCGTGGGGACGACGCTGCAGCTCGGCTCGAAGTCGAATCTGTGGCTGCTCGGCTGGGGCGGTCTGACGGTTCTCTCCGCGATCGACTCCCTGCCGCTCGGCGTCGAGGAGATCCCCGTGGAGGAAGAGCCAGAAGAAGGGGGCCCGGGCCAGGGCGTGTCGGAAGGCCCGCGCTTCTACGACTACGGTCCGGGCTCGACCTTCGGCGGCACTGCGCGATTGACCGTCGGGCGCATGCTCGCGGCCCTCTTCTACGAGGGCCGCCACATATATTCGCTGGACGGCGTCCGCGCGAACCATCTGCTGCAGCGCGGCCGTCTCGACCTGCTGGTGCCCGTGTACGGCGCCTTCGGCCTCGGCGCGACCGCCGAGTACTTCGACCGCCGGACGTTCTTCCAGGACGTCGATGACACCAAGAAGCAGTACCACTACCCCCAATTCCGGGCGTACCTGTCGTGGAGCAAATGATGCGCTGGCCGACGCGACCTGTCCTGTGCGCCGTCATCACGCTGTGGCTGGCGCCTGGCGCGGCCCTGGCTCAATCCTCGACACCGTCGCAGCCGCCGGCGGAGCCCGCCGCAACCGCGCCCTCCGGCGGCGCCTCGAACTTCTGGTTCGCGGCCGGCGGGGCGTTCGTGGCTCGTCGCGCCGACTGCACCACCTGTGAGCACGATTTTCCCTTCCGGGACGGCGGCGGCGTGCTCGTGGACGTCGGCCATCGCGTGAACGACAGAATGGACGTCGCTGCGGAAGTGTTCTGGACGCCGACGGAGGCGGAGACGGGCCGCGACCGCGCCAACCTGACCCACCTCGACGCCATCGCGCAGTTCCGCCCGTGGGCCTCGGCGGGCTTCTTCCTGAAGGGCGGGGCGGGGATGGCGTTCGTCCGCAACTGGGCCGAGGTGACCGGCGAAGACGCCATCCGCTCGAAGGCGTTCTCGGTCGTGATCGGCGGCGGGTGGGCGTTCCGCCCGGCCGCTCGGTTCGGCGTCCAGCTATTCGCCACCCAGCACGCCGCCGCCCTCGGCGACTTCGAGACATCGGCCGGCACCTTCTCGGACGTGCTGGCCAACTTCTGGTCGGTGGGCGTGTCGGTGGTGTTTCGCTAGCCGCGAACCGCGCACCGGCGGGCGCCACGCCTTCGGCGCACCGAGTGACCTGACACGGCCGCGCGTCCACGGCGCAGCGCCTGACAGGTCGTGGCGGCGTCTGCGGGCCGCGCCGTGGGCATGCCAGGGCCATCGTGCGCAGGCGCAGCCAGGCACTGGATTTGCTCTTCCCGGCGGCGTGGGTCCGTCCGCCGTGCGCCACGTCGCTGCCGACCTCGAAGGCGCCCCGGTCACCGTCCCGGTGATGGACGTCATCGCCGGTCTGTCGCGCGCGCTCGACATCACCGAAGGGCATCCGCAGGGGCATGCGGCCAGGTCGGCGGTGATCGGCATGCAGTGCGCCGACCTGCTCGAGCTCGGCGAGCCCGACCGTTCGGATCTCTTCCACGCCCTGCTGCTCAAGGACGCCGGCTGCTCGAGCAACGCCGCGCGCGTTCACCAGCTGTTCGGCGGCAACGACCACCACGCCAAGCGGGCCGTGTGGCTCACCGACTGGCGGCGCTGGCCGGAGAAGGTCGGCTACGGCCTGGCGTTCGCCGGCCGTGGCGAAGGCCTGGCGCGCCGGGCGGGTCGCGTCCTGGCGCTGGCCGCCCGCGGCCGCCAGGCCGAGACCGAACTGTTCCAGATCCGCTGTGACCGCGGCGCCGCCATCGCGCTCGACCTGGGGCTGTCGCCGGCCACGGCCGAGGCGATCCGGGCGATGGACGAGCACTGGGACGGCGGCGGCATGCCCAGCGGCCGCCGCGGCGACGAGATTCCGCTGCTGGCGCAGATCATCGGCCTCAGCCAGGTCCTGGAAATCTTCTGGCACGAGCACGGCCGGCAGGCCGCGCTCGACGTCGTCCGTCAGCGCGCCGGGCGCTGGTTCTCGCCGCTGCTGGTCGAGGTCGCCGAGGCGGTCGCGCACGACGCCTTCTTCTGGCGCGACCTGGCCACGACCGACGCCGTCGAACTGCTGCACCGCGTTGCCCCGGCGCCGGCGCTGGTCGAGGCCGACGACGCCCGTCTCGACGGCATCGTCGAGGCGTTCGCCGGTGTCATCGACGCCAAGTCCCCGTACACGCACGACCACTCGCGGCGGGTCGCCGGTTACGCGGTCGCCGCCGCCGAGCGGCTCGGCGCCGCCAGCCGCAGTCTGGTGCGGCTGCGCCGGGCGGCGCTGCTCCACGACATCGGCAAGCTCGGCGTGCCCAACTGCGTGCTCGACAAGCCCGGCAAGCTGACCGCCGACGAATGGGGGCTGATGCGCTCGCACACCCAGCACACCCACCAGATCCTCGACGCGGTGCCGGTGTTCCGCGACGTCGCGTTCGACGCCGCCTGTCATCACGAACGGCTCGACGGCACGGGCTACCACCTCGGGCTGGGCGGCGCCGCGTTGGGCCCGGCGGCGCGGGTGCTCGCCGTCGCTGACGTGACCGACGCGCTGCGCTCCGACCGCCCCTACCGCGCTGGACTCGACATCGACCACGTCGTCGCGGAGCTGATGGCCGACGTCGCCGCCAACAAGCTCTGCGCGCAGAGCGCCGGCGCGATGTGCGACGTGCTGCGCGGCTGCTGACGGCCGCGACCCGGGCGGTCGCGGCGGCCGACGCTTGAACGGCTCGAACGGCACGGCCATACTACCGGCGGTTCGCCGGCGTCCTGCCGGCGCCACCTGCCACGCCGTTGCGCGCCAGCGCGACGGGGGAGTGCCGCCGATGCCGACCGTTCTCGCCCTCGTCCTCGCCGCCGCGCAAGCCGCCACAGCCGCCGCCCCGGCGCCGGCCGTCTTCATCTCACCGGCCGAGATCGCGCAGATTCTCGAGACGGCCGTGGTCAAGAACGCGGTCGACCAGCCGATCAAGAGCGCCGATGTGCGCGGCGGCAAGGCACTCGTGGCGATGCTGCACCGCGACCGCGCCGAGGTCGGGGCGCTGATCCACGAACGCGCCACCGAGACCTACTACATCCTCCACGGCAGCGGGACGATCACCACCGGCGGCACGCTGGGCACGCCCACACCCAGCGACCTGACCCGGCTCGGTGCCGGTCCGAGCCTCACCGGCACGCGCCAGGGCGGCGAGAGCCGCCGCGTCGGGCCGGGCGACGTCGTGATCATCCCGGCCGGCACCGTGCACAGCTTCAGTGAGCTCGACTCGCCGATCAGCTACCTGGTGTTCCGCTTCGATCCGGCGGCGCCGTAGCCGCCGCGGCTGCCGAGGTCGACGTCCCGGGCCGTTTGGGACGGTCGCGATTCACGGTAAACTTGAACGGCTCGACCATCGATCAGCCGCGGCAGTAGGCCATCTGCGTCGACATGGATTCAGTCGGCGGTGGGTCGGGCGCCTTCGGTCCCGGACGGCCGGCTCGACGGTTCGGTCGGCTACTCGGCTCATCTCGGGCCGCCCAGGAGACAGGTTATGAACATACGTTCCGCAGTGCTCACCGGTATTCTCGTCGTGCTCCCCGCGCTCGCGATCGCTCAGGATGTGAAGATCGACTACGACAAGGCGTTCAACTTCGCGCCGGTCAAGACCTACTCGCTCGCGCTCGGCACCGCCTGGGGCAACGATCTCTCGCAGCGCCGCGTACTCGCGGAGTTCGATGAGGCGCTGGCCGCCAAGGGCTGGAAGAAGGCCGCCGAGGGCCAGGCCGATATCCAGGTGGTTCTCCACGGCGCGACCCAGACCAAGCGCTCGGCCAACACGTTCTACAGCGGCGGCGGTTACTACGGCGGCTACCGGTACGGCGGCATGGGCATGGGCTCGTCCCAGACGGTGGTCAACGAGTACACGGTCGGCATGCTGGTCGTGGACATGTTCGACCCGAAGACCAAGTCGCTCGTGTTCCGTGGCACCGCCGAGGACGAGATCTCGGACAATCCCGAGAAGAACGCGAAGAGGCTCGAGAAGGCGTCCGACGAAGATGTTCAAGGACTTCCCGCCGACGGCCAAGAAGTAGCGCCGCCGCGCTGAGAACCTGAGGCAGCGGCGCGCGGCCGAGCCGCGCGCCGTGTCTCGTCAGGCCTGGGTGGCGGGCTGCGTGGACTTGAGGACCTCGTCCACGAGGAAGATGTCGGTGAGCAACGCCCGCAGGTGAATCGAGGCGTTCAGGTTGTCGACCAGCTGCGAGCTGATGCCCGGCTGAGCGAGCACCAGGCGTACGGCGGCCTGGGACGCCTGGGCGTCCTTGTCGAGGACCTCGATGAAGGGGTGGAACTGGCCGGCGGCGGCCGGCGTCTCCGCCGCCACCACCGCCCGGAAGACGTCGCCGAGGCCGGTCAGGGCCGCGTCGAGGCGCGACAGGAACTGTCGCACCTGCGCCCCGGCGTTCGACCCGGCGTCGCTCGCCAGGCCCTGGGCGGCGTAGGCGAGCATGAACTCATAGGCTTCTTCGATGTGGTCGCACCGGGCGACCATCTGTTCGCGCATCAGTGGACGTCCTCTATTCCGACGGACGGCCGCCGACCGGATCGGAGCCGGGCACCCGCCAGCGGTTGGGGTCGTGGTGCTCGAGGTACTCGCGGCGGCTGATCGTGCCGAACAGCATCGACTTGGTGATCCAGAACTTCTCGGGACGGATGGCGAAGTAGACGTGGGCCATGGTCAGCCCGACCAGGGCCACGCCGGCCACGCCGTGACCGACGTACATCCAGCCCCACGTGGGGTCGGTGAGGATGTAGGGGTCGCGGGTGAGGAACGGCGTCTGCACCCGCTTCATCATGACCAGGCCGGTCACGGTGGCGACCAGACCCGTCACCACGATCGCCAGGTGGTAAAGGCGGTTACCGAGGGGATACTTCGCCGGCTTGGGGCCCTCGGCCTCATGTCCCAACTCGCGCATCATCTCGGCCTTGAACTCCGGGATGTCCTTCGGCCCGACCCAGATCGACCAGAAATCGAGGACGAAGGTGGCGTGCACGATGTGGAACAGGATCGATGCGGTCAGCACCAACCCGGCGATCCAGTGCCACTGCACCCACGCGAACTGCACGCCGACGATCGGCAGGAACGAGGTGAAGAGCAGCGCGAACATCGACGCCGCCATGATCCAGTGGAACATCCGCGCGCCGAATCCGTGACGCTGGATCCGGGCCGGCAGCGCCGGCATCCGCGCCTCGAGCGCGTCGACCTCGGCCGCCGCCCGCTTGGTGTGCGCCGACAGCAGCATGTAGACCGAGTGCGCCGCCAGGAAGACGACCCCGGCGAAGAACGACACCCACAGCATGTCCCACGAGATGTGGGTGAAGATCGACTGGCCCCAGGGGCTGATGCCCCGGGTCAGGAAGTCGATGCCCATCCGATGTCCCCTCCACGAATGGCCCGCTTGACCAGGTTGCGCAGCAGCGGAATCTTGTAGGCGTTGTGGGCGAGCGGCACGGCGCCGGCACGGCGATCTCACCGGCGGCGGCCGCCGTCTCCTCGTTGCGCGGCTTGCCGGCGACGAAGCGCTCGACGTTCTCCATCCGGACCGGCCGGGCGGCCACCGCGTTGACCGCGATGCGCATCGACTCGATCGTCTCCCCCGAGGTCTTCATCGCCGAGGCGATGTTCAGCAGCGGGAAATCCCACACCTTGCGGTCGGCGACCTTCTCCACGTAGAACTGCGCGCCGGCCCAGGTGCCGGGGATGCGGATGGCGGTCAGCAGTTCACCGGGCTGGAGCACGGTCATGCGCGTGATGTCGGTGCCCGGGCCGATGAAGTAGTTCTCGGCGTCGACGACGCGCTCGCCGCCGGCCGAGCGGATGACGAACTTGGCGTCGAGCGCGATCATCGCCGGCGCCGTGTCGGACGGGTTCACGGCCACGCACCGGTCGGCGCCGAAGATGGCGTGCTCGCGGTTGATGGCGGTCGGCGTGTCGGCGTAGCAGATGTTGCCGCCGGCCCGGTAACACGACCAGCCGGCGCGGCAGGTACCAGCATCGAGCGTCCTGCGTGAGATTGCCGCCCAGGGTGCCCTGATTGCGGATCTGCGGCGACGCCGCCGCCTCGGCGCCCTGCATCAGCACGCCGAACTTCTCGCGCACCAGCGGGTCGCGCACGATCTCGGTCAGCGTGGTCATCGCCCCGATCTCGAGGCCGTCGCCGACCGCCTTGACGCCGCGCAACGCCTCGATGCCGCCGAGGTCGACGACGTACTGCGGCTTGCGGATCCGGTCCTTCAGCCAGTCGAAGCTGTCGAGCCCGCCGGCCATCACCCAGGCGTCACTGCCATGCCGGTCGAGCAGCGCCAGCGCGTCGTCGACACTCGACGGCAGGAACAGCTCGAACGCCGGCATCATGTCGTGAATTACAGCCATGATTCGATGCTCCCTTAGATGTGCGCCGTGAGCGCGTCGTGCTGCCAGGTCTTCGCTTCGATCGACGTCAGGACCAGGTCGGGCGTAATCGGCATGCGCCGGAACGCCTGCGCCCCGAGGGCGTCGACCAGCGCCGCGGCCACCGCGCCGCAGCCGGCGCCGACCGGCGGCTCACCGATGCCGCGGGCCCCGACCGGCGTCTCCGGATCGGGGATGTCGAGGGCGTCGATCTTGACCGTCCCCGGGATGTCCATGATGCTGGGCGGCTTGTTGTGGTGGAAGCGCCGCGCCAGCGCCACGCCGGTACTGCTTGTCGTAGACCCACTTCTGCGAGAGGGCGTGGCCGATGCCGAGCATCGAGCCGCCGAACGTCTGGCCGAAGAGGTTGCGGGGGTGGAGGACGGTGCCGACGTCGCCGACCGCGGCGTACTCGACCACGCGCCAGGCGCCGGTCTCGACGTCGACTTCCACTTCAGCGAAGCCGGCGACGAACGAGTGCGTGTTGCCGTCGCGCTTGTAGTTGTCCTTGGCGACGCCAATCAGGCCCTGGCCGGCGACCGCCGCCAGCGACCGCTTGGTGAAGACGTTGATGTCCTCGGGGCCCTCGTGGCCGTCGAACTTGCCGCCGAACTCGATCGCCTTCTTGGCGGCGTCGGCGAACGTCAGGCTGCGGCCGCCGCTGAACACCCGGCCGTTGGCGACCTGGTAGCTGGCGGCGGACCCGCCGAGCGCCCGGGCGGCCACTTCCTGCAGGTTGGTCTTGACGGCGGTGGCGCCGGCGTGTGCGGCACGGGTCATCGCGTGCACCGTCTGGCTGCCGGCCGAGACGCAGCTCCACGGCAGGCCCTGGTCGGTGTTGCCCCAGACGATCTCGAACTGCTCCCACGGCGTGTCGAGCACCTCGGCGTAGACGCGCTGGCAATCGAACACCGACTCGGTGCCGAGGTTGCCGATGCCGGTCTGCACCTGCACCTTGCCGTCGGGCCGGATGATCGCCAGGCCGTCGAAGCCGATCGACCCGGCGGTGTACGGGCCGACGGCGACGCCGATGCCACGCACCTTGGTGCCGCGCTTCTGGCCGCTCACCGCCTTCTTCTGTTCCCAGCCGAAGAGCTCGGCGCCCTTGTCGAGCGCCTCGCGCACGTTGGCGCCGGTGACGTAGGCCTGCTTGTTGGTCTGCGGGTTGAGCGGGCCATACGGCGCCTTGCCCACCGGGGCGTTGACCTTGAGCAGCTGCACGTGGTCGAGCCCGAGCTTCTTGGCGGCCTGCGCCATCATCGGGTCGAGGATGGCGTTCATCTGCATGCCGCCGGGCGAGCGCTGCGAGGTGCGCGGCGGGGTGTTGGTGAGCACCGAGATGCCACGCCAGCGGTAGGCCTCGGGCTGGAAGGCCAGCGACGCCATCGATCCGGCCGAGCGATGGTCGCCCTGCGGATTGTAGGGGCCGTTGTCCTGAAGGGTGAAGAAGTCCATCGCCAGGATCTTGCCGTCCTTGCGGAAGCCGATCTTGGCGCGGCCCTGGATGCCGGCGCGGGCCCGGCCGATGTAGTGCTCTTCCTCGCGGGTGATGCGCATCATCACCGGCGTGCCGGTCTTCTTGGCCATCAGCGCCGGAATCGCCATGCTGTGCGAGCCGGGGATCTTGCTGCCGAAGCCGCCGCCCGTGTACTCGCTGATGACCACCACCTCTTCGGGCTTCAGGCCGACCATGCGCGCGACGTTCGGCACCGTCTGCGCCACGCTCTGCGTCGAGCCGTGCAGGTAGAGTTTGCCGTTCTGCCAGTAGGCCATCGCCGTCCGCGTCTCGAGCGGCTGGTGGCCGGTGCCCTGCGACAGGATGGTCTCGTCGATGACGAGGTCGGCGGCCTTGAAGCCGGCCTCGAGGTCGCCGAACGCGAAGGTGTCGGGCGCCTCGCCCATCGGCAGGCGGCCTTCGGCGGCGTCGGCGAAGTCGGCGGCCGTCCACTTCAGGTCGACGACCTTCAGCGTGGGACCGGCGCCGGCGTAGCTGTTGCCCTGCGTGCGGGCGTTGGCGCCGCCGGGACGCAGGCTGTCGAGCGGATCGACGACGAACGGCAGCGGCTCGTAGCTGCACGCTGCACCAGCTCGATGGCCTCGGCCGCCGTTGACCTCGTCGACGGCCGCGATCGCCAGGATCGGCTCGCCCTGATAGACCGGTTCGTCGGTCAGGGCGGTTTCCGGCGGCAGCGGCGGCGGCGGCGGGGCGGGCTGCCCGGGCGGGGCCGGCGGCGGCGGCGGCGCCGGGAAGTCGCTGGCGCGCAGGATCGCCTTCACGCCGGGCAGGCGCCAGCGCGGCGGCGGTCGTCGACGTTGACCACGCGCGCGTGCGGCATCGGGCTGAGCAGCAGCTTGACGAACAGCATGCCCTCGGCGCGGTAGTCCTCGGCATAGCGGGCCTTGCCGGTGACCTTGGCCACCAGGTCGGGCGTGGTGTAGTTGTGGCCGATGTACTTGTAGTTGTTCGCCACGTTATGCCCTCCGGGCCAGCTCGGCGCCGTGCATGAGCGCGGTGAGGATCTTGTCGTAGTCCTGGCAGCGGCACAGATTGCCCGAGACGCCGTGCGCCAGCTCCTGGCGCGTCGGATTCGGGTTGGTCTTGAGGAAGCCGACCGTGGCCATCACGAAGCCGGGCATGCAGAACGCGCACTGGAAGCCCTGCTCGACGACCACGCCCTGCTGCACCGGGTGCAGCGTGCCGTCGGGCGCCGCCAGGCCTTCGATGGTCTGCACCTTGCGGCCGCGCAGCGAGTGCGTGAGCATCGAGCACGAGTAGTGCGGCACGTCGTCGACCAGGACCGTGCACGCGCCGCATTCGGCGCGGTCGCATCCCAGCTTGGTGCCGGTGAGCCCCAGCTTGTAGCGGAGCGTCATCGCCAGGGTTTCCTGCTTCAGCACGTCCACGCGCCGCACCTGGCCGTTCACGGTGATCGAGATGAGGCGCTCGACCGAGCCCGGGGCTGACGGCTGGCCCGCAATCGAAGTGCGGAACAGGTAGGCACTGGTGGAAACCGCGGCGCCGGCCGCGATGACGCCCTTGATGAAGCTGCGCCGGGTCGCCCCGCCGCGCGGTGCCTCAGGAGCGGTCTGGCCCATGTCCATGTCTGACATTCTGTCCTCGCTTTGACGAGAGAGGGGTGGTACCGAGGGTTACAGCGCGTGATAGTAGCAGGAAAAGGGTGAATCCGGCAGGTCAACCGCCGGGCTGGCGGCCCGGTCCGGCGGGGCGATTTTCCGCAGCGGCGGGCCGCCGGCGCCGTCACCCGAGCCAGTCCGGCTTCCAGGTGGCGTCGAAGACCCGGAGCAGGTTGCCGCCGAGCAGTTTCCGGACGTCCTCGTCGCTCAGGCCGTGGCCGCAGAGCGCCTCGACCAGGGCCGGGAAGTCCTCGATGCCGTTGAAATCGGCGGGCTGTCGGTTGTTGGTGTCGGGCGGCCGAGCCAGGCGGTCGAAGGCGTCGGTCACCGACCCGTAGGGCAGGGCGTCGGGGTCGGGCGCGTGTCTGGGGTAGGCCCCCATCGTGCCCATCGAGTCGGTCGAGATGCCGACGTGGTCGATCCCGACCAGCCTCACGGCGTGGTCGAGGCAGCGCAGCCAGTCGGCCAGGGTCGGCATCCCGGGCGTGCCGTTCCAGATGAGCGGCGCCCAGGTCGTGACGCAGACGACCCCGCCCGAGGCGGCGACCGCGCGGATCTGGTCGTCGTCGATGTTCCGAGGGTTGTCGGCCACCGCCCTCGGGTTGGCATGGGAGGCGATGAGCGGCTGGGTCGCCGCGGCGCAGATGTCCATGAACGTGCGCCGCCCGGCGTGGGTCACATCGAGCGTGACGCCGTAGCGCTCCATCTCGCGCACCATCACCCGGCCGAGCTGGCTGAGGCCGGCGTCGTGCCGCTCCAGGCACCCTGACCCCAGCAGGTTCTGCTCGTTGTAGGTGAGCTGGCAGATTCGCAGCCCGAGCTGCTTCCACAGCAGCAGCGACGCCGGGTCGGCGCCGACGAAGAGCGCGTCCTGGGCGAGCAGGATGTGCGCCAGCTTGCCCTCGGCCTTGGCCCGGCGAATGGCGGCGGGCGAGTCGGCCAGACAGAACGTCGGCTCGGCGTGGATGATGTCGAGGAATTGCCGGACGCGGGGGAAGGTCTGCGCCGCGTCCTCGTTGGGCATCGGGATGGTCAGGCCGACCGCCGTGAGGCCGGAGCGGTCGGTCCGGTCGGTGCGCCGCAGCAGATATTGGACGCACGGGTCGATGACGATCGACTCGCGGTGGAGGCGCGCGGCGCGTTCGCTGAGGGGCATCGCGGCTGTGGATTTTAGCCCCGACGCCGTCCCGGAGATCTCGGCGTCGGCCGCGGGGCGGCGCCGCCGGCGTGCGAAGGCGGTGTATATAGGTGTCACAGCGCGGCGCCCGGCCCCCACCTCCGCCGCCAGGAGGCTTTCACATGGTCAGGCGTGTTCGCACCATCCTCACGATCGCCGCGCTGGCGGTACTTGTGCCGACGGTGGTCGGCGCCCAGTCCGGCGCGGCCAGCGTCACCGGCCTGGTCACCGACGAGACCGGCGGCGCGCTGCCCGGCGTGACGGTGACCGCCACCAACACGGCCAGCGGCGTGACCTTCGTGGCCGTCGCCAACGAGGCCGGCAATTACACGATGCCGGCGCTGCTGGTCGGCACCTACGAGGTCAAGGCCGAGCTCGCCGGGTTCCGCACCGCGACCCGGCCCGGGATCGTGCTCGAAGCCCGGCAGGTCGTCCGCCTCGACTTCCGGATGTCGGTCGGCGCGATCCAGGAGACGGTCGAGGTCACCGGCAGCTCGCCGATCCTGCAGACCGAGACCACCACGGTGGGCGAAGTGATCTCGGGCACGACGGTGCAGTCACTGCCGCTGAACGGCCGCAACACCGGCCAGCTCGCGCTGCTGCTGCCGGGCACCATCACCTACAACCCGCGCGGCTTCACCAACATCGGCAGCATCAACATGAACCGGCCGTTCGTCAACGGCAACCGCGAGCAGACCAACAACTTCATCGTCGACGGCTTCGACGTCAACGAGACGATCGACAACCGCGTCGCCTACCAGCCGAGCCCCGACGCGCTGGCCGAGATCAGCGTCGAGACCAACAACTACTCGGCCGACACCGGCAACGTCGGCGGCGCGGTGGTGGCCAACGTCATCAAGTCGGGCAGCAACCAGTACCGCGGCAACGTCTTCGAGTTCTATCGCAACAGCGACCTCGACGCGAACACGTGGGAGAACAACCGCTCCGGCGCGCCCAAGCAGGAACGGCGGCAGGACATCTACGGCGCCACCTTCGGCGGCCCGATCAGCCGCGACCGGCTGTTCTTCTTCGCCGATTACCAGGGCTCGCGGCAGGACGCGCCGGGCTTCGGCACGGCGTCGGTGGCGCCCGAAGCGTGGCGCCGCGGTGATCTGTCGAGCTTCAGCGCCGCGATCACCGATCCGACGACCCGGCTGCCGTTCCCCGGCAACCAGATCCCGGTCAACCGGATCAGCCCGGTGGCCCGCGCCCTGCTCGGCGACACCGCGAACTACCCGCTGCCCAATCGCAACGTGCCGGGCGGGGTCACCGGCAACTTCGTCGGCGAGACGCTGCTCAAGATTCGCGGCCACCAGGGCGACGGCCGCGTCGACTGGAACGCCTCGGCCAGCGACAAGTTCTTCGCGCGCTACTCGTTCGCCACCTACGAGGACGCCCGCGACGTCAACCCCTTCCCGCTGGTGTTCTCGGCGCGCAACGACCAGCCGTTCTGGAACGTGGGCGGCAACTGGAACCGCATCTTCGGGCCGACCATGGTCAACGAGCTGCTGGTCGGTTACAGCCACACCAGCGTGCTGCAGGAGACCTACGACTGGTCGGGCCTGGGTGCGGGCAACGCCCGCTACGGCATCGCCGGCGGCCAGCCGATCGACGGGTTGAGCGAGCTGGTGCTGGGCAGCGGCCTCACCACGCCCGGACTTCGCGCCCTCGACTCCGATACGCTGGCGACGACCTTCCAGATCAACGAGAAGTTCACCTGGCTCAAGGGCCGTCACACCCTCAAGTTCGGCGGGCAGTGGCTGCACTACGACCAGCAGCGCTTCTATGCCGGCAACAACGGGCTGCTCGGCTTCTTCACCTACTCCGGCACCTTCACCGGCAACTCGTTCGCCGACTTCCTGCTCGACATGGCGGCGAACAAGGGGCGCGGCGGCGGCGATCCGGAGGATCCGTGGACGCACCTGCAGAACCGCATCGGCGTGTTCGTGCAGGACGACTTCAGGCTGCGCGACGACCTGACGCTCAACGTCGGCGTGCGCTGGGCCTACACCTCGCCGCTGGTCGAGCAGGACAACCGGCAGACGAACTTCGACCTGGTGACCGGGCAGCAGATCGTCGCCAGCGACGGCAGCATCGAGGATCGCGCGCTCTACCAGCCCTACTACGGCGGCTTCGAGCCGCGCCTCGGCGCGGCGTGGACCATCGGCGACCGCTGGGTGGTGCGCGGCGGCTACGGCATCTCGCAGTTCATGGAGGGTACCGGCGCCAACCTGCGGCTGCCGCTCAATCCGCCGTTCTTCTTCGAGTCGTCGGTGAACTACGACACCTCGACCGGGGCCGGCAGTGCCGCCAGCGGCTTCACGGGGCTGATCCCCGGCCTCGTCCCGCGGGCAACGTCCGCGCCTACGATCCGGAGCTGCGACCGCAGTTCTCGCAGCAGTGGAACGGGTTCGTCGAGTACCAGGTGACCTCGTCGATGTCGGCGCAGGTCGGCTACGTCGGCCATCACGCCGATCACCTGGTGACGCCGGTGGAGGGCAACCAGGCCCTGCCGGGCGTCGGCCCGGCATCGACCTGGGCGCCGAGGAACAGTCGCCGGCCGTTGTTTGCCGCCCAGCCGCTGGTGACGACCATCGCCACCACCGCCGCCCGCGGCGGCAGCCGGCACCACTCGATGCAGGCCAGCGTGCGCCAGCGCGCGTTCCACGGCGTGGAGCTGATGGCGTCCTACACGCTGGGCAGCACCCGCACCAACAACCGCGGCTTCTACGGCATCTTCGGCGGCACCGGGCTGCAGGGCGTGACCAGCGCCACCGAGGGCGCCTACTGGCAGAACACCTACGATCCCGACGCCGAGTGGGGCCCGGCGTTCCACGACGCCCGCCACAACGTGGTCGTGTCGGGAACGTGGCAGCTGCCGATCGGGCGCGGCCGCCGCTACGGCAACGACTGGAGCGGCGTGACCGAGGCGCTGGCTGGCGGCTGGATGGTCGGCGGCATCATCAACGCCCGCTCGGGCCTGCCGGTGACGGTGATCGACAGCCGTCTCCCGTCGCTGCAGGGCGATCGCGGGTCGGAGCGTCCCAACTGCGTGGGTGACTGGAAGCCGGACGATCAGTCGCTCGCCAGATGGCTCGACATCGCCGGCTTCCAGGCCGCCGCGCAGGGCACCTTCGGCAACTGCCCGGTGGGCGTGGCCCGGGCGCCGGGCTACAAGAACGTCGACCTGGTGGTGTCGAAGCGCTTCGGGTTCGGCGGCGTCCGCTACGGCGAGTTCCGGGTCGAGGCCTTCAACGTGTTCAACATCACGAGCTTCGGGCCGCCGGCGCGCGACATCGCCGCGCCGAATACGTTCGGCCAGATCACCAGCACGATCAGCGCGCCACGGGTGCTGGAGCTGGTGTTCAAGGTCTACTTCTAGGGACTGGGGACTGGGGACTGGGGCTGACAGGCTGAGCTGCACCTGTCACGCTGTCACACTGTCACACCGTCACACTCTCCCTTCTCTTCCTTCGCAGCTGTCACGCTGTCAATGTAGGGCAGCTCTTCAGAGCTGCCGCGAGGCGGAGTATTCGACCGTAGGACGCCACCTGGCCGCTGAGGCCGCTCCATTGTCATCGCCACGCTCGCGGCGTGCGGCTGCTGGTCCCGCGCGGCGGGGCAGCAGCGCGTCCCGGATCCCGAGCCGCCGACGCGCGGCGCGCCGCCGCCGGCGGCGTTGCGGCCGCTGGTGGCCGGTCCCAACGGCGGGGTCTCCACTGGACATCCGCTGGTCACCGCCGCGGCGCTCGAGGTGCTGTTGAAGGGCGGCAACGCCTTCGACGCCGGCGTGGCGTCGTTGCTCGTCGGCGGCGTCGTCGAGCAGGACCTCTACAGCCTCGGCGGAGAAGCGCTCGTCCTGGTCTACCCGGTGACGGAGAAGAAGGTCACGTCGATCGTCGGCCAGGGCTGGGCGCCCAAGGCCGTCGACGTCGACTGGTACGTCTCGCGCGGCAAGACCCTGCAGGGCGCGGGCCTCGACCCGGCGGTGGTGCCGGGTGCGCTCCACGCTGCGCTCACGGTGCTCGAGCGCTGGGGCACGCAGTCGTTCGAGACCGTGGCCGCGCGCGCCGTCGAGTACGCGCGCGATGGCTTCCCGCTGCGGCAGAGCACCGCCGACGGCGTCGTCCGCCAGCTCGAGTTCTTCAAACAGTGGCCCGACAACCAGCGCTACTGGCTGAAGCCCGACGGCACGCCGCACAAGGCCGGCGACACCATCAAGCTGCCGACGCTGGCCCGCACGCTGACGCGGATGGTCGAGGCCGAACGCGGCGCCAAGGGACGCAGCCGGGCGGCCGGCATCGCCGCCGCCCGCGATCGCTTCTACAAGGGCGACATCGCCAGGGAGATGGTGGCGTTCCTGCAGAAGCACCAGGCGCCGTTCGACGCCAGCGACTTCGCCGAGTACTTCGCACGCATCGAGGAGCCGGCGTCGACGACGTATCGTGGCTACACCGTCTACAAGCACGGCTTCTCGAGCCAGGGCCCGGTGATGCTGCAGGCGCTCAACATCCTCGAGACCTTCGACCTGGCGGGGATGCGGCACGACAGCGCCGACTACGTGCACACGGTCACCGAGTCGATGAAGCTGGCCTATGCCGACCGCGACACCTACTACGCCGACACGGCGTTCGTGCAGGTGCCGGGCGAGGGGCTGCTGTCGAAGGCCTACGCCAGGCAGCGCGCGGCGCTGATCAACCCGCGGCAGGCGTCGCGGGCCTTCATCGCCGGCGATCCGCTGGCACACGATTCCAAGGTCAAGACCTGGCCGTTCGCCAAGTACAACATCGCCGACGGCACCACGACCACGTCGGGCGACGACGCGTCACAGGTGATGTCGCGCGGCCTCGACTCGGCCGGCGTCTCGAAGGACACGACGCACATGGCGATCGTCGACAAGGCCGGCAACGTCTTCGATGCCACCCCGAGCGGCGGCTGGGTGCCCGGCGCGGTGATCCTCGGTGACACCGGCATCGGCATGAGCGTCCGCGGCGAGCAGTTCTGGCTCGACAAGACCCGCGCCAACCAGATCCGTCCCCGCGCCCGCCCGCGCTACACGCTGACGCCGAGCCTGGTGTTCAAGGACGGCCAGCCGCTGATGGCGCTGGGCACGCCCGGCGGCGACAACCAGGACCAGACGATCCTGCAGGCGTTCCTCAACATCGTCGAGTTCTGGGACCGCTGGTATCCCAACGTCCACAGCGCGCTCGAGTGGCCGCGCTTCCAGACGCTGCACTTCCACGGCTCGTTCTGGCCGCACGACGCCGGCTTCAACAAGCTCAATCTCGAGGCGACGATTCCCGACGACGTCTTCAACGAACTGAAGGCGCGCGGGCACGACGTCAGCCGTATCCGCGCCTTCGGGATGTCGGGCTGCGCCACCACCGTGATGATCGATCCGGCGACCAAGACGCGCCTCGCCGGCGCCGATCCGCGGCGGGATTGCTACGCGGTGGCGTACCAGGGCGGGCTCGGGACGCGGCTCGACCGCGTCGGTCCGGTGTCAGGGTAAGGTCGCGACCGACGGCGCACGGAGGCGAGTATCTACCCGGTCCTGTTCCGCATCGGCGAGTTCGAGGTCACCAGCTTCGGCGTGCTGGTCGCCATCGCGGCGCTGGTCGGTGTGTGGCTGTTCCAGCGCGAACTTCGCCGCGTCGGGCTGCCCGAGAATGCCGTCGATGCCGGCATGGCCGGCGTGCTCGGCGGACTCGTCGGTGCCAAGCTGGTGTGGGCGATCGAACACGCCGGCGCCGAGCCGTTCGTCGACCTGCTGTTCGCCCGCGGCGGCCTGAGCTGGTTCGGCGGCCTGGCCGGCGGCCTGACGGCCGGCCTCGCGGTGATGCGCCTGCGGCGGTTGCCGATGATGGCGGTGCTGGCGGCGGCGACGCCTGCTCTCGCGATCGGCCACGCCATCGGGCGGATCGGCTGCTTCCTGGTGGGGGACGACTACGGCGTGCCCAGCTCGCTGCCGTGGGCGGTGGCGTTTCCCCAAGGCCTGCCGCCCACGACCGTCCCAGTGCATCCGACGCAGCTGTACGAGGCCATTCCGCTCGCGCTCGTGGCGCTGCTCCTGGTTCGCTGGCGTCGCACCGGTCACTCCGACCAGGCCGTGTTCGGACGCTACCTGATCCTCGCCGGCACACTTCGTTTCGCCATCGAGTTCCTGCGCGTGCGCGAGCCGGTGTTGGGCGGCCTGGCGGTCGCCCATCTCGCCTCGTTGCTGGCGATGACCGCAGGTCTGGCGATCGCGTTCACGAGGTCGCCGGTTCGTCGATCACGCTGAGCTGACGCCCGTGGTGCGTCAGGCGGGCGAGGGCTGCGCGCCGGGCACGACGAGGGCGCGCCGGCCGATCGTGAGGAACGAGACCCCTGCCACCAGGCACAGCACGCCGGCGACCAGGAACGCCATCCGGTAGTCGCCGAGCTCGGTGCGGATCGCGCCGGCGCCGAACGCCGCCAGCGATGCGCCGAGCTGATGGCTGGCGCCGATCCAGCCGTAGACGACGCCGGTGTTCTCGCGCCCGAACGCCTCGGTGGTGAGCTTCACCGTCGGCGGCACCGTCGCGATCCAGTCGAGCCCGTAGAACACCGCGAAGATCCCCAGGCTGGCGCCGCCGCCGGCGAGCGTCGCCGGCAGGAACAGCAGCGACAGCCCGCGCAGCGTGTAGTAGCCGAACAGCAGGTGCCGCGACGAGTAGCGATCGGTCAGCCAGCCCGAGGCGGTGGTGCCGAGGATGTCGAAGATCCCCATCAGCGCCAGCAGCTGCGCCGAACGCACGGCCGGGATGCCGACGTCGTGGCAGGCCGAGATGAGATGGGTGCCGATGAGGCCGTTGGTGCTGGCCCCGCAGACGAAGAACGTGCCGGCGAGGATCCAGAACGCCTTGCTGCGGGCCGCGTGGGCCAACGCGGCCAGCGGTGCCAGGCGACGCGTCGCCGGCGGGGTCGGGGCGTCGGGGTCGTGGCCATATGGCCGCAGGCCGATGTCGCCGGGCCGATCGCGCATGAAGAGGAACACGATCGCCGCGACGACGAGCGCCGCCGCGGCGACGATCAGTGCGGCGGTGCGCCAGCCGCGCGTCTCGACGACGCCGGCGAGCAGCGGCAGGAACACCAGCTGACCGGTGGCGTTGGCGGCCGAGAGCGCCCCGAGCACGACGCCGCGTTTTTCGTCGAACCACCGCGTGGCGACGATCGCGGCGAGCACCATCGACGTGACGCCAGTACCGGTGCCGACCAGCACGCCCCACAGCAGCATCAGCTGCCATTCGGCGTGCATGCGCGCCGAGGCCGCCATCGAGGCGGCGAGCAGCAGCACGGCGCCGAGCACCACCCGGCGCAGTCCCCAGCGATCCATCACCGCGGCGGCGAACGGGCCGATCAATCCGAACAGGGCGATGTTGACGGCGACGGCGGCCGAGATCACGGCGCGGCTCCACCCGAACTCGCTCTCGAGCGGCACCATGAACAGGCCGGGAGTGGCGCGGACGCCGGCCGTGATCGAGCAGGACCACGAAGGTGACGGCGGCGATCACCCACGCGTAGTGGACGCGCCGCGCCGGTCCCGTCGCGGTGGCGGTCACGGCGTGCCCTCCCGGCGCGGCAGCCCGCGACGCGCGCGCCGGCTGGCGCCGGGCACGGGGAGCAGCGGTGGCCGCGGCGGCAGGTCGGTGGTGAGGTGGCGCCGCGCCGCGTCGAGAATCTCGGTGGCGATGGCATCGCCGCGCGTCGCCCGGGCCAGCAGCAGTGCGCCCATCATCGTCGCCAGCTGCACGCAGGCGGCGGCGCGGTCGCGGCCGTCGTCGCCGCTCTCGCCGAGATCGGCCAGCGCCGCGACCTGCGCGTGGACCCCGGCGACGTAGGCGGCGTGAATCGGATGTCGCGCCGGTTCGCGGGCGACGTCGGCGGCCAGCGTCGCCGTCGGACAGGTGGCGACCGCTGGATCGGCATTGGTCGGCCGCAGATAGCCCTCGGCGATGGCGCGGCGGGCGGCGCGGCGATCGGCGGCGGCCTCGATCCGCGCCTGCCACTTCGCCGCGGCCTGCGCGAATGCGGCGGCGCACGCCGCGGCGGCGACGCGCGTCCTTGGAGGCGTAGTGGGCGTAGAAGCCGCCGTGGGTGAGTCCGGCCTCGGCCATCAGCTCGGCGACGCTGACGCCGCTCAAGCCGCGTTGCCGGAACAGGCGCGAGGCGGCGGTTTCGATGGCCTGGTGGTTGGCCCTGGCCTGGGCCTTGGACACGCGTGGCACGGGGGCGCTCCTCGAGGTGAATACCTGGCGGCCATCATATATCTATTGATGATGGCCATCATCGTATTTTTTCGCCAGCCCGAGCGCGGCTGACCCGCAGCCCCAGCCAGCCCCGCGCTAGATATGCGACGTGAGCACGTCGTGCACGCGCCGGCCGGCCTCGAGCGAGGTGAGGATCAGGTCGGGCGTCACCGGAGCGCGCCGGAACACGTCGTCGCCGACCGCGTCGGCAATCGCCGCCAGCACCGCGCCGATAGCCGGCACCGACCGGCGGCTCGCCGACGCCGCGGGCGCCGACCGGCGTGTCGGGATCGGCGAGGTCGAGCGCCGCCTGGTGCATCCCGGTCGCCGGGATGTCCATGATCGTCAGCGGCTTGGTGTGATGGAAGCGGCGCGCGAGCGCGACGCCGTACTGCTGGTCGTAGACCGACCGCTGGCACAGCGCGTGGCCGATGCCGAGGCAGCTGCCGCCGAGGATCTGGCCGCCGAGGCTGCGCGGGTTGATCACGGTGCCGACGTCGGCGACCGCGGTGTACTCGATCAACCGCACGACGCCGGTCTCGACGTCGACCTCGACCTCGGCGAAGCCGACGACGTAGGAATGCGTCTCGCCGTCGTGGGGATAGGTGTCCTTGGCCACGCCCATCAGCCCGAGGCCGGCGAGCGCCGTCGCCGACGCCTTGGTCATGGCGTGGATGTCCGCCGGCAGCTCGTGCCCGTCGTAGGCGCCGCCCAGCGCGATGGCGCGCGTGGCTGCCTGCGCGAAGGTCAGGCCGCGCCCGGGCGCGCCGCGCCGGTAGACGCGTTCGCCGCCGACGTCGTAGTCCTCGGGCCGTCCGCCCAGATCGCGTCGCGGCGATCTGTCGCAGCTTGCCGATGGCGTCGTGCGCGGCGGCGTGGTTGGCGCGGGTCATCGCGTGGATGGTCTGGCTGCCATCCGACGTGCAGGTCCACGGCAGGTGCTTGCTCGTGTCGCCCCACACGACCTCGACCTTTTCCCACGGCATGTCGAGGATCTCGGCCGGCACGCGCGCCACGTCGATCACCGAGTGGGTGCCGAGGTTGCCGGCGCCCGACTGCACGACCAGCCGGCCGTCCGGCCGGATGGTCAGCAGGCCGTCGTAGTTGATCGAGTAGCCGCCGATGAACGGGCTCACCGACACGCCGACGCCGCGCACCGCGGCGCCGCGGCGCTGCCGGCTGCGCTGCTTGCGCTCGTCCCAGTTGAAGAGCGCGGCGCCCTTGTCGAGCGCCTCGCGCACGAACGCGCTGGTCACGTAGCTGCGCTTGCCCTCCTTGCCGGGCGGGCCGAGCGGCGCCTTGCCCGACGGCGCGTTGACCCGGTGCAGCTCGACCGCGTCGAGGCCGAGCTGTCGCGCCGCCTTGGCCAGCACCGGCTCGAGGATCGCGTTCTGCTGCATGCCGCCCGGCGACCGCTGCGACGTGCGCGGCGGGTTGTTGGTCAGCACCGAGAGGCCGCGGAAGCGCATCGCCAGCGGCTGGTAGGCGAGCGAGCAGATGCCGGGCGCCGAGATGAGGTCGTACTGGTCCTCGTACGGGCCGGCGTCCTGGACCACGAACAGATCGATGGCGGTGATCCGGCCGTCCTTGCGCAGGCCGACCTTCACCCGGCCGAGGAGGTTCGGCCGGGTGCGGCCGATGTAGTGCTCCTCTTCGCGGGTGATGCGCATCATCACCGGCGCGCCGGCCTTCTTGGCCAGCAGCGCCGGAATCGCCATCGAGTGGGCGCCGGGAATCTTGCTGCCGAAGCCGCCGCCGGTGTACTCGCTGACGATCACCACCTGCGCGGCGTCGACGCCGGTCCACCGCGCCACGCTCTCCACGGTCTGCGCCACGCTCTGCGTCGAGCCATGGAGGTAGAGCTTGCCGTTCTGCCAGTAGGCCATCGCCGACCGGGTCTCGAGCGGCTCGTGGCCGGTGGCGTTGGTGTGGAACGTCTCGTCGAGGACCAGCGCGGCGGCGGCGAAGCCGGCGTCGACGTCGCCGTAGGCCCAGCGCGTGCCGTCGGTCGCCGACCGGCAGCGCGCCGTCGCGCGGCCGCGGCGAACGCCGCGGCCGTCCCACTTCACGGTCGCGAGCTTGCCGTCGACGAACGCGTTGCCCTGGAGGCGCGCGTTCGGGCCGCCGGGACGCAGGCTGGCGAGGGGATCGACGACGAAGGGCAGCGGCTCGAAGTCGATGCGCGATGGCCTCGATGGCTTCGGCGGCCGTCCACTCGTCCACCGCGGCCACGCCAGGATCGGCTCGCCCTGATAGACCGGCTCGTTGGTGAGCGCGACCTCGGGCGGCAGCGCACCCTCGGCCGGCGCCGCCGGCTTCGGCAGGTCGTCGGCGGTGAGGATGGCCTTGACCCCGGGCATCGCCAGCGCCCGCGCGTGTCGAGACGCGCGCACGCGGCAGTGCGGCATCGGGCTGAGCAGCAGCTTGCAGAAGAGCATGCCCGTCGGCGCGGTAGTCCTCGGCGTACTTCGCGCGTCCGGTCACCTTGGCGACGAGGTCGGGCGTGGTGTAGTTCTGGCCGATGAGCCGGCGGCTGGGCATGGACGGTCTCCTCTGCGCGCGACGGCGCAGGTCAGTGGTCCTCGAAGCTGCGCACGGCGGCGTCTTCGGTGGCGTAGGTCTCGAACACCGTCGCCAGGCTGGTGATGGTCATGAGGTGCATGCTGCGCGGCGTCGGATGCACCAGACGCAGGTCGCCGCCGCGGCTGCGCAGGCTGACGAACTTCGCCACCATCAGGCCGAGGCCGGCGCTGTCGATGTAGGTCACGGCGGCCAGGTCGAGCACCAGCTTGACGCGGCCGTCACGGATCAGCTGATCGATCTCGGTCCGCAGCGGCGACTCGGTGTCCTCGAGCGACGAGGCGTCCGGTCAGGTACAGCACGGCAACGTCGCCGATCATGCGCGTGGAAATGGTCAGCATCGCCGGCCCTCAGTCGAGGTACTTCACGAGCACGACCTCGTTGCGCTTCTGGTTGTAGATGACCTCGTCGACCAGCGCCTTCGACATCAGCAGGCCCAGGCCGCCGGGCCTGAGCCCCTTCGCCTCGCGCACCCGCGCGTGCTCGAGCGGGTCGTCGGCCGGGTTCGACACCGCCGCGTGGGCGAGCTGGTCGATGTCGAAGCCGTCGCCGGGATCGGCGATGCGGTAGATCCGCAGGCGCTTCAGTGCGCAGGCACGAGATCCGGACCGTACTGCGTCGGGTCGAGGCGTCCGCCCCACTCGATGGCGTTCGACAGCAGCTCGCGGAACGCCTGCGCCATCGACTCGCGGACGTCCTCGGGCGAGGTCGGCGTCGAGGTGCAGCACGAACTCCTGGATGCGGTCGGCGACGTCGAGCGAGCACGGCGCGACCAGCTCGACCCATTCCGGCCGGGCCGACACCACCTGGATCGGCAGGGCGGTGGCCGGCGCCGTCGGCCAGCACCTCTTTCACGACGTCGATGACCCGCCCCGGCGCCACCGGCTTGCGGACGAACCGATCGGCCTGGCCGCGCATCGCCTGGATCAGCGCGTCGGGCGTGTCGTCGGCGGTGAGCATCACGACGCGGGGCGGGATGGGTGTCGCCGCGGCGGATCTCGGCCAGCACCTCGAGGCCGTTCAGCCCGGGCAGGCGAGATGTCGAGCAGCATCAGGTCGACCGGCGTCCGCTTCGAGCCGGGCCAGCGCATCGGCGCCGTCGCCGGTCTGGTCGGTGACGTAGCCGGCCTTCTGCAGCAGCGTGGCGATGACGTGGCGGAAGGCGCGGTCGTCGTCGACCACGAGCACATGCGGGCCGATCGGTGCGGGCGCCGACATACCACAGCCTCCTCGTATACGTCGTGCAGGGACCGACGACAAACGCGGCGAATGGCAGTAGTGTAGTCCCTTCGTTTCCGGAGGGAAACCGTGGCCGCACTTGACCCGCCCGGAGCCGCCGACGTCGGCGGCGCGCACGTCGCGATCGTCCACGTGATCGCGCGCCTGCTGGCCGAGGCGGCGACGCTGGCCGAGGCGGCGCCGGAGATGCTGGCGGCCGTGGCCGCGCCGTACGCCTGGGAATGCGCGGCGTTCTGGGACGTCGACCGCGACGGCCGGGCGCTGCACTGCGTCGGCACCTGGCCGCCGGGCCCGGGGCCGTTCGACGAGTTCTCGACGATCTCGCGCGAGATGACCTTTCCGGCCGGGGTCGGCCTGCCCGGCCGGGTGTGGGGGTCGCGGACGCCGGCGGCGCTCACCGACGTCGTCCTCGACCCCAACTTTCCACGCGCCGCCGCCGCCGAGCGCGCCGGGCTGCACGGCGCCGCCGCGGTGCCGATCCAGTACGGCGACACCGTCGTCGGCGTGATGGAGTTCTTCTGCCGCGCGGCCCGCACCGTCTCCGCCGACCAGCTGGCGACGATGACCGCGGTCGGGCGCCAGATCGGCCTCTACGTCGAGCGCCAGCGGACCGCCGACGAGCTCGAGCGCTTCTTCGAGCTGTCGCTCGACCTGCTGTGCGTGGCCAACCTCGACGGCTACTTCATCCGCGTCAATTCGGCGTGGACGCGCGTGCTCGGCTACGACACCGAGGAGCTGCGCGCCAAGCCCTTCATGTCGTTCGTCCATCCCGACGACCAGCGACGGCGACGGCCAGCGCCCTCGGCGCGCTGACCTCGGGCGTCCGCGTCCGCGACTTCGAGAACCGCTACCGGGCCAAGGACGGCAGCTATCGGTGGCTGCAGTGGACGTCGGTGCCCTACGTGCACGAGCGCGCCGTCTACGCCGCGGCCCGCGACGTCACCGAACGCAAGCGCGCGGCGGAGCAGCAGGCCGAGTCGACCGAGCGCCTGGCGCGGATGGTCCGTGAGCTCGAAGTCGCGCGGCGGCGGGCCGAGGCCGCAACGGTCGCCAAGGGCGAGTTCCTCGCCAACATGAGCCACGAGATCCGCACGCCGATGAACGCGGTGATCGGCATGACGGCGCTGGCGCTGCAGACGCGGCTGACGCCGCGGCAGCGCGAGTTCGTGAAAACCGCGAACCAGTCGGCCGAGGCGCTGCTGGTGATCCTCAACGACATCCTCGACGTGTCGAAGGTCGAGGCCGGCCGCATGCTGCTCGACCGGGCCCGATTCGCGCTGCGCGAGACGGTCGAAGACGCGGTCAAGCTGATGGCCGGACGCGCCCACGAGAAGGGCCTGGAGCTGACCTGCCGGATCCGGCCCGACGTCCCCGACGCGCTGATCGGCGACGCCGGCCGGCTGCGCCAGGTGATCCTCAACCTCGTCGGCAACGCGATCAAGTTCACCGAGGCCGGCCACATCGACGTCGACGTCGCCCGCGACGTCGTCGTCGACGGCGAGGCGGCGCTGCGCTTCACCGTCACCGACACCGGCATCGGCATCGCCCCGGAGCAGCAGTGGCAGATCTTCGGCGCCTTCGTCCAGGCCGACGCGTCGACCAGCCGGCGCTTCGGCGGCACCGGCCTCGGGCTCACGATCAGCGCCCAGCTGGTCGAGCTGATGGGCGGCCGCATCTGGCTGACGAGCGATCCGGGGCAGGGCAGCCAGTTCCATGTCGCCTTGCGCTTCCCGCTGGCCGATCCGGCCGAAGCCGCCGACCGAGCGGCCGACCGACGCGCTGCGCGGCCGGCGCGTGCTCGCCGTCGACGACAGCGCGACCGCCCGCGCCGTCATCGGGGATCTGCTCGCCAGCTGGGGCATGGCGCCGACCGTCGTCGACTCGGCGGCGGCGGCGATGGGCGTCCTCGGCGCCGCCGCCGATCGCGGCACGCCGCTGCCGCTCGCCCTGATCGACGCCGAGATGCCCGGCGTCGACGGGTTCGGCCTGACCCGACTGATCGCGGCCGACCCGCGCTACGCCGACCTCAAGGTGATCCTCCTCACCCCCGCCGGGGCGCCGCCGCGGCCGCAGCGCCGGCTCGCCGATCGCATGATCGTCGCCCAGCTGACCAAGCCGCTGCGCCAGTCGGAGCTGCTCGGCGCGCTGCTGGCAGCGGTGACGCCGGCGCCGAAGGTCGCGGCGCCGCATCGCCGCGCCGCGCCGGCCCGGCCGGCGCACCGCCTCGACGTGCTCGTCGTCGAGGACAACGTCACCAACCGCGCCGTCGTGACCCACGTGCTGACGCAGCGCGGCCACGACGTGACGGTGGCGACGACCGGCAGCGAGGCGGTGACGGTGGCGGCCGAGCGGCGCTTCGACGTCATCCTGATGGACGTGCAGATGCCGGGGATGGACGGCTACGAGGCCACCGCGGCGATCCGCGCTCAGAGCCGGCGGTCCGAACCAGGTCGACGCCGATCGTCGCCGTCACCGCCCACGCGATGTCCGGCGACCGCGAGCGCTGCCTCGCCGCCGGGATGAACGCGTTCGTCGCCAAACCAGTGCGGCCGGAGGCGCTGCTCGCCGCGATCGACGGGCTCTTCGCCGGCGCTGGCCCGGCGTCGATGCGACGTCCGGCGCGCCGGCGGAACGCCCGCGCCGGCCCGGCCGTCGGCGCCGGTCGACGTGCCGTCGCTGCTCGAGGCCTTCGGCCACGATCAGGCGCTGCTCGACGAGACGCTCGGCGTGTTCCTGGCCGATGCGCCCGCGCAGATCGAGGCGATCCGGCAGGCGGTGGCGAGCGGCGACCCGGCGGCGATGGCCCGAGCCGCCCACGCGCTCAAGGGCGCGGTGTCGCTCTTTTCGCTGGGCGCCGCCTATACGCCGGCGCGCGCCCTCGAGACGGCGGCGCGGGCCGGCCTGCCCGATCGGCTGCCGACGCAGGCTGGCGGCGATCGAACGGGCGGTGAGCCGGCTCACCGCCGGCCTGGCGGCGATCCGTCCCTCGCTGCGCCCGACGTGATGTGAGCCGCTAGGGCAGCGCCCGCGCGGCCTGCTGCACGAGCGCGACGTTGGCGCGCACCTTCTCGATCAGCAGGTCGCGCTGCGCCGCGGCCCGCGCCCAGTCGCCGGCCTCGGCGGCCTCGGTGATGCCCGGCAGCGTCATCGCCGCGTAGGTGTAGCGCGGCGCGAACAGCAGGTGCTTGAACCACGGCCGTCCGGGGATGCCGGGCTCGTGGAGCCAGGTGCGCTCGAACTGGAGCAGCGCGCGGTTCACGGCGTCGGCCGCACCCGGCGTCGAGTCGTCCCGAGGCCAGGGCCGCGGCGGCGCGGGCGTTCAGCCCGCGGCCGGCCTCGGCCAGCGCCTGCACGGCGGCGGTCAGCGGCTGCACGTCGAGCCGCGCCGTCCGATCGGGGATCTCGTCGAGCCCGCCGACGAAGCCGCTCAGCGCCGCGGCGTAGACCTCGACGTCGAGGGGCAGCAGCGGCGGCGTTGGCGAGCCGCAGCGCCATCGTGCCCCAGAGCTGGGTCATCAGCTGGGCATACCGGAATCCGGGATCGCCGAGCCGCGACACCCAGTAGTGGCTGTCGTAGGCCGAGTGGTAGACGCCGTAGGGCCCGCTGAAGCTCATGTCGACGACCGGCACGCCGAGATGGTTGATGAACACGGTGTGGTCGGATCCGCTGCCGATGCGGGTGACGACCAGTGCGTCGGCCGAGCGTCCACCGGTCGGCAGCGTCGACGGCGTCGGCCGTCGAGGTCGTCCACGCCTCGTGCAGCGATCGGCCCGACGGATCCGCCAGGTCGCGCGTGAGCTCCTCGATCATCGGCGCCAGCGTGCCGACCGCCGACACGCCGAGTGAGGGCCCCGAGGCCGACGAGTCGACGTTGAGGTAGGCGACCGCCTTGCTCTTCAGCTCGTCGGCGAAGTGCTCGCCCCATTCGGTCGACCCGGTGAGCGTCACCTCCTCGCCGTCCCAGCTGCCGAACACCAGCGTGCGGCGCGGCCGCACGCCCTGCTGCGTTCAACCGGCCGAGCGCCGCGGTCAGCTCCATCATCGACGCCGTGCCGCTCGACGGATCGACGCCACCGAACACCCACGCGTCGTGGTGGTTGCCGAGCACGACCCATTCGTCGGGGCGCTCGCTGCCCCGGATGCGGCCCTCGACGACGTAGTTGGGCTGCACGTCGGTCTGCATGTCGATCTGCACGCGCAGCCGGGCCGCGCCGCCGAGGCGATAGGTGATCGGCAGCCCGCCTTTCCAGGCCGCGGGGGCCGGCAGGACCGCCGAGCGCCTCGAGGATCGGCTGGATGTCGCGATGGGACATCGGCAGCGCCATCACCTTCGGGATCGACACCGCCTCGGCGGCCGGGATCCGCCGGGCGCCGTCGATCGACGCCCAGCCGGGCGTCAGCGGATCGCCGGGCACGATGTAGTCGTAGGCGATGCCGCCGCGCTGCAGGTGGCTCGCCGGCCCCACGGACCGCGCGGGAAGACCTCGCCCTTGCCGTAGCCGTCCTCGGCCGGGTCGGAGTAGACGATCATCGCCGCCGCCCCTTCGCGCTCGGCGGTCAGCGCCTTGAACCCGCGATAGCTGTACGGATTCGAGTAGCGGACGACGACGATCTTGCCCGGTCGGGTCGATGCCGTTCTGGCGCAGCAGGGCGTAATCGGCCGGGTTGCCGCTGTTGGCGTAGACGACCGGTGCGGTGACGTCACCCGAGGCCGAGAACGACGTCCACGCGCCGCTGACCGTCGGTTGGGCCGAGTCCGGGTCCTCGGGATACGGGATCCTCGCGCAACGTCGGCACGTAGCGGCGCGGCGCCACCATCTCGACGTGCACCCGCCGCGGATTCGACGACAGCACGTCGTAGCGGCGCAGGGCGACGTCCTCCAGGCCCTGCGCCCGCCACTGCTCGGCGATGTACTCGGCGATCGCTTTGGTGCGCGGCGAGGTCGCGGGATGGGGCTCGCGGGTGAAGTAGCGGTGCCATTGCTCGACGCGGCGGCGGTCGGCAGCGCCCGGAACCGGGTCTCGAGGGCCCGCTGGGCTTCGGCGCCGGCCGGCGGTGAAGCCGCGGATCGGCGCCGCGGCCACCGGCGGGCGCGATCGGCGCCGGCGAACAGCGCGACGGTCGCCGACGCCAGGGTCAGCGCCACCAGCGCCGCCCGGTGCCTCACTGCCGGCTCGACGCCGTGGTCGTGCGCAGCCCGCCGCCGAACGGGTTGACGCCCACTTTGTGGCGCGCCACCACCGTCTTCGAGGCGGTGTCGATCACCGCGACGTCGCCGCCGCCGGAGTTCATGACGTAGAGCTTCGATCCGTCGGGCGAGAAGACGGGGAAGCCGGGGCCGCGTCCGAGGGGGATCGTCGCCGCCACCTCCTTGGTGCGCGGCGTCGATCAGCGCCACGTCCTGGGTGCCGCCGTGGGTCGAGGCGGCCCAGCGGCCATCGGCCGAGACGGCCATGCGGCCGGCGCCCTTGCCCAGCCCCTGCAGCACCTTGACGACCTCGTCCTTGGCCGAGTCGATCACGTGCACCGTGCCGTCGCCGTCGTTGTGGATCCAGACCTCGCCGTTGGGCGCGAAGCCGACGCCGACCGGCCCGCCGGCGATCGGGATCACCTTGGTGATGGTGTCGGTGGCGGTGTCGATCACCAGCACGCGGTGATCCTCCCGCATCGGGTAGTAGAGCTTGCCGGTCTTGGGCTGGATGGCGAGGAAGTGGCCGCCCTGCAGCACCACGTCGATCTTCTTGAGCACCTTGTTGCTGGCGGTGTCGATGACGACGATGCCCGGGATGTCGGCGTTCTCGAGCCCGACGTAGACCCGCCGGCCGTCGTCGGTGATGGCGATGCCGTGCGGCGAGGCCGAGCCCTTGTTCTTGGTCGACTTGAAGAACGGCGACTCGACGATCGCCTTCTGCGCGAAGGTCTGGCCGTCGAGCACGACCACGTGCGGGCCGTTGGGCACCGCCAGGTAGTAGGTGCGCCCGTCGGGCGAGGCCACGCCCTCGTGCGGCTGGTTCTGGGCGGTGAACTTGTGCACCACCTGGCCGGTGGCCGGGTCGATCTCGTAGGCGGTGTGGTCTTCGTGGCTGAGTGCCACCAGGGTGTGCGACTGTGCCGCCGCCGCAACGGGCAGCAGGGCAGCAGCGCACGCGATCACGAACAGACGGCGCATGGAAGCCTCCGGAGACACGGCGCTCGGCCGCGACGATCAGTGACCCGACCCTAGCAGGACACGCAGCGGTGGTGATTGACGGCGCCCAGCTGCTCGAGCAGCGCCAGCGCTTCGGGCCACGGCTGGATCCGCTGCACCGGGCCGTTGGCCATGTCGGCGGTGCTGTTGCCCTCGCGATTCACGACCAGCGGGTCGGCGCCCTTGGCCACCAGGTACTTGATCATCTCGACGTCGCCGCGGGCCGCGGCGTTGTGCAGCGCGGTGTTGCCTTCGTGGTCGATGGCGTTGACGTCGGCGCCCAGCTCCTCGATCAGATAGCGCACCGCCGCCATCATCCCGGTGGGCGCGTAGTGGTGGGTGTTGGCGGCGAAGCCCTCGCCGTAGCCGACGCCCGAGGCGGCGACCAGCGGCGGCACGCCGGGGCCGCCGGTGGGAATGACCGGCCGGCCCGAGACGTCGGTGTACTCACGCTGGCCGTCGTCGGTCGGCGGCCGGCCGATGCCCTTGACCGTGGGGATGTTCGGGTCGGCGCCGCGCGCCACGAGCAGCCGCATCGCGTCGAGGTCGCTGGCGTAGGCGGCGCGCCAGAACGGCGTCGAGCCGATCTCGTCGACGCCCGACAGGCCGCCCGAATACCACACCCGCGTCGTCAGTCGCGCGTTCGGATCGGCGCCGCGATCGAGCAACGCCGTCATGATGTCGAGATACGACAGCGTCTGATCGCGGTGCGCCTGCAGGCGCGGCCGCCCGGCGCGGGCCGCCCACTGCAGGTTCAGCACGGCGTAGAGCGGCGTCACGCCGTTCAACGACGCCAGATTGGGGTCGGCGCCGCGGTCGAGCAGCACCTTGGCCAGGTCGTAGTGGCCGTTGATCGCGGCCATCAGCAGCGGGCTGGTCAGATCGCCGACCTTGGCCTGATTCACGACGACACCGGCCTCGAGCAACGCCGTCGCGGTTTCGATGTGGCCCTGCCGCGCGGCGAAGAGCAGCGGCGTCATGCCGCCCTGGGTGTTGACCAGTTCGTTGCCGGAGAAGTCGCGATCCACCCGGCGACGCGGGTCTGCGTGGCCGGGCGGTTCATGCCGTTGCGTCCGCCGCCCTCCACCGAGCCGGCCTCGCCGCCCGGCGTCTTGGGCGGCGACGGGTTGCCGAACAGCACGCCGGCGAAGCGGCTGCGGTCGAGGACGCGCAAGTCGAGCGGGGTCGAGGTGGCCGACAGGTCGGCGCCGTTGCGGCCCAGCAGCGCGACCACGGTGGCGCGGTTGGCGGCCGCCGCGAACATCGCCGCGGTCAGCCCGCGCGTCGACTCGCGGGCGTTGACGTCGGGTTTGCGGGCGAGGAGCAGGTCGACCGACTCGAGATCGCCCGAGGCGGCCGCGAACATCAGCGCGGTCGTGCCGTTGTCGGTCTTGGTGGCCGGATCGGCCCCGCCCTTGAGCAGTGCCTCGACGACGCCGCGGTGGCCGAGCTTGGCGGCCAGCAGCAGCGGCGTGTAGGCGCCGACGCGGGTCGCGGCCCGCGGGTTGGCACCGGCCTGCAGCAGCACCGCGGCCAGGGTCGGCTCGTCGTTCATCGCCGCCCAGTGCAACGCCGTCATCCCGTCGCCCTGCGGCGAGTTGACGTCGGCCCCCTTGGTGAGCAGCGCCTCGACGGCAGCGGCGTCGCCGCGCGCGGCGGCATCGGCGACCGGCGCGTCGACGGCGGCCGACACCGTCGCCGTGGCGAGGAGGGCGCAGAGTCCAGCGGCGCGGAGCGCCGTGCCGAGCGTGGGTCGGGCCATGGCCTTAGCCCTGCGCGGCGGCGGCCGTGGTCGCGCCGCCGCCCGACAGATCCAGCGGCGCCGTGCTGTCGCCGAAGCTGGTCATGTCGTCGAAACCGAGCGTCTGCATCACCGAGAGCATGGCGTTGGCCATCGGCGTGCCGTCGGCGTTGGCGATGTGCACGCCGCCCTTCAGCCGCCCGCCGGCGTGGCCGGCGAGGAACAGCGGGCAGCGCTTGTGGTTGTGGACGTGGGAGTCGCCCATCGGCGATCCGTAGATGATCAGCGAGTTGTCGAGGAGGTTGCTGTCGCCGTCGGGCGTGTTCTTCAGCTTCTCCAGGAAATACGGGACCATGCTCACGTGGTAGTGGTTGATCCGGGCGAACTCCCGGATCGTGCCTTCACGTTCGCCGTGGTGCGACGTGGAGTGGAACGCGCCGTTGAACCCGCTCTCCGGATAGGTACGGTTCGAGGCGTCGCGTCCGAGCTTGAAGGCGAAGACGCGGGTCACGTCCGAGGCGAAGGCCAGCGCCTGCAGGTCGAACATCAGCTTGACGTGCTCGGAGAACGAATCGGGCACGCCAATCGGCGCCCCGGGCAGCTCGCGGGCCTCGCCGCTGCTGTTGTAGGCCTCGACCTTCTGGATGCGGCGCTCGACCTCGCGCATCTCGGTCAGGTAGTCGTCGAGACGGGCGCGGTCGCCGGCGCCGAGGTCGCGCTTGAGCTGCGCGACCGACGTGGCGAGCCAGTCGAGCAGGCTCTGATCCTCGACGCGGCGCTGGCGCCGCTCGCCCGGCGTGGCGCCGACGCCGAACAGCGAGTCGAAGACCACGCGCGGGTCGCGCACCATCGGCAGCGGCTGTTCGGGCGACGCCCCAGCTGATCGAGTCGGTGTAGGTGCAGGAGTAGCCGTAGGAGCAGCCGCCCGACTGATCGACGTTCTCGATGCACAGCTGCATCGACGGAATCGGCGTGTCCTGGCCGAAGCGGCGCGCGTAGAGCTGGTCGAGCGAGGTGCCGACGAAGACGTCGGAGCCCTGCGTCTGCTTGGGGTGCATCTGGGTCAGGAACACCGCGCTCGAGCGGAAGTGGTCGCCGCCGATCTCGGGCAGCGTGAACGCCTCGGCGTTGCGCACGTCGGTGTTGCTGATGATGGTGATGTCGTCGCGGAAGCCTTCGAGCGGCTTCAGGCTCGACGGGCCCGAGGTCGAAGTCGCGACCGCTCGCCTTCGGCGCCCACAGGTTCTGGGTGATCCCCCACGGGGTGCTGCCGGCCGAGCCGTGCACCATCTCGATGGCGACCAGCCGCACCTTCTTCGCTCCCGCCGACTGCGCCGCGGCGCCGACCACCGGGGTCATCGCATCAAGGAACGGCAGCGCCAGCGACACGCCCAAGCCCTTGAGCATCGTGCGACGCGGAAGATGTCTGCCCGTGTTGATCATGACCAGCGGCTCCTTGACCGGACCGTGCATGGCCCGGGATCGTTCGTCTGACTCACTGCTGCGCGGCGGCCGTCGTGACGGCCCGGGACCCTTCCGACGTGCTCATGCGGAACGCCTGGCTGTTGGCCACGCCGAGGATGAACGCCGACAGGCGGTAGTCGGCCTTGGCGGCGCCGTTGACCACGGCGCGCACCGCCGGCATGTCGGTGTACTCGAGCCGACGGCCGAGCGCGTAGGTCATCAGGTTCTCGGTGAAGCTGCGCAGCACCATGTCGGAGTGCGCGAGCAGCGCCGCCTGCAGTCCCGACGGACCGACCATCTTCGTGCCGTCGTAGAGGTCGCCCTGGGAATCGACCGGCACCTGGTTCTCCTTCAGGCGCCACGCGCCGGTGACGTCGAAGTTGTCGAGGGCCAGGCCGAGCGGGTCGATCACCTTGTGGCACGAGGTGCAGGCCGGGCTCTTGCGGTGCTCTTCCATCCGCTGCCGGGTGGTGAGACGCTTGCCGGCGGCCGACGCGGTGACCGACTCGTCGAGGGCCGGGACGTCGGGCGGCGGCGGGGGCGGCGGCGTGCCGAGCAGCACCTCCATCACCCACTTGCCGCGCAGCACCGGCGAGGTGCGGTTGGCCACCGAGGTCAGCGTCAGGATGCTGGCCTGGCCGAGCAGCCCGCGGCGATACGGCGGCAGCGTCACCCGCGTGAAGGCCGGGCCGTTGACCCCGGCGATGCCGTAGTGGCGGGCCAGCCGCTCGTTGACGAAGGAGTAGTCGGCGCGCAGCAGGTCGAGCACGCTGCGATCCTCGCGCACGATGCTGTCGAAGAACAGCTGGGTCTCGCGGCGCATCGCATCGCGCAGCAGCTCGTCGAACAGCGGGTACTCGGTGAACTCGGGCCGCAGCCCGTCGAGGTCCTGCAGGCGCAGCCACTGGCTGGCGAAGCGCGTCGACAGCGCCTCGGCGCGGCGGTCGGCGAGCATGCGCCGCACCTGGGCCTCGATCTGCGCGGCGGTCCGCAGCTGGCCGGCCTGCGCCGCCGCCATCAACGGCGCGTCGGGCCCGGTGCCCCAGATGAAGAACGACAGCCGCGAGGCCAGGTCGTCGTCGGCGATGCGGTACGGGGCATCGGGCGCCGCCGTCGCCGGGGTCCGCTCGAGGCGGAACACGAACAGCGGGCTGACCAGGACCGACTGCAGCGCCAGGCGGATGCCGTCCTCGAAGTCGCCGGTCCGCCGGCCGTCGAGGTAGAACCGCATCGCGTCGGCCGTGCCCTGCGCCGTGCCCTTGCCGCGATAGGCGCGCGTCACCAGGTCCTTGACGATGCGGGCGGCGCACGGCTCTTCCTCGAGCACGGTGGTCGGCCGGCAGATGAAGACGCGGCGCCGGCTGACCGTGTCCGACACGCCGGTCACGCTCACCGGTCCGACAATCGTCATGTCGCGCATGTGCGGCAGGGTCGTCGTGCCGTAGCCGTCGCCGCCCTCGGCGGTGTTCTCGATCGGCGCCAGCAGGTCGTCGACGGGGCCGTCGAGCCGCTGGAGGAACGCGGCCGAGATGCGGTGCGGCCCGGCGGTGATGTGGATCGGCGCCGTGCGCAGCTCCATCCCGTTCTGGCCCTTGTTCTGGCCGAAGTCGGTCTCGGTCATCGCCGGGCTGACGTCGAGCAGCGCCACCCGCTCGCCGTCGATCGAGACGTCGACCTGCTCCTTGAAGCCCATCGCCAGCAGCGGCGTGCGGCCGAACAAGCCGCCGAGCGCGGCGTAGACCATCGACGCCTTGAGCACGTACTCGCCGTCGGCGGGGAAGACGTGGACCACCGACAGCCCGCCGCGGGTGCCGATCGGCGTGCCCGGGGCGTGGGCCATCTGCGAGCGGCTGTGCTCGATCTTGAACGTGGCCGAGGTGGCGCTGGCCTGGCGATCGCCGACGGCCAGCCGGCTGATCTGGCTGGCCGCTCTCAGATAGCCCTGCATCAGCTGCGCCGAGAAGTTCTGCACGTCGGCGACGTTGTCGAAGCCGGCGCTGATGGTGTCGGCCGGCAAATACGCGCTGACGTCGACGTCGAGGCCGAGCAGGTCGCGGACCGCGGCGGCATACTCGGCGCGGTTCAGCCGCTGGAACGGACGCCAGCCGGGCCGCGGCGCGGCGGCCGCGGCCGTGTCCATCGCCGTCTCGAGCGTCGCCACCATCGCGGTGACCGCGGCCGGATCGGGGCGCGCGGCGCCGGCCGGCGGCATCATCCCGGCGCGCAGCTTCTTGATGATCTTCTCGGTGAGCTCGCCGTTCTCGACGTGCTTGGCGGCGTCGAAGTGGGCCAGCGTCAACCCGCCGGCCTTGCCGCGATCGCTATGGCAGGTGGCGCAGTAGCGGCCGACGAGGGCGTTCTGGGCGTCGACGGACAGGGTCTCCGGCGCATGCGAGGCCACCGGCGCTGCCGGCGGTGCGGGCGGCGTGCGCGGCGCCTGCGGCCGATCGGCCGAGACACCGGCGACCGCAAGCACGCTGACGAGGACGACTGGCAGGACTCGGCGCATACTCAGCAGCCCGTGGTGAAAGTGGTGCCGGCATTCGACCGGCGCTGCATCCCACCTCGCCGCGTTGCTCCTCCCTCAAATATTGCCGGATATTCTCGGTCGTCGCGCCTTGCGATCTGGGCGCAGCACCGGTCTCGGTGCTCGCCACCACTTCCACCACGGGCCGCTACCCTTCCACTTCCACGTGCCACCCGACGCTGAAACGACGACTCGCTCAACGTAAATGGGCCGCCGCTTGCTGTCAAGTCTTTGTCTGTCATGCTTTTGGAGGGTTCCTACCGGGTCCGGGACGCGGTCGAACCAGCCCGCGCCGCGCGCTGGAACAGGTACCAGCCGACAGCGATCGGCCCGATCACCCCGGCGCCCAGCTTCAGCTCGAAGGTCCAGACGTTGTCGACATCGGAGGTCGGCAGGAACGCGACGACCGAGCCCGACGACGGTGGTGGTCAGGCCGAGCAGGCCGGCGGCGCGCGCCCAGGCGGGCACGCCGCCGGTCCGCGCCAGGGTCAGGAACAGGTAGGTGAACGGGATCATCTGCATGATCACCGCCGACTTGAGCAGCACCTGATAGGCCTCGTTCACCGACGATCCGACGAACGAGATCGCGGTGAAGAGCGTGCAGCACGCCGGCCGTGGCCATCAACGCAACATGCGGCGACTTGTAGACCGGATGGACGCGGCCCAACGGCTCGGGCAGCGAGCTGGTCAAGCCGGCGACGAACGGCACCCGCGCCGAGCCGGCGAACCAGGCGGAGGCGGCGCCGCCGATCGCCACGCCCATCAGCACCGCCAGCGGCGCGACCAGCCAGCCGGCGCCGGCGGCGCCGGCGCCGATGCCGATGGCCTGCATGATGCCTTGGAGCACGCCGACCTCGCTCACCGGCACCAGCAGCAGGACGGCGGCGGTGGTCAGGACGTACAGACAGGATCGAGACGACCCCGGCGATGGCGATCGCCGGCCCGAGATCGCGCCGGGGATCGCGGATCTCGTCGCCCATCGTCGAGGCCAGCTCGGCGCCGACCAGCGCGTTGCACATCACGGCGAAGCTGGTCGCCGCCTCCCACGAGACGCCGGTCATCGCCGGCACCTCGGCCTGCACCCCCGAGGCGATGGCGGCGCCGGCGGCGACGATCACCAGCACCACGCTGACCAGGCTGCTGACGCCGCCGATGTTGTGGATCCACTTGCCGACCGCGGCGCCGCGGACGTTGGCCACGGTCATGAACGCGAGCCAGCCGAACGCCAGCGCCGCGACGAAGGCTTTCGACCCGGCCAGCGCGCCGGCGCGCGCCTCGCCGCCGGCGAATGCGAAGATGCCGGCCATGTAGACCAGCAGCACCGGCACGTAGAACAGGTTGGTCGCCCAGTAGCACCAGCCGGCGAGGAAGCCGTGCGCCTCGCCGAACTGCTGGCGGATCCACAGATAGATGCCGCCCTCGCCGGGATAGCGGCGGCTGAGCACCAGCACCGCGATGGCTTCCGGCACGAAGAAGGCGACGAACGCCAGCACCCACAGCCCGACCGAGAACCAGCCGTAGACCGCGGTGGCCGGCACGTTGTTCAGGTTGACGATGGCGACGATCTTCAGCAGGACGAGGTCCCACCGGCCGAGCGTCCGTTCCACCGGCGGATGGACCGCGTCGCTCATCGCGGCAGTCCGCCGATCGCGACCAGCTTCGTCTCCAGGTACTCGTCGAGGCCTTCGGCGCCCGACTCGCGGCCGAGGCCGCTTTCCTTCCAGCCGGTGAAGGGCGCCTCGGGGCCGTGCGGGGTCCATTCGTTGATGCCGACCAGACCGAACTCGAGGCGCTCGGCGGCGCGCAGCGCGGTCGGCAGGTGATTCGTCCACACGTAGGCGGCGAGCCCGTAGCGCGTCTGGTTGGCGAGGGCGATCGCCTGGTCGACGCCGTCGAACGTGCTCACCGGAAGCACCGGTCCGAAGATCTCTTCGCGGTAGAGCGGCGCCTCGGGGGCGATGTCGGTCACGACCGTCGGCAGATAGAAGTAGCCCTTGTCGCGATCCGGCGGCCGGGCCCCGCCGACCGCGACCCGCGCCCCGGCGGCCCGCGCCCCGGCGACCAGCGCTTCGACGCGGTCGCGCTGCCGGGCGTTGATGAGCGGTCCGACCTGGGTGGCGGCATCGAGCCCGGCGCCGACGCGCAGCGCCCCGACCGCGGCCGTGACCTTCTCAGCGAAGGCGGGCGCCGTGTCCCTGGCGACGAGGAAGCGCTGCGGCGACACGCACACCTGCCCGCCGTTGCGGAACTTCGCCGCGGTCGCGCTGGCCACGACCTGGTCGAGATCGACGTCGGGAAAGATGATCACCGGGGCGTTGCCGCCGAGCTCGAGCGACAGGCGGGTCACCGTCTTCGACGCCCCGTCCATCAGCAGGCGGCCGACGCGCGTGCTGCCGGTGAAGTGAATCTTGGCCAGCGCCGGGTGAGCGAGCATCGCCTGGCCCATCGGTCCGGGATCGCCGTTGACCAGGTTGACGACCCCCGGCGGCGCCCCGGCGTCGACCAGCGTCCGCACCAGGTTCATCCCGGTCATCGGGGTGTATTCGGACGGGCGGACGACGATCGGGCAGCCGGCCGCCAGCGCCGCGCCGCCGGCCCGGGCGATGTTCCAGGCCGGGAAGTTCCAGGCCGTGATCAGCCCGACCACGCCGATCGGCTGCTTCAGTACCAGCATCCGCTTGGTCGGCGCCCGCGAGGGGATCACCCGGCCGTAGGCGCGCTTGCCCTCTTCGGCGAACCACTCGAGCAGGTCGGCGGTCGCGCTCCACTCGCCGCGCGCCTGGACCAGCGGCTTGCCGCTCTCGAGCACCGTGGTGTGCGCGAAATCGTCGAGGCCGGCGCGGATGCCGGCGGCGGCCTTGTCCAGCACCGCGGCGCGCTCGTAGGCGGTCGTCCGGCTCCAGCCGTCGAACGCGGCGTGGGCGGCGTCGATGGCGCGCGTGCAGTCCTCGGCCGTGCCGAAGGGCACGGTCGCGACGACTTCTTCGGTGGCGGGATTGAGGACGTCCCAGGTGCCGCCGTTGGCGGCGTCGACCCACTGGCCGCCGATGTGCTGTTGGTAGGGGTTGGTGCTCATGGGCGCTCGTAGACGCACTGGCCGGCCAGCCACGTCTGCTCCACGGTGATGGCCGACAGCTCGTCGGCCGGAATGGCGAGGGGATCGTCGGACAGCACGGCGAGATCGGCGTGGAACCCCTCGGCGATGGCGCCGAGCGTGCCCTGGAGCCCGACGGCGACCGCGCCGCCCCGGGTGTAGGCGTCGAGCGCTTCGGCGGCGGTGATGGCCTGCTCCGCCACCAGCGGCTGGCCGGCGCGATCACGCCGGGTGACGGCCGCGGTGATGCCGGCGAGCGGGTTGTCGTCCTCGACCACCGGCGCGTCCGACGACAGGGCCACGGTGACGCCGGCGTCGAGCATCGCACGCAGCGGATAGCAGCGCGGGAGGAGCACGTCGGGCAGGTATTCGCGGAAGTTGCGGCCGAGCTCGTAGAGGAAGATCGCCTGCGGCGCGGCGACGACGCCGAGCCGCGCGGCCCGGGCGAGCTGCGCGGCGTTGGGCAGCCCCAGGTGCTCGATGCGATGACCGAGGCCGGGCCGACGTGGTCCGAGCGCCTCGTAGATGTCCAGCATCTGGTCGATGGCGACGTCACCGATCGCATGTGTCGCGATGCGCCAGCCGGCGTCGTGGCTCTCGCGGCAGAGCGCGGCGAGCTCGTCGTGGTCGAAGCGGAGCAGCCCCTTGTTCGGTGTGTGCCGGTAATTGACGCTGAGCGCCGCGGTGGCGCCGCTCAGGCCGCCGTCGGCGAGGAACTTGACCGTGTCGACGTGGAGCATGGGCGAGCGGTGGAGTTCAGGCAAGGGGACGGGTGTGGGGACG
The DNA here is from genome assembly GCA_963786365.1 of uncultured Acidobacteriota bacterium. Taxonomy (GTDB): domain Bacteria; phylum Acidobacteriota; class Vicinamibacteria; order Vicinamibacterales; family UBA2999; genus CAWAYR01. The sequence continues at coordinate 520,088 of CAWAYR010000012.1, forward strand.
CCGTCCACGCGCCGGAACGGCATGACGTTCATCCGCGCCGGCAGCCGGCCGCCGGCATCCATCGCCCGGTAGACCGCGAGCAGCTGCGGGTTGACGCCGCAGCACGACGACATGGTGATCCCGAGCGACAGCTGATGCCGGAGCGCCGCCGGTGATCATCCGCTCGTAGTCGTCGTCGGTCGGCGGGGGCATCACCTTGGTGAGGAGGCCCATCGCCGTCTCGCGCAGCACGCCGGTGGGGGCGCCGTCCGCCGCGCGCTCGATATCGCCACCGACCGGTGCGGTCGACGTTGCGGTGATGCCGGCGCGCGACAAGGCGACCGAGTTGGCGGCGTAGATGTGGCCGCAGGTCCGGGTGAGCACCACCGGCTGATCCGGCGCGGCGCGGTCGAGGTCGGCCCGGGTCGGCATGCGCCCCTCGGTCATGGTCGCTTCGTTGAAGCCGCGGCCGAGGAGCCAGGCGCCCTCGGGGATCCGGGCGCGGAAGGCCGCCACCTTGGCGACGAGCGCCGCCAGGCTCTCGACCCCGCGCAGGTCGAGCATCGTCGTCAGCAGATGGCCGATCTTCCAGACGTGCGCGTGGGCGTCGTGGAAGGCGGGGATGACGGTGCGGCCGCCCAGGTCGATGCGCCGCGCGCCGGCGCCGGCCGCGGTCGCGACGCTTGCCCCGCCGACGGCGAGGACACGACCGTCGCGGATCACAATCGTGTCCGGCGACCTCGCCGAACGCGTCGGGGCGCACGTGCGCGTGATGGAGGACGACGTCGGAGGTCACACCGATGCCGCGGCCAGGCGTTCGGAAACCACGCGGATCGCCCGGCCGAGACCGTCGAGCCCTTCGCGCAGCATGTCCTCGGGCATCGTCAGCGGCGGCAGCAGCCGCACGCCGTTGCTGAACAGTCCGGCGCGCATCAGCACGACGCCGTTGGCGACCGTGTGCCTGACGATCTGCAACGTGTCCTCGGCGGCGAGCGGCGTCTTGGCGTGGCGGTCGCGCACGAACTCGACCAGCATCATCGGCCCGAGCCCGCGGACGTCGCCGACGATCGGCCACTCGCGCTGCCAGCCGCCCATCACCTCGCGCATCACCTCGCCGAGCCGGCGGGCGTGGGCGAGGAAGGCCGGCTGGCGGATCATCTCGACCGCGGCCAGCGCCGCGGCACAGGCCACCGGATTGCCGCCGTAGGTGCCGCCGACGCCGCCGGGATGGGCGGCGTCCATGACCGTCGCGCGGCCGGTGACGGCGCCGATCGGCATCCCGCCGCCGAGCGACTTCGCGGTCACGATGAGGTCGGGCACGATGCCGTAGTGTTCGATGGCGAAGACCCGGCCGGTGCGGCCCATGCCGCACTGGACCTCGTCGGCGATCATCACGATGCCGTGCTGGGTGCACAGCTCGCGGATGCGCTGCAGGAAGCGCGGCGGCACCGGCAGGAAGCCGGCCTCGCCTTGCACCGGCTCGACGATCATCGCCGCGACGGCCGACGGGTCGACCTGCGCGACCATCGCCTGATCGAGCTGGCGGAGCGCGAAGTCGAGATACTGATCCTCGGTCATGCCGGCCGGCGTTCGATAGATCTGCGGCATCGGCAGCCGCACGATCTCGGGGGCGAACGGCCCGAAGCCGCTCTTGAACAGGCCGTACTTGCTGGTCAGGCTGAGCGTGAGCAGCGTGCGGCCGTGGTAGCCGCCCTCGAAGCAGATGACCGCCGGCCGGCCCGGTGGACTTGCGCGCGAGCTTGACGGCGTTCTCGACCGCTTCGGCGCCGCTGTTGGCGAAGATCGTCTTCTTGGCGAAGTCGCCCGGGGTCAGCTCGTTCAGCAGTTCGGCCAGCCGGACCATCGGCTCGTAGGTGGTGACCAGCGAGCAGGTGTGCAGGAACTTCTGCGTCTGGCGGGTCACGGCGTCGACCACCGCCGCCGGCGCGTGGCCGACGCCGGTGACGCCGATGCCGCTGGCCATGTCGATGAAGGTGTTGCCGTCGACGTCGAAGAGCAGCGAATCGTGGGCGCGCTCGACGACGACGTCGGTGGCCTTGCCGAGCCCGGCCGGCAGCGCCGCGCCGCGCCGGTCGAGCATCGCCTTGGCCCGCGGACCGGGCACCGGGCGTGTGCAGCCGCACGTAGCGCCGGGCCAACTCACGCGACGCGCCCGGCAGGTCCGTGGCCGCGTCGAGGACCAGCAGCGCGCTGTAGTTGTCCGAGACCGGATCGTTCAAGTAGTCCTTGAGCAGCGCCCGCGGCTCGAAGCCGACGCCGAGCTGCATCGACAGGGTCGGATCCGTCCGCCGCCCGGCGACGACGTCGGCGTAGTAGTCCTCGGCCGAGACCGTGTCTTTCACCGCGCCGTAGCCGCGCAGCATCCCGCCGGTGACCTGCCCGCGCAGGCCGAGGCGCCACACCACTTCCTGGCGCGCGGCGTAGAGCGCGGCGCCGAGGCCGCGGCCGCGGTAGTCGGGGTGCACGCCGATGTCGGCGCCGTAGAGCCAGTCGCCGGCCGGATCGTGCGAGGTCAGCCAGCCGCCCTGGATGATCTCGCCGAAGGTGTGACCGACGTGCTCGAAGTCGAACGGCAGGCGAATCGTCGACGTCGCGCCGACCACCCGCTCGCCGTCGAGCGCCACCAACTGGCCGTCGGCGAACAGCTCGACGTGCTTCCGGTAGTGCCGGGCCTTGAAGCGCTCCTCGTCGGCGAGGGTGGGGAAGCAGACGCGCTGCAGCTCCTCGAGCTCGTCGGCATGCTCGGGCCGGGTGTGCATCACCACCAGGCCGCTGTCGAGTCGGCGGTGCCAGAACATTCCGACATCCTCCAGCGGAGCTGAAGCTCCGCCCTACGAATGCGGATTCGTACGCCGGGCAGCTCTTCGAGCTGCCGATTGCCGTCAGCCGCGGGCGATGCTGCTGCGCCGGCCGCCGAGCACGTCGACGACGCGGTCGATGTCGTCGTGGGTGTTGAACACCGAGACCGAGAGGCGCAGCCGGCTCTCGTTGCCGACCACCGTCGCCGTCGACCTTGCCGGCGCGCAGGGCCTTGGTGGTGGCGTCGGCGTCCTTGAGCGCGAAGGCGACGATCGGCGTCGGGTTCGTGCGCGGCGTGAGGGACGGATACCCGAGCGGCGGCAGCTCGGTGTGCAGGCGATCGGTCAGCTGCGTGGCGTGCGCCCGGATCTTGTCGAGGCCGAGGCCGTTGACGTAGTCGATGCCCTCGGACACCGCCGCCGCGAGCAGCACGGCGATGCCGCCGGTCTCGTAGCGCGCCGCGCCGGGCAGCGGCTCCCAGGTGAGCTCGGCGCGGTTGAAGTTGCTGACCTGGCGGTGGCCGTAGCGCGTCGTCGGCAGCACCGTGCCCTGCAGCGCCTCTTTCACGTAGAGGAAGCCGAAGCCGCGCTCGCCCATGATCCACTTGTAGGTGCCGGTGGCGGCGAAGTCGATGCCCAGCGCCTTGACGTCGACCGGGACCGCGCCGACCGCCTGGATGATGTCGGCGAACACGTAGGCGCCGCGGGCGTGGGCCAGGTCGGCGACCGCCTTGCAGTCGTGCATGAAGCCGTTGACGTTCGAGACCAGCGCCAGCGAGACCATCCGCGTGTTGCGGTCGATGGCCTTGTCCATGTCGGCCGGATCGATCGCCCAGTTGCGGTGCTTGACGATGCGCAGCTCGACGCCCTGCTTCTCGAGCTCCTTGTAGAGATAGAGGGAGCTGGTGAAGTGCAGCTCGTCGATGACGATGTTGCCCTTCTTCTTCGCCAGGTCCATCCCCATCACGACGATGTTCTCGCCGTCGGAGGTGCTCGAGGTGAAGGCGATCTCGCTCGGGCTGGCGTTGATCAGCTGCCCGAAGCGCTTCTTCAGATCGGCCTGGCGATCGTTGTTGAAGTCGGCGCGCCCGGGCCCGGCGCCCTGGAGCCGGAAGGCGACGCCTTCCTGGATCGCCTTGGCCGCGAAGCGCCCCAGCGGATGCACCGCGCCGGCGTTCAGGTAGGTCTCGAGCGCGGCGGCGGGGAAGTCGTCCCGCACCGACGCCGGGAACACGGCGCCCGGGCGCATCGCCGCCGCCTGGGTGAGACCGGCGAAGGCTGGCCGCGCCGCCAACGCCGCCGCGCCCGCGCCCGCCAGGAACTGCCGACGACCGATCGATGTCATGAGGATCTCCTGTCCTGGCGCCAGACCCCTCGCCTCGGCGCGCCCGCGGTCGCGATGATCGCACAGGTCGGCCGGGTGCGATACTGACCGGCGATGTCGCACCCGTGGGCGTGGCCGGCCTGGCGGATCGCCGCCGGTCGGCCGCTACGGAGAAGCCCGTGTCCTCGCCGTCGCCGCCCGCATCGTGCAGCGGTGCTGGCGCCGCCGCTCGCCGCGTGATGGCTACGACGCCGGCACTCCACCGCCGCCTGACGCTCCGCGACCTGGTCGTCTACGGTCTGCTCTTCATCGGGCCGCTGGCCCCGGTTGGCGTCTTCGGCGTCCTGGACGCCCGCGCCGACGGCGCCGTGGCGCTCGTCTACCTGGTGGCCACGCTGGCCATGGCCTGTACGGCCTGGTCCTACGCCGAGATGTCGCGGGTCGTGCCGCATGCCGGCTCGGTTTTCGCGTATGCGACGGCGGGCCTCGGCTCGGTCGCCGGCTTCTTCGCCGGCTGGCTGGCGATGCTCGACTACCTCCTGATCCCGTCGGTCGCCTACCTCTTCTCCGGGATCGCCTTGCACGCGCTCATGCCGGACGGTGCCGGCCTGGGTGTTCACGGTGGCGGCGTTCGCCGCCACGACCGCGCTCAACCTGCGCGGCGTGGCGGTGGCGGCGCGCGTCGGGTTCGTGGTGCTGCTGGTCGAGCTCGCGGCCCTGATCGTGTTCGTGCTCGCGGCGGCGTTCGTGCTGGCGCAGGACGGGCCGTCGCGCGCCGTGGCTGTCGCCGTTCACCGGCGTGACCGCCGTCGATCGGTCGATGGTGCTCGGCGGCGTCTCGATCGCGGTGCTGTCGTTCCTCGGCTTCGATGCCATCGCCTCGTTCGCCGAGGAGAACGCCGGCGATTCCCGCCAGGTGGGACGAGCGATCTTCGTGTGCCTCGGCGTCGCCGGGGTGGCATTCGTGGCGCAGACGGCGCTCGCCGCGCTGTTGAGCACGACCTCGCCGGGCGACCTCCAGGCCCATCCGGAGCGGCAAGGGACGGCCTTCTACGACGTCACGCGGGCGGCCCTCGGCGGCTGGCTGGCCACGCTGCTGGCGGTGACGAAAGCGGTGGGACCGGCGTTCGCCGCGATGACCGCACAGGCGGCGGCGGCCCGGCTCCTCCTCGGGATGGCGCGTGACGGGCAGCTGCCGGCCGCGCTCGCCGAGATCGACCGCGAGCGGGGCGTGCCGACCGCGGCGCTGGTGACGACCGGTGCGCTGACCCTGGCGGTGTCGGTGTGGGCGGCGCGGCGCAGCGACGGCCTGCCGCTGCTGGTCTCGATCGTCGACGTCGGCGCGCTGGCGGCGTTCGTGCTGCTGCACGCGTCCGTCGTCGGCTACGTCCACGGCGGCACCGGCCGCGATCGGCGTGCGGTGCACCTGGTCGTCCCGATCGTCGGCGGACTCGTCGCCGTCTGGGTGCTGGTCGAGGCGAGCGGCGCGGCGCAGATGACCGGTGCCGTGTGGGCGCTGGCCGGAGCGGTCGTCTACGCGGCGCGGCGGCGGGCCTGAATCCTGGACCGGCCGGCCCGTGCGCGGGCCCGTCACCAGGTGCGCACGCGCCCGGTGTCGACGTGGACGAAGTTCGACGCCGGGTAGTAGCCGACGCCGCCCTGGCGGAGCGACGAGCGCGGCGCGGCGCAGCGACGGCGAGCGAGACGTCGCCGACGCGGATGTCGATGGCCTGCCCCTGCATGTGCAGGCTGCTGCCGGCGACGCCGTGGCTGCGCCGGCGCAGCGCCGCGTTGGTCTGTGGCGAGCGGTAGCCCGAGATCACCTCGAAGGGGCGGGTCGCGCCGGTGCACTCCTGCAGGTCGTAGAGCAGGTCGAGCAGGGCCGGGTCGATCTTGTGCACGTCGCCGGTGCGGAAGTCGCGCAACAACGTGTTCACGGCGCCCAGGGCGTCGGGCACGTAGCTGCCGGCGGTGCGGTCCTCGACCGCCAGCCTTTCTCCGGTGTGCAGGTGGGCGAAGTGCAGGGCGCGCGAGTCGGCGCGGCCGGCGGCCCAGGTGCGCCCGGGCAGCATCGCGCCGGCGGCTGCCGCCGCGAGCGTGGCCAGGGCCTGACGACGTGACCAGGGTGGCATGGGGCGATCGTAGCAGCCGGTCCGGAGATCCGTACCCCCGAAATTTCGGCCCGGTCATCGGCAACTAATGTGCGGCCGCGCGGTAGTCGACCACCAGGTCGCAGTTGTATTCGATGATCTGCGCGGCGGGGTCGCGTTTGTAGTAACTGGTCGCGCGTCCACGGCGCGCTGTAGGCGACCGGATCCTCGATCCGGAACTCGATCTCCAGCACCTCGCCGCCGAGGATGCGCCGGATGCGCTCGGTGAGGTGCAATCGGTCGGAATGCGGCAGCCCGGTGGCGTTCAGTAACGTGGTGTCGGCGAGGCCCGACGGTATCGACCACCAGCGTGTCGCCGTCCCACCGCGCCGTGGAGTGTCCCATCGGCGCGATGTCGAAGTCGGCGGGGTGCGTGCGCCCGTCCATGTGCAGCCGGCGGACCAGGTGCTGGTACTGGTACGAGGATCGTCACCCGCCCGGTCGTCTGCAGGAACTCGATCGGATACGGCGATTGATAGGCGCGCACGGCGCCGGGCGACAGGCACCGGGCGTCGGGGTCGTTCTGCGGCGTCCACGTCGCCAGCCGCTCGCGCCCCCACGGCGTGAGCAGTGCCTCCCGTTCGGCGACCGCCTTCGGCAGCGGGAACGAGAACAGGGTGTTGCGCGGCAGGTTGCCCGGATCGCCGCCGCCAAGCAGGTGATACCAGTGCGACGGCATCCACACACCCGAGAAATCGCGGGCCGGGGCCGCGGCCGCGGTCTGGCGGGCCGTGACGCCAGCCGTCGGCACCAGCAGGAGCAACGCGCCGGTCAGCCCAGCGATGACACGCGAGGCCGACATCATCGGACCCCGGGCGGCGGCGTGCTGAAGTCGTCGCCGAAGAACTTCCAGCCGTCGGCCTTGGTGCCGCGCAGCAGGCGGATCGTCTTCTTGCCGTCGCGCAGCGCCCCGCCGGTGACCGTGATCACGTCGCCGGCGGCGAACGACTGACGCGTCCACCCCTTGCGGGACAGCAGGCTGATGGCGTGCGTCTCGACGTCCCAGCGCTCGACCGTGCCGCCGTCGGTCTTGACGTCGAGACGGATGTAGCTGTGCGGGTTGGCCCAGTCGAAGGTCACGACCGTACCGGTCAGGGTTACCGGATGCGCCATGTCGAACATGGCCGTGGAGTGGTGGGCCAGCGCCGGAGCGGCGATGAGCAAGGTGGCGGCGAGCACGGCGACCAGGGTGCGCATGCGCCCACTATACGCGGCGCCGGCGGCGAGGAGCCGGGCCGGGCCGCCGGGGAACTCTCGGCCGCTTGCGATGATCGCGGCCGGCCGCGCGGCTCAGGGCGTGACGAACTCGTGCTCGGGGTGGCGGACCGTGAGGACCGGGCACGGCGCCTTGCGCACGACGTTCTCGGCGACGCTGCCGATGAGCAGGTGGGCGACGGCGCCGCGGCCGTGGGTGCCCATGACGATGAGGTCGATCGGCTCGCGCTGGGCATAGCGCACGATGCTGAGAAACGGCGGGCCCACTTCGGTCACCAGGCAGGCGCAGTATTTCTGTCGCTCCGCCTCGTTCAGCATCGCCGCCAGCTGCGTGTCGGATTCGCGCCGCGCCGCCACCTCGTACTCGGGCGCCGTCAGCGCGTAGATCTCGGCTGCCCACGGCTGTTCGAGCGGGTTCTGCACGGCATGGAGCAGGTGCACGCAGGCGCCGAACCGATCGGCGAACGCCAGCGCATAGCGCAGAGCGACCCGCGACGTCTCGCTGAAGTCGGTCGGGACGAGGATGTGCTTGAGGGCGATCGTGGCCATGGCACGGGCTCCTTTCCGCTCATACGCTCACACGCGCAACGCAGCCGGCGCCGTCACCGCACTCCGCCGCGCCGCCGTCGATCGGGCAGAGGATACGCGACAAAGAGGTCAGCGGCCGCTAACGTTCGCGGGCCCGTCGCCGACGGCGAGCCGGCGCGAACTGACGGCGTTGCGGTGGTCCTGTCCGCCGACTGCGGCAATGGTCGAGGTGGTCAACGCGTGAGGGGTGGGACCGTGAACCGGGTAAGATGGCCCGGTGACACTCGGATCGGGTCCGGGACGCTCTTTGCGGGAGACCAACTGGTGATGCATGCCCTCCGCTCCGCGCTTCGCGTCCTGGCGATTGCCGGGACCCTGACGCCGTTGGCCGTTCCAGCGGTCGCGCAACCGGCTCCGGCGGCCGCGCCGGCCCCCGCCAAGCCCCCCAGCATCATCGCCGAGGTCCGCGCGGCCATCGCCAAGGGCGACTTCGCCGGCGCCGAGCAGCAGCTCAACGCGTATCGCGCCAGCAAGGGCACGACGCCGGAGGCCTTGGAAGCGCTGTCGTGGCTCGGCCGCGGCGCGCTCGCCGCCAAGCAGCTCGATGCGGCCGAGAACTACGCGCTGGAGACCTACGATCTCTGCCTCGAGGCGCTGAAGACCCGGCCGATGGACGCCGAGCCGCGGCTGCCGATTGCCATCGGCGCCGCCATCGAAGTCCGCGCCCACGTCCACGCCGAGCGCGGCGCCCGGGCCGATGCCGTCTACCTGCTGCAGCAGGAACTGGCCACCTACCGCACGACCTCGATCCGCGCCCGCATCCAGAAGAACATCAACCTGTTGTCGCTGGAAGGACAGGCGGCGCCCGCCCTCGAGGCGCCGGAGTATCTCGGGACGGCGCCGGTGGCCGTGTCCGCGCTGAAGGGCAAGCCCGTCGTGCTGTTCTTCTGGGCGCACTGGTGCCCGGACTGCAAGGCGATGGCGAGCGTGGTCGACAAACTGATGGCCGACTACGGTCCGAAGGGCCTCACCGTGATGGCGCCGACGCAGCGCTACGGCTACGTGGCCGCTCGCAAGACCGCCACCCCCGAAGAGGAGATGCCGTACATCGCGCAGGTCCGCGATCAGTTCTACCCGTGGATGGCGGCGCTCTCGGTGCCCGTCAGCGAAGAGAACTTCAAGAACTACGGCGCCAGCACCGTGCCCACCGTGGTGCTGATCGATCGCGCCGGCGTGGTCCGGCTCTACCACCCCGGCCAGATGACGCTGGAGCAGATCGAGCCGCACATCAAGGCCATCCTCGACAGCAAGGCGACCAGCGCCGCTCCGTAACGGCGCGCCGTCGTTGGCCGGCGATCGGCGTTAGCGCTTCGCCCGCTTGAACGCCAGGCCCGACCAGGTCGCGTCGACGCTGCAGACCTTGAAGTCGACGAACCCGGCGGCCAGGCCAGCGTCGCGCACGACGTTGCCGTCGAGGTCGGTGCGCACCCCGGACGCCTTCTTGGGCCAGACCAGCCACGCCACCTGCTGCGCCAGGGTCGCGGCGAGGCGGCCGAGCGCGATCCGCAGCTCGGCCTGGCTCTTGAGAAACCACACGACCCGATGGCACTGGGCGTTGAACGCCGCGGTCAGCGTCACCTTGGCCGGCAGCGGGCCGAGCGTCGCCTGGAAGTCGCGCGGTGCGCCGACCACGGCGACGCGTTCGCCGGCGGCGATGCCGAGCTTCTGCGCCAGCGTGCGGCCGGAGTAGAGCGCGTCGGGCGGCACGAACGGCGTCGCCGGCGCCGTCGTGATCGCCTTGGGGATCGCCGTCCGCATTCGCCCCCAGGTCGTATAGGCGGCGTCGGGCAGTAGCGCCTTGAGAGCGGCGACCTTCTCGGGGTCGCCGTCGACGAAGAGCAGCGGCGTGTGCCGGGTCGCCTTGCGGCTGCGCAGCGACATGGCGATCTCGCGGGCGTGCGACGGCCGGCGCGACAGGTCGAGCACGATGAGCTCGAAGCCGCCGGCGCGCAGGGCGCGGCCGAGCGGCGGGCCGTCGACGTCGCCGAGGTAGGTCACCGCGTGGCCGAGCGCTTCGAGGGCACGCTGGTGCCGCCGTCCTTCGATCGGATCCCAGTGCACCAGGTGCAGGCGGGCCATCGCGAAGGGCGTCGCCGCGTGGCCTAGGCGTGCAGGGTCGCCTTGAGCGTGATCTCGTTGGCGGCCAGCGCGCGCGAGATGATGCAGCCGGTCTTGGCGTTCCGCGCGTGCTCCTGGAAGGTCGCGTCGTCGGCGCCGGGCACGACGGCGTCGGTCACCAGATCGATGCGGGTGATGAGGAAGCCCTTGTCGTCCTTGCCCAGGTGCACGCTGGCCGTGGTCTTCACCGACGTGGCGACGTGGCCGGCCTTGGCCAGCGAGTTGGCGAGGGCCATCGAGAAGCACCCGGCGTGCGCCGCCCCGAGGAGCTCTTCAGGATTGGCCCCGGGCTTGTCCTCGAAACGCGTCGCAAACGAGTAGGTGCCTTCGTAGGCGCCGCTGCCCAGGGCCACCTTGCCGCTGCCGCCCATCAGGTCGCCCTTCCACTCCGCCGTCGCCGTCCGTGCCATTGGCATCCCTCACGCGGTGGCGCTGCGACACGGCGAGACGCCGGCGCGCGCGACCGAACGGGTAGCGTAGCACACGCCTCCGCGGCGGTTCGAGACGGGTCAGCGCGCGGGCGCGGGCGGCAGGTCGCGGATGATGAAGAGCTTCTCGCCGGGCTTGATGAGGCCGAGGTCCTTGCGGGCGAGCTCTTCGATGGTGACGGGATCTTCGCGGTAGCGCCGTGCCTGCTCACGCAGCCGCTGGTTCTCGGAGCGCACCGCCCGTAGCGAGCGTCTCCAGGACGTGGTACTCCTGGCGGGCCCGCATCAAGGCGAGCACGCCCTTCTCGCCGACCACGGCGTCGATGACGACGACGGCCGTGACCGCCATCAGGCCGTAACGAAGCAGCCGGCGCGCGGTCGAACTCCCAATCGGGCGGGGCGCGCGGGCGTCGTCGTGGTCGGTGGTGTCGGGCATCGTCGGTGGCAGAATAGCGAGTCGCGGTCCGAAGTACAAGTGGCGTTTTACCGCGACGCCGACCAAAGTACAAGAACTTTCTCGCGAGTACAAGTGGAAACTGCATCCGACCTCTGCCTCGTGCTCACCACCTGGCCGGCCGAGCAGCCGGTCGAGGCGTTCGCGGCCCAGCTGGTGAGCGAGCGCTTGGCGGCGTGTGTGAGCGTGTCGGCGCCGATGACCTCGCACTACTGGTGGCAGGGTGCAATCGAGCGAGCCGACGAGCGGCAGGTCGTGATCAAGACGCGCCGGGCCCTGGTCGCGGCGCTGGAGGCGCGGCTCGCGGAGCTGCATCCGTACCAGGTCCCCGAACTGCTAGTGCTCGACGCCGCCGCCAGCACTACATATGGTGCTTGGGTCAGGGACTCGACTAGCGGCTAGCCGCTAGCCGCGAGCCGCCAGCCGCTTCAAGTAGGCAGGCTGCTGCGATTAACCCAAGGCCTGCCGAGGTCGTCGAGCAGGTCGTCGATGTCCTCGATGCCGACCGAGATCCGGATCAGGCCGTCGGTGATGCCCAGGGCGGCGCGGCGCTCGGCCGGCACCGAGGCGTGGGTCATGACCGCCGGGTGCGAGATCAGGGTCTCGACCCCGCCCAGGCTCTCGGCCAGCGCCATCAGCCGGAAGCGGCCCAGCGCCTCCCGGGCCCGGTCGATCGAGCCGACGTCGAAGGAGATGAGGCCGCCGAAGCCCTGCATCTGCCGCGCCGCCAGGGCGTGGTGCGGATGACTGGTCAGCCCGGGATAGATGGTGCGGGTCACCCGCGGGTGGCCGGCCAGGAACTCGGCGATGCGCATGGTGTTGGCGTTGGTGCGCTCCATGCGGATCGGCAGCGTCTTGGTGCCGCGCAGGACCAGCCAGCGCGTCCATCGGGCCGAGGATGGCGCCGGCGGCGTTCTGCACGAAGCGCAGCCACTCTTCGTCGTCCTGGTGCGCGACAATCACCACCCCGCCGACGCTGTCGCTGTGGCCGTTGAGGAACTTGGTGGTGCTGTGCAGCACCAGGTCGGCGCCGAGGGTCAGCGGCCGCTGCACGTAGGGGCTGGCGAAGGTGTTGTCGACGACGACGCGGACGCCGTGGCGCATGCGCGATCTCGCTGGCCGCGGCGATGTCGGTCACCGACAGCATCGGGTTGGTCGGCGACTCCATGAAGAGATATTTCGTCTGGGCGGTGAAGGCCGGGGCGATGGTCTCGAGCCGCGACGTGTCGACGTAGGTGAAGTCGAGGCCGAACTTGCGCCGCACCCGTTCGAACAGCCGGAAGGTGCCGCCGTAGGTGTTGTCGCTGACCACCACGTGGTCGCCCGACTGCAGCCGGGTGAGCACGGCGTCGATCGCCGCCATCCCCGAGGCGAAGGCGAAGGCGGCGCGACCGGCCTCGATGGCCGCGACGTTGCCCTCGAGCGCCATGCGCGTCGGGTTCTGCGTGCGGCCGTACTCGAAGCCCTTGTGCTGGCCGAGTCCCTCCTGCACGTAGGTCGAGGTCTGGTAAATGGGCGTGATGATGGCGCCGGTGGCCGGATCGGGCACCTGGCCGGCGTGGACGCAGACGGTGGCGAATCGAGCGCGATCGGTCAGTTTCACGGCGTGGCCACGTTACTCTGATATCATTCCGGCCTGCAATCGGGCGCGCGACGCGCGTTCGCGGCCGCGACCGCATGGCCGACCCCTCACCGCTCCCGTCACCACGGACACCTGCGCGCCTCACCGACGCGCCTTCGACACCGCTGGTCGTCGCGCGCCGCCCTGGCTCGACGGCGAGTTGCCGGTCCGGAGGACGATGGCCGGCAGCGCGCGTGCTGGCTGGTCGGCACGCTGGCCGGCAGGGCGCTGCTGCTCGGCCTGGCCATCAAGGTCGTGATCGCGGTGGTGCGGCTGGCCGTCGATCCGCTGCCGGCGTGGCTGTCGCCGGTCGACGTCGCCGGCACCCTCGCGCTCGTGCTCGGCCTCGGCTACCTGGTCGCCCGAGGCGCGGTGTGGATGCGCCGGCGGCTGCTGTGGCGGGTGCGCCGCAAGCTGATCCTCTCCTACGTCTTCGTCGGGCTGGTGCCGAGCCTGCTCATCGTCGCGTTCTTCCTGCTCGCCGGCCTGCTGCTGTTCCGCAACATGGCCGGCTACCTGGTGCAGACCCGGTTCAACGCGCACGCCGAGCAGGCCCGCTTCCTGGCGCAGGCGGTCCTGCTCGACGTGCAGCGCGCGGCGACCGCCGCGGCGGTGCGCGACACGCTCGAGCGCCAGCAGACCAGCGGCGCCGCCCGCTACCCGTTCCTCTCGATTGCGCTGGTGCCGGCCCGCGGGCTCTCGTGTCCCCAGGCCGTGGCCCCGGTGGCGTCGGGACGCATGCCGCCGATCGGCCTGCCGACGACCGCCGGGCCATGGGCGCACCTGACGGCGCCGCTGGCGCTGCCGGCGTGGATGACCTGCGACGGCGTTGCCCGCGTCATCGCCTACGACGCCGCCGGTGGCGGCGAAGGCCAGGAACCCGACGTGCGGCTGGTGGCCCGGGCCGTGGCCGTGCCGCCGGTCCAGGCGCCGACCTGGGCGGTGGTGCTCGACCTGCCGGTCTCGGCGGCGGTCGAAGCGCGAATCGGCGACGAGACCGGCATCCGGCTCGGCGAAATCGACCGCGTGCCGATCGACGATGCCCCGGCGCTGGCGCTCGGCCGGCGCGCCGAGCCGCGTCCCGACGTCGCGGCGGCCGACACCCTGACCGACCAGCTGCTGCGCCGCTGGGTGGTGCTGGTCGAGCCACTCGATTGGGAGAGCGGCCGGTCCGGGCACGGTCAGCGTGCAGCTGTCGCTCGGCCTGGTCGAGATGTATCGCCGGATCACCTACGAGTCGGCGCTCGGCGGGGCGATGAGCAACGTGTTGCTGCTCATGCTGCTGGCCGTCGGCTGCCTGTTCCTGTTGATCCAGGGGGTGGCGCTGCGTGATCGGGCTGGCGCTGGCCCGGCAGATCACCGGTGCCGTGCACGACCTCTTCACCGGCACCCAGCATCTCCGCAATCGCGACTTCACCCACAGCGATTCCGGTCAGGGCCCGCGACCAGCTCGGCGAGCTGGCCGACTCGTTCAACGCGATGACCGGCGAGGTCACGCGGCTGCTCTCCGACGTGGCGCAGAAGGAGCGGCTCGAGCAGGAGTTCGCCACCGCGCGCGAGATCCAGATGAAGCTCCTGCCGCAGGGGCCGCTCACCGTGCCCGGGATCGGGGTCTCGGCCTACTGCGAGCCGGCGCGCGAGGTCGGCGGCGACTACTACGACGTCTTCCCGGTCGGCGACCAGCAGTTCGGCTTCCTGATCGCCGACGTGTCGGGCAAGGGGGTCGGCGCCGGCCTCTACATGGCGCAGCTGAAGGGCCTGGTGCTGTCGCTGGTCCGCCAGCACCTCTCGCCGCGCGACCTGCTGATCGCCGTGAACCGCGTCATCGCCGATCATCTCGACGGCCGCAGCTTCATCACGATGAGCTATATCGTCGTCGACCTGCAGCGACAGGTGATCACCTACGCCCGCGCCGGCCACTGCCCGCTGCTGCTGGTGCCGGCGCGGCGCGGCAGCGTGCTGCCGCCGGTGAAGACGCTGGCGCCCGACGGGCTCGTCGTCGGCCTCAAGCTCGACGACGGCACGCTGTTCGACTCGCTGCTCGAGGAGGTCACCGTGCCGTTCGTGCCGGGCGACCTGGTGGTGCTCTTCACCGACGGCATCAGCGAGATGATGAACCACGAGCACGACTGCTTCGGCGAGGGCCGGCTCGGCGAGCTGGCCGGCGTCTACCGCGACCTGCCGCTCGACCAGCTGGCCGCCACGCTGATCCACGAAGTGCGGGCGTTCGGCGCCGGCGCCGGACAGCACGACGACATGACCATGCTGCTGCTGCGGGCCGAGGCGCTGGCCGAGCGGCCGGCCGAACTGGTCGCGGCGGCCGACGGGGAGGTGTCGTGAACGACGCCGAGGTGGTCTTCCGCACCCAGTCGGAGATCGAGGCCTCGGTCGTCCAGGCGCTGCTCGAGAGCCAGGGGCTGCACGCGGTGCGGCTGTCGGGACCGCCGTCGGGGCTCTTCGCCTTCAGGTTGACGCCGTTCGGCGAGTATCGCATCGTGGTGCCGCCGGCGCAGGCGGCCGAGGCCCTGCGCGTGCTGCAGACCCACGGCGACGCCAGCGGCGGCGGCATCGTCGTGCCGCTCGAGAGCCATTTCGCCGGGATCGAGAACCGGATCGGCTACCGCTTCCGCGATCGCGGGCTGCTCGAGCATGCGCTGACGCACAAGTCGCGCACCGCCGAAGACCCCAGCGGCGGGGTGGCCGACAACGAGTCGATGGAGTTCCTGGGCGACGCCGTGCTCGGCTTCGTCACCGCCGACGTGCTCTACCGCGAGTTCCCGGAGTACACCGAGGGGCCGAAGTCGAAGGCCAAGGCGGCGCTGGTCTCGACCACCGCGCTCGCCGGGATGAGCCGCCAGCTCGGTCTCGGCGACGCGCTGCTGCTCGGCCGCGGCGAGGAGAAGACCGGCGGGCGGACCAAGCAGGCGTTGCTCGCCGACGTCTTCGAGGCGGTGATCGCCGCCATCTACCTCGACGGCGGCATCGAACCGGCGCGGGCCTTCATCGAGCGGCAGATTCGCCCGCTGCTCGCCGACGTGCGCCAGTCGTCGGTCTTCGGGCGCGATCACAAGTCGGCGCTGCAGGAGCGGCTGCAGGGCCAGGGCCGCTCGCTGCCCACCTACCGCATCTCGAGCGAGACCGGCCCCGACCACCAGAAGATGTTCCACGTCGACGTGCGCATCGACGGCGACGTCGTGGCGACCGGAGCGGGGCGGACGAAGAAGGACGCCGAGCAGGAAGCCGCCCGGATCGCCCTCGCATCGCTCGAGCCAAGCCGGGCGGCTTCGAGTGATCCTTGAAGCGGCTAGGGGCTAGCGGCTAGCGGCTAAACCCTAACGCATGTCACGCTCACGACCTGGCAGCGCGACAGCGTGACAGCGCGGTCTCCCTAGCCGCTAGTCCCTAGCGCGCTAGTCGATCTCGATGATCCCCCAGCCGCCCTTGCGCTCGGCGGCGCCGGCGGCGACCATCGAGGGCTCGCTCTGCGGCAGGCGGGCCAGCGCGTAGGTGTGCACCTCGCGGGCGACGTCGTCGACGCCGGGCGGCATCGGCCGGGCGTGCAGCCGCACCCACAGCCGCAGCATCGGGTCGGCAAAGCTGTAGCGCTTGTGCCGGGCGACGACCAGGTCGACGTCCTCGAGCCACGACAGGTAGTCCTTGGTCGACCCCGGGGTGCGGCGCATCCGCTGCGAGATCTCGGTCAGCGTGAGCGGCTCGTCCTCGGCCAGGATCTCGAGGATCGCCTTGAGCGCGCCGTAGCCGCGGGCGCGCTGCAGCCGCAGCTCGTAGCGATACCCGCACCAGGCCGTCAGGCCGCCGTCGGTGGTCAGCAGCGCCGTCAGCGCGCTCACCGGGTCGCCGCCGCGCTGGCTCATCGCCGCCGTCGCCTCGCCCAGCGCCCGCACGTAGGCGGCGCGGCCGTCGGCCAACGCCTGCACGCTCACCGCCAGGTCGTCGCGATCGCCGCTGGTGCCGGCTTCGGCCGGCGGCAGCATGGCCGCGACGTCCGACACCGACAGCGGCGGCAGGTGCACGACCTCGAAGCGCGACGCCGCGTCGCGCAGCGCGCGATGGGTCCGCGTGACGTAGCGGCTCGAGCAGACGAAACGATTCGGGCTGTCGCCGACGGCCTGCACCAGCTCGCGCAGCACGTAGCGCAGGCCGGGGAAGTTCTCGAAGGTGCGCAGCTCGAGCACCTCGTCGAGCAGGAACGTCGCCGGGTGGCCGTCGGGGGTGCGGGCCCGCTGGAAGAAGGCGAGCGTGCGATCGAAGGCATCGCGGGCGTTCGACGGCGTCGGGACCTCGCCGTGGGCCAGACCGGGATCGACGAACGGCGAGCTGGTGAACACCGCGTGGAAGAACCGCTCGGGCGTGCTGGCGGCCCGCTCGACGTCGATGTACTGGCAGCTCGGACGCCCGAGCCGATCGACCAGCGCGTGGAAGAGCGTGGTGCGGCCGGTGCCGCAGCCGCCGAGCACCACCGGCACGCGCGACGGCGCGGCGTCGAGCGCGGCGAGGATGCGGCGCTCCATGCCGGCGTGTGCGGCCATCATGACGCCGACTCCATCGGCACGCGGACACCGCGCGCCCGGGCCGCGGCGCGCGCTTCCGGATAGCCGGCGTCGACGTGGCGGATGACGCCCATGCCGGGATCGCAGGTGAGGACGCGCTCGAGCCGCCGGTCGGCGTCGGCCGTGCCGTCGGCGACGATCACCATGCCGGCGTGGATCGAGTAGCCGATGCCGACGCCGCCGCCGTGGTGGATCGACACCCAGGTGGCGCCGGCGGCGGTGTTGAGCAGGGCATTCAACAGCGGCCAGTCGGCGATCGCGTCGCTGCCGTCACGCATGCCCTCGGTCTCGCGGTTGGGCGAGGCGACCGAGCCGGCATCGAGATGATCGCGGCCGATGACGATCGGCGCCGACACCCGGCCGTCGCGGACCAGCTGATTGAGCATCAACCCGAAGCGCGCGCGCTCGCCGTAGCCGAGCCAGAAGATCCGCGCCGGCAGTCCCTGGAACGCGACCCGCTCCTGCGCCAGCCGTATCCATCGGCACAGCGCCGCGTCGCCGGCGAACATCTCGAGCGCCGCCTGGTCGGTGACCGCCAGGTCCGCCGGATCGCCCGACAGCACCGCCCAGCGGAACGGGCCCTTGCCTTCGCAGAAGAGCGGCCGCACGAACTCGGGCACGAAGCCGGGAATCTCGAACGCGTCGGCGACGCCGGCGCGGACCGCCTGGGCGCGGATGTTGTTGCCGTAGTCGAACACGATCGCTCCGCGCCGCTTGAGGGCGAGCATCGCCGCGACGTGCCGGCCCATCGCGGCGATGCTGCGGTCCTGGTAGGTGGCCGGGCTGCTGGTGCGCAACGCCGTCGCCTCGGCCAGCGACAGGCCGTCGGGCACGTAGCCGCCGACGGCGTCGTGCGCCGAGGTCTGATCGGTGACCACGTCGGGCACCACGCCGCGCGCGACCAGCGCCGGCAGCACCTCGGCGGCGTTGGCGCACAGCGCAATCGAGCGCGCGACGCGCGCCTCGGTCCACTCGCGGCAGCGCGCCAGGGCGACGTCCAGCGAGTCGGTCGCTTCGTCGAGGTAGCGCGTCGCCAGACGCCGGGCGATGCGCGCCGGGTCGACCTCGACGACCAGGGCGACGCCCTGGTTCATGGTGACGGCCAGCGGCTGGGCGCCGCCCATGCCGCCGAGGCCGGCGGTGACCGTGAGACGGCCGGCGAGCGTGCCGCCGAAGTGGCGCCCGGCCAGCGCGGCCAGGGTCTCGTAGGTGCCCTGCAGGATGCCCTGGGTGCCGATGTAGATCCAGCTGCCGGCGGTCATCTGGCCGTACATCGTCAGGCCGCGATCCTCGAGATCGCGGAACGTCTCCCAGTTCGCCCAGGCGGGGACGAGATTGGCGTTGGCGATGAGCACGCGCGGCGCGTCGGCGTGGGTGCGGAAGACGCCGACCGGTTTGCCCGACTGGACCAGCAGCGTCTCGTCGCCGTCGAGCGCCCGCAGCGACGTGCACGATCGCCTCGTACGCCTCCCAGCTGCGCGCGGCGCGGCCGGTGCCGCCGTAGACGACGAGGTCTTCGGGTCGCTCGGCCACCTCCGGATCGAGGTTGTTCATCAGCATGCGGAGCGCCGCTTCCTGCGGCCAGCCCTTGCAGCTGATCGTCGTGCCTCGTGGCGCGCGAATCGTACGGACGGCGGTGGTCATGAGCCGGGTCGCGGGGGGTGCGCGAACGAAGTGTAGACGCTAAAGAGGAGACGACACGTTGTCAATCCGAATTTCGAAAACATGAAATCTGAAATCAGTTGACAACGACGCCGCACGCGTACTCGACCGCGCCGTCGGCGATGAGCGCCGCCGCGCGTTCGAGGTCGGGCGCCGGCGGGCGGTCGGCGGTGAGCGCCGCGACCGTCGTCCGCACGCGCGCATGCACCTGCATCAACGGCGGCGACGAGACGAGCGGCGAGAGGAGATCGATCGCCTGGCAGGCGCAGACGAGCTCGACGGCCAGGACCTGCGTGGCGAGCGCCACGGCACGCTCGGCCTTGAGCGCCGCGTGCATGCTCATGCTGACGTGGTCCTCCTGGTTGGCGGAGGTGGGGATGGTGTCGACGCTCGCCGGATGGGCCAGGGTCTTGAGCTCGGAGGTCAGCGCCGCGGCGGTGACCTGCGCCAGCATCAGCCCCGATTCGAGCCCGCCGTGGCGGGTCAGGAACGCCGGCAGGCCGCTCAGCGCCGGGTTCACCAGCCGCTCGGACCGCCGTTCGCTGATCGTCGCCAGCTGCACGACGGCGATGGCCAGCGCATCGGCGGCCAGCGCCACCGGCGCGCCGTGGAAGTTGCCGCCCGACAGCACCGCGCCGTCGGCGGCGAAGACCATCGGGTTGTCGGTGCCGGCGTTGGCTTCGACCGCGACGACGCCGGCGGCGTAGCCGATGACGTCGCGGGCCGCGCCGTGCACCTGGGGCGCGCAGCGCATCGAATAGGCGTCCTGCACCCGTCCGCAATTGGCGTGGGAGTGGTTGAGCGGACTGCCCGCGACCAGGCGGCGCAGGTTGTCGGCCGAGAGCCGTTGGCCGAGGTACGGGCGGGCGTCGTGGATCCGGGCGTCGAACGGCGTGATCGAGCCGCGCAGCGCGTCGATGGTCAACGCCGCGATGACGTCGGCGGCGCGCGCCAGCCGGGCCGCGGCGGCAACCGCGAGGGCCAGGACCGCGGTCGAGGCCTGCGTGCCGTTGACCAGCGCCAGTCCCTCCTTGGCGGCGGGGCGCACGGCGACCAGGCCGGCCGCCGCGAGCGCGCCGGCCGCCGGGGTCCGCGCCGTGCCGTCCCAGACGTCGCCCTCGCCGACCAGCGCCAGCGCGATGTGCGCGAGCGGGGCCAGGTCGCCGCTGGCGCCGACCGATCCGCGGCTCGGCACGTACGGGTGCACGCCGGCGTTGAGCAGCGCCAACAGCGCGTCGAGGGTCTCGGGCCGGATGCCGGAGTAGCCCTTGGCCAGCACGTTGGCGCGCAGCGCCATCGCCGCCCGCACCGTGCGCACCGGCAGCGGCTCGCCGACGCCGGCGGCGTGGCTGCGCACCAGGTTCATCTGCAGCGCGTCGAGATCGGCCTTGTCGATGCGGGTCTGCGCGAACGAGCCGAACCCGGTGTTCACGCCGTAGACGGCGACGTCGCCGGCCGCGGCCCGATCGACGACCGCGCGCGCGGCTTCGACCGCCGCGCGCGCCTCGGGCGCGAGCCCGACGCGGGCGCCGGCGGCGATGGCGGTGAGCGCGTCGATCGTGAGCGTGCGGCCGTCGAGTGCGATCATCGTCGGCAGCATATCAACTCCGCCGACTGGCGCCGGTCGGGAGCGGCTGATATCCTGACGTGTCCGGTGAACGGATGGGCGTGTGCCCGTCGTCTCCTGCCGGCCGCGGATACCGTCACAATGAACATCGCCGTGTTGGGTGCCCAGTGGGGCGACGAGGGCAAGGGCAAGATCGTCGATCTGCTGACGCCGCACTTCTCCGTGGTCGGCCGATACCAGGGCGGACACAACGCCGGTCATACCGTCTACGTGCGCGGACAGAAGTTCGTGCTGCACCTCATCCCGTCGGGCATCCTGCATCCCGGTGTCACCTGTCTGATCGGCAACGGCGTGGTCGTCGATCCAGCGGCGCTGTTCGCCGAGGTCGACGAGCTGAAGGGCCTCGGCGTCGACGTCGAGGGCCGGCTGTTCATCAGCGATCGTGCCCACTTCATCCTGCCGTACCACCGCGAACTCGACGTGCTCAGCGAAGCGCGCCGCGGCGAGCGGAAGATCGGCACGACGTCGCGCGGCATCGGCCCGGCCTACGAAGACAAGATCGGCCGGCGCGGGGTGCGGGTCTGCGACCTGACCGATGCCCCGGCGCTGGCCGAGGAGATCGAGCACAACGTCCACGCCCGCAACCAGATCATCAAGGACACGCACCTCGACTGGCGGCAGGTCTACGAGACGTTGCTGGCGCAGGGCGAACGGCTCAAGCCGTGGACCGCCGACGTGTCGCTGATGCTGCACCGGGCGATGGCCGCCGGGCAGCGCGTGCTGTTCGAGGGCGCCCAGGGCACGATGCTCGACATCGACCACGGCACCTATCCGTTCGTCACGTCGTCGAACGCCTCGATCGGCGGGGTCTGCACCGGCCTGGGCGTGCCGCCGCAGGCGGTCGGCGGCGTGCTGGGCGTGGCCAAGGCGTATACCACCCGCGTCGGCGAGGGCCCGCTGCCGACCGAGCTCCACGGCGAGATGGGCAATCGGCTGCGCGAGAGCGGCAACGAATACGGCGCCTCGACCGGCCGGCCGCGGCGGTGCGGTTGGTACGACGCCGTCGCCGTGCGCTACGCCGCGCGGCTCAACGGGTTGCAGGCGATCGCGCTCACCAAGCTCGACGTCCTCGATGGGCTCGACCAGATCGAGGTCGCCGTCGCCTACCGGATCGGCGGCCGGGTGGTGGAGGAGTTCCCGGCGGCGCTGCCGCCCGGCGAGGCCTGCGCACCGGTCTACGAGACCTGGCCCGGCTGGAGCGCGCCGACCAAGGGCGCGACGCGCTTCGAGGCGCTGCCCGAGGCCGCGCGCCGCTACGTCGCCCGGCTCGAGGAGGTGAGCGGCGTGCCGATCGCCCTCGTCTCCACCGGCTCGGACCGGGAGGAGACGATCATCCGCGACGATCGGCCATTGGCCGCTTGGTTGAAGTAACGCGCGCGGCCGCTGGCCGATCGGTGACTAGCGGACTAGGGACCAGGGACCAGCGGACCAGGGAAAGAGCGATCGAGCTGTCGCGCTGTCACGCTGCGGGTCAGCACGCGAAGCGTGACAAGAGTTCTACCTGGTCCCTGATCCCCGGTCCCCGGTCCCTGCCCTACTGCCGTTTGTGTTTTTCGCAGAACAGCGAGAGCGCCTCGGCGTTCGCGCCGTTGAACTCGACGCCGGCGCGGTAGCGGGTCGGCAGGTTCTTCGGCATCTCGAACGACGCCCAGGCCACCGAGCCGAGGCAGCGCACGACGCCGCGCGCGTCGGCGAACGAGACGCGCACCCGCTGGTTGGGCTTGAGGGCGAAGGGCGCCAGCACCTGGGCGCCGAGCACCGAGAGATCGACGAGCGCGGCCGGGTCGCCGTCGACCAGCACCTCGATGCCCTCGGCGATGCGCACCCGCGGCGCGCGCCGGATGCCTTGCTGCGCCGGCTTCGTCGCCGGCTCGGCCGTGCCGGGTGCGGGCGGCCGGCGCACCCCGGAGGGCCGCGGGCTGGCGTCGTGGGCCACGACCCGCACTTCGCACTCGGCCAGCGACGGGTCGTCCTTGACGCGGCCGATCAGCGCGGCGCCGCGCGAGGTGCCCGAGAACTCGCGTTCGACGGCGACGATGCGCGGTCGGTAGCGGAAGATGTGCTCGAGCGCCTCGATGGCCTCTCCGTCGGTGAAGCTGTGGACCCGGCCGCCCGACTCGAAGCGCGCGCGCAACGTCGGGAGCGTGGTTTCGGGGCCGATGACGACGATGGTGGCCGACACGTGGATCTTCAGTGTAACCGCGACCGGGCCGGAGGCCCGGGTCCCGGCCGATACAATTGAGCCATGGTGCACGAAGTGGCCCTGCGCTGCCGGGCCGTGGTGAAGCGATACGCCGATGTCGTCGCCGTCGATGGGCTCGATCTCGAGGTGCGGCGCGGCGAGTGCTTCGGCCTGCTCGGGCCCAACGGCGCCGGCAAGACGACGACGATCGAGATGCTGGAGGGGCTGCTCACGCCCGACGCCGGCGAGGTCCAGGTGCTCGGGCTGCGCTGGGCCGACGACGCCGCGGCACTGCGGCCCCGCCTCGGCATCCAGCTCCAGGAGACGCAACTCTCCGAGAAGCTGTCGGTGGAGGAGACGCTGCGGCTGTTCCGCTCGTTCTACCCGCTCGGCCCGACCGTCGCCGAGCTGCTCGCGCTGGTGGGCCTCGAGGCCAAGCGCGACGCCTGGGTCGGCAAGCTGTCGGGCGGGCAGAAGCAGCGGCTGTCGGTCGCGTGCTCGCTGGCCGGACGCCCCGATGTCCTGTTCCTCGATGAGCCGACCACCGGCCTCGACCCGCAGTCGCGGCTGCAGCTGTGGGACGTGCTCGAACGGTTCAAGGCCGGCGGCGGCACCATCCTGCTGACGACCCACTACATGGACGAGGCGGCGACCCTCTGCGACCGGGTCGGCGTCGTCGATCGCGGCAAGCTGATCGCGCTCGGGACCCCGGCCGAACTGGTGGCATCGCTGGGCACGCCGCACGTGGTCGAGATCACGGTCGGAGACGGCGCCGCGCTCCCTGGACTGGACCGGTTCGCGGCGCTGCCGGCGGTGCGCGACGTGCGGTTGACGCCGCCGCGGGTCTCACTGGGCAGCCTGGCGATCCACGAGACGATTCCGGCGGTGCTCGCCGCACTGGCCGCCGCCGGCGTGCCGGTCCGCGAGCTCGCCACCCACAGCGCGACGCTCGAAGACGTGTTCGTGTCGCTCACCGGAAGGCATCTGCGCGATGGATAGCACCAGTATTCCTGTCACCGCCGCGCGGCCTCCCGCCGCCGAGCGGCTGCACCCGCTGCGCGAGCTGACGCTCGTCCGCATGCGCGAGTTCCTGCGCGAGCCCGAGGCCGTGTTCTGGGTCTTCGCGTTCCCGGTGATCATGACCTGCGCGCTCGGCGTGGCGTTCAGGAGCCGCGCCGACGAGCCGGTCATCGTTGGCGTCGAGCGCGGCACCCAGTCGGCGGCGCTGGTGACGACGCTGGAGCGCGCCGGCGGGTTCACGGTTCGCGACGTCGACCCCGCCGGCGTCGATCGCGCGCTGCGCGACGGGCGCGTGCAGGTCGTCGTCGTTCCGGGCGATCCGCCGACCTATCGCTTCGACCCGGCCCGGCCCGAGAGTCAGGTGGCGCGCTTGACCGTCGACGCGGCGCTGCAGCACGCGGCCGGCCGGGCCGATTCGTTCGCCGCCCGCCAGGATGCGGTGCGCGCCGTCGGCTCGCGCTACATCGACTGGCTCGTGCCCGGGCTGCTCGGAATGAACATCATGGGCACCGGGATGTGGAGCACGAGCTTCGCCATCGTCACCGCCCGCACCCGCAAGCTCCTGAAGCGGCTCGTCGCCACGCCGATGCCGCGCTCCCAGTACCTGCTGTCGCTGCTGCTCAGCCGGCTGGCGTTCCTGGCCGCCGAGGTCGTGGTGCTGGTGGCCTTCGCCTGGATCGTGTTCGGCGTCGCGGTGCACGGCAGCCTGGGCGCGCTGGCGGTCGTGTGTCTCATCGGCGCGCTCGCCTTCGGCGGCATCGCCTTGCTCACCGCCAGCCGGGCCCGGACGATCGAGGGGGTATCGGGCCTGCTCAATCTGGTGATGGTGCCGATGTGGGTGTTCTCCGGGGTGTTCTTCGCGTCGTCGAACTTTCCTGACGCGGTCCAGCCGTTCGTCCAGATGCTGCCGCTCACCGCGTTGAACGACGCCCTGCGCGCGGTGATGAACGACGGCGACTCACTGGCCGCGATCTGGCACGAGCTGGCGATCCTGGCGTTGTGGGGCGGGACTTCCTTCGTCGCCGCACTACGGCTCTTTCGCTGGAGCTGAGAGCAGGAGCAGGGACCGGGGACAGGGATCAGGGCTGACAGTGCGGATCACGCTACCTGCGTGACGGCGTGATCGCGTTCTTGTCGCCCCTGTTCCCCGGTCCCTGGTCCCTGGTCCCCGTCGCGTTAGACCGCTACCTCGTCCCTGGCCCGCTGGTCGTAGTGCTCGAGCAGCGTCTTCTGCGCATCCACGGCCGGCATGCCCTCGGGCGGCGCCGGCCGCTCGTAGCGGCCGCTGGAGGTGAGCAGCCACGCCCGCGCGGTGTCGGCGAGCAGCGTCTCCAGGACGACCTCGCGCAGGTGCGTCCGCAGCTCCGCGTCGGTCACCGGCACCAGCACTTCGACGCGGCGGTCGAGGTTGCGCTCCATCAGGTCGGCGCTGCCGATGTAGAGCTCGTGGTCGCCGCCGTTCTCGAAGAAGTAGAGCCGCGAGTGCTCGAGCAGGCGGCCGATGATCGACCGGACGCGGATATGGTCGCTGATGCCCGGCACGCCGGGCCGCAGGCAGCAGACGCCGCGGACGATGAGATCGATCGGCACGCCGGCCTGCGACGCCCGGAACAGCGTGCGGATCATCGACAGGTCGGCGACCGCGTTGTTCTTGACGATGATCCGCGCCGGCCGGCCGGCCCGGGCGTGTTCGGCCTCGCGCTCGATGAGGGCCCGGATACCCGTACGCAGTCCCACCGGGGCGACCAGCAGCGCCCGGTAGCTGCGCTTGTTGGAGTAGCCGGTGAGCGTGTTGAACACCTCGCTCACGTCGTCGACGATGGCCTGGTCGGAGGTGAACAGGCCGAGATCGGTGTAGACGCGAGAGGTGGTGCGGTTGTAGTTGCCGGTGGCGACGTGGGCGTAACGGCGGATGCCGCCGGTCTCCTTGCGCACCACCAGGCACAGCTTGCAGTGGACCTTGAGGTTGACCAGGCCGTAGACGACGTGGATGCCCGCCGACTCCAGCCGGGTCGCCCAGGCGATGTTGTTCTTCTCGTCGAAGCGCGCCTTCAGCTCGACCAGCACCGCGACCTGCTTCCCCTGGTCGGCGGCCTGGATCAGCAGATCGACCAGCGGTGAATCGGCGCCGATGCGATAGAGCGTGATCTTGATCGCGACCACGTGCGGGTCGGCGATCGCCGCCCTGAGGAACGTCTCCACCGAGGTGAACGAATCGAACGGGTGATGGATCAGGAAGTCCTGGTCGGCGATGTGCTCGAACACCACGTCGGTGTCGTCGGGCCCCCACAGGGTGCGCGGATGGAAGGTGGGATCCTTCAGTGCCGGCCGATGCAGTGCGTAGACGCTGTTGAGATCGCCGAGCCCCATGCGCGCGCTCGAGCGCACCACGACGTCGTGGTCGACCTCGAAGTTGTCGATCAGGATGTCGAGGACCCGCCGCGGCATGTCGGCCTCGACCTGGAGCAGCGACAGGGCGCCGTAGCGCAGCTGCTTCAGTCCGCGGTCGACCGACTCGAGCAGGTCGTCGGCTTCGTCTTCCTGGATCACCATGTCGGTGTCGCGGATGACGCGGAACAGGTGGGCGCCTTCGACCTGCGTGCCCGGGAACAGGGCGCGGACGTTGCGGCGGATCACGTCCTCGAGGAACACGAACGTCGTCCCCGGCGTGGTCGAGAGCCCGGCCGGCAACGGCACCAGGCGCGGCAGCATGCCCGGCACCTTGACGCGCGCGAACTTGATGCGGCCGCCGTGGCGGACCCGTACCGCCAGGTTCATGCTCAGGTTGGAGATGAACGGGAACGGGTGGCCGGGGTCGAACGCCAGTGGCGTGAGGACGGGGAAGACCTGGGCTTCGAAGTACTCGGTGAGCCAGGCGTCGATGGCCGGCGTGTAGTCGGCGGCGTCGAGGAAGCGAATGCCTTCGGCGGCCAGTTGCGGCCGCAGCTCGGCCATCCACACCCGGGTCTGCTCGGTCATCTGGTCGTCGGCGCGGGCGCGAATCACCTCGAGCTCGTCGTCGGTACTGAGGCCGTCGATGGCGGTGTCGTCGATGCCGGCGCGCAGTTTCTTCAGCAGCGTGGCGACCCGCACCATGAAGAACTCGTCGAGGTTGGTGGCGGAAATGGCCAGGAACTTCACGCGTTCGAGGAGCGGGTGCGTTGGGTCCGAGGCCTGGGCCAGCACCCGGCGGTTGAACTCCAGCCAGCTCAGCTCCCTATTGATATAGAGAGCCGCGTTGGTCAGGTCTTCGGGGGCGATCGCCGCCAACGTGGTCGCGGCGGGCTCCGGAGCCTGGGCAGCCGACGCGCGCCGACGCCTCCGGGGACGGGCGGGCGCCTGCGGCAGCACCAGGCCGATCGGGAGGGCTCAGCGTTGCGTGGAAGCGGGCCATAGGAGGGTGCCCCAGCATACCAAAGGGCCTCCGGCCGGCCGCGGTTACAGGTGTGTAAATCCTTGCAGGCGCGGAAGATACTGCGCTTCTGGCCTACGGCTCCAGCCACAGGAGCACGGCCATCACGACGACCGCGGCCGTGACCACCCGGGAGATCCACGCGTGGCCCCGGGTGACGGCCAGCCGCACGCCGACCAGCGCTCCGAGCATGTTGCCGGCGCCGAGGGCCACGCCCGGCCGCCACCGCACCGCGCCGCCGGCCGCGAAGATGGCCAGCGACAGCAGCGTCAACAGCAAGCACCGTGAACAGCTTGACCGCGTTGCCCTTGACGAGATCCATGCCGGCCAGGCTGGTCGCCGCCAGGATGCCGAATCCAACGCCGGCCTGAATCAGGCCGCCGTAGATCCCGATGACCACGAAGGCGGCGACCATGCCGGGGTGCCATGGTGAGGTCAGGGGCTGTCCGTCACTCGGCCGCGGCCGCGCCAGGACCGTCCAGAGCGTCATCGCCAACATGGCGACGGCGAGCAGCCGCTTGAACGCGAAGTCGGACATCTGCAACGCCAGCCAGGCGCCCGCGCCGGCCCCAACCATCGCCGGCACGCTCGCCGCGCGCGCCCACCGCCAGTCCATGGCGCTCGACCGGTGGAAGCCCCAGACGCCGGCCAGATTCTGCGCCAGCACCCCCAGGCGGTTGGTGCCGTTGGCCTCGCCCGCCGGCAGGCCGACGAAGAGGAGCACCGGCAGGGTGAGGAACGACCCGCCGCCGGCGACGACGTTCAGCGCTCCTGAAACGAGGCCGACCGCGAAGAGGGCAGCCAGCGGCAGGAGCTCGGCGTCGGTCACCGCCGATCAGTATAGTGAAGGGCTGATGCCAGCTCGCCGTGTTCCCCGCACTCGTGGCCCTCGCGGCCGGCGCTGTCGCGCAGCTGGCCGCGCAGCCGACGCCTCCGCCGGCCCAACCACCGGCCACCGAGATCTACCTGGCGCCGATGAAGTTCGGCCCGACCGGACCGCTCGTTGGGCCGGCCCGGGGCGTCTCCGACAACCCCAAGGGCTACGACAACCAGCCCGCCTTCGACGTCACGACGGCCGCACGCTGCTGTTTGCGTCGAACCGCGACGGCAAGCAGACCGACATCTATTTCCTCGAGCTGCCGACGCGGCAGATCCGTCAGCTCACCCGCACGCCGGAATCCGAATACTCGCCCACCGTGATGCCCGACGAGGCCGGCGTCTCGGTGATTCGCGTCGAGGCCGACGGCACGCAGCGGGTGTGGAAGTTCCCGGCCGATGGCAGCGCGCCGTCGCTGGTCCTCCCCGACGTGAAGCCCGCCGGCTACCACGCGTGGATCGACGCCGGTCATCTCGCCGTCTTCGTCCTCGGCAAGCCGGCCACGCTCCAGATCGTCGACGTGGCATCAGGCAAGGCCGAGACCGTGGCCAGCGACATCGGCCGGGCGCTGCTGAGGCGGCCGACCGGCACCATCTCGTTCGTGCACCGCGAGAATGGGGCGTGGATCGTGAAGGAGTACGACCCTGCGGCGAAGGCCATCCGGCCGTTGGTGCCGGCCCTCGAGGGGAGCGCCGATCGCGACGCCGCCTGGGGGCCCGACGGCAGCCTGTTCATGACCCGCGGCAGCGAAGTGCACGCTTGGCGGCCGGGCCAGGACGGCTTCCGGCTGGTCGGCGATCCCGGAATCGGTCAGTTGTCGCGGCTGGCGGTGTCCGGGGACGGCCGCTGGATGGCCCTGGTCGCTGCCGAAGCGCAGAATTGACAAGTTCTTAACGACCCCTCCGTCCAGAAGGGGGTAAAATCCGGCATCGTTCGGATTACCAGACCGCATTCGACGCCGAGAGGCGAAGGAGGACACGTATGTCGCTGACACGTCGGCGACTCTTCACCGGGATGATCGAGGCCCCTCGCAACAGCGAGTGGATCTCGGCGCGAGGCCGTGAAGCCGCAATGGCTGGCCACGCGGAGGCCCAGATGGCCGCCCCGGGGACGAGGGTGATTCGCATCTCGAGCAACGAGAACCCGCTCGGGCCGGGTCAGCATGTCGTAGCCGCCATCGAGGGCAAGTTCCCGGAAGCGGCGCGGTATCCGTTCAACGCCACCCAGAAGGAAGGCGCCCTCATCGCGGCGCTGGCCCAGAAGTTCAGCGCCAAGAACGAGAACGTCGTCCTTGGGCCGGGCTCGGGCGAGATCCTGACCCACGCCGTGCGCGCCTTCACCTCGCCGACCAAGCCGCTGGTCACCGCCTGGCCGTCGTTCGAGAGCCCGCGCGACACCGCCAAGAAGATCGGCACCCCGGTGCGCGAAGTGGGCTTCGACGGGAAGCTGAAGATCGACATCGCCAAGATGGTCGAGGCGTCGAAGGGCGCCGGCCTGGTCTTCTTCTGCAACCCGAACAACCCCACCGCCACGGTGCACGGCAAGACCGCCGTGGCCGACATGGTCAAGGCGATCCGGGCCGCGTCGCCCGACACGGTCATCCTCATCGACGAGGCGTACCACGACTACGTCACCGACCCCTCGTACCAGTCGGCGATGGACCTGGCCGTCGCGACGCCGAACCTGTTCGTCACGCGCACGTTCTCGAAGGCCTACGGCATGGCCGGCCTGCGCGCCGGATACGCCATCGGCCACGCGCCGACGATCAAGGCGATCACCGCCTACAAGACGCCCTACGCACTCGGCACGCTGACCCTGGGCGGCGCCATCGTCTCGCTGGCCAACCAGGCGCACATCGACGCCGAGCGTAAGCGCAACACTGAAGTCAGGGCGTTCACGGTGAAGGCGTTCGCCGACCTGGGCGTCACCGGCACCGACTCGAACACCAACTTCCTGTTCATGGACATCAAGCGGCCGGCGGCCGGCTTCCGTGACGCGTGCCGGGCCGCGGGCGTGATGGTGGGACGCGACTTCCCGCCCTTCCACGACCGCTACTGCCGCGTCTCCGATCGGCACGATGGAGGAGATGCAGCGCGCCGTGGCCGTGTTCAAGACCGTCCTGGGCGGCGCGACGAGCACCTCCCGGCAGGGGCGCTAACCGTGTCGAAGGTCAAGGAGGTTTCAGCCATGTCGCTGTCGCGACGTTCGTTCGTGCACACGATGGGCGCCGGCGCCGCCGGGCTCTGGATCGCCGGCCGCGGGCCGCGAAGGGTCGCTGTTCGGCGGCGAGCCGCTGTTCGCGCAGGGCCCGACGCCGTCGATGATCCTGTCGAGCAACGAGAACCCGCTCGGTTGCCACAAGGACGTGCTGGCCGCGGTCAAGGGCTCGATGATCGAGGCCGGGCGCTATCCGTTCGCCACCGCCGACGAGGTCACCCAGCTCGTCGCCAAGAAGCACAACGTCAAGCCCGAGAACGTGCTGCTCGGGTCGGGCTCCACGCAGATCCTCCGCACCTCGACCCACGTCTTCACCACGAAGACGGCGGGCCTGGTGGCGGCGATTCCAGCCTACGAGGAGTGCGCCGACTACGCTCGGCTGATGGGCCACCCCATCACCGGCGTGAAGCTGAACAACGACCTGAAGATGGATCTCGACGCGATGCAGGCCGCCTCGACGCGGCGCCGGCCTCGTCTTCTCCTGCAACCCGAACAACCCGGTGGCCACTGCGATCAGCGCCAGCGACACTCGCACCTATCTGACCGCGCTGATGAAGGCGTCGCCGAACACCACCGTGCTGGTCGACGAGGCCTACTTCGAGTACGGCACGATGGCCGGCTACGAGACCTTCATCCCGACGGCCGTCGAAAACCCGCGCGTGGTCGTGGCGCGCACCTTCTCGAAGTGCTTCGGGATGGCCGGCCTGCGGATCGGCTATGCCATCGGCCACAAGGACACCATCGCCAAGATGGCCGACTGGGACAACATCGGCAACATCACCGTGATGGCGCTGCAGGGCGCCAAGGCGGCGCTGGCCGTGCCCGACGCCTGGGTCAAGGACGAGCAGAAGCGCAACGCCGAGGCTCGCACCTTCACCCAGAAGTGGTTCGCGGATCGCGGCTACACGCCGACCGACTCGCAGACCAACTTCATGTTCGTGAACATCAAGCGGCCGTCGCGCGGCTTCCGCGAGGAGTGCCTCAAGGAAGGGGTGCTCGTCGCCCGCGACTTCCCGCCGTACGAGAACACCCACGCCCGAATCTCGGTCGGCACCATGGCCGAGATGCAGAAGGCGGTCCAGGTGTTCGAGCACGTGCTGGCCAAGCCTGCCAAGGCGGCCGCCGCTTAGGGTAGACTCTCCACGACAGGCCGGCCGGCGAACGGCCGGCCGACGGATTGACCGGGACCGGGTGTCTTTCAACTGCGCGAGCGGGACGAAGGAGACCCGGTTTCGTTTTTTCGCGGGAGGACGGCGGCACATGGACATCGATCGACGCGCATTTCTCGTGAGTGTCGGCGGCATTGCGGCCATCGAGGCCATGGACCCGGAGGCCAGGGCCGAGGCGCTCGAGCACTACATGATGGACAAGCTCGACGAGGAGGCCGCCGGCGGCCTGCTCGTGGGCGGGGAAGCGCAGGTCGTGGCGGCGCCGCCCGACGCGACCATCCGCCGCGGTGCCGGCAGCCTGTTCGGCCCGCAGGGGCCGGCCGACGACCGCAAGATGGCCCAGCTGGCGCCGATGTCGGCCAACCCGACGTTGCTCGAGTTCTACGAGAAGCGCTTCGCGCCGGCCAACCACGTCCTGCAGAGCGCCACCCGCGCGCTGAAGACGGGCATGAGCGAAGAGATCGTCATGGCGTGCCTGCTGCACGACGTGGTGCTCAACCTGGTGAAGGTCGACCATGGCTGGTGGGGCGCCCAGATGGTCGAGCCCTACGTGTCCGAGAAGGTGAGCTGGGCGATCCGCTATCACCAGGCGCTGCGCTTCTATCCCGACTCGGCCCACGGCTACGAGTACCCCGAGCTCTACAACCGCATCTTCGGCAAGGACTACGTGCCGCAGCCGCACATCAAGGCGGCCTACGAGTACGCGCGCAACCACAAGTGGTACTTCGAGGCGCGGATGGTCACCGTGAACGACCTCTACGCCTTCGACCCGAACGCCAAGGTCTCGATCGAGCCGTTCATCGACATCATGGGCCGGCAGTTCAAGCAGCCCAAGGAAGGGCTTGGGAACGACGGCAGCCCGACCGCGCACATGTGGCGGACGATGATGTTCCCGGACAATCCGCTCTAGGGCGGGGCTCGGGGACTCCGGGGCTCGGGGACCCAGGAGTGCATAATGAGGGCGGAGGCGCTGCGCGCTTCCGCCCTTTCGTCTTTCATGCAGCACGGCTCGGTTCGTCCCTCTCACCGCCGCTGCCGTCGCGCTCTGGCTCTCCGCCGTCGGGCTGCAGGCGCAGCGCAACGACGCGTTCCAGGAGTCGCGGCACCATCCGGCGCTGAAGTACGGGACCACGGCGCCGACCGATGCCGTCGCCCAACTGAACGCCAAGATCGCGACCGGCGAGGTCACGCTGAACTACGAGCCGGTGCGCGGCTACCTGCCGGCGGTGCTCGAGGCGCTCGGCCTGTCGCCGACCTCACAGACGCTGGTCTTCTCGCAGACCAGCTTCCAGGCGTCGCACATTTCGCCGGCCAACCCGCGGGCGATCTACTTCAACGACAACGTGTCGGTCGCCTTCATCCGCGGCGCGCCGCTCGTCGAAGTGGCGGCCCAGGATCCGGTGCTGGGCACGGTGTTCTACCAGCTGTCGCAGACCGAGAGCCAGACGCCGCGGCTGTCGCGCAGCGAGACCTGCCTGTCGTGCCATCTGTCGTGGGACACCCGCGCCGTGCCGGGTCAGTTCGTGCTAACGACGTTTCCGCGCAAGAGTGACCGCGACTACGCGAACGGCGGCATCGTCGACTCCCGCGAGACCGTCGATCGCCGCTTCGGCGGCTGGTACGTCACCGGGGCGCAGGTCCCCAAGCGGCACATGGGCAATGTGCCCCTGGTCGGCGCGCACGCCGCGCCGCCTGAGCGCACGCCGCCGCCGCCCGCCTTCACCTCTCTCGCCGACGGCGGAGCGGTCCGCGACGTGAAGGAGATACCTGACGCCGTACAGCGACATCGTCGCGCTGCTCGTCCTCGACCACCAACTCCACGCCACGAATCTGCTGACGCTGGCGTCGTGGGAATACCGCCTGGCTTCGTGGCAGGCCGCCGGCGGATTCAGCGCCGCCGCTGGCGCCAGCGCGCCCAGGGGCCCCCTCGGAGCTCGTGAGATCGAGGCCGTTGGCGAGCTGGTCGACTACCTGCTCTTCGTCGACGAGGCGCCGATCGGCGTGGTCAAGGGCACGTCGGGGTTCGCCGAATGGTTCACGGCGCAGGGACCGAAGGACGAACGGGGGCGCTCGCTGCGCGCGTTGCAGCTCGACGGCCGGCTCCTCCGCTATCCGCTGAGCTACATGGTGTATTCGACGGCATTCGACAGCCTGCCCGCGCCGGTGAAGGACGCGGTGTATCAGCGCTTGTGGACCGGTACTGTCGGGGCAGGACGCGGCGCCGAAGTACGCGCACCTCACGCCGGTCGATCGGCGCGCGATCGTCGAGATCCTCCGCGCCACCAAACCGGGACTGCCCGACGCCTTCGCCGCCACCGCGGCGGTTCGCTGACGGCGTACATGACAACGGCCGCGCGGACGCGCGGCCGTTGTGTCTTCCCGAGCCCCGGGACCCGAGTCCCGAGCCCCGCTAACTGATCATCACCTTCCGCGGATGCTGCGCGTTGTGCTCGAGGAACGACTTCTTGTTCTCGAGGTCCTTCTCGGTCGGCTGCACCAGGCCGTTGGCGTCGGTGACACGCGCCACGATGGTGTGCTCTCCGGGCGTGGCGCCGTTCCAGTCGTAATGGAACAGCTTCCACGAGAACTTCGAGTTCTGCTTGTCCCAGGTCGCCGCCTGCCACGGTCCGTCGTCGATCTTCACCTCAGCCGACTTGATCGGCGTGGTGCCGTCGTTGAGCGCGACCCCGACGACCTTGTGCGTGCTGCCTTCCTTGGTGATGCGGGCGATGTAGGACTTGAGCTGCAGGTGGGTGACGGCGCTCTCCATCCACTTCATCTCGCCGTTGACCATCTCGCCCTTGACGGTGCGGTACCAGCGCGCCTGGTACTTGCCGAGGTACGGGATCCTGCTGGACGATGATGTCCGACAGCCACTTCACGTTGGCGACGCCGTACCAGCCGGGGACGATCAGGCGCAGCGGGAAGCCCTGATGGCGGGTGAGCGGCTCGTCGTTGTAGGCGTAGGCGAGCAGCGGCTCGGGCGCCAGCGCCTTCTCGCGCGGCATGCTGCGGCCGAACTGCTGGTCGAGGCTGTACTTCTGGGTCCGCCACTCGACCTCTTCCTTGCCGTGATCGGCGCCGAGGAACACGAACTCGCGGCGCCTCGTCCTTGACCCCGACCGACTTGAGCAGCGCCGCCAGCGGCACGCCGGTCCACTTGCCGTTGCTGCACAGCCCCTGGAGCGGCGCCCGGTTGCCCGAGCACTCGAAGCCGAACATCACCTCGCCCTTCGGCATCGTCTTGAGGTCGGCGATCGAGTAGGCCTTCGGGCTGTTGACCAGGCCCGAAACGTTCAACTTGAACGTCGCCTCGTCGAGCACCGGATGCCCGTAGTGCTGGGTGGTGAAGAACTGATCCTTGGGCGTCGTGAACGAGGTGAGCGTCCGCGAGTCGAACAGCCGGCGATCGGGCGCCGGGTTGGCGTTGAAGGTCTCCGGGAAGTCGAGGAACGGCACCACCGTCGCGCCCTGCGCCAGCGCCGGCAGCACCCACTCGGGTACCCCGATCACGCCGAGTCCGGCCGCCGCCAGGCCGCCCCGAAGAATGTTCCGCCGCGTCTGTTGCATCTCCATGATCGTCCCCTTCGGAAGCCGGCTCGAGAATCTCGTACGGCGCGTCAACAGTAACGCGGCTCAGGGCTGTCTCGCAAGACGAAAGCGCGCAACGGGTTGCGACGATTCGCGACGACTCGCGACGACTCGCACCAGCGTCTCGAGGGTGCAGTAGACCGCCCCGATCCAGACCGGCGGGTTGGTGGTGGTCAGGCCGAACCACGGCTCCACCGTGTAGTAGCGCCAACCCCCCAGGCGAGTGCCGTACAGCTCGATCGCCAGAGCGAACAGGAACAGCGTGGCGCACAGCCGGCGGTCGCGGCTGAACCCGAGATAGGCGACGAACGCCAAGAGCCACGGCACGCCGAACGTGTCCCAGCCGCTCCAGGCGGCGACCGCCGCGTAGACGGCGAAACCGGTTGCGACCAGCGCCGGCAGCGACATCGGGACGCGCGTCGCCATCCGGCTGGCCGCCGCATAGACCAACGCGTGTCCGGCCGGAATGAACAGCGGCAGGTTGTCGAGGCGGTATCCGTAGAGTCCCCAGACGTCCTTCAGGAACAGCTCTCCGGCGGTGGCCAGCATCACGCAGACCGCCAGCACACGGCGCTCGGCGGCCGGGGCCGCGGCGGCGATCCATCCCAGGACGGCCCACGTCCAGAGTGAGACCAGGGGCTGAGCCCAGCACGTACCCGAGGCGTCCAGGGGGATGCCGACGGCGAGGGTCAGCAGCACCAGCGGGACGACGCCGCGCCGCGTGTCGGCGCCGACGTCCCGGTGCCCGAGACGATCAGCGGTTGCCGCCAGGTGCATCCGCCGGGAATTATACGGACCTATGGCTACCTTCACCGACTACCTCTGGTTCACCACCGCCCGGCGCCAGGAGTTCGTCCGCATCACCGACGAGGTGCGGGCGATCGTGCAGCGCAGCGGCATCACCGACGGCATGGCCCTCGTCTCGGCCATGCACATCACCGCCGCGGTCTACGTGAACGACTGGGAGGACGGCCTGATCCACGATTTCCAGGTGTGGCTCGAGAAGCTGGCGCCGGCCGGCCAGCCCTACCGTCATCATCAGACCGGCGAGGACAACGCCGATGCCCACCTCAAGCGCACGCTGATGGGCCATCAGGTGATCGTGCCGATCACCGCCGGCGACCTCGACCTGGGGCCGTGGGAGCAGGTGTTCTACGCCGAGTTCGACGGCCAGCGCCGCAAGCGCGTGGTGGTGAAGGTGATGGGAGAATAGCGGCCGATGGATTTCGTGGGCGACCTCGCGCTGGTGCTCGTCGCCGCCCTCGGCGGCGGCTTCCTGGCGCAACGGCTCGGGCAGCCGCTGATCGTCGGCTACATCCTGGCCGGCATCGTGGTTGGCCCGTTCAGCGGCGGCCCCACCGTGGGCAACGTCCACGACATCGACCGGCTGGCGGAACTGGGGGTGGTGATGCTCCTGTTCTCGCTCGGCCTGGAAATGTCGTTCCGTGAGCTGGCGCCGGTGCGTGCCGTGGCGCTCGGTGGCGGCGCCGCGCAGATCGTGCTGACGATCGCCATGGGGCTGGGCCTCGGCCTCGGGCTGGGCTGGGAGTGGCGGCCGGCGTTGTGGTTCGGCGCGCTCATCTCGCTGTCGAGCACCATGGTGGCGCTCAAGACGATCCAGGCCCAGGGCCGCTTGGGCACGCTGTCGAGCCGCGTGATGCTCGGCATCCTGGTGGTGCAGGACCTGGCCGTCGTGCCTTTGATGATTGTGCTGCCCGAGCTGAGCGACCCGTCCGGCGGCCTGGCCAAGGTGGGCATCGCCGCGGTGCGCGCGACGGTCCTGCTCGGGGTGATCGTCCTGTTCTCGACCAAGGTCGTGCCCCGCCTGATGGCGCTGGTCGCCCGGTGGAACTCGCGCGAGTTGTTCTTCCTCGCGACCATCACCCTGGCCGTCGGCGTCGGCTACGTGGCCTATATCTTCGGGCTGTCGATGGCGATCGGAGCCTTCGTCGCCGGACTGGTGGTGAACGAATCGGAGTACGCGCACCAGGCGCTCAGCGACGTGGCGCCGCTGCGCGATTTGTTCGGGATGCTGTTCTTCGTGTCGGTCGGCATGCTGCTCGACCCGGCGCTGCTGTGGCAGCAGCTCGGCGTGGTGGCGCTCGTCGTCTTCGCGGTTGTGGTCGGGAAGGCGGCGATCATGGCCGGCATCGTCCGTGCCTTCGGCTACTGGAACATCGTGCCGCTGGCGGTGGGGCTGACGCTGTTCCAGGTGGGGGAGTTCGCGTTCGTGCTGGCTCGCGTCGGTCAGGCGAGCGGGGCGTTGCCGGATCTGGTCTACGCGCTCACGATGAACGCCGCCATCGTGACCATGGCGCTCACCCCGGTGGTCTCGGGGCTGGTGCCGACGCTCTACGACCGGCTGTGGCCGCGTCGCGTCCGCGAGACGTTCGAGGCCGCCAACATCCCGTCGACCGGGTTGGCCCAGCACGTCGTGATTGCCGGTGCGGGACGCGTCGGGCGCAGCATCGCCGATGCGTTGACGCAGCTCAGCCTGCCGTTCGTGCTGGTCGAATCCGACGATCGCCGCGTTCAGCAAGCCAGGGCCGCGCAGCTGCCGGTGATCTACGGCGACGCCAGCCAGCCAGTGGTGCTGGAGGCCGCGGGTCTGGCCCGCGCGCGGGCGATTCTGATCACCGTTCCCCCGTTCCAGGACGTGCACGCCATCGTGCGCGGGGCACGCCAGGTGCAGCCCGACCTGCCGATCATCGCGCGCGCCGACAGCGGCGACGCCGTCAAGGCGCTCTACGAGATCGGCATCCAGGAGGTGACGTCACCGGAGTTCGAGGCGGCGATCGAGATGACGCGCCAGGCGTTGAACTATTTCGATATGCCCGCGCACGAAGTGTTGAGCGTGGCCAGCGCGATCCGCCGCGACCGCTACGTCCAGGGCCACGAATCTGGCCTGGCGGTGATGACACAGATCACCGAGATCGCCCGCCAGCTCGACTTCACGTGGGTGGGGGTGCCGCACGACAGTCCTTTCCAGGGCCGTACCCTCAGCGATCTGCGCTTGCGGTCCACCACGGGCGTGTCGGTCGTGGGAATCATCCGCGACGGCGTGCTGTCGGCCAATCCCGGTGGCGAGTTCACGCTGGAGCGCGGGGACTTGGTGGCGGTCCTGGGCACGCGCGACCAGATCGCGCGCTTCGACCAGGCGCGCAAGCCGGTGGCAGCGGCGGCCGTCTAGTCTGGCGGGTGGCCTCCCGCCGTCCGCAGCCCATCCCCACGCGCTGCACAGTTGGGGCGAAGAATCCCGAACTGCCGGTCGCTCAAGGGTTTGACAACCTTTTAACAACTGTCGGGGCCGGGCCTCGCTACCATCGTCCACAGGCCGCGTCGTGGCCAGCTCCGGCCGGAGCGACTGCGTGGCGCGTCCAGCGGAAGGCGGCGAACACCGTGTTCTATCGAGTGCAGCTGACGCAGACCGAGAACCGCGCCTGGCAGGTGCGGGTCCCCGACTTTCCACAGGCCCGCTCCAGCGGATCGTCGAAGGCCGAGGCCATGCGCCGCGCCGCTGAAGCGATCCTCACCGTGATCGACGACTACGTGAGGGCGCGTCTGGTCATCCCCGAGGGCAGCACCGCGCCCGTGCCTGGTCCTGCGGTGCGGGTGCCGGCGCTGGTCGCCGCCAAGGTGGCGCTGCACAACGAAATGCGCCGTCGCGGCCTGCGCAAGAGCGCCATGCGCCAGCGCCTGAAGTGGCACCGTCCGCAGATCGATCGCCTGCTCGACGTGCGCTATGCGTCGAAGATGGACCAGGTAGAGAAGGCGTTCGACGCGCTGGGTCTGGAGCTGGTCGTGGCGGCGCGCCCGGTCAGTCGTCGACTGACCTGACGGCACCGCTCGGGTCACATATGGTCGCCGGCGCGTCACGCGCCGACTTCTATCCGCAGGATCGGCGACTACTCGCTGTCGCGGGTGCGAACGCCGCCGGTGAAGGATCGAGCAGTCCGCAGAAATGACGCGCCAATTCGCGCCTGCCAGCCCCTGTCCTTCTGCGGCGAGAATGCGGCATTGAATTAGCATTCGAGGTGCTCGCCATGGCGACCCCTCCGGAAGGCATGCGGTCCACGCTGCGTTTGATCGAGCCGTATCAAGCGGTCGTCAAGACGCTTGTCGCGCTCAACCTGATCGGGTGGGGCGTCTTCGAACTCTGGGCGTCCCTCGAGGCCGCCAACGGCCTGGCGTGGAGCCACGATGGCCGATGGACGGCGCGAACGTCGGTCTGGGTGGCGCTGCTGTTGTTCGACATCCTCGCCGTCGTGTGGTGGCACACCGACGTGGCGAGCCGTCAGCTCCGGCTGGCGGAAACGACGCGAGCCGAAGTCAACAAGCCGTTTGCCGTCATCGACCGCAAGCGTTTGCCCGAGGCCGAAGCGACGCCAGGCGGCTGCGTGCGTTACACCGTCCGGAACATCGGGCCGGGCCTGGCGGTGAACGTGTTCTACGTCGTCGAGGACGACGCCGGGCTGGCGATTCGTTCAATCGGCGCCCTGTCCGGGCACGGCGAGCGCGCGTTGCCCGAAGCCCTGGAGTCGCCGTTCCGCGACGCCCGCGCGGCTCACCAGTTCGTCATCGTCTCGGAAGGGGTGGTCTCGCAACCGTCCCGCTGGACGGTGACCGCCAACGTGCTGCTGCCGACCGGCGAAGTGGCGCACCGGGTGGTGTGGCTCGAGCCTGAAAAGCGAAGCGACTCGTTGCGCCAATGGCTCGAGTGGCATTGGCCGGTGGTGAAGACCCAGATCGCCATCCTCGAGAACCAGAAGTAACGCCGACCGCGCGCGCCGGGCGCGTTATGTCCTGGGCGCGGCGCGATACTGCGCGTCGGTCACCGGCTCGAGCCACTTCACATCGCCCTCGTAGATGGTCAGCTGCAGCATGTCCTCGTCGGGCGCGGCGCCGTGCCAGTGCTCGACACCGGCGGTGGTGAACCACGGCTGGCCGGGACTGACGACGCGCACCTGACCGCCGCGCTCCTGCGTCACGCCGTGGCCCTGTTCGACCATCAGCAGCTGGCCCCACGAGTGTGAGTGCCAGTTCGAGCGGCTGCCCTTCGGGAACTTGAGCCGCAGGGTGGAAATCTTGTCGCTCGGCTCGCGCGACGGGCTGCCGCCCATGAAATTGCTCTGCGCCTGGGCCCAGACGTTGGCGGGACCGGCGGCGCCCATCCACGCGGCCAGGGCCACGCCGGTCACGACGGTCAGGACCACGGGCCTGGACAAGGAAGTGCGCGCTCCGGTCATGGCGTCGGCTCCTCTGCGAAACATCAGGGCGTCACGGTGACGGTCACGTTCTGGTAGGCGAACAACGCGCCGTCGCTGGCGACGGCCCGCAGCACGTAGGTCCCGGGCTCGCTGAACACCGCGTTGGACGTCCACCGGCCGTCCGCTGGCGGCTCGGGAATCGTGTACGGCGGCGACCACATCGAGTTGCCGTAGGCGCGCGTATCCATCCACGTCTTCATCTGATCGGGCGAGAACCTCACGCCGCCGCCTTGCCGCGATAGACGATCCACGACAGATGAAGACCGGGGCCGGCCGAGGCCACGACCGAGACCGGCGGCCGATAGACCACCGCGGCGCTGTCGGGCGCCGCGGTCGGCCGCGGCCGGCGCGACGGCGTCGTCGCGGCCTTCTTCACGCCCGGCTGCGGCTTGCCGTCGCGGCGCGCGGGCAGGTTGTCGGGGTCGCCGGCGATGGCCACCAGCGTCAGCGGCTGTCCCACCTTGGCCGCGCGCGCCTCGGCGCCCTCGACCGCCAGGTCGGGCGGTTCGTTGGCGCGCAGCTCGTCGGCGAGGCTGCCGTTGTCGCCGCCGACCTCGGTCGAGATCACCTGCTTGTCGATGTTGTAGTCGGTCTTGAGGGAGGCGAAGACCTTGCGGGTCTGGCCGTTGGCGACCAGCGTCCAGACCAGCTCCTTGGCGCCGAAGTCGGCCGGCACGGTCAGCGTGAACAGGAACGGGTTGCGGCGCGGGTAGAAGTGCGTCGGCTGGCCGACGTCCTCGGGGCCGGGCTCGAAGCGGTTGCCGGGACCGATCGGGATGTCGAACTCCTGCAGCCAATTGGTGTTCATGTACCCGAAGTACATCGTGAAGGAGCCGTCGGCGTTCTGCATCCAGCCTTCGTACGCCGGCTCGAGCGGCTGGCCCGACGAATAGGCGAAGCGGGTCTGCGCGTGCACCGCACCGGCCAGTGCGACCAGCGCGGCGGCGAGGACGACGAAGCGGCGCGTCCGGGTCACTGCGGCTGTCGTGCCTGCTGCTGTGTGGTGGTCGGCGCCGGCGTCGCCACCGGCGGCGCCCAGCACAGCGGACAACCGAGGTCGTAGTCGTTGCGGCTCTTCATCTTCGCCCGCCGCGCGGCCATCTCGGCCTGGAACTGCTCTTCGGTGAGGCTGACCGAATAGCCGAGGTCGATGAACATGTTGGCCACCGAGCGGCGGCCGCCGCCGGCCCAGTTGCGCGGATCGGCCGGGTTCTTGTTCGCGGCGGTGGTGTCGAGGAAGCCGACCAGGTGGACGATCGTGCCCTTCGGCAGCAGCGGCGCGGCGTCGTCCTCGTAGATGTACTGCTTGACCCAGTTGTGGTCGTAGCCAACGCAGCTCAGTTGCTGGATGTTCATGCCCCAGATGGCCTCGAGACACATGCGGACGCCGGGCGCGTGCAGGTGGGGCTCGAAGGCGATGATCTTGGTGTGCTCCTGGAGCGTCGCGAAGGCGTGGATCTCCTGGTCGGCGGTGTTGGGCTTGATGTCGAGGTCGTTGCCGTTACCGAGCAGGGTCGGCGAGCGCTTGTAGAGCGGCTGGTAGCCGGGCGGGAAGAACGTGAACCCGAACTCGAGCTGCGCGTTGGTGTCGTGCCCGTTGGCGTGGATGTGCGAGGCGTTCAGATCGAGCACCGAGTTGGCGGCCAGCAGGCGTCCGGCCGTGTCGGGGAAGACATCGGGGTTGCGGCCGATCTCGTGGATCGGCCAGCTGGTGCCGGCCGGCGTGCCCGGCACCGAGCTCTCATAGGTCATGTGGTGGAAGACGTAACGGCCGCCGACCGTCTTGGCCGCCTTGGTGCGCGGGATGTCGTTGACCTCGCGCACCTCGACCGACTTCACCCAGCGGTCTTCGGTGAGACCGGTGGGCACCGAGCCGATCGACCCCCACTTGTCGGGCGCCACGGCCGGGACGAAGACCTTCGGGCCGGTGACGATCAGATCGGGCTTGCCGAGCAACCAGCCGTCCTCGCCCATCGGCTCGCTGCGCGCCGGCGGCAAGTCGGCGACGTCGCCGAGCGGCGCGCCGCTGTCCGCCCACCTGGCGACCGTGTCGATTTCCTCCTGGCTCAGCGAGATGTCGCCCTTGTAGCGCTGGATGCCGATGTTCTTCTCGACGAACCACGGCGGCATGACCCCGGCGCGCGGGCCCATGGCGGTGCGCTGCTTGATCATGCGCGCCCAGGGCCGCGCCTCCTGATAGGTCATCAGCGACATCGGCGCGCCGCCCTCGGGGTTGTGGCAGTGCTGACAGCTGCGCTGCAGGATCGGCGCGATGTGCTTGGCGAAGGTGACGGCGTCGCCGCCGGTGGCCGGCGGAGCGGCGGGTGTCTGCGCCGCCAGCGGCGCACTGGCCAGCACCGTCAGGACTGCCGCGGCGACCGTGTTCGTCAGACGCGCGATTGCCATCGCCCCTCCTCGAGTGATCGCCAGCGCCGGCGTCGTGCCTGACGCGGCCGCCTGGAGCCGCCGGTCGCCCGGCCGCTCGTCGTGGTTGTTCCTCGCAATCCTACGGATCGGCCGGGAGTCTGTAAATAGCCGTCGACCGACCTTGCAGCCGCGACCCGGTTCCGGTAACCCTTACGGCGCCCCAGGGCCGACGCCGTTCCAGCCATGCCATTCCGGTACCGGAGGAATGCGCGGCGCGAAACCGAGGCACCCGACGGCGCGAGGAGGGCGGGATGCGAGGCTGCTGGAGAATGATGGGACCGCTCGCGATCGGCCTGTTGGCCGGCGCGCTGCCGGCCGCACAGGCGCCCGCGCCGGCGCCGACGCCCTCTCCGGTCACGGCGGCGCGACTGCAGACCCCGGAGCCCGGTGACTGGGTGAACTATCGCCGGACCTACGACGTGACGGCATTCAGTCCGCTCACTCAGATCGACCGCACCAGCATCGCGCGTCTGCGGCCGGTGTGGTCGTACTCGATGCGCGACAACCGGCGCTGGCTGCCGACGCCGGTCGTGGCCAACGGGTTGATGTACGTGCCCGAGGGCAGCGGCCGGGTCGTCGCTTTCGACGCCGTGTCCGGCGACGTGGTGTGGATTCACGAGCGCCGGTTCCCCGAGGACGTGGCTATGTCGGAGGCGTTCCCGCGCCATCGAGGCGTCTCAATCCTCGACGACACCATCTACTGGGGCACGGCCGACTCGCATCTGGTCGCCCTCGACTCGCGCACCGGACAACTGCGCTGGGAGGTGAAAACGGGCGACTACCACCTGGGCGAGGGTCACAGCCATCCGCCGCTCATCGCCGACGGCAAGGTGTTCCTGCCGCAGGCCGGCGGCGATCTCGGCGCACGCGGCCAGTTCCGCGCCTTCGATGCGAAGACCGGCCGCCTGCTGTGGTCGATCTTCACCGCCCCCGGACCCGAGGACGAGCCGGCGTTCAACAGCTGGGCGCGCCGCGAGGTGCCGCCGCTGGGCGCTGCGCCCTGGTATACGGTGAGCTACGACCCCGCGCTGCGCCTGGTCTACTTCTCGACCGGCCAGCCGGCACCGTGGTCGACGGCGCTGCGCGGGCCCGGCGACGCGCTCTACGCGAACACGCGTCCTGGCCGTGGAGCCCGACACCGGGAAGGTCCGCTGGCACTTCCAGCTGAACCCGGCCGACGACTGGGATCGGGCGGCCTACGAGAACATGCTGGTCGACCTCGAGATCGGCGGACGGACGCGCAAGGCGCTGATCCAGACCGGGAAGATGGGGTGGGGGGTGGTGCTCGACCGGCAGACCGGCGAGTTCCTCCACGCCTTCAAGACCGCCTACGACAACGTGGTCACCGGGTGGACGCCGCAGGGACGCCCGATCGTCGATCCGCGCACGGTGCCGACGCCAGCCGACGTCGTGTCCGGCAAGATGTTCGAGATCTGTCCGCACGTCCACGGGGCGCGCAACGTGCAGGCGCCGAGCTACAGCCCGCTCACCGGCCTCTACTACCTGGGCATCAACAACTCGTGCATGGACGCCAAGGTCGTGGCCACGCCGTACGTGCCGGGTCGCGCCTACGTCGGCGTGTCCTACACTCCGAAGCTCGTGCCCGGCTACGACTACGTCGGGGAGTTCGTCGCCTTCAATCCGGTGACGGGCGCACGCGCCTGGACCTACCGGCCGGCCAGCGGCGCGGCGATGACAGCATCGGCGCTCGCCACCGCCGGCGGCGTGGTGTTCGGCGGCAGCGCCGACCGGCAGTTCTTCGCCCTGCATTCCGAGACCGGCGCGCTGCTGTGGCAGATGCGGCTGAACGGCGACATCTCGGGGGCGCCGGTCACCTACACCATCGACGGCGTGCAGTACGTGGCGGTCGCGGCCGGCGGCCGCGCCGCGCCGGCGACGTCGTTCGGTCCGCTCACCAACGCCGACATCCCGCAGGGCAGCGGTGTGATGTGGGTGTTCGCGCTGGCCTCCGACACGCGCCTCGACCACGGCCACGGCGTCGCGCCCGGTGATCATGTCGTTCTCGGGCGTGCCGCCGAAGCCACCCGCCCGGCCGGCCGGAGCGGCGGCCCCGATTGTGGCGCCGGCCGGTGCGAGGGCGGCGCCGGCGGGCGTGTTCACCGCCGGCGCAGGCGTCGC
Source organism: uncultured Acidobacteriota bacterium (assembly GCA_963786365.1). Classification (GTDB taxonomy): domain Bacteria; phylum Acidobacteriota; class Vicinamibacteria; order Vicinamibacterales; family UBA2999; genus CAWAYR01. Next base: position 564,945 of record CAWAYR010000012.1, read on the forward strand.
GCGGCGAGCAGCACTTTGCCCGCGTCTGCGCCAGCTGCCATCAGGTGGCGGAACAGACCGGCGCCAGCTTCACGGCGCGGTGGGGAAGTGGCACGCTCGCCGATCTCTTCACCACGATGTCGACGACGATGCCGCAGGGCAGTCCAGGCAGCCTCACGCCCGATGACTACGCAAGTCTGGTGGCGTTCTATCTACGGCAGAGCGGCTATCCGGCTGGCGAGCACGAGCTGGCGACAGCGACAGCGCCGTTGCAGGCGATCAGGGTGGACGCGCTGCAGAAATAGCGTCCACCCCTGAAGGCCCGAACTACGGCTGGAAGTTGATCGCCACGTTGACGATCACCGGCACCGCGACGCCCTTGACGCGTGTTGGCGTGTACTCCCACTGCTTGACCGCGTCGAGCGACGCCTGGTCGAGGAGCGGCACCGACTTCACGACGCGTGCATCGGCAACCTTCCCATCGGGGTCGATGGTCAGTTCGACCTGCACCGTGCCACCGATGCGGGCCGACTTCGCCACTGCCGGATACACCGGCGCGACGTCCTTGATCTTGACCGGGTTGCGGACCGGGCCGCCGACGCGGACCGCCGTCGTCGCCAGCTTGGCGCGCGTTTCGGCGGCAGCCTTGGCTTTCGCGGCGGCCGCCCTGGCGGCGGTTTCGGCGCGCTCCTTGCCGGCGACGGCGTCGGCGGCGGCCTTGTCACTGGCCGAGCGCGCGGTGACGGCCAGCTCGCGCGCCCGGTCGTAGGACTTCATCCACTTGGCGTCCTGCGCCGCCAATTCGGCGTCGAGGGACGCTTGCGCCGACTCCGCGGCCGCCATCGATTCGGCGGCGTACTGGCCGGCATTCGCTGCCGACGCCTTGTCGCGTGCTTCCCGGGCGGCATCGATCTCCGCCGTCGGTCGGCTGCTGCACGCGACCGCGAACGTCAGAACGAGAAAGATCGCCGAGAGTTTCTGCATGGCAGGCATCGCCCGTCCTCCTCTGGCACACGCGAGTAGGTAGTTCCTGTCCGCTTCTGTCCCGTTCGTTACCCAGATCGGGACCTGGAAGCGGTTCACCCGCGGTGATAGCAAGGAGCCTGCCGTATGACGGCTAGCGTTTCTTCTTGAACGCCTCTTCGACCTGTTTGTCGATGGCTTTGTAGTTCTTCGACAGGAACTTCTCTTCGTCCTCGGTCAGGATTCTGAACGGCACGCGAATCACGCTCTGCGCGAACTTCACGTTGAGCCAGTACTGGCCATACTTGATGCCACCCGGAATCTTGAAGAAGAGCCGACCGACGCACGCGCGCTGATCGGTCATGAATGCGTCGTCGCGCGGCAATGCGCGCTGGTTGAGGTCTGGAAAGAAGACGAGCGCGCAGGCCTGGTGCGCGTTCGGCGGGAAGTAGTTGATCGAGTCGCGCTGCACCTTCGCGCGGTTCTCGATCGCCTGCGTCCTGCCCTCCCGGTGTTCGATGATCGACGGCAGGGGCAGCGTCTGGCCGTCCGGCAGCTCGAGCGACAGGGCGTCGCGGGTCAGCGTGTAGTCCGGCACGTTGTCTCGCAGCGCCATGCCGACCTCGAGGAGCATCCACTCCTCGCCGACCGACCGGTTGGAGGCCTGGTATCCGAGGATCGCGTAGCCTTCGTTGTTGTACGCGGCCCTGACGAACTTGGCTTCCATCGTCATGGCCTGGGGCACCCCGGGATCGGGGATCTGCACCTTCGGCGCGGCTGGGCCTGAGCGCCGACGTGAGCCGCCAGTGCCCACGCGGAAACCAGGCCCACGACGACGAACGAAGCAATCTTCCTGTTCTCCATTGCGATCTCCTAGCGAGGGCTTCCCCTCGACGTTCAACGGCAGATCAGGATTGTGCCTCAAGTGGCCAATGTTTGGAGGCGGAGAAAGGACCATGACGGCGCCTGTCGAACGCCGTGCGCTCGCGGCCCTGGATTCCCTACAATTTCAGGTGTGCGGGGTGTGCGACTGGCTCGAGGAACAGCTTGCCTGGCACCGGGGGAGCAAATGCAGCGGACAGCGCGTCAAATAGAGGTGCATCTGGCGGCATTGGCAATCGCCGTGTCGGCGGTGGCGGGGACGACGACTGCGGCACAGGAGTTCGCCGGGCGGGAGAAGTTGCGCGCCCATTCGGACGAGTTCCGCCAGGAGGTGATCGAGGTCACCGACGGAGTGTGGGTCGCCGTCGGCTTCTCGAACGCCAACTCGGTCTTGATCGAAGGCCAAGGCGGGTCGATCGTGGTCGACACGACCAGCGACGTCGAAGACGCCAAACGAGTGCGGGCCGAGTTCGCGAAGCGCTCCACCGCCCCGGTCCGCGCCATCATCTACACGCACGCGCATCCGGACCACACCGGCGGCGCGAGTGTGTTCGCCGGGAGCGACCGTCCCGAGATCCTCGCCCATCGGCTGTTCGTGGAGCGCGTGCCGGACGTCGGCCGCAACGGCCGTGACGGCGGCGACCAGTTCGGCTCGACCCTGCCGGACGCCCTGTTCATCAACGCGGGCACCGGGCTGGAGTTCGGGCGACACCCCGCCCCGACGGGCCCCCTCCCTCCGACGCGCACCTTCAGCGACGCCCGGCTGGATCTGACCGTTGCCGGTGTGCGCCTGCAGCTGCTGCACACGCCGGGTGAGACGCGCGAGAACATTGCGGTCTGGCTGCCCGACAAGCGTGTGCTGCTCCCGGGCGACGACTTCTACAAGGCGTTCCCGACCCTGTACGCGATTCGCGGCGCGCGCCTGCGCCCGATTGACCAGTGGATCGCCAGCCTCGGGCTGATGATCGACCTCGGCGCCGATTACCTGGTGCCGGGGCATACGCGTCCGGTGCTCGGCGGCGCCAACGTGCGGGCGGCCCTGACCGCGTACCGCGATGGCATCAAGTCAGTGATGGACCAGACCATGGACGGCATGCGGAAGGGCGAGCGGCCGGACGAACTGGTGCAGCACGTCGCTCTCCCGCCAACGCTGGCCGAGCAGCCCGTACCTGCAGGAGTTCTACGGCACGGTGGCGTGGTCGGTGCGCGCCATCTACGCCGAATATGCCGGCTGGTTCGACGGCAATCCGACGACGCTCTTCCCGCTGCCGGAGCAGGGCCGGGCGGCACGCATGATCGAGTTGGCCGGTGGTCGCGATCAGGTGCTGGCCGCGGCGCGTCGCGCGCTGGCCGAGAAGGACTTTCAATGGGCCGCCGAGTTGACCGACTGGGTGCTGGCGGTCGACGGAGCGAGCGTCGACGCCAAGCGGCTGAAGGCGGCCGCGCTGACCGAGCTCGGCGAGCGGCAAATCAGCGCGATCGCGCGGAACTACTTGCTGTCGGCGGCGCAGTATCTGCTCAAAGACCTGCCGCCGCAGTGAGGCGCGCCCAGCGGTAGCGCGAGCCCGGCGGGCGCCGATGCCCCGTCGGTTTAGGAGGAACGCCGGCGCCGCCGGGCCTTTGCGGCCGAGGCGCGGGCACCGCGGGCGATCGGCGCGGCGACGCGGCGCGGACCGGTGGGGCGGGCCGCCTGCGCGAAGGCGAGGTAGAGCGATTCGAACAGGGTGATGCCGCGCTCCAGCAGCAGGTCGTCGTCCGCAGTCGCGAGTTGCAGCCCGTCGATGAGCGCGGCCACCGTGGCGGCATCAGCGGCACCGAAGCGCCCGTCCTTCAGGTCGAGGTCGTGCACGATCTCGGCAAGCCGCGAGACGGCCGGGTCGGCGATCCCGAAGACCGCGCACAGCGTCTCGAACGTGCAGCCCTCACCTTGGTGGCTGAAGGCGACGCCGAACATGTCGAACGGTACGGCGTCGGGTGCGGGCAGCGACTCCCGATCGCTGGCGAAGCCGAACCGCGCCGCCGGGTCGATGAAGCGCCGAATCAGCCACGCCGAGCTCATGCGGTCGACTCCGGGGCGTGGCCGGGTGACCCACAGGCGTCCGACGTAGGCGGTGCGATCGGCCGGGCCAGCCGCCTCGATCGCCGGCGACCCCTTGGCCGCGACCCGCGTCCGCTCCTCGAGCTGGGCCAGCAGCGTCGCCACACGGTCGCGACCGGCGCTGCCGAAGAAGTCGATGTGCACGAGGGCCGACAGGCGCTCGCGAAAGCCCGCGACGAGCCGGCCGACAGCGGGCTTGCGGGTGCCACGTTTCCGCCGGGTCACGTTGAGCCGGGCGACGACGTCCTCGATCTCCCGGGCCAAGGCCAGGTACGCGTCCTGACGCGCGCGGCGAAACTCCTCCACGAGCGCGTCGTCGGACCAGGTGTCGACGCTGTCGGCCGCGAACACGCTGGCGTCACCGCCGGCGTCCTTGACCTCGGTCTTCAGCCACTCGAAGTCCTCGCGGGCCGACGGCGAGTCGGGCAGCACGTAGACGGCCTGTTTCACCGGCACCGCGCCCAGCTGCTGGAGTCGTCGCCAAGTGCGGACGCGCAGGTTGGACGGCGAGGCCGGCAGCTGGTGAACGAACAGCAGCCAGCGCCGCCCGTTGCGCGGCGAGGGCGGGGCGACCGGCAGCCGATCGGGTTGAGGAGTCGGGGCCGTGGACACGGTTTGACGACGTAACGATTGTTTCAAGTATAGTCGTTCCGTTACGCGGCGATCAATCACTTGGCGCCGCCGCCCCCTCGGGAGGGTCACCGTGCGCACGACGATCTTCTTCATGGCCGCGATCGGGCTGGGGGCGACCGGCGCGTTCGCCCAGGATCATGCGACCCGCGTCGCCGAGCTCGATCGGAAGCTCAGCGCCGCCCAGACCCAGGCGGAGGCGTTGCAGGCGACGATCGCCGCGCTGGCCGCCGAGCTGCAGACGCTGAAGGCGCCGCCACCTGCGGGGCTGGGGCAGCCGCGCCGTCAACGGCGACCGACCGACGACAGCGACGCGGCCTACCGCGAGCAGATCGTCCGCCCCGACCTGGGTAGCGATGAGCGCGGGCACGAACTGGCCGTCGCCCCCGAGCTCTTCGTCCAGACCCGCTTCCAGGCGCTGGCCATGGACGACACGTCGGTGGCCGACGCGCCGACCAACTTCGACTTGTCGCGCATGGAAGCCCGGTGGGCCGGCCGGTTGTCGCCGAAGGTCGGCATGGGGTTCGAGATTCAGTACCACCCGGCCCCCGACGGCAGTGCGTTCGAGCTGGTGAACGACGCCTTCGTCGAGTACTACCCCACCGATCGGCTATCGGTCCGCGTCGGCCAGTTCGTCAAGCCCTTCGGCTTCGACATCCAGCACTCGAGCTCGGACCGGGAGTCGCCCGAACGCGGCATCTTCGCCGGGTACTTCTTCCCGGGCCAACGCGACCGCGGCGTCATGCTGCAGGCCGAGGTCGCCCCCGGGCTTCAAGTGTTCCTTGGCGCCTTCAACGGCAATCGCTTCTTCGCCGACAGCAATCGCCGCGTGAACTTCAACGGGCGGGTGCGCAAGGTGTTCGCGGACACCGGCCTCGCCGCCGGCATCTCGACGCAAATTGGCCGCCAGCTCCTTCCGGAGGGCGTGACCGGCAACGACCACGAAAATCTCTTCGGCGCCGACGCCCAGTGGGCGTGGCGCCGCCTCGGCGTGCGCGCGGAGTTCGTGACCGGCAACCGCCCGTCTACGCTCCTCGATCTGGAGCCGGAGTTCGCCCCGGCGTTCAGCCCTGGTGCCACGTCGACCGGCGGTGCGGTGTTCTCCTCCGTACGCCTGACCGACCGCGACCAGATCTACGGCCGGTTCGACGCGTTCTACGGCGATCCCGTGTTCGGCTACGACGTGCGGGCCTTCAACATGGGTTATCTGCGCAAGATCGGTGGGCACTCGCGGATCGGCATCGACTATCAGTTCAAGAACCTGGTGACGGCCAACGACGACAGTCTGAACAGCCGGCTGCAAATCATCTTGAACGTGGAAAAGTAGGGCGTACGCTGATGAACACCTGGACGAGGACGCTGTCGGCCTTGGTCGTGATCTGGGCCGGTGCGGTCACGGCCGCGACGCAGGACGCCCGCGCGCCCCAGCCGTCGACCCAGCTCAGAGGGCGGGTGGTGAGCGCCAATCCCGCGCATCCGGTGGCCGGTGCCACCGTCCACCTCGTGCCGGTCGACGCCATCGACACCACGACCAAGATGACCGCGAGCGCCATCTATGCCGCCCCGTACCCGGCCGAGGCCTACGACGAACCGCTCGAGGACGCGATCCGCGCGAAGGGCACGGGATTCCCGCACGCCACCACCGACGCCCGCGGCAACTTCGCCATCGCGACCGTGCCCAACGGCAAGTTCTTCGTCCACGTGACCCCGAGTGCGCAGGACACCGAGCATCTGCCGGGTGGGGATCGCAGCCGGCAGAGCTATGCCGCCGACCAGTTGCGTGGCCCGCCGATGACGATCAGGTTGTCGAGTCGTCCGTCGACGGCGGCGCGCTACGCCGGCAGTTCGGCGTGTCTGGCCTGTCACGACGACAAGCGGCACTGGCAGCAGACGGCACACAAGCTCGGCTGGACGGTGCCCGGGGCGCCCGGTCGTCTGCAGGACTTCTCGCGGCACGGCGAGTACGCCAAGCCGCTCGAGGCGTTCGTCGAGGCCGACGACTACACCCGCGGCACCCGCCTGGAGCTCGGTGACTACGACGCGGCCCGCGGCGACGACAAGTTCAAGCTGCGCGCATTCGGTGACGAGCGGGTTCCGATCGAGCGGCATTATGCGGACGCCTATCTGTGGAAGAACAAGGCCACCGGCACGTTCTTCATCACGATGGTGAATCGCCTGAATCCGCAGGACCCCAACAGCCCGGCGCATCTGGAGGTCAAGCTGCTGTATGGCGGCGAGGTCCACGACCAGCGCTACATCGTGTCGGTGCCGCCCGGCCTGGCCGAGCGCCAGGGCTGGTACACCGTGCTGCGCTACAACATGACCGGCCGCGACGAGCGGCTGCACCGCGAGCGGCGGGTGTGGCAGGACTACAAGTTCTACATGTGGTGGTCGGCCGGCGCCGACGGCCGCTACGGCAGCGGCGACGACGTGCTCACCGCGCCGCCGATCAACAACAACGCCGTGCAGACCATGTGCGCGGCCTGCCATCTCACCGGCTGGGAACGGTATCAGGACACAATCCACTGGTCAGTTCCTGGTCCGGGCGGTCGACGATCCCGCCGGCGAGCTGAACATCGACGACGATCCGGCGCTCGACGAGATCAACGTCGGCTGCGAGAGCTGCCACGGCCCGGGATCGGAGCACGTGGCCAACGGCGGCAACGCCCGGTTCATCGTCAACCCGAAGCTCCTCTCGGCCGAGCGGTCCAGCCTGATCTGCGGCCGGTGTCACGACCGCCGGCAGGGGTTCGGCGGACCGATCAACGGCTACACCCAGGCGATCAGTGCGGCCGGCGACATGGCCCGGCCCGGCATCAGCCGCCAGGAGCTGCTCACGACCTACACGGACCCGGTGAAGAAGGGCCCGACCGTGCGCGGGCCCGGGCGCGAGGACAACATCTGGCCCGACGACGTCCACTCGAACAAGCCGCACCAGCAGTATTCGGACTTCCTGAAGTCGAAGATGTACCGCAACGACCGGCTGCTGGTGGCCTGCTCGGACTGCCACGACATGCACGGCGGCACGCCGTATCCACGGGCGCTGATACACGACGCCAACGATTCGGCGTCGCCCTTGTGCCAGCGATGCCATAAGCGTCGAGCTGCTGCCGCACATGGAGACCAAGCTCAACGCCAGGATGAAGGGCGAACTGACGCGCTGCATCGACTGTCATATGCCCGGCACCGCCAACACCGGCGGCATCGCCGGCGATTACGGCCGGATGATCAAGACGCCGCCGTATGGCAGTGCCCAGGACGAGGAGAGCAATACCTACTGGCAGGGCCCGCTCAAGTCCCACGTGTTCGACGTGCCGCTCAAGACCAACGTCGGCGTGGACGGCGTGCCGCCCGGCCGGGCGATGCCGATCCCGTACACCGCCGCCTGTGGCACGTGCCACAACGTGACCGAACTGCCGTTCAAATAGAGGTGCCCATGGCCGCGACCACCCTGATAGCGATGCTCGTGTTGGCCAGTGCGCTGCAGCCGCGGCCCGGTGCCGTCGTCTTCGTGTGCGAACACGGTGCGGCGAAGAGCCTGATCGCCACGGCCTACTTCAACAAGCTGGCGGCGGAGCGTGGGCTGACCGCCCGCGCCGAGTTCCGCGGCGTCGATCCGCAGGACGCCTTGTCGGTGAGTGCCGTCGCCGGCCTGAACGCCGATGGGATCCCGATCCCGACGGGGCGGCCAACCGCGATCGGTGCATCCGATGTCGCGGCTGCCACCCACATCTTCGCCATCGGCTGCACGCTGCCGGCAGCGGCGGGGCAGTCGGGCAAGGCCCACTCGTGGGACGATGTCCCTGACGGCAAAGGTTACGAGCCGATGCGCGATGCGATCGTCCGCCACGTGAAGGCGCTGCTCGACACGCTGCAGTAAGGCCGCGCCGGCGCGCACTGCGAGCTCTGCAGGCTACAGCGGTCGCGACGCTGCTCAGTGGCTCCCGCGCGCCAGGTCGCGCAGTCCGTCGACCAGGCGATCCACCTCCGCGAGGGTCGTGTAGAGGTAGCACGAGGCGCGCACCGCTTCGGTCACGCCGAAGCGCTGCAGCAGCGGCAGCGCGGCCATGTCGCCGGCCCGCACCGCGATGCCGCGCTCGTCAAGCCCCTTCACGATGGCGGCGACGGGCACTCCGGCCAGCGTGAAGGTGAAGACCGGCACCCGCGCGCTGCGATCGTCGAGGGTCCCGAGCACGCGAAGTCCCGGCACGTCGGCGGCGCGCTCGCGGAAGTGGCCGACCAGCGCCGCGTCGTGCTGGCCGATTGCCGTCAGGTCGAAGCGAGTCAGGGTGTCGAGCGCAGCCGCCAGGCCCACCGCCCCGGACACGTTCGGGGTGCCGGCCTGGTATTTGAGCGCGCCGTGCTCGAACTGCGCGGCGGTGGCGCCGACCTCGTGCGCCATGTTGCTGCCCAACTGATAGGCCGGCATCGCGTCGAGCGTGGATTGCTTCGCCCACAGCACGCCGGTGCCCATCGGCCCGAGCAGCTTGTGGCCGGAGCAGGCCAGGAAGTCGCAGCCGAGTGCCTGCACGTCGATCCGGCGATGCGGCGCCGACTGCGCGGCGTCCACCAGCACGGTGACGTTCCGGGCCCGGGCGAGGCGGCACAGCTCTTCGGCCGGGGTGACCAGGCCGAGCACGTTGGAGACGTGACTGAAGGCGAGCAGCTTGGTGCGGGGGGTGAACGCGGCCGCGACACGCTCCGGAGACAGCCGGCCCTGATCGTCGACGTCGACGACGATCACGCGGGCGCCCGCGCGCTCGGCCACTGCCCGCCATGGCAGCAGGTTGGAGTAGTGCTCGGCGATGCTGAGGACGATCTCGTCGCCGCGGCGTGATATTGGCGGCGCCCCAGGTCGAGGCCACGAGGTTGATGGCCTCGGTGGTGCCCTTGGTGAACACCACCTCACTCGCCGCCGAGGCGTTGAGGAAGCGGGCCACCGTGGCCCGGGCCGCCCCGTACTGCTCCGCCGCCCGTCGGGCCAGGGTATGGAGCGTCGCGGCCGGGTTGGCGTTGTCCGACTCGTAGAAGTGGGACACCGCGTCGATGACCGGCGCGTGGCCGGAGCGTGGTGGCGGCGCTGTCGAGGTAGGCGAGCGGCTGGCCGTTGACCTGCTGGCTGAGGGCCGGGAAGTCTTGCCGCCAGCGTTCGACATCGGCCCCGGCCGGCCCGGCCGGCCCGCCCTGGGCGGCGCGCCTCGGCCAGATCAGCCGGCTGCCCATCGCTGCGACACCCCAGGCACCGAGAAACGAACGACGGTCAAGCTCCATAGCGGCCTCCTCAGGGTGGCATGTTGAAGCAGTAACAGTCGTTTCAGTATCTGTACTTAAGTTTCCATGTCAACCCTATTGCTGGCCAGCTTCAGCGCGCCCCAGTCTTCGATGTCGGGCAGCGTAACGAGACCGCGATGGAACGCCATCGCCTCCTCGAAGGTTGCGTGGACACCATCGATTACGAGGTGCGGCGTTTTGCCGCCGCCCACGTCGATCACGTGACCGCGAGCCACCAACGCGGCCATGAGCAAGTCGTGTTCCCAAAAGGGTTGGGCGGCACTCAGCAACCGCAATGCCACGGCACTGGCGCGACTGAACGTATCGCACACCTCCGTGACGGTTCGAGCGGCGGCCGCGATCTCGCGACTCACCGTCCTACGAAACGCTTCCACGCGAATGCGGACCTGTTCGAGACGCTGCAGCAGGCGGAGGGGATCGGCGTAGACGTCCATTCGTCGGCCCCGTCAGCGGTCGCCGCGATCGCCCTGGCCGGACTTGACCCTTCGTTTGGCCGCTCGGCGTGTGGCCGCCTTCGTCGTCTGGGTCGTCCTGGTCGTCGTCGCTTTGGCCATGGCCATGCCCTGTTGTCAGCGCCGGCGATAGGCGGATCGGACTTCGTGTGGCTCGTCGCTACCCATCCTGGGTGCCGAACGGGCCAGCAGATTCCGGCGTTCGTGGACTGTGCAGGAACCGTGCCCAATGACACTGGCGTAAGACTCGATTCGCAGGTCGGGCGGCGGACGATCAGGCGGATCCGAACCCGGTGAGAGCCTGGACTTTCAGCGAGCCGCGGAAGCGTCGAACAGGTCGGACTGGCCTGAGCGACGGCTCAGCCATTCGTACCCTTATTCACTCGCTGGGTCGCTCATCGCCAGGCACGACGGTCCACGTTGGCCCCTGGGGATTGTTCCTGCGAACCGTGAAGACGTGGCCGCACAACGCGCACCGGAAATACCAGACGTGCGTGTCGGCGCTGGAATGGTCGAGCAACCGCGCTGCCGGGTTACGGCAGTGCGGACACGAGCGTACCGACATGGCGCAACTCCTACAACGGACCGCGGAGGAAGTTAGTCGTGCAAGTACCAGAGCGTCACGGGTTGGACTGCAAAGATCGTGACAATAGAGCTTTCAGCCAGATTTACGCCTGATTTTGCCAGGACGGTCACAGCACTCCGCGTCGACCGGCGTCACGCGCTCGGAAAAGCTACACGGCCACCTGGCAGTTTCTTCACGCGCACATGCCCACGGTTCTGCGCATGGCTAGAAAGTGCTGGACGGGCCGATTCGTGTGGGATTGCCGAGCGCGGACGGCGTGGCGATGGCTGCAATCGAAGGCCGCGTGGCCTCGCGTGCGCCTGGGGGTGAACGAGCGGGGCGCGGCGGCGGATGCTTACTGAGCAGGATGCGCGGCAATCAGCGGCACTACGACCGCCTGCCACGCAGATGACGCCCGAAACCACTCGAGTTGATCCCGGAGGGGGACTTGTGACCGCCAAGGTGGCAGCCGGGTGAGTCAGGGCGAGGGCGAATCGGCGGACGTGACCGCTACGGGTGCGGTATCGGTCTGTCCCTTCGGCATGGTCCAAACGTGGCCGCAGTAGCCGCAGCGGAAGTAATCCACCATTGCCGCCGCGCTCGACGCGGGGAGCCGGCGGCCGTGGGCCGCATGGCACTCGGAGCAGAGCTCAGTTATGGACGGCATGAGCGAACCCTACCGCGTTCTCGTGTGCCGTGGATGTCCCAATTTGGACAGAGCCGCCATCCGAGCCGACGAGGCGCTTCGTCAGTACGCAGCACTGCTCGGGCGAGGACTAGGCATGGAGAAGAGTGCCGGAGACCCTCGACGCGGTGACCGCGACAGGCACAGCCTCCGGGTGTCCCTTCGGGAAATGGAACACGTGACCGCAGGCGTCGCACCGGAAGTAATTCACGTAGGCGCCGGTGCTTGGGTGGGTCAGGAAACGGGCAGGACGCTGACACTCAGAACAGGGGGGCGTGTTCATGGTGGGCAGAGCGTAGCGGCTCCGGCCCGCCCGCCGCTGTCAATGACTGAAGCGCCATCAGCTCTTCCTGGCATCGGAGCTCAGCTTCTCGCCCTTCTCCCCTGTCTTGCCTGCGGAGGGCCCGCTCTCCTCGCCAACGCCTTCGACGTCTGGTTCCGGCAACGGCGGTATGCCTGTTCTGGGACGCTCCTCCGGCGGAACTTCGTCTGCCTGGGGCTGGGCCTGTCCCTCGCTTTCCATCGTCTTGACCTGGTCGTAGAGCGTGCCTTGCGGCTTAGAGGCGGGTCTCTCGGCATCTTCCGCCTTCGACGTGTGTGGCTTCGTCTGCCGATCCTGGCCCGCCGCCTTCGCTCTTTCGCCCGCATGGGGCGCTGGCTGATCGCTCTTGGTCGGTTGCATGGCTTGGAGCCAGCAAGAGCGGTGCCGAGCCAGGGCGCAACCGGCTTGGGCTGAGATCCTTACGGTCGACCTGAAGCGGGCCTGTGCGGGATTGAACAGGGGATTCCGGGCTCCAGGGGGTAAGGTGGAACCCTTCCGGGTTCACGGTTCACCCGCTCCAGACATTCTGAACAGACGCTTCGTCACGGCGCGCGTCATCGCGCGCATGGTTGCGCGGCCAAGGTTCTCGGGGCGCACCGCAGCGGAACGGATTGGCGCTACAGAGGCGAGGCGTGGAGTGATGGATGAATTGACGCCGAGGCAATCGAACACGGTTCGTTTCAGGCGCGAAGTCGCCGACCGATTCGGAGTCCTCCCCAATTTCTTCTGTACTGCTGAGGCAGTACCCGGGCTCCTCGAGGAACTCTGGAAGTTCGCGAAGTCGGCCTATCTGGACAGCCCGCTTCCTTCGCTGTTCAAAGAGCGGCTGTTCGTCCATCTCTCGCGATTCTGCGAGATTCGCTACTGCATCGTGCGACACGTCGGCTTTCTCATCGGACAGGGCCGGCCAGCCGGTGACGCCGCCGCTGCTGTCGAGACGGTCGAGCAAGTGATCGAGATCCTGCGGAGGCCCCTCCCAGAGGGCTCGGCGCTGGCGGAGGCCCTGCAGCGCCTGCAAGGTCTCTCCCTTGACGGTCGGCTGCCGGAGCCCCGGAGTGAGTGCGAGGGCGATCTGTTCGACGCGCTGACCATCATGTTCTTGTCGCCGCGCGATAGTGGTGGCGCGCGAACGGCCGTTCGGGCGGCGGTGGGTGACGCCACATTCGAACTCCTGGTGGCCTATCTCGCCTTCATCCGCACGGCGCATTTCTGGACGGAAATGCATCCGGATCTGGCCTATGAGCCAGACATGACCGATGTCTTGCGCGGCCACGATGAGCTCACGGACTTACTCCTCAATACGTCCGAGGCTGAACTCGCCCAAGGGGGCCTGCGGCTTCGCGACACCATCAACCAACTCCAGCGTGTCGAGGTGGCGCTGGTGGTGAGCGAATCGCGACATGCGTTTCTGCTGAGGCTCGGCGATGCCTTGAGGCTATTGGCCGACCCAATGGCGATCCAGGCGGAGGCCAACCAGCTGCTGGGCGAGCGGTTGGTGACCGACCGCGCGTACTACGCAGACATAGACGAAGCGCAGGGCGAGATCGTGGTCGCACAGAACTTCCTTCGTGCGGGTGTCCCGAGCATTGTCGGACGGTATTCGCTGTGCGACTTTCCGTGGGTGAGTTCGATCCTTCGCATACATGGTCAAGTCGCTGTCGCCAATACCGGGACCTCGACATTGATTCCCGATCCCAATCGATCGGCTGTGCAGGCCCTCAACGTCGCGGCGTTCGTCGCTGCGCCCTTGATAAGAGACGGCCGGCTGGTCGCGGCGCTCTGCGTGACCGATCGGTCACCGCGCGCGTGGACGACTGAGGAAGTCGAGCTCGTCAGGGACACGGCGGAGCGGACCCGGGACGCCATCGAGCGCGCCCGCGCCGAGCAGCAATTGCGTGACGCCGATGCGCGCAAGGACGAGTTCCTGGCGACGCTGGCGCACGAATTGCGAAACCCGCTCGCACCGATACGAACCGGCCTCGAACTGATTCGGCGCGGCGGCGACAGCGAAGAAGCCGTCGAGCGAGTGCGCGGGATGATGGAGCGTCAAGTGGCGCATATGGTCCGCCTGATCGACGACCTTCTCGATGTGTCGAGAATCACATCGGGCAAGATTGCGCTCCAACGCCAGCCCGTTACACCTCGGGGCGCTACTCCAGAGTGCCGTGGAAGCCAATCGGGCAGCCATGGCTGCCAAGCAGATCGAGTTGAGCGTCGAGGTGCCACCGGGCCTCTGTGTCATCGATGTCGATCCGACACGTTTCGGGCAGATACTCTCGAACTTGCTTCATAACGCGGCGAAATTCACTGTGAACGGCGGTTGGGTGCGCATCTCGGCCACGCTGACGCCGCCGCAGCGGGATGCGGTGCCGTTTGTATCAATTGCGGTCGTCGATTCAGGAATCGGAATTGCGCCGGAGTTGCTGCCTCGCGTGTTTGATCTCTTCACGCAAGGAGAGCCACGCTCCTCGCAACCTGGACTCGGTATCGGCCTCGCGCTTGCGCGCCGACTGGTCGAACTCCACGGCGGGCGTCTCAGGGCCCACAGTGAAGGACACGGTCTCGGTAGTGAGTTTGTCATCGAGCTGCCTTTGCCACCAACGCAACTCGTGTCTGCCACGGACAGGCCCGCTGGTGCGCAACGGCTCGAAGGGCGCGTGCTGGTCGTCGACGACAACCAAGATGCGGCGGATGCGACGGCGATGCTTATCGAGAATATGGGCGGAGAGGCGAGGGTAGCCTACGACGGCGATAGCGCTCTCGCGATGCTCCACGAGTACACGCCTGAGATGATCCTCCTCGACATCGGGATGCGATCGCCCGACGGATACGAGACCTGTCAACGGATCCGGCGTGTGCTTGGCAACCGCGTCGTGCTTGTGGCGTTGACAGGATTCGGCCAGGAACAGGACAAGGAGAAAGCCACGCGCGTGGGATTCGATGCGCACATCACGAAGCCGGCCGACGGGGCGACCCTGGCGGGGCTCGTGGCGTATCGCCTGCCAAACGGCAGATGGGAAAGTGAGCGCGCGCGGAACTGACCAAGGTCTTGGGGCGAGAGCCGCGACAGCCTTGAGACCTCGCGGCGACTGGGATGTGAAGAACACGCAATGGCAAGGTTAGTGGGGCCGGCTTCTCTTGGTCTTGTAGGTGGCCATGCACGAATCGGCGATCTCCTTCGCCTTGGCAGCAATGGCTGCAAAGCTGACGTCCTGCCTGGACGACAGTCCGGTAATGGCCGCGCAGAAGAACTGGCGCCACGCTTCGACATCACTACGGGGTGCGGTGGGCATCGATCGAAACCTCCGGACCGCAGTATCCCCGAAGTGAACCTCGCCGCCAGCGGCGGCGAAAAGTCTCGTGAACGCATTCGAGCCGGATGTGCGCGGTGCGTCTAGTCGAGGGCGCCGAGCGCTGGTCCTCGTGGGACGCGGCGGCGGGCAATGCGGACAGCCGCACGGGAGCCAGATCGAAAGACCGTTCATTGCGGCCCGAACTGCGGGCGAGGCCGCCAAGTCAGTCCGCGCGCCAGGCCTGCCGAGCGCGGACGGCGTGCCGTGGGAAGCGCGCGGCTCATTGCGCGCGATCCTCGGCACCTTGTCCTATCAGGTGGCGTCCCCGAGGGGAACTGGTCGTATCTTGCAAATCAGTGAGCACGTAGTCACGGTCGCGGCTGCCTAGCAGCCCGTGGTGAAAGTTCTTTCGGCCCTTATCTGTCACACGCGCCCGTTGGTAGCCAATCGGATGGAGTGACCCGTGGTTTTTGGAATCGTGAATGACGACAAAAAAGGCGTTACGCTTCTCGGCGCCGACGATGTTGAGTTGCATCGGCGTGTTGGCCGGAGCGACCATTCCTTCGCCCGCTCGGGCGCGAGTCGTTCCATTCGGGGTTTCCAGGCACTGTTCGCCGGTCAAGAAGATAAAAGATCTCCGGCCCCGGATGGGTATGCACCTGACGCGCCACTTCGGCTTTCATGTCGGGGCCGAATTCAGCAGCGTTGACATCGAGCACATAGCGAGCGGCTGGAGGAACGGCAGGAACGGGTCCAATCTCTGCCACGAAGGTTCCACCGCGAGATCGTTTACCTTTGGGTCCGAGCGTGAGCAACCAGACCTGTTCAGCCCACTCAACGACCGCACTCGCTGACGTCTCCTTCCGGTGAGCCGCGTCCGTTGTCGAGAAATTCTCGACTCGCAGGAATAGGACGCCCTTTGGCAGCGTACTGAATGACTTCACCGCGAGCTGGCGCGCGCCGACGAGCTGAAGGCGGTGATCGGATGGATGGTCTTGCGGGGCCTGAGCGAAGGCGATGCTGGACAGAATCAGCGCCGACGGAATGCGGGCACAAAGAACCCGGGGCCACATCATCGGCTCCTTCCGAAAGTTGCCGGATTATATACCTGTGTGGGATTTGCGTGTGCCACGTGGCGTGCGTGGCAGCCGTGACCGAATCGAGAAACGCCTTCGCGGGTTTCTGGGCGACTGGGATGCCTTACTGGAGGCGAACACGGTCGAGGCGCGGGGCGTGCTCGACGGCGTCCTCGCTGATCGGATTTTCTTCACACCGGAACGCGCCCAGCATCGCTACAGGCTCACCCTGCCGATTGCCTTTGATCGCGTGATGATGGCTGCGCTTCCAGAGCTGAGGGGAGCGCTACAAGAAGCAATGGCGTCCCCGAGTGGACTGGAAGACCCTTACACGCTCGCTGGCTCGGCAACCAAGGCGGCGTAAGGGGTGGGGGGCCAGCTCACCCCACGCGGCCTGCCGGTCGCGTCAGGACGGCTGCCAGGAGCGGTAGATTCCCACTCCTAGCCGGGCCGTTAGACGGACTTGCCCACCCCAGCATTGTGCCCGATTATCAGCCCTTGACGACGTTGTGAACCTCGAAGATGTCCGGCGGGCCGGCGAACTGGATGCCGGCGGCGGCGAGGATCGGCATCAGACGCTTGCCGAAAGCCTCGAACTGCTCGCGCGAATTCCAGATCTCGCTGACCTTAAGGTTGCCGGCCAAACCGAAGCAGACATGGTAGTCCAACCCGGCTGGTGGCCATTCGCCTGCGTTCGTGAGCAGGCGAGTCGCCTCGGCGTATTTCTCGGCAGTAAGGGCGATGGGACTGAAACGGGCAACGATGCTCATGATGTGAACCTCGGTGATCGGCCAACAACAATTTGACTGCCGAATCCTACACGGAATCGGCTTTGCGCCACGGGTTCGACGGCGCGAGGGGAACGAACCGTATCTTGAAGGCCACCGAGTACGTGATTGAGGTCGCCGCGGCCTAGGCCCAGGGCGCCTCAGTGGCGGCGTCTGTTGGACTCTGGCTGGCCCCCAGACATCGGCCACCACGACCGCGGATTGCCCTCGAACTTCGTGGTGGCACAGCCCTCGGATGACACTGCCTTCACGAGCCCTCGCTTTGGCGCCCTCTTTTTTCGCTTCTTGGGCGGCCGTTTCGAGGTAGCAGATTCCTTTCCCATAGTCTCAGCGTACCCCAGAGGTTATAGCTGCCACGGGTGTGCTGGGCCCGGAGGCTGCAGGACCACGTCGATGTGCGCGCGGCGTGACCCTCAAGACGCCTGGGGAGAACCGTTTAGCCGCGCGGCCCGGCGTGGGTCCAGCCGTGGGCGACCAGCGCCGCCCGGTAGCGATCCGGCGGGCCCAGATGCGCGCCTACGACCGCGCCTGCTGCCACAGCCAATCCGCAATCGCCTTTACTCGCTCTCGAGTGCAGCGAGGCGAGGCGCGTAGCGCGTCCGATCTCGGGTCAAAAATATGGCGTCCCCGAAAGGCTTGACCCCCAAACCCGCACCCGTAATGACGGGCGCCGTAGGGCGGGTGGCCTAGGGCGGCCGGTCCCACCAAGCCGGGGCAGGGCTGGGCGCGACCCGGCCCTCCCCGGCGTCGCCTACTCGGCTGGGTAGTTCGATTAGGATGTGCCCATGCCGGTGCCCACCTACGACCGCTTTTTCGAACCGATATGCGATACCTCGCAGCGCACCCAGACGGGGCGCTTGGCCCGGGACGTCCACGATGCGGCCGCAGACACCCTCGGGTTGACCGACGCGACCGGACCGAACTAGCTGCCGAGTGGCGTCCAGACCGTCTACAAGAACCGCGCGGGGTGGGCCCATGACCGCCTAAAGCGGGCCGGTCTGTCGGCGAGTCTGAGACGAGGCTT
>CAWAYR010000013.1:0-227916 GCA_963786365.1 uncultured Acidobacteriota bacterium
GGGCGTCGCCGCCGGAACGCTCTTCCTCTGAACACGGGAGGCGCCACGCGCGGCGGCGCGACTGGCGCGGAGCTACTTGCCGCGATACTTCGGCGGCCGGCCCTCCGCCTCGGCGCGGCGTCCCTCGAGGAAGTCCTCGGTCTTGTAGAGCGCCGCGTACGTCGCCGAGGTCTTCGCCAACGCATCGGCCTCGACGGGGGTGGTGACGTGGCGTGCCGAGGTCAGCGTGGCCCGCGTCGACAGCGGGGCCACCGCGGCGATCTTCCTGGCCATCGCGATGCCGGCCTCGAGCGCCGCCGCCGGCGTCGGGGCGATCGCCTGCGTGACGCCCATCCGATACGACTCTTCCGCCGTCCAGTGATCGCCAGTGAGCATGTAGCGCATGGCGTTGCCCCAGCCGGCCTCGCGGACGAAGCGCACCGTGGCGCCGCCCCCAGGGAAGCGCCCGTGGGAGTTCTCGTCCTGCCCGAAGTCGGTATTGGCGGCCGCGATCCGCACGTCGCAGGCGAGGTAGATCTCGTGCCCGAGGTTCCAGGTGTCGCCGTGCACGACGCACACCATCGGCTTGCCGGGCGGCGGCGTCGCCTTGCCGAGGATGTCGATCGTGCCCGTGGAATCGGCGGCCGGCTGGCCGGACTGGAAGGTCGCCTGCGCCGCATCGACGTCGATGCCGCGCGAGAAGCGCTCGCCGTGCCCGAAGAGAATCGCGGCCCGCAGCGACGGATCGTGCTCGTAGGCGTAGAGCACCTGCCCTAACCGGCGGCGGGTCGCGCCGTCCAGCCGGTTGTGCACCGCGGTGCGATTGATGCCAATGAGCACGATGTCGTCGCGGCGTTCGACGGTGAGCGTCGTGCCGTCGGCCCGCGGCGCGTCGACGAGGGGTGTCGATGCCGGGGACGCTGGCGCCGCTGGCGCCTGCGCGCGAACGACCGCCGCGGCTGCGGTCGTGACGGCGGCGGTCAACACGGCTCGGCGGCGTACGCCGCCTCTTCGCTGGGTCGTCATCGCTGTCCTCCTTCGCTCCTGCCTGAGCCATCGGCACCGGCGGCGACTCTCCGTGGCGGCGTCATCGACGTCCTGGCGTCAGCCTCGGCTCGCCGTCCGCCGCGCCCACGACGCGCTGGGGCACTCGTAGCGTGGGTCCGCTCACCGATCCAGGCCCTGGTCTGCTCCAGCACCGCGTCGGACAAGGCCCGGTCGTCGATCGCCCGGGCGAGGATCACCGCCCCGACCATGGCCGACCAGCTGCCGATGGCGGCACGCCGTCTGACCACGGCGTCCGGGCCGGGCATCGCCGTGCTCATGCGATCGAGCTGGGCCCGCAGCCCCGCTGTGAGGGCGGCGCGCGCTGGCGGCGTCTGATGTCGGGTGTCCGAGGCCAGCCCGGCCACCGGGCAGCCCGTGGCCGTCGCCTCGCGATGGCGCGGCGACAGGTAGCGGTCGACGAAGGCCGGCAGGTCGAACTCGAGGTCCGGGTCCCGGCGGAGCACGTGGGCCAGGGTTTCGGCGACCAGGTCGTCCTTGGAGCCGAAGTGGCGGTAGAAGCCGCCGTGGGTGAGGCCGGCGGCGTGCATCACCTCTGCGACGGTGACCGCATCGAAGCCCTTGCTCCGGAACAACCGGCCGGCGGCGTCCAGGATCCGTCGCCGGTGCTCGGCCCGCTGCTCTCGACTGACCTTCATCGCTGCGTCCTCGCGGTTGACGGCTGGGAAACTCCGGTCATAGTATCACCATAATGATGACAATCATCATCATAACCGCAGGGGGACGACGATGAGCACTCGACTGGCAATGGCGACGGCGATCCTGGTGGCCTCCGCATCGGTTGCGCACGCGCAACCGGCGCGGTATCCCGACCTGCCGGCGCTGCCGCGCGAGCTGGAGATCGAACTGGCGTTGAACGCAGCTCCGCCGCACCTGCGCGAGGGCGCGACGGTGCTGGTGCTCGATTCGGCCGGGTACGTGACGGCGCGCCCGGGGGCGAACGCCTTCACCTGTCTCGTGACCCGGCGCGGCGGCGACGTCGTGCCGATCTGTTGGGACGCCGAGGGCACGCGGACGATGGTGCCGATCGAGACGGAGGCCGCGACGCTGCGTCTGGGCGGCATGAGCATCGCCGAGATCGATCGCCGCGTCGCCGACGGCTTCAAGAGCGGCCACTTCCAGGCGCCGGCCAGGGCCGGCATCTCCTACATGCTGTCGCCGCTGCGCTACCGGATCGACGAGTCCGGGAAGGTGACGCGCACCGCTCCTCTGCCGCACGTGATGTTCTACGGGCCGAACTTGACCGACGCCGACATCGGCGGCGCCCGGGGCACGCCGGCGTTCATGAACAAGGTCGGGCCGGACGGCATGATCATCGTGCCGGTGGGCGCGGCCGAGAAGCAGGCGATCCTCGACGCGACGGCGTCGCTCGCCGAACGCGTGGAGCGGCAGCTGGGCTATCGTCAACCGTAGCCGGACGCGTTCGTTGTTCGTCTGATCGCGCCGCACGCGCGTGTGAACCGTCGCGGTTCACAGGCGTCAGGGCCTGGTGGTGGCCGTGTAATCGCGCGGCCGACCACGTGGATGCAAGACCCACTGGCGGGCTTCAGACACCAACCGGCACAGCGCAGCCGCGATCAGGCTGCCACTTACCTATTCGAATGACTTACAGAATGGCGGAGAGGGTGGGATTCGTGCCAAGTCGCGACGAGCGCTGCTCGTCGCGCGATGCCTGAAGACCACCCGAACCGCCAACGACCGAGCGAAGCGAGGGAGTTGGCGGAGAGGGTGGGATTCGAACCCACGTGCCGGTTACCCGACAACACGCTTTCGAGGCGCGCCCGTTACGACCACTTCGGTACCTCTCCGCTAGGTGGGACCGCGTCCGGTTGCCCGGAATCTCTGATTATAGCCGTCGGGCTTGCGAAGTTCCACCCGGGGCCAGGTCGAGCGTCACTTCGGGTACACCGATCGCCAGTCGTCCTTCATGCTGACGACGGTCCAGCTCCGCTTCTTGGCTTCGTCCAGGGCTTCGTCCAGACGGCCGATGGATGAGGCGCCGGTCGTAGGCGAACTCCCGCTCGGCATCCGTGTGGTGCACGAGGCCCAGGAATCGTGCCCCGGCCCCCGCGGCCGTCCACTCCAGCATCTGTTTGTCGCCGTCCGAGTTGCCGAAGGCGAGAATCGGCCGACGGCCGATGGCCCGATGAATGCCAACCGGTTTGCCTTCCTTGTCGTCGACGAAGTCGACTTCGGCCAGGCGCACCAGCACCGGCCGCCCGTCGCGCATCTCCCATTTCGTCTTGCCGACGCTGCCGATGACCTGTTCGGGGGGAATGCCGTAGGTCGTCTCGGTCCAGGCCCGCATGAAGTCGACACCGCCACCCGAGACGATGAACGTCTTGAAGCCGTTCGCCCGCAGGTAGGTCATGAGCTCGAGCATCGGCTGATACACCATCTCGGTATAGAGCCGTTTGGTCCTCGGATGTCTGGCGGTGGCGATCCAGTCGCGGACGATGCGATCGAACTCCTCCGTGGTCATGCCGGCGTGTGTGGCGGCCAGGATCTCCATCAAGCCGCGCTCGCCGCCCGCGAGTGCACCCTTGAGGTCGCCTTTCAGCACCGACGCAAACGGCTCCTTGCTCGTCCACTCCGGATGCTGCGGTGCCAGCGCCTTGACGCGATCCAGGGCGAAGGCGAACTGGACGTAGATGGGCTGCTCACCCCACAGCGTGCCGTCGTTGTCGAACACGGCAATGCGCGCCGCCGGCTCGACGTAGTCGGACCCGCCCGTCCGGGTAACGCGCTCGACGAACTCGACGATGGCGCGCTTGGCCGGCGCGTCGTTCCAGGACGGCAAGGCGGGTCCGGGTTGCGCCTCCGCGACCGCGACGAAGGACACGAGGGCCGCGGCGGCGCCAAGCGCGCGGGCGAGGGTCGATGACATCGACGTAGCATCGCACGATCGGCCAGAGTGGCGATCGCGTCCAGCTCAGGCGTGCCGATTCACTTTCCCGAAACGCACGCGGTATCGGCGTGACGTCAAGGTCTCGCCGTCGCGGCGATGCAGCGGACGCGCGCGTACGAGCAGATCGTGACGCGCGAGGAACCGGTACTGGAGCCAGGCGAGGACCGCCAGGGCCGCACACACGGCGAAGAAGGCCAGCGTGCTCGACATCCCGCTGTAGCTCGCGCCGGCGAGGCCGATGTTCATGCCGAGCAGGCCGGTGATGAACGTCAGCGGCAGCATGATGGTCGAGACGATGGTCAGCACGTAGAGGATGTCGTTCATCCGCGCGGCGCGGCGCTCGGCCATGGACTGCGCGCACAGCGCCGATCCTCTCCAGCAGGTGCTCCGATTCCGCCTCATCGCTGCGCAGGTCTTCGGCGATCGTGGTCAGGCGTGGCAATTCGTCGCCGATGAGCCACATCGGGCGTGCGGCAATCAGGCGATCCACGATGACACGCAGCGGCGTCAGGTAGCGACGCACATCGACGATCTGCAGGCCGAGTCGGCGGACCTCCTCTGGATCGCCGGGGCCAGTCACGGCGTCGTAATCCAGGTCGGCGATCGGCTGCGCGAGGTCGGTCACGGCCTCGTTCAGGCGCCGCGCCACGTGGCTGAGTAGCTCGATTGTCAACGCCGGGATCGTCTTGGGACCAACCCCTTTGGCCAGGCGGTCGCCGATCTCCGGCAGCTCGGCCAGGAGGCCTTGCGACAGGACGACGGCGCGCATCGGCTGGAGCCAGAGGTTCGTGACTCCGCGCTCGCCGGCGCCTTGGCGCAGCGCCGGGAGCCAGGCGCGAATGCCCAAGCGGATGGTCTGGTCGTCGATCACCTCGAAGCGCGGTCGGCGATCGTCGGTGGCGAGCGTGTGGAGGCCCTCGCCCTGCGACGTCAGCCAGGCCGCTGCCCGCGGCGACGTCGCGGCGAGTTGGAGCCAGAGCGCGCCCGTGCGCCGGCGTCCAGGCGTCCACGTCATGCCAGCCCACGTGCCGGGCGCCGCCTGTGCCGTCGAGCACGATCGCCATGACGATGCCCTCGCGGTCGCTGTCCGTGTCTTGCATCGGGGCACCATCCTAGTGATGTGGACTGCAGCATAGGCAATGCACGCGCGATTGGGCAAGCCGGTGCGGCTGCCTCGGCGACGGGCTAGGAAATCGGCGGGTATTGGGGTTGGGTAGCCCGCGCTCAAGAGGCGGCGGGCGTGGGGTCGCCGCCGCGCGGACGCCGGGAGTCTGGCTGGCGCCAGTCGTAGGTACTGCGTCCGGCACACGAGGCAGGAGTTCAGGGGCGCGCCCAGGAAGCGGAGCAGTCCATTGAAGCCGTTGCGACTGGCGTCGCGGCGGTCGCGCTTGGTCCGCCTGACGTCCAACGTGCCACAGCTCAGGCAGCGGCTGTGCGTGGAGAAGACGAACGCCAATCGCACCGAGAAGCGGCTGTGAAGACGCCGCGCACGCCGGTCGCAAGCGCGACAGCGGAACGTGACGCCAAACAGCGTCCGTTCGACGGCCGTCCGGTGCACGCGGACGAGGGCGGCTCCGCACGACGGGCAGGTAGGCACGCGGGCTGGTTCTCGACCCGGGATTGTCGCACGGGGCGGGCCGGACGGCGGATCGGGCACAGTCAGCGGGAGGTGGAGGACGAAAACGGGGAGCCCGTCCGGACAGGCAGGCTCCCCGTAGCGAGCAGCGTCCATCTGGACGCCTGCGCTTATTGTGTGATCCGCAGCAGCTGGCCGGTGCCGGCCGAGGTGCTGTTCACGGTCACGTAAATCGCGTTGTCGGTGCCGACCGTCATCTTGCCGGGGGAGACGAGCAGCCCGGTCGCCAGCTCGGTCCGCAGGCCGAACGGCCCGATCTTGGTGAGCCGGCCGATGTCGCCCGGCACGAGCAGGCTGTTGGCGTCGTGCTCGAGCACGTAGGCGGCGCCGTCGGGGCCGATCGCGATGTCGATGATGTTGGTGAAGCCCTCGGCCACGATCGTCGGCGTGCCGCCGCCGGGCGGCACCCGGTAGACGCGCGCGCCGGCGACCGGGAACGGGAAGCCGGTGAGCTGGCCAACGTAGAGGCTGCCATCCGGGCCCTCGGCAATCGAGGTGGGCACTGGCTCCATCTCGACCGTGCCGACGCCGCCGGGACCAGGTACTGTGCGGTTGGCGAAGACCGCCAGCGTCGAGAGCTGCAGGCTCTGGTCGATCTGCAGCAGCGAGTTGCCGCCGGCGTCGGCGATCACCGCCCGCGTGGCCAGGATCTCGAGGCCGTAGGCGTTGGTGTCGATCGGGACCGCCGGCCGGGTTGTTGGCCGCCTCGTAGGCGCCGAAGTCGGCGATCGGGGTGATGTCGCCCGTGTAGCTGATCATCAGCAGCGACGCCAGGTTGATGCCCGCAGCCTTGAACGGCGCGAGCAGCGCCGGATCGCCGCCGGAGCCGACGGTGACGAAGGCGCGGCCGAAGCCGAAGGCGATGTCGTGCGGGCCCGTGGCCGCGGCGCCGGTCGGCCCGGCCAGCGACGGCAGGCCGCCAAGGACGCGGCTCTGCACGCCGGGGCTGACCACGCGGGTGACCGCCCCGGTGGGCCCGTAGCAGCGCTGGCCGGGAGCGCCGCCGGCGTTGGGCAGGCACAGCGTGCTCGTGCCGCCGCGTCCGGCTTCGACGACGTACAACGCGCCATCAGGGCCGAAGGCCACGCCACGGGGGTTGTCCAGGCCCGTGGCCATCACCGTCGGCGTCTGGGCGCTTGCCGTGGCGGCGAGCGCCCAGGGTCATCGACGTCATCAGCAAGACAATCGAGGCGCATCTCGCGGTCATCAGGGTCTCTCCATCTGCCGGTCAGCCACCGGCGGCCGCGCCGGCTAGTGCAATTGACCGGCCACCAAGAGATTAACGCCGGCGCGGGGCCGAGTGAACGCACAGGGCGAGCTTGGGGAGTCGGCTGCTCACTGTCGCGCGCGCGCTTCCCACCGCGTGTGGCGCGTGACGGCCGGGAGGCTCAGGCGCGGCGGGCGCGGAAGAACGCCTGCATCACCTCGCGGCACTCGTCCTCGAGCACGCCGCCGACCGCCACGAGGCGATGATTGAGGCTGGCCAGCTCGTGCGCGGCGATGGTCGAGCCGAGCGCTCCGGCCTTGGGCTCGGCGGCGCCGTAGACGACGGTGGCGACGCGCGCGTGCACCATGGCGCCGACGCACATCAGGCACGGCTCGACCGTGACGGCCAGGGTGGCGCCGGTCAGGCGGTAGTTGCCCAGCGCCTCCGCCGCCTGGCGCAGCGCCACGATCTCGGCGTGGGCGGTCGGGTCGTGGGCGGCAATCGGCTGGTTGCGGCCGGTGCCGATGATCACGCCGTCGAGGGCGACCACGGCGCCGACCGGCACCTCGCCGGCCGCCGCGGCCTCCTGCGGCCAGCGCCAGGGCGCGGCGCATCAGCGGCTCGTACTCGGCCGCGGTCACGGGCCCTCGATCAGGCCGGGCTCGTCGGCGGTGAGGTGCACCCGCCGCGTCAGCGCCTCGATCAGGGTGCCGGCAATCACGAGCACGATCGGCCCGAGCACCAGGCCGACGAAGCCGAAGGCCGCCACGCCGCCGAGCAGGCCGATGAACACCACCAGGCCGCTGGCCGACGTCCGGCCGCTCAGCAGCAGCGGCCGCAGCACGTTGTCGGCCGAGCCGACCACCACCGCGCAGATCAGCGTGAGGATGACGGCCCGCGCGACGTCGCCCGACAGGAACAGCCACGTCGCCACCGGCACCCACACGAGCGTGGCGCCGATCACCGGCAGCAGCGAGCAGATGGCCATCGCCACGCCCCACACCGCCGGCGCCGGCAGGCCCAGGGCCCAGAACGCGACGCCGCCAATCAGCCCCTGCACCGCGGCCACGGTGAGCCCGGCGCCGACGCTGGCCACGACCAGGTCCGACGCCTCGGTGATCAGGCGCTGGCTCTCGGCCTCGGGGAACGGCAGCAGCCGGCGGATGGCCTCGGCCGTCGACGTGCCGTCGCGCAGCAGGAAGAACAGCGCGAACAGCATCACCAGCAGGCTCCCCAACGTGGCGAAGACGTTGGCCACCACCGACCCGGCCTGCCCGGCCAGGAACGAGGCGGCCGTCTTCGCGCCGTCCGAGAGCAGCGTCATCGGGTCGGGCGGCAGTGGAAACGGCAGCTGCGCCCGCAGCGACGTCCACACCCGCATCACCTGCTCGGGCGTGGTCGCCGACAGGTTGCTCACGTAGTCGAGCGCCTGTGGCACCTGCTGGGCGACGACCGCCACCAGGAACGCGGCCGGCGCGATGATGACCACGGCGGCGAGCAGCGTGGTGGCCAGGGCGGCATTGCTGTTGCGCAGGCGGATGCAGAACCGCATGTAGACCGGCCGCAGCGTCACGGCCAGGATCGCCGCCCACGCCAGCGGGCCGAGGAACGGCCACACCACCAGCATCGCCAGGTAGGCGACCAGGATGACCACGGCGTAGA
Source organism: uncultured Acidobacteriota bacterium (assembly GCA_963786365.1). GTDB lineage: Bacteria > Acidobacteriota > Vicinamibacteria > Vicinamibacterales > UBA2999 > CAWAYR01. The sequence continues at coordinate 8,458 of CAWAYR010000013.1, forward strand.
ACAGCAGCTCGGTGAACCGCTCGCGGCCGGTGCGTCTCGGTAATCACGTCTTAATTCTTCTTCAGGCTGAGCGGCAGCCCGACGGCGCCGATGGCCAGCGCGAGCAGCCCGCCGACCACGGGAAAGCCGTAGGCATTGGTGAGGAAGCTGTACTGGAAGAGCAGCCCGCTGGAGAAGTGGATGTTCATCACCATCAGCAGGCAGACCGCGGCGGCGTATCGGGTCCAGACGCCGGTGATGAGCGACAGCCCGGTGGCCAGCTCGCCGAACAGCACCAGGCGCGCGAATACCGGCGCAAACGGAATGCACACGCGTTCGAGGTAGGGGCGATTCCAGGCGTTGGCGTTCTCGAGGTAGCCGGTGAGCTGCGCGGTGAGCGGCGACGGATCCATCAGCCAGCCGATCTTGCTGAGGCCTTGGAACAGGAAGAACACGCCGAGCAGCACGCTCAAGGCTCGGAGGCCGCGGGCCTGTGGACTGGCTGCCATGCCCCTGAGCTTATCGCAGGCCTGCCGCCAGCGCCGGTGCGTCGGCGGCCGGCGCATCGGGACGCCGCGATGGCTGTGCTAGACTTGAGGTTTCTCAGCCCTCGCGCCCTTAGCTCAGTTGGATAGAGCGTCTGGCTACGAACCAGGAGGTCGCACGTTCGAGTCGTGCAGGGCGCGCCAATTCTCCTTCGGAGAATTGATCCCGCCTCCCCGAACCTTCCTCAGCTGGTCCCGCGCTTCACCGCGCCTGCGTCGATGCCGCGGGGCGCTGCAGGCCGAACCCGACGGGCCACGCGTCCGACAGCGCCACGGGCAGCGTGCCGCGCACCGGAATCTCCCCGGCCAGCGCCCGCACCACCGCAAGTTCCGCCGCGTCGCCGAAGTCGTAAGTGAGCAGCATCGCCGGCACCGCCGGTGTCGCCACCGCGGCGTAGGGACTGCCGAAGTACGCGGCGACGAGCGGCTGCTTGCGACGCGCGGCGCCGGTCGAGAGGTCGCCAATCAGGCCCACGATGCCGGGCGCCAGATCCAACCGGCCGCTGCCCGACGAGGCCCGCACGAACACGCCGAGCACGACCGCGTCGTGGACGGCGGCCATCGCCCGCACCAGTTCGAGCTCTTCGGCCGACGAGCGATCGGACAGCTCCACGGCCGTGACCGAGGGCCAGCGCGCGCGCAGCTCGGGGATCACCGTGCGGCTCGGCGCCGCGATGCGCCAGTTGGCCGGGTAGTCGAGCACCGAGAGATACAGCACCCGGCCGTTGCGGGGCAGGGCGAGCGGCACGAGCGCGCGCTCGTCGCGCACCAGCGTCAGCGCCCGCTCGGCGGTCGCCCGTGCGGTGTCGGCGCCGGCCTTGGTGCCCACACCCGCCATCACCGCCTCGAGGTCCACGGTGCGGGTCAGGTGCAGACCGAGCCGCGCCTTGTGCGTGAGCACCCGGCGCACCGACGCTTCGAGGCGCGCGCGCGTCAGACGGCCGGAGGCGAGGGCCGCGTTCAACGCCGTGAAGGCGGCCCGCGGATCGGGCGAATCGAGCACCACGTCGGCGCCGGCTTCCACGGCGCGCACCGCGGCTTCGCCGGCGCCCATCATGGCCTTGACCGCGTCCATCAGCATCGAGTCGGTGTAGATCACGCCCTGGAAGCCGAGGTCGCGCCGCAGCAGGCCCGACACGATCGGCGCGCTGAAGGTGGCCGGTCCGGGCGTGGCGTCGAGCGCCGGCATCTCGACGTGCGCCACCATCGCCCCTCCCGCGCCGGCCGCGATGCCGTCGCGAAACGGCGCCAGCTCCACGCGGTCGAGGCGGGCCCGGTCGTGCGGCACCGTCGCCAGGCCGAGGTGCGTGTCCACGGCGGTGTCGCCGTGCCCCGGGAAGTGCTTCAGCGTGGCCACGACGCCGCCGGCCTGAAGTCCCTCGACGGCCGCTCGCACCATCGTGCCGACCCGCGCCGGATCCTCGCCGAACGAGCGGATGTTGATCACCGGGTTGCGCGGGTTGTTGTTCACGTCGGCGACCGGCGCGAAGTTGACGTGCACGCCCAGAGCGCGGGCCTCGGCGCCGGCGATGCGGGCGGCGTCGCGGACGAGCGACGGGTCGCCGGCCGCGCCAAACGCCATCGCGCGCGGGAACCGCGTGGCGCCGCTGATGCGCATGCCGACGCCGTGCTCGAAGTCGGCGCCGATGAGCAGCGGCACCGTCGCCACGCGCTGCAGGCGGTTGAGGATGGCGGCGAGCTCGAGCGGCTGGCCGAGAATCGTCGGCCCGTAGGTCGGGTTCAGCATCACCTGCGGCACCGGCTCGACGCCGCCGAACGCCGCGAACCCGCCGATGTGCACGTCGCGCACCAGCGCCGCCAGCGCCTCGAACTCCTTCGCGTCGGCGCTGAGATAGGTCGAGTAGAGACGGCCCATCAGCAGCTGCCCGACCAGCTGCTCCTTCGTCAGGCTCTTGAGCGTGGACTCGACCCACCGGGCGTCGGCGGGGAGCAGCGTGGGCGAGAGCCCCGCCGGACGGGCCGGCGGCGGAGTCGCGATCGCTCGCCCCCCACGGCGCGGCGCCTGCGGCTACGAGCGACGCCGGCGCCATCTGCACGAGTCAAGAGACCCCGAGCGCGAGCACCGCGAGCACGTGACGCACGACAGCATCATAACGGTTTCGTCACTCTCCTCGACCGGTGCCTGGCACCAGGGTGGCGTCTCGGTGCCAGGCACCCGTGCGGCAGCTGACGGATCTGTCGGGTCGGCGAGCCGCTGTTCTATGATCCAGCTGTGTCCCAGCACGCCCACAAGGCCGAAGCGCCGCGCGCCGTACGCGTGGCCGTGCTGACCATCAGCGACACGCGCACCGCGGCCACCGACACGAGCGGACAGGCAATCGCCGACCTGCTCGACGCCGACGGCCACCAGGTGGTCGCCCGCGCCATCGTCCGCGACGAGCCGGCGGAGGTGACCGCGTTCCTGCGCGCCCAGCTGGCCGGCGCGGCGCAGGTGATCGTGACCACGGGCGGCACCGGCATCACCTCGCGCGACTCCACCTTCGAAGCCATCGACGCCCTGCTCGAGAAGCGGCTCGACGGCTTCGGCGAGCTGTTCCGCATGCTCAGCTTCGCCGACATCGGCCCGGCGGCGATGTTGAGCCGCGCCTGCGCCGGGCTGGTCGCGCGACGGGTGGTGATCGCGCTGCCCGGCTCCGAGGCCGCGGTGCGGCTGGCCATGACCCGGCTGCTGCTGCCCGAGCTGTCGCATCTGGTGCAGCAGGCCTCGAAGTAGGGCGATGCGTCCGTTCCAGCACACGATCCCGCTCGACGAAGCGCGCGCGATCCTCCATGCCGCGGCTCGCCCGCTCACCCGGATCGAGCGCGTGCCTCTGGAGGCGCTGGCCCAGCGGGTGCTGGCCGAGGACGTGACCGCCGACGCCGACGTGCCGCCGTTCGCCCGCGCGATGATGGACGGCTACGCCGTGCAGGCCGGTGACACCACCGGCGCCTCATCCGAAACCCCGCGCGTGCTGTCGCTGGCCGGCCGCGTGTTCACCGGCGAGGTCTTCCCCACCGCCCTCGCACCCGGCGCCTGCATCGAGATCGCCACCGGCGCGCCGTTGCCGGCCGGTGCCGACGCCGTGGTGATGGTCGAGGAGACCCAGCCGGCCGGAGCGGGGGCCGTCGCGATCCTCGCCGCGGCGACGCCCGGGCAACACGTCGGGCGGGCGGGCGCCGACATCGCTCGCGGCGCGACCGTGCTGCGCAGCGGCGACGTGCTCCTGCCCAGCCGCGTCGGCGTGCTGGCGGCCCTCGGCCGCATCTCCGCCAGAGTCGTCGCGCAGCCGCGCGTGGCGATCGTCTCGACCGGCAACGAAGTGGTGGCGCCGGGCCGGCCGCTGGGGCCGGGGCAGATTCACGACATCAACCGCCACACCTTGTCGGCGGTGGTCGCGGCGCACGGCGGCGTGCCCGCGCCGCTGGAAGTGGCCGGCGACACCCTCAAGGCGCTGGACCAGGCCGTGGACGCGGCGCTCGGGTGCGACGTCGTCGTCTTCTCCGGAGGCAGCTCGGTCGGCGATCGCGACCTCGTGCTCGACGTGCTGCGCCGGCGCGGCGAGGTCGCGTTCCACGGCATCGCCACGCGGCCCGGCAAGCCGACGGCGTTCGGACACCTGGGCACGGTGCCGGTCTTCGGCATGCCCGGCAACCCGACATCGTGCCTGACCAACGCCTACGTGCTGCTGGCGCCGTTCCTGCGGCGGGTCGCGCAACTGCCGCGCGCACCGGCCACACGTCGTGTCGGTGCCGCTGGCCCGGCGGGTCGCCTCGGGCCTGGGCCGGCACCAGTTCTACACGGTGCGGATTGCCGACGGCCGCGCCGAGCCGGCGTTCAAGGCCTCGGGCGACATCACGAGCATGGCGCACGCCGACGGCTACATCGAGATCGCCGTCCGACGTCGCCGCCATCGAGGCCGGCGCGATGGTGGACGTCGTCCTGTTCTGACCGCGACTTGCCGCTCAGAAGCGGATCGTCGACTCGATCAGCGCCATCGCCAGACGGTCGCCGGCGAAGACCGCCCGCACCGCGTCGCCGCCGGCAAAGCCGGTGACGACGCCGCGAAGCCGCCACCACCGGGTGAGCTGCCACGACACGTCGGCCTCGGCCAGCGACCCGAGCGTGCCGGCGCCGTGCGTGTCGCGGCCCAGGTACCCGAAGTAGTTGCCGGTGCGCTCGGTGGCGCCGCTGCCCGAATACCAGCGGTCGGCATCGGACGCGAGCGACACGCGGTGGACGCCCGCGATCAGCTCGACGGCGTGGATGCGGCGTCACCCGCAGCTCGGTCCACGCGTCCACGACGTTCATCAGCGCGTAGGTGTTCGACCGCACGAAGCGATCGCCCGACGGCAGCATCGGGAAGAACGTCCCGTGGCGGTCGTCGTGGCCGTCGCCATCGCCGGAGGCGTAGGCGATGCCGGCGCGCAGCCACGGCCGTCCGGCCGCCGTGGTCCACTGGAAGCCGCCCTCGGCGAGCGCCGACCAGGCCCGGTGCGACTGGCCGTACCAGTCGCCCACCTGGCCGGCGGTCCACACGACCACGTCCCACGCGCCAGCCGGCCGCGGGTAGACGCCGACAACGGCGGCGCCGAACGTGGCCACGGTCACGTCGGCGGCCTGGGCCATCACGCCGCTGTTGTCGGGCCGCGCCCGCACGGCGCGGGTGTCGCGGTAGCCGTACGCGAACCCGCGAAAGCGCGTGTGGTCGGCAAGGGCACCGGGCGCCACCGATGACATCCGCGGTCGCGACGCGCACGCGGTCGAGCGTCAGATTGGCCGACTCCTCGAACGTGCCTTGCGTGGGCAGCACGGCGGCGGCCCGCCACTGCCAGTCGCCGTGCCTGCCCGTGACGCGCACGCCGTCCCACGCGCGTTGATAGAGCGAGCCGTCCATGTCGTCGAAGAGCCGTCCATCGAGCCGGGCCTGCGGCCAGGCCGATCGGTGGGATCGGCGGATGTCGGCACGTCCGTCGACGTGAACGACAGCCGGCCCGCCTCGACGGTGACGCCGCGGCCGAGCGGAGACGAACGCCGCGCTCAACGCGCGCAGGTAGAACTGGTAGCTGAAGGTGTCGGCGGCCTGGAAGTAGTAGGCGCCGCCGTTGCCGAGCAGCCCCGGGCCGATGGCGCCGCGCGGCAGGTTCTCGACCCGCACGTACTGGATGGCGCCGCGAATCGCCCAGCGCCGCCCCTCGTAGTCGCACGCCCAGGGTCGAGCGGTTGCCGACGAAGAAGTAGTCGGGCTCGGCGCCGCCACTCGGCGGCGGCTCGAAGAACCCCCAGACCTCGGCCCGCGTGACGTTCTCGACCAGGAACGACGTCTCACCGGCGCGCGCGATCGGCGGACGACGACGCGACGGCCGGGGGCGCATCCTGCGCCGCGGCGACGGTCGCGCACGCGCACACGATGAGCCCTGCGCCGCAGACGCCGCGCACGCGTGTCACTCAGGCGGCCGTCACGTCCACGGCGTGCCAGCCATGGGCGCCGTTGGGGAAATTGCCGCGCCGGTCCTGCGGTTGGGTGGTGCCGGTGCCATCGGTGGCGCGCACGGTCAGCCGGTGCCGCCCGGCCGTGGGCGTGAACGGGCAGGTCCACAGGCGCCAGGCGGCGCGGCCGATCTCGGGCTGCGAGGTCCGCGTCCATCCACAGCAGCGTATCGCTGTCGGGCACGCCGACGCCCACCTCGACGCGCGAGATGCCGCGGTCGCCCGCGAAGGCCACGCCGCCGAGCAGCAGCGACGCCCCGGCAGCGAGCCGATCGCCGGCCCGAGGCACGTCGAACCGCGACAGCGTCATGTAGGGGGCGATGTCGCTCCAGCCCTGGCGCTGCCAGTAGCCCTTGTGATCACCGGCGATGAGGTCGATCGACTCGATCCACTTCGCGTTCTTCATCCCGTAGATGCCGGGGACGATGGCCCGCACCGGCGCGCCGTGGGCCCGCGGCAACGGCTCGCCGTTCATGCCCCAGACCAGCAGCGTCTCGCGATCGAGCGCCGTGGCCACCGGGATGCTGTCGGTGTAGTTGTCGGCCGAGATCCACACCAGGTCCACGGCGGTGCGATCGACGCCGCCGGCCCGCTCGAGCACGTCGGCGAGCCGCACGCCGGTCCAGCGGGCGTTGCCGACGGCGCGGGCCGGAACGGCGTTGCTGATGCACGCGAGCGTGACCGGCGGACTCCACCACCGGCATCGCCCGCAGGTCGGCGAGCGTGAGCGACAGCGGCTGCCCGACCAGCCCGCCGATCTCGAGCGACCAGCGCCCGGCGTCCACGTCGGGGTCGAAGAACTTGTTCTTGGAGACGGTGTAGAAGAGCGCGTTGTCGGTGAACGGCGGAGAGAAGCCGGGAGGCCACGACACGTCGCGCGCGGCCATCCCGGCATTGCCGAAGTAGCGATAGGCGCCGTAGAGGGCGGCGCCGGCCCCCAGAATCGACAGCGCCTGTCGCCGTTGCATCACTAGCCGCTAGCCCCCCAGCCGCTAGCCCTTGAGCAGCTTGTTCACTTCCGCCCAGTTCACCACGTTCCAGAACGCCGCCAGGTAGTCGGCGCGGCGGTTCTGGTACTTCAGGTAGTAGGCGTGCTCCCACACGTCGACGCCGAGGATGGCCTTCTTGCCGTCCATCAGCGGGTTGTCCTGGTTGGGCGTGCTCGTGATCTCGAGCTTGCCGCCGTTGTCCACCAGCCACGCCCAGCCGCTGCCGAAGCGGCCCATGCCCGCGGCCTGGAACTGCTCCTTGAACTTGTCGAAGCTGCCGAAGGCGGCCGTGATGCCGTCGGCCACGGCGCCGCTCGGCGCGCCGCCGGCGTTGGGCGCCATCAGCTTCCAGAACAGCGAGTGGTTCCAGTGGCCGCCGCCGTTGTTGCGCACCGGCCCGCGGATGTCCTCGGGCACCGAGGCGATGCCCTTCACGAGATCGTCGAGGCTCTTGGCGTGCAGCTCCGGGTGTTTGTCGAGCGCGGCGTTCAGATTCGTCACGTAGGCCTGGTGGTGCTTGCCGTGGTGAATCTGCATCGTCTGGGTGTCGATGTGCGGTTCGAGCGCCGCCGGGTCGTACGGCAGCGCGGGCAGGGCATGAGCCATGGAACAAGCCTCCTCAGGGGGCGGATGTACTTGGACTGCGAAGTCCCGATCGTAGCAGACACGCGCAGCCGGTGCGACGCGGCTCAGTGGATCTGCAGCATCCGATCGAGCGCGACCCGGCCCCAGTGGATCTGCGACTCGGGCACCTCGACCTGGTTGTGGACCTGCCCGTCGACCAGGCCCTCGAGCACCCACAGCAGGTGGTTGGGCGAGACGCGGAACATCGTCGAGCACAGGCAGCCCATCTGGTCGAGCGAGAGCACGGTGATGCCCGTGGGCGCCACCTCGGCGGCGAGCCGGTGCACGAGGTGCACCTCGGTGCCGACCGCCCACACCGACCCGGGCGCGCCCTGCGCGCACCTGGCCGAGGATGTACTCGGTGGAGCCGCTGTCGTCGGCGGCCTGCACCACCTCGAACGGCACCTCGGGATGCACGATCACGCGCACGCCGGGATGCTGCTCGCGCACCAGCGGCAATCTGCTTCGGCGTGAAGCGCACGTGCACCGAGCAGTGGCCCTTCCAGAGAATGAGGCGCGCGGCCTCGACCTCGGCGCGGGTCAGCCCGCCGAAGGGCTGATGCGGATCCCACACCACCATCTGGTCGAGCGGCACGCCGAGGCGGAAGAATGCGGTGTTGCGGCCCAGGTGCTGGTCGGGCATGAAGAGGATCTTCTCCTTCTGCTGCCAGCCCCACTCGAGCACGGCGGCGGCGTTCGACGAGGTGCAGACGGTGCCGCCCCGCTCGCCGACGAAGCTCTTAATCGCGGCCGCCGAGTTGATGTAGGTCACCGGCACGGTGCGCGACGCCATCCCCATCTGCTCGAGCTCGCTCCAGCAGATCTCGAGCTCGTCGGCCGGGACCATGTCGGCCATCGAGCAGCCGGCGGCCAGGTCGGGCAGGATCACCTTCTGGTGCGGCAGCGCCAGCACGTCGGCGCTCTCGGCCATGAAGTGCACGCCGCAGAACACGATGAACTCGGCGTTCGGGTGCTTGGCCACCTCGCGCGACAGCTTGAAGGAATCGCCGGTGTAGTCGGCGAACCGGATCACCTCGTCGCGCTGGTAGTGGTGGCCGAGGATGACGAGACGGTCGCCGAGCGTGGCCCGGGCGGCGGCGATGCGCCGCTCCATCTCCTCGTCGGACAGACCGAGGTAGCGCTCCGGGAGCGGCTGCCGCTCGCGGATGCTGGCCTTCTCCACCTCGTTGAGAACCGGCAGGAAAGTGCCCGTGCTCATCGTCGTCGCCCTTCGCCGCGCCCGGTCGGAAGCCATTGCGAGCTTGTGAAACATTTCGCAATCTCTGGGCGCGAAAAGACCAAGGTTTGCCGGGCCGCTATTGCGACCGGCGCGCCTTGGTCTGAAATCGATACTAGCACGTCGGGCGCGGGGCGCAAGTGGGGGCCGCACGGCCGTGCTGGTACGATGCCGGCGTGCCTGAACTGCCCGAAGTCGAGGCCGTGCGCCGGATGCTGGAGCCGGCGCTGGTCGGCGTGCGCATCGACGCCGTGGAGGTGCGCCGCGCCAATCTGCGCATTCCCTTTCCGCCGGGATTCGGCGACCGGCTGGTCGGCCAGCGGGTGACCGCGGTGACGCGCCGGGCCAAGTACCTGCTGGCGTCGCTGTCGTCGGGCGAGACGCTGCTGGTGCACCTGGGGATGTCGGGCGACTTCCGGGTCGAACGCCACCCGGCGTCGGACCAGGGCCCGCACGACCACGTGGTGTTCGCGATGGCCTCGGGCGCCGTCGTCACCTTCAACGACCCGCGGCGCTTCGGCCTGATGGACCTGGTGCCGCGCGAGTCGCTGGCGGCGCATGCGGTGCTGCGGACGCTCGGACCCGAGCCGCTGTCGCCGGAGTTCGACGGCGCGGCGCTGGCCCGGGCCTGTCACCGGAAGAAGGTGGCGATCAAGGTCGCGCTGCTCGACCAGCGGGTCGTGGCCGGGGTCGGCAACATCTACGCGAGCGAAGCGCTGCACGTGGCCGGCCTGTCGCCGAAGCGGCGGGCCGCGACGCTGGCGACGCGGTCGGGCCAGCCGACGCCGGCCGCGACGCGGCTCGCGGCCGCGATCGTCAAGGTGCTCACGCGCGCCATCGACCGGCCGGCGTCACGCTTCCGGATCTACGAGCGGGCCGGCGAGCCGTGCCCGCGGCGCGGCTGCGGCGGGACGATCAAGCGCATCGTGCAGGCGGCCCGCTCGACGTTCTACTGTCCGAAGTGTCAGCGGTGAGAGTGTGAGAGCTGGCGAGCGCGTAGGGCGGCACTTTAGTGCTGCCTCCCGGCAGAGCTAAAGCTCTGCCCTACTTAGCGCACTAGGCACGGCCGGCACGCGGACGACGTTGTAGAGCGTGTCGCGCTCGATCGGCTCGCGTCCGGCGTCGCGGATCAGCCGCTCGATCTGGTCGGTGCTGAGCGCGCGTCGGCGTCGTCGATCCGGCCATGTGGTAGATGGTCTCTTCCTGCACGGTGCCGTCGAGGTCGTCGGCGCCGAACCACAGCGCGGTCTGCGCCAGCTCGACGCCGCAGGAGATCCAGTAGGCCTTGATGTGATCGACGTTGTCGAGCAGCAGCCGCGCCACCGCGTGCGTGCGCAGCGTGTCGGTGCCGGTCGGCGCCGGCAGCTTGCGCATCTGGTTGTTGTCGTTGTGGAAGGCCAGCGGGATGAACGCCTGCAGGCCGCCGGTCTCGTCCTGCAGCGCCCGCACCTGCAGCATGTGATCGACGCGCTCGGCCAGCGTCTCGATGTGGCCGTAGAGCATCGTCATGTTGGTGCGCATGCCGAGGCGGTGCGCGGTGCGGTGCACCGAGAGGTAGCGGTCGCCGTCGCACTTGTCGTAGGAGATCTTGCGGCGCACGCGCGGCGCGAAGATCTCGGCGCCGCCGCCGGGCAGCGAATCGAGCCCGGCCGCGCGCAGTTCGACCAGCACCTGCTCGTCGGTCTTGCCGTAGTGGTCGGAGAAGAACGCGATCTCCACCGCGGTGAAGCACTTCAGGTGGATGCCGGGACGCACCCGCTTCAGCCCGCTCAGCAGGTCGGTGTAGTAGCTGAACGGCAGCCCGGGATGCAGGCCGTTCACCATGTGGACTTCGGTGAGGGCCTCGCCGTCGCGCGCCCGCAGACGGTCGAGGATCTGCTCGACCGACGCGGTGTGCGCGCCCGGCTTGTCGGGCGTCAGCCGCGCGAAGGCGCAGAAGAGGCACGACGCCTCGCAGACGTTGGTGGCCTCGAGCCGCAGGTTGTGGTTGAAGTAGGTGCGGCCGGCGTGGCGCCGCTCGCGCTCGCGATTGGCGAGCCAGCCGACGGCCAGCAGATCCGGCGCGGCGAACAGCCGCTCGCCGTCGTCGAAGCTCAGGCGCTCGCGCGCCTCGACCTTGTCGGCGATGTCGCTGAGTCCGGCGGCGCGGAGTCGTTCGCGCATGATGTCGCGCAGCCCGCCACCCCGAGCCCCTCCCGGGCCCCGGGCCCCGAGCCCCGGTCCCCGCCTAGGAAACGCCCCAGACCTGCGCGCGCAGCGTCCGCGAGCGCGGCCCGTCGAGCTCTGCCATCAGGATCCGCTGCCACTGGCCGAGCACCACTTCCCCGCCGCTGATCTGCAGCGTGAGCGAGTGGCCGAGCAGCATGGCGCGCAGGTGCGAGTCGGCGTTCATCCGGTCGCAGTCGGAGTGATCCGGGTCGTTGTGCTGGTAGTAGCTGTCGCGCGCCACCATCTCTTCGAGGAAGCGGCGGATGTCCGAGAGCAGCGCCTTCTGGAACTCGTTGATGAAGACCGCGCAGGTCGTGTGCATCGACCAGAGGGTGATCATGCCCTCGCTGATCTTGAACTTGCGGACGTACTCCATGACGCGGTCGGTCAGGTCCACCAGCTCGAGGCGCTCGTCGGTGTCGATGACGAAGTTCTCCCCGTGGATGACAAGGTTGCCAGCCGTCGCGCGGGCTACCGCCTCAACAGGGGTTTCCCGGACGGTCACGGTCGAACTCTTGCTCATGCGGTCCTCACAAGGGGCCAGCGGAGGCGCCGCCCGGTGACATGCAAACACAAACATCATATTTTACGCAAACTTTCGACGCCTCGGCAACGCGCCGGCGCCAGACTGCTATACTGCGCACTCAATCGACGCGTTCCCGTGGCTGGCCAGGGAAGTGGGTGCAAGTCCCACACGGTCCCGCCACTGTAAGCGGGGAGCGCACGTCCATTGGCCGGCGTCGAGCCGGCCCGTCACTGCCGATCGGCGCCAGGCGGCGCCGGCGGCGGGAAGACGCGGGCGATGCGCGTTGATCCGCAAGTCAGGAGACCTCCTCCACGGGCCCACGTCCTTCTCCCCGCTCCTCGGAGCGGTTCGGCGCGGGCAACGCCGAGGAGGGCCTGATGGCATACCTTCGTACGCCGTCGTTTTCGACGGCATCCCTTCCCTTTCGCATCCCTCGGTGGCCGGACGCGCGGCGCTGACCGCGGCGCTGGTCCTGCTGGCCGCAACCGCCGCGCTGGCTGACACGCTGCGCGGCCGGGTCGTCGACCCCGACGGCCGGGCCGTCGCCGGCGCGCAGGTCTCGGTGTCGGGCGCCACCGCGGCGCCGCTCACGGCGGTGGCCGACGCGTCGGGCGCGTTCGCCGTGGACGGGCTGCCGGCCGGCGCCACCGTGGAGGTCATCGCCTGGGCCCCGGGCTTCGCGTCGTCGCCGGCCCGGGTGGTCGTGTCGGACACCGAACTGGAGCTGCGGCTGGCCGTGACCGCGGTGCGGGAGACGCTGACCGTCACCGCGTCGCAGGTCGACACGCCGTTGTCGCTGCTCGGCGACAGCGTCACCGTGCTCTCGCGCGAGGAGCTCGACGCCCGCCAGATCACCACGCTGGGCGACGCCTTGCGGCTGGTGCCGGGCTTCAGCGTGGCCCGCAACGGCGGGCCGGGCACGGTGACGTCGGTCTTCCCGCGCGGCGGCGAATCCGACTACACGATGGTCCTGGTGGACGGCGTGCGGATGAACTCGTTCGGCGGCGGCCTCGACTTCTCGCAGGTGCCAATCGACGCGGCCGAGCGGGTGGAGATCGTCCGCGGGCCGCAGAGCGCGCTCTACGGCTCCGACGCCATCGGCGGCGTCGTGCAGGTGGTGACGGCGCGCGGAGGTCCGGCGGTGCTCGACGCGCTCGGCGAAGGTCGGCGGCCGCGACTCCCGCCGCGCGGCTGGCAGCGCGCGCGGCTCGCTGGGCAACTGGCAGGGCGCCGTCGCAGCGCAGTACATGGGCGACGACGGCTTCACCGGCACGGCGCCGGCCGACGGCTCGACCGTGTCGAACGACGACAGCGAGCTGTCGGACGTGTCGCTCGGGCTGGGCTGGCGGGCCAACGGCGGCACCGACCTGTTCGGCACGATGCGCTACGTCGACTCCGACCGGGGCTCCCCCGGGCCCTACGGCTCGGACCCGGCCGGCAACTTCGGCGGCGTGGATCGCACGTCGCGCAGCCTGACCGAACAGCTCTCGGGGGGGTGCGGCTGGTGCAGCCGCTCGGCGCGGCGTCGAGCCGCGTGCGGCTGCGGGCCGAAGCCGACGTCGCCGACTTCGATCTGGAGTACCGCTCCGAGTTCGGGTCGGAAGGCGAGACCGCGCGCGGGCACGGCCGTCTCCAGGCCGACGCGGCGATCGCCGCCGGACTGTCGGCGAGCTTCGGCGGCGAGTGGGTCGGCGAAAGCGGACGCAGTACCTACATCGTCGCCGGTGCCGACGAGGTGTCCGTCGACCGCGACGTCTGGGCGGCCTTCGCCGAAGCGCGGTGGCAGCCGGCCGCGCGCCTGTCGTTCACCGGCGGGGCTCGGGCGTCACGCATCACGCGCCACTCGCTGGCCGGCAATCCGTCCGCGTTCTCGCCGCGGCCGCCGTTCGAGGACGACACCGTCGTGGCCGTGAACCCCAAGGTGACGGCGGCGTGGTCGGTCGTCTCCGAAGGCGGCGCCTCCGGCACCTCGACCAAGCTGCACGCCGCATTCGGTACCGGCATCCGTCCCCCGGACGCCTTCGAGATCGCCTTCACCGACAACTCGGGGCTGAAGCCCGAGCGCAGCACCAGCGTCGAGGCCGGCGTCACTCAGACCTTCGCCAGCGGCGCGGTGCACGCCGACGCCACCTGGTTCCACAACAGCTACGACGACCTGATCGTGACGGTCGGCCGCTTCAGCAGCTCGAGCCGCTACACCACCGACAACATCGCCAACGCCCGGGCGCGCGGCGCCGAACTGGCGCTCACGCTGCGGCCGGCGTCGCGGCTGACCGCGCGTGCCACCTACACGTTTCTCGACAGCGAGATCCTGGCGGTGGACGGGACCGACGGCCAGGCGCCGTCGCCGTTCGTCGTCGGCGACCCGCTGCTGCGCCGGCCGCGGCATCAGGGCAGCGTGGACGTGGCCTGGGGCACGTCGCGGGTGCAGGCATTCGCCACCGTGTCGATGCGCGGCGACACGCTCGACGTCGAGCCGAACTTCGGCACCTTCGGCGGCCTCTACGAGAACGAGGGCCACACGGTAGTGACGATCGGCGGCGCCTGGACGATCATCCCGCAGATCACCGCCTTCGCGCGCCTGGTCAACGCCTTCGACAACCAGTACCGAGGACACGCTCGGGTACCCTGCGCTGGGCCGCACGGCCTATGTAGGACTCCGTGTTGCTGCACGCCGCTGAGATCGGCTTCGCCTACGACGCGACCCGTCCGGTGCTCTCGGGCGTCACGCTCGAGGTGCCGGCGGGCGCGGTCGTCGGCGTGCTCGGGCCCAACGGATCGGGCAAGACGACGCTGCTCCGGCTCCTGTCGGGCACCAGGCGGCCGACCAGCGGCGTGGTCCGCTTCGACGACCGCCCGCTGGCCGACTACACGCGCCGGGCCCTGGCCCGGCGGGTGGCCGTCGTGCCGCAGGAGACGCAGCTCGCCTTCGACTACTCGGTGATGGAGATGGTGCTGATGGGCCGCCATCCGCATCTCGGCGTGTTCGAGGTCGAGGGGCCGGCCGACGTGGCGGTCGCCCGCGACGCGCTGGCCGCGACCGGCGCGGCGCACCTCGAGGATCGCGACTTCGCCACGCTCAGCGGCGGCGAGAAGCAGCGCGTGGTGATCGCGGCGGCGCTGGCCCAGGCCACCGATGTGCTGCTGCTCGACGAGCCGACGTCGTCGCTCGATCTCGGGGCCCAGCTCGAGATCGCCCAGTCTGCTGGCCGAACTCAACCAGACGCGGGGCGTGACGATCGTCGTCTCGACCCACGACCTGCACCTGGCGGCCGGCATCTGCCGCGACCTCGTGCTGCTGCGCGAGGGCCGGATCGTGGCCGCCGGGCCCATCGCGGAGGTGCTGACGAGCGCGCACCTCCGTGCGCTGTATGGGGTGGAGGCCGACGTGCACGTCCATCCCGCCACCGGCCATCTCACCGTGGTGCCGGTCCGACGGACGCGCGTCGTGACCACGAGCGCTGTCCCGCCGCCTGTGGACGACGCTGCCGCTCTTCGGCGCCACGGCGGTGGCGGCGATCGTCCTCGCCCCGACGCTCGGCAGCACCGCCATCAGCCTGTCGCGGGCATTCGACGCCTCGGTGCCCTGGGCCGAGAACGTCGACGCGCAGATCTTCTTCGTCGCGCGCCTGCCCCGCGTGCTCGCGGCGGCGCTGGTCGGCGCCGCGCTGGCGTCGTCGGGCGTCGTGCTGCAGGCGCTGCTTCGCAATCCGCTGGCCACGCCCTTCACGCTCGGCGTCTCGGCCGGCGCGGCGCTGGGCGCCATGCTGGCCATCGCCTTCGGCCTCGACCTGGGCGCGCTCGGACGTGTCGTCGGTGCCGATCGCCAGCTTCGTCGGGTCGATGGCGGCCACCGGCATCGTCTACTGGCTGGCCAGCAGCCAGCGCCGCGGCCTCTCGACCAACGTGCTGCTGCTCGCCGGCGTCACGCTCAACTCGTTCTTCTCGGCGCTGATCCTGTTCGTGCAGTACCTGGCCGACTTCACCCAGTCGTTCCGCACGGTGCGATGGCTGATGGGCGATCTCGACGTCGGCAGCTACGGCCCGCTGGTGGCGGCCCTGCCGCTGCTGCTGCTGGCGTTTGCCGCCTTCGCCGTGCTGCCCCGCACCCTCAACCTGCTCACGCTCGGCACCGACGTGGCCGCGGCCCGCGGCGTGGACGTGGCGCGCGCCGAGCGGGTGGCGTTCGTCAGCGCGTCGCTGGCCACCGGGGCGGCGGTCTCGCTGGCCGGGCCGATCGGCTTCATCGGCATCGTCGTGCCGCACCTGGTGCGGCTGCTGGTCGGCTCCGACCACCGTCTGGTGCTGCCGGCCTCGGCCCTGTTCGGCTCGGCGTTTCTGATTGCCTGCGACCTGGTGTCGCGCACGGCGCTGGCGCCGCTCGAGCTGCCCGTGGGGATCATCACCGCGATGATCGGCGGACCCTTCTTCCTGTGGCTGCTGGTGAGGAACAGCTGATGTCTGGCCGCCGGCGCGCGTTGCTGTCGATTCTGGCCGCCGTGGCGGTGATGGCGGCCACGGCGTTGGCCGCCAGTCAACCTTCGCCCACAGCCGGCGCCTGCGCCGCGCCGCATCATCTCGCTCGTCCCCGCCCTGACCGAGATGCTCTTCGCCATCGGCGCCGGTCCGCAGGTGGTGGCGGTAAGCAGCTTCGACACACATCCGCCCGAGGTCGCGCGGCTGCCCAAGGTCGGGGCGCTGCTCGATCCCGACGTCGAGCGGGTGCTGTCGCTCACGCCGGACCTGGTGGCCATCTACGGCAGCCAGGCCGACCTGCACCGGCAGCTCGAGCGGGCCTCGATTCCGGTGTTCGACTACCGGCACGGCGGCCTGGCCGACGTCTTCGCCACGATGCGGGCGCTCGGGGTCCGGACCGGGCACGGCACCCGCGCCGACGAGGTGGCCCGCGACCTCGAACGGCGCATCGACGAGGTCCGCCGGCGCACCTCGGCGCAGCCCCGGCCGCGCGTGCTGCTGGTGTTCGGGCGCGAGCCGGGCTCGCTGCGCAACATCTACGCCAGCGGCGGACGCGGCTTCCTGCACGACATGCTGGTCGCCGCCGGCGGCGTCAACGTCTTCGCCGACGTCGTGCAGGAGTCGGTGCAGGCGACGACCGAGCTGGTGCTGACGCGCGCGCCGGACGTGATTCTCGAGGTGCACGAACAACCCGACTGGACGGAGGCGGATACGGCGAGTGCGCGGGCGGCCTGGGCCCGGCTGGCGGCAGTGCCGGCCGTCAAGGCCGGCCGCGTGCTCGTCGTCGCCGGCGATGGCCTGGTCGTGCCCGGACCGCGTGTCGCCGATGCCGTGGAGCGGCTGGCGGCGGCGCTGCATCCACCGGGCGGGCGATGAAGATCCTGGTCTCGTGGTCGAGCGGCAAGGACTCGGCGTGGATGCTGCACGTGCTGCGGACGGCGCATCCAGCGGCGGTGCACGGCCTGCTCACGACCACCAACGAGGCCTTCGACCGCGTGGCGATGCACGGCGTGCGGCGCGACGTGCTGGAGGCGCAGGCGCGCGCGGCGCGGCTGCCGCTGCACGTCGTGCCGCTGCCCTGGCCGTGCAGCAACGAGGAGTACGAGCAGCGGATGCGCGTCGCCGTGGACCAGGCCGTGGCCGAGGGCGTCACCCACGTGGCCTTCGGCGATCTGTTCCTCGAAGACGTGCGGCGTTACCGCGAGGAGCGGCTCGCCGGCACCGGCCTCGACGCCGCTTTTCCCGTTGTGGAAGACGGCGACGACCGCGGCCCTGGCGCGCCAGATGGTGGCGGCGCGGACTCAGCGCGCGACTGAGCACCGTGGACCCGCGGGTCCTCGACGCGTCGTTCGCCGGCCGCACGTTCGACGCGCGCGCTGCTGGACGAGCTGCCGGCGGCGGTCGATCCGTGTGGCGAGCGCGGCGAGTTCCACACCTGCGTCACCGACGGCCCGATGTTCGCGCATCCGGTAGACGTCGTGGTCGGCGAGACCGTCGTCCGCGATGGCTTCGCCTTCGCCGACCTCCGCCTGGCGCCCTGACTGAGAATGGGTGCGTCCATGTTCCCCGCGCGCATCGTCTGCCTCACCGAAGAGACGACCGAGACGCTGTACCTGCTCGGCGAAGGTGACCGCGTGGTCGGCATCTCGGGCTACACCGTGCGCCCGCCCGAGGCCAGGCAGAAGCCCAAGGTCTCGTCGTTCCTGCACGCGCGGTTCGACAAGATCGAAGGGCTCGCGCCCGATCTGGTTCTCGCCTTCTCGGACCTGCAGGCCGACATCACGACCGAGCTGGTGAAACGCGGCTATCCGGTGTTCACCTTCAACCAGCGCACCGTCGCCGAGATCCTGCAGATGATCCGCGTGCTCGGCGGCATCGTCGGCGTGCCGGAGAAGGCCGCCGCGCTGGTCGCTGAGCTCGAGCGTGGCCTCGACGCGATCCGCGAATCGGCCGCGCGCTTCCCGCGGCGGCCGACCGTGTATTTCGAGGAGTGGGACGATCCGCTGATCAGCGGCATCCGCTGGGTCGAGGAGCTGGTCGAGATCGCGGGCGGCGACGCCGGTCTTTCCGGAGCTCCGCGATGCCTCGCTGGCCAAGGATCGCATCGTCACCGCCGAACGGGTCATCGCCGCCGCGCCGGAGGTGTTCATCGGCTCGTGGTGCGGCAAGCCGGTGCGCAAGGAGAAGGTACGGGCGCGCGTCGGATGGGACGCGGTGCCCTTCATCCGCGACGACCGGATCTTCGAGGTGAAGTCCACCTACATCCTGCAGCCGGGTCCCGCGGCGCTGACCGACGGCGTGCGCCGGGTCCACGCGGTGCTGTGCGGCGTGGTCGGGCTCGAGACGCCGTAGAATCCTCGCCATGCACGTCGCCGCTCGCGCCAACGCGATTCTCGCCGGGATGATCACTGGCCCTGGCCGTCTCGGTCGGTGGCCAAACGCCGGCCGACCATCGGCTCGCCTCGCGGCCCGAGACCGTCGTCTGGGGCGAGATCCCCGTCGACCGCCCGGCGGTGCTGACGATCCGCTCGGGAGAGACGGTCGCCATCGACACGCTGTCGCATCAGGGGGCGGTGCAGGACGAGGACCCGGTGACGTTCCTCGGCAAGCTCGGCGTGCGGCCGAACGAGGTGCTGCCCGACGCGATCGACTTCTGGAAGTCGCGGCCCGGCCGTCCGCGCGAGGGCCGCGCCGGCCACATCCTCACCGGGCCGATCTACGTGCAGGACGCCGCCCCCGGCGACACCCTCGAGATCCAGGTGCTCGACCTGACGCTGCGCACGCCGTTCGGGATGAACAGCTCGGGCCCGGCCAGCGGCGTGCTCGCCGAAAGCTATCCGGGCACGCGGCCGACCGACCCGAAGCCCGAAGGCGCACCGCGCGTCATCCGCACGCGCACCGAGAACGGGCGAAGCATTGCCGAGCTGACGCCCGACCTGATCGTGCCGGTCCGGCCCTTCATGGGCATCATGGCGGTCGCACCGGAGCGGCCGCGCCTCGGCCAGCCGGGCATCACCGTGGACGGCGTGCAGTCGACGCGCCCGCCCGGTCCCTTCGGCGGCAACCTCGACTACAAGGACCTGGGGCCGGGCTCGACGCTGTTCCTGCCGGTGTTCCACCCGGGGGCGCGCTTCTACGTCGGCGACCCTCACTCGGCGCAGGGCGACGGCGAGGTGAACGGCACCGCCATCGAGCACTCGCTCTCGGGCCGCTTCCGCTTCGTCCTCCACAAGGGCAAGGCGCTGGCCGTGCCGCGGGCCGAGACGGCGACGCACTACGTGCTGATGGGCATCGACCTGGATCTCGACCGTGCGATGCGGCTCGCCACCGCCGAGGTGATCGCCTTCCTGACGCGGGAGAAGGGACTGAGTGCGGCCGATGCCTACACCCTGGCGAGCATCGCCTGCGACTTCCACGTCGCCGAAGCGGTGGACCTCACGCAGGTGGTGGTCGGGAAGATCCCGAAAGACGTGTTCCGCCGGCGCTAGAGATCCTGGAACCGAAGTTCGGTGACAAATATTCCTGGCGCGGCGCCCGGATCGCAAGGCGCGACGACCGAGGATATGGCGTATATCCGAGGAAGGAGCAACGCAGCGAGGCGGGATGCCCCGCCGGGAATATGTCAGCGAACTTCGGTTCCAGGACACTAACGGCGGGCGCGACGCGCCCGCCTGACGCCCGTCCGTCGGCGCGACGGCGCCAGCGGGCCGGGCGGCTCGATCGGTTCGATCACCACCATCACGAACCGGGTCGGGCGGCCGTGGGCCGAGGCATAGCGGTGCGGCCGGTCGGCCTGGAACACCGCGCACTCGCCGACCGCGACGATCACCTCGACGCCGTCGACCGTGACGGCGGTCTCGCCCTCGAGCACGTAGACGAACTCGCGAGTGCCGGCCGGGTGGGCGATCGCGTCGTAGCCGTCGCGGGCGCCGATCCGCCATTCCCACAGCTCCACCGGCACCGGCGCTTCGACGCCGGCGACGAGGCCGGCGGCGCTGGCCTTCGAGCGGCCGCGCCACAGCCACGCCACGTCGGCCGCGGTGACCCGCCGCACCACCGGCTCGTCGGTATCCTCGACCAGCTTCAGCAGCGCGATGCCGAGGGCGTTGGCCAGCTTGCACAGGGTCTGGATCGACGGGTTGGTCTGGGCCTGCTCGACCTGCACCAGCATCCCCTTGCTGAGCCCGGCACGGGTCGCCAGTTCGCTCTGGCTCCAGCCGCGGCGGGTGCGCCACTCGCGCAGGTTGGTGGCCAGCGCGGCCTCGATGCGACGCGGGTCGTACATGCGGTCAGTATATTGCACCATCAGGCACACTTTGGTATCATCTCCGGATGTTCCTCGACCGGCTCGCCGTGTCCGCCGACGTCCACGCCCTGCGGCCGGATTTCGCGGTGTGCGCGATCGCGATCACCGGCGCCGGCAACGGCCCGGGCGACGCCGTGTCCGAGGCCTGGCTGCGCGACGCCGAGACGTTCGCGGCCGCGCCGGCCGACCTGCCGGCGCACGTCACCGCCTGGCAGGAGGCGTTCCGGGCCTTCGGCGCCAAGCCGCAACGGACCGCGTCGTCGGTCGAGGCGTTGTGGAAGCGGGCCCGGGCCGGCGCGCTGCCGCGCGTCAACTGGCTCGTCGATCTCTACAACGCCGTCAGCGTCCGGCACGTGCTGCCGGTCGGCGGCGAAGACCTCGAGCGCTACACCGGGCCGATCCGGCTGATCCGCGCCGCCGGCGACGAGCCGTTCGACACCGTGGCCAGCGGCGAGGCCGTGGTCGAGCATCCAGCGCCCGGCGAGGTCGTCTGGACCGACGATCTGGGGGTGACGTGCCGGCGCTGGAACTGGCGCCAGGGCACGCGGACCCGGCTGACCGAGGCCTCCACCGCCATCCTGTTCCTGCTCGAGCGTCTCGAGCCGATGCCGCTCGCGGACCTCGAGGCCGCCGGCGACGCGCTCGTCGCCGCGGTCGTCGCCCGCTACCCGCGAGGCGATCGTGGAGCGCCGGCGCATCGGGCCCGGCGCCGGGACGGGGGCATCGATCACCTCGCTCTTCGCCCTCGGCGCCGCCGCCTTCTACGGCGCCGCCGACTTCCTCGGCGGCATCGTCACCCGCCGCGCCACCACCGTGGCCACGGTGCTGACGACGCAGGGCGCCGGCCTGCTGATGCTGCTCCTGGGCACGCCGCTGATGCTCGATCGCACCCTCGGCGGCCGCGACATCGCCTTCGGCGCGCTGGCCGGGCTCACCGGCGGCATCGGCGTGGCGCTGCTCTACAAGGCGCTGGCGATCGGCCCGATGAGCGTCGTCGCGCCGGTGACGGCGGTGTGCGCGGTGATCGTGCCGCTGGTGGTCGGGCTGCTGCAAGGCGAGTCGATTGCCGCCGCGGCGGCCGTGGGCGTCGTCGTGGCCATCGTGGCGGTCGGCCTGCTCGGGATGGCGCCGTCGGCCTCCGGCGGCGCGAGCGCCAATCCTGCCGATGTCGCCAAGGGCGTACGTGTCGCCCTGGCGTCAGGGGTGGCGATCGGCGGCTTCCTCGTCGCCCTGGGGCAAACCTCGGCGGCGGCGGGCCTGTGGCCGCTGGCGGTGTCGCGCAGCGTGTCGGTCGCGCTCTTCACCGCCATGGCGCTGGGCACGCGGCAGGCGCTGGTCGTGCCGCGCGCCGCCCTGGCCCCGGCCATCGCGTGCGGCGGGCTCGACATGGTGGCCAACGCGCTCTATCTGGTGGCGGTGCGCGAGGGGCAGCTGAGCCTGGTGGCGACGCTGGCGTCGCTCTACCCCGCCAGCACGGTGCTGCTGGCGCGGGTCGTGCTCGGCGAGCGGCTCGGGCCGTGGCAACAGCTCGGGGTCGCCTCGGCAGTCGCGGCGATCGCCCTGATCGTCAGCAACAGCTAGAGCGTTTTCGAATTGTATGTATGTAGGGCGGAGCTTTAGCTCCGCCTTGAGGCGGCTCTGAAGCCGCGAGGCAGCTCTAAAGAGCTGCCCTACGCGACGGATCGAACGGCAACCGCTCCAGTGGCCTAGGCGTTTGTGCGACGACGCGGGCGGGCAGGATCCGCTTGTCGAAGGCGCTAGGGCGCGGCGGCTGCGGCGCCGGAACGACGCGGCCCGACTCGATCATCTTCTGGTAGGCGCGCAGATCGCGCTCGTAGCGCCAGTCCTGCACCTTGCGGTTGCCCGCCGCGGCGGCGGCGGAGGCGAGCCCGAGGATGTCGACCCGCGGTGAGCGGAACGCCTGCGGCGTGAGCTGATACATCATGTCGGCATGCGTCGGCGCGCTGCCGGGCACCCCGCCGAAAAGCAGGTCGGGACCGGTGAAGAACCGCAGCGTCGGGGCGGTGCCGTAGACGTCGACGAAGTACTCGAGCTTGAGCGGCG
Organism: uncultured Acidobacteriota bacterium; assembly: GCA_963786365.1. Lineage (GTDB taxonomy): Bacteria > Acidobacteriota > Vicinamibacteria > Vicinamibacterales > UBA2999 > CAWAYR01. Next base: position 30,900 of record CAWAYR010000013.1, read on the forward strand.
CATCGCCCTGCGAGCGGACCTGCTCGTCGACGCGCAGCTGCCGCCTGATGCGCGAGAATCGAGACGCCGAGGGCGTAGGGATCGACGGATGCGGCGGGGTCCGCGGTCGCGGTCGAGCTGGGTGCCGGGACCTGCGCCGCCACGGTCGCCGGCAAAGCGGCAACGGCCAGTGCGAGCATGACGGCCACGAAGCGTCGCATGGGCGTTTAGACGGCAGCCCGCCGCCCTCAGTCTGCATCGTAGCATCGGTCGCGGTAGACTCGGACGACGGTCCTTTCCTGGAGGCTCCGATGCACGCTTCACTGACTCGCTGGCTCGTCGCTGCGGTTCTCGCGCTGTCGGTCGCGCCGCTGGCTGCCCATCACGGCTGGGCCGGCTACCAGACGGCGGAGTTCGAAATCGAGGGCACGGTCACCGATGGCGTGACCTTCAACGGCGCCCACGCGGCGATGAAGATCAAAGTCAACGACCAGGTGTGGGACATCACCCTGGCGCCGCCGGCGGCGACCTCGCGGGCGGGGCTGAAAGAGGGCGTGATTCCGGTGGGCGCCACCGTGCTCGTGCACGGCCACCGCCACGTCGATCCCAAGCGGTTCGAGGTCAAGACCGAGCGCGTCACCTACAACGGCAAGACGTTCAACGTCTATCCGGATCGCACGTAGGGCGGCGAGCGTAGGGCGGCTCTTTTAGAGCCGACGAGCGTAGGGCGGCTCTTTAGAGCTGCCTGGAGGCGAAGCTAAAGCTCCGCCCTACAAGCCGCCGCAGCTGCACGGATTCCACGGCGTGGTCGGCGCCCTTGCGCAGGACGAGCTGCGCCCGGGCCCGCGTCGGCGCGATGTTCTCGCGCAGGTTCACGCCGTTGATCTCGGCCCAGATGGCGGCGGCGGTGCTGCGCGCCTCGGCTTCGTTCAGCGATCCGTAGCGGTGGAAGTACGACTGCGGATCCTGGAAGACGGTGTCGCGCAGCCGCAGGAATCGCTCGACGTACCAGCGCTCGATGTCGGCCTCGTCGGCGTCGACGTAGATCGTGAAGTCGAAGAAGTCGGAGGCGAACACCTGCGACTCGGCGCGGCTGGCCGGCGCCTGCAGCACGTTCAGCCCCTCGACGATCACGATGTCGGGCTGGCGCACGGCCTGGGTGCCGCCGGGCACGATGTCGTAGCGCTGGTGCGAGTAGACCGGGGCCAGCGCCTCGGGCACGCCCGACTTCACGTCGGCCAGGAACCGCACCAGCCGCGCCCGGTCGTAGCTCTCGGGAAAGCCCTTGCGGTGCATGATGCCGCGGCTGGTCAGCACGGCGTTCGGGAACAGGAAGCCGTCGGTCGTGACCAGATCCACCGACGGGTGTCCGGGCCACCGCGACAGCAGCGCCTGCAGGATGCGCGCGGTCGTGCTCTTGCCGACCGCGACGCTGCCGGCCAGGCCGATGATGAACGGCACCTTCGCCGTCTGGTCGCCGAGGAAGATCTGCGAGGCGCGGTGCAGCTCCTGGGTGGCGCGCACGTGCAGGCTGAGCAGCCGCGACAGCGGCAGGTAGATCTGCTCGACCTCGGCCAGCGACAGCGCGTCGTTGAGGCCGCGCAGGTCGCTGAGGTCGCGCTCGCTCAGCGTGAGCGGCGTGTTGTCGCGCAGCTTCGCCCAGGCCCGGCGATCGAACGTGAGGTAGCGCGAGGGGACGGTCGGGGTCTCGGGCATCGCCGCGACGCCGAGCTTACTGCAGGCCGGCGGCCTACAGGAGGCCGAGCTGGAGCTTGGCGGCGTCGGTCATCCGCTCCATGGTCCACGGCGGATCGAACACGATCTCGACCTGGGCGGCGGTCACGCCCTCGACGCCGCGGGCCCGGTCACGCACCTCCCCGGGCAGGGTCTGGGCCGCCGGGCACGCCGGCGCCGTGAGCGTCATCCGGACCCCGACCTTGCGGTCGGCGTCCACCAGCACGTCGTAGACCAGCCCCAGTTCGTAGATGTTCACGGGGATCTCGGGGTCGAACACCTGCTGCAGCGCGGCGATGACCTTGGGCCGGAGTTCCGCCATCTGCACGGGGTCGGGCGTGACGTCGAGCGGCACGCCGAACTCGGCGGGGACCTCGGAGGGCTGGCCGGTGTGGTCGGGAATCACGGGGAGCATCCTCGGGGGAAACGTCACGGCGTCACTCGGTGGAGACGGCGCCCGACGCGCCGTCGAGCGCGGCGCGCACCGTGTGCCAGGCCAGGCTCGCGCACTTCACGCGCGCCGGGAACTCGCGCACGCCGGCCAGCGCTTCCAGCTTGCCCAGCGCCGGGCAGCTCGCTGCCGAGCGGCGAGGTGACCATGCCCTGGAAGGCGTCGAACAACGCCCGGGCTTCGTCGAGCGTCCGGCCCTTGAGCGCCTCGGTCATCAGCGACGCCGAGGCCTTGGAGATGGCGCAGCCGCTGCCCTCGAAGGCGACGTCGGCGATGCGATCGTCGGCGACGGTCACGTAGACCTTCAGCCGATCGCCGCACAGCGGGTTGTAGCCTTCCTGGCAGGTGGCGCCCGCGATCGGGCGGAAGTTCCGCGGCCGGCGGTTGTGGTCGAGGATGACCTCCTGGTAGAGCTCGGCGAGTCCCGACATCACGCGAACATCCTCCGCACCTGGTGCAGCGCGGCGACCAGCCGGTCGATGTCGTCGGTGGTGTTGTACATCGCCAGCGACGCCCGGGCCGTGGCCGGCACGCCGAAGCGCTCCATCACCGGCTGCGCGCAGTGGTGGCCGGTGCGGATGGCCACGCCCTGCTGGTCGACGATGGTGCCGACGTCGTGCGGGTGCACGCCCTCCATCACGAACGACAGGATGCTCGCCTTGTCGGGCGCGGTGCCGATCAGGCGCACGCCGGGCACACTGGCCAGCGCCTCGGTGCCGTAGGCGAGCAGCTGCGACTCGTGGGCGGTGATCCAGTCGAAGCCGATGCCGCGGACGAAGCGCATCGCCGCCGCCAGGCCGATGGCGCCCTCGATGTGCGGGGTGCCGGCCTCGAACTTGTACGGCAGCACGTTCCAGGTGCTCTTCTCGAAGGTGACCGACGAGATCATGTCGCCGCCGCCGAGGAACGGCGGCATGGCGTCGAGCTGCGCGGTGGTGCCGTAGAGCACGCCGATGCCGGTCGGGCCGTAGAGCTTGTGCCCGGTGCAGACGTAGAAGTCGACGCCCAGCGCCTGCACGTCCACGGCCCGGTGATAGGCCGCCTGGGCGCCGTCGACCAGCACCGCCGCACCCGCGGCATGCGCGGCCGTGGCGATGTCGGCCACCGGGTTCACCGTGCCGAGCGCGTTGGACAGGTGGCTGACCGCCACCATCCGGGTGCGCGACGAGAGCAGGCGATGGAAGGCGTCGAGATCGAGGACGCCGCGGTCGTCGATCGGGATGACGCGCAGCTTCGCGCGGGTGCGCTCGCACGCCAGCTGCCACGGCACGATGTTCGAGTGGTGCTCCATCGCCGAGATGAGCACCTCGTCGCCCGGCTTGAGGTGGACCTGGCCCCAGCTCTGCGCCACCAGGTTGATGCCCTCGGTGGCGTTGCGGGTGAAGATGATCTCGTGGGTGTGGGCGGCGCCGAGGAACGCGGCGGCCTCGGCCCGCGCGCCCTCGAAGGCGGCGGTGGCCCGCTCCGACAGCATGTGGACGCCACGGTGCACGTTGGCGTTCGACGTCTCGTAGTAGCGGCTCAGCGCGTCGATGACCTCGCGCGGCTTCTGGGTGGTGGCGGCGTTGTCGAGGTAGACGAGCGGATGCCCGTGGGCCTGTTCCGACAGGATCGGGAACTGGGCGCGCAGGCGCTCGACGTCGACCGGGGCGGGCGTGGCGACGGGCAGCGGCGGGGTCATGCGGTAGCCTGTGGCGCCTGGGCGGCCAGGTCGCGATCGAGCCGGGCGAAGAGCGACGCTTCGAGGCGTTCGCGCAGCTCTTCGGAGGAGATCTCGCCGAGCACCTCGCCGGCGAAGGCATGGAGCAGCAGGTCGCGGGCCTGGTCGGGCGGCAGCCCGCGGGCCTGCAGATAGAAGAGCGCGTCCTCGTCGAGCTGGCCGACGGCGGCGCCGTGCGTGCACTTGACGTCGTCGGCGAAGATCTCGAGCTGCGGGTTGGAGTTGACCTGGGCCGCATCCGAGAGCAGCAGCGCCCGGTTGGTCTGCTTGGCGTCGGTCTTCTGGGCGTCGGGCCGCACCAGGATCCGGCCGTTGAACACCGCCTTGGCGGTGCCGGCCAGGATGCCCTTGTAGAGCTCGTGGCTGGTGCAATGCGGCAACGCGTGGTCGATGGAGGTGTGGTTGTCGACCAGCTGCGCGCCGTCGGCGACGTAGACGCCGTCGATCGTGGCGTGGGCGCCCTCGCCGCCGAGCACGGCCGACAGGTCGTTGCGCACGATCCGGCCGCCGAGCGAGACCGACCGCGAGTGCAGGATGCTGGCGGCGGCGCAGTGGGCGTGCAGGTGGTGGACGTGGAACGCCTTCTCCGACTCGCGCTGGTCGATGACCAGCTCGAGCACCGCTCCGTCGTCGAGGCGCACCTGGGTGACGGCGTTGGTCAGGTAGACGGCGTCGGCGGCGCCGACGAACGAGACGATCACCGACGCCTGGCTCTGGGCCCCGGCCTCGATGAGGATGCGCGGGTGCGCCATCACCGGCACCCCCTCGGGAATCGTCGCCAGCAGGATGTGGATCGGCGCGGTCAGCACCGCCCCCTCGGGAATCCGCACGTGGACGCCGTCTTCGAGGAACGCGGCGTTGAGGGTGGCAAACGGCATGTCGTCGGCGTCGAGCGCGACGACGCTGGCCGGCGTGGTCGAGTCCTCGTCCTCGAAGCTGCTGGCGAGACTGGTGACGACGACGCCAAGCGGCAGCGCCGCCGCCGACAGCTGCTCGTCGAAGCAGCCGTTGACGACGACGGCCGTGGCGGCGCTGTCGCGCAGCTCGTGCGCCGCCACCAACACGTCGGCGCCCTCGGCCTCGGGCGCCGCCAGCTCGAACGCCGTGCCGGCAATCGGCGCGATGTTGGTGAAGCGCCAGGCCTCGAGCCGCGTGGTCGGGAAGCCCTTCGCTTCGAACGCCACGAGGGCGGCGGCGCGATGCTCCGCCAGCCACTCGGGCGCCCGGGTGCCGAGGCCCTGCTGCCCGGTGCGGATCCAGTCCACCGCCTGTGCCGTGCTCGTCACTGGCGCGCCCCCGCGGTGGCGCCTTCGAGCCAGACGTAGCCCTTCTCTTCGAGCTCGAGCGCCAGCTCGCGGCCGCCGGAGCGCACGATGCGGCCGTCGCTGAGGACGTGGACGTGGTCGGGCACGATGTACTCGAGCAGCCGCTGGTAGTGGGTGACGACGATGAAGGCGCGCTCGGCGCTGCGCAGCGCGTTGACGCCGTCCGACACCACCCGCAAGGCGTCGATGTCGAGGCCGGAATCGGTCTCGTCGAGGATGGCGAGCGTCGGCTGCAGCACCGCCATGTGGAAGATCTCGTTGCGCTTCTTCTCGCCGCCGGAGAAGCCCTCGTTGACCGCCCGCTGCAGCATCCCCTCGTCCATGTGCAGGCGCTTGGCCTCCTGCTTGACCAGGGCCATGAAGTCGATGGCGTCGAGCTCCTCGATGCCCTGCTCCTTGCGCTTGGCGTTGAGCGCGGCCTTGAGGAAGTAGGCGTTGTTCACGCCGGGAATCTCGACCGGATACTGGAACGCCATGAACACGCCCTTGCGGGCGCGCTCGTCGGCGGCGAGCTCCAGCAGGTCCTCGCCCTGGTAGCGCACCTCGCCGGCGGTGATTTCGTAGCCGGGATGGCCGGCCAGCGCCCGCGCCAGCGTGCTCTTGCCCGAGCCGTTCGGTCCCATGATGGCGTGCACTTCGCCCGCCTTCACCGCCAGGTCGATCCCATGGAGGATTTCCTTGTCCTCCACCCGTACCGTCAATCCACGAATCTCCAGCATGACTGTCCCTGTTCCCCGGTCCCCGGTCCCTGGTCCCTGCACTTAGCCCACCGAGCCTTCCAACGAGACGCCGAGCAGCTTCTGCGCCTCCACCGCGAACTCCATCGGGAGCTCGCGGAACACTTCCTTGCAGAAGCCGCTGACGATCATGTTGATCGCGTCTTCCTTCGAGATGCCGCGCGACTCGCAGTAGAACATCTGGTCTTCGCCGATCTTCGAGGTCGAGGCCTCGTGCTCGACCTTGGCCGACGTGTTCTTGATCTCCAGATACGGGAAGGTGTGCGCGCCGCACTTGTCGCCGATGAGCAGCGAATCGCACTGCGAGTAGTTGCGGGCGTTGGTCGCCTGCTTGGCGATCTTCACCGCACCGCGGTAGGTGTTCTGGCCGAGGCCGGCCGAGATGCCCTTCGAGACGATGGTGCTGCGCGTGTTCTTGCCGAGGTGGATCATCTTGGTGCCGGTGTCGGCCTGCTGCCGGTTGTTGGTCACCGCCACCGAGTAGAACTCGCCGACCGAGTCGTCGCCCTGCAGGATGCAGCTCGGGTACTTCCAGGTGATCGCCGACCCGGTCTCGACCTGCGTCCAGGTGATCTTGGCGCGCGGGCCCTTGCAGATGCCGCGCTTGGTCACGAAGTTGTAGATGCCGCCCTTGCCGTCCTTGTCGCCCGGATACCAGTTCTGGACGGTGGAGTACTTGATGACGGCGTCGTCGAGCGCGACCAGTTCGACCACGGCGGCGTGCAGCTGGTTCTCGTCGCGCATCGGCGCCGTGCAGCCCTCGAGGTAGCTGACGTAGGCGCGCTCCTCGGCGACGATCAGCGTCCGCTCGAACTGCCCGGTGCCCTTGGCGTTGATGCGGAAGTAGGTCGACAGCTCCATCGGGCAGCGCACGCCCTTGGGCACGAAGACGAAGCTGCCGTCGGAGAACACCGCCGCGTTGAGCGCGGCGAAGAAGTTGTCGGTGTGCGGCACGACCGAGCCGAGGTACTGCTTGACCAGCTCCGGGATGCTCCTTCACCGCCTCGGAGAACGAGCAGAAGATCACGCCGAGCTTGCTGAGCTTGTCCTTGAACGTCGTCGCCACCGAGACCGAGTCGAACACGGCGTCGACGGCCACGTTGGACAGCAGCTTCTGCTCCTCGAGCGGGATGCCGAGCTTGCTGAAGGTGGCGAGGATCTCGGGATCGACCTCGTCGAGGCTGTTCAGCTTCGGCTTCTCCCGCGGCGCGGCGTAGTAGCTGATGTCCTGATAGTCGATGGCCGCGTGGGTGACGTTCTGCCACGTCGGCTCGGTCATCTTCTGCCAGGCGCGAAACGCCTTCAGCCGCCAGTCGAGCAGCCACTCGGGCTCGTTCTTCTTGGCGGAGATGAGCCGCACGACGTCCTCGTTCAGCCCCTTGGGGACGATGTCCTGCTCGACGTCGGTGACGAACCCGTACTTGTAGTCCTGGGCCGCCAGATCCTCGAACACCTTGGTCGTTGCTGTTGATTCCATGTCGTTTGCCTGGTCCCTGATCCCTGGTCCCTGTTCCCTGACAGGTCTTCAGACACCAAAAGAAGTGCCGCACCCGCACGCGCTCTTGGCGTTGGGATTGCGGAGGGTGAAGTTGGTGGCCATCAGGTTGCCCTCGTCGAAGTCGAGCACCGTGCCGTCGAGCAGCTTCAGGCTGCGCGGATCGACGAACACCTTGACGCCGTCGGGCCCGTCGAACACCTGGTCGGTGGCCTTGGCCGCCGGCTCCCACTGGAACACGTAGCTGTAGCCCGAGCACCCGCCGGCCTTGATCGCCACGCGCAGCCCGCCGCCGGGCACGCCGGACTTCTCCAGCTGCCGATGGATGACCCGCGCCGCACTTTCCGTGATCTCGATCATCGTGTGCTTCCCCGGTCCCCGGTCCCTGGTCCCCGGTCCCCGCTCTTCCGTTCCCAGTCGGCAATCGCCGCGCGAACGGCGGCCGCCGGCGTGCGCCGCCATCGCCCGCTTCTCGTCGGGAAGATCGAGGGCGGCGGCCAGCTCGCCGGCGTCGATCGATCGCGCCGCTGCCACCGCCGCGCCGGCGACCCGATCGGCCGCCAGGCTGGCGCTGGCGATCGCGGCGCTGCACCCGAAGACCTTGAAGCGCGCGTCGTCGATCCGGTCACCGCTGGCGTCCAGCCGCACCTGCAGGCGGGTCATGGTGCCCGCCGTCCAGGCTGCCGACCTGGCCGGTGCCGACCTGCGGATCGTCCACGGGCCAGCCGCCGGCGCGGGGCAGCTCCCGGCAGCGCCGGATCGACCTCGACGGAATACGCCGACGGCGTGGGTCATGCCCGCGCCTCCACCGGCGAGAGCGCCCGCAGCCGCTGCACCAGGGCGACGACGCGTTCGGCCGCGAAGTCCACGTCGGCCTCGGTCGTCGTCCGGCCCGATGCCGAACCGCACCGCGCCCCATGACTCGGCGGCGCCGAGCCCCAGCGCCTTCACGACGTGCGACGGCTCGCGGCTGCCCGACGCGCACGCCGATCCCGAGGACGCGGCGACGTCGTCGGCCAGACCGGTCATCAGCGCCTCGCCGTCCACGCCGGCGAAGCTCACGTGCAGGTTGTGCGGCAGCCGCGCCGTGCGCGAGCCGTTGACCGTGACGGCGTCGAGGCCGGCCTGCAACGCGGCCAGCAGGCGATCGCGCAGCGCCGCGACACGCACGCCTTCGGTGGCCAGTTCCTGGCGGCACAGCTCGGCCGCGGCGCCGAATCCGACGATGCCGGGGACATTCAGCGTCCCGGGCCGGATCCCGCGCTCCTGGCCGCCGCCGGTGAAGAGCGCCTCGATCTCCACCTTCGGCGAGCGCCGCACGTAGAGCGCGCCGACGCCCTTGGGGCCGTACATCTTGTGCGCCGTGAGCGAGGCGAGATCCGCGCCGCTCGACTCGACGTCGAAGGGCACCTTCCCCACCGCCTGCACGGCGTCGGTGTGCAGCCACACGCCACGCGCCCGGCATGCCTGCGACAGCAGGTCCGAGCGGCTGCAGCACGCCGATTTCGTTGTTGGCGGCCATCACCGAGGCGAGCACGGTCTCGGCGGTGAGGGCGGCGGCAAAGCGATCCGGGTCGACCAGGCCATCGCGCTCCACCGGCAGCACGGTGACCTGGCAGCCGTCGCGCTCCAGCGCCTTGCAGGTGTCGAGCACCGCATGATGCTCGGTGGCGACGGTGACCACGTGGTTCCCGCGCGCGCGGCGCGCCGAGACGGCGCCGCGGATCGCCAGGTTGTTGGCCTCGGTGGCGCCGCTCGTGAACACGATCTCCTTCGCCTTGGCGCCGACGAGGCCGGCCACCTGCTGGCGCGCGCGCTCGACGGCTTCGTCCGCCTGCCACCCGAAGCGGTGCTGCCGGCTCGATGCGTTGCCGAACACGTGGTTGAAGAACGGCAGCATCACCTGCAGCACGCGCGGGTCGACCGGCGTGGTGGCGTGGAAGTCGAGGTAGACGGGGCGTGTGACCGACATCGCTGCCTCAGTCCCCGACCCGCGAGGCCGCGCGCGACGGCGCTGTCATGGTGAGCGGCACGGCCACCGCGTCGGCCGCCACCACCGGCTCGGCCAGTTCGGCGAGACTCACGGTGGCGAGCGCGTCGACGATCCGCGCCTTGATCTTCCAGAGCGGGTCGCGGATCTCGCACCGCTCGAACTGGTCGCAGGTGTGGTTGGTCGGCGAGCACGCGGTGACCGCCACCGGGCCGTCGATGGCCTGAATCACGTCGGCGACCGTCATCTGGTGCGCCGGCCGGCTCAGCTTGTAGCCGCCACGCGTGCCCTGCACCGAGGCGAGCAGCCGCGCCCGCACCAGCCGCTGCAGCACCTTGGCCAGGAGCTCGGGCGGGATCGCATAGCTCTCGGCGATCTCGCGCGCGCTCGACGAGCTGCCCTGCTCGCTGCCCGCGAGGTGGCGCATCGCCATCAGCGCGTAATCCGCTTTTTTTGACAGGCGCAGCATGTGTTCGGTCTCTGAGGCTGGGAAGTCGGGGATTGGGCCCCCGGACGACGCTGTCCAGCCCGGTCGCCTCGAAATACGACCGTGCGAGTCCTATATTAGGCCCTGGAACTCCGACTGCGCAAGTCGCAATTGCCGGGTTCCTGGGCTTCCGGGCCGCGAACGTGAGTCCAGCTCAGCCGTTCGGCAGCCGTTTCCGGAGGTAGTGCTGCCGTCCGCCAGGCGGCCGCCCTTCGAGGGTGCCCCAGACCTCGTAGTGGCAGTGGCGGTAGAACGCCAGCGCGTCCTCCCCGAACGTGTCGAGGTGGACGCCGTGGCAGCCGCGCTCGACGGCGTGCGCCTCGGCCGCCTCGAGCAGGCGGGCGCCGTGCCCGCGTCGCCGGTGCGCGGCGTCGATCCAGAGGCGCTCGACGTAGAGCCACCGCCAGGCGATGCGGGCGACGATGCCGCCAACGACGACGCCCTCGTCGTCCCGGAGATACACCGACACGTCGCTGCTCTCGGGGTCGCCCCACAGCGGCCGCAGGTCGGCACGCAACCCGTTGGTCACCACCGCGTCGGCCGCGGCGTCGGGGGGCGAGGCAACGGAGATCGTCGGCACGGTCGCCAATATACTCGTCCGCGCCAGGGCGACCCGCCGGCGCCCGCGTACCGATGCCCGCTCGCCCCCCGCACCCCTGGCGCTACGCCGCGCTCTACTTCCCGATGGGGCTGATGATCGGCTATCCGAGCGTGGCGCTCGGCTACCTCAGCGCCCAGGCGGGCCTGCCCGTCTCGGCGGCCGCGAGCGTCGTCGGCATGGCCTTCTTCGCCCACGCGTTCAAGTTCCTGTGGGCGCCGCTGGCCGATTATTCGCTCTCGCGCAAGACGTGGTACCGCCTCGCGATCGCGGTGATGGGCGCGGTGCTGGTCGGCATCACGGCGACGCCGATGCGCGAGGCGACGGTGCCGCTGCTCGCGGGCGCTGGTGTTGTGCGGCAATCTGGCCGCGACCTTCGTCGCGTTCGCGACCGAAGGGCTGATGGCCCACAACGCGGGTCCGCGCGGCCGCGGGCCGGCCAGCGGGTGGTTCCAGAGCGGCAACCAGTTCGGGCAGACCGCGGGCGGCGGGCTCGGTTTGTGGCTCATGCAGCAGATGCCGACGCCGGTGATGGCCGGTGTGGCCCTGGCGCTTGTGCTCGTGGGCTGCTCGCTGGCGCTCGGCGGGCTCGAGGAACCGCCCCGTGCACAGCGTCGAGAGCGGCGTCGGCGCCAGGGTGCGCGACGCGTGGCGCGAGCTGAGCGGCGGTGCTGCGCAGCCGCGGCGGACGGATTGGCCTGCTGCTCGCCACGCTGCCGATCGGGACCGGCGCCGCGCAGTTCCTCTTCGGGTCGCTCGGAAGGGAGTGGCAGGCCTCCGCCGGTGCGGTGTCGCTCACGCTCGGTCTCGGCGGCGGGATGGCGATCGTGGCCGGCTGCATCTCGGGGGGCTGGCTCGCCGCCCGCATCCCGAGCGCCCGAGCCTACGCCACGGCGTGCGCGGTCTCGGCCGCGGCGGCGCTGCTCCTGGCGGCCTCGCCGCGCAGCGCCGCCGGCTACCTCGCGGCCACGCTGATCTACACCTTCGCGCTGGGCCTGTGCAGTGCCACGCTCACCGGGATGGTGCTCGACGTCGTCGGCACCGGCGCCACCGCCACCAAGATGAACCTCTTCTTCGCGATGAACACGCTGTTCGGCCTGGCGATGCTGCGCGTCGACGGCGCGGCGCACGACCGCTGGGGCACCAACGGCATGCTCCTGCTCGAGTTCGCGATCGGCGCCGCGTCGCTCGCCGTCTTCGTCACGCTCGCGAAGAGGCTCGGCGGCGCGGCACCGCCCCAGCGTGACGGCGTGATCCGGTAGAGCGGTTTTCGGTTCTACGTAGGGCGGAGCTTTAGCTCCGCCTGGGAGGCGGCACTAAGTGCCGCCCTACGCGAGTCGTTACAGCGTCAGTACTTGGGCTGGCTCGGGTCGACCTGATCCACCCACGCCAGGATCCCGCCGGTCAGGTTCTTCACCTTCGTGAAGCCCTGCTGCCGCAGGAACGCCGCGGCCTTGCCCGAGCGGACGCCGGACTTGCACTGGGTGACGATCTCGGCGTTCGGGTCGAGCTCGCCGACGCGCTTGGGCAGGTCGCCGAGCGGGATCAGCACCGAGCCGGGGATGCGGTTGATCTGGTACTCGTTCGGCTCGCGCACGTCGAGGACGAACGGCGGCGTGCCGGCGTCCATCCGCGCCTTGAGCTCGAGCGGCGTGATGTCGGTGGCCGACGAGGTCGGCGCCGGCGCGCGCCGCGGGCACGATGCCGCAGAACTGGTCGTAGTCGATGAGCGCGGTCACCGTCGGGTGGGTGCCGCACACCGGGCAGTCGGGGTCCTTGCGCAGCGTCAGCTCGCGGAAGCGCATCCGCATCGCGTCGTAGATCAGGAACCGGCCGGCCAGCGTCTGGCCGATGCCGAGGATCAGCTTCACCGTCTCGGTGGCCTGGATGGTGCCGACCAGGCCCGGCAGGATGCCGAGCACGCCGGCTTCGGCGCAGCTGGGCACGAGCCCGGGCGGCGGCGGCTCCGGATACAGGCAGCGGTAGCACGGGCCGTCCTTGGTGGCGAACACCGACGCCTGGCCCTCGAAGCGGAAGATGCTGCCGTAGGCGTTGGGGATGCCGAGCAGCACGCAGGCGTCGTTGACCAGGTAGCGCGTCGGGAAGTTGTCGGTGCCGTCGACGATCACGTCGTAGCCGCGAAAGATGTCGAGCGCGTTCTGCGAGCTGAGCGCGACCTCGTGCGGGACCACCTTCACGTGCGGGTTGAGGCGGTGCAGCATGTCCTTCGCCGAGGCCAGCTTCGAGCGGCCGACGTCGGTCGTGCCGTGCAGGATCTGACGCTGCAGGTTGCTGAGGTCGACGGTGTCGAAGTCGACGATGCCGATGGTGCCGACGCCGGCCGCGGCGAGATACATCGCCACCGGCGAGCCGAGGCCACCGGCGCCGATGCACAGCACCTTGGCCGCCTTGAGCTTCTGCTGCCCCTCCATCCCGACTTCCGACAGGATGAGGTGGCGGCTGTAGCGCTTGATCTCCTCGCCGTCGAGCGCCGGCAGGGCCGCCGCCGGCGCCGCCGCGCCCGCGCCCCCGGCCACCGACGGGATGATGCTCAGCGTCTGGCCGTCGGCCACCGGCGTCTGCTCTTTCTGCAGGTAGCGGATGTCCTCGTCGCCGACGTAGATGTTCACGAAGCTCCGCAGCTTGCCGTCGGGCGTGTAGAGGTGCTGCTTCAGGCCGGCGTGCTTGGTGGTGAGGTCCTGGAGCACCTCGCCGACGGTCGCGCCCGAGGCCTGGACGGTGTCGAGCTTGTCGGTGAAGGGCCGGAGGGGGGTGGGGATGTGGATGGCTACGGGCATACGTCCTCGCTGGAGTACTTCAGTCTACGACGCCGCGGGGGCGTCGGCGCGTGTCGGCCACCGGCTGCTCGTGATACCCCGACCGGTCGGCGCGCAGCCGCCAGGCGCGCAGCGCCGCCGGCTCCCCCTGCTGCACCGACAGGATCGGGTAGACGAACGTCGGAAAGGCATGGTCGAGGTCGTATTGCGACGGCTCGGCCGGGTGATCGGGGTGCGAATGGTAGAAGCCGAGCAGGCTCAGCCCGGCCGCCGACGCCCGCCGCTCGGCGGCCAGGTAGTCCTTGTCGTCGACCCGGAAGCGCCGGCGCGGCCCTTCGGTGGTCACGTTGGGCAGCGGGTGCACCGCGTGCACGACGTCGCCCTCCCCGAGCAGGGCGCCGCAGCATTCGTGCGGGTAGGCCTCGCGGCCGTGCTGCTCGATGGCGGCGCGGACGCCCGGCGCCAGGGTGAGCGGCGTCATGTCGTGGAGGTCTGCGAGAGGGGGCGCGCCTCGGTGGCGGGGGTCCGTCCCTCGTCCCAGAAATGCTCGGAGAGGTAGCGATCGCCGGCGTCGCAGAGCACGACCACCATCACGACCCGATCGCGCGTGCGCAGCGCGTCGGCGGCGCGCTCCAACCCGGCCGCGACATTGGCCCCGCTCGACACGCCGACCAGCAATCCCTCGTCGCGCGCCAGGCGCCGCGTCTGCTCATGGGCCGCCTCGGTCGACACTTCGGCCGCGTAGTCGGCGAGCGTCGCGTCGTAGATGCCGGGGACGATCGCCGAGGCCATGTGCTTGAGGCCCTCGAGGCCGTGCAGCGGCGACTCCGGCTGCACCGAGATGAGCACCACGTCCGGGATGTTGGCCCGAAGGAACCGGCCCGTGCCCATGAACGTCCCGCTCGTGCCGAGCGCGGCCACGAAGTGCGTGAGGCGGCCGGCCGTATCGGCCAGGATCTCCGGGCCGGTCGTCTCGAAGTGCGCCCGCCAGTTGAACGGGTTGTTGTACTGGTCCGGGTAGAAGTACAGCTCAGGGGTGGCGGCATAGCGGCGCCGGGCCTCGACAATCGCGCCGTCCGAGCTGTCCATCGGATCGGTGAACACGAGCTCGGCGCCGTAGGCGGTCAGGATCCGTTTGCGCTCGGGGCTCGCGCTCGCCGGCAGGCACAGCGTCACGGGGAATCCCAGCGCGGCGCCGAGCATCGCGTAGGCAATCCCGGTGTTGCCCGACGTGGCGTCGAGCAATCGCTTGCCGGGACCGAGCGCGCCCGAGCGGATGCCCTCGAGAATCATGTGGCGGGCGGCGCGGTCCTTGACCGAGCCACCCGGATTGCTGGCTTCGAGCTTGCCGTACAACTCGAGGCCCGGCACGTCGCGCTCGATGCGCGTGAGCCTGACCAGGGGCGTGCGGCCGATGGCCGCGACCAGACCGGATTCCATGTGGGTGAACCGTCGTCCAGCTTATGGCACAAATCCCCTCGATGCGCGACGGAGGTGTGACGAGCGGCGGTGTCGAGCCACAAATTCGCTGCAGTCAATGCGCCGACCGGCATCGTGGCAGAATGCTCGGCGTGGCTCTCGACACCAGACGCGCGCGCCGGCATCTGATGGCGTCCGACCCGGTGATGGCCGACCTCATCCGTCGGGCCGGGCCGTGCCGGCTCGGCGCCCGCCGCGGCGCCGATCCGTTCTTCCTGCTGCTGCGCGCCATCGTCTCGCAGCAGCTGTCGACCAAGGCGGCGGCGACGATCTTCGGCCGGCTGTGCGCGCTCTTCCCCGACGGCGCGCCGACCCCGGCGCGGCTGCTCAGCGCTCGACGACGCGACGCTGCGCGGCGTCGGGCTCAGCACCAACAAGGCCCGGTTCGTGCGCGACCTGGCGGCACGGGTGCGCGACGGCCGGCTCGACCTGGCGGCCCTCGACAGCTACGACGACGCCGCGGCGCTGACGCCCTCACCGCCGTGCTCGGCATCGGCACCTGGACGGCGGAGATCTTCCTGCTCTTCCAGCTCCACCGCCCCGACATCATGCCGGTGGGCGACCTCGGCCTGCTGACCGCGATGCAGCGGCTCTACCGGATGCGCGCCCGGCCGACGCCGATAGCGCGCGTTGAAGGTGGCCGAGGCGTGGCGGCCCCACCGCTCGGTGGCCGCCTGGTACCTGTGGCGCAGCCTGGAACTCTAAGCGAGCGGCTAGCGGCTAGAGAGAACGGCAAAGGCCCGGTGGAAACCCACTCCGGGCCCTTGGCATTTCTGCAGCGTGCAGGTTACGTCGCGGGTCTAGCCGCTAGCCCCTGCCCTACTTGATCGTCGCCGTCAGCGTGACCCGGGCGCGGATCACCGCTTCGCCCGCCGCGATCGGCGGCGGCGGCGCGGCGGCGGCGGAATCGGCGGCCATCCGCATCATCGGCTGCTCGATTGGCCGGCTGACGACGCCCTCCTCCTCGATCTTCACGACGGCCACGACGGCCGACGCCGGCGCCCTCGGCGGCGGCGGCGGCCCTGGCCCGCGCGTCGGCCACGGCGCGCGTGATCGCCTGACGCTCGAGCTGCTGCGCGCCTTGACGTCGAAGCGCACGCCCTGCACGGCGGTGCCGCCGGCGGTGACGGCCACCTCGAGCCACTCGCCGACCCGCGCGACGTCGTCGGCGCGAACCTCGATCACGTTGCGCGCCAGGAACCCGCGCGGCACCTGCTTGCCATTGGCGTAGTCGAACTGCGGCTGCAGGTCGTAGCTGAGGGTGCGAATCGCGTCCTTGGCCAGCCCGGCGGCGGCCAGCCGCTGCTGCACGGCGGCCATCGCGGTGGCGCCCTGCGACTGCGCCTCCTTGGCGGTGCCGCCGCGGTGCTCGGTGGCGAGGTGACGAACGCCACGTCGGGCTGGGCGCGCACCTCGCCTTCACCGCGCACGACGACGACTGGTGGGGCCGGCGCCGCGCTCTGGGCGCTCGGACGGCCGTGGCACCGGCAGAGCGAACAGCGATTGAGAGCAGCAGTCAGCGGATCATTGCAGGGCCTCCTCGTCGGTGAGCGCGGCCGCGATCTCGTGGGTGTCGGCATGCGCCACACGAAATCCGATCGAGTACGCGTAGCGTGTCAGGGGGCACTTTGTGGCGGTGCGAGCAGCGCAGCTGCAGCACGTCGTGCGTCACCCACGACCCGCCGCGCAGCACGCGCAGCGCGCCGGTCATCGGGCCGGTGGGGTTGGCGGCGTCGCCGCCGCTGTAGGCGTCGGATTGATACCAGTCGGCGACCCACTCCCACACGTTGCCGGCCATGTCGTGCAAGCCGAAGGGGTTGGGCGGATAGGTGCCGACCGGGCGGGTGCCGCGCATGCGCTTCAGACCGACGTCGGGCAGGAAGTTCGAGCGCGACGGGTCGATTTCGTCGCCCCACGGATAGCGGCGGCCGTCGATGCCACCACGCGCCGCGCGCTCCCACTCGGCCTCGGTGGGCAGCCGCACGGTCCGCCCGAGCCGGGTGCCGAGCCACACGCAATAGGCGACGGCGTCGGCGTGCGTGACCAGCGTGACCGGATGCAGGCCGCGGTCCTTGGGCAGATCGCCGCCGCGCCAGATGTAGGGCGAGGCCAGCTCGCGGAACGCCGCCTCGGCCGCCGGCGCGACGAACGACGGCAGGTCGCGGACGTCGGGGGCGTGGTGGCCGGTGTTGCGGACGAACTCGGCGTATTGGGCGTTGGTGACCGGATGGGCCGACAGGAAGAAGCGGTCGAGCGTGATCCGCCGCACCGGACGCTCGTCGTCGTCGCCGTCGGGCGCCCCCATGATGAAATCGCCGGCGGGCACCTCGACGAACCGCGGCAACAGCTCCTCACGCATCGGGTGCGCTGATTATACTCGCCGGTATGCGCGTCGAGCCCTTCGCCATGGAGCGTTTCCAGTCCACCTGGGAGCACCAGGTCCGCTTCAACCTGTCGGAGAGCGGCGTCCATCCGCTCAGCGTGCGCGAGCTCGTCGGTGACGGCGCGGCGCTCGACGCGGTGCTCGATCAGCCGCTCATCTACACGCAGACCAACGGCACCGAAGCGCTGCGGACCGCGATCGCCGGCCTCTACCCCGGCGCCACCGCGAGCCACGTCGAGGTGACCAACGGCGGCGCCGAGGCCAACTTCCTCGCCGCCTGGTATCTGGTCCAGCCCGGCGACGAGGTGGTGATGCTCGTGCCCACCTACATGCAGACCCACGGGCTCGTCCGCGCCTTCGGCGGCATGCGTCCGCGAGTGGCCGCTGGTCGAGGATCGGGCGGCGGGACGCTGGCGGCCGGATCTCGACCGGCTCGCCTCGCTCGTCGGTCCGCGCACGCGGGCGATCGTGCTGTGCACGCCCAACAACCCGACCGGGGCCCGCCTGACCGCCGCCGAGCTCGACGGCATCGCCGGCGGTGGCCGCGCGCCACGGCTGCTGGATCGTGTCCGACGAGATCTATCGCGGCGCCGAGCTCGACGGCGTGGAGTCGCCGTCGATGTGGGGCCGTGCCGAGCGGGTCATGGTCACCAGCGGACTGTCGAAGGCCTACGGCCTGCCAGGCCTGCGCGTCGGCTGGGTGGTGTCGACGCCGGAGGTGGCCGAGGCGCTGTGGACCTATCACGACTACACCACGATCGCCCCCGGCGCGCTGAGCGATCGGCTGGCGCAGACGGCGCTGGCGCCGCCGACCCGCGCGCGGCTGCTCGCCCGCACCCGCCAAATGATCGCCGACAACCTGCCGCGGGTGGAGGCGTGGCTGGCGGCGCACGGCGATCGCTTCACCTGGATCCGGCCCGAGGCCGGGGCCATCGTCTACACGCGCTACGCCCATCCCATCAACTCGACCACGCTGGTCACGCGGCTGCGCGAGGAGGAGAGCGTGCTGGTCGTGCCCGGCGATCAGTTCGGGATGGACGGCTTCCTGCGCCTCGGCGTCGGCGAGAGCACCGCCTACGTGATGGCCGGCCTCGAGCGCGTGCGCGCGCTGCTCGACCGCCTGCCGCAGCCGGCCTCCCGGTGATGCGCGGCGCCCGCGCGCTTGAGTCTCCTCGTCGTCGGCTTCGGCAACGTCAGCCGCCGGCTGCTCGGCCTGCTCGACGAATCGGCGGCGCGTCTGCCGTTCACGTGGCAGCTGGCCGGCGTGTGCTCGCGGTCGCGCGGCGGACTGTTCGATCCGGCCGGCCTCGATCACCAGGCGTGCCTCGCCGCCGCAGCTCGCGGGGCGCCGTGGCCTGGCGCCGGCGCCGGCGACGGCGTGACGTTTCTGGCCGAGGCCCTCACGGCCCTGCCGGCAGTCGTGCACGAAGGGCCGCGTGGTGGTCGTCGAGACCACGGTGCTCGACGCCGAGCGCGGCGAGCCGGCGACCAGCCACGTGCGGCAGGCCCTGGCGGCCGGCGCGCACGTGGTCACCGCCAACAAGGGCCCGGCGGCGTTCGCCTATCACGAGCTCAGCCGCCCTGGCCGATCGCGCCGGGCGCGCGTTCCGGTTCGAGAGCGCGGTGATGGACGGCGTGCCGGTGTTCTCGCTGGTCGCCGACGCGATGCCCGCCATCGGCGTCACCTCGTTCCGGGGTGTCGTCAACACCACCTGCGGCTACATCCTGGCCGCGGTCGAACGCGGCGTGCCGTTCGCCGAGGCCCTGGCCGAGATGCAGCGGCAAGGCATCGCCGAGGCCGATCCGTCGCTCGACGTCGACGGCTGGGACGCCGCCGCCAAGGCCGCGGCGCTGGCCAACGTGCTGCTCGATGCGCGGATCACCCCGCACGACGTGGCCCGGGCCGGCATCCGCGATCTCGATCCGGACGCGCTCGCCCGCGGCACGGCGCGCGGTCAGCGCCTGCGGCTGGTGTCGCACGGCCGACGCGTCGGCGATCGCGTGGAGGTCGGCGCCGCGCCCGCCTGGCTCGAGCCGCACGACCCGCTCGCGCAGGTCGCCGGACTCGAGAACGCCCTGTATCTGACCACCGATCACCTCGGCGAGGTCGGCATCGTGCAGCGCGACGGCGGCCTGACGCAGACGGCCTACGGGCTGATGGCCGATCTGGCGCGCGTCAGCCGGCGGCGGGCGGGGTGAGCGCCGCCGCCAGGGCCTCGGGCTGGAAGCCCGGGATCGCCTGCGTGCCGACGATCGTCACCGGCACCGTGCGGAATCCGCGCGCGACGAGCTCGTCGTAGGCCGAGAGATCCTCGTCCACGTTGCGCACCTCGAAGGGCACTCCGGCCTGTGAAAGCCACGCTTTCACGCGTTCGCAGGGCTGTCAGCCCTCACCGGCGTAGACGACGACACGCAGCTCGGACATCGCACCTCGCACATTACCAGAGCGCGCCCGAGCGCTTCGCAGGTACCATGTCCCGGCAGCGTATGGGACCACTGACCGGCCTCACCGTTCTCGACTTCACGCGCGTACTCTCCGGACCGTATTGCACGATGATCCTCGGCGATCTGGGCGCGCGCGTCATCAAGCTGGAGCACCCCGCCCGCGGTGACGACACGCGGCGCTGGGGCCCGCCGTTCATGGGCGACGAGAGCGCCTACTTCCTCAGCGTCAACCGCAACAAAGAGAGCGTGGCGGTGGACTTCAAGACACCCGGCGGCCGCGAGCTGGTCGGCAAGCTGCTCGCCCAGGCCGACGTCGTGGTCGAGAACTTCCGCCCCGGCACGCTCGACGGCATCGGCCTCGACGCGGCGACCGTGCGCGCCGCCCATCCGCGGATCGTCTACTGCTCGATCTCGGGCTACGGCCAGACCGGGCCCCGGCGCGACGAGCCGGGCTACGACGCGGTGATGCAGGCCGAGGGCGGCTTGATGAGCATCACCGGCGCCGCCGACGGGCCGCCCTATCGGCTCGGCGTCGCCATCGTCGACATCGTGTCGGGGATGTTCGCGGCGCAGGGCGTGCTGGCGGCGCTGGTCGCCCGCCAACGCACCGGCCAGGGGCAGGTCGTCGACCTGGGCATGCTCGATGCGACGACCGCGCTCCTGACCTACCAGGCCGGCAACTACTTCGCGACCGGGGCCGCGCCGGGCCGGCTCGGCAACCGTCATCCGACCATCGCACCGTACGAGACGTTCGCCACCGCCGACGGCGACCTCGCGCTGGCCGTGGGCAACGACGGGTTGTGGCAGCGGTTCTGTCAGGCGGCGGAGCTGCCGGACCTGGCGGCGGATCCGCGGTTTGCGTCCAACGCCGGCCGCCTGGAACACTACCCGGCGCTCAAGCCGCGGCTCGACGCGGCCTTTGCCGCGCGCCCGCGCGCCGAATGGACGGCCCGGCTGCTGGCCGCCGGTGTGCCCTCCGGCGCCGTGCGCACCGTGGAAGAGGTGTTCGCCGATCCGCAGACGGACGGCGCGGCAGATGGTCGCGCGGGTGGCGCACGCGACGCTCGGTGAGGTCTCGGTCACCGGCGTGCCGGTCAAGCTCTCGGACACGCCAGGAAGCGTCCGTCTCGGCCCACCGGTGCTCGGCCAGCACACGGCCGCCGTCGCGCAGGAGCTGGGATACGATCAGGCGGCCATCGACACCCTGGTGTCGGCCGGCGCCGTGCGCCTCCAGTGATGGACATCGCCCTCCTCCGCAAATCGCTGCTCCAGGCCATCGACGCCGCCAAACGTGACGCTGTCGAGCGCCGGGCGCGCACCGACGAGGCGACGAAGCGTTACGAGAAGTTCCTGGAGGAAACGGCCACGCCGGTGTTCCGCGCCATGGCTTCGGCGCTGCGTGGTGAAGGGCTGCTGTTCGACGTCATCGCGCCGCTAGGGGGCGTGCGGCTCGTGCCGGAGCGCACGCGCGAGGACGGCATCGAGCTGACGCTCGACGCCACCGTCGATCCGCCGCAGCCGATCGTCCGGGTGATGCGCACGCGCGGGAGCCGGGTGACGCAGCACGAACGTCCCGTGGCCGGGCCGCTGCGCCTGGAGGGCCTCACCGACGAGCACGTCGCGGCGATGTTGCTCGAGGAACTGCGTCCCTGGCTGGAGCGATAGGGACCCGTTGGGACCAGGGCCAGGGACCAGACGGCAGAGCTTCTCACGAACTCATGCCGCCAGCATTTCGGCGCGTGAAAGCGGATGCCTGGCCCCGGTCCCTGCTCGTCTCTGATCGCGGTTCCTAGGCGAGGCGTTCGACGAACGACGTGTCGATGCCCTCGCGACGCAGCAGGCCGAGTAGACCGACCTTGTCGTCGGCCTTGCGGTAGGCCTCGCGCACGTCGACCGCGCCGCTCTGCACGAACGCGACCAGCGCGTCGTTGAGCGGCGCCATGCCGAGCTTGCGGCCGCTGTCGATGGCGCGCGGCAGCTGCGCGATCTGGCCGTCGCTGACGAGGGCGGCCACGGCGTTGGTGTTCAGCACCAGCTCGCGCGCGGCCAGGCGCCCGCCGCCGGCCTTGCGCAGCAGCACCTGGGCGACGACGCCGCGCAGGTGCTCGGCCAGGGCGGCGCGCACGGTGCGGCGCTGCTCCGACGGGCACAGGTCGACGAGACGTTCGAGCGCGGCCGTCGCCGACGCGGCGGTGACCGAGGCGAAGACCAGCAGCCCCGATCCGGCGGCGTCGAGCGCCACCTGCAGCACGTCGGGCGAGCGCAGGTCCTCGATGATGAGCACGTCGGGGTTCTCGCGCAGGGCGGCGCGGGCGGCCGAGACGATCTCGCCGGCGCTGCCGCGCAGCTCACGCTGGCTGATGAGCGAGCCGCGGCTCTCGTGCACCAGCCGGATCTGCCCCTCGAGCGTGATGACGTAGTCGTTGCGCTGCCGGTTGATGAGGTCGACGAACGCCGACACCAGCGTCGACTTGCCGCTGGCGCGCGGGCCGGTGACGACGACCAGGCCCTCGGGCTCCATCGCCAGCGCCTGGATCTCGCGCACCAGGCCGAGCTGCTCGGCCGAGGTGGCGCGGGCCGAGATCATCCGCAGCAGCGCGCCCGGGCCGCGGTAGTCGCGGAAGGTCGTGATGCGGACGCGACCCACGTCCTGCAGGTCGCGAATCCACTCGGCGCTCTCCTTGTCGCGCGCGCCCTCGGGCGCCAGTTCGAGCACGGCGGCTTCGACGTCGCCGCTCGAGAGCGTCGACTCGCCCTCGAGCAGCCGGATGTCGCCATCGACCCGCACCGCCGGCCGGGCCTGGGTCGTGAGATACAGCGCCGAGGCGCCACGGGCCGCGGCGAGCCGCAACAGGCGCTCGATGCCGCCGGCGCGACTTTGACCGCGCGAGCTCTGACTCGCCGCCCGCGCCGAATCGCGGGTCAGCGACAGGACGACGCCGGGCAGCGCGTCGGGCGCGGCCTCGCCGCGGGCGGCGTCGTCGAACGAGGGCGGCAGTCCGGGCAAGGTCGGCTGCGGTTCGATCGGCTGGTAGTGAGGTGGCTCGGGCACGGTGTCGGCGCGCGGCATCGGCGCGCGGGGAGAGACCGCGGCGGCCGGAGCGTCGTATCGGGGGGCGGCGTAGGGCTCCGCTGCAGGCGCAGCAGGCGCCATCGGCGGCTCGGGGGCAAGCGGCACGGTCGGCATTGTGACCGACACGGGCGCGGCGGCGGGAGCCATGAACTCCGGCACCGCGGGCTTGGCCGCGGTCATCGGCTCGGGTGCGGACTCGGGCTCGGGTTCCGGGGCCGGCGGCGTGAACGGTTCCATCGGCGGAACGGCGCCGGCGACGAGCGCGGCTTCGAACGACGCCGGAGCGGCCGTCACCGGCACGTCGGCGCTGAACTCGAGCGGCGGGACTGCCTCGACGTGCTCCGCCAGCGGCTGGTCGAAGTCGATCGCCGGGACGTGCTCGATGGCCCACGTCTCGGTGGCCGGCAAGTCGAACGTCGGCGCGTCGAACCCGGGGGATTCGCCGATCGGTGCGGCCGTGGCGACCTTTTCGCGCGCCGCAGCAGGCGCGGCTTCGACTTCGGGCTCTTCCACGGTCGGCTCCTCGCCGATCGGCGCCCGCGCCGCGACGGATTCGGCGAACCTCACCGGTTCGGCGGCGACGGGCATGCGGCTCGGACGGGAGCAGCTCGGACGGGAACGCCTCGAGTTCGCCGAGCACTGGCGGCCTCGGGCTGCCGCTCGACGTCGGGCTCCGGTTCGACCGTCGACACGACCGCGGTCTCGGCGGCCTGTTCCACCGGCTCTTCAGCGGCCGGCGCGCTCGCCACCGGCGCCTCGACGGCATCGCGCTCCGGCATCTCGACGACGATCGGTGCGGCGGGCGCGGCCACCGCCACCCGCGTCGGTGGACGCACACGACGGTGCCGGCGCACCTCGATCCAGATGTCGTCGCCGCCGCGCGCGGCGACGACCGTGAAGCGGTCGGCGCCAGCGGCTGGGCTGGCCACGAGCTCATGCTCCACCGCGCCCATCTCGCGCAGGCCGCGCAGCGCGTCGGCGGTCAGCAGCTGCGCGAGCAGCCCTTCCATCGCGCCGAGCCCGAGCCCCTGGCGAGACAGCTCGACCGATCCGGTCGCTGCGACGACGTAGGGCTTTTCTCCTACGTGCAGCACCAGAGCGTCGCCATCACTGCGGACGATGGCGGTCAGGAGCGAATCGACGAGCGGCATCAGTATGACAATCGGCGGGGTTGCCCGGGGGTGCACTCCCCCACACGGGAAGCCCAGACCCAACCGTCCTGCATTGGTGTTTCGGACCCTTGGCACCTCAACGTTAGCTGAGGAATCACGCGCTGCGCGTGCCGACGTGCAACGACATCAGCCCGCCGAGGAGTCGGAAAACCGACACTTCACGCAAGCCGGCAGCGGTGAGTCGTGCGGCGACGCCGTGCGCGCCAGGATAGCGGCGGATCGACGCCGGGATGTAGCGATACGCCTCGGGTTCGCCGTGCAGCGCCCACCCCAGGGTGCCACCGACGAGCTCGAGGTAGCCAAGATACGCCGCCCGAATCGCCGGCGACTCGGGACGGTTGAAGTCGAGCGACGCGAAGCGGCCGCCCGGGACGCAGCACGCGCGCGATCTCGGCCACGGCGGCGTCGAGGTCGGGCACGTTGCGCAGGCCATAGCCGGTGGTCACGATGTCGAAGGTGGCGTCGGCGAACGGCAGCGCCGTCATGTCGCCGGTCGTCCACGTGCACGCCCGCGCCGCCGTCTTGCCGCGGGCGAGCTGCAGCATGCGCGGCGTGATGTCGAGGCCACAGACGCGTGCCCCGGGGGCCGCCAGCCGGAACGCGATGTCGCCGGTGCCGCAGGCCAGATCCAGGGCGCGCTCGCCGCTCGCGGCGCCACCGCGCGCGCCAGCCGATCCTTCCACCGCGCGTCCTGGCCGTAAGAGAGCACCCGCGTCACCAGGTCATAGCGGTCGGCGATGGTCGCGAAGAGCCGGCGGACGTGCCGCCGTTTGGCGTCGGGTGAGTCGAAGGCAGCCGTGAGGGACGGCATCGCCTTCCACGCTATCGCGAAGCGGGGGTGCGATCACGCGAATCGTGGACCCGCGGCCGGCCGACGGGTCACGCGCCGGCGACGAGGTGCCAGGTCTGGGCGACGACGAAGCACAGCAGGAAGCCCATGACCAGCGGCAGCAGCGCCGACACGGCCGTCCACTTGGCGCTGCCGGTCTCCTTCCAGATCGTGTAGATCGTCGTCGAGCACGGGTTGTGCACCAGGCTGAAGAGCATCAGGCACACCGCCGTCAGCAGCGTCCAGCCGCCGGCGCGCAGCACCGCCGCCGTGTCGGTCGTCGAGTCGAGCTCGAACATCACGCCGGCGCCGGCGCCGACGTCGGGCACGCCGGTGACGAGCACCGTGAGCATCAGGATCGTCGGCACCACGATCTCGTTGGCGGGAATCGCCACCACATAGGCGAGCAGGATGACGCCCGAGAGCCCGAGGACGCCGCCGAAGGGCTGCAGCCAGGTGACGATCTGCGCCGCCAGGCTGGTGTCGCCGTAGGGGATGTTCGACACCAGCCAGATCAGCGCGCCGGCCGGCAGCGCGAAGACCACCGCCCGCCACAACACGTAGAGCGTGCGATCGATGAGCGAGGTGTAGAGCGTGGCCAGCACCCGCGGCGGCCGATACGGCGGCAGCTCGAGACTGAACGCCGACACCTCGCCGCGCAGCAGCGTGCGCGACAGCAGCCACGACGTGGCGAAGGTGAGCACCACGCCGAGCACCGCGACGCCGACCACGGCCAGCGCCGAGATCAGTCCCGCCCAATGCGCCGGCACGGCGCCGCCGACGAAGATCGACGCCACCAGGATCTGCGTCGGCCAGCGCCCGTTGCAGATGGCGAAGTTGTTGGTGATGATGGCGATCAGCCGCTCGCGCGGGCTCTCGATGATGCGCGCCGCCACGACCCCGGCGGCGTTGCAGCCCCACCCCATCGCCATGGTCAGCGCCTGCTTGCCGTGCGCGCCGACGCGGCGGAACGATCGGTCGAGGTTGAAGGCGACGCGTGGCAGATAGCCGAAGTCCTCGAGCAGCGTGAACATCGGGAAGAAGATCGCCATCGGCGGCAACATCACGCTCACGACCCAGGCCGTGGCCAGGTACATCCCGTCGATCACGAAGCCCGAGAGCCACCACGGCGCGCCGATGGCCGCGGCGCCCGACTTGAGCACCGGCACCGTCCAGTCGATCAGCAGCGTGGCCAGCATGCCCGACGGCACGTTGGCGCCGGCGATGGTGAGCCAGAACACGCCGGTGAGCATCGCGATCATCAGCGGCACGCCCCACAGCCGGCTGGTGACCAGCCGGTCGATGGCGCGGTCGAGGTCGAAGCGACGCCCGCCGCCGGGGCGGGTCACGGCGCGGTCGGCGATCCGTGCCGCCTCGGTGTAGAGCGCTTCCATCAGCGACTGGTGGAAGTCGGTGCCGACCTGCCAGCGCAGCTGCGACGCCAGCTCGACGACCGCGGTGGCGGCCTGGGGATCGGGCGGCATGGCGGTGGCGACGGCGGCCGGATCGGTCGGCTGGTGGAGTTCGCCCAGCTCGCCGGAACGAAGCGCGGCCTGGATGTGTTCGTCGCCGTCGAGCAGGCGCAGGGCGACCCAGGCGGCGTTGGGCAGCGTGGGATAGAGGCCGAGCACCGCCTCGCTGACGCGCGTCACCGCCCGCTGCAACCCGGCCGAGCGCTCGCCGGTGCGGTGCGGCGTGCCGACGGCCGCGCCGTTGGCGACCTCGGCAATCGCCTGCATCAGCTCGGGCAGGCCGTCGCCCTGCCGGGCCGCCGTCGGCACGACCCGCACGCCGAGGTCGCGCGCCAGGCGGCGCGGGTCGACGTCGAGCCCGCGGCGCCGCGCTTCGTCCATCAGGTTGAGGCACACGACCGCCCGGTTGGTGATCTCGAGCACCTGCAGCACGAGGTTCAGATTGCGCTCCAGGGTGGTGGCGTCGACGACGATCACCGTCACGTCGGGCTGGCCGAACAGGATGAAGTCGCGCGCCACCTCTTCGTCGAGGCTGGCCGAGAGCAGCGAGTAGGTGCCCGGCAGGTCGACGAGCTTGTAGCGGTGCCCGCCGGTCGCAAACGCGCCCTCGGCGCGCGTCACCGTCTTGCCCGGCCAGTTGCCGGTGTGCTGGCGCAGTCCGGTGAGGGCGTTGAAGACCGTGCTCTTGCCGGTGTTGGGATTGCCGGCCAGCGCCACGACGTAGTCGTGGCCGGCCATGTCGACGCCGAGCTTCTTCAGGTTGGTGAGGTGGTGTGCCGGACAGGTCGCGCACGCTTCCGGTGACGGGTGGCTCATGCCGCCGCCTCGCTCACCTTGTGGACGAAGATGTGGTGCGCCTGATCGCGGCGCAGCGCGATCAGCGCGCCGCGAATCCGGTAGGCGGTCGGATCGCCCGAGGGCCCGCGCAGCTCGCTGGTGACGCGGGTGCCCGGGACGACGCCGAGGTCGAGCAGCCGCCGGCGCTGGGCGCCCCGACACGTCACCGCCAGCGACACGACCTCGGCCGCCTCGCCCGGCGCGATCGCCGACAAGCGCGTCATCGTGACGGCGTCGGCGGCCGGCTGCTCAATTGGCAGCACCGTCACGTTGGCCGCGACGACCGGGGCCAGCACGACCTCGTCGGCCTCGGCCTCGACGCGCAGGCGCTTCGGCGAACGTTCGAGAACACGCACGCGCATCCCGGGCATCAGCCCGGCCGCGACGATCTGGGCGAACACCGCGTCGGGTTCGTCCTCGAGGTGCACGATCTCGGCGACCTGATTGGCCGCCAGCTGCGTGAGCGGTATCCCCTGATGCGGCGGCACTTCCCCACTCGGCATCGGAATCGGATCGCCGTGCGGGTCGTAGCGTGGGTGCCCGAGCGTCGCCGCCAGGGCTTCGGCCTGCTGCGCGCTGGTGAGGTGCTCCCGCCGCTCGGCATGGGCGTGCCACTCGCGGGCGTCGAGGCCGGTCTCGTCGGCCAGGTAGCGCTCCCACAGCCGGTGGATGCGGATGACCCGCAGGGCCTCGCGGCGGCCGTCGGCGGTGAGGCGCAGCGTGCCGTCCTCGTGGTCGAGCAGGTCGAGTCGGCCGAGACGGTCGACCAGTTCGGCGGCCGCGCGCCCGCTGAGGCCGAGCGCGCCGGCCAGGCTCTCCAGCGTGGCGGGCCGCTGTCGATACTCCCCGTCCCAGATGTGCTTGAGCGCGTCCTCGACCTCGACGCGATCGGAGGCGACCAGGCCCCGCCGCCAGCGCCAGGCCAGCCCGGTGCCGGGCCACAGCAGCGCCACGGCCAGCGCCAGCGCGACTGCAATCACGACGAGTGAGGTCAGAGGGTCGAACATGTCGTTGACGATTCGTTCACGCGCCGCCAGGCTCAGCGACGGCGGAGTAATTTTGATTAATCAAAATTATGGTGACTGGTCGCCGAAAAGTCAAGGGATTCCGGGATTGGGCTGAGGTCTTCAGGACGGCGCGCCAGGGCGACGGCAGGTCAGCCAGATGGCTCTGGAGGGACCTTTTTCTCCTGACGAAGAAGGGCCGCCCCCAACGGAGCGGCCCCGATGCGCGTGCCTATCCCGTCCTCGCGCCTACTTGCTCCAGGGCGGAACGACGTTGTTCATGCGGGCGTAGGCGATGAGCTGTCCCAAGTGCTCGTGCATATCACCAGAAATCATCAGCGCGAACTCATAGAGCGTACCGTTCCGCCGTGGCCGTTTTGCGTTTGCCAGTGAGGGCGGCCGGATCGGCGGCGGTAATCTCGGCCTTCGCATGGTCGAAGGCGGTATTGATCGCGGCGATCAGCTCGGCCTTGCTCGTCGACTCTCGCAACTTCAGCATCTCGTCACGGGTCTTGGCGGCCTTCCCGCCGAACCCCTGTGGCACGAAACCGTTGAACTCCAGGGCGATCAGCGCGAGCACTTCCGCCACGGAGCGAACGCCAGGTCCCGGCCGCCACGTCAGCTTGTCATCCGGGAACGCCCCGGCCAACTGCACGAACTTGGTCTTCATCTCCTCGATGTCGGCGATGAACGGCGCCTTGAGAGCGGCGGCCGCTTCCTTCGGAATGACCTCCTGAGCGTGTGCCGTCCGAGTGCCAGCAAACGCAAGGACGACGGCAAGGAGCAGCGCAAGGGAACGAGGCCAAGCCAACGCGGAACTATGAGTCATGGGACGGCTCCTCAGGCAACGGACGGGAGCCTAGCACCAACAATTCTATCCATGGAAGGGCTAGTAAATGGGGTCTCCTCCCAAGCGATTCCTGCGACTCTGCTAGGATTTCGGCACCCCCCATGGTCCCCTCCAGCACCGTCGAGAACTACCTGAAGGCGGTGTATCTGGGGACCTCGCGGCTGCCCGCGGGCACCCGGCTCCTGCCGATGGGCCAGCTGGCGGCGGCGCTGGGCGTCGCGCCCGGCACCGCGACGACCATGGTCAAGGCCCTGGCCGAGTCGGGGCTGGTCGAGTACGAGCCGTACAACGGGGTGTGCCTGACCGAGGCCGGATCGAAGCTCGCCGCCACGGTGCTGCGGCGCCATCGCCTGGTCGAGCTCTTCCTGGTGCAGGTGATGGGGATGCGCTGGGACGAGGTGCACGACGACGCCGAGCACCTCGAGCACGCCGTGTCGGATCGCCTGATCGAACGGATGGACGAGATGCTCGGCCATCCCGAGACCGACCCGCACGGCGATCCCATCCCCGGTCCCGAAGGGACGTTCCGCGAGCGCCAACTCGAGACGCTGCTCAGCTGTCCGATCGGTCAGCGGGTGGTCGTCGCCCGGGTCGACCGATCAGGACCCGGCGTTCCTGCGCTTCGTCGAGCGCCACGGGCTGAAGCCGGGCGAGGCGGTGGAAGTCGAGTCGCGTGACGAGGCGGCCGACTCGGTGCGCCTGCGCGGCCGCGACAACACGATGGTCACCATCGGCACCCGCGCTGCCTCGAAGCTGCTGGTCGAGACGTCGGCCGCCGCCTGACGGCGACCCTCAGGTCGTGGGTGCGCCCGCTGCGGCCAGCGCCGCGCGAATGACGCGCGGCAGGTCGGCGGGCGACGCGGCGACGAACCGGGTCGGGGCCTGGTCGAACGACGCCGCGCCGAAACCGTAGCCGGCGAGCACGAAGGGCACGCCGCCCCGGTCGGCGGTCTCGGCATCGACCGGCGAGTCGCCGACCAGTGCCATCGGTCCGCCGCCGGCGTGCAGCCGAAGCGAGCGCAGGCCGGCGGGATCGGGTTTGCGCGGCAACGGCCCGTCGCCGCCGACGACCTCGAGGAACAGCGGCCGGACGCCGAGGCCTTCGAGCACCCGCTCGGCCGGCCGGCGTGGCTTGTTGGTCAGCACGGTCAGCGCCAGCAGCGGATCGAGCCGCTCGAGGGCCTCGCGGATGCCGGGATACAGCCGCGTGGTGTCGAGCAGTCGGGCGTCGTAGAGGGCGAGGAAGCGGTCGAGCGCGCCGGGCGTGTCGGGATCGAGGGTCGCGGCGCCGAGCACGCGCCGCACCAGCACCGCGGCGCCGTCGCCGATCAGGCCGACCATCTCGGCACGGGTCAGTGGCCGGCCGCCAAGTTCGACCGTCAGGGCGCTGGCCGCCGACGCCAGGTCGGTGGCCGAGTCCACCAGGGTGCCGTCGAGATCGAATACGACCGCGCCGGCCGTCCCGGGCGACACTCACGACTGACACGCTTTCACGATCGACGGGCTCCCCAACGCTCGAGCTTGATTGTATCCTTTGCCGCGTGACCCGACGGCCCATCTCCGTCGTCCTCGTCTCCGGCGGACTCGACAGCGCCGTGCTGCTGGCCCACGAAGCGGTGACGCACGACGTGCGCCCGGTCTACGTGCGCTCGGGGCTGGCGTGGGAAGCGGCCGAACTGCGATCGCTGACCCGACTGATCGCGGCGCCAGCGCTGGCGGCGCACCTGCTGCCGCTCACCGT
Organism: uncultured Acidobacteriota bacterium; assembly: GCA_963786365.1. Lineage (GTDB taxonomy): Bacteria > Acidobacteriota > Vicinamibacteria > Vicinamibacterales > UBA2999 > CAWAYR01. The sequence goes on from CAWAYR010000013.1 coordinate 61,478, forward strand.
CATCGAGCTGCCGATGCGCGACGTCTATCCGCAGGACCATTGGGCCATCGTCGGTCAAGCGCCGGCCTACGACACGCCCGACGAGGACGTCTATCTCATCGGCCGCAACCTGACGCTGCTCGCCAAGGCCGGGGTCGTGGCGGCGCGGGCCGACGCTCGACGCATCGTGCTCGGGCCGCTGGCCGGCAATCCGTTCCCCGACGCGACGCCGGCGTTCTTCGCCGCGATGGCCGAGGCGCTGTCGCGCGGCCTGGCGCACGCGCTCTCGATCGCCACCCCGTTCTTGACGCTGCACAAGCATCAGGTGATCGAGCTCGGCGCGCGGCTCAGCGTGCCCTTCGAGCTGACGCTCTCGTGCATGCAGCCCGACGGCGAGCGCCACTGCGGACGGTGCAGCAAGTGCCGCGAGCGCCGCGACGCCTTCGCCGAGGCCGGGGTGCTCGACCCGAGCGTCTACATGCAGCCCTCGCCGCGCGAATCAGCCTAGCCGGCCCGCGGCCGGCTAGCGCTCGAAGCGGATCGTGCCGTCGCCGGTGCGCACGCGCAGCGTGCGGCCGCCGGCGCCGACCGTGCCGCGCAGCTCGCGCCGCGAGCGATCGTCGTGGTCGTCGTCGGAGCGATCGACCGTCAGCCCCGGATAGTTGGACCGGATCCCGCCGTCGGTGGTCACCGCGTCGACGACCACGTCGACGGCTTCCGGCAGTCGCACTTCCACCGAGCCGTCGCGGGTCTCCACCGTCCAGTCGTCCTCGAATCGGCTGCCGGGCTCGACGCCGATACGTACCGACCCGTCGCCGGTCTTGGCCCGCAAGTGCGTGAGCGTGCCGCCGACCACGACGCTGCCGTCGCCGGTCTCGACGTCGACCTTGCCGGTGATCTCGCGGAAGCGGATCGAGCCGTCGTCGGTGCGGGCCATGACCTCGCCCGACAGGCGCGAGGCGACGATCGAGCCGTCGTCGGTGCGCAGCGAGGCGATGCCGGTGACCTCCTCGACGGTGATCGAGCCGTCGCCGCTGCGCAGATCGAGCGCGCTCGACTTGGGCACGGCGACGCGCAGCCGGGCGCTGGGCGAGAAGTTGCACGCCGATGACCACGCCGCTGGACCCCGACGACGCCGGGCCGCGCACGCGCAGCGTTATCTGATCGCCGTCCTGCGATTTCTCGACCGTGATGTCCTTGAGGCGGGCCTCGTCCTGGGCCTGCTTCTCGACCACGACCTCGACCTCGGGACGATCCCAGGCATGGACTTCGATCGCGCCGTCGAAGGTGTCGAGGATGATCTTGGAGGTGCCGGTCACCTTGAAGGTGTGGGTCTCGGACGCGGTGGCGCCGTCGGTGTTGACGTTGACCGTGACACGCCGTGAGTGCGACGGCGAGTGCGCCCGCGCCCAGCAGCTCCGACGAGGCGACCCGTTCCTGATGCCATCACACCCCCCCGCGTGGAGAGACGGCCGCGCGGCCGGCCGGGTTCCACACCGGCGACCCGGCCACCCAGGTCTGGGTGACACGCCAGGCATCGTCGAGCACCACCAAGTCGGCCGCCGCGCCGACCTCGAGTCGGCCAAGATCGGGCCGTCCCAGCGCGCGCGCCGGCGTGGTGGCGCAGATCCGGGCGGCCTCGACGACGCCGAGCCCGGCGGCGCCGACGAGCACCCGGAAGGCGCCGTCCATCGTCAGGATGCTGCCCGCCAGCGTGCCGTCGGCGAGCACCGCGCAGCGCTCGGTCACGCGGATCGGCTGATCGCCGAGCACGCTCATGGCCCCGACCGGAAGACCGGCGCCGGCCGTGGCGTCGGTGATCGCCAGCACCCCGTCCACGCCCTTGGCGCGCACGGCGAGCCGCGCCATCGCCGGGTGGACGTGGAAGCCGTCGCAGATCACCTCGCTGGTCACCTCGTCGTGGGCGAGCACCGCGCCGGCCAGCCCGGGCGCCCGATGGGCCAGCGGCGGCATGCGGTTGAAGAGATGCGTGGCGTGGCGCGCACCGGCGGCGATGGCCGCCTCGGCCTGCTCGAAGGTGGCGGCCGAGTGCCCGAGCGAGACCCGGTGGCCGGCCGCGACCAGGCGGACGATGAGGTCGAGGGCGCGGTCGAGCTCGGGGGCCAGCGTGACCAGACGCACCGACGGTCGATGCGCGTCGATCACGGCGACGATGGCGGCGCCGGTGAAGTCGCCCTCGTGCCGCACGGGCTCCCCGGGCTGCGGCGGCCGCCGCAGGCACGCCGCCGGCTGCGCGCCGTTGTAGTCGGGATTCAGGAAGTTGCTCTCGAGGTGCGCGCCGAGCACGCGCGCCGCCCCGGCCGGTCGCGCCGCGACGGCGGCGTCGACGGCCGTCAGGAAGCACTCCAACGCGGCGGGGGCACAGGCGATCGTCGTCGGGCAGAAGGCGGTGACGCCGTGTCGGGGCAGCGCCGCCGCAACGCGGGCCACGGCCTCGGCGCCGCCGAGGACGTCGGTGCCGTCCACGCCGTGGATGTGTCCGTCGATGAAGCCGGGCAGGATCCACCGGCCCGCGCACGACACGTCATCGCCGGACGCGCCGGAATCGGCGGCGATCTCGACGATGCGGCCGTCGTCGATCGCCAGCGCCGCGCCGTCGAGGATGCGGTCGGGCAACACGAGGCGGCCGCCGCGCAGCCGGATCACGCCGCCGGTCTCCCCGCGGCCGCGGCGCGCCGGTTCATGACGCCTCGTCGCCGTCGCGTGGTTTGGAGGCTTCGGCCTTGAGGGTGGCAACCAGGGCGTCGCGCTTGTGCACGAGGCCCTTCAGCGCGCGGCGGTTGTTGGTGTGGCCGACGGCGTATTCCGCGAACAGCGGAAAGGCGATGGTCGAGTCGCAATAGGCGACGCAGGTGTCGGGCAGCACCCCCGGGTTCACCTTGCCCCAGCTCACCGCTTCGGACGGCGTCGCCCCGGACAGCCCGCCCCACACCACCTGGTCGGTCGTGATCTGGATGAAGTAGTCGTTGCCGCCCTTGGGAATGCCGTAGACCTCCCACAGCGTCGGCTGCCCCTGCAGGTAGAAGTTCTTCGGTGACCCGCCGCCGAGGATCACGGCGCCGTTCTTCTGGCCGGCCAGGATGATGGCGCAAATCTCGTTGACGTCCTTGTTGGGGTCGACCATCAGCCGGCCGCCGTTCATCAGCTCGTGAAAGGCGATGTTCATGCCGATGGAGCTGTCGCCGGGCGACGAGGTGTAGATCGGCACGCCGGCGCGCGCCGCCGCCGCCACCACCGAGTACTCCTCGCAGCCGGGATGCAGGCGGCGCAGGTCCTCGCCGAGCGCATAGTGGAGCTCGGCGGTGGAGACCGGGCCGTCGAGCCCCGATCGGACCAGGAACTCGCGCACGTAAGTGTCGGTGTCGAGCAGCACCTGGGCCGGGAAGAGCACGTCGTAGATGCGGATGATGCCGTCTTCGTAGAGCTCGCGGTCGTCGACGAACGGCGAGCCGCGGTGCAGGGTGAAGTTCAGCGCGTAGTGCAGGTCGTGGTAGAGGTTGGCGCCGGTGCTGATGACGAAGTCGACGAGCCCGCGCTCCATCAGCTCGATCATGGCGCCGCCGAGCCCGGCCGGCGTCAGCGCCCCGGCCACCGTGAGGGCGATGGTCGTGTCGTGATCCGGCGACAGCATCTTGTCGGAGAAGATGCGGCACGCCTCGCCGAGGCGCGCGGCGTTGAACGCCTGGAACCCCTCGTCGATGAGCGTGCGCACGTCGGCGCTGCCGCGCGGCCGGTAGTAGCGGATCGGGCGGCCCGAGAGCGGGTTGCGTTTCGAACCGGGGGATCCAGGAGCGCGGTACGGCACAGGGCGATCGACCTCCGAAAAACCGGAGGTAGAGTATCACTCGCATGGATCCCCTCGTCGTCACGCTGGTGGTCGCCGCGTTGGTCGTCGCCGCGGCGGTGGCGATCATCTGGAGCAAGGGCCGGCCGATCGCCGGCGGCGACGTGTTTCGCGCCAGCCGGCTCTCCGAGGGCAATTTCTGGTTTCCGACGCAGGTGCGGATCACGCCGACCAGCGTCGTCCACGTCACGCCCCAGCTGGTCGGCCGCCAGGAACACTCGATCCACATGGCGCACGTCGCCTCGGTGAGCGTCCACACCCACCTCCTGTTCTCGGACGTCCTGATCGAGACCACCGGCGGCACCAGCACCGGTGCGCTGCCACGGCCACCGCAAGCGGGACGCCCTGCGGATGAAGCAGCTCATCGAGGAGTACCAGACGGCCTACTACCGGTCGCCGGACGCCACGCTGGCCCCCCTGCCGGGCAAAGCTCAGCCGTAGTGCGCGCGCCTGCTCAGGTTGGCCCCGGCGCCTAACCCTCCCGGGCGGAGTGTCCGATACAAGGACACGGGAATAGACCGCCGTGGACGACCTTTCATTTGCCGCCAGACGTGCGTCCAGTTCCGCGCCCCGGTCGGACAACGACCCCGAGGCCCGGTTCAGGGCCATGGTCCAGTCGCCGCTTCGCGCCGGAATCCTGCGCTTTCTGAGCGCCAGGCCGAGCGAGCAGTTCGATGCCGAGGCCATCATGCAGGCCTTCGGGCGGATGCGTCTCGACGTCGAGAACTGCCTCAAGGAGCTGGTCGAATCGGGGGTGGTCCGCCGGGTCGCCGGCGAGCCGGTGGCCTACACGGCCGCCCGGCTCGACGCCGCCTCGGCCCTGGGCAAGCTCCTCGACACCTTCCTCGAACGTCGCGCCGCGGTCGGCATCGAAGACACCTCGCCCTCGGTGCAGCGGTTCCGCGAGCTGATTGGCCGCGACGAGAAGATGCTGGCCATCTTCGAGTGGATCCGCACCGCGGCCAAGTCGGACATCTCGGTGCTCATCCTCGGGCCGACCGGCGCCGGCAAGGAAGTGGTGGCGCGGATGATCCACGAGCTGTCGCGGCGCGGCACCGAGAAGTTCCAGGCGGTGAACTGCGCCGCGCTGCCCGACACGCTGTTCGAATCGGAGATCTTCGGCTACGAAAAGGGCGCCTTCACCGGCGCCCACGAGCGCAAGCCGGGCCGGCTCGAGCTGGCCAACGGCGGCACGTTCTTCCTCGACGAGGTCGGCGACCTGTCGCTGGTGGCGCAGGCCAAGATCCTGCGCGTCCTCGAAGAGCGCCGCTTCGAGCGGCTGGGCGGCAGCAAGTCGATCCACGTCGACTTCCGGCTGATCTCGGCCACCAACCGCCCGCTCGACCAGTTCGTCCGCGAGAGCCGCTTCCGCGAGGACCTGTTCTACCGGGTCAACGCCTTCTCGATCCGTCTGCCGTCGCTGAAGGAACGGGCCGTCGACATCCCGGTGCTGGCGGCGCGGTTCATCGGCCGCTACTGCGCCGCCAACGGCCTGCCGCTCGACGCCAAGCAGCTGTCGCCCGAGGCGACCGAACGCCTGCTGCGCTACCACTGGCCGGGCAACATCCGCGAGCTCGAGAGCACGATGTCGCGCGCGGCGCTGTCGGCCCCGGGCCCGATGATCCGCGGCGAGGACATCGAGTTCCTGCACGAGCCGCTGGCGCCGACGGCGAGCACGCCGGGACGGCTGCCGACGCTGCGCGACAACGAGCGGGCGCACATCGCCGTCGTCCTCGACGCCGTCGGCTGGAACAAGCTCGAAGCCGCGCGCGTGCTCGACATCAGCCGCGGCACGCTCTACCGTAAGATCGAGGAGTACCGGCTTGGAGCCGTCCTCCGGCCGCCGGCGCCGGGAGCCCGTCAGCGCCTAGCTGCCGCTCCGCATGCGCGATCTCCCCTGTCCGCCAGGACCTACATCGTCGCCGCGGTGGCGCTGGGCGCGGCCCTCCTGGCCTACGCGCTGCTCGAGATCCGCCTCGACAATCCGTACCTGTTCGTCGCCCTCCTCCTGCTCTCGAGCGTGTCGTCGGCGTTCAAGGTGGCGCTGCCGCTGTCGGCCAGCGGCTCGACGATGTCGGTGTCCTACGCGGTCGACTTCGCGTCGTTGCTGCTGCTCGGCCCGGCGCAGACGACTGCGATCGCCGTGACCAGCGCCTGGAGTCAGTGCACGTTCCGCATGCGCCAGGCGACCTCGGCCTATCGCACCCTGTTCAGCATGGCGTGCCTGGCAATCACGGTCCAGGCGGCGGGCTGGGTCTACCTGCGGCTGGGCGGACAGCCCGGGGTGCTCCACTCGTCGATCGCCGTCGAGGCCGGCGCGCTGGTCGGGGCGGCGACGACCTACTTCCTCTTCAACACCGTGCTCATCTCGGTGGCGATCTCGCTCTCCACGCGCCAGCCGTGGATGCAGACCTGGAACGAGAACTTCCTGTGGAGCGCCCCGAGCTACTTCGTCGGGGCGGCGGCGGCGTTCAGCACCGGCTGGGCGGTGCTGCAGAAGGGGCCGTGGCTGGCGCTCTTCATCTTCGCGCCGCTCTATCTCACCTATCGCACCTACAAGGTGTATCTGGGGCGCATCGAAGACGAGCGGCGACACGTCCAGGAGATGTCGGACCTGCACCTGGCGACGATCGAAGCGCTGGCGCTGGCCATCGACGCCAAGGACCAGACCGCGCAGAGCCACATCCGCCGCGTGCAGGTCTACGCTGCCGGCATCGCCCGGGAGCTGGGCATGCCCGACAACGAGATCCAGGGCGTCAAGACCGCGGCGCTGCTCCACGACATCGGCAAGCTGGCGGTGCCCGAGCACATCCTGTCGAAGCCGGGCCCGCTGACGCAGGAGGAGTTCCAGAAGATCCGCATCCATCCGCAGGTCGGCGCCGAGATCATCAGCGCGGTGCCGTTCCCGTACCCGGTGGCGCCGCTCATCCTCAGCCACCACGAGCGCTGGGACGGCAAGGGTTATCCGCAGGGGCTCAAGGGCGACGAGATCCCGCTCGGCGCGCGCATCCTGTCGGTGGTCGACTACTTCGACGCGCTCACGTCCGACCGGCCCTACCACCGCGCGATGGAGCACGACGCGGCGCTGTCGCTGCTCGAGCAGGAAGCCGGGAAGGCCCTCGATCCGCGGGTCGTCGCCACCTTCTTCGCGCATCTGCCGGCGCTGTCGGCCGAGGCCACGCGCCAGGAGCAACAGCCGTCGCGGCGGCTCACGCTCGAGCCGACGTCCGAGCTGGGCCGGCCAGCGGTCGGCTTCGAGCACGAGAGCGGCCGCGGCAGCACGGTGTTCGAGGACATCGCCCTCGCCCACCGCGAGATCTACGCGCTCTACGAGATCGCGCAGTCGATGGGCACCAGCCTCGGCGTCGCCGACACGATGGCGCTCATCAGTTCCAAGCTGAGCAATCTGGTGCCCTTCGCCGCCTGTGCGTTGTTCCTCTACGACGAGGAGCACGACTGGCTGCGCTGCCGCTTCGCCACCGGCCTCGACTCCGAGCTGATCGGCAGCATGACCATCAAGAGCGGCCACGGCCTGACCGGCTGGGTCACCCGCAACCGCCGCCCGCTGGTCAACGCCCGGCCGAGCGCCGATTTCGAGGCCGCCGGCCTGGCGCCGACCAGCACCGGCCTGAAGTCGGCGATCGTCTCGCCCTTGGTGTTCAACGACCGGCTGATCGGCACCCTGGCCGTCTATCAGGACGTCGAAGACGCCTACACCGACGACCACCGCCGGCTGCTCGACCGGGTCTGTGAACAGGCCTCGGCCGTGATCAACAATGCCAGTGTGTTCGAGCGCACCCAGGAAGACTCGCTCACCGACGCCCTGACCGGCCTGCCCAACACCCGCTTCATGTTCATCCACCTCACCCGCGAGCTGGCGCGGGCCGAGCGGCTGAAGTCGGAGGTGGCGCTGCTGGTCATGGACTGCGACAACTTCAAGGACATCAACGACAACCACGGGCACCACGTCGGCGACCGGGCGCTGCGCGAGGTCGCCAACGTGCTGCGCGGCGGCGTGCGGCCCTACGACATCTGCGTGCGCTACGCCGGCGACGAGTTCATCGTCGTGCTCTCGGGCTGCGGGGCCGAGGAGGCCGAACGCAAGCGCCTGGAGCTGAAGCGGGCGATGGAGGACGTGGTGTTCGAGGTCCGGCCGGGGCGGCGCCTCCATCTGTCGATCAGCGTCGGCGCGGCGATCTACCCGCATGACGGCGAGACCTACGAGGCGCTGCTCGCCACCGGCGACGCCCGCATGTACCGCGACAAGACCACGCGCAAGCAGCTGACGCGGCCGGCCGGGGGCCGCTTGAAGGACCGCACCGCGTCGGGGATGAAGCATCCGGCGCTGCCGCCCGAGATCAGCGACATCGAGATCGAGCGAGCACGGGCCGGGGTACTGTAGTCGCGCAGTGACCGCCACCGTTCGTGACGCGCACCGGGCCACGCCTCGCACCCGTTTGCTGCAGCTCGATCTCGCCGGAGCGCGGTTCGCCTTCGCCGCCGGACAGGCGGTGTTGGCCGGTCGGCCGGGCAACGAGACCCGGACCCCGTACTCCATCGCATCGGCGCCGTCGGCCGCGGCCCATGGAACGCTCGAGCTGCTGGTCGGCGCCGACGGCGCGTTTGGCGAGGCGGGCGTCGAGCCCCTGACCCTGGTCGGCGCCCGGCTCGCGATCGAGGGGCCGCTTGGCAGCTTCGGCGTGCCGGCGGCGGCCGAGTCGGCGCCGCTCCTGCTGGTGGCCGGCGGCACCGGCATCGCCCCGATCCGCTCGGTGATGCTCGATCGCCTCGAGCGCCCGCAGTCCGCCGTGATGAGCCTTGTCTACAGCGCCCGGGCGGTCGACGAGTTCGCCTTCGGCGACGAGCTCGAGACGTTGCGCCAAGCCGGCCGGCTGGCGCTGCACTGCACCGTGACCCGCGACGACGCCCCGGCGTGGCCCGGGCGCACCGGACGCGTCGACGATTCGCTGTTGGCGGCAGCGTGGCCCGGCGGCGGCGCCTGGGCGCTGGTGTGCGGGCCCGGACCGTTCGTCAACGACGTCAGCGCGGCGCTCGGCCGGCTGGGCATCGACCCGGCCCGCGTCGTCGTCGAGAGATAAAGCGGGGCTCGGGACTCGGGGCTCGGGATCCGGGAAGAGCGGATCACGGCTACCGCACTGCCAACGGCCAACTGGCGAGCGTCAGTTCCGTTGGAGGTTCTTCCCGAATCCCGAGCCCCGAGTCCCGATATGCCCTACATGCCGATAGCGTGGTAGCCGGCATCGACCATCAACACCTCACCGGTGATGCCGCGGCCCGCGGGGCCGAGCAGGAACACCGCCGCGTCGCCGACCTCGGCGCTGTCGATGGCACGCCGCAGCGGCGCCTTCTCGCGCACGACGCCGAGGATGGTCGAGAAGCCGCCGATGCCGGCCGCTGCCAGCGTCTTCACCGGCCCGGCCGAGACGGCGTTGACGCGCACGTTCTGCGGCCCGAGGTCGGCCGCCAGGTAGCGCACCGTCGACTCGAGCGCCGCCTTGGCGACGCCCATGACGTTGTAGTTGGGAAACACCCGGTCGCTGCCCAGGAAGCTGAGCGTGACGATCGCGCCGCCGCCGCGCGCCGCAAATAGCGGCCGGGCGCCGCGGGCCAGCGCGATGAGCGAGTAGGCACTGACGTCGAGCGCCATCTTGAATCCCTCGCGGCTGGTGTCGGTGAAGGGGTTCGACAAGTCGTCGCGCGAGGCGAAGGCCACGCCGTGCACCAGGAAGTCGAGCCCGCCGTGCCAGGCCGTGATCTGCGCGAACACCGCGTCGATCTGGGCGTCGTCCTGCACGTCGCATTGCAGCAGCTGCGGCACCGGCGACAAGGTGGCCGCCAGCTCCTCGGTGTGCTCCTTGAAGCGCTCCTGGTAGGTGAGCACCAACCGGGCGCCCTCGGCCGCCGCCGCCTGCGCAATCGCCCAGGCCAGCGACCGCTTGTTGGCGACCCCGACGATCAAACCGATCTTGCCGTCCAGCGATCCCATCGTCCCGTCCTCTCGAAGAATGTGACGGGCGATCTTCCCTCAGATCAGCCCTGAGCGGCCAGCCACTGTCTGGTCTCGGCGAGGGCCGCGCGCACCGCGTCGGGATGGGTCGACTGCGGCGTGCGTCGCGCGCGCACCGAGGCCAGGGCGCTGACGTCGGAGGTCACGTCGGCGCCGAACAGGTCCGAGTAGGCCCGCCACTCCGTCAGTGACAGATCGTCGAAGTCGCGGCCGTCGGCCAGCAGCTCGCGCACCATCCGGCCGACCACTTCGTGCGCGTCGCGGAACGGCAGGCCGCGGCGCACCAGGTAGTCGGCGGCATCGGTCGCCAGCAACAGCCCCGAGGCGGCCTTGCCGGTGCGATCGGGCCGGAGCGTGAGCTTCGCCACGACCGAGGCCGTGGCGTCGAGCGAGACCGCCAGCGTGTCCTCGGCGTCGAACACGCCTTCCTTGTCCTCCTGCAGATCCTTGTTGTAGCCGGTCGGCAGGCCCTTCATCGCCACGAGCAGCGCGACGTGGTGCCCGATGACGCGGCCGGCCTTGCCGCGCACCAGCTCCATCGGATCGGGGTTCTTCTTCTGCGGCATCATGCTGCTGCCGGTGGCCGAGCTGTCGGCCAGCTCGAAGAACCCGAACTCTTCGGCCGTGAAGTAGATGACGTCCTCGGCCAGGCGGCTGAGGTGCACCATCGCCAGCGACGTGGCGTGGAGGAAGCTCACCGCGAAGTCGCGATCCGACGACGTGTCCATGCTGTTGGCGACGACGCGCGAGAACCCGAGGGCCGTGGCCAGGGCGGCGGTGTCGATCGCATAGCCGGTCCCGGCCACCGCGCCCGAGCCGAGCGGCAGGGCATCGGCCTCGTCCATGGCCACGGCCAGCCGCTGGTGATCGCGACGCAGGGCCGCGGCGTGGCTGAGCAGGAAGTGGCTGACCAGCACCGGCATCGCGCGGCGCATGTGGGTGTAGGCCGGCATCAGCGCCTCGCCCGCCCGTTCGGCCTGATCGGCCAGGGCGGCGACGACGGCGCGCACCCGCGCCTGCAGCAGCGGAATGCGCCGGCGCAGATAGAGACGGAAGTCCACCGAGACCTGCTCGTTGCGCGAACGGCCGGTGTGCAGCCGCCGCCCGTCGTCGCCGATGAGCGCGACCAGCTGGCGCTCGACGAACGCGTGGATGTCCTCGTCGTCGCCGGCGACCCAGGCGGGGTCGGAGCGGCCGTGCTCCAGAATCTGCTGCAGGCCGTCGCGGATGCGGCCGACGGCGGCCGGGTCGAGGGCGCCGGCGCGTTCCAGCGCGGCGGCCCACGCCAGGCTGCCGGTGACGTCGTCTTCGAACAGGCGGCGGTCGAAGGGGAACGACACCCCGAAGTCGAACGCCGCCGGATCGGGGGCGGCGTCGAACCGTCCCGACCACAAGTGCCCGCTCATGAATCCACCTCGATCCGCCCCTGCTGCATCGTCATCCTGACCTCACCCGAGGCGTCCTCGAGCACGTGCGCGGCAAAGGCGTCGAGCCCGCCGCGCAGCCGCGTGAACCAGTGGCCATCGCGCACGACCTGGGCATAGGCCTCGGCGGCGTCGGCGGCAAACGTTCTCGACGCGTCGTCCAGCGTGCGAGCGCGCGACCGCGACACACGCACGATGCAAGGCGACCGCTGCCGGCGCCTGCACCAACCAACGACGCGCGGGTCCGCCGGCATTGCCGTCGGCGACCTCACCGCCAATCGCCTGGGCCCGGGCGATGGTCGCCAGGCTGTCGACGATCTCCACCGCCGGCATCGCCACCCGGTTCAGCGCCACCGGCATCCCATGCTCGATGGTGACCACCAGGTGCGCCGGCGGTGCGGCGGCGGGCGCCTGGTCGTCGGCGGGCGGCGCGCTGCTCGCATCGAGCGGCCGGACTCGCGCCCAGAGGTTGCGTTCCTCGTCGAGTCCGGCGGCGCCGCGCACGGCGACGACCCCCAGGTCGGGTGACAGGTCACGCAGCACGGCCAGGAGCCGCTGACGTACGCGCGCGCTGGCCGCGGCGGCCGCCACGGCCGTGGCGTGCTCGAGCCGGGCGACTTCGACGGTGGCCTCGGCGACGCACGGCGCCGACAGCGCCGTGACCACCGGCTCGCCGGCCACGCCGAGCGCTCCGATGCGCAGGGCCGGCCACAGGAAGCGCTCGGCCAGGCGGTCGCGCAGTTCGAAGACGTGGCAGCGCAAGCGCGCCGGCGGCGAGCGCGACGTCACGCAACTCGTCGAGCGGGACCGCTTGACCGACGTCGATGGCAACGGCGACCACCTCGGTTGCACTCCGGCTGGCGAGGTCGGACACCGCGTCGGCGGCGTCGACCGACGTGAACGGGACGACGATGCGTTCCATGTGGAGGGCGGGCCTAGCCGGCCGCCAGCCCCTCGAACTGCAGCACCAGCGTGTGGGCCGCGCGGTGGTCGCGGCTGATGACCAGGATCGTGTCGTCGCCGGCGATGGTGCCGAGCACGTCAGGCAGCTTCGCCCGGTCGATGGCCAGCGCGAGCGGCTGCGCCTCTCCCGGACCGGTGCGCAGCACGAGCAGCTGCTGCGACTGCTCGATGCCGGCCAGGTAGTCCACCAGCGCGCGCTGCAGGTTGTGCCGGGCGGCGTCGCTCCCGGGGCCGCTGGGCTCGTCGTCGGGCGCCGACTGGTAGGCGCCGTCGGAGGCGCGCTTCATCAGGCCGAGCTCCTTGATGTCGCGCGAGAGCGTGGCCTGGGTGACGTCGAACCCCTGGGTGAACAGGCGCTGGCGCAGCTGTTCCTGACTGCGCACCGGATCGCGGCTGACGATGTCGAGGATGGCGGCCTGCCGTCGTGCCTTCATGTTTATGCAACACAGTGTATACCAGTATGCATCGCTGTCTTCACAAAATGGCGCCTGAACTCTTGACTGAGCCGCGGGCTGCGTGCATACTTATTCTTCCTCTCGTATAAGTTTGCGAGAACAGAGAGCGATGACCCAGACCGAGACCCTCAGCACCGCGACCCAGGCCGCCACGGCGGCCTCCCGCGTCGCGATCGTCGGCGCCACCGGCTATGCCGGACAGGAGCTGGTCCGCCTGCTCGCCCGCCATCCGCGCGCGCGGCTGACGATGGCGACCGGATCCCAGGCCACCAGCACGCCGCGCCGCTTGCCGGCGCTGGCCCGGATCTGGGACGGCGAGGTGGTGCCCCTCGACCTCGACGCCGTGAGCCGCGCCGCCGAGGTCGTGTTCCTGGCGCTGCCCGAAGCGGCGTCGGCCGACGTGGCGCCGGGTGCTGCTGGCCGCCGGCGCGCGCGTGATCGATCTGTCGGGCGCGTTCCGCCTGCGCGACGACGCCGCGCGGGCGAAGTGGTATCCGGCGACCAAGGCGCTGCCGGCCGGCGTCGTCTACGGCCTGACCGAGTTCACCGCGGCGGAGATTCCCGGCGCATCGCTCGTGTCGTGCCCGGGCTGCTATCCGACGGCGGCGCTGCTGGCGTTGCAGCCGCTGGCCGAGGCCGGGCTGATCCGCGCCGACGCCGACGTGATCGTCGACGCCAAGTCGGGCGTGTCGGGCGCGGGCAAGGCGCCGTCGGAGCGCACGCACTTCTGCGAGAACCACGGCAGCGTGGCCGCCTACGGGCTGTTCGGCCACCGCCACACGCCCGAGATGGCGCAGGCGCTGGGCCGCGACGTGACCTTCACGCCGCACCTGGTGCCGCTCGACCGTGGGCTCCTCTCCACCATCTACGCCCGCCTCACGGCCGGCACGAGCGCGGCCCGGGTGCGCGACGTGCTCGAAGCGGCGCACGTCCAATCGCCGTTCGTGCGGCTGACCGGCGACGCCCTGCCCGAAATCAAGCACGTGGCCTGGACGAACTTCTGCGACATCGGCTGGCGGGTGGACGAGGCGTCGGGACGGATCATCCTCGTCTCGGTGATCGACAACCTGCTCAAGGGCGCCGCCGGCCAGGCGGTGCAGAACTTCAACCTGCTGGTCGGCGCCGACGAGCGGACGGGCCTGCTGTGAGCCGGGTCATGGTGCTCAAGTTCGGCGGCGAGCTGCTCGAGGATCCGGCGCGGACGAAGGCGATCGCCGGCGTGGTGCGCCGGGCGGCGGCGCTCGGCCCGCTGGTGGTCGTGCACGGCGGCGGCCGCGAGATCGACCGCGCGCTGGCGGCCGCCGGCATCGCCAAGCAGCAGGTCGACGGCGTGCGCGTGACCGACGAGGCCACGCTCGACGTGGTCGTCGCGGTGCTGGCCGGGATGCTTGAACACGCGGCTGGTGGCGACGTTGAACGCCTCGGGTGTGAAGGCGGTCGGGCTGACCGGCGCCGACGCCACGGTGGCGCCGGTGCGTCAGGCGCCGCCCTTCGCCGCCGCCGATGGCCGGAAGGTGAGCCTCGGCCGGGTCGGCATCCCGAAGTCGGTCGGCCGCCCGTCGCTGCTCGAGCAGCTCACCGCCGGCGGGTTCGTCCCGGTCGTGGCGAGCGTGAGCGCCGCCAGCGGCGGCGGGCTCTTCAACGTGAACGCCGACACGCTGGCCGGCAATCTGGCGGCGCGACTGAAGGCGCGGCGCCTGGTGGTGGCCGGCGCCACCGCCGGCGTGCTCGACGCGTCGGGCGCGACGGTGCCGATGGTCGAACGCGGCCGCGGCCCGCGCGATGGTGACGGCGGGCACGGCCAGCGCCGGCATGATCGCCAAGCTCGCGGCCTGCCGCGGCGGCCGCGAAAGCCGGCGTGCGCGACGTGCGGATCGCCGACGGGCGGACCCCGGCGGCGCTGCTCGCGGCCTTGAAGGGCGAGGCCTCGGGACCATGGACGCGGGTGCAATGACGATGACGACGACGGCGACGACGGCTTCCGACATCCAGGCGCTCGAAGCGCGCCACGTGCTGCAGACCTACAAGCGGCAGCCGGTGGTGTTCGTGCGCGGCGAGGGCTGCCGCATCGAGGACATCGACGGGCCGCCGCTACCTCGACTTCGTGTCGGGCATCGGCGTCTCGGTGCTCGGGCACGGGCACCCGGGGCTGTCGCGGGCCGTGGCCGAACAGGCGGCGGCGCTGCTGCACACGTCGAACCTCTACTACCACCCGCTCCAGGGCCAGGTGGCGGCGCGGCTGGCGGCGCTTCTCGGGGCTGTCGCGCACGTTCTTCTGCAACAGCGGCACCGAGGCGATGGAGGCGTGCCTGAAATTCGCGCGCCGCTACTGGTTCACGCAGGGCGTGCGCGGGCGCACCCGGTTCGTCGCCTTCGAGCACGGCTTCTCGGGCCGGACGATGGGCGCGCTGTCGGTCACCGCCAACCCCCACTACCGCGAGCCGTTCGAGCCGCTCATCCCCGGCGTGACGTTCGTGCCGCCCGGCGACATCGCGGCCCTCGACGCCGCGGTGTCGTCGGCGACGGCGGCGATCGTCGTCGAGCCGATCCAGGGCGAAGGCGGCGTCCGGCCGATCTCGGCCGAGTTCGCCCAGGCGATCGAGGACGCGTGCACCCGCACCGGCGCCCTGCTCATCGCCGACGAAGTGCAGTGCGGCCTCGGCCGCACCGGCGCGCCGTTCTACTTCCAGACGCTCGGCCTGACGCCCGACCTGGTCACCGTGGGCAAGGCGCTCGGCGCCGGCGTGCCGGTCGGCGCGGCGCTGGTCGCCGACGAGGTGGCGGCGCAGGTGCTGCCCGGCGATCACGGCACGACCTACGGCGGCAACCTCCTGGCGACGCGCGCCGCGCTCTTCGTGCTCGAGCAGCTGCAGGACCACGGCCTGCTGGCGCAGGTGCAGCGCACCGGGCCCTACTTCGAGGCCGCGCCTGCAGGCGCTCGCCGCCACGCACCCGGTGATCGCCGAAGTGCGGGGCGCCGGCCTGATGCGCGGCCTGCAGCTCACCGTGGACGCCGCGCCGGTGGTCGAAGGGGCGCTGGCGCGCGGACTGCTCGTGAACCGCACCGCCGAGACGGTGGTGCGCCTGCTGCCGCCGTACACGGTGTCCACGGCGGACATCGACGAGGCGGTGGCGACGCTCGATGCCGTGTTGGCCGGTCTGCCAGCGGAGGTGAAGACGAAGTGAACGTGGACCTCGTGACTGCGACGGGCCAGGCGCCCGCGCCGTTCCATCCGGCGATGGTCGCCGAGCCGGTGACCTTCGAGATGCGGTCGGCGCGGACCGAGGAAGCCGGACAGATCCACGCCCTCATCCAGGAGCACCTGGAAGAGGGCCATCTGCTGCCGCGCGGCCTCGACGAGCTGACGGTGCGCGCCGGACGCTTCGTCGTCGCCGTCGCCGGCGACCGCGTGGTCGCGTGCGCCGAGCTGGCGCCGCTCAGCGGCCGCGTCGCCGAGGTGCGCTCGCTCGTCGTCCACCGCGACGCCCGCCACGAAGGCCTGGGCAAGCTGCTCGTCCACGAGCTGATGCGCCGCGCCCGGGTCGACGGCTTCGACACGTTGTGCGCGTTCACGCACGGGCCCGGCTTCTTCGTACGGCTCGGCTTCTCGATCGTGCCCGCACCACTGGGTCCGCGAGAAGATCCTCGTCGACTGCCAGAGCTGCCCGCTGTTCCGCACCTGCGGCCAGCACGCCGTCGTGCTGTCGCTCCGCGACCGGCCGCAGCCGGCGCGGGCGTGACCCCGCGATGACCCCGCGTCTCACCGTCGTGCCGGGCGGCGTCACCGCGCCGCGCGGCTTCCGGGCCGCCGGCCTGCACTGCGGCATCAAGGCCAGCGGCAAACCCGACCTGTCGCTCCTGGCGTGCGATGCGCCGGCCACCGCGGCCGCCCTGTTCACGCTGAACCTGGCGCAGGCGGCGCCGGTGCTGCGTGTCGAAGGCCCACCTCGCCGCCTCGGGCGGCACGGCCCGCGCCGTCGTCACCAACAGCGGCTGCGCCAACGCCTGCACGGGTCCGCAGGGCCTCGACGACGCGCGCGAGATGGCCGCGCTCACCGCCACGGCGCTCGGGTGCGCGCCCGGCGACGTGCTGGTCGCCTCCACCGGCGTCATCGGCGTGAACCTGAAGATGGCGGCGGTCCGCGGCGGCATCGCCCGGGCCGCGGCCGCGCTCGACGCCGCCGGCGGGTCGGACGCCGCTGACGCCATCATGACGACCGATCCGTTTCCCAAGTCGGCGGCCGTCGAGGTCGAGACCGCCCACGGTACCTTCCGCGTCGGCGGCATGGCCAAGGGCTCCGGGATGATCGAGCCGCGCATGGCGACGATGCTCGGCTACCTCACGACCGACGCGGCGGTCGCCGCCGATCGGCTGCACCGCGTGCTGACCGAGGCCTGCCGCTCCACCTTCAACGCGATCACGGTGGACGGCGAGCCGTCGACCAACGACTGCGTGTTCGCGCTGGCCAGCGGCGCCAGCGGCGTCACCATCGACGACGCGACGGAAGCGGCGCTGGTCGAGGGCTTCCGCGCCGTCGCCAAGGAGCTGGCGCTCGGCATCGTGCGCGGCGGCGAGGGCGCCACCAAGCTGGTGGCGATCACCGCCAGCGACGCCGCCACCGACGCCGACGCGTGGCTGGCGGCGCGCGCCATCGCCAACTCGCTGCTGGTCAAGACCGCCATTCACGGCGGCGATCCGAACTGGGGACGGCTGGTGGCCGCGGCCGGGCGCTCGGGCGCGCACTTCGTGCTCGATCGCGCCCGGGTGCGCATCGGCGCGCTGGTGCTCTTCGCCGGCGGGCGTCCGTTCGACGAGCTGGCGCCGCAGGCCGCCAGCTACCTCGAGGGCACGCGATCTCGACATCGAAGTCGGCCTCGGCACCGGCGGCGGCCGGTCGGCGACCGTCTGGACCTGCGATCTGTCGAAGATGTACGTCCAGATCAACGCGGAGTACCGGACCTAGTGCCCGACCAGACACTTCCTGTCGATTCTCGACTTCACGCCCGACGACCTCGCCCGCTGCCTCGAGCTGGCCTCGTCGCTGCGGGCCAGCCGCCGGGCGCGCACCCCGGTCCCGCAAGCGACGGCGCTGGCCGGCCGGCAGGTCGGCCTGCTGTTCGAGAAGCCGTCGCTGCGCACCCGCGTGACCTTCACCATCGGCATCGGCGAGCTGGGCGGCGACATCGTCGACATCCCGTCGGACGTCATGCACGCCGACCGCGAGCCGCTGCACGACGTGGCCCGCAACCTCGAGCGCTGGATCGACGCGGTGGTGATCCGCACCTTCAGCCAGAGCCGGCTGACGATCTTCACCGAGTCGGCACCGACCTTGCGGGTGATCAACGCGCTGTCGGACGAAGAGCATCCATGCCAGGCGCTGGCCGACATGCAGACGCTCCGCGAGCGCTGGGGCTCGGTGGCCGGCCGGACGCTGGCCTTCGTCGGCGACGGCAACAACGTGGCGACGTCGATGGTCCACGCCGGGCTCATGCTCGGCGCGCACGTGCGGGTGGCAACGCCCAAGGCCTTCGCCCTGCCGGCGGAGGTGGCGGCGGCCGCCGCTCGGATCGCGGTCGGCGGCGCCGAGCTCAGGCAGTTCGTCGATCCGCGCGAAGCGGTGAAGGGCGCCGACGCCGTCTACACCGACGTCTGGACGTCGATGGGCCAGGAGGTCGAGGCCGCCGAGCGGACCAAGATCTTCTCCCGCTACCAGGTGAACGAGGCGCTGATGGCGCGCGCCAAGCCCGACGCCCTCTTCATGCACTGCCTGCCGGCCCACCGCGGTCAGGAGGTGACCGACGAGGTCATCGAGTCGTCCGCGTCGGTGGCGTTCGACCAGGCCGAGAACCGCCTGCACGCGCAGAAGGCGATGCTGGTGCAGCTCTTCGCGTAAGCTCTCGCTGACGGGCGCGACCGGCCCGGACGGGGGCAGCATGCGCATCGACCTCAACTCGGATCTGGGCGAGTCGTTCGGCGCGTGGCCGATGGGCCAGGACGCGCAGCTGATGCCGGTCATCTCGTCGGCCAACGTCGCCTGCGGCGGCCACGCCGGCGACCCGGGAACGATGCGCCGGACGGTGCGCCTCGCCCGCTCCCATGGCGTGGCGGTCGGCGCCCATCCCGGCTTCGCCGACCTGGTCGGCTTCGGCCGGCGCGAGCTGCAGATGAGCGCCCAGGACGTCGAGGATCTGGTGCTCTACCAGGTGAGCGCCCTGGCCGGCATCGCCCGGAGCGAGGGCGTGCGGCTGCAGCACGTGAAGCCCCACGGCGCGCTCTACAACATGGCCTGCCGCGACGAGGTGCTCGCCGAGGCGATCGCCCGCGCCGTGGTGGCCTGCGACCCGACCCTGGTGCTCTTCGGCCTGCCCGACTCGGCGCTGATCCAGGCCGGCCTCGACGCCGGCCTGCCGGTGGCGGCCGAGGCCTTCGCCGACCGGGCGTATCACGCCGACGGCAGCCTCGTGTCGCGCAGTACGCCGGGCAGCGTCATCCACGACGTCGACACGGTGGTCGCCCGAGCGGTGGCGATGGCCTGCGAGCGTTCGGTCGAGACCGTCGACGGCACGCGGATCTCCTTCGAGGCCGACACGTTGTGCGTGCATGGCGATACCCCGGGCGCGGCGCTGCTGGCGGCGGCGATCCGTCGGGGGCTCGAAGATGCCGGCGTCACCGTCGCCCGGCTCACCCGCTGAGGCGGCCGGCTGAGGTCCGTACGAACCTGTAACCCGTGGTTCAAACTTGTGCGGCCCGGATCGGTCGATCGCGCGAAGATCGGCCTGTTTTCAGCCGGCACGAAGCTTGTAGGGCTTTGCGGCGTCGCCAGTTCTGTTGTTTGCGGTTTGGTGCCGTGAACGCTGGGGGGAGCCAGGCTGGCGACACCTATTCAGTGACCAAGGGGCGGGCCCAGGCCCGCCCCTCGTCATGTACAAGCGCCCGATCTGGCGGCTACTGGCCGGCGCCTTCGGGATACTGCAGCGCCAACCGCAATTCCTTGGCCAGGCCGTCGACGGTGGCGCCGGATCGCTTCCACGCCCCGTCGGTCTCGAAGCGCAGGGCGCCAATCCGCCGGCCCCACGGGGCAATCGCCCGTCCGATGGCCCGGAAGTCGGTGCGCTCGGCGTGCTGCTGCTCGACGGCCCGCACCACGTCGGGGGCCACGCGCACGAAGGCGCGCAGCGCGGTGGCCGATCGGATGCTGTACTTGCGGCCGTGCCAGGCCGTCTCGAAGACCGACGAGACCTGCTTCAAGTAGTTGACGAAGAACGTCTTGGCGTCGTCGCGGAACTGCGCCGCCTTGCGCGCGCCGCCGAGCGCTTCCTCGTCGGCGAACAGCCGCTTGAACTCCTGCGCCAACGGCGCCTGGGCGACGCGGCCCTTGCCCACCCCGAGCAGCTTGATCTCGTTGTGGAGCGGCGAGTCCTCGCGGTCGTTGAGCGCCCGCACCACGTCGTGGGCGGCGGCCAGGGCCTCGTCACGATAGAGCTGGCGGCCCGACAGCGAGACGAGATGGGACGCGTTGAGGCGCGTGTGCTTGGCGTTGATCGTGACGAACATCTGGACGACGTGATCTTCGGGCAGACGATCGAAGATGATCGCCGGCACCGTGAACTGCTCGTCCTGGAAGTTGTCGATGTCGGCGTGCAGGGCGAGCAGCCGGTGCTGTCCGTCGATCGCCCGAAGGATGCCCTCGCGCTCGGGCACTTTCAGGCGTCCGACCGAACTGCCCGATTCCGACGCCTCGAACGACAGCTTTTCGTCGCACGAGATGATGACGGCGCCGGGAATCGACGGCAGATCGCGGGCCTGACGGCACTGCTCGTCGTACTGCACGAGCTCGTCGATCTTCTTGCGGATGATCTGGCGCTGGTAGGCCTTCTCGCTCGAGGCAATCCGCCGTTCGAGCAAGTCCCACCGGATCTTCGACGGCGCCTTCTTGTTGCCGCCGCGCACCCCGCCGCTCGACTGGTCGCCGTAGCTGAGCACCTCGAAACGCACCAGTTTGTCGATGTCGCTGGCGGTGAGTGAGGCCTGGTAGAACTGCACACCGAACT
Source organism: uncultured Acidobacteriota bacterium (assembly GCA_963786365.1). Lineage (GTDB taxonomy): Bacteria > Acidobacteriota > Vicinamibacteria > Vicinamibacterales > UBA2999 > CAWAYR01. The sequence goes on from CAWAYR010000013.1 coordinate 82,245, forward strand.
GCTGCATCCGAATCGCGGCGACGCTGATCATAGGTGTCCCGTTTGGACGGCCGGATTTTACCGGCCGTTCTAGGGGTTCACAACGGTTTTTTGGCCGGAATCGCCGCGCCGAGGCCGCCGGCCGGTCCCGCAGCGCACTCGTAACCCCTTGTTCGCCTGAGGGTTATCGCACCGATTGGGCGCTGTCCGATAATCCTGGCTGCACACCGATTCCAGGGACGCGTGGCCACGGACGGGTCGGCATCGTGGCCGATCGTGAACTCTTGACGGGCGTCAGACGCGGGTCGCGGTGACCAGCACCTGCGGGTCGGCCACCGTCAGCCGGATGACCTTGCCGGATTCCCGGGCGAAGGCGATCTTCACCGACGGCGCCCCCGAGGGGAAGAACACCAGATCGCCGGTGTGCAGCAGGAAGCGGCGGTCGGCGCCCGGCCGGTTGATCCCGAGCTGGTCGCGATCCACGTCGACCTCGAAAAGGTCGCGCGTCCCCGGGCCGAACTGGTAGCGGCCGACCACGGCGTCGCGGTCGGCCGGCGCGAGGGGCTGGGTGGTCGGGCGTTGATCGGCGCCGCCGACACCCTCGAGGTACTTCAGCACCGGGGCGGCGTCGGGACCGCCGGCTCGGGCGTGGGCCAGCAGGGTGATGCCGTGTGGCCCCAGGATGCCCTGGGTGCCGGGACGCGATTCGACGAACGCCCGGACGACGTCGAGGTGCCCCAACATCGCCGCCGAGAACAAGGAGGGCTGGGCGCCGTTGGCCAGCAGCAGCTCGGCAATCTCGCGGCGGCCGGTGTGCGCCGCGGCGCCCAGGGCCGTTTCCCAGTCGCCGAACCCCCAATCGACCGCAGCCCGGGCCAACGCGGGCTGTTTTTCGACCAGCTCGCGGACCCGGACGAGGTTGCCGTGCGACACCCCGACCATTTCCTTGGCGACGGCCGGATCCTGGCGCGGGAGCCAGTCGGCGGCGCCAGGCGCCGCGGGCTGCGCGCTGGCGGTGGACGGCAGCAGGGTGGCCAGGCCGGCCGCCGGCAGGTGGACGAACGAACGACGGGTCAGTCGGTAGTACATACAGGAGCCTCCACGCACGAACGTCGTGCGGGGCGATGGTGCGGCGAGGCGCCGGCGCCCGGCAAACGGATATCGATCGAGGAAGACGTGAGGCGGTAACCCTCACCGGATCAACGAGTTGGTGGGCTGGGTGAGGCTGTCGCCGGACCCACGACATGCGCCTCGATGACCCGGGCCGCCTCGCCCACCACCTCGTCGTCGAGGCCGGTGACGTCGAAGCGCTCCCGCACGAGCCGGCGCGCAGACAGGTGGACCTCGTCGCGGAGGCGGATGAAGTGGAGGATGAAGCGCAGGCCGGCGTCCTGGCGCTGGAGCTGGCCAATCACGATGTAGTCGGCGCGGACCGCCTCGGCCAGCGACTTCAGGTTGCGGATGGCGCGCGGCTGGCGCAGGGCGGCGGCGTTGCCGATGACGCCGACGCGGTCGGGGGCCAGCTCGGTGAGGCGGGCCACGACCAGGTCCGACAACCCGGTCACGAAGCCGTCGAGGCTCGGGTCGCCGGTCTCGTTGTCGAAGATCGACACCGCCACAATCGTCTGGCGGGGCGGCGTGTCGGCCCGCACCCAGATGAGCGCCAGGACCATCAGCGCGGCGACGCCGGTGAGCCAGGGGCCGCGGCCGCCGAGCCAGGCGCCGGAGGCCCGGCCACCGTCCGGCACCTCAGGCGGCGCGACCGGCGGTCGGCCCAGACGCCAGGACGGCGCCCTCGCCGGCGGGTGTCACCGGCGCCAGGAAGCGGAAGCCGCGCTTGGGCAGCGTCTGCACGAACCGCGGGTTCTCGGCGTTGTCGCCGAGCGCGGTGCGCACCTGCGCCAGGCAATAGGCCAGGCCGCGGTCGTAGTCCACGTGCGTGTGCTCGCCCCAAATCGCCGCCCGCAGCTCCTCGCGCGTGACGACCTCGCCGGCCCGGGCCAGCAGTACCGCCAGCGCCCGCGCCGGCTGCGGTTCGAGCCGCACCGGCCGCCCCTCGCGCGACAACTCGAGGGAGCCGCTGTCGAACGTGAAGGTGCCGAAGGAATACGTCATGCCCTTGGGGACCAGGGACCGGGGACCGGGGACCGGGAAAAGCCCTTGTCACGCTTCGCGTGCTCATCGACATCGTGGCACCGTGACGACTCGTACGTGTCAGCCCTGATCCCTAGTCCCTGGTCCCCGGTCCCTACTTGATCACGAGGAGCCGGTAGTTCGCCGAGTGCACGAACTGCACGCCGTGCTCCATCAGCAGGGCGTCGTCCTCAATCGGGATGCGCAGCTTCTTGCCGCCCCACTCCGGCAGCGGGGTGTAGGCGAAGTACTCGAACGAGAACAGATGCTGCAGGTGCAGCGTGAAGGTGCTCTGCAGCGGCTGCCAGGTCGTGAGCGACGGACCGATGTCGTGGCCGGTGTTGCCCACCGGATGGAAGCCGTAGGTGATGTCGGTCTTGTCGTCGGGGTTGGGCTTGTTGAATTCGATGACGCCGTAGCCGGCGGCCTTCAGCGCCGCGTCCATCGCCGCCATCGTCTCCTTGCCGGTGCGGCCGGGCTTGATCGCCGGCTTGATGACGTCGCGGGCGGCGATCGCCTTGGCGAACGCGTTGCGGATGCTGGCCGGCGGCGTCGTCTCCCCCGGCTTCAGCACGTAGGCGACGCGTTTGACGTCGGTGCCGAAGTTCATCAGCTGCACGCCCCAGTCGATCATGATGACGTCGCCGGGCTGCACGATGCGGTCGGTGGAGGTGGCGACGATGCCCTCGGGGCCGGTCACGTAGACCGACGGCATGTCGAACTCCGACCCGAGACCGCGGGCGAGCAGCTGGTCCTGCAGCCACCACGCGGCGTCCTCGAGCGTCGTCTTGCCCGGCGTGATCACCTCGTTCGACAGCGCCCGCTCGGCGAGCTGGATCGCGATGCCGGCGGCTTCGCCGAAGGCGACGATCTCGGAGGCGACGCGGCGTGAGCGGAACTCGGAGACCAGGCGCTCGGCGCTGGCCAGGCGAGAGGCGTACGGCTCGCCCAGGGCCTTCTTGAGCTGCGCGTGCATCGTCACCGACAGGCTGTCGGCCGGGCCGATCTCGTCCGACATGTTGACGCCGATGCGCTTGGGGTCGCGGGCCCGCACTTCCGTGGCCAGCTCGTCGGCCGAGCCGTACTTGTCGTAGGCGCCCGACTGGTTCAACAGATACCCCGACGGCCCGAGCGCGAGCCGCTCGACGCGATCGCCACGCAGGAAGAACGCGTAATAGCCGAAGCCGGTGACGTAGCCGCGGCCGAGGTCCTCCCACAGCGGGTCGTAGTGGTTCTCCTTGACGGCGACGATCCAGGCGTCGAGGCCGGCGTTCTTCATCGCCACCGGCAGCACCTGCTCGAACTTGTCGAGCCGGATCTGGCGCTGCAGTTCCCACCGCCGGCGCGCTTCCTGCGCGTCGCCGGGCGCGGCCAGGAGCGCCCAGATCGCCACCGCTGCTGTCGCCGCCACTGCCCGCCTCGTGGTCATCCCGCCCTCCGGTCCGACACGATGGCACATTTTCGGCGAGAGACAGCGCTTTGCCTCGCAGAAGGGCTGACCTACCTGCTCGCGTGCTGATCGGCCGCCCGGCTCTAGAGCAGCCGCGCCACGAGCCGCTTGACGCGGATCGGCGGCTGGTCGAGGGCCGCCACCCAGCGCCGCGTCCACGGCACCAGCCGGACCAGGCCGTAGCCGACGGCGACGGTCGAGACGATCGTGAGCTCGACCGGGAGGCGGTGCTTGATCGGGATGGCGATGCCGCCGTAGACCAGCTCGACGTGCACCCAGTAGACGAACAGCGACGCCGCGCCCAGGGTCGCCAGCGGCGCGCCCATCGCCTCGGGCAGAAGGCGCCGCAGGCTCCACGCCAGCGGCAGCACGGCGACGACGATCGCCAGGCGCAGGAAGAAGAACGTCGGCGAAGCGCCCCAGAACGACGAGCGTCCGGCCGGGTAGATCGTCGGTTGGAACGACGCCCAATAGGCGGCAACGCCGGTCGCCACCGCGAGCACGGCCAGTGCCAGCTGCAAGCGGCGCTCGTCGCGCTCGGTGCGGGCGCTGGCCAGCGCCGCCCCGGCGGCGACGCCGGCGAAGACGAACGCGCTCCACGGGACCAGCGTGAAGTTGGTGTGGCCGGGCGTCGGCCGCCAATACCACTGCAGCGGCGCCGGCAGCGCGTCGATCCAGGCGGCGGTGCGGATGAGCGGCGCGGCCATCGCCAGCCCCACGGTCGCGGCGGACGCGGCAACGACGCGCCCGGCGGTGCTCGCGGCGACGCCCCAGACGGCGGCGGCCATGACCAGCGCCGGTCCCATCACGTTCAGGATGTCGACCTTGAGGAAGCCGATCGGCGCCCCCCAGCCCAGGGCCAGCGACTGGGCCCGGAACACGAACGCCAGGCCGAAGACGATCAACCCGCGGCGCGCCAGCGCCAGCGTGACCTGGCTGCGGGTGGCGCCGGCACGAAGCTTCGAGGCGCCGGAGAGCGCCGTCCCGAGCCCGGCCAGGAACAGGAACGCCGGCGCCGCCAGGCCGCCGACGAACGTCGCCCAGTAGTAGGTCGTGCGATCGCGGTCGGCATCGCGTGTCCACGCATCGACGACGTGGGCCAGCACCATCAGGACGACGGCGACACCACGGGCCCAGTCGAGCCAGATCCGGCGTGGCGATCCCGCGCGTCGCTCGGTCAGGACACGATCTCGAACGAGGTGGTGAGCGGAATGTCCTGCCGAAAGGTGTGCCACACCGAGCAGGTACTTCTCGTGGGACAGCGCGATGGCCCGCTCGACCGCGGTCGCCGGCACGTTGCCGGTCACGCGAATGCGCAGGTCGATGGCAGTGAACCGGCTCGGCGGCTCGGGCGCGCGCTCGGCGACCAGCTCGGTCGCCAGCTCGCGCAGGTCATGCCGGCCCTTCCTGAGGATGTCGGCAATGTCGACCCCCATGCAGCTGGCCAGGGCCAGCCCCGTCAACTCCACCGGCGACGGCCCGGCCTCCGAATCGCCGTCGATGGTCATCTCGACGCCGCGAACGTCAGCGGCGAATCGGCGATCGCCCTTCCAGGTGATCGCCACGCGGATCGGCAGCTTGGCCATGGCGGGAGCGTACTACAGGGCCGCGCGCGGACCGGCCCGGCCGCGCCGAGCCTACCGCGGCGGCGTCGGCGCCGGCAGTGACCCGCGCCGCAATTGCGTCACGTGCGCCTGGGTGAACACCTCACCGCGGAACACGACCGCGTCGATGTTCCGGGTGTGGCGGATGTCGTCGAGCGGATTGCCGGCGAGCACGACCAGGTCGGCGGGAGCGCCGGCGGCGATCGTGCCGAGCCCATCGAGACACAGCGTCCGCGCGCGATCGAGCGTGACGGCGCGGAGCGCCTGCGCGGGCGTGCGGCGGGCCGACGTCGCGAGCCTGACCAGCTCGTCGTGGATGGCGCCGGGACGATCGGGAGACGTGCGCGGCACCGCCTCGGCGGCGATCGCGGCGGCGCCACAGGCCTGGGCGATTCGCGGCGCGTAGAGGCGCCCCTCGTCGAGATCGCGACGCCAGTGCGTCAGCTGGACCGGGTCGGTGCCGGCGTCGACCACTGCCGTGATCCCGGCCGCCAGCAAGCCCTGCAGCGTCGACGGTGAGAATCCGGCCAGTCGCACCGGCGCGTCGATCAGGCCCGGGATCGCGAACTTGCCGCGCCCTTCGATCAGCGTCTTGCCGCGCGGCAGCGCTCCCCCGGTCGGCGTGAGCCGCTCGACCCGCGTGCCGCGAACGACGATGTCGCGGGCCGGCAGCACCCGGCCTTCCGCGACGTCCACGACCGAGATGTCGCGGATGACAACCTCAGCCGGGGGTTCTCCCGTCTGAGCCAATAGCGGCGCCGCCATCGACACCGCGGCGATCGCCACCCACACGCGGACGTTGCTCATGACACGCTCCTCATCGGCCGCTCCAGTTGCATATATGATGGACTACGATATATCGTACTCCATCATGACGACGCAACCGGCGGCCGACGTGCTCCGCGAGGCCAAGAAAGGCAGCGCCGAGCTGGTGATCCTGGCCCTGCTCGAAGATACGGCGCGGCACGGCTACGAACTGGCGGCGCGCATCGAAACCGAGTCGGAGGGCGCCCTCAGCTACAACTTCGCGTCGCTCTACGCGACGCTCTACAAGCTCGAAGGCCGCGGCTGGATCCACGGCCGGTGGGTGGAACGGCCGGGCCAGCGGCGGCGGCGCTATTATCGCTTGACCGCCACCGGAGCCGCCGTGCTGGGCCGCCAGCGCGACGAGTGGAAGCAGTTCGTGCTGGCGCTGGGCCGCATCGCCGGCATCAGCTTCGCGTGAGGGTGTCATGGCCATGAGCGACTGGCAGACACGCGTGCGCCGCCATCTGCGAACGCAGCAGATGGACCTTCCCGACGCCGTGGTCGAGGAACTCGCCGATCACCTCGAGGACGCGTGGGACGCGCGCCCGTCGCCGTCGACCACGACCGATGCCGACGCCTTCGCCGTCGAGGCGATGCGGCGGGCCGACTTCCTGGCTCTGGCCCGTCGGCGCGTCGCGGCACCGCCGCCACCGGTGCCCGAGCCGGGCACCGGCGCCGCCTGGAGCGGCCTCGGCGGCGAGTTGCGTCATGCCCTGCGCCTGCTGCGTCGGGCGCCGGCGTTCACCGCCGCCGTCGTGGCCGTCCTGGCCCTCGGCATCGGCGCCACGACCGCCGCCTTCGAGCTGGTGTACTCGGCGCTGCTGGCGCCGCTGCCCTACGCCGACGCCGATCGCCTGGTGATGGTGTGGGAACACAACCTCACGCGCGGCCGGGCGCGCAACGTCATCAACCCCGGTAACTACTTCGCGTGGTCGGAGCGCAGCACGTCGCTCGAAGCTTCGGGCGTCTTCAGTCCGACCGTGGGCAACCTGTCGGGCGACGGCGGCGCCCCCGAGGAGCTGCGCGGCGTGGCCGTGCAGCCGCAGATTCTCGGCATGGTCGGCGCCCGGCCGGTGGCCGGCCGTCTGTTCGTCGAAGGCGACGGGGTGCCGAGCGCACCGCGGACGATCCTCATCACCGAGGGGCTCTGGCGGCGGCGCTTCGGCGGCGCCGCGGATGCCGTCGGCCGTGCCGTGGTCATGAACGGCGAGCCAGCCACGATCGTCGGGGTGCTCCCGGCCGACTTCACGCTCGTCGGTTTCCGCGGCGAGTTCTGGCGTCCCGCCGTGCTGCCGCCCGAAGCGCGCACCAACTTCCGCGGCCGCAGCCTGATGTCGATCGCCAAGCTGCGGCCAGGGGTGTCGCGCCAGGCCGCCCAGCAGGAGCTGGCCGCGGTCTTCGCCGGCCTGGTCCAGGAACATCCCGACTTCAACACCGGGTGGACAATCAACGTCGTGCCGCTGCGCGAACAGCTCACGAGCGAGACCCGGCCGGCGCTGTGGGTGCTGTTCGGTGCGGTCGATCGCGGTGCTGCTGATCGCCTGCGCCAACGTCGCCGCGCTGCTGCTGGTGCGGGCCACGGGCCGGCGGCACGAGATGGCGGTGAAGGTGTCGCTCGGCGCCCGGCCGATGCATCTGGCCCGGCAGCTGTTCCTCGAGACGGCGCTGCTCGTCGGCGTGGGCGGCGTGCTGGGCGCGGTGTTGGCGCGGGTGCTGACCCGCGTGGTGTCGACGACGGCCCGCGACGCCGGCGTCCCGATCGTCAGTGACGGGACCCTCGGCGGCGCCGCACTGACGTTCGCCGTCGTGGTCACGGCGCTGACGGCGGTCGCGTGTGGACTCGGGCCGGTGCTTCGGGCGCGGAAGACCTCGGTGAACGAGGCGCTGCGTGAAGGCGGGCGTGGCGGGGTCGGCAGCCGACAGCGGCTGCGCGGCTGGCTGGTCGCCGGCGAAGTGGCCGCCGCGACGCTGATCCTGTCGGGCGCGGCGCTGCTCGGCCGCAGCTACGTGGCGCTCCAGGACGTCGACCCCGGCTTCAGCCCGCAGCAGGTGCTGACGGCGCGGGTCTCTCGCATGGGCTCGGCCGCCCAGGACCTCGGAGGTCGCTTTCGGCACCGACGTCGTGGCCCGCCTGCAGGAGCTGCCCGGTGTTGCGGCGGCGGCCGCCACGTCGTTCCTGCCGCTCGACGGCAATCCCGGCATCGGTTCCTCGTTCAAGCTCGCCGATCGGCCGGAGCCGCCGCCCGGCGAGCTCCCGGTGGCCGACTATCGTCCGGTGACGCCCGGCTACTTCGCCACCCTGCAGATCCCGCTGCGGCAGGGGCGCGACTTCACCGACGCCGACGTCGAGGGCCGTCCGCGCGTGGCGATCGTGAACGAGGCGTTCGTGCGGCTGCTGTCGGCCGACGTCTCTCCGATCGGGCGGCGTCTCAACGACTCGCTGGGCGAGACGCAGGAGATCGTCGGCGTGGTCGGCGACGTGACGCTGGCCAGCCTCAACGGCGAGTACCGGCCGGCCATCTACCTGCCGTTCGCGCAGTTGCCGGTCGGGGCGCTCACGTTCGTCGTGCGCACCGCCGGCGGTGACCCTGCGGCGCTGGGCCGCGCCGTCGAAGGCGTGGTGCGCGCGGTCGATCCGAATCAGCCGGTCTCGGACATCCGTCCGCTCGACGAGGTGGTGTCACGCTCGCTGCTGCGGCCGCGCGTCGCCTCGGCCGCGCTCGGGCTGTTCGCGGCCGCGGCGCTGTTGCTGGCGGCGATCGGCGTCTACGGCGTGGTCGCCTACGGCGTCAGCCAGCGGCGCGGCGAGTTCGGCGTGCGCCTCGCCCTCGGCGCGCAACCCGGCGACGTCGTGCGCCTGGTGCTGCGGCAGAGCATGACGATGGTCCTCGGCGGCGTCGTCGTCGGCGCGGCCCTGGCGGTGCCGCTGTCGTCGACGCTGCGGTCGCTGCTCTTCGGCGTCGGTCCGGGCGATCCCCTGACGCTGGCGGCCGTGGCGGCGCTGCTCGCGCTGGCCGGCGTGCTCGCCAGCTACGTCCCGGCGCGACGCGGCACCCGGGTCGATCCGGTATCGGCGCTGCGCGCGGAGTAGGTCACGGCGGCGGGGCGGGCCTGCGGCGGCATTCGTCCCACGATTCGTCAGGCGTCGGGAACCGAACCCCGGCCGCGGGGGTAATACTGCACGATGCCCGACATCCTGCACCGCTTCCAGGTGAACGCCCCGGCCTCGCGGGTGTTCGCGATGTTCGCCGACCCGAAGCTGCTGAGTGAATGGTGGACGCTCGACGCCGAGGGGACCGCCGACAGCGGCGAGATCTGGCGGTTCGGCTTCGGCCCCGACTATCAGTGGCAGGGCCTGCTGGCGGCCTGCGATCCCGACCGCTGGATCGAGTGGGAAATCACCGACGCCGACGCCGACTGGACCGGCACCCGCGTCGGGGCGCGCTTCGCCGCCCGTGACGCCGAGCGGACGATCGTCGACTTCTACAGCAGCGGCTGGCGCCACGCCAACGACCACTTCCGCACCTCGAGCTGCTGCTGGGCCAACTACCTGCGCGTGTTGCGGCGGTTCGTCGAGCACGGCGAGCGCGTGCCCTACGATCAGCGCGACGCGGTCTGAGGACGCGCCGCTGTCACGATTCGTCGGGCAACGACAGGCTCACGCACCAGCCGGCCGGTGGGTTCTCGAGGCGAACGCCCATGCCACCGGTCGCGATCATGACCAGCGCCGAGGCGATGCGCCGGGTCCGGATCACCCGTCCCTGCAGCAATATCGGTTCGCTGCCGGGCACCTTCACTTGCACCTGGACGGGCGATCCCTTCGCCAGCACCGCGTTGGTCGAGACGTAGATGCCGCGGCGACGACACGTCGGTGATGAGGCCCATCTTCTCGGGACGCTCGGCGCCGAAACGGGCCGGCAGGCTGGTCTTCTTGCGGTGGCGGGTTCGCTTTTCCATGGCTCGCGGCACCGCACTCAAGAGCATGAGTCGTGCCGGTCGGCGGCGGAGGCGAATGTGGCGCGTGCCACGCCGTCGTGTGTAGTTCGCGTCGCGAAAGGCCCGCCAGGCGTGGAATGAGTGTCTTGGCAGAGCTTGAATACCCGCGCTTCTCGACACGGCCGGGAGCTAGTCGCCGGCCTGGACGACGGTGCGGCGGCTGCGGTGGGCGCTCACCAGGTCGGGCCGCAGCTGCTTGCTGAGATACACCTTCGACTCGGCGCTCTCGCCATCGGACGGCTCGAGCTTGATCACGTCGAAGCTCAACTGCGCGAGCACGGCGCGCATGTCGTAGAAGCGGTTCTTGGTCTTGACCACCACTTCCTGATACCCGAGGGCCACGGCCCAGGCTTCCGACTGCTCGGTGAGGGCACGGAAGTGGCCCTGGCCGCGCCAGTCGCGGCGGGTCGCGCCGATCCACGAGTACAAGACCTTGCGCCCGGTGAAGTCCACGCAGCCGCCGAGACGGTTCGACCAGATCGCGCAGCTTCGGCTCGCTTTCGAGGCCGCGGATTTCGTGCACGACCTTGTAGGCGACCGGCACCAGCAGGGCGGGTTCGTCGGGCAACGCCGACTCCGCCATCAGGATCAGCGACTCGCGATCGGCCAGCCGCTGGAGCACCTCGGCGGCGGTCTTGCGCCGTGGGAACTCGCCGAAGAACTCTTCGATGTACTGGATTTCGAGGGCGCCGGATTCGAGGGGGTACTGCTTGATGAGATATTCCACCGGCGCTCCGCGGAGCGTCGATTATAGAGCCCTTCTCAGGCGCGGGCTTGTCGCCCGCCGATCGCCGCCCTCCGGGCCTCGAGCAGCCGGCGCTCGGGCTCGGACATGGCGTGGGCAAGAGCCTGGTCGAGCAGGGCGCTGGCCCGGGCCTGGTCCCCGACCCGGGCGTAGAGGTCGGCCAGCACCGCCGGCAGCAGGTGGTACCTCGCCAGGCGCGGGTCGGCGGCGAGCCGTTCGGCCTCGGGCAGCGCGGCCTCGGCGCCCAGGACCTTGGCGAGCGCAATCACGCGGTTGAGCGCCGCCACCGGCGACGGCCAGCGGGCGACGAGCGCATCGTAGAGCTCCAGGATGTGGGGCCAATTGGTCGACGCCCAGTCGGGCGCGGCGGCATGCGCGGCGGCGATCGCGGCCTCGAGGTGGAAGCGGCTCTCGACCTCGCCGCTGGCCGCGCGGTCGAGCGCGTGCATGCCTTCGGCGAGCAGCACCGCATCCCAGGCGGCCCGGTCCTGGTCTTCGAGGAGCCGCAGGACGCCGCCGCTGACGCGGCCCGGGAAGCGCGCCGCGTGCAGCAGCATCAGCGCCCGCAGGGCGTGCGTCTCGGGTCGGGCGGTCTCGGGATGGCGCGCCAGCAGCGTCACCAGCCGCATCGCTTCTTCCGCCACGTCCTCCTTCAACGCGGCCGGTCCGGCCGTGGGTGCGTGCCCTTCGCTGAACATCAGGTAGAGCGCGTCGAGCACCGAGACGAGGCGCTCGCCCACGTCGCCCGGCGCCGGCAACGCGAACGGCAGGTCGTGCTCACGCAGCGTGCGCTTGGCGCGCACCAGGCGCTGGGCGACGGCCGGCTCCTGCATCAGGAAGGCGCGGGCGATCTCGCCGACGCCGAAGCCGCCGACGATCTTGAGGGTCAGCGCGACGCGGGCATCGGGCGGCAGGGCGGGATGGCAGGTCATGAACATCATGACCAGCTCGTCGTCTTCGAACGGCGCCGCCGCCTCGGGCAGGGTCGCCTCGTGGGGATCACGCGTCGTCGCGACAGCGACGGCCTCGGCCTTGGCGTCGATCACCCGCTCGTGCCGCAGGCGATCGAGTGCGGCCCGGCGCGCCACCTGGTACAGCCACGCGGTCGGGTTGTCGGGCACGCCGCCGACCGGCCAGGTCTGCAGCGCCCGCACCAGCGCGTCCTGGACCGCGTCCTCGGCCAGCGACAGGCGGTGCGAGCCGAGCTGGCGCGTGAGCACGCCCACGAGCCGGCCCGACTGGCGACGGAAGAGCTGATCGACGAGGGCGTCCACGATGTCACCGGGACTGTCACGACGACATCGTCAGACGATGTCGTCCGCGCACTGTGGCACATTTTGCACCGCGTCCGGTTGTCTCGTGACAGTCCAGTGACCACCGGTTAGGTCGGCTGGATCTCGCGGATCTCGATCGTCCCGAAGTCGAGGTGCGGGCAGTCGGCACACAGCGCCTGCGCCTCGTCGTAGCTGGCGGCGTCGACGACGAACAGCCCGCCGACCACTTCGCGCGCCTCGGCGTAGGGCCCGTCGGTGACGCTCACGCGGCCGTTGGCCGCCCGCACCACCCGCCCCTCGCCGTCGCGCAGCTTGTGGCCCATCACGGCGTGGCCGGCCGCTTCGACCTTCTTCCGCCACGCCACGTAGCGCTGGATGACGGCCTGGATCTCATCCGGGCCGATGCCCTCGGGCATCGTGCCGGAATCGTGGAGGAGGAGGAGGTAGCGCGGCATTTGGGCACTCCTTGTAGCGGGACTAGGGACTAGGGGCTAGCGGTAACGGGAAAACCGCTTGCCACTCGCCCACTGTCCCGATGACGCTCGAGCTCCGCTGAGATCGACAAGCGCGCTGAATTCTTCGTCCGGGTCCCTGAGCCCCTGGTCCGCCGAGCCCCTATGCTGCTCAGTACTCCATGCCCACGATCTCCCCGGCCTCCGTCACGTCGAGCTTCTGCGCCTGGGGCACCTTGCCCAGGCCGGGCATCAGCATCATGTTGCCGGCGGTGGCGACGACGAAGCCGGCCCCGGCCGACAGGGACGCGTCCGAGATCGTCAGCGTCCAGTCGCTGGGGGCGCCCATTACCTTGGCGTCGTCGGTGAACGAGTACTGGGTCTTGGCGATGCACACCGGCAGGTGGCCGTAACCGAGCGCCGCATATTGCTGCAGGCGGGTCTTGGCCCCCGGCTTGAAGGCCACGCCCTTGGCGCCGTAGACCTTGGTCGCTACCTCCGTGATCTTCTGCTCGAAGGTGAGCTGCGGGCCGTACAGCGGCTTGACCTTCGAGGTGTCGGCGCGATCAGCGGCGACGACGACCTTCCGCGCCAGATCCGCCATGCCCACGCCACCCTTGAGGTAGCCCTCGGACAACGCCGCCTCGACGCCGATCGACGCGCAGTAGCCGAGCACGGCCTGCAGATCCGCCTCGAGGTCGGCGGCGAAGCGGTTGAGCGCCACCACCGGCTCGGCGCCCCAGCGCCGCACGTTGGCGGCGTGCCGCGCCAGGTTCGGGAACCCCCCCGCCACCTCGGCGTCGGGGCCGCCGGCCTGGGCGCGCAGCGCCTTCAGCGTGACGATCATCACCGCCACCGACGGCACGTGTCCGCACATCGGCATCACGATGTCGAAGAACTTCTCGGCGCCGAGGTCGGCAGCGAAGCCGGTCTCGTTGACGACGTAATCGGCGAGGTGCAGTCCGAGCCGCTGGGCCAGGACACTGCTGGTGCCGTGGGCGATGTTGGCGAACGGCCCGCAGTGCACGATGGCGGGCGCGCCCTCCCCGGTCTGCACGAGGTTGGGCATCAGCGCGTCGTTGAGCAGCACCATCATCGGCCCGACGGCTTTGAGGTCGGCGGCGGTCACCGGCTTGCCGTCGTAGCTCAGCCCGACGACGATGCGGCCGAGGCGCGTGCGCAAGTCGGTGCGGCTCTCGGCCAGGGCCATGATCGCCATGATCTCGGAGGCGGCGGTGATGATGAACCCGGTCTCGCGCGCCGGGCCGTTCTCCCGTCCACCCATGCCGCCGGCGATCTTCCTGAGCGACCGGTCGTTCATGTCCATGCACCGCGGCCACAGGATCTCCTTCGGGTCGATCCGCAGGTCGTTGCCGAAGTGCAGGTGCGCGTCGAGGAGCGCCGCCAGGAGGTTGTGGGCCGAGGTGATGGCGTGGAAGTCGCCGTTGAAGTGGAGGTTGATCTTGTCGACAGGATGGAGCGAGGCCTTGCCGCCGCCGGTCGCACCGCCCTTCTGCCCGAAGACCGGCCCGAGCGACGGCTCGCGCAGCGCCGCCACGGCGTGCTTGCCGATGGCGACCAGTCCCTGCGTCAGCCCGATGGTGTTCACCGTCTTGCCCTCGCCGCTGGTCGTTGGCGTGATGGCGGTGACGAGGATGAGCTTGCCACGGCGTGTCGGAAAGCGATCGAGCGCGTCGAGGCGGATCTTGGCGGTGTAACGGCCGTACGGTTCGAGCAGGTCGTCCGTCAGGCCGAGGCGGGCAGCGATTTCCACGATGGGTTGCATATCGACGGCGCGATGATACCCCGCCGTCGCGCCCGGCCGACGGCAGCCGGCCGGCGTCCTAAGGCAGGTGATGCTCGACCGACGTTGGCTGCGCGTCGTTGCCGTACTGGGCTTCTGTGCAGGACTCGTCCTGGCGTCGGCGCTGCCGGCGCGCGGCCAGTCCGATCGCGACGACGCCGCCCGCCTCGTTGCCGCGCTCGAGATCCGTCCGGGCAGCACGGTCGGCGAGATCGGCGCCGGCGCTGGCGCCCTGACCGTGGCCATGGCCCGCGAAGTCGGGCCGACCGGCCGCGTCTTCAGCAACGAGCTGAACCCGCGGCAGCGCGAGGCCACCGAACGTGCGGTGACGACAGCCGGACTCACCAATGTCACCGTCGTGGAGGGCCGCGCGGCCGAGACCAACATGCCGGCCGGCTGCTGCGATGCGCTCTTCATGCGCGACGTGTTCCATCACGTCGAGGACCGCCTGGCCATGAGCCGCAGCCTGCTGGCCACGCTCGCCCCTGGCGGCCGGCTCGCCGTGCTCGACTTCGCGCCGCGCAACGGCCACGGCATGTCGTCCGACGACGTGCGCGGCACGCTGGAGCGGGCCGGCTTCGCACAGGTGCGTCTCGAGGCCTCGGGCGCACGCTGGTACCTGGTCGTCGCCGTGAAGCCGGCGAGCTGACGGCCGCACCGGGCGCGCTAGTGTCTCGTCTCCGAAGTCTTGTTGCATTCGGCTCGCGCTGCATCCCGGCGGGCGGCGTTGCTCCTCCCGCAAATACTCGCGGTATTCTTGGTCGTCGCGCCTTGCCGGCCGGGCGCATCGCGACCCTCGGTGCATAACAAGACTTCGGAGACGAAACACTAGAATGCGCGCGGCCGGCAGCGGCGACTGCCGCCGGCCCCACCATTCGTCACAGGAGGCCGCCGTGAAGCGTGTCCGCGCGGGCGTCATCGCCCTGGCCGTCGTCGCCACACTGCCCCTGGGCGCACAGCAACCGGCACCGGCGTCGGCCCCCGCGACGGCGGAGCCCGAGACGCTGGTGCTGCCGACCGCCCAGACGATCGACTTCGAGACCGATGAGGTCACGTGGATGTCGGTGGACGTGTCCCCCGACGGCCGCACGCTCGTCTTCGACCTGCTCGGCGACCTCTACACGCTGCCGATCGGCGGCGGCACCGCCGCCCGCATCGTCGGCGGGATGGCGTTCGAGAGCCAGCCCACCTGGTCGCCCGACGGCGCGTCGATCGCGTTCCTCAGCGATCGCACCGGCGTCGAGAACCTCTGGATCGCCAACGCCGACGGCTCGAACCCGCGGCCGGTGAGCCGCGATAAGCGCACCGACGACCGGCCGCAGATCATGGTCTCGCCGGCGTGGACACCTGACGGCCAGTACCTCGTGGTGTCGAAATCGCGGCCGCCCGACCCGGGCACGTTCTGGCTCTTCATGTACCACCGCGACGGCGGCAACGGCGTTCGCGTCGGTGCCCCGCCACCGCCGCAGCCGTCACCGGACGCGACCGGGCCGCCACCGCCGCCGCCGCCGAACCGGATGGGCGCGGTCGTGTCGCCGGATGGGCGGTTCATCTACTACGCGCAACGGGCCGGCGGCTTCAGCTACAACACCCGCTTCCCGCTGTGGCAGATCTATCGCCACGATCGCGACACCGGCGACGTCTCGCAGGTGACCAACGCCCAGGGCAGCGCGATGCGCCCCGCCCTCTCGCCCGACGGCACGTGGCTGGTCTACGGCACCCGCCACAAGACCGACACCGGCCTGCGCATCCGCAACCTCGAGACCGGCGCCGAGCGCTGGCTCGCCTACCCGGTGACGCGCGACGACCAGGAGTCGCGCGCCACCCGCGACACGCTGCCCCGCTACGACTTCCTGCCCGACGGCCGGTCGATCGTCGTGGCGATCGCCGGCAAGCTCCAGCGCATCGACGTCGCCAGCGGCCAGGCCACGCCGATTCCGTTCACGGCGCGGGTCCAAGCCGAGGTGGCGGCGCGCGCCTATGCGCCGGTGCGCATCGACGACGGCCCGCAGGTGCGGGCCCGCCTGATTCGCTGGCCGCGCGTGTCGCCCGACGGCAGCCGGCTCGTCTTCAGCGCCCTCAACCACCTCTATGTAATGGAGCTCCCGGGTGGCGCACCCCGGCGCCTCACCTCGGCCGAGGAGGGCGAGTTCATGCCGACGTGGGCCCCCGACGGCCAGTCGATCGCCTATGTCACGTGGACGACGGCAGGGGGCCACATCAAGCGCGTGCCGTCCGGCGGCGGCGCCGTCCGCACCCTCACCGCGCACGAGGGCTACTACCTCGATCCGGTGTTCACGCCCGACGGCAGCCGCGTGGCCTTCCTGGCCGGGGCCGCCTCCGACCAGCTCTACGCCATTCTGCTCGACACGCCGCCGCCCGATCACCAGCCCGAGGACGTGGCGGAGATCGGCGGCATCAGCCCGCCCAACGCCATCGAGATCCGCTGGATGCCGGCCGACGGCGGCACGCAGACGCTGGTTGCCTCGGCGCAGGGCGGGCGCGGCCTGCACTTCGTCGCGCAGTGACAACGGGCGCGTCTACTTCACGACCAACCGCGGTCTGCAGTCGATCACGCTCGAGGGACTCGATCGCCGCACGCTGATCCGGGTTCAGGGCGTCGGCCCGGGCAACAACCCGCCGGCGGCCGACGACATCGTGCTGTCGCCCGATGGCACCCGCGCCTTCGTCAACCTGCAGAACAAGCACTACCTGATCTCGGTGCCGCGGGCCGGCCGCGAAACCGTCGAGGTCAAGATTCAAGGACGGGCCGAGAACACCGCCGTGCCGGTCACGCGGCTGTCGCTCGACGGCGGCGACTACCCCGCCTGGACCGGCGATGGCGCCAGCGTCACCTGGTCGTGGGGCGCACAGTTTTTCCGTCAGCCGGTGGCCGCCACCGAGCCGCAGCGGACCGACATCACGGTGGAGGTGCCGCGGGCACGGCCGTCAGGCTCGATCCTCCTGACCGGCGGACGCGTCATCACGATGAACGGCGACGAGGTGATCGAGAGCGGCGACATCCTGGTGACCGACAACCGGATCGCGGCCGTCGGCGAACGCGGCAAGGTGGCAGCGGCGCCCGGGATCCGCCGTCTCGATCTGCGCGGCAAGACCGTGATGCCGGGCCTGGTCGACGTCCACGCGCACATGTGGGCGCCGC
Source organism: uncultured Acidobacteriota bacterium (assembly GCA_963786365.1). GTDB lineage: Bacteria > Acidobacteriota > Vicinamibacteria > Vicinamibacterales > UBA2999 > CAWAYR01. Next base: position 99,652 of record CAWAYR010000013.1, read on the forward strand.
GCGGGCTGCACCAGACCGCGGTCTGGCAGTACTACGCCAACCTGGCCTACGGCGTGACGACGACCCGCGACCCGCAGACCTCCACGCCCGACGTCTTCGCCTACGCCGACATGGTCGACGCCGGCATGATGCCCGGCCCGCGCGTGTTCGCCACCGGTCCCGGCGTGTTCTCGTCGTCGGGGATCGAAGACCGGGAGTCGGCGTTCCGCTTCGTCAAGCGCTACAAGGACGCTTACCGCACCAACACCATCAAGCAGTACGTGGCCGGCGATCGCATCGTGCGCCAGTGGATCATCGAGGCGAGCCGCGAGTACGGCATCACGCCGACGATCGAAGGCTCGCTCGACCTCAAGTTGAACCTGACGCAGATCGCCGACGGCTACACCGGCCAGGAGCACAGCTTCCCGATCATGCCGCTGCACCGGGACGTGGTCGAGTTCGTGGCCCGGACCAAGACGTTCTACACGCCGACCATCCTGGTCGCCTACGGCGCGCCGTGGAGCGAGAACTACTGGTTCGAGAACGAGAACACGGTCGGCGACGCCAAGCTCAACAAGTGGATCCCCAACGAGCTGCTCGACACGATGATCCGCCGCCGCCCGCAGTGGTTCGCACCTGAGGAGTACGGCCACACCAAGCTCGGCAAGCAGGTGGCCGATATCGTCCACGCCGGCGGACGGGCCGGGCTCGGCAGCCACGGCCAGCTGCAGGGGCTGGGCGCCCACTGGGAGACGTGGAACCTCGGGTCGGGTGGCCTCACGCCGCACGAAACGCTCAGGGTCATCACGGCCTTCGGCGCCGAGGCGCTGGGCCTGCAGCAGGACGTCGGGTCGGTCGAAGCCGGCAAGCTCGCCGATCTGCTGGTCCTCGACGGCAACCCGCTCGTCAACATCCGCCAGACCAACACGGTGCGCTACGTGATGAAGAACGGCGAGCTCTACGAGGCCGAGACGCTCAACACAATCTGGCCGACGGCGAAGACGCTGCCCAAGCCGTTCTGGTGGGACACCGCGCCGCCGAAGCAGTAGTCAGGCAGCTGCCATTCGTAGGGAGTTGGCATGGATTCGTTCGAGCAGCAGCGCCGGTCCCTTCTCCTCACCTTGGGAGGACTCGGAATCCACCCGCTCCTGCCACAAGCCACCGTCGCTGGTCAGGCCGGCGCGGGGGCCGGCTATGTGCTCGGCCCCGCCGAGGGTGAGCGTCTCGTCCACTTTCGTGATGGGGGCGCCATCACCATCAAGCTCGGTACCGCCACGGGGTCCCGCGATCTCGCCGTAGGAACCCAGCAGGTGATGCTCGGCACCGGCATTCCGATTCACCGCCATTTCATGATGGACGAAGCGTTCTACGTCCTCGACGGCAGCGGAATGGTCGTGCTAGACGAGGTCCGCCACTCGTTCGAAAAAGGTGGAACGATCTTCATTCCCAGAAACACCTGGCACGGCTTCGAGAATCCGGACCACGAACTCCTTTTACTTTGGGTCGTGTCGCCGGCTGGGCTGGACGATTTCTTCCGCGACACGTGCAGCCCGCCCGGCCTCCCCGCGAAACCTCTCACCAGAGACCAGATCCGCGCGATCGCGCGCAAGCGTGACACGGAATTCCGGTAGCCGAATGCCGGAGGCGATGATCGTCACGCCGACAATGAGAATGGAAGGTTGAGATGAGGACGTATCGAGCTCTCGTGCTGGCTCTCGTCGTGCTGGCCGCGGGTGTGTCGCCATTCGCCCGGCAGCCTTCCCAGGGAGGCGGGGTCGCCCGACAGCTTGTCGGCAGGTGGAAGCTGGTGGCGCTCGAGGCGGTGCGCCCGAATGGCGAGGTCATCCGCGAGTGGGGGCCGAACCCAACCGGCTACCTCAGTTACGACGCGAGCGGATTTGTGTCGGTGCAGTTCATGCGCGACCCACGAGCCGCGAAGCCATCGCGGGAGTTGACAGCCGACGAGCGGAGCGACGCCTTCGAAAGCTACTACGCCTACTACGGCAGGTTCGAGGTCGACGACAAAGAGGGGTCCGTCACCCACCGCATCCAGGGCAGCTTGCGACCGTACGAGGTCGGCGCGGACCTGAAGCGTTTCTTCAAGCTGTCCGGCGACCGCTTGGATCTGAGCACCCCGCCGCAGCAACTGGAGAGCGGCGAACCGCGGGTGTATCGCGTGAGTTGGGAACGGGTGCGCTGATGCGCGCATTGGAAGCGCGACGGAGAATAAATGGCGAGTACTGAGTGGTGGCAGCGCGGTCCCATCGACGGCATCCCCGTCGTCCTTCAACCAATCGCGCACATTCTTCTTCAGGTTCGCGAGAGTGTCGGCGAGATCGTCGAGCCTCTAACGGAACAAGAATGGAACGCCCGCCCTGCCGGGGTAGCCTCCGCCGCCTTTCACGTGCGACATATTTCCGGAGTCATCGATCGCCTCTTCACCTATGCCCGAGGGAACGCGTTATCGGCAGAACAACTCGCGGCGATCCAGTCGGAAGGTCAGGAACTTCTCAGAGCGGACGTCGCGACAGTTCTGGCCGCCCTATCCTCGCGAATTGACGCGGCCATTGCCGAGCTTCGCACAATCGATGTGGCAACACTTGGCAACTTTCGCGGCGTCGGACGGGCCCAGCTCCCTTCGACCGTCATCGGTTGCCTGGTGCATGGCGCAGAACACGCGATGCGTCACGTCGGGCAGCTGTCGGTTACGGCTCGTATAGTTCGAGCTGGCAAGCGTGAAGCGTGACTGTCTTTCAGAGACGATGCGGCCAAACATTGCTTTGCAGCCGCCCCTCCGCGTGAAGCCGACGGCCCACGACTCGTGGCATCATCCGGGCATCGGGCCGTCGTGGTTTACGCGCCGGTCGTTAGGTTCACGGGAGTGTGCAACATGTGGAGTCAACCAAAGCGTATGTTCTCAGCACTGTCGGTGCTGGCGCTAGTGGTGACGGCGTGGATGGTGCCGTCGCCCGTCGCGGTGGCCGATGAGGCACAGGCCAGACGCCTCCTCAAGGCCATGACCGACTACGTGGGCGCGCAGCAGGCCATCGCCTTCGACTACGACGCGACCCTCGAAGTCGTCTCGAAGGATCGGCAGAAGCTCGAGCTGGCCGCCTCGGGGATGGTGTCGCTGGCGCGGCCCGACAAGATCCGCGCCACGCGGTCGGGCGGGTTCGTGGACATCGAGACCGTGTTCGACGGCAGGACGCTGACGTTCCTCGGCAAGAACAAGAACGTCTACACGCAGCTCGAGGTGCCTGGCTCGCTCGACCGCCTGGTGAACGAGCTGCAAAACAAATACGACCGGCCCCTGCCCGCGGCCGATCTGTTGCTTACCAATGCGTACGACGAGTTGATGGCGGGCGTGACGGACGTCAAGGACCTGGGCAGCGGGGTCATCGGCGGCATCGAGTGCGACTACTTCGCCTTTCGCACCAAAGAGGTGGATTGGCAGATCTGGATCGCGCAGGGCGCGAGCCCGTATCCGTGCCGGTACGTCATCACGTCGACGCAAATCGACGACGGACCGCAGTACAGCATCCAGCTTCGGAACTGGAAGACCGGGGGGCAGGTCGCCACGACGGACTTCGCGTTCAGGCCGCCGGCCGGAGCGCGGCGGATTGAGCTCGACGAGCTCAGGACGATGAAGGACGCCGGCGATCTCCCCAGCCACTTCATTCTGGGAGGCAAGTGATGAACACCGCCAGGAAGCTACGAGCGCTGCTGCTGATCGGGTTGATCATCCTGGGTCTCATCGTGCTGGGCGACCGGCTCTCGATCCCGGGCTTCCACGATCTGGCCACGAGCGTGAAGGCGGAGGTCGGGCGTCCGTTGTCGCCCGTCAGCGTCTCTGGTGTCGCGCGCCGCACATCTCGCCGCAATTGATCTGGAGAGTAAACGGCGTCATGCAGATCCGCAGGATGTCGCCGGGAGATATGGACGCCGCCTGCGAAGTTATCGGGCTGGCCTTCGAGGACAACCCAAACACGCTGGCAGTGCTACGAGGTGATCGGTCCAAGGCCCGGGGATGATGCAGGCCGTCCCGCGGCCGTCCGGAGCAGGCCGCGCCGGCGTCAGACGGCAAACGACGAGGCGGCGCCGAAGTCGGCGCGGGGTGTTCAGGCACAGCGACGACATACCAATCGCGTAGCCTCTCGGCAGAGCTAAAGCTCTGCCCTACGTCACGCGTCCATCGCGTCGTGCAGCACCGCCCGGGGCCCCGCGCTTCCGCCGACACTCGCCCCCGCTGTCGTTTGCCGGATTGCGGAGGGCCGGTCGCGGGGCGGCAGCCACGCCGCCGCGGCGTCGGCGGAGCTGAAGCTCCGCCCTTACGAATGCGATGCCTGCCCTACGACGTGCAGCGGCTCAGCAGGTGATCTGCTCGACCGGCACGGGACGCCCGAACAGGTAGCCCTGCATCACCGGGCAGCCCAGTTCGAGCAGCTTCTGCTTCTGCGCCAGGCGCTCCACGCCCTCGGCGACGACGTCCATGCCGAGGCTGCGGGCCACGCCGATGATCGCGGTAACGATGGCGGTATCGCGCGGGTCGGTGGTCAGCGTGTCGATGAACGAGCGGTCGATCTTCAGCGCGTCGAGCGGCAGCGCCTTGAGGTAGGTCAGCGACGAGTAGCCGGTGCCGAAGTCGTCGAGGATGATCGAGAAGCCGGCATTCTTGAGCGCGACCAGCGTCGGCACGGCGCGGGCGTGGTCGACCAGCACGCTCTCGGTGATCTCGAGCGAGATCGGACTCCGGCCCCAGTCCCGAATCGGTGACCGCCTCGACCAGCGTCTCGACCACGTCGGGCCGCTTGAACTGCTGCGAGGAGATGTTGACGGCGACGCGGACGCCGCGGGCGGCCCAGCCATGCGCGACCGAAGCGGCGCTGGCGGCGCGCAGGATCCATCGGCCCATCTCGTGGATCGACCCGCTCTCTTCGGCGACGTGGATGAACTGCGCCGGCGAAACCAGGCCGGCTTCGGGCCGGTTCCACCGCATCAGCGCCTCCACCGCCACTACCGCGTCGGTGCGGCCGTCGACCTGCGGCTGGAAATAGGCGAGCAGCTCGTCGTTCTGGACCGCCCGCCGCAGGTGCGCTTCGAGCATCAGCCGCTGCAGCGCCGCTTCATTCAGCGAGCTGCTGAAGAACTGGAAGCAGTTCCGGCCCGAGTCTTTGGCGTGATAGAGCGCGGCGTCGGCGTTCTTGAACAGCTCCTCGACCGTCTGGCCGTCCTGCGGAAAGACGCTGATGCCCATGCTGGTGGTGACGAACATCTCGCCGAACGACAGGGCGATCGGCTGCTTGAGCGCGTCCTGGATGCGGCGGGCGATGCGCGGCACGTCCTCGACGCGGTCGAGGTCGCCAATGGCCAGGATGAACTCGTCGCCGCCGAGCCGGGCCACGGTGCTGGATTCGCCCTCGGCGGAGTAGCGGTCGCGGGTGAAGACGTCGGTGTCGCGCAGCGACTCGCGGAAGCGGCCGGCTACCGCCTTGAGCAGCTCGTCGCCGGCGGTGTGGCCCATCGTGTCGTTGACGCTCTTGAAGTTGTCGAGGTCGACGAAGATCGTCGCCACCAGCTGGCCGCGTCGCCGCGCCGTGCCGAGCATCCCGCGCAGCCGATCGGTGAACAGCACGCGGTTGGGCAGGCTGGTCAGGCTGTCGTAGTAGGCGAGGAAGCGGATGCGATCCTCGGTCGCGGTCCGCTCGGTGATGTCCTGGAGGGTGCCGATCACCCGCGACACCTGGCCGTCTTCGCCGAGCACCGGCTCGCCCTGCGCGCGCAGCACCCGGCTGGTGCCGCCGTCGAGCACGTAGCGCACGTCGAGGGCGAACGGCGAGGCCGCCGAGACCACGCCGTCGATCGCCGCCTGCGCGGCCGGCCGGTCGGTGAGATGGACGCGGCTCAGGAAACCGGATATCGGCGCCTCGTTCCGTCCGGCCGGCACCTCGAGCAGGCGCTGGACCTCCGCCGACCAAGTGACCACGTCGGCGAACGGATCCCACGCCCAATTGCCGAGTCGGGCGATACGCTGCGCGTGCTCGAGGCTCGACTCGCTGCGTTGCAGGTCGTCGACGGTGTGCTTGACGCGCAGCATCTGGCGCACCCGGTGGGCCAGCAGCGTCGGCGGCGCGGTGCGGATGCCGAAGTCGGTCACTCCGGCCTCGAGGCCGCGCTCGACCACCCCGGTGTCGTCGACGGTGATGAGCAGCAGCACCGGCACGCCGGAACCGGCGGACGTCGCTCGCAGCGCGGCGCACGTGCCGAGCGCATCTCGCTCGCTGGCCCGGCCGGTGTCGAACACCACCATGTCGGGTGGCGGCGTCTGGCCGAGGGGCACCACGTCGGCGGAGGCAATCGCCGTCACCTCGAAGCCGGCGGTGACGAGTGCCGCCTCGAGCGGGGCGCGCACGTCGTCGCCGACCGCGAGGAGCAGGCGCGCCTCGGCCGGCTCCTTGCGGAGGAGGGTCACGCCCGGATTATCGGCACGAGCGCGAGCCGGGGCTAGTGGCCCGGTTGCCGCTGTCAGCGCGCCGACAGACCGCCCACCAGGTCGCGGGCGCGACCGCGGGTCAAGCGGTGGCGCACCTCCGACGGCGTGACACCGAAGGCCGATCGGAACACGTCGGTGAAGTGGCTGTGACTGGAGTAGCCGAGCGTGAGCGCCAGGTCGAGCAGGTCGGCGCCAGCCTCGCCGAGCCGCTCCAGCGCGGCGCGCAGCCGCAGCTCGGTGCGGTAGCCGTGGAGCGAACGCCCGGTGGCGCGCCGGAACACCCTGGCGAGGTGGAACGGCGAGCACGAGGCCGCCCGCGCCAGCTCCTCCAGCGACGCCCGCTCGGTGTAGCGCCGCGCCAGGACTTCACGCGCGCGTTCGACGACATCGCGCCGGTCGCGAGCGGCGGCGACCGCGACCCCGCCGCGGCGCGGCGTGGTCAGCCCGGTGACGCGGTCGAGCACGCCCAGCATGGTCTCTTCGACGAACAGCGGATCCGGCGACGGCTCGCGGCAGACGTGCTCGAACACCGCGCGCTGCTCCAGGTAACTGCGGCGGTCGCTGGGTCCATGGGTCATCGCGAACAGTCGCTCGCCGCGATCGCGCGCCGACGGCTCCCGGCGGCTGAGCACCTCGGCCAGCACCAACGGCGCCACCGCGAACCACTCGCCGCGATCGCCGGCCGGGCTCAACGGCCCCCGCCGATAACGCTGGCCCCGGTTGTAGTAGGTCACGGTCGCCGGGTCGGCGACGAAACGCGGCCCGCCCTCGTGCTGGATGAACACGCTGGTGCGGGGGAACACGAACAGATGGGCCCGCGCCGGTCCCGAGTCGGCGAATACCGGATGCCACGCCGGGCAGCGCCAGCGGCCCACCGTGATGAGCGAGGTGGAGAACAGGGCGGGGCCGAGGGTGTCGCGGTCGCTCTCGGCCGCCGGCGCCGGTTCGGCGCGGCGCGTCGCCAGCGGCGCCAGCCGAGGAATCAGCGCCCCGTCCGCCGGTAGTAGATGAGATCGTAGTTGGTCGTCCATCGGCCGTCGGCGCCGAGCACCTCGGAGAACTGCCGCACCCGGGCCGGCGTCTTCCGGTCGGGTCCCAGGTTGAAGAACGTGAGCCGCACCGACTGTCGCGCGTTGCCCGGACCGTTCTCCGGCGTCGCCCCGCGGAACACCAGGTTGCCGTCGGCGTCAGCCGCGCCCCAATATTCGTGCAGGCCGCCGGTGCTGTCCACCCACGTCTGGTGCCACTGGTCCCGCGTGCGGTCGTAGATGTTCAGGCTGCGCCCGGTCATCCGCGGCGTGGTCCAGTGCTCGGTGACCACGCATCCGCCGTCCTCGAGGCGGATGACGTTGCCGAGCGGCGTCGGCGTCGTGTCGGGCTGGCCGTTCGGCCGCACGTCCCACTCCCCCACCCAATAGTCGAACTGGCGGTGCTCGGGGCGATCGCAGCGCGGCAGCGGCGGCGGTGGTGTCGACGGCGCAGCCGGCGGCGCCTGCTCGCCGCGTTCGAGACGAGGCCCACCGTCGAGTCCCGGCACGATGGCGGCGCCGACGAGCCAGGCGCCGCACAGCACGATCGGCACGACCAGAACGGCGGTGGAACGGCGGGAGATGGCCATGGCGTCCACGGTGGCAGCCGTCAGCCGCCGCGCGCTATCGGAATCGTGCGCCGGCGGCTTCGACGTCGGCCATCACGGCCAGGAACTCGGCGAGGATCATCGCCGTGGCGCCCCAGACCCTGGCCCCGTCGACGTCGAAGTAGGGCACGTCCATCAACACCGACGGCGGAAGTTCGCGGCGCCGTTGCTCCCACGCCACCACGTCCGGCGCCCGCAATCGCGCCAGCGGCACCTCGATCAGCCGCTCGACCTCGGCTTCGGCGACCCGAAACTCCGGCCGCTCCTCCGCCAGACCCACCACCGGATGCAGCAGGTGACGCGAGACCGGCACGTGGAGCGGCGTGAGCCGGCCGAGCACGTCGACGGCGCCGGGCCTCAGACCGACCTCTTCGTCGGCCTCGCGCAGGGCGGCGGCCTCGATCGACTCGCCGGCATCGACGCGTCCCCCGGGCAGCGAGACCTGTCCGGTGTGGTGTTGCAACGCCGATCCGCGCACGGTGAGCGCCAGCTGCAGCACGCCGTCGTGCGGATAAATCAGGACGAGACCGGCGGCGTGGCGGAGTCCCTCGGGCACGACGTGGGGATCCCATCCCGGGCGCGGCCGCGGCGCCATGCGCAGCTGCGCCTCGAGGCCCGGCAACGGGCGCGAGAGACGATCGCGAATCGCATCGGCGATGGCACGCATGGTCGAGCGGCGGCGATCGGTACTCCGGGTTGACAGAGGGGCGGCCGCCGGTCGACAGTCGCCGGGACTCACCGGCGACACGTGGTGGGCCAGGAGGTCGGCGTGATGATCGGGTCGCAGCGGGTGGCATGGCTGGGAATCGTGGTGACGGCGAGCGCGATGTCGTGGGCGTGCAACCGCACCCCGGCGGTGGAGCCGGCGTCGATGGTGCTGCGTGGCGGCACCATCGTGACGATGGACGACGGCGGCGCCCGAGGCCCAGGCGCTGGCCATTCGCGGCAATCGGATCGTGGCCGTCGGCAGCGTCGCGCAGATCCAGCCGTACCTCGGCCCGGCCACCGAGATCATCGACCTTGCCGGGCTCACCGCCGTGCCCGGCCTCATCGAGGGCCACGGCCACTTCATGGGCCTGGGCCAGTCGCGCCTGGTCATCGACCTGATGGACACGACGAGCTGGGATCAGATCGTCGCGCTGGTCGGCGAGGCCGCCGCGAAGGCGCCGCCCGGGGAGTGGATCCTCGGCCGCGGGTGGCACCAGGAGAAGTGGTCGGCCGTGCCGCAGCCCAACGTCGAGGGCTTCCCGGTTCACGACGCGCTGAGCAAGGTCTCGCCGGCCAACCCGGTCCTGCTCGAGCACGCCAGCGGCCACGCCAGCTACGTGAACGCCCGCGCGATGCAGGAGGCCGGCATCACCGCCGCGACCCGCAACCCACCCGGCGGCGACGTGCTCAAGGATCGCAGCGGCCGGCCGATCGGCGTGCTGCGCGAGACGGCGTCGGACCTCGCCGAGCAGGCGATGGCGGCGTGGATGGCGAAGAAGACGCCCGAGGCCCGGGCGGCCGACGCCCGGCGGCAGATTGATCTCGCCGTGCAGGCCAGCCTCGAGAAGGGCATCACGTCGTTCCAGGATGCCGGCGAGAGCTTCGCGACCATCGACGTGCTGAAGCAGGCCGCCGACGCCGGCGCGCTCGGCATCCGGCTGTGGGTGATGGTGCGCGACTCCAACGACAACATCAAGGCGAAGCTGCCAGCCTACAAAGTGGTCGGCGCCGCCGACAACCACCTGACCATCGCCGCCATCAAGAAGACGATCGACGGCGCGCTGGGGTCGCGCGGGGCGTGGCTGCTCGAGCCCTACAGCGACATGCCGACCAGCAGCGGACTGAACACCGCCCCGGTGCCCGAGGTCCAGGAGCTGGCGGCCATCGCCGCCGCCAACGGCGTGCAGCTCGGCGTGCACGCGATCGGCGATCGTGCCAACCGCGAGACGCTCGACATCTTCGCCGCCACCTTCAAGGCGAATCCCACGGTGAAAGACTGGCGGTGGCGGATCGAGCACGCCCAGCACCTGAACGCCGCCGACATCCCGCGCTTCGGCCAGCTCGGCGTCATCGCGTCGATGCAGGGCATCCACGCCACCTCGGACGCCCCGTACGTGGCCGCCCGGCTCGGCGCGGCACGCGCCGAGGAAGGCGCCTACGTCTGGCAGAAGCTGATGAAGAGCGGCGCGGTGGTGGCCAACGGCACCGACGTGCCGGTCGAGCGTATCGATCCGATGCCGAACCTCCACGCCACCATCACCCGCAAGACCAAGGACGGCTCGGTCTTCTACCCGGATCAGCGAATGTCGCGGGCCGAGGCGCTCAAGTCCTACACCTACAACGCCGCCTACGCGGCCAAGGAAGAGCAGCTCAAGGGATCGCTCGCCGTCGGCAAGCTCGCCGACGTCACGGTGTTGTCGAAGAACATCATGACGGTGCCGGAGGACGAGATTCCGGCGACCGACGTCCTCTACACGATCGTCGGCGGCGTGGTGAAGTACCGCGGCGCAGCCGCCAGGACGACGAGCCGCTGAGCCGCCGCAGGCCGGGCCGCCGCCCGGGCACGGGGTGTCGCTACTTCTTCAGTGAGTCGCGGATCTCACGCAGCAACAGCACGTCCTCGGGTGGAGCCGGCGGCGCCGCGGGCACGGGTTTTCGCGCGGCATTGATCGCTCGCACCATCAAGAACAGCACGAAGCCGACGATGACCAGATTGACGACGGTGTTGAGGAACACGCCGAGGTTGAGCGTGACGGCGCCGGCGGCCTTCGCCGCCGCCAGCGACGCGTACGGCCCGGGCGTCGCGCCCGGTTTCAGCGTCAGGAAAAGATTCGAGAAGTCGGTGCCGCCCGTGATCAGGCCAATCGGCGGCATCATGACGTCGCTCACGAACGAGCCGGCCACGGCCCCGAACGCTCCGCCGATGATGACGCCCACGGCCAGGTCGAACGCATTGCCCTTGACGATGAATTCCTTGAACTGTTCCAACATCACATCCTCCAGGGAACTGCGCCGGCGGCCGGACGAGCCGGAGTCGCGCTAGAACTTGTACACGATCGCGAGCACCACAGACTGGTCGCCGCTCTTCAGCGTCGGATCTGTGGGCTTGTTCTTGAAGGTGTTCAGGAACTCCGCCTTGAGCTCGAAGCGGCGGGCCAGCGAGGTGGCGATACCGACCGAGAAGTTGTAGAAGCTATCGGAAATCGTTCATCTTCCACAGCCCCGAGGCCGTGTGGATGATGCGTTGAGCCTACAGGCGGAAAAGATAACTGATCTTGGCGAAGAAGCCGTCAACGGTCCGCCGGTATGGACGGCGGACGTCGCCGAACAGGTCCGGCTCCTCGAGGCTGGTCCCGTAGCCGGCGAAGACGACCGTGCCGGGCGTGGGCTGATACGAGAACAGCCAGTCGAGTCGCACGCGATTGGTCGACCTGCGCAGCGCCTGCTGATACACGCCGGCGGCATCGCGGATGTAGACCGGCAGGTTGGTCCGCGAGTCGTCGCGCAGCGTGTCGACGAAGTCGCGGTTCTGCTCGGCGACCACCCGGAGGAACACCGCGCGGGTCACCTGGTACTCGACCTTGACGCGCGGGATGCGGCGGATGCCGGCGTAGCTGCCGTCGGTCCGGCGCTGGAACGACTGGTGCTGATAGCGCCCCTCGACGCGCAGCTGGTTGGTCGGCCGCCAGATCGCCCCGACGTTGACGAAGACGATGTCGGCCGACGCCCACTCGAAGAAGTTCTCGTCCTTGCCCCACAGGAGGAGCCCGTCGGCGGTCAGGCCCTTGCGCGTCGGCACGGCGAACGACAGCACGTAGTCGAGGTTGGGCAACCGCGGCGTGCCGGTGTAGGGCACCAACTGCACGCCGCCATCGGCGGTGGGATGCGCGACCGCGTAGTCTTCGTACAGGCTCTCGTCGTAGCCGAACGACTCGAACAGCACCGAGGCGCCGACCCGCCAGCCACCGCGCAGCGCCAGGTTCTGGTTGAAGTGCAGCTTGCGATCCTGCGACGCCCGGCCGGCCACGAACTCGTCGTAGAGCCAGGTGCCGTCGACGACCACGTCGCTGGTGAAGCGCTCGAGCCATCCGCCCTGGGAGCCGTAGGACGTGAGCTGGTTGGTCGCGATGAGCTGGGCGATGCCGCGGCGGCTGATGAAGCCCGATTGCGCGTCGAACGCCGGATCGATGCCGCGCGCCTGCGCGCGCAGGCCGTAGCGCCGGCCGGTGCGGTTGAAGGTCGCCTGCCACAGCGGCGCGACGATCGTCTCGCGCGTGCTGTCGGTGCGGCTGGCGGCCCCTTGCAGCATCAGACTGTAGATCTCGTCCCACACCAGCCGCGTGTCGACGCTGGCGACGCGGTTGGATCGCGGCCCGTCGATCCGATCGGTGTAGACGAAGGCCACCTTGGACCCGGCGCCGACGTCCTGCTGGGTCCGCAGGATGTTGAACACCGGATGGTGATTGCCGGTAGCCGAGGTGACCGGATCGTCGACGGCCGACAGATAGGCGACGCTCGTGCCGCGGCCGACCCGCCCGGTGAGCTTGGCCGCGGCCAGCGGCGCGACGATGCGCCGCGTGTAGATCAGGTTGTTGGGGGTGGCGAACTGCTCGATGCCGTCGAGGAAGAACGGCCGCTTGTCGGGGAAGAAGAGCGCCTGGCGCGGATCGAACTGGAACTGGCCGGCGTCGGACTCGACCTGCGAGAAGTCGGGGTTGACCGTGCCGTTCATGGTCAGCGTCTGGGTCACGCCCCAGCGCACGTTGGCGCCAAAATCAGGACGCGAGCCGTCGTAGTCCCAGCGATCGCCGACGGCGTTCCTGGCGCCGTCGACGCGCGTCGTTGCGACCGGGTTGAGGTCGAGCACGAGGCCGCGGCGGAGGTCGCGCAGCCCGTCGAGCGACCCGGCCTGCGCCAGGAACGACGCGCCCTGACGCCGCGCCGGCGCCCAACTCTCCTCGACACCGGCGCCGGGGCTGACGCGGGTGACGTGCAGCCCCCATGACTGCTCGGCACCGGACTGGTAGCGCAGGCTCTTGAACGGGATGCGGACCTCGACTTCGTAGCCGCCGTCGACCAGCCGGCCGCGCGACTGGAACACGAAGTCGGGGCTGCGATCGACGTCCTCGCGCCCCTGGCTCAACCCGCCGAAGCCGCCGCCGCTGTTGCGCACGCCCTCGACGATCGCGCCGTCCATCTGCACGCCAAAGGGGTTGACGGCGAAGACGAACGCCTGCCGGCCGTCGCTGAACGTGCTGAGGAAGAACTGGACGTGGTCGTCGGCGTCGATGCGGTCGCGGTCGGCGAGCGTGGCCCGCACCGTGCCGGCTGGTGCCGACGCCCGCACGCCGAAGTGCATGGCGGTCGGCGAATACCAGACCAGGACCTCGGTCTCGCGTTCGGCGGCGCCGCCATCCACCGGTGAATAGCGTGAGAAGCCGACCAGGTGCGACGCCTGCTGCCACACCGGCTCGTCGAGGGTGCCGTCGACGGTCACCTCGGTCTCGAGGCGCGGTGGCCGCACGGCCAGTTGCCGATCGACACCGGAGAAGGTGGACGCGCTGGTCGCGGCGCTGTCACGCGGCGGTTCCGACGGGCCCTGGGCCGCCGCGATCGCCGGCAGGGCCCACAGGAACAGCGTCGTCCACACCCGCATCCCACTAACGGTAGCAGAGGGTCGGCGCGGCGTGCCGCCGTGCCGACGCGACGCGGGGACGACGCGTGGGACCGGCGTCGATCGTGGGCTGGTCACCGGGTCAACACGCGCAGCGCCAGCAGCAGCAGCGCCACCGACGTGGCCAGGCCGAGCAGACGCCGGGGACCGCGCCGCTGCAGTACGTGGCGGAGCCAATCGAGGCCGAGCACCCACGCCGAGTGACAGGCGAACGCCATCGCCACGTGACACGCCGCCAGCACGACGTACGCGCCCCGCGGCCACGACGGCCGGATGAAGGTCGGCACGACGACCAGGTAGAACGTCAGGATGATCGGCCCGAGGAGATTCACGCTCAGACCCTCGACGAAGCTGTGGTGATTCCACCCCGGCTGCGCCGCCGACGGCATCGCCGCTGGCGCCGCGCCCTGTGCCAGCCACTCCCACAGACCGCGCACGCCGAGGTAGGCGAGGTAGCCCCCGCCTGCCAGTCGAATCACCTGGAGCGACCCCGGCCAGGCGGCCAGCAGCGCCGCTCCTCCCAGCCCGGCGACGCTCGCATGGGTGGCGTTGGCCACGGCGGCGCCCAGGGCGGCCTGGAGACCGGCCCGTCGCCCGCCGTCGAGCGCGTTGCGCACGACGACCGCGGTGGTGGCTCCAGGCGTGGCCACGAAGACGAACGTGAAGGTGAGGAACGCGGCGAAGAGCGGGTCGGCGAGCATGCCGGTCACGCGCGTTCGGAGTCCGACGGCGACCATCGCCACGCGATGAATGCCGTCGCCGTCAACGCGCCGAGCATCAGGCTGGCGAACGTCAGGTGCAGGACCTGCGCTGGCGGCGGCAGCGCCGCGCGTCAGGGCCACGCCCGCCACCACCTGGGCGGCCATCGCCGCCAGGGCGAGGCTGGCGGCGCGCACGAGCGCGGCGTCGCCGGGGTGACGCGTCCACACCAGGAGCCACAACCCGATGACCGCCAGGCCGGTGACCGCGGCCAGCTCGCGATGCGTCAGATCCAGGGCGCCGACGGTCGCCAGCGCCTCGGCCCGGGTACCACGTCGAGCGCGGCGTCGACGCGGCCACGGACTTGCGTGCCCAGTCCGACCTGGAACAGCGACACCGCGATCACGAGGCACGTCCACCGCGCGATGGCGCGGCGGCCGGGTGGCGCCACGCCCGGCTTCCCGTTGGTCATCGACTCGAGCACCGCGACCAGCAGCAGCGACACGATGACCAGCGCCACCACCATATGCACCGTGACGATCCAGGCCGCCAGGTCGTGCGCCACCACCCGTCCGCCGAGCCAGCCCTGGAAGCCGGTGAGCAGCACCGCCGCCACGACCGGCCACAGGATGCGCGGGTGGCGCCGATGGTGCCGCCACGCCGAAACGGTGGCGGCCAGGATGGCGAAGCCGACGGTCACGCCGAGCAGCCGGTTGAGGTACTCGGTCCACATCAGCGTCGGGTTGAACTGGGTCGGGTCGAACTCAGGCGGCAGCTCGGCCGCCGACGCCGGCGGGATCCACGAGCCGAAACAGCGCGGCCAGTCGGGGCAGCCCAGGCCGGCGCCCGACGCCCGCACCAGGCCGCCGACGGCGATGAGCAGATAGGTGATGGCCGTCGCGGCGATGGCGAGGCGCTGAAACGAGGTGCGGGACATCGACCGGCGGGGTGATCGGTACACTGCCGGGCGGCCCGGACCGGGCGGGGCACCCGGGACCCGGACCCGGGCTCGCCCCGCCCCGTCAGGGGCCCTCGGCCGGGTCGGTCTCGATACTGAGATCAGGTCTCAGGATCGCGGATACAATGTCTGGAGCACGCCGATGCCGCCCCCTCGCCAGCCCGGTCCCCTCCCTGCCCCCGCCGTCCCGTTGACCACGGTCGAGGTGGGCGCCGTGTCGACCCTGCACGAAGTACGCGACGCCGAGTCGCGGCCGTTCCTGCGCTCGCTCGGCCTGATCGACGCCTGCGGAATCCGCCTGTGCAAGTCGGGCGACCCGTGCATCGTCCAGGTGCGCTCCACCCGGATCGGACTGTCACGCGCCGTGGCGCAGCATCTGCTCGTGGTCCCGGGCCGCGCCGTCGAGCGGTAGCGCCATGTCGACGGCTGTCTTGTCCGCCGCAGCCGCTCCAATCGTCGCCGGGGCCGCGGTGCGGCGCGTGGCGCTGATCGGCAACCCGAACACCGGCAAGACCACGCTCTTCAATGCGCTCTGCGGCGCGCGGGCCAAGACCTCGAATTTCCCGGGGACGACGACCGCGGTGCGGACCGGGCACAGCGAGGCGGGTGGCGCGCTGGAGGTGCTCGACCTGCCCGGGGTCTACGACCTCGACGTCGATACGCCCGAGTCGCACATCGCCGGCGCGGTGTTGGCCGGCGCGCGCGGGGCCGCGCCCGATGCGGTGATCGTCATCATCGACGCGTGCAACCTGTCGCGCAATCTCGTGCTGGTCGGCCAGTTGCTGGGGCGCACGCCGCGTCTCGCCGTCGCGCTCAACATGGTCGATCTGGCGGCGCGCCGCGGTCTCGTGCTCGACGCCGTCGCGTTGGCCGAGCGGCTCGGTGTCCCGGTCGTGCCGACGGTGGCCCGGAGCGGCCTCGGGCTCGACGTGCTGCGAGCCGCGCTGCGGGCGGGTTACCCAGCGCGGCCAGCCGACCTGCCGGCGCCTGATGCCTCGCCCGAGACGCTGACCGAATGGGCCACGCGCGTTGCGGCGCAGGTCACCCGCGGCGAAGACCGGGGCCACGCACCCGACGCGCCGACCGAGCGTCTCGACGCCGTGCTCACGCACCCGTTCTGGGGGCTGGCGGCATTCGTCGCAATCATGGGGACGCTGTTCTGGATCCTGTTCGCGCTGGCCACGGTGCCGATGGACCTCATCGAGGCGACCTTCGCGCAACTGGGCACTTTGGTCGAAACGACGCTGCCCGACGGGCCGGTCCGCGATCTGGTGTCGCAGGGCATCGTTGGCGGTATTGCCGGCACGGTGGTGTTCCTGCCGCAGATCTGCCTGCTGTTCTTCCTGATCACGCTCCTCGAGGACACCGGCTATCTGGCGCGCGCCGCCTTCGTGATGGACCGCCATCTGGCCCGCTTCGGGTTGCCCGGCCACGCCTTCGTGCCGCTGCTCACGTCGCACGCGTGCGCCCTGCCCGGGATCATGAGCACCCGGCTCATCCCCGATCGGCGCGACCGGCTGGCGACGATCCTCGTGGCGCCGTTCATGAGCTGCTCGGCTCGCCTGCCGGTCTACGTGCTGCTCACCACACTGCTCTTCGCCGGCCAGCCGGCCCTGGCCGGCCTGGCGTTCGCCGGGTGTTACCTGCTCGGCGCGGTGGCGGCGCTCTTCACCGCCAAGGTGTTCGGCAGCACGATCCTCAAGGGGCGCGCGCGGCCGATGATCCTGGAGCTGCCGTCGTACAAGACCCCGTCGCTGCGCAACGCCCTGCTCACGGCGAGGGATCAGGGCCTGTCGTTCCTGACGACGGCCGGCACCGTCATCGTCGCCATCTGCATCATGATGTGGTGGCTGAGCGCCTATCCGCGCGTGGCGCCGCCGGCCCGCGCCGTCGAGCTGCGCGCCGCC
Organism: uncultured Acidobacteriota bacterium; assembly: GCA_963786365.1. Taxonomy (GTDB): domain Bacteria; phylum Acidobacteriota; class Vicinamibacteria; order Vicinamibacterales; family UBA2999; genus CAWAYR01. The sequence continues at coordinate 116,983 of CAWAYR010000013.1, forward strand.
GCGGCGGCGCCGGGCGTCGCGCCGGCGCAGGCGGAGTCGCTCGCCGCCGAGGCCGACGCCCTCGAGACGCGGGCCGCCCAGATCGGCAGCTTCGCCGGCCGCATCGGCCATACGATGGCGCCGATCTTCGAGCCCCTGGGATTCGACTGGCAGCTCACCGTCGGCGTGCTCACGAGCTTCCTGGCTCGCGAGGTGTTCGTGTCGACGATGTCGGTGCTGGCGTCGGGCCAGGCCGAGACCGACGTCGACGACGGCGTGGTCGCCCGCATCCGCGGCATGACGCGCGACGATGGCCGGCCGCTGTTCACGCCATCGACCGCCGCGGCCGCGCTGGTGTTCTTCGTGCTCGCGATGCAGTGCCTGCCGACGCTCACGGTCACCCGCAAGGAGACCGGCAGCTTCAAGTACGCGGCCCTGCAGCTGGGCTACATGTCGGGCCTCGCCTACGTCGTGGCGCTGGTCCTCCACCAGGCGCTGCGCGCCGCAGGAGTCGCCTGATGGCCCTCCTCCAGGACGCCGTCGTGACCGCCATGGCCCTGTGGGCCGGCTGGATCGTGTTCCGTCGTGTGGCCGGGTTCGTGCGGCCCAAAGGCGCGAAGCCCGGCTGTGCCAGCTGCCCGACCGCCACGGCCGCACGCCGCCCGCCGGCCGACGAGCGTCCGCTCGTCTTCATCAAGTCGCCCCGCCACTAGCCCGCCGGTCCGCGCGTGAGGGACGGCATCCGCCGTTCGCGCTTACACCGGCAGCACCATCCACCTCCGACACCCTTCGAGGGACGCGGCCAAGGCGTCCCTCGCTTTTTCGCGCCCGTCGATGCGCTCGACGTCGCGACCTGGTGTCCGCGGGCCGTTGTAGAGTGAGGCGCCATGCGCGGCGCTCGCACCGTCTGGTCCCCGCTCGTCCTCACCCTGGTCGCCGTCACCGTCGGAGCGGCCTGTCGTTCCCAGCGCCCGGCTCTCGAACCCCCGCCCGAGACGCGGGTGGCGCCGGTCGTGGACACCATCCACGGCGAGGCGTTCACGGATCCCTATCGCTGGCTCGAAGATCAGGCCGCGCCGGAGACACGGGCGTGGCTGGCGGCGCAAGCCGCGTACGCCGATCGGCTGCTGCCGCGCGACGAGCAGCGGCGGACCCTCGAGGGCCGGATCGCGGCGCTGATGGACCGGGCGGAGATCGGGACGCCACGGCGCGGCGGCGATGCCGAATACTTCACGCTGCGCCGGCCCGGCGAAGAGGTGGCCGCGATCTACCGCAGGGCCGCGCCCGGCACCGGGGCACGGGTGCCAATCACGCCGGCCGAGCGCTACGAGATCGTCGTCGACCCCGGACCGCTCAGTGCCGACGGCACGACCCGGGTCGAGCTGATGGCCGTGGATCGGCAAGGCCGCTACCTCATCTACGCCGTCCGCGACGGCGGGCAAGACGAGGTGACGCTGCGGATCCGCGACCTCGCGTCCGGGCTGGATCTGGCCGACGCCTTTCCCTCCGGGCTCTACAGCAGCCTCGTGCTCACCGCCGACGGCACCGGGTTCTACTACAGCCTGCGATCCCGCCAGACCGGCGCGCGGATCCGCCGCCACGCCTGGCGCAGCGACGTCGCCACCGACCCGCTCGTCTTCGGCGACGGCTACGGACCGCGAATCGTTCGTCTCGGTCCTGCAGTCGGACGACGGCCGCTGGCTCGTCTTCCCCGTCCAGCACGGCTGGACCTCCACCGACGTGTTCGCGCTCGATCTGCGGGCCCGCAACGCCACGCCGTTCGCCGTGGTCAGCGGCGTCGAGGCGCGGTTCTACCCGCGGTTCGTCGCTGGCGCCTTGTGGATGCGCACCGACCTCGATGCCGCCAACAACCGCGTCGTCGCCGTCGATCTCGCCGCAGCCGGCGCGCGAGCGCTGGCGCGTGGTCCTGCCCGAGCAGCCAGACGTGCTGGAAGACTTCGCGGTGCTCGACGGCACCACCTACGCCAGCTTCCTGCACGACGCGGCCTCGCGCCTGGCCCGCTTCGACGCCCAGGGCGCGCTGCTCGGGGAGGTCGAGGTGCCGGCCTTCCATGGGGCGTCGATTCGCGGCGACGGCAAGGGGCAGGCGGTGCTGGCGGTGGAGTCGTTCGCCACGCCGGAAACAGCGTGGCGGCTCGATCTGGCCGGCGGCGAGCGCACGCTCGATCGCGGCCCGGAGATCCCGTGGGACGGCAGCGACGTCGAGGTCCGCCGCGGCACGGCGACGTCGAAGGACGGAACGCGGGTGCCGGTGTTCGTCGCGCACAAGCGCGGCCTGGCCCGCACCGGCGCGACGCCGACGCTGCTGTTCGGCTACGGCGGCTTTTACGCCGGCCAGCGGCCGTCGTTCAGCGCGCTTTCGGCGGCGTGGATCGAGGCCGGCGGCGTCTACGCGCTGGCCATCCTGCGCGGCGGCAGCGAGTTCGGCGAGCCGTGGCACCGCGCCGGCATGCTCACCGGCAAGCCGCGGGTCTTCGAGGACTTCATCGCCGCGTCGGAGTGGCTGATCGCCGAACGCTATGCGAGCCCGGCGACCCTCGGCATCCGCGGCACCAGCAACGGCGGCCTGCTGGTCGGCGCGGCGCTGACCCAGCGGCCCGAGCTCTATCGCGCGGTGTTCTGCGGCTTCCCCGACGTCGACATCCTCCGCTTCAACCAGTTCACCACCAACAACAACATGCCGGCGCTGCTCGAGTACGGCGATGCGGCGATCAAGCCGCAATTCGACGTGATCAAGCAGTACTCGCCGTATCAGCAGGTGAAGCCAGGCACCGCCTACCCGGCAGTGATGCTCAGCTCCGGCGACCTCGACACGCGCGTCCCGCCGCTGGCGGCGCGCAAGTTCACGGCGCGGCTGCAGGCGGCGAGCACCTCGGGCCGGCCGGTGTTCCTGCGCTATCACCCCAAGGCCGGGCATGCCGCCGAGCGCGGCCTGCCCTTCAGCGTGCGCGTGCAGGAGACGGCGGCGGAGCTGGCCTTCTTCATGCGCGAGCTCGGCCTGGCGCCCGCGGTGGCCGCGACGCAGTGATCGCCGTGGCGGCTCAGGGCGTGGCGGTCACCGGACGCGCGACGCGGGTGGCCACGTCGGCCAGCATCGCGTCGAGGGCCGCGCGGTCGAAGGCCTGGCCCTTGACCACGACGGCGCGGATGGCCCGCGTCGCCGCGATGTCGTCGAGCGGGTTGCGCTCGAGCAGCAGCAGATCGGCGACCTTGCCGGCCGCCACGGCTCCGTAGCTCTCCGCCGCCTTGAGGAACTTCGGTCCGTTGACGACCGACGCCTGCAGCGCCTGCGCCGGCGTGAGGCCGCTGGCCACCAGCAGCGCCAGCTCGTCGTGCAGGCCGATGCCGGGATAGTTGAACGAGTTCAGGAAGCCGGCATCGGTGCCGGCCAGCAGCATGACGCCGGCCCGCTGCAACAGCGGCACCAGCGTGGCGCTCTTCTCGAACCGGCGCGTGGCGGCGGGCCACCGCCGCGGCGTCGTCAGCGGCGGCGCGGGTCACGCGGCCGGCATAGGTCGCCTGAAGGCCGGGACCGATGTACTTCAGGTAGTCGTCGCTGGCGTGTGTGTCCCGATCGAGATAGGCCAGGACACGGCTGCCGTTCAAGCGTCGGGGTGACCGCGGTGCCGCGGGCGGCCAGGCGGCCGAAGGTCGCCAGTGCCGTCGACTCGTCGAACCCGTCGACCATCGCCGTGACGGCGTCGGCGGCCGAATCCGGCCGGCAGCGACGGCGGCACTCAGCTCGGCTTCGCGTGGCGAGCCGCCGCGCAGCAGATACGACATGTGCTCGATCGACCCGAGTCCGGCCTCTGACACCTGGTCGAGCGTGAGGGCGACCGGGACGTGCGCCGAGACGGTGAAGCCGCGCTGCCGCGCCTGGGCGAGTCCGTACAGGTAGAGCGCCGGCGTCAGAGTGTTCTCGGTGATCTTCACGAAGTCGACGCGCATCGCCTGCAACCGGTCGAGCGCGGCGCGCACGTCGGCCTCGCTGCCGACCTCGAGGTCGCCCGGCCAGATCGAATCGATGCCCTCGAGCTTGGGGCCCGACGTGTAGATGGTCGGCCCGAGCAGCGTGCCCGCGGCCACCTGCGATCGCCACTCGAGGACGCTGGCACTGAGATCGCCGGCGGCGTCGCGCACCGTGGTGATTCCGTGGGCGAGGTAGAGCGGCAGGAGATTCCGGTTCTCCTCGACCAGCGCCTCGCCGCCGCCGAAGTGCACGTGGTTGTCCCACAGCCCGGGCATGACGAACGCGCCGCCGGCATCGACCTCGCGGGCGGCCGCGAATCGGCGGGCGTCGTCTGCCGACGTCGACGATCCGTCCCGCGGTGATGACGATGGTGCGGCCGGGCGAGGTCGTGCCGGCCTGGACATCGACGACGGTTGCTGCGCTGATGACCAGGTCGGCCGGCGTACGCGCGCGCACCGGCACCCGGCTGGCGAGACAGACGGCGGCGACGACGGCAAGGCTGGCGCGTGCGCACGGCGCCACGCTAGCACACGGCGCAGCCACGGCCGAGGGGCTCGCAGATGCAGACAGTCGATCGACGGCGGTTCATCACGCTGATGGGAGCTGCGGTGGCCGGCGGTCACCGCCTGGCGGCCCAGCGGCGGCGCTATCGCCTCCTGCTGAACTCGAACATCTCGGGGCCGCAGGCGTTCTCTTCCTGGCCCGCGACCGCGGCTACTTCGCGAATGCCGGCCTCGACGTCGACTTCGTCGAAGGTGATGGCGCCGCGGCGGTCGTCGCCAGGGTCGGCCCCGAGGGCTTCGACTTCGGTTACGGCGATCTGAATGCGCTGGTGCCGCTGGTGGCGGCCCGGACGCCCGACGCGCCGATCGCCGTCTACGTGACCTTCAACACGACGCCGCTGACGATTGCGGTTGACGCCGCCGGCCCGGTGAAGACGGCCAAGGATCTGGAGGGTCGCGCTGTCGCCGGCCATCCGATTGACGCGGCGCTCGAGGTGTTCCCGGCCTTCGCCGCCGCCACCGGCATCGACGCCACCCGGATCGAGATCCGCCGCTCGCCGGCGAGCATGCGTTCGCTGGTCGAGGACATGCTGGCGGGCAAGAGCGCCGGAGTGTTCGGCTTCGTCAACACCATCACCGCGGCGGTCGCTCCGGCTGGGATCGACGCCAAGACGCGGCTGCGCTTCCTCGAGTACCGCCACTACACGCCCGACCTGTACGGCAACGCGTTGTTGGCGTCGCGACGACTGGTGAAGGAACGCCCCGCCGAGGTGACGGCGTTCGTGCGCGCGGCCAATCGTGGCCTCGTCGACACCATCGCCGACCTCGACGCCGCAATCGAGAGCGTCGCGAAACTGGCGCCCTCGATCAGCAAGCCGGTCGACCGCGCCAGGCTGGCCGGAACTCTGGCGACCGAGTTTGCGCATCCCGAAGGCGCGCGGCTCGGCATTGGCGACGTCGACGACGCACGCCTCGCCCGTGCCATCGCCCTCATCGCCCGCAGCCGCACTCTGACGCGGGTCCCGCCGGTGAACGAGATCTTCACGCGCGAGGTACCTGCCGCCGGCCGCCGAGCGCGTGAAGACGCTGGCCCGCTGACCGACCGAGGAGGGCCGATGCCAGCCGTCACCCGTCGATCGTTCGTCGGCGTCCTCGCGACGGCCCCCGTGGCCGTCCTGTCGTCGGTCCGTGGGAGCGGAGCGCAGACGCCACTGCGGATGCTGCTCAACTCCGGCTACTCCGAGCGTGAACGCCTGGTTCTGTCTGGCCGAGGATCGCGGCTACCTGAAGGACGCAGGCCTGCAGCTGACCTTCAGCCCCGGGCGCGGCGCCTACACCGCAGCCGGGCGCACGGCCGACGAGGGTTTCGACATCGGCTACGGCGACGTGAATGCGCTGGTGGAGCTAGTGGCCACCGCGCCGGACCGGGCGCCGCTCGCCGTCTACACGATGTTCAACCGCTCGCCATCGGTGGTGGCCGTACCGGCTGGCTCGTCAATCGCGATGCCGGCCGATTTGCAGGGCCGGCACCTCCGCGGGCACGCCACCGACGTGGCGCTGCAGACGTTCCCGGCCTTCTCCGCTCGTACCGGCATCGACGCCAGCCGCGTGCGCATCTCGACCAGCGAGGCGGGCATGCGCGAGCTGGCCGATGGCATGTTCAGCGGCGAGAGCGACGGCATCTTCGGCTACGAGTCGACGATCGCGGCGGCGCTCGTCGGCGCTGGCCAGTCGGTCGACCGCGTGCGGTTCCTTCACTATCGGACGCTGGTCCCAGAGCTCTACGGCAGCGCGCTGATGGCGTCGCGGCGGCTCGTGCGGGACCAGCCCGCCCTGGTCGCCGGGCTCGTGCGTGCCGTGAACCGCGGCGTCGCCGATGTCATCGCCGATCCGGACGCGGCGATCGCCGCGGTGCGGCGCCGCGATCCGGCCCTCGTCGTCGCCGCGGAGCGTGACCGCCTCGCTCGGACGCTGGCCGGTGAGATGAGCCACCCCGAGGGCGCCCGTCTGGGTATCGGCGCTATCGATCGCACGCGGTTCGCCGAATCGATGCGCCTGCTGTGCACGGCGAAGTCGCGGCGTGTCCCCGCGATCGATGAGGTCGTGAGCGACCGGTTTCCAGTGCCGGACGCCGCACGGATCACCCGCCTTGCCACGGGCTGAGCCGCGCTGTCCGCAGAATCTGCGACCACTGGCACAAGACTCGTGCCGTTGGGGCCAGGCCCCTTCACTGTTCGCGGCTCAGTCCGGGCGGGTCGCGGCCACGAGCTGCGGATCGAGTCGCCAGACCAGCGCCGGGCCGGCGCTCACCCACAGCGACCCATGACCGATCACGACCGCGCCACCGCCGGCGCCCTCGAAGCGCTGCGCCGCCCGATTGCTGCGCGGATCGATGCGGATGAGCGGCACGCCGGCGGCGCTGATCCACACGCTGCCCTCGCCGGCGGCGATGTCGCCGTCGCCGACAGCCTCGTCAACGGCGATGGTCGCGACGACCTTGGCGGTCTTCGGGTCCAGGCGGGTGACGCTGCCGTCGCCGCGATTGAGCACCCAGACGCCGCCTTCGCCGACGGCGATCCGGCCCGGCCGCGGCCCGACCTTCGTCGTCTCGCCGACGGCGTTGGTGTGCGGATTCACCTGGGTCACCACGTCGCCCTCTTCGCTCGACACCCACAGGCCGTCGTCCGACCCGGCGACGGCCACCGGACGGCGCGCGACGTAGACCTCGGCGACGGCCTCGTTGGTGGCCGGATCGACCCGCGACACGACGCCGGCGTCGTCCGAGGCGATCCAGACGCTGCCGACCGCCACCGCCAGGCGCCCACCAGGCGCCGCCGGAGCGAGCGCGACCGACGCCGTCGGCGCGGCCTTGGCGGCATCCACGCGGGCGATGGTCCCGGCGGCGCACAAGCGGCACCCAGACGCTGTCGAAAGCCACGGCGAGCGACCCGCACGGCGGGTGATCGAGCGTGACGGTGGCGGTGACGGCGTTGGACGTCGCGTCGATGCGGCGCACCACCTGATCGGCGGCCGCGGGCAGCCAGACGGCGTCTTCGGTCGCCCACCCGCCGGGACTGGCCGCCACCGCGATGGCGGCGTCGGGCGTCAGCCGCGCCCACGGAATGCGATCGGGGGGCCGAGGCGTGGCCGCCGGTGCGGCCGCTGCGGGGGCCTGGCCGCGTAATGCGCCAACCGCGAGCAGCGCCACGAGGAGCCCGCCGGCCGGGCCGCTCCACCACCGGCGGCGACGCAGGCGACCTGCCCAATCGGGCGCGCACCTGCACGGTGGGCGGCGAATCATGCTCATGCATAATACTTGGCGGCGCTCGGCATGAAGTCATCGATGACGCCCGTGCGCCGCACGGTGGCGATGACGGTCTGGGCCGTGGCGTGGGCCGGACTCCTGACGGCCGCGCTGACCGCCCGTCAAGCTCCCGCTGCACCTCCCGCGCCGGCACCGGCGGCGGCCGCGCTCCAGGCGCCCGATGCCTTCGAGACGCGGATCCGTCCGCTGCTCGCCGCCAACTGCTATGCCTGCCATGGCGAAACGGCGATGGGCGGGCTGCGGCTCGATACCCGCGAGGGCTTCTTCAAGGGCAGCGACGCCGGCCCGATCGTCGAGCCCGGCAAGCCCGACGCGAGCACCCTGCTGAAGGTGGTGCAACACGCCGCCGGCTATCCCGCGATGCCCAAGGGCCGCGCCAAGCTCGCGCCGGCCGACATCGACGTGCTGACCGAGTGGGTGCGGCTGGGCGCGGTCTGGCCGGCGCCGGCCACCGCCGCCGCCACGCCGGTGGCGTCGCATGCCAAGGCCATCACCGCCGAGCAGCGGGCGTTCTGGTCCTTCGCGCCACTGGCCGCCTCACCGCCGCCGTCGGTTCGCGACAGCGACTGGCCGGCGACCGACATCGATCGCCACGTCCTCGCGGCGCCTCGAAGCCGAGGGCCTGCGTCCGGTTGGCGACGCCGACAAGCGGACGCTGCTGCGCCGCGTGACCATCGGCCTCACCGGCCTGCCGCCCACGCCCGAGGAGACCGACGCGTTCGTCGCCGACAGTTCGCCCGAGGCGTTCGAAAAGGTCGTCGATCGGCTGCTCGCCTCGCCGCGCTACGGCGAGACGTGGGGACGCATGTGGCTCGACGTGGCGCGCTACGGCGAGGACGACTACCGGAGCCTCGACCCGATGGGCCGCGGCTTCAACCCGTATCCCAACGCGCACCTCTATCGCGATTGGGTCATCCGCGCCTTCAACGACGACCTGCCCTACGACCAGTTCGTGACGGCGCAGCTCGCCGCCGACCTGCTGCCGCCGGCCGAGCGTGTGCGCCATCTGCCGGCCTTGGGCTTCCTGGGCCTCGGGCCCTGGTACTACGACAACGGCGCGGTCGAGATCACCCGCGCCGACGAGCGGCACGACCGGGTCGACGCGGTGAGCCGCGGCCTGCTCGGCCTCACCGTCGGCTGCGCCCGCTGCCACGACCACAAGTACGACCCGATTCCCACCACCGACTACTACGCGCTCGGCGGCGTGTTCCTGAACACCGAGTACCACGAGTACCCGCTGGCGCCGAAGGCCGTCGTCGAGGAGTACAAGGCCAAGGAGAAGGCGCTCAAGCTGAAGCGCGAGATGCTCGCGGAGTTCCTGCGGGTCGAAGCCGAGCAGCTCGCCGCCACGCTGGCGTTCGAGTCGGCGAAGTACATGAAGGCGGCGTGGCAGGTCAGCCGGCGAACCGAAGAAGGACAAGGCGGAGATCATCGAGCGGGAGAAGCTCGACTACGAGCTGTTCGACCGCTGGCTCAAGTTCCTGACCCGGCCGCCGACCTACTACCCGTTCCTCAGCGACTGGCAGGCGATGATCGCCCGCGGCGGGACGGCGAAAGAGGCCGAGACGCTGGCCACCGCGTTCCAGGATCTGGTGGTCGGCGTCGTGCTCGAAGAGCGCGAGGTCCGCAAGGAGAACGAGATCATCAAGGCGCGGGCGCTGCCGACGGCCAAGCCGAAAGAGCCGGCGAACCTGCCCAACGAGTTCAAGACCAACGACGACTTCTGCCCGGGCTGCGGCCTCGAGCTGCGCAGCATGGCGAAGGATCGGGTGGCCCTCTACCGCGACGTGTTCGTCGTCGACCTGGCGACCGACTCGTTCATTCCCGGCCAGCGATCGACGCCCGGCCTGTTGCGCTTCCGCGGCTGGAGCCTGGAACAGCGACTCGGCCAGGACCGGCGCGCGACCATCGAGGCGCTGCGCAAGGACATCGAGACGATGCAGAAGGCGTTGCCGCCGAAGTACGCCTTCGTGCACGGCGTCCGCGATCTCGAGACGCCGGTCGACCTGCAGGTGCACGTCCGCGGCAACCCGATGCGGCTGGGCGACACGGTGCCGCGCGGGTTCGTCAGCGTGCTGAGCCCGGGCGATCGGACGCGGTTCACCGCCGGAAGTGGACGGCTCGAGCTGGCCCGCACCATCGGCGCCCAGCCGATCGCCGCGCGCGTGCTCGTCAACCGCGTGTGGAAGGAGCACTTCGGCACCGGGATCGTCAACACGCCCAGCAACTTCGGCAAGAACGGCGAGCGGCCGACGCATCCGGCGCTGCTCGACTACCTCGCGCAGTACTTCATCGACCACAGGTACTCGGTCAAGGCGCTGCAGCGCGAGATTCTCCGCAGCCGGGTGTATCGGCTGAGCACGGCCACCGAGGCGACCGCCGCGGCCAAGGACTCGGGCAACCGGCTCTACTGGCGAGCCAACCGCAAGCGCCTGCCGGCCGAGCAGATTCGCGACGCGGTGCTCGCCGTCTCGGGCGCGCTCGACACCCGCATCGGCGGCCCGTCGGTGCCGCTGACCCCGCTGGCCGACCGCCGCACCGTCTACGGCAAGGTGAGCCGCTACAAGCTCGACGAGTTCCTGCAGCTCTTCGACTTCCCGAGCCCGAGCCAGACCGCCGAGCAGCGCTTCTCCACCACCGTGCCGCTGCAGCGGCTGTTCTTCATGAACAGCGACTTCATGCAGCAGCACGCCGAGCGGCTGGCCGAGCGGGTCGCCGACGAGCCCGACGACGCGGCCCGCATCGCCGCCGTCTACCGCCTGCTGTTCGGACGGCCGCCGACGGCCGACGAGACCGCGGCCGGCCGGGCGTTCCTGAAGGCCGAAGCGGGCAAACAGCACGACGAGCGGCGCGCGGCGAAAGCCGCCGCGACCAAGGACGGCAAGGCCGCCGAGCCGGCGCCAGCGCCGCCGGCCGACGAGGCCGCCGCGTCCGAGGGCGGCGACGCCCCATGGCCGACGGCATGATGGCCGGCGTGACCCCGGGCGCCAAGCCGCCAGCCGCCGAGGCCGACAAGATGAAGCCGGTCACCACCTTCGGCCGCTACGTGAAGGTGCTGCTCAGCTCGAACGAATTCCTCTACGTGAACTGACGATGTCGTCACCGACAGCCGCCGCCCCTCACCCGCCGCGACGCCCTGTGCCGCATCGGCAACGGCTTCGGCATGCTGGCCTTCGCCGGCATGGTCGACCAGTCGCTGTCGGCGGCCGGGCTGCAGGCCGGCGGACGCGCGGCCGCGGCCACGCGGCGGGCTCCACCACGCCGCCAAGGCCAAGCACGTCATCTTCCTGTTCATGAACGGCGGGCTGTCGCAGGTCGACAGCTTCGACCCGAAGCCGATGCTGGCCAAGTATCACGGCCAGCCGCTGCCCGGCGGCGAGGTGGCGACCGAGCGCAAGACCGGCGCGCTGATGCAGTCGCCGTTCGCCTTCTCGCGCTACGGCAAGAGCGGCCTGGAAGTCAGCGAGCTGTTCCCGCACGTCGGCGCCTGCGCCGACGACATCTGCGTGATCCGGTCGATGCACACCGACATCCCGAATCACGAGCCGTCGATGCTGATGATGAACACCGGCCACATCCAGGTCGGGCCGGCCGTCGATCGGGTCGTGGCTCACCTACGGACTGGGCACCAGCAACAAGAACCTGCCCGGCTACGTGGTGCTCTGCCCCGACGTGCCGACCACGGTCGGGCCGCCGCTGTGGAACAGCGCGTTCCTGCCGGCCATGCACCAGGGCACGTTCATCCCGAGCAAGGTCGAGCGGCCCGATCAGATCGTCGGCAAGGACTTCGACCCGAAGAAGCTGGTCTCGTTCATCCACCACAAGGACTTCACGCTGGCCGAGCAGCGGCGCGAGCTGGATCTGCTCGAGGCGCTCGACAAGATCCAGCGCGGCGCGGCGCCGGCCGATCCGCAGCTCGAAGCGGCGATCGGCTCGATGGAAGTGGCCTACCGGATGCAGACCGAGGCGCCCGAGGTGTTCGACATCCGCAAGGAGTCGAAGGCGACGCTCGAGCTCTACGGCCCGGGCAGCACCGCCCGCGGCTGCCTGATGGCGGTGCGGCTGGTCGAGCGGGGCGTGCGGATGGTGCAGGTCTACTACGCCAAGGGCGATCCCTGGGACGCCCACGCCGACATCCAGCAGCACCGCAAGAACGCCAAGGACTCCGACCAGCCGTTCGCCGCGGTGATCAAGGACCTGAAGTCACGCGGCCTGCTGCAGGACACGATCGTCGTGTGCGGGTCGGAGTTCGGCCGGACGCCGGTCGTCGAGGTCGGCGGCGGCGCCGGCGGCGTGCAGGCCGGACGCGATCACAACCCGTTCGGCTTCACGATGTGGCTGGCCGGCGGCGGCATCAAGGGCGGCATCACCTACGGCGCGACCGACGACTTCGGCTTCAAGGCGATCGACAAGCCGGTGCACGTGCACGACCTGCACGCGACCATCCTGCACCTGCTCGGCATCGACCACACCAAGCTGACCTACCGCTACAGCGGCCGCGATTTCCGCCTGACCGACGTGTCGGGCACCGTGCTGCACGACCTCATCGCCTAGAGCGTCCTTTCATGTGCGTAGGGCAGAGCTTCAGCTCGGCTGGTAGGCAGCTCCAGAGCTGCCCTACGTCCGACGGACGAAGGGAACGAGAGCGGCGACCACGAGCTGCAACGATGACAGGCGGACCATCTGGCCCCTGCTGTCCCTCTGCCATAGCGAGCGGCGTGCCAGGCCGCCTCGAGGTGATAGCATCCCGCCGTCCGGGAGGATTCCATGTCGATGACGCGTGCCGTCTGGAGTGGCGTGTTGGGCGTCTGCCTGCTGGCAGCCTCGACGACGGTGTGGTCGCGGCAGGATCATGGCGCCGGCGCCGCATTCGACGCCGAGACCGTCGGCCGCATCGACGCCGTGTTCGCGCCGTGGGACACGACCGCCTCGCCCGGCTGCGCGCTCGGGTGTGAGCCGGAGACGGCAGCGGTGAGGTACGCCCGCGGCTACGGCATGGCCAACCTCGAGTACGACGCGGCCATCTCGCCCGACTCCATCTTCCACGTGGCGTCAATCTCCAAGCAGTTCGCCGCCTTCTCGGTGGCCCTGCTCGCCGCCGACGGCAAGCTGTCGCTCGACGACGACGTGCGAAAGCACCTGCCGGAGCTGCCCGACTTCGGCAAACGCATCACCGTGCGGCACCTGATGCACCACACCAGCGGCCTGCGCGATCAGTGGACCCTGCAGACCTACGCCGGCTGGCGCGAGGACGACGTGATCACCGAGGCCGACGTGCTGCACGATGGCCGCCAGACAGCGCGGCCTCAACTTCGACCCGGGCGCGGAATACCTCTACAGCAACACCGGCTTCACGCTGCTCGGCCGCGATCGTGCACGCGCGATCTCCGGCCAGTCGCTGCGCGAGTTCGCCGAGGCGCGCATCTTCGCGCCGCTCGGCATGACGCGCACGCACTTCCACGACGACCACACGATGATCGTGCAGGCGGCCGCACCTCGGCCTACCAGCCGCGCCCGGACGGCGGCTTCCGCATCAGCATTCCCGGTCTTCGACACCGACGGCGCGACCAGCCTGTTCACGACGGTCGGCGACCTGCTGCGCTGGGAACAGAACTTCGTCGACGCGCACGAGTCGGCGGACGCGACGCTGGTCGACGAGGCCCAGGTCGTCGGGCCGCCTGAACGACGGGACCGAGCCATCGGCTACGGCTGGGGCCTCGGCCGTCGGCACCTATCGCGGCGTGCGCGTCGTCGGCCACGGCGGCGCCGACGCCGGCTACCGCAGCCGACGTGGTCCGGTTCCCCGACCACGACCTGGCGATCGCCGCGTTCTGCAACCTGAGCACCGACCAACCCCGGCGACCTCACGCGACAGGTCGCCGACGATGCTGCTGCCGGCCTCGGCGCTGGCGCCGCTGCCGGCGCCGATGACGCTGCCGGCCGAGGCGCTGCAGGCCCTGGCCGGCGTCTATTGGAATCCGGTGACCGACGACGTCCGGCGCATCACCGTCGTGGACGGCGACGCTGCGGACGGCACCGGCGGGCCGGCCCTGCTGAGCCCTCGGCGACGGCCGGTTCAGGGCCGGGCCGCGCGGCGGCGAGCTGCTGTTCCCCGCCGCGAGCACAGGCAGGCGACCAGGAGCTGCACGTGCTGGCGCCGCCGCTGGCGCCGGCGGTCTTCAAGCGCCTGCCGCCCGCTGAATGCCGCCGGTCGATCTGACGCCGTTCGCCGGGCCGCTATCACTCGCCCGAACTCGGCGCCACCTACGAGGTGACCGATGGCCGGCCCAGGCGCTCTGGATCGTCCGCCCCCGGACATCGGCCCTCACCGTGGCAGCCGATCGGCCGCCAATCTGTTCGCCGGCACCGGCCAGCTCCCCGACCGTGACGTTCCAGCGCGCCGCCGGCGGCGCGGTGAGCGGCATGACCATCAGCATGGGGCGCGTTCGGCGCCTGCCGTTCACCCGAGTCGGCGGATCCGGACCGGGCACGGCGGGCCGGTGACCAACGCCCGTAGCGCGGAGCTTTAACTCTTCTTGGAAGGCAGCAGCTCCGCCTGAAAGGCAGCACTAAAGTGCTGCCCTACGTTCTGCCCTAGGTGCTGCCCTACGTTCTGCCCTAGGTGCTGCCCTACGTTCTGCCCGCCCTACGTGCTGCCCTACGTGCCGCGGCGGGCTGCTTATGTAGGGCAGAGCTTTAGCTCTGCCTGGAGGGTAGCGGCTCTGCCTGGAAGTAGCAGCTCTGCCTGGAAGTAGCAGCTTCGCCAGGAGCGCGCCTACGCATAAAGGGCCCCCAACGGGCAACTGAACTACTTCGCCTGGTTGCTAATCTGCAGGTCCCAGCCGTCGGGATCGAGCACGTGCCAGCTCTTGAAGTTCTCGCCGACCATGTCCGGACGCGGCTGAGAGCCTACGCTTCTCGAGCTCGGCCTTCACCCCGTCGGTGTCCCACGGCTGGATGCCGTAGGAGATGTGGTTGATGACGCCGGTGACCGGGGGCGGTTGGCCTGGGCCGCCGGCGCCGGCGCGCCGTCGGGACGGCGGGCATTGCGGATGATGATCTCGCCGACGTCGCCGATCTTCAGCGTCGCCTGGTTGGTGCCGTTGTCGTTGGCGATCTCCCAGCCCATCAGGCTCGAGTAGAACGCCGCGCTGCGCTTGTAGTCGGTCACCGAATACGAGATGTGGTCGAGGTGCACGGTCTTCCACGGCGCCTTGGCCGGCGCGCCCTGGGCCAGCGCCGTCGCCGGGGCGGCCACCGACGCCACCATCGCCAGGCTCTTGATCAGTTGCCGGCGGTTCATCTTGCCAGCCTCGAAGTCGTTCAGCAGCGTCTCGATGGTCTGTTCCACGGTGGCCGTCCTTTCGTCGTCACGGGGTCGGAGATTCGCACGCCGTGTTGCCGGCGGCGTCGGTGGCGCACACGCGGTAGGGCGTCGCCGGATCGAGGTCGGCCGGCCAGTCGGCGGCCCACAGGTACTCGCCGTACCAGCGCATCGGCGACGTCGCGGGGGCCGGCCGGCGTCGTCCACTCGACCACCACGCGGCGCCATTCGGTGGCCAGGCTGGGGCTCTTGCGATCGTGGACGCGGGCACGCACGACGCGTCCACCGCCGGCACGCGTCGGCCGCCCGCACCAGGCTGACCGACGGCGGCGCGCGTGTCGGGTGGCAGGCCGCGTCCGGCGTGGATCCGCTCCGAAACCGCGGTCTTGTGCTCGCCCTGTCCCTGCACGACGTCCATCCGGCCGTCGCCGTCGAGATCGGCGAGCGCCAGGCCGAGCGTGCCCGGCGTGGCTTCGCCGCTGAACACGTCGAGACGGGCCGTGAGACGGCCCGTGCCCGTCGTTGACGAGCAGGCGATCCGGTCCGCTGAGCGAGCCGACGACGAAGTCGGCGTCGCCGTCGCTGTCGACGTCGAGGAACGCCACCATGTTGTCGTCTTCGCCGACGTTGTGCGCCGGCGGCCACCAGCCGGCGGTCGCGTCGACGGAAGCGGCCCTTGCCGTCGTTCCTGAAGACGTGCTCGCGGCGGTTGTCGCGCTCGTCGCTGGCGATGTCGCCGTCGTTGATCGTCACCAGGTCGAGCCAGCCGTCGCCGTCGAGATCCATCGCCTCGAACTCGTAGTTGTTGGTGTACTGCGGCAGCGCCCGCGGGTCTTCGGTGAACGTGCCGGCGCCGTCGTTCCTGAAGAGGCTGCTGCCCGGGCAGCGCTTGCACGAGACCAGCACGTCGAGGTCGTGGTCGTTGTCGACGTCGGCCACTTCGAGGTCCCAGGAGAAACGCACCTTCAGCGACGGCATCCGCGCCGCGGTGGCGTCGGTGAAGCGTCCGGTGCCGTCGTTGAGCCAGAGCCGGGTCACGCCGCCGTCGTTGGTCATGTTGTTGCCCGGCCCCCAATCGGCCAGCACCAAATCCAGGTCGCCATCGAGATCGACGTCGCCGGCCTCGAGGTCGCCGACGCTGAGCGGCATCTGCGGCAGGTGGGTCGCGGTGGCCTCGCGGAAGGCGCCCGGCCCGGTGCCCAGGAACAGGCGGCTCTGCGTCTGATAGGTCGTGCCGACGACGACGTCGACCAGGCCGTCGCCGTTGAAGTCGCGGGCCTTGATCACGCGGGCCAGGTCCGGGGTGTCGCCGACCACCCGCGACGTCGCTTCGCTGAACCTGAAACCCGGACCGACGTTGAAGAACACCTGATTCGGCTCCGGCGTGCCCGGCGTGGAGTAGTCGCCGCCGTTGGCGAAGAGCAGGTCAGGGCGGCCGTCGCCGTTCAGGTCGGCGATTTCGACCTTGTTGGTCCAGTACCTGGTCGGCGGCAGCGCCTCGGCGGTGACGTCGAACCACAACGGCCCGGTCGTCTGCCCCGCAGTCACCGCGCCGAGCAGGACCGCGGTGGCGAGTGCGCACAGCGAACGAGGACCCGGAACCACTCGCGGCATCATATGCGATGCCCGCGTGCCGCCAACCAGCGCCACGCCGTCAGGGCGTGCGTCGCATCTGTTTCAGCAGAGGAATCTCGTCCACGGGCGTGGGCGCCGGCAGCGCCCGCAGGAACGCGTAGATGTCGGCGAGCTCGGCGTCGGTCACCACCGCCTCCGAATACGCGGCCATGCGCACCGGGCGCCTGACGTAGCGGATGAAGTTCTCCTGCCCGCGCTGCACCCGCGCGATGCGCGGATAGGGCACACCGCCCTGCCCTTCGGTGCCGTGGCACATGTAGCAGGACTTGGCCATGTACAGTCTGCCGCCGGTCTCGGCGTTGCCGGTGGGCGCCGGCGCTCGCGGCGGGTGTCTGGGCCCAGGCAGAGCCGTGGAGGGCGCCGGCGACGATCACGGCCAGCGCAGACGATCGGCACTCGACTCATCGCGTATCTCCTGCGCTCAGCGCGGCTGCGTGACCACGTCCACCAGGGCCGGCTCGCCGCGCTTCACGACCTCGATCGCGCGCTTGAGCGCCGGGCCGAGATCGGCAGGCGTGGCGATCGGGCCGATGCCATGCACGCCGTAGGCCTTGGCCAGCGACGCGTAGTCGATGACCGGATTCGAGAGATCGTTGCCGATGCCCGCCCGGCTCACGTCGCGGTTGGCGCGCGTGGCCATGTCGACGATGAACATCCGCTCCTGGTGATAGGCGCGGTTGTTGTGCATCACCGTCAGCAGCGGGATGCGGTGATGCGCCGCCGTCCACAGCACGGCCGGCGCGTAGTTCAGGTCGCCGTCGCACTGGATGTTCACGCTCAGCCGTCCGTGCTTGCGATTGGCGAGCGCCGCGCCCACGGCGGCGGGGGCGCCGTAGCCGATGCCGTAGGCGCCCGACCAGCCGATGTACTGGTAGTGCTTGGTGAAGTCCCACAGCCGATGCGGCCAGTTGCTGATGAACGACGGCGTCCGACACCAGCGACCAGTCTTCGTCCTTCAGCAGGTTCCACAGCTCGGCCGACAGACGGGCCGTCGAGATCGGGCTGGCGTCCCACCCATAGGAGGCGTGCTCCAGCGCCTGGTCGTGCGCCGCGGCGCGTCTCGGCCGCGACGCGTGCGCCGCGCGCCTGGAACGCCCGCTGGCGCTCCGGCGTGATGAGCGTTCGGCACGCCTCGATGAGGGCCGGCAGCGTCGCCTCGGCGTCGGCGGGGATGGTCGAGGTCGGCCTCGATGTAGCGGCCCGCGTCCTGGTAGTTGCTCTTGGTCAGCAGATCGCTCGACGAGATGGTGGCGATCTTCGTGCCCGGCTTGAAGTTGGGCCGGGCCTCCATGCCCATGCGGTTGGTCGGCGTCAGCGTGTGCAGGTTCTGGAAGAACTCCGGATGCTCGAGGCCGAGGATGACGTCGGCATCGGCGACCGGCACGGCAGGCCCGAGCTTGAGCGGATGACGGCTCGGGAAGTTCATGCGCAGGTAGAAACGCATGTCCTGCACCGGCGCCTGGAGCAGCTCGGCCAGCTCGACGAGCACGTGACACGCCCGCGCGGCGTGCGGGCGACCCGGCCGGCGATGATGCGCGGGTTCTCGGCGGCCACGAGCATCCGCGCCAGCTCGGTCACTGCGCCAGGGTCGCCCACCGGCGGCGTGGTCGGCGTGAGCTTCGGCACGCGCAGGCGGCGTTCGCTCGCCGGCGCGAATCGGCTCTTCCTGCAAGGTGGCATCGGCCACGAGCACGACCGGGCCGTAGGGTGGCGTCATCGCCATCTTGAACGCGCGCACGGCCGACTCGCCGAAGTGCGTCAGCGACACCGGCGTGTCGTCCCACTTGGTGTAGTCGCGCACCATGGCCGCGGCGTCCTGCACGGCGTGCGTCCACTCGACGTCGGTGCGCCGCCACTGCACGTCGAGGATGTTGCCGATGACGATGTAGACCGGCACGCGGTCGGCGTAGGCGTTGTAGACCGCCATCGACGCGTGCTGCAGGCCCACGGTGCCGTGGGCCATCACCAGCATCGGCTTGCCTTCGATCTTGGCGTAGCCGTGCGCCATCGCCACCGACGACTCCTCGTGGCAGCAGGTGAGGAGCTCGGGCGCCTTGTTGCCGCCGTAGTTGATCAGCGACTCGTGCAGCGCGCGGAACGTCGACCCCGGATTGGCGGCCACGTACTCGAAGCCCAGCGACTTCAGCACGTCGACCATGTAGTCCGAGCCGGGCCGATCGGTGTGGAACACCTCGACACGTTCGGGCGCCGGCGACGCGGGAGCGGGGCCAGCGGGCGCGGCCTGCTGGGTGCCCGCCGGCGCGGCGGCAGCCACCGTCGGTGTCACGAGCCCCGCGGCACCGACCGCCGCCCCCTTCAGAAACCCGCGCCGTCCGACCCGCCGGCGATTCGTGGCCATCGGCCTTACCGCGGCCTCGAGCCGTCGAACACCGCCGGCGCCTGCGGAATCGCCGCGCCGTCGTGCCGGGGCTCCGAGGCGCCGAAGTGCACGCCGCCGGCGCCGTTCATCACCGCCTGGCCGAAGCCGAAGGTGCCGCTGCGCGGGTCGGCGACCTTCAGGACGTGGCCCCGCTCGGTCAGCGCCGCGCGGGTCGCCTCGGGCACCAGCGCCTCGATGTCGACGTCGCAGCCCTCGAAGGTCCCCTTGGTGAATCGCCCGGCCTCGAGCGCCTGCTGGATCGTCAACCCGTGGTCGACGATGTTCGAGACGAACTGGGCGTGGGCCTGGCCCTGGTTCCAGCCGCCCATGATGCCGAACCCGATCTGCACGTCGCCCTTCTCCATGAACGCCGGGATGATCGTGTGCAGCGGCCGCTTGCGCGGCGCCAGCGTATTGGGCTGGCCCTTCTCGCAGCGAGAACAGGCCGCCGCGGTTCTGCAGCATGAAGCCCGTCCCCGGCGGCACCAGCCCCGAGCCGAAGCCGCTGTAGTTGCTCTGGATGAGCGACACGATGTTGCCGTCCTTGTCGACGACGGACATGTAGATCGTGTCGTGGCCCTGGGCGTCGGTGACCCCGGGCAGCCGATCCGGCAGCACCTCGCACGTCGCCTCGTCGGGAACGATCAGCTCGGCCCGATCGACGGTGCGCGCCTTGTCGAGCATCGCCGCGGTCGGGATCGTCGAGAAGCGCGGGTCGCCGACGTAGCGGAGCATGTCGGCGTAGGCGAGCTTCTTGGCCTCGATCATCACGTGCAGCGCGTTCGGGCTGTGGAAGCCGTACTCGCCGAGCGGGAAGCGCTCCATCAGGTTCAGCATCATCAGCGCGGCGACGCCCTGGGTGTTGGGGCCGATCTCGTAGACGCTCCAGCCGCGGTAGTCGGTCTTCACCGGCGTGACCCACTCGGGCTGGTACTCGGCCAGGTCGGCGGCGGTGAAGGTGCCGCCCTGCTCCTTGGAAATCGCCAGGATGGCCTCGGCGGTCGGACCGGTGTAGTAGCCGTCGCGCCCGCGCTCGGCGATGCGGCGCAAGCGAGCCGGCCAGATCGGGGTTCCTGAACACCTCGCCGGCCCGCGGCGCGCGCACGCCGTCGACGAGGTAGGTCTTCTTCGAGTTGGGGTGCTCGCTGTGCATCTTCGCCGAGCGCGCCCAGCCGCCGGCGGTCACCTCCGAGAGCGGGAAGCCCGTTCTCGGCGTAGTGGATGGCCGGGGCCAGCAGCTCGGCGAACGGCTTGGTGCCGAACTTCGTGCGCATCGCGTCCCAGCCGGCGACGACGCCGGGCACGGTCACCGAGTAGATGCCGCGCTGCGGCATCTTGGTGATGCCCTTCGACGCCAGGAACTCGGGCGTGAGCCCCGAGGGCGCCCAGCCGCTGGCGTTCAGGCCGTGCACGATGCCGGTCTTCGCCTCGTAGTAGAGGATGAAGAGGTCGCCGCCGATGCCGTTGCCGGTCGGCTCCATCAGGCCGATGGTGGCGTTGGCGGCAATCGCCGCGTCGATGGCGTTGCCGCCGCGCTCGAGGATCTGCACGCCGGCACGCGCCGCCAGCGGCTGGCTCGCGGCGACGATGCCGAGCGTGGTCGCGACGACCGAGCGCCCCGGCACCGGTCCTTTGGCGCGCGCGTCGGCTCGCTCCTGCTCGCCGGCGAGCCGTCCGCCGCCCACGAGCACCGTCACGACGCCGACGAGGACGAGACGAGGAACACGCGTCACAGGCACCTCCGGATCGCGCGGATTCTACACCCGCAGGCGGCCAGGCGCCGGCGAATCGGCGATAGAATGCGCCCGGCCCGCCGCTCCCGGTGCCACCGAGGTGTCGATGCGTTCACGAACGTCCCATCTGCTGGCCGGTGCTCGTGATCGGCACCGTGCTGGCGCCGGTCGTTGTCGGCGCAGCCGCCGCAGAGCCCCCGCAACGACCTGCCGCAGCCCTACCGCACCACGCGCGACTGGGGGCAGCTGCCGCCGGGCGTGAAGTGGGCGGCGGTCACCGCCATCGAACCCGCGCCGCAACGGCGAGATCTTCGTCGTCCACCGGTGCGTGAACAACTCCTGCGAGGGCCGCAGCGAGCCGCCGATCCTGGTGTTCGACAAGACCGGGAAGCTCCTGCGCAGCTTCGGCCAGGGCCTGATGAACTTCCCCCACGGCGGCACCGTCGACCGGCAAGGCAACCTGTGGATCACCGATGCCCGCGGCGGCAACGGCATCGGCCACCAGGCGCTCAAGTTCAGCCCCGACGGGAAGGTGCTGATGACGCTCGGGACCAAGGGCGTCAGCGGATCGGGCCCCGCCCACTTCGACCAGCCCACCGACGTCGTCGAGGCACCCAGCGGCGATCTCTTCGTCACCGACAGCCACCGCGACGGCAAGAACAACCGCGTGGTGCGCTTCACCAGGGACGGCACGTTCGTGGCCGAGTTCGGCGGCAAGGGCGTCGGCCCCGGACAGTTCAGCGAGCCGCACACGATCGCCATGGACTCGCGCGGCCGGCTGTTCGTCGGCGACCGGGAGAACAACCGCATCCAGGTCTTCGACCAGCAGGGCGTGTTCCTCGAGGAATGGCGGCAGTTCGGGCGGCCGAGCGGCATCACCATCACCGCCGACGACACCATCTACGTCGCCGACTCGGAATCGGGCGGCCGCGACACCGGCGCCCACGAGCTGCCCGGGCATCAGGAAGGGCATCCGCATCGGCAGCGCGCGCACCGGAGCGGTCACCGCGTTCATCGAGGACATGGAGCCGCTGGCCGTGGAGCACGCCGGTGCCGAAGGCGTCGGCGTGGACGCCGAGGGCAACGTCTACGGCGGCGTGGTCCGGCGCCAGATGCTCGAACGACACGTGCGCAAGTGACATCGAGCTGCGTCGCCGTGCGCGGCATCTGATACCCTGCCTCGCACATGGTCACGCCTCCGGCCGTCTTCTTCGACACACCTGCTGTCGCGTCGGCGACCGATGCCGACACCGCGCCTCGCGAACTCGGCTTCTGGTCGGCGCTCGCGCTCGTCATCGGCAGCATGGTGGGATCGGGCGTGTTCCTGCTGCCGGCGTCGCTGGCGGCATTCCGGGGACTGAGCCTGGTCGGGTGGGCGATCTCGGCCGCCGGATCGGTCGCGCTGGCGCTCGTCTTCGCCCGCCTGGCGCGCCAGCTGCCGGCGCACGGCGGCATCTATGCCTACAGCCGACACGCCTTCGGCGACACGGTCGGGTTCCTGGTGGCCTGGGGCTACTGGCTGTCGATCGTGGCCGCCCTGGCCGCCCTCGCCGTCGCCCTGGTCGGCTACCTCGATCCGTTCCTGCCCGGCGTGGTGCGAGTGCCGGCCGGAGCCGCCGGCCTGGCCATCGCCGTGATCTGGGCGCTGGTCGCTCGTCAACGTCCGCGGCGTCGGGCTCGCCGGGCGGGTGCAGGTGGCCACCACGGCGCTGAAGCTCCTGCCCGCTCGTCGTGGTCGGCCTCGGCGGGCTCGCCTGGTTCGACAGTGCGGCGTTCGCCATGCCCGACACGAGCGTGACGCCGGCCGGCGCCCAGATCATCGCCGTGGTCACGCTGACGCTGTTCGCCTTCCAGGGCATGGAGTGCGCGACGATCCCCGCCGATCGCGTCGCCGATCCCGCGCGCACGATCCCGCGGGCCACGGTGTGGGGCACGCTCGTGACCGCGGTCGTCTACGTGGCCTGCACCATCGGGGTCATGAGCCTGGTGCCGGCCGACGTCCTGGCGACGTCCACCGCCCCGTTCGCCGACGGCGCCATGCGGATGTTCGGCGCCGTCGGGGCGCGCATCGTGGCGCTCGGCGCGGCGCTCTCGTGTCTGGGCGCGTTGAACGGCTGGGTGCTGGCCGCCGGCCAGCTGCCGGTGGCCGTGGCCGCCGACGGGCTGGTGCCGCCGGCGCTGGGCCGCTTGAGTGCGCGCGGGACCCCGGCGGTCGCGCTGATCGTCGCCGGCGTGCTGGCGTCGGCCCTGGTGGCGATGAACTACTCGCGCGGCCTGGTCGGGATGTACACCTTCGTCGTGCTGCTCAGCACCATGACCAGCGTCGTCGCCTACGTCTTCTGTGCCCTGGCCGTCTGGGTGATGCCCGGTCACTCGGCGCCAGCCGGCGTGGCGGCGGTGGTCAGCGCCGTGGCCTTCGCCTACGCGCTGGCCGCGGTTGCCGGCGCCGGGGCCGACACCGTCTACTACGGATTCCTGATGCTGCTGGCCGGGTTGCCGCTCCTCGTCTGGGTCCGGCGCGGCCGGAGCGTGGCGGCGCTGGGCGAGCCTGATCCTGAGCCCGAGGACGCGGTGATGACCGACGATGCCGAGAGCGTGGCCCGGCTGAACGCCGTGGGCATCTTGACCCGGCGGGAGATCGAAGCGCGGATCCTGGCGCCGGTCCTCGACGCGCTCGGGCAGGAGTTCGGGCGCGCCCGGGTCATCGAGGTGGCCCGCGAAGCGGTCGCGGCCATCGCCCGCGAGCAGGGGCGGCCATGGCGGCGAGCGGCGACACGTCGCTGCCGGCGTTCTTCGCGCGGTGGGAGCCGTGGACCCGCGCCGGCGCCCTCGAGGTGCACGTCATCGAGGACACCGAGCAGCGTCTCGCCTTCGACGTGACCCGCTGCCGCTACGCCGAGATGTACCGGGCGCTGGGCATCCCCGAGCTGGGCGAGGTGCTGTCGTGCCAGCGCGACGCGGCCCTGATCGACGGCTTCGCCCCCGGGGTCACCTTCACGCGCACCCAGACGATCATGCAGGGCGCGCCGTGCTGCGACTTCCGCTACACGCGAGGGACGTGAGCCGACTCGCCGGCGTCGTGGCCGCGATCAGGACGGCGTGCGGTCCATCTGCTGCAGCGCCTTGACGCCGCTCCGCATCCCGAGCAGCCAGATGGCCACGCTCATCGCCGCCGCCGCCGCGAACGCCGCGCCCATCAGCCACAGCTGGGTGTCGGTGAGCGGGCGCCGCCGCGTCTGCGCATAGAGATAGACCGACGACGGCCAGCTGAGCAGCGCGATCATCGCGATCACGTAGAGCACGGCGACGACCATGAACGCGACGCCGCCGTACGAACCCGCCACCTGACTGGGGTTGTCGGCGGCGAACCGCGGATAGCGCGCACCGAGACCGGCGGCCAGCCCGACCAGCGCGAACGCCATGAAGCCGACCGCGCCGGCGGTGACCTGCTTGAGGAACGGGTCGGTGTTGAGGAACTGGTTGCCGACGACGACGAGGCATTCGGTGAGCGCCAGCACCGGCAGCAGCCCGGTCCAGAACTTCGACCACAGGAAGTCGCGGAGCGAGATCGGCGCGGTGCGGATGATCCAGAAGGCGGCGCCTTCGGCCGACACCGCCGGGAACACGAACCGCACGGTGACGGTGGCCATCACGAATCCGGCCATGCCCATGTTGAGGAACGCGTAGGCGTTCTTGATCACGCCGCTCATCCCCGGCACGCGATCGAGGTCGAGCACGCGGAAGTTGTAGAGATACACCAGCACCAGGGCGAGCAGCAGGAGCAGCTGCGACCACTGGCTGACGTCGCGCAGGAAGACCTTGACGTCCTTCACGAGCAGCTGGCGCCGCACCGGCGACAGCGGCAGCCATCCGGCGACGCAGGTCGAGCCCGCGCCAGTGGGCGAAGCGCGCCTTGCGCGCCTCCTGCGACTTGCTGTAGCCCGGGAAGTGCCAGCGCGCGAACGCCGCGCCGAGCGCGACGATCACCGCCGCCGCCGTGGTCCACAGCGCCGCCAGGTGCAGCCAGTCGGGACCGCCCTGCAGCCCGGCGAAGATCGCCTCGCCCGCCCAGAACGACGGCAGCATCGGGGTGACCGGCGACTGGAGCGTGGCGAAGAAATCGGTCACGACCGGCATCGACTCGACCCGCAGCAGCCGCTCCGGCTGCACGACCCGCAGCAGGATGACCAGGCTGGTCGCGAACACCAGCCCCATCAACATCAGGATGTCGCGGGCCCGGCGCGCCGGGAAGACGTTGACGAGCAGCAGCGTCACGGCGGTGCCGAGGCCGACCGGGATGACCACGAACGGCGCGACCGTCAGCGTGGCGACGGCCACGAACGACAGCGGCGCGCACTTGGCCAGGCCGACGCCGGCGAGCACCGGCATCAGGAACACCACCACCATCCAGCCGGCCTGCGCCAGCGTGCGGGTGAAGCGGGCCATGAAGACGCGGCGCGCCGCCACGGGTGCGACCATCACCAGCCGCAGGTCGTCGCTCAGGAAGAACGTGGCCAGCGCCGAGACCACGCCGCTGAAGGCGAGGAACGACAGGAAGGTCAGGAACAGCCACGACAGGCCGATGCGGATCAGGTAGTCGCCGAGCTCGGCGTATTGCATCGCCTGGAACGTGACCCAGAACGCCCCGGCGACCAGCGCGCCGATGACGCCCAGGCCGATGCCGCCGAAGACGACCCCGCGCAGCAGATCGCCGCGCTCGCGGCGGCGGGCGCGGTTGCGCGCCGCCCACAGCGACGGCAGCAGCTGGAACGGGAACGGCCGCGGCCGCACCCCGGCGTGCGCACGGCTCGGGTCGAGCACCGGCCACACCACGCCGAGACCGGCACCGCCGGCCCCGAGCCCCTGCGCCCCGCGCCCCGGTCAGGTCACCCGGCATCAGATGACCTCGTCGATCTCCTGCAGACCGCTGCCGCCGGTGAGCTTCAGGAACACCGCCGTCAGCTCCTCGTCGGCGGCGCCGGCCACGTCGCGCAGCTCGGCCACCGTGCCGCCTGGGCGATGATCTTGCCCTTGAGGATGATGCTGATGCGGTCGCACATCTCCTCGGCCACCTCCAGCGTGTGGGTGCTCATCAGGATGGCGACGCCGCGCTCGCTCATCCGCCGGAAGACGTCCTTGATGAGGCGAGCGCCGCGCGGGTCGAGGCCGACCATCGGCTCGTCCACGAGCACCGCCTTCGGCCGGTGCAGGAACGCCGCGCTCATCACCAGCCGCTGCTTCATGCCGTGCGAGAAGCTCTCGACCAGCTCGTGCCGCCAGCGGCCCAGTTCGAACAGGTCGAGCATCTCGCCGATGCGCGTCTCGACGGTCTCAGCCTCCATCGCGTAGAGGCCGCCGTGGAAGCGCAGGAACTCGCCCGCCGTCAGCTTCTCGTAGATGAAGGGCCGGTCGGGGATGAAGCCGAGGGCCATCTTGGCCGCCTCGGGCTCGAACGCCAGGTCGTGGCCGTCGACGAGAATCCGGCCCGCCGTCGGCTTGAGCAGCCCGGCAATCATCCGGATGGTGGTGGTCTTGCCGGCGCCGTTGGGGCCGAGGAAGCCGTGAATCTGCCCGGGGTGAACGTCGAGCGAGACGCCGTCGACGGCGGTGAAGTCGCCGTACTGCTTGTGCAGGTCCTGCACGCTGATCATCGAGTCCCCCGGCAATGCGCGAACCAGCAGCCGCTGCCGCCGGCGGAGCGCGCCGGTGCCGCCAGCGGCGGCGCCTGCGGCTGGGCGGCGTCGACCGGCTGCACCGGGGCCGGCGCCGGCACCGCCGGCATCGCCGTGCGCACGATCGCATCGGGCGACAGCTCGACCTCGAGCACGGTCAGCTTCAGCCGGCCGATGAGCGGCAGGATCGCCGCCTGCTTGTCGAGGCCGCCGCGCAGCAACCGGACGTGGGTGGCGTCGGCCGGGAACTGGTTGAACGTCGGATCCACCGGCAGCCACAGCCCGCGCCCGTCGCCCTCCTCGAGATAGACCTCGGGCCAGGCGTGGTAGTAGAACGCGCCGAGCACGTAGGCGAGCCCGACGTTGACCCGGGTGGGAATGCCGACGGCGCGCGCCAACGCGACGTAGAGCGCCGTGTGCTCGTTGCAGTCGCCAACCTTGGTGCGCAGCACCTCGCGGGCCGACGGCACGCTGATGGTCGGCGTCTTGTCGAGCAGGCCGTTGACGGCGCGGACGAGGCGTTCGGCGCGATCGCGGGGCGAGGTCGCGCCCTCGATCATCCGCTGCGCCTCGGCGACGATCGCCGGGTCGTCGCTCTCGATGAGCGGCTCGGGCCGCAGGTAGATCGCGCCGCTCCGGATCGGCGAGCCCCGGCCGCAGCCGGCGCGCATCGACCAGCTCGAGCACGTCGGGCGCCCACGCCTGGCCGGCGCCGTCGAGCGCGAGCGTCGAGGTATCGACGCCGTCGACCTGCAGCCGCAGCTTCGCCACGTCGCGCGGTTCGTCGATCCGGGCCCGCATCGTCGGCACGACCGCCGCGGCGGCGAGCATGTCGGCCTGGACGCGGCTCGACACGGCGAGCTGCGTCGCCTGCTCCTGCGGCTCGCGCACCGAGAGCAGGCCGAGCGGGCTCTCTTCGCGAATCACCTCGCCGGTGTCGGTGATCCACGACGTGGTGGAGATGCCGGCAAACGACAGCTCGGCCCGAAACGCCGGGGTGGGACGCCCGCCGGTCATCACCACTTCGCGCCGGCCGATGTGCACGGCCACCGGCGCGTTGGTCAGCGTGGCCGGGTCGAACACCATGAAGCGGTGGGTGGCGCCGTCGGTGAGGCCGGCGCTGGCCAGGCGGCGCCCCAGGTTGAGCATCAGGGCCGGCGGCTCGGCGAGCGTCCGGACTTCGGTGCGGGTGCCGGCGCCGCTGCGGATCTCGAGCGTGAGCCTGAGGCCGTCGAGCCGGCCCGACATGGTGAGCGGGCCGGTGCCCGGGTCGAGCGAGAAATCGAAGGAGCGGAGCGTGAAGGCCTGGTCGACGCTGGCCGTGGTCTTGAGGATGGCCGGCGTGGTGGCGCCGAGCAGCGACATCTGCAGCCGGCCGTCTTCCTGCAGCTCGAAGCCGTCGTCGGTGGGGACCACCTGGCCGACGGTGAAGCCGATCTTCTCGCCGCGGTAATAGACGCCGCGCCACTGCGCCGCCGTGCCGTACCGTGCAAGGTCGGTGGCCAGGTTCGCCGCCGACGCCTGCAGATATGCCTTCTGGACCAGCGCCGCCATGGTCAGCGACCCACGCCGCGAGGGCCAGGTAGGAGAGCCGGCGAGTGAGGCGGCGTGAGAGCGGGCGCACAAATGCACCTCGAGCGGCGCGTGCGGACGGCACTACGGGGGTTATCGGTCCCTGACCCGACCGCCATCAGGCCCGCCGAGCCGGACGAGCGTCGATTCCCGTGATCGGAATGGCGTGACGGCGACCAAGTAGCCTGGCACGTCCGAAGGTCGGGAGGTTCACTGCTAGGGTGGCCAGTTGGCGTGGCCGTGACTGGTCAGGTCCACCATGTGCCGTCCCCCGGCGAACACGCCGCGCGCCGGGTCCCAGCCGTCGACTTCCCATCCGCTCTTGATGCCAATCACGTACCGGATCCTCGCCGAGCATCCCCCACAGCGGCCCGCCCGACCAGCCGCCGCCGAAGGCCTTCCCGTACAGCGTCTCCAATTCCAGACCGTCGCCGTCGCCGTCGATGTCCTTGATGTCGATGTCGAAGTCGACCTGCGGGACGCCGCTGGCCTGGCTCGGATAACCGACGCTGATCCAGCTCCGCTCCTCGTAGTCGTCTTCGTCGCCGTAGCTCAGCGTCCCCATCCATCCGGTCTTCTGGCCCAGAGGCTTCCGCAGCTTGCAGATGACGTAGTCCAGGCCGCCAGGACTGCCGTCCGATTGGTAGACGTGTCCACGCAGTCGCTCGACGTACTCCCAGCCAAAAGGCGCCGGCGTGGGGTGCTGCGCATGCCAGGCCGGCGTGAACGACATCCACCAGTCGTCGTCGGGAGCGCTCCACGGCACCAGGTGGCTGGCCGTGAGCACCAGGTTCGGGCCGACCATGACCCCGGTGCCGGTGTGCCCGTCGGCCTCGGTGCTGAACCGGCCGGAGAGGATGCGGCCGATCGTGCACCACGGGTAACTGAATCGCAGCGCCTCCTGCGCCAGGGTGTGTTGAGGGACGACGATCGGCGAAAGTCGTGGCGCGATCGCCTGCAGCCACTCCCGTTCACTGACGTACGGCAGCAGGCGAGGCAGGTAGTCGAGGTCGGCCCATCGCGGCCGATACGAGCGCGAGCCGGTACGCGCCCACGGGGTCCGGTCGTCTCGTGTCAGGGCCTCGAGATGGCGTCCCGGCCAGTGAGGGGTGAGCACGGTGTCTGCGCCAGCCTCGACGCACCACACCGTCGCCTGGTCGCGCTGTGGACGCGAGACCTCGAGTGCCGGCCTGGTCGTGGACACGGCATACACGCACCGAGTCGGTGCGGGACTGAACACGCCGTCGGGAACCGGCGTCGTCGCTCGAACCGGCGTCGCCTTGCGCAACTCGGCCAGCGACAGCGGCGGGCCGGTCGGCACCTCGGCCGGCGCCAGGCGCGCTCCGACGGCGGACTTCTTCGCCATGTCCGTACCTCTCCTTCGTCTAGGGGGCGGGCCATTCTAGCGTGGCCCGCCGTCACACCTGACGAGCTGGGTCATCGGCGCGCCGCTCCGGGAGCTCTGCAGCTAGTGAACGCCTGCTGGCAACCCAACGCGCCGGACCAGGTCGGCGAACCGTGGATCATCGCGGATCGAATCGAGGAGCGGCTCGATTTGCAGTGACACGAGCCAGGATGAACGCTCATCGAGCGCTCGATTGAGGAGGTCGAACGCGCGGTCTTTGTCACCAAGCCCCGCGTGAATGACCGCGCGGTTGAACGCGGGAACGTATTGCGTCTGTTGACGCGCCTCCAAATCGTCGAGCATCGCGCGCGCCTCGGTCTCTCGTCCAGCCGCGGCCAATGCGTGGCCAAGCAGGCCGACGAGCACACCGCTGCCCCCCGACCTCGTCAACGCCGCACGCAATTCCGCTTCGGCCTCTTGGAGGCGCCCCGTGGCTTCGTAGGCCAGCCCGAGATAGAAGTGCGTTCGCGCGAAGTCAGGATCGAGGTCGAGCGTGCGTTTGTACTGCTCGATGGCCAGGTCGTAGCGGCGGGCATAGTGGTAGATCGTGCCGACGTTCTTGTTGATGATGAGTGAGAGCGGTTCGAGCTCTCGAGCGCGGAGCTCGCTGGCGATCGCTTCGTCATGGCGGCCAAGCGCGGCGAGCAGTAGCGCGTACCAGTGGTGCGCGAACGGATACTTTGGATTGAGCTCGATGGCTCGCTGGAATTCGCGCTCGGAGCCGCGCCAGTCCCAATCGTAGAAGCCGATGACATGTGCGAGCGAGGTATGGGCCTCGGCGAGCTGATCGTCAATCTCGAGCGCCTTCATCGCCGCCCACTTGGCTTTGGGCATCGCGTCGTGGGGAGGCATGGCACCGTATTCGGCGATGCCGAGCAGGGCATAACAGTCGGCCAGTCCGGCATAAGGCAGCGCGTAGCTTGGATCCACGGCAATCGCTTCATCGAAATACTTGATCGCCTGGCGGAATCCCGCCTCGACGCGCCGGTTCCAGCAGTGGCGTCCACGAAGGTACGCCTGGTAGGCGGCCACGCTCTCGGTCCTGCGGCGGACGAGGCGCTGCGCTCGGGCGCCGTGAGCCGCAACCGCAGCTTGTCGGATACCTCCGTCGCGATTGTTTCCTCCAGGCTGAAGATGTCGGCCAGCGCTGAATCGTCCTTGGCACCCCACAGCCGCGAGCCGTCACCGACGTCGACTAGCTCGAGTGCAATCGCCAGCCGTTCGCCGCGCTGGGTCAGGCGGCCCGTGAGCACGGCACGCACGTTCAGTTCATGGCCGACTTTCAGCGGATCGACATCCGAACCCTTGAACCGAAACGTCGTGCTGCGCGCCATGACGCGAAGTTTGGGGAGCATCGACAGGCTGGCGATGGTGCTCTCGGTGACGCCGTCGCAGAAATAGTCGCTGTCGGGATCGCCGCTGCCGTTGACGAATGGCAGCACCGCGAGGGAGTCGATCGCCGCCTGCGACCGCCGCGCCCGTTGGCGCGAGGTCGGCGTCGAATTGGTGGCGGGTTGCTCGAGGCCAGCGGCCGAATCCACGATCGCTCTCATGGCAGTCAGCTCGACGTGCATCTCGACGGCCGACGGGAAGCGTTCACGCGGCTCCTTCTCGAGGGTCCGGGCAATGAGGCGGTTGAGCGGTCTCGGAACGTGAGGCGCGTGCACCTCCAGGGGAACGGGCGCGGTTCGAAGCACAGCCGCCAGGACGTCGAGAACGGAAGGACCGTCGAACGGCGGCCGGCCCGCGACCATTTCGTAGAGCATCACGCCGAGGCTCCAGACATCGCTCCGCGCGCTGGCCTCCAACCCGCGAGCCTGTTCAGGTGACATGTAGCGCGGCGTGCCGAGCAGGGTCCCGGCCTGAGTCCTGAGCGTCGACTCGGCCTCGGGCCGTTCAGTGGCGATCAGCTTCGCGAGGCCGAAATCGAGCACTTTCACGTAGCCGTCCGGGCGTACCATCACGTTTTCCGGTTTGATGTCCCGGTGCACGATGCCGCGCGCATGTGCCGCCGCGAGCGCGCCGGACACCTGTACGGCGATCGCCATCGTCTCTCGGACGCCGAGCGGTCCACCCCCGAGTTGCTCGCGAACCGTCTGGCCTTCGACGAACTCGGCGACGATGAAGGGACGGCCATCGACCTCGCCAAAGTCGTGAATGACGAGAATGTTTGGATGGTTGAGGCTGGAGGCCGCCCTGGCCTCCTGATGGAAGCGTTGCAAGCGCTCGGCGTCGGCAGCAGCCCCGCGTGTCAGTACCTTCAGCGCAACCCGTCTGTCGAGCTTCGTGTCCTGCGCCAGGAACACTTCGCCCATTCCGCCGGCCCCGATGCGCGACAGGAGCTTGTACGCGCCAATGGTGGCGCCGACGAACTCGTCACGCATCCTGTCATCTTCGACCATGTCGGCGGGCGTTGAGCGCTTGCATCCTACCAGCTGTTGCGGCGGAATCGGTCGCTCTCGGACCGCATGACGTCGTCGGTTGGCGAGCGGCGATCGCCCTCCCGCTGTGGGGTATGCTGGCTCCCCAATCTGGCACGGCCCAACGCGGGAGGGATTCATGCGACGCTCCATGCTGCTCGTCGTCGGTGCAACCGTGCTCGCAACGACTGTGGCGTGCGGCCCACGCGCCGGCACGCTCGAGGGTGCGGCGTCGGCACTCGGGGTGGCCGATCTGCGGGCCCTCGGCATTCTCCGGGGCCGGCCAGTGGTTCCAATTCGGGCAGGCGCCAGCTCCGACCTTGCCCTGGCCGCAGTTCGACGTCAGCGCCTACAGCGCCACGCTCGACTTCACGACGCCAGGCGCCCGCGTCGAGATGACCCGGCGCCAGACGGTCGAACCGGGCCGCGCGCGCCCGGCACCGGTCGAGCAACGGCCGGTCCAGCTCGTCAGCGGCGGGTTCGCGTGGAACATGGTGCCGGGCGCGGCAGGCGCGGCGCCGACGGCCCAGGCGACTCCCGCCGCCGTCGAGGAGCGGGTGATGGAGATCTGGTCGACGCCGCACGGCTTCGTGAAGGCGGCGCTGGCCAACAACGCCACGGTGTCGCCAGCCGGCGGCGGGTCGGAGGTGACCTTCACCGTCGGCGGCAAGTACCGCTACGTCGGGAAAATCAACGCGCAGAACCAGGTGGAGCGGGTGCGCACCTGGATCGACAACACGGTGCTCGGGGACACGCCGGTCGAGACTGTCTTCTCCGACTACCGCGACTTCGGCGGCAGGACGTTCCCGGGCCGCATTCAGCGCAGTCAGGGCGGCCATCCCGTGCTCGACCTCAAGGTGTCGGCGGTGACGGCGAATCCCGCGGTCGACGTCGCCGTGCCCGATGCCGTGCGCAGCTTCACGCCGCCGCCCGTGCGCACCGAGTCCGAGGTCCTGGCGCCGGGCGTGTTCTACATCACCGGCGGATCCCACCACAGCCTCGCTGTCGAGCAGGCCGATCACATCGTCGTCGTCGAGGCGCCACTGAACGAGGCGCGGTCGCTGGCGGTCATCGCCAAGGCGAAGGAGCTGATTCCCGGCAAGCCGATCCGCTACCTGGTCAACTCGCACGCCCATTTCGACCACTCGGGCGGACTCCGCACCTACGTGGACGAGGGGGCGACGATCGTGACGCACGACGCCAACAAGGCGTACTACGAAACGGCGTGGGCGGCGCCGCGGACCCTGAATCCCGACCGGCTCGCCGGTTCGAAGAAGGCCGCGACGTTCCAGACCTTCACCGACAAGCCCGTCCTGACCGACGGGAAGCGATCGATCGAAGTGCATGCCATCGCCGGCAACGGCCACAACGACGCGTTCGCGATGGTCTACTTCCCGGCGGAGAAGATCCTCAGCGAGGCCGACGCCTACTCGACGCCGGCGCCCAATGCCCCGCCGCCGCCGGTGCCCAACCCCTTCGCCGTCAACCTGCACGACAACATCGTCAGGTTGAAGCTCGATGTCGCGCGTCTGGCGCCAATCCACGGACGGGTCGGACCACTGGCCAATCTCAAGAGCTTCATCGGGTCGGGCGTGACCGCGACCAGGTAGCCGCCAGCGTCCCGGCGCTCGACCTCGGGCCAGTGTTCGGAGCGCAGACCCGCGCCGTCATGGGCGTCCCGAGCCCACGCCTGCAAGGAATCCGGCCGCCGCCGTTCTCCAGATGGAGGCGACGATGCGGCTCTTGGCACTGGCGTGGAATTGGCTCCGATCTGACCCCCGGCACGGGCAGATCCTGACCCTCGGATCGCTGCTCTTCTACGGCCTCGGCTGGCTCGGGTTCGACCTCGGCCCCGCCCAGGTGGCCCTGACCCTGGCCTCGGCGCTCGCGGTGCAACGGCTCGGCGACGCCTGGACCGGCGCCCCGTGGCGGTCGGGGGCCAAGAGCGCCCTCATCTCGGCCCTCAGTCTCTGTCTCCTCCTCCGGACCGACGCGCTCTGGCTCGCCGCGGTCGGCTCGACCATCGCCGTCGGCTCCAAGTTCGTCATTCGCGTCCGCGGCAAGCACGTCTTCAACCCGACCAACGGCGCGCTGGTCGCGCTGCTGCTGACCACCGACCTGGCGTGGGTGTCGCCCGGCCAGTGGGGCACCGCTGCCGCGTTCGCCTTCGCGATGGCCTGCGCCGGGATGCTGGTCGTCAACCGCGCGGCGAGAAGCGACGTGACCCTGGCGTTCCTGGCGTCGTACGCGGCGCTGCTGGTCGGGCGGTCGCTGTCGCTCGGCGAGCCGTTGACCATCCCGCTCCATCGGCTCGAGAGCGGCGCCTTCCTCCTCTTCAGCTTCTTCATGATCTCCGACCCCAAGACCACGCCCGACTCACGCGTCGGCCGCATCGCCTTCGCGATGCTCGTCGCCGCTGGCGCCTGGTACGTGCACTTCCGCTTGTTCCGTCCGAACGGCTTCGTGTGGGCGCTGGCGGCGGCCTCGCCGCTCGTGCCCGTGATCGACTGGCTCGTCCCGGCGGCGCGCTATCAGTGGCCGCAATTCGTCACCCGCTTCTCTCGACTCGACTGGAGGACCCCGATGCTCCGCAAGACCGCCGTGTTCCTGCTCGCAACCGCACTCGGCCTGGCCGTCACTGCCCGGGCCGAGGCCTTCTGCGGGTTCTACGTGGCCAAGGCCGACACCTCGCTCTTCAACAAGGCGTCGCAGGTGGTGCTCGTCCGCGACGGCGACCGCACCGTGATCACGATGGCCAACGACTTCCGCGGCAACCCGCGCGAGTTCGCCATGGTGATCCCGGTGCCGACCTCGATCACCCGGGAACAGATTCACATCGCCGAGTCGGCGCTCGTGAAGCATCTCGACGCCTACACCGCGCCGCGCCTGGTCGAGTACTTCGACCCCGATCCCTGTGCGGTCTACGACCGGCTGCGGATGATGGAGATGGCGGCGGCGGCGCCGGCCGCGGCCGGAGCGGCCCGGCAGGACGCGCGCACCAAGAGCCTCGGCGTCACCATCGAAGCCTCCTACACGGTCGGCGAATACGACATCCTCATCCTCTCGGCGGCGCAGAGCTCGGGTCTCGAGACGTGGCTGCGCGAGAACGGCTATCGCGTCCCGGCCGGCGCGACCGAGGTGCTGGGCAGCTACATCGGCCAGAAGATGCGCTTCTTCGTCGCCAAGGTGAACCTGGCCGAGCAGGCCAAGCTCGGCGTGGTCACGCTCCGGCCAATCCAGGTGGCTTACGAGTCGCCCAAGTTCATGCTGCCGATCCGGCTCGGCATGGTCAACGCCGACGGCACGCAGGAGCTCTTCGTCTACACCCTGACCCGCAAGGGCCGCGTGGAGAGCACCAACTACCGCACGGTGAAGCTCGCGACCGACGTCGAGATTCCGACCTACGTGAAGGAGCCGGCGGTCTTCTCGCGGATGTATCGGGCGCTGTTCGACGCGCACGTCAAGCGCGAAGACATGCGCGCCGTCTTCCAGGAATACGCGTGGGACATGGGCTGGTGCGACCCGTGCGCCTCCGATCCGCTGACCGCCGACGAGCTGCGCGGGCTGGGCGTGTTCTGGCTGGAGGGCGACGGCGTCCGGCCGCGCGCCGACGTGCGCATCGCCCCGCAGCCCCAGAACGTGTTCGTGACCCGGCTGCACGTGCGCTACGACAAGGCGCACTTCCCCGAGGACCTGGTGTTCCAGGAGACCGGCGACCGCACCAACTTCCAGGGCCGCTACGTGCTGCGGCACGCCTGGACCGGCACGGCGACCTGCGCCGCCGCCGACACCTACCGGCGCGACGCTGGTGGCGCGTCGCGAGCGCGAGGCGCAGACGCTGGCGTCGCTCACCGGCTGGTCGATCGAGGAGATCCGACGCCAGCAGGGCGCGGGACCCGGCCCGGCGCCGGCCGGACCGGACGGATCCGGCAGTGCCGTGGTGGCGACGGATCTGGCAGCCGGGCTGGTAGTCGGCTCGCGGGGGCGCCGCCGGTAGGCGCCCCCGCGCACCAACCGGACGCGCGTCATTGCGTCGCTGACGCCCAGGCTGTGGCCGCCCGGTGCCTCGCCGGACGATGTCACCGACGGGGATCGGACCCGCTACCGACGCGTTGATGGAAGGATCTCACCGTCATGGCGCGGTTGCAGGTATCAACGGTGATGCCGATCGAGATCGATCTTAAAGATCTCGCCCGGGAGCGTCACGACGTAAGCGGTATCGCCGATGATCTCGACGGAAGTCGGCTGGTTCAGTTCGCCGACCACCTCGTCGAACGTCCCGTCATGGCGGACTCGCAACAGCGCGCCGGTGTGCGGCAGAGCCGGATCCGCGGGATTGCCACCCTCGGGAAAGCGCCCCTGGGACAGCGCGTACAGCCGTCTGCCGCGCCCGAACTCCACGTCGACGACGAGCGGGGCGCCGGCAGCAATCTCGAGAGCGAACGGCCACGGCGGCCAGAACGCTACGATTTTGCCGTCTTCTGGAAGGTGCGGCGTCGGTCCCGCGAGCCCGATCAACACCACGTTGCCATTGACGGCGAGCCCGGTCGGGACGACGTTGTCGAACGCGATCAATTCGCTCACTTCCCCGTCGCGACGGGCCCGGAGCACACGGTTGTGGTGGCCGTCGGTGACGACGAATCCGCCGTGATAGACGTCGAGGGCGTATTGCAGTCCGCTCGGAACGTCAACGTGACCGGCAGGTGGATGAGCGACGGAAAACGCGCCAAGATCGGCGACCAGGCGGTGGTTCGGGCCGTCCACCCGATAGATTCCGACCTTATCCTGGCCTCCCACATCCTCGGCGACGAGCGTGACTAGCGCGTAGGCTTGGCGACCGATGAAGGCGACGTCAATCGCGCCGCCCAGGGGAATGACCCTTGGTGGCAGCCCGGTGGCAAACGTCGTGATTTGGCCCGTTCGCGGATCGACGCGCGAGATTCTTCCGAGTGTTCCTTCCGTGACATACAGCGCACCGTCTGGACCGACGGTGCTTCCCGAGGCGCCCTGCAGACCGCTGGCCAGACGCTCGACCCGCGGTGTCGCCGCTGCGTGCCTCGTTGCGGCTGTGTACTGCGCACGGAGCGACGCCGAGGTCATGGCCGCGAGATACACGAGCAGCATCAGTTGTTGGATTCTCATAGCCCCCTCCGTCTGACGACGCGGCGACCGCCCGGCGGCGAGTCGATGCAAGGTTTGGCCGCTCGTTCGCGCCTATAGGCGTGAACGGCGCCCACAACCTTGCATCGACGAGGAAAGTTCTGGAGCTACACTGGCCTGCCACTCCCGATGGCCCAGC
The DNA here is from genome assembly GCA_963786365.1 of uncultured Acidobacteriota bacterium. Taxonomy (GTDB): domain Bacteria; phylum Acidobacteriota; class Vicinamibacteria; order Vicinamibacterales; family UBA2999; genus CAWAYR01. Next base: position 154,221 of record CAWAYR010000013.1, read on the forward strand.
AGGTGACCGAGCTGCTGCTCGCTTGGGGCGACGGCGACCATAGCGCGCTCGACCAGCTGATCCCGCTGGTACATGCGGAGCTGCGCCGCATTGCCGCCCGCTACATGGCCCACGAGCGCCCCGGTCACATACTCCAGCCGACCGCCCTCGTCAACGAGGTCTACCTGAAACTCGTCGACGTCGAGCGCGTGCGCTGGCAGAATCGCGCGCACTTCCTCGCCGTAGCAGCGCGCCTGATGCGGCGAGTCCTCGTGGACTTCGCCCGGTCGCGCCGTTACCGCAAGCGGGGCGGCGGCATCGAGCACGTTGCGTTCGACGAAGCCGTCGTCATCGACATCGGCCGCGGGCACGATCTGCTGGCCCTCGATGACGCGCTCGACGAACTGACGCGGGTGGATGCGCGGCAGGGACAGATCGTGGTGATGCGTTTCTTCGCCGGCTTGAGCATCGAGGAGATCGCGAAGGTGATGGACGTCTCGTCAGCGACCGTCATGCGCGACTGGAAGCTGGCGAAATCGTGGCTGCTGCGCGAACTCGATCGGACGAGTCAGGGGTCGGGCAGATGAACGTGGAGCGATGGCAGCGCGTCGGCGAACTCTACCATGCTGTGCTGGCGCTGGTTCCGGCCGAGCGCGAGGCCTATCTCGCTGCAGCGTGCGGCGCCGACGTGGAGCTGCGGAACGAGGTCGAGTCGCTGCTGGCGCGAGCGTCCGACGCCTCAAGTTTTCTCGAAACCACGGCGCTCGAGCTGACCGGACGCGCGCTGGGTGCGCAGCCACCAGGCTTGCTGGTCGGCCGTCGGCTCGGCCAGTACGATGTGCGGTCGTTCATCGGCGCCGGCGGCATGGGCGAGGTTTATCTCGCCCGCGATACCAGACTCGAGCGGGATGTCGCCATCAAGACCCTCCCGCCTTATGTCGCCGCCGACCCGCTGGCCCGTGCGCGGCTCGAACGGGAAGCGCGGCTCCTCGCCACGTTGAACCATCCGAACATCGCCGCCATCCACGGCGTGGTCGACGCCGACGACGTGCTCGGCTTGGTGCTCGAAATGGTCGACGGACCGACGCTCTCGGAACGCACGTTCCGCCTGCCGGAGGCGCTGGCGATCGCGCGGCAGATCACCGACGCGCTCGAGGCGGCCCACGAAAAGGACATCATCCACCGCGATCTGAAGCCGGCGAACATCAAGGTCGCGCCGGGCGGCACGGTCAAGGTGCTCGACTTCGGGCTGGCCAAGGCGATCGGTGCCGAGACGGCGGATGACATTCCGCATGCGAGCCAGGACGTGACCCGAGCGGGTGCGATTCTAGGGACCGCCGCGTACATGAGCCCCGAGCAGGCGCGTGGCAAGCGGCTCGATCGGCGGACGGACGTCTGGTCGTTCGGTTGCGTGCTGTACGAGCTCCTCAGCTGCCGCGCGGCGTTCGGCGCCGAGACGACCTCCGATTCGCTGGTGAAGGTTCTCGAGTCCGAGCCGAACTGGAGTGCACTGCCGCGCGACACCCCCGAGTCGATTCGCCGCGTGCTTCGACGCTGCCTCGAGAAAGACGTGACCCGGCGTCTACGCGACGTCGCGGATGCGCGCCTCGAGATCATCGAGGCCCAGTCGTCGCCGGTGTCCGCGACTGGCCGAGCATCGCCCGTCGGACGACGCCGCGGCACGATGCCGTGGCTGCTGGCGCTGGTTGCGGTCGTGATCGCGATTGCGGCGGTGGCCGGGCTCGTTGCCGGGCGTGGCACGACGCCCCCGGCTGCCGGTGTCGTCAGTCAGCTGACGTTCCGCCTGGGCAACATCGGTAAGGCGCGGTTCGCGCCCGATGGCAGAACCGTCGTTTACAGCGCGTCCTGGGACGGTGAGCCATTCCGACTCTATTCGACGACGCGCGGCAATGCGCTGTCCCGCCAGATCGATCTGCCGGCGTCGGACCTGCTCGCGCTGTCGAAGCGCGGCCAGCTGGCGCTGTCGATCGGGCGCCCTGCCGTCGACGGCTGGGAGCCGCAAGGCACTCTCGCCGTCACCGCGCTGGCCGGCGGCGCTCCGCGCGAGCTTCATGACGATGTCGTCGGCGCAGATTGGAGCGCCGATGGCACGACCATGGCCGTCGTGCGGCGTGTGGGTAACCGGGCGCGGCTGGAGTTCCCGGTCGGCACCGTCGTGCACGAGGCGCCGGTGATTCTACCGCCGCGCATTTCACCCGACGGGACGCGTGTCTGTTTCTTCGGCGGGGCGGCCTACGGGGAACTGATGGTCGGCGACCGTGGCGGCACGGCCCGTAAACTCTCGGGCGACCTCGGCCGGGGCGGCCACTGCGCCTGGACCCCCGACGGACGCGAGATTTGGGTCGAGTCGGGCGGCGGTGCGATGCACATGACGCTTGAGGCGCTCGATCTCGAGGGCCGCCGCCGGACTATCGTGTCGTACACCGGAATGATCCAGATCGAGGACATCGCGTCCGACGGCGCGGTGTTGTTGAGCGCAGGCACGCTGCGCTTTTCGGTGCATGCCGTTGGCGACCGCCCGGGCAACGACCGCGACTTGACGGTGTTCGATGCGACTCGTCTGTACCAATTGAGCGACGATGGCCGGCGCGCGCTGATGTGGGACAACAGCCCGGGCGCATTGAGGGACCGGGTGCTGTTGCGCGGCGTCGACGGCGCGCCGCCCCTGGCGATTGGTCCCGGCGCACCGGCGGCGATGTCACCCGACGGTGCCTGGGTCGCCGTCATCGGCGACGGCCGGTCCAACCAGCGGACTCGAGACAAGCTCACGCTCGTGCCGACGGGGGCCGGCACGGCCCGCACCATCGACCTCCCGATCGAGATCCAGCCGATGCATGCCGGCGGTCTGGGGCGTAGTGACTGGGGGCGACGCGCCTACGATTTCTCGGGTGACGGAACGCGACTGCTGATTCCGGACGGCAACGCACCAGGCAGGCCGTCACGCGTGTACGTCTACGACCTGCCGAACGACCTGGCCATACCCGTGACTCCCGAAGGCATCATCGGTCCCGCTGTGCTTTCGCCTGACGGTCGGACCGTCGTCCTCAAAGAGCAGTCGCATCTGGTCGCGTATTCAGTGGACGACAACCGGAAGGAGACGCTCGCTGGCGAACCCGAACCAGGACAGTTGGCTGCCTGGAGCGTCGACGGACGCTCCCTCTTCGTCGTGGAGCCGGGCGGTGCCGTTGCACGCGTGTTTCGTCGCGATCCAGCCACCGGACGACGTGATTTCGTTCGCGAGGTGCGCGCTCAGTCACCCGCAGGCGTGACCGCGTTCGACGTGTTCGTCTCTCGGAATGGCCGCGGCTTTGGGTACGCGACGGCTCTGCGATTGGCGAACCTCTTCATCGTCGAGGGGCTGCGCTGAATCACGCCGGATCCGACACCCAGACCGAGGCCCACGGCGCCATCTACCTGGTGGGCCGCGTCCGGGTGTAGGATCCTCCGCACTTCAGGAGCATCCATGTCCAAGACACTGACCCGCCGCGAGTTCGTCCAGACTTCCACCGCCGCGAGCCTCGCGCTGGGCGCCTCAACCTCACCCGCGTTCGGCCAGGCGCCGGCGGTGCGCACCGGCGCCTCGCGCCCGGTGGTGATCGCCTCCGACAACGGCAACATCTACAAGAACGGCGGCACCAAGGTCGGCGTGCAGCTGGCCTTCGAGATGATGACCAGCGGCGGCAAGGACGTGCTCGACTCGCTCGTCGCCGGCGTCAACCTGTGCGAGCTCGATCCGACCGAGGCCGGCGTCGGCTACGGCGGGCTGCCCAACGCCGACGGCGTGGTGCAGCTCGACTCGTGCTGCATGCACGGCCCGGCGAAACGCGCCGGCGGCGTGGCGGCACTCGAGGGCGTGCGGGCGCCGTCGCTGGTCGCCAAGGCGGTGATGGAGACGACCGACCATCACCTGCTCGTCGGCAAGGGCGCGCAGGAGTTCGCGCGCAACATGGGCTTCACCATCGAGGACGACCTCAACACCGAGAAGTCGCGTGGGCTGTGGCTCGAGTGGAAGCGCCGGGTCGACCCCGAGCACTACCTCGACCCCAAGAAACGCGACCGCGCCGGCCTGATGGCCGGCCTGTCGATGGTCCGCGACGGCCTCATCGACCCGAACCACTTCTGGGGCACGATCAACTGCGACGGCGTCAACGCCAAGGGCGAGGTCTGCGGCGTGACGACGACGAGCGGCCTGGCCTGGAAGATTCCAGGACGGGTCGGCGACTCGCCGATCCTCGGCGCCGGACTCTACGTCGACAACGAGGTCGGCGCGGCCGGGTCGACCGGGCGCGGCGAAGCCAACCTCTACAACCTGTGCTCGTTCCTGATCGTCGAGCAGATGCGCATGGGCAAGTCGCCCAAGGACGCCGGGATGGAGGCGCTGCGCCGCATCAAGGCCAACACCATCGAGAAGCGGCTGCTGAACGGCAAGGGCAACCCGGCCTTCGGGATCAGCTTCTACGTGCTCAACAAGAAGGGCGAGCACGCCGGCGTGTCGATGTACCAGACGCAGTACGCGGTGTGCACCGAGAATGGCCCGCAGACCGTGAACTGCGAGCCGCTGCTGGAGGGACGGGCGACCGACTAGCGCCAGCCGCGCTGAACGGAAGGGCGAAGGCGGCCGGAGGCTCCGGCCGCCTTCGCGTCGTACCGGCGGCTATTTCTTCGGCAGCGTCCAGAAGTAGACCTTGCGGCCGTTGACGTCGAGCTCCTGCTCCGGCTTCCAGTCGCCCATGTCGAAGGCATGCGACACGATGCGGGTGCCCGGCTTGAGCTCCTTGGTCAGCTTCGGGATCAGCTTCTGGTTGAGCGACGGCAGCAGGTAGAGCGTCACGACCGTGGCCTCGGAGATGTTGGCCTCGAACAGGTCGCCCTGGATGATGCGCACGCGGTCGCCGACGCCGTTCTTGGTGACGTTCTCGTTCGCTTCCTTGATGCGCTGCGGGTCGATGTCGATGCCGACGCCGCGCGCGCCGTACTTCTTGGCCGCCGTGACCGGGATGCGGCCGTCGCCGGTGCCCAGGTCGTAGACGATGTCGTTCTTGGTGACCTTGGCCACCTGCAGCATCGCCTCGACCACTTCTTCGGGCGTGGGCACGTAGATGACGTCGGGCCGGCGGGTCGGCGTCTGGGTTGCGGTCGCCTGCGCGCCGGCGACGGAGGGTGCGGCCAGGAGGGCCGCGGCAAGTCCAAGGGCGACGAATCTGGTGGTCATGCGAGGCTCCTCAAGGGTCCGGGCTGAGTATAGCCGCAGACTCGCAGTAGGACGCCAGCGTGGGCAGAACGGCTCGACCTCAGCCATTGGCGCCTCGCTGGTCTTGCACTGATTCAATGTTGAACGAACGTTCGTTCAAGACAATAATAGGATTATATTCTCGGTCGATGCCGGTCGTCCGTCGGTCCCAGGGAGCCGCCAGCCGCGGCGCGATCCTCGACCGTGGGCTTGCGCCTGGCCGCCCAAGGGGGGCTGCCGCACGCCTCGATCGGCGCGCTCGCCTCGGCCCTGGGCATGAGCAAGAGCGCGGTGTTCGCCCATTTCGGCTCGAAGCCGCGGCTGGACCTGGCGCATCGTCGACGCCGCCGTTGCCCGCTTCGACCGGCAGGTCATCGCGCCGGCCGCGGCGGCGCCAGTCGGGGTCGCCCGCCTCATCGCGCTGGCCGAGGCGTGGCTGGCCCGGATCGCCGCGCGTGACGAGGCCCTCGACGTCCTCGGCGCGTCGTGTCCCCACGCCCGGCCCGCGCAGCGCGAGGCGCTCATGGCCTGGCGGCAGTCGTGGCGGGCCGCCCTGGCGGCGCAGGCCTCGGCCGCCGTGACGGCCGGCGAACTGGCCCCCGACGCGCCGGCCGCGTCCTCGCCTTCGAGCTCGACGCCCTGCTCCAGGCGGCGCAACGCGACGCCGACGCCGGCGACGACGCGGCCGCCGACCGCACGCGTTACGCTATCGAGCACGCGCTGCGACGCTGGTCGGTCGCCGACAGCCCGACCACTCGACTCCCGTGATGAAAATCGCCACCTGGAACGTCAACGGCATCCGCGCCCGTCAAGGGCAGCTGCTCGACTGGCTCGCCGCCGAGCGCCCCGACGTCGTCTGCCTCCAGGAAATCAAGGCGTCGCATCGACCAGCTCCCGTTCGACCTGCGCGAGCTCGAGCACTACTGGGTCGGCTGGCACGGCGGCAAGGGCTATTCGGGCGTGGCGTTGCTGGTGTCGAAGGCCCTGGCGCCGCTGCCGCCGGCCTTCTCGCACCCGCCGTTCGACTTCGAGTCGCGCGTCATCTCGGCCGAGGTCGACTTCGGCCCCGGCCACGGCCCGGTGCTCACCTCGTCGTTCTACGTGCCCAACGGCGGCAAGGACTACGAGGCCAAGCTGCGCTTCCTCGAGGCCATGGACGCGTGGGCGGCCGACGCCGCCGCCGCCGGCCGCGCCATCCTCTTCTGCGGCGACCTCAACGTGGCGCGCACCGACCTCGACATCCATCCCAAGGAGCGCAAGCCCAATCAGGTCGGCGCCCGCGACGACGAGCGCGCCATCATCGAGCGGCTGCTGTCGCGCGGCCTGGTCGACGTCGGCCGGACGCTGCATCCCACCGACGACGCCCTGTTCACCTGGTGGGCGCCGTGGCGCAACCTCAAGCAGCGCAACATCGGCTGGCGGATCGACTACGTGGTGGCGTCGCAGACGCTGGCGGCCCGAGCCGCGACCTGCGTCGTGCAACGCGAGATCGGCTCGAGCGACCACGGCCCGGTCGTCGCCACGTTCGCCTGACGGTCTCGTCACTGAACACCGTTCAGTGCCTGGCACTGAACGGTGTTCGGCGTGGTAGGCTGGCCGGCCATGACGCATGGGCTTCGCCGCTACCGATGGATGGTGCTCACCTCGGTCACGCTCGCGGCCGTGGGCGCACTCACCCAGTCGGTCTCGACACGCGTCGATGCCCAGGGCAGCGCACGTCCGGCGGGCGCGACCTACTCGGGCAAAGCCTTCGACTTCCGTCAGATCGCGCCTGGAGTCTTCCACGCCATCGGCACCGGCGCGCTCGCCGTCGGCTGCAACGCCGCCGTCGTGGTCAACGACGATGACGTCCTGGTCGTCGACACGCATCTGTCGCCGGGCGCCGGCTGGGCGCTGCGCGAGGAGCTCAAGGCCCTGACCCCCAAGCCGGTGCGCTACGTCGTCAACACCCACTGGCACTGGGACCACGCGCACGGCAATCAGATCTACGGCGCCGGCGTCGAGGTCATCGGCCACGAGTACACGCGCCGCCGCCTCGCCGCCGGCGACTCGACCCGCGGCCGCAGCTGGGACATGTTCATCGGCGGCTTGCCCGGCCGCATCGCCGAGCTGCAGGGCCGCATCGCCGCCGCCGCCGACGCGGCCGAACGCGGCAAGCTCCAGGCCCAGCTCGCCGTCCTCGAGACCCAGCTCGAGGGCACCAAGGCGCTCGCCGTGGCGCCGCCGAGCGTCACGCTCGACGATCGCCTGACGCTCTTTCGCGGCGGACGCGAGATCCAGATTCGCTATCTGGGGCGGGGCCACACCGGCGGCGACGTCGTCGTCTTCCTGCCGAAAGAGCGGCTGGTGATCACCGGCGACCTGCTGGTCGAAGGCACGTCGTACCTGGGCGATGGATTCATCACCGACTGGCTGCAGACGCTCGAGCGCCTCCGCGCGCTCGACTTCGACACGGTGCTGCCGGGCCACGGCAACGCCTTCACCGGAAAGGCGAAGATCGACCACTTCGAGGCCTATCTGCGCGACTTCTGGTCGCAGGCCCAGGCGCTGCACGCGGCCGGCGTTCCCGCCGAAGACGCCGCCCGGCGCATCGACATGCGGGCGCAGACCGAACATTACCCAGCGATCACGGCGCCGGGCGTGTTGTGGCACGGCGTGGCCCGCGCCTACGAGATCCTCGAAGGCCGCGCCGACTAGTCGCCACGCGGCGGCGGAGGCCGCGGTCGGCCGTGCATCGCCTGGCCGCCCGGTTTCGTCATATCCTGAAAGGACGTTGGCACTCCCGGCATCCCTCTTCCTGCGGGCCCGGCTGGTCATGCTGACCGCCGGCGCCGCCACGGTCTTGACGGCCTGCTCCATCAAGACCTTTGCGGTCAACAAGTTGGGCGACACGTTGTCGGCTCCTGGCCCGTCCGTGTACACCACCGACGACGACCCCGAGCTCATCCGCGCGGCGCTGCCGTTCTCGCTCAAGACCCTGGAGTCGCTCCTCCAGACCTCGCCCAATCACAAGGGCATGCTGCTCACCGCCTGCTCCGGCTTCACGTCCTACGCGAACGCCTTCGTGCAGCTCGACGCCGAGGCGATCGAGTCGACCGACTACGACGAGAGCGAGCGGCTGAAGGCGCGGGCCCGGCGTCTGTACCTGCGCGGACGCGACTACTGCATGCGCCGGGTCGAGCTGAAGCGGCCGGGCTTGCGCGCGGCGCTCGCGGCCGACCCGGCCACGGCGCTCGGCACGGTGAAATACGACGTCGACGAGCTCTACTGGCTCGGCGCGTCGTGGGGTTCGGCGATCGCCGTCGGCGTCGATCAGCCCGACCTGGTCGCCGACTTCCCGGTCGTGCGCACGTTGATGGAGAAGGCGCTGTCGATCGACGAGGATTACGCCGACGGGGCGATTCACGAGGTGTTCATCACCCTCGACGGCATGTCGCCGACGATGGGGGGCGACGCCGCCCGGGCCCGCCAGCACTTCGAGCGTGCCGTGGAGCTGTCGAAGGGCAAGTCGGCCTCGGCCTACGTGGCGATGGCGGCCAGCGTGGCCCAGCCGGCGCAGAACCGCGAGGAGTTCGACCAGCTGCTCGAGAAGGCGCTGGCGGTCAATCCCGACGACGTGCCCGACATCCGGCTGGCCACGCTCATCGCCCAGAAGCGCGCCCGCATCCTGCAGTCGCGCGTCGACGAGCTGTTCACCGCGGCCGGCGCCCCGTCGCCGACGGCGCCCGCGCCTGGCGGTGGCGCCGCCGGTGCCGCACGCCCCCGTGGCGATCGTGTTCCGCTAACCAACGAAGATGCAAAGGGACGGTATGACGCTCATTTCGCGCCTGTGGATCGCGGTGTTCGTGCTGCTCGGTGCCGCCAGTGCGGCCGCCGCCCAGACCACCATCCGGCTGGCCTCGCCGGCGCCGCTCGGGTCGGTGTGGCACAAGGCCCTGAAGCAGTTCGAGGCCGACGTCCGCACCGCCACCGGCGGCCGGGTGATCGTGCGGGTGATCGGCGCCGCGCAGGACGACGAGGCGACGATGATCTCCAACATGCGGATCGGCCGGCAGCACGCCGCGTCGATCACCGCGGTGGGACTCGCCTCGGTCGATCCGGTGTTCAACGTCTTCACCATCCCGATGTTCTTCGCCTCCTACGACGAGTACCGGGCGGTGCGCGCCAAGATGGAGTCGACGATCAAGCAGAAGCTCGAGGCCAAGGGCCTGGTGCTGCTCAACTGGGGCGACACCGGCTGGGTCTACCTGTTTGCCAAGAACCCGACGCCGACCGTCGACGAGCTGCGCAAGCAGCGGCTCTACACCAGCGCCGGCGACGACCAGTTCGTGCAGCTCTACAAGGCGAACGGCTTCAATCCGCGACCGCTGCCGTTCTCCGAGGTGCAGAGCGGCCTGATGACCGGGCTGCTCGACGCCGTGCCGTCGACGCCGCTGGCGACACTCGCCTTCCAGTGGTATCGCAACGTGCCGCACATGCTCGACCTCGGCGTCGGGCCGCTGGCCGGCGCCACCGTGGTCGACGCCAAGATCTGGGGGACGATCTCCGAGGCCGACCGCACCCAGGTGCTGGCCGTCGCCAAGAAGGTCCAGGACGGGCTCGAGAAAGACGTGCCGGCGCAGGACGATCAGGCCAAGGCCGAGATGATCAAACGCGGGCTGAAGGTGACGACCCCCGATGCAGCGGCGGCCAAGGGCTTCCGCGACATGGCCGACAAGTTCGCCACCTCGATGCGCGGGACCATCGTGCCGGCCGACATGTACGACCAGGCCACGCGCGAGCGCGACGCCTTCCGTAAGTCGCGCGGCTCCAAGTGACGCTCGACGCCGACGCCCCCGCCGAAGCGCGGGGCATCGACGACCACGGACCGCTGCAGCGGTTCGAGCACTCGCTGTCGACGCTCGCCCTGGCGCTGCTGACGCTGCTGCCGATCGCCGAGATCGTGCTGCGGCGCTTCGACTCGGGGATTCCCGGCGGCACGCCGTTCGTGCAGCACCTGACGCTGGTGGTGGCGCTGCTCGGCGGCGCGCTGGCCGCACGCGACGACCGGCTGCTGGCGCTCGCCACCGGGTCGCTGCTGCCGACCGGGCCGGTGGCGATTGCCGCCAAGGGCCTGGCCGGATTCGTCGGCGCCGCTGTCTCCGGCATCCTGGCCCGTGCCGGGATCGACCTGGTGCGGCTGGAACGTGAGGCCGGACGCAACATCACCGAGGGCGTGCCGGTGTGGGCCTTTCAGGTGCTGCTGCCGCTGGGCTTCGCGGTCCTGACCTGGCGGATCGTGCGCACCTCCTACAAGTCGCACGTCGTCGCCGGCGTCCTCGCTGCGATCGGCGCGCTGGTCGGCATCTATCTCGGCGCCGGCCTGCCCTTCAACTGGAGCGATCCGTTCTCGGCGGTGATCGAGAGCGGCGCGCAGCCGGTGCTGCCCGGCGGTCCGGGGTCCTATGGCTGGTGGCTGCTCGGGCTGCTGGTGGGCGCCGTCGCCGGCGCGCCGATCTTCGCGCTGCTCGGCGGGGTCGCGGCGGTGATGTTCCTGGCCGACGGCGTGCCCGGGTCGGCGATTCTCATCCAGACCTATCAGCTGTCGACCAAGCCCACGCTGGCGTCGATTCCGCTCTTCACGCTGGTCGGGGTGCTGCTGGCCGAGGGCGGCGCGCCGCAGCGCCTGCTGCGGGTGTTCCGGGCGTTGTTCGGCTGGTTCCCCGGCGGCACGGCGGTCGTCTGCGCGCATGCTGTGCGCGTTCTTCACCGTGTTCACCGGCGGCTCCGGCGTGACGATTCTGGCGCTCGGCGGACTGCTGTTCCCGGCGCTGGTGAAGGACGGCTACGGCGAGAAGTTCTCGCTCGGCCTGCTGACCGCGTCGGGCTCGCTCGGGCTGCTGCTGCCGCCCGCCCTGCCGCTCATCCTCTACGGCATCGTGGCGCAGTCGCCGATCGAGGACCTGTTCATCGGCGGGATCCTGCCCGGCCTGCTCCTCATCGGCATGACCGCGGGGTGGGGCATCCGCGCCGCCATCGCCGCCAAGGTCCATCGGCCGGCGTTCGCGGTCCCCGAGGCCGGCGCGGCGCTGTGGGACGCCAAGTGGGAGATCGCGCTGCCGGTGGTCATCGTCGGCGCGCTCTTCAGCGGGTTCGCCACCACGGTGGAAGCCGCCGCGATCGGCGCGCTCTACGCCTTCTTCACCCAGGTGGTGATCCACCGCGACCTGAAGATCGGCAAGGACATCGGGCGCGTCGCGGCCGAGTGCTCGTCGACGGTCGGCGGCGTGCTCCTCATCCTCGGCGTGGCCGTCGGCCTGACCAGCTGGATGATCGACGCCGACGTCCCGGGCCGGCTGCTCGAGCTCACCCAGCAGTACATCGGCAGCCGGTGGGTGTTCCTGCTGGCGCTGAACGGCTTCCTGATCATCGTCGGCTGCCTGATGGACATCTTCAGCGCGACGTTCGTCGTGGCGCCGCTGCTGGTGCCGCTCGGCCTGGCCTACGACGTCCACCCGGTGCACCTGGGCATCATCTTCATCGCCAATCTCGAGCTCGGCTACCTCACGCCGCCGGTCGGCCTGAATCTGTTCCTGTCGTCGTACCGGTTCCGCAAGCCGCTGCTCGAGGTGGCCGCCGCGACGTTCCCGATGCTGCTGGTGCTGGGATTCGGAGTCCTGGTGATCACCTACGTGCCGTGGCTGACGACCGGGCTGCTGCAGTGGATGGGGCGGATATAGGCGGGGCTCGGGGCTCGGGGCTCGGGACTCGGCTCGGAACCGCCGGCTGATGATGCTCGACAGCGACGGGGTCTGGCGCGGTGTCGGGTTCGAATTCATCCGCTGACCATCTCACGCCGACGGGCGGCCGACACGCCGCGGACGCACCATCAGACGGGCCAGCGCATCGACCGCCCGCGCCAGTTCGTCTTCGGCGGCACAGGCGTAACTGACGCGCAGGTACGAGCCGGTCGGCTCGGCCGGGAACCACCGCCGGCCGGGGCTGACGATCACCTGGGCCTCGGCGGCGCGCCTGGTCAAATCCTCGCTGTCGATCGCGTCGGGCAGCCGCACCCACAGGTGCATGCCACCGGTCGGCACCACGGCCAGGCTGGCGTCGCCGAGATGACCCCGTACGGACTTGACGAGGACGTCACGTCTGACGACGAGCGTCTCGCGCACCCGGCGCAGGTGCCGCTGCCAGGCCGGCGCATGCACGATCTCGAGCGCCGCTTCCTGCATCGGACCCGAGACGAAGAACTCGGTCACCGCGCGGCTGGCGGTCAGTCGCGACAGGGCCGCACCGCGGGCGACGATGGCGCCGATGCGCAGCCCCGGCGCCGTCGACTTGGTCAGCGACCGCAGGTAGACGCAATGCCCGTGCTGGTCGTCGGCGATGAGCGGACGCGGCGGCGCCTTCTCGAACGTGAGGTCGCGGCACCAGTCGTCCTCGATGAGGATCGCGCGATGGGCGGCGACGACGTCGAGCAGCTGCTGCCGACGCGCGCTGGCGAGGGTCGCGCCGGTGGGATTGGCGTGCAGCGGCTGGAGGTAGCAGACGTGGGCGCCCGACGTCTCGAAGGCGCGGGCCAGCAGTTCCGGGACGACGCCGTCGGCGTCGGTCGGCACCGGCACCAGGCGCAAGCCGGCGGCGCGGGCCGCGGCCAGCGCACCGACGTAGGACGGCGACTCGACCAGGACCGGCAATCCGGGTTCGGTCAGCGCGTTGAAGGCCGTGGCGATCGCCGCCTGGGAGCCGGGGCAGATGATCACCTCGCGCGCGGTGATCGAGGGCCCGACCTGCCGCGCGAACCAGGTCCGCAGGCCGTCGAGGCCCTCGAGCGGCATGCGCCCCCAGACGCCAGGGCGGCGGGCCGCTCGTGCCAACGCCCGCGAGACGAGCTCGACCGCCTGCAGATCCTCGCCGGGATAGCCGCCGGCCAGGTTGATGGCCCCGGCCGGGGCCCCGGCCAGCAGCGTCGCGACGTCGTCGGCGGTGATCCGGCCGGCACCGAGCGCCAGGCCCTGCCACGCGAAGTCGGCCGCCGCCGCCGGCTCGACCCGCCGCGGCGCCAGGAAGGTGCCGTGCCCGGGCCGCGCGTCGAGCACGCCTTCGTCGGCCAGCTGCGCCATCGCCTGGCGGACGGTGCCGGGGCTGACCCGGTGCCGCGCCATCAGCGCCCGCACCGACGGCAACCGGCTGCCGGCCGGCAGCCGGCGCGCCTCGTGACGCAGGGCTTGAAGCACCGTCGCTACGCTGTTACCCTCTCTCATGAAGATTGACGATAGCGCTACTCAGGCTCGGACGGAAGCGCATTCCACCGCCGGTCTGCTGCTCGACGCCGCCGGGCGCGGGGTCCGCTACCGGGAGGCGCTGGCCGGCCGCCGCGTCGCTCCCGACGCCGCCGCGCTGGCCGGGCTGGCCGGGTTCGGCGGCTCGTTGCCCGACGCGTGGCCGCGACGCCAGCGACGTCCTCGATCAGATCGACCGCCTGGGCTCGCCGGCGACGGTCACCATGTCGGGCGGCCGCTACTTCGGCTTCGTCAACGGCAGCTCGCTGCCGATCACGGTCGCGTCGAACTGGCTGGCCACGGCCTGGGATCAGAACTGCGCGCTGCACGTGATGTCGCCGGCGGCGGCGACCATCGAGGCGGCGGCGCTGCGCTGGACGCTCGAGGCGCTCCAGCTGCCGGCCGACTGCGCCGGCGCGTTCGTCGTCGGTGCCACGATGGCGAACTTCACGGCGCTCGCCGCGGCCCGACACGCGGTGCTTCGCGCGTGCCGGCTGGGACGTCGACAACGACGGCCTGAACGGCGCCCCACCCCTCACCGTCGTCGTCGGCGCCGAAGTGCACGCCACCGTGCGCCGCGTGCTCGGACTGCTCGGCCTCGGGCGCACCCGCGCGCTGGTGTTGCCGGTCGACACCCAGGGCCGCATCGCAGCGCGTGATCTGCCGCGGCTGGCCGGACCGGCAATCGTGTGCCTGCAGGCCGGCAACGTGAATTCCGGCGCGTTCGACCCCGCCCCGGAGCTGTGCGCCTGGGCGCACGAGCACGGGGCCTGGGTGCATGTCGACGGCGCGTTCGGCTTGTGGGCGCGCGCCTGCCCGGCCCGGGCCGCGCAGGCCGCCGGCTACGAGCTCGCCGACTCGTGGGCCACCGACGCGCACAAGTGGCTCAACGTGCCGTACGACTGCGGCATCGCGATGGTGCGCGACGAGCCGGCGCTGCGCGCGGCGATGGCGATGACCGCCGCCTACCTGCCGCCGTCGGGCGTGCGCGACCCGATGCACTACTCGCCCGATGGCTCACGCCGGGCCCGCGCCGTCGACGTGTGGGCGGCGCTGGCCTTCCTCGGCCGCGATGGCCTCGCCGATCTCGTCGAGCGCTGCTGCCGGCATGCGGCGCGGCTGGCTCAGGGACTGACGGCCGCCGGCCACCAGGTGCTCAACGAGGTCGACCTCAACCAGGTGCTGGTGTCGTTCGGCGACGATCGCGACACCACGCGCGTCATCGCCGCGGTGCAGGCGGCCGGCGTGTGCTGGTGCGGCGGCACGCAGTGGCAGGGACGCGAGGCGATGCGGATCAGCGTGTCGTCGTATGCCACGACCGAGGCCGACGTCGAGGCGTCGCTGGCCTCGATCCTGGCCTGCGCGGCCGATGCCGTCGGGACCCGGCCATGACCACGACGACCGCAACGACCACGGGGCTGACCGGGCGCGGCTTCTCGCACCTGGCGGCCGTCGATGTCCGCGCCTGGCTCGGCGACGACGCGTTGATCGGCTGGCCGGCCTTTGCCGCCAGCTGGAACGACCTCACCACCGACGAGTACATGGCCGACGGCGGCCGCTATCGCCGCCGCCGCTATGCGTGCTTCTCAATCGCCGGTGCCGCCATCGCGCGCCAGCCGCATCGGCCGCACTACCAGAGCCGCGGCTACAACGCCCTGAACGGCGGCGTCGACCGCTGGTTCACGCCGGTGGCCGACGAGGTCGCCGGCCACCCGCTGCTGGCCCGCCTGCTCGAACGGCTGTCGCGCGGTGTTCGCCGAGGCCGCCGGGATCCCGCCCGCCGCGCCGTCATGGCTGGTCGAGATGCATCAGTTCCGGATCGAAGCCGACCCCCAGCACGCCGGGCTGCCGACACCGGAGGGCATGCATCGCGACGGCGTCGACTGGGTCGCGGTGACGCTGATCGGGCGGCACAACGTCTCGGGCGGGGTCACCGCCGTGGCCGACGAGGCGCGGCGTCCGCTGGGGTCGTTCACCCTCGAGACGCCGCTCGACACCGTGCTCCTCGACGACCACCGGGTGTGGCACGGCGTCACGCCGGTGCAGCCGCTCGATCCGGCGGTGCCGGCGCATCGCGACGTGCTGGTGCTCACCTTCCGCGACACGCGCGCGCGTTGATCGCCGGCGGCGCCTGGCCGATACTGCAAGGGTCGTGCTCTATCTGGCCCGCTCGCCGGCGACGCCGCTCGACCAGGCCGTCGCGCACCTCTGGTACTGCCGCAACACCGCGGGACCGCGAACGCTCGAGCGGGTCCTGCCGACCGGCGGCGCCCAGCTGGTGGTCAACCTCCTGGAGGACCAGACCCGGACCTACACCCTGGGCCGGGCCGGTCGTCCGGAGTGTCGGTCGACGTCGGGATCGATCCTGAGCGGCGTCGCCACGCGCTACCAGATCATCGACACCGCCGAACAGGAGTACGTCGTCGGGGTGAGCTTCCGGCCCGGCGGCACCTTGCCGTTCTTCCGGGTGCCGGCCCACCACCTGCAGGACGTGGACGTGCCGCTCGACGCGTTGTGGACCCCGGCGAGACCGCGCGGCTCCGCGAGGAGCTGCTGGCGGCCGCCGATCCCGGGGCGGCCCTCGACGCGCTCGAGGCGGCGCTGCGGCGGGCGTGGCGTGATCGCGCCGTGCACGCCGCCGTCGCCCATGCCGTCGGCGACTTCCGCCGTCACGCCGACGTGGCCCGGGTCGGCACGGTGACCGAGCGCGTGGGCATGAGCGCGCGCCGCTTCGCCGAGCGCTTCGAGGCCGAAGTCGGCGTCACGCCGAAGCGCTACTGCCGGCTGCTCCGCTTCCAGCACGCGCTCCGCCAGGCGCACGCCGACACGCCGATCAGCTGGGCCGACGTCGCCCTGTCGTCCGGCTACTACGACCAGGCGCACTTCATCCGCGACTTCCAGGCCTTCTCGGGGCTGACCCCGACCGCCTACCACTCGGCCCGCACGGCCTTCCAGAACCACGTCACTTTTCTACAATCCGGCGCCGGCTGAGATCGGCGAGGATGCGGATATGGCCGATACCATGGACACCTACCGCACCCTCACGCCCTACCTCGTGGTCCCCGACGCCGACGCCGAGATCACGTTCCTCAAGGCCGCCTTCGGCGCCACCGAGAAGTCGGTCGACCGGCGCCCCGACGGCGAAGTCATGCACGCCGAGCTCCACGTCGGCGATTCGCTCGTGATGCTCGGCCAGTCGAACGAGCAGTGGAAGCCGCTGGCCGGCGCGCTCTACCTGTGGGTCCGCGATGTCGACGGCACCTACGCCAAGGCCCTGGCCGCCGGCGCCACGTCGCAGATGCCGCCGGAGGACAAGCCGTACGGCCACCGCAACGCCGGCGTCGTCGACGCCAACGGCATCACGTGGTGGATCGGATCGCCGGTGAAGTGACCGGTGCGGTCGGTCAGGGCTTCTTGAGGCGCTCGCCGGTCCACTTGGTCCGGCCGCGATTGGTCGACAGCTCGCCGTCGAGGGTGCCGTCGTCCTTCATCGTCGCGACAATCGGACCGGCCTTGGGCTCCTCGCCGCCGTGCGAGAAGCCGGCGCCGTCTTCCGGCCGCTCGCCTTTTAGAGTGAGGACGCGATCCACGAAGTCGCCCACGAGGAGGACGCGGCGACCCATGGCGAGCATCACGCCCTCAACCTTCTGCTCTTTCTGCTCGAGCTCGAGGCCAATCTGATGACCCTCTACGAGCATCGTCCACACGCCGGTCACGTCGGTGAGCGAGCCGGCGGGCGTCTGGGCGCGCACGGTCGTGCCGAACGGCGTGCCAGCGGCGAGGAGGACGACGAGAAACCAGAGCCTGCGATTCATGAACAAAGCCTCCTGACAGCGGCCATCGTCGCGCGACCCCGCTGAACGACAGCTGAATACGCCGGTCCCACCGATCGTCCCGCCGCGGTACGATCGACGTCGTGGCGTTCGATCCGTCCTCGAAGAACCGCCTGACCGTGCACGACCTGGGCCGCTTCCCCGGCGACCGGCTGCTCGATCGGCTCGGCCGGGCGGTGGCCGCCGCCGGGTGCCTGCCGCGCAAGGAGCTGTACGAGGCCTGGGAAACGGCGCGGCGGGTGCGCCGGCGATTCCGCGGCGGGCGCGTGGTCGACGTCGCCGGCGGCCACGGCCTGCTCGCCTTCGCGATGCTCCTCCTCGATCGCACCTCCGTTGACGCAGTGGTGGTCGACCCCGCGCCGCCGCCCTCGGCCGCGCTGCTGCACGACGCCCTCCGCGCCGCGTGGCCGGACGTGCCGCCGGTGCGGCACGCCGACGTGGCCCTCGATCGCTTCCCGCTCGCCGCCGACGACGTCGTGGTGTCGTGCCACGCCTGCGGATCGCTCACCGATCGCGTGCTCGATGCGGCGGCGGCGGCCCGCGCCCGCGTGGCGGTGGTGCCGTGCTGTCACGACTTCGGCGACGAGCGGCCGGCGTCGCTCGACGGCTGGCTGGCGCCGGCACTGGCCATCGACGTGCGGCGTGCCGTGCATCTCGAGCGGCGCGGATACACGGTGTGGACCAGCACGATTCCCGACGCCGTGACCCCGAAGAACCGGCTGCTGATGGGCGCGCCGCACCTCGCGCAGGGGTGATATAACCGCCGCCATGCGCACGTCCCGGTGGAGCTGGATTTCGTGGCTGGCGCTGCTGGTCGGCCTCGGCGCGCTGGCGACGCTGGCGCTGGCCGGCCCGGGCTATCGCATGGGGTGGCTCGGCCTCGGCACGGCGCTGGTCCCGATGCTCAGGGGGGCGGCGTACGGGGGCATCGCCGCCGGCGTGCTCGCCCTGATCGCGCTGGCGCTGAACTGGCGAGGTGGCACCACCGGTGCGCGCCTGGCCGCCGTCATCGCCCTCGTCATCGGCGCCGGCAGCCTCTACGTCCCGTGGCAATGGGCGCAGACGGCGCGGGCGGTGCCGCCGATCCACGACATCACGACCGACACGGTGACGCCGCCCAGCTACGTCGAAGTGGCGGCGCTGCGCCACGAGTTGAACGTGCCCAACAGCCTCGACTACCTCCCCGAGGTGGCCGCGCAGCAGCTCAGCGGCTATCCCGACGTGCAGCCCGCCTTCCTCGCGGCGCCGCCCGACCAGGCCTACAGCAAGGCCCTCGACCTGGTCCGGGCGCGGGGGTGGGACGTCGTGGCCAGTGACGACGCGGAACGTCGCATCGAGGCCACCGACACGACGCGCTGGTTCGGGTTCAAGGACGACATCGCGATTCGCGTCAGCGCCGTGCCCGACGGCACCAGCCGCGTCGACCTGCGCTCGGTCTCGCGTGTCGGCCGCAGCGACGTCGGCACCAATGCGCGCCGGATCCGCGCGTTCATCGCCGACCTGAGCAAGTAGCTCCGCCCGAAGGAGACGACCGATGGTGAGCCGCCGCGCGTTCCTGGGATTTGCCGCCGCCGCGCCGGTGGCCGGCATCGGGCGCGACGGCGCGCCGCCCGCCGTTCCGCGCCGCCGCACCGGCCCGGTGGAGATCGCGTTCAAGTCCCCCGGGCCGCGGCCCAACGGCCTGCAGGCGACGCCCGACGGCCTGTGGATCATCGATCAGAGTGCCGGCAGCCGTGCCTATCTGGTGCGCTACGCCGATGGTCAGGTGCTGCGATCGTTCGAGACCGACACGACGCGCCCGAGCGGCATCACGTTCGACGGCCAGGCGCTGTGGATCGGATCGACCTTCAGCTACGAGAACGTGCGCTGCGACGCCGCGACCGGCGCCGTGCTGGAGCGCCGGCCGACGCCCGGCTGCACGACCTACGCGATGGCCGACGACCCGCCGCCACGACGCAGCCCGCTCGCCCCGCCGCCGGCCGCGACGCCGCGGCGGCCGCATCGGCTGCACCCGTCCCGGCGCGGCTCACGCAGGCGCCGCATCTGCGGTTCCAGGGCGCGCATGGCCAGGAATGGCGCGACGGCAAGCTCTGGACGACGTCGACGTCGGCGCGATCGATCTACCGGATCGACCCGCAGCGCTGGGTCGTCGAGCGCATCCTGTCGACGCCCGGGCCGCGGCCGCACGGCCTGGCCTGGGAGGGGCGCTCCCTCTGGCACAACGACGGCGACCTCAACGCCTTCTTCAAGTTCGACGTCGACAGCGGACAGATCGTCGAGACGATCCAGCTCGCCGACAGCGATCCGCTGTCGCACGGCCTGACCATCTGGGAGGGCACGCTCTGGTACTGCGACGACGTCGGCGTCGTGTGCCGGATGCGGCTCTAGTCAGCAGCCGTTCAGGGGCGCAGCAGCCCGGCGATCGCGTCCACGGCGCGGTCGAGCTCCTCGTCGGTGTTGTAGTAGTGCGGAGAGAGGCGAAGGGCCGATTCCACATCGGTGCCTTCGAAGGCGCGCAGGCCGTACCAGCGGAGGGTCGCCGACGTGTTGATGCCGTGGCCCCTGAGTTGCTGCATCACGTCGCCGGCCGGGCGTCCGAGTGACGCGGTGACGATGGCCGACGGCCGGGCGCCTGGATCGAGGACGCGAACGCCGGGCAGATCGGCCAGCATCGTCCGCAGCCGGGCCGCCAGGCGCCAGGCGCGGTCGTGCGCCACGTCGACGCCGACGGCCGCGGCGTACTCGGCGGCGGCGCCGAGCCCGAGCACCAGGGCGTAGGCGAACTCCCATTCCTCGAACCGGGCGGCGGTCTCGGCCAGGCGGTAGCTGCCGGAGTCGACCCAGGTGGCGCCGCGCATGTCCACGAAGAGCGGGTGGTCGCCGCGTTGCAGCGCCCGGTCGGACGCATAGAGGAAACCGATGCCGCGCGGTCCGCGGAGGAACTTGCGCGCGGTGGCGGTCAGGTAGTCGCACTTGAGCGTCGGCGACGTCGATCGGCATCTGGCCCACGGCCTGGCAGGCGTCGACGAGATAGGACACGCCGGCCTCCTCGCACACCGCCCCGACCGCCGCCACGTCCTGCACCAGGCCCGAATGCGTCGGAATCCACGACACGTGGACCAGCCGGCAGCGGGTGCGCCGCAGGATGTCGCGCACCGACTGCGGGTCGACGCCGCCGTCGGGCCCGTTCTCGGCGTGGACGACCGTGATCCCGAGCCGCGCCGCCAGCGACAGGAACTGGATCTGATACGAGGTGTAGTCGGCCCGCGTCGTGACGACGACGTCGCCGCGCTGCAGATCGAAGGCCGACATCGCCTGCACGAACGCGGCGGTGGCACTCGAGGTGAAGGCGATGTGCCGCGCCTCGGCGCCGACGAGCGCCGCCACGGCGGCGTGCGCCCCGGCGACGGCCCCGGCGCGCGCGTCGGCGGCCTCATAGCCGCCCAGCTCGGCCTCGAGCGCGAGGTGCGCCTGCAGCGCCTCCTGCACCGGACGCGGCATCAGGGCCGCACCGGCGTTGTTCAGGTGGACGCGCGCCGCACACCCTGGGGTGTCGGCGCGCCACTGTTCCACACGTGCATCCATTCCGAAGTCCTCTCCTGTGCGGTGTCGGCGCCGCCGACGTCAGCGCGGCAGCGGCGGTTGCGGTGGCGGCACCAGACGGCGTAGTTCGCCGGACCAGTGCAGCACGACGTGCAGGGCCTCGCCGCCGGGGGCGACCGTGACCAGGGTACCGGCGTCGTTGACGGCGTAGTGCGCGGCGCCGCCGCGCAGCCGCGGCGACGCGACGGCGACCGGCAGGCCGACCAGCGTGTGGGTGCGCGCGTCGAGCCAGCTGGCGACGAGTCCGTCGCCGCGTTGCGCGATCAGGTGATCGGCGGTCGGCACGCGAACGGCGCCCACCCCGTCGAGGACACGACCCCAACTGCCGGTGCGCATCGACACCAGCGCCCCGTAATACTCGTCGGCGCGCACGCGATCCGCCGACACGCTGAACACGACGGCCGACCCGTCGGGCAGAGCCGCCGGCCAGCGGTGCCCGCCCTCGCCGGCCGCCGGCGTGGTCAGCGGCCGCAGGTCGTTGCCGGTCGGCCCGACGACGAACAGCCCTTCGGCGGCGGACCGGGCGAAGACAATCTGGCCGTCGGCGAGCCAGGCGGCGCCCAGCGGCTCCGCCGCCTGGGCCAGGGTCACCGGCGCCCCGCCGCCGAGCGCGATCGCCTGCAGGCGCCCGTCGGCGAAGAACCCGAGCGACCGGCCGTCGGCCGAGAAGAACGGCGCGGTGCCGGCCGGCGGTGCCGGCCACCGGCGTGGCGTCGGCCTGCGACAACGGGCGCAGGTAGATGGCGCACCGCGCGCCGTCGCAGGCGGCGAAGGCGATCGACCCGTCGTTCGAGACGGCGAGCGGCGCGCCGGTCGCCGATACGGTCAGCCCGGGCGGCAGCCCGATGGCGAATCGCACCGGCGCCGACGCGACCGGGGCGGTCGTGTCGACGTAGCGCCACCCGGCCACGGCGGCGACCAGCAGCGAGAACAGCGCGACGAGCCAGGGCACCAGCAGCCCCAGGCGTGGCTCGGGCGGGGACGCGGGGCTGGCCACGAGGGCGACGTCGGCGGCGGGTCCGGCCGCCGGGCTCCCGGCCGGGGAGCGCCCCGGCGGTCCGTCGGCGTCGACGACCTCGGCGATGAAGCGGTAGCCGCGGCGGTGCAGCGTCTGGATGTAGACCGGCCGCTGCGGGTCGTCGCCCAACGTCTGGCGCAGCACGCTGATGGCCTCGGCGATCGAGGTCTCGGTGACGAAGGCGTCGCGCCAGACGGCCGAGATCAGCGCCTGCTTCGTCACCACCTCGCCGGGCAGCTCGAGCAGCAGGACCAGCACGCCGAGGACCCGCGGCGGCAGCGGGACTTCGGTGCCGTCGCGGCGGAGGAGCCGGCTGACGCGATCGAAGGTGAACGGCCCGAACGCGACCATCCGACCCTGGGCCGGTGGAGCGGGAGAGGCGGCCTGCAAGGCGCCGATCTTAGCAGCCTCGCCGCGCTGGCGGCCCGCACCTTGAGAACTCCTTCACGGAACCTTGGCCGCGGCTTCAGCCCAGCTTGAAGACACTTGGGCGGGGGTCGGGCAGGCTGTGCGCATGTCCATCTTCGCGCGCAAGCCGATCGACCGCATCCTCGCCGAACAGGATCACGGGGCCGGCACGTCCCTGCCCCGGGTCCTGAGCCGCACCAACCTGGTGATGCTGGGCGTCGGGGCGGTGGTCGGCACCGGGATCTTCGTGCTGACCGGCCAGGCCGCGGCGGCCCACGCCGGCCCGGCCATCGTCGTGTCGATGGTGCTGGCCGGGCTGGTGAGCGCCCTGGCGGCGCTCTGCTATTCCGAGTTCGCGGCGTCGGTGCCGATCGCCGGCTCGGCCTATACCTATGCCTACGCCACGCTGGGCGAAGCGGTCGCCTGGATCATCGGCTGGGACCTGATCCTCGAGTACGCACTCGGCGCGGCCACCGTCGCCGTCGGCTGGTCGGGCAACCTGGTCACGCTGCTGCGGCAGATGGGACTGCAGTTCCCGGCGGCGTTCAGCGCCGCCCCCGGGACCGTCGTCTCCCTGGCGGGCGGCGGCGAGGTCACCGCCATCTTCAACCTGCCGGCGGTGATCATCTCGGCGCTGGTCACGGTCCTGCTGATCGTCGGCATCAAGGAATCAGCCAACGTCAACAACGTCGTCGTGGCGATCAAGGTGTCGGTCGTGCTGATGGTCATCGCCGCCGGGGCGCTGTTCTTCAACGGCGCGCACTTCGTGCCCTTCGTCCCCGCCAACACCGGCACCTTCGGCGAGTACGGCGTCAGCGGCATCTTCCGTGGCGCCGCCGTCATCTTCTTCGCCTACATCGGCTTCGACGCGGTCTCGACGTCGGCCCAGGAGGCCAAGGATCCGCAACGCGACATGCCGGTCGGCATCATCGGATCGCTGCTCGTCTGCACCGTCCTCTACGTCCTGGTCTCCGGGGCGATGATCGGCCTGGTGCCGTACGAGGAGATGCGCGGCCAGGCCGCCCCGCTGGTCGTCGCCGTCGAGTCGGCGGAGCGCAGCGCCGCCGGCACGATGTGGGCGGCGCCGATGGCGGCGCTCCGCGTGCTGGTCACGCTCGGCGCCCTGGCCGGGCTGACCTCGGTGATGCTGGTGATGATGATGGCGCAGCCGCGCATCTTCCTGGCGATGTCGCGCGACGGGCTGCTGCCGGACTGGGCCGGCCGCATCCACCCGCGCTTCCGCACGCCGCACGTGACCACGGTGCTGACCGGCGCCGTCGTCGCGGCCGCGTCGGGACTGAGCTCGCTCGGCACGCTCGGCAACCTGGTCAACATCGGCACGCTGCTGGCGTTCGTGATCGTCGCGCTCGGCATCATCGTCATGCGCCGCCGCGAGCCGGATGTCGTCCGTCCCTTCCGGGTGCCGCTGGTGCCGTGGATTCCGGCGCTGTCGGCGGTGTCGAGCGTGGTGCTGATGGCCAGCCTGCCGTGGGAGTCGTGGGAGCGGCTGATCGCGTGGATGGCGATCGGGGTGGCGGTCTACGCCGTCTACGGCGTGCGCCACTCGCGGCTGCGGCGGCCAGCCCTCCCGTCGTGAGGCCGGGGCGCGCTCAGGGCCGGCCCGACCCGAAGGTGATGCCGATCGAGCGCTGGATCGGGTTGTAGGTCCGCCCGTAGTCGGGCGACGTGATGTTCGTCTGGATGTCGCGCTCGGCGCCGTTGGCGAAGATGTTGTAGACCTTGAGCCCGGCGGTGAAGCGGTACTTCTTGAACCGCCATGGCCGCACCAGCGAGAAGTCGAAGGTCGTCACCCGCGGCAGGCGGCCGGTGCGGTTGCGCTCGCCGACGTAGTCCTGGTACTCGTCCACCGCCGAAAACGGAAAGCCCGATCGCCATTCGAGCAGCGGCACGAAGACCAGTTTCCAGAACAGCCCCTGCGAGCCGCGCACGATGATCCGGGTGGGCACGTCGGTCGGGCTGAGCGAGTGCTGGTTGGGGCGAATCAGCGGATCCTTGAAGTTGCCGAAGTGGGCGTCGTAGTCGTTCAAATCGCGCCGGCTGCTCGAGCGGACGAACGAGACGGTGAGGTCGCGGTTCTCGGCGCCGAGGTAGCGGCCGGTGGTCTCGAACTCCCAGTACTTGGAGTCGCCCTTGGACGACAACGTCAGGGTCTGGGCCGCGCGGTCGGGGTCGACGACGGCGTCGTGTGAGCCGTCGCGGTACACGTAAGCGGCTTTGAAGAACAGCCGGCGGCCGAACCGCTGATCCCAGGAGACGGTGGTGACGAAGCTCCGAGGGGTCTCGAGTCCCACGACCCGGTGCGCGTAGGTCACCGGCGCCGCCAGCGGCTGCCCGTCGGCGCCGAACCGGGTGACGCTGCGCACCGGCAACTGCGTGAATGCGCCGATGTTGAGCGGCGTGCGCTGGGCGAACCTGCCGACGCCGCCGCGCAGGATGGCGCGGCCCTCGGGCAGCACGCTGAACGCCAAGCCGCCGCGCGGTGAGATGTTGACCGTCTCGACGACGTCGTCGAGGTCCATGCGGATGCCGAGCTCGAACATCAGGCGGTCGTTGACCCGCCAGCGGTCTTGCGCGAACATCGCCACCTCGGTGGCGCTCACCTCCGGATGCGACGTCAGCGGCGAGAACGTGGTGCGCTCCGCCAGCGACCCGTCAAGGCGTCGGACCTCGAGGTCCTGGCTGTAATTCTCGCCGTCGTACTCCGAGTACTGCACGTCGCCGCCGAACTTGAACACGTGTTGACCGGCCCAGTCGTCCTGGGAGACGGTCAGCGCCTCCACGACCTGCACGCTGTTGACGTGACGCTCCTCGCGGTTGAAGTACGAGCCGCTCTGGGTCGCCGGCGAATACACCATGGGCGACGTGCCCTTGGTCTGCTCGTCCACTTCGAACTTCCGCCAGGCCAGCGTGCTCTCGAACACCATCCGGTCGGAGAGAATCAGGCGATCGGCGACCCCGCCGGAGAACCCCGACTGCTGGAACTTGGGCGTCGATTCGGCCGGCCGGAACGTCGACATCGTCGGGTTGGTAATCTCGCGGGGGAAATAGACCATGCCGCCGACCAGCGAGTGGCGCGACGACAGCACGACGTCGAGCCGGGTCAGCGAGTCGAAGCTGTCGACGCCGAGGGTCGGCTCACCGGGCAGACTCCTGACCGGCGTGCGAACGTAGCGATACTGGAAGTACTGGCCGAGCAGCAGGCGATCGCGCTTGAGCGGGCCCGAGATCGACAGCCGCGGCTCGAACTTGTTGATGAGACCCCGGCCGAAACCCGGCATGAGGTTGTCGAGCTTGGTGTTCCACTCGTTGGTGCCGCGCTTGGTGCGCACCTGGGTGACGCTGGTCGAGAAGCGGCCGTACTCGGCCGCGAACGGGTTCGACAGGACCTCCACCGACTCGACCGCGCCGCTCGGCAGCTCGAGATCGAAGTCGCCGGTCGAGGGGTCGTTGAGGCTGGCGCTGCTCATCTGGATCGCGCCGGTCGTCGGCGTGCCGCCTTTGACCCGCAGCCGGCCCTCGGGGCCACGGATGACGCTGGGCAGCATCGTCATCAGCGACTGGAAGTCGTCGCCGGCGAGCGGCTGCACGTCCATCTTGTTGCCGTTGAGCGCATCGCTGACCGCGACCGGTTGGATGCTCTCGGTCGGCGAGTTGGCGGGCGCGACGACGCTGACGCTCTCGCGCACGAAGGTCAGGCGCATCTCGAGCAGCACCTGCTCGGTGACGCCGGCGCGGGCCATGAACGGCGACGAGTCGACGTCGGCGAAGCCGTCGCGGGTGGCGTGCACGATGTAGCGCCCGACCGGGACGTCCGGGAAACGTCACCAGTCCGAGGCCGTCGCTGATCGTCCGCGCGATCACCGCATTGGTGTCGGCGTTGCGCAGCTCGACGGTGACCATCGGCACGCGCAGCGACTCGAGGGTCGCCGTCACCACGACTTGCCCCATCGGTCGGCGGCTCCGGCTGGCTCGCCGCTTGATCCGCTGCCAGCACGCGCCCAGGGACGACGAGCGCCGCCAGGCACAGTGCCAGCGTCCATCGACGGAAACCGGTCACGCGCAAAGTCTATACCCAGGCCGGGTATCGGGCGACATGGTCCGGCGGGACGCCGGCCGCACTGTAACGATCGACGCCGAGCACCGACGCGACCTAGTTGGTCGTCCCCGCGGTCATCATGCCCTTCAGGTGCTTGGCCACGTCCTCGTGGGTGGCGAACCACACGCCGCCCTTTTTCTTCATGTGGACGATCAGCCGCTCGAGCACGGCGACGCGTGACCGGTGTCCCATGATGTGCGGGTGCATGGTCAGCACGTAGAGGCCACGCTCGTCCCAGGCGACGTCGAACTCCGAGGTGAAGACCTCGAGGACGTGCTCGGGTGACGGCATCGAGCCGTCGGAGGCGCCGAAGTAGGGCGCGTCGTCGACGATGCGCTCGATCGGCAGTTCGACCACGCCGCTCGGCTTGCCGTCGAGCAGGATCTCGTAGCCGTCGTCGCTCGCCATCAGGCTGCTGTCGTAGAGGAAGCCGGCCTTCTGGATCTGCGCCAGCGTGAACCGGCTGAACTTCCACGACGGCGCCCGGTAGCCGACCGGCCGCTTGCCCATCTGCTTGGTCAGCAGTTCGAGCGACTGGTCGAGCAGCCGCTGCTCCTCCTTCTCGTCGTTCAGGGTCGGCAGGCGTTCGTGGATCCAGCCGTGGATGCCGATCTCGTGGACCTTCTTCGCCAGGATGTCCGGCACCATCTGCGGATGGAGCGCGGCGCTCACCGCCGGGATGAAGAACGACGCCGGCACCTGCTGGCGGTCGAGCATCCGCAGGATGCGCGGCAGTCCGTCGACGGCGCCGTATTCGCCGCGCGACAGCACCTCGTAGTCGAGGTTGCCCTGGGAGAGCGCCATCGACGCGTTGTCGACGTCGAACGACAGCGCCACCGCGACCCGGTTGTTCCCCGGCCACGACGGCGGCTTGAGGCGGCGGCCGGCGCTGACGTGGAACATCTCGCTCTTGAGCTGGTCCATGCTCTTGGTCACGCCGGGCAGCGGGTTGGGCCGCTCGGCCGCCGCCGGCGCGGCCGGCGCCTGTGCCTGCCCCGTCTGCCCGCAGGCGGCCGCCAGGGCCGCCGCCACCGCCAGTGCCGCCGCTGTCAGAAGTCGTGCGCGTGTCATGGTCGTGCCTCCGTACGTGTGCCACCGAGGGCGGTGGCGATGTGATCCGCGGATCGCAGGGTGACCGCGGCAAAGGTCAGCGTGCCGTTGGTGCAGCCGGCCGTCGGCAGCGTCGGGGCGCCGACGACGAACAGGTTCTCGTGGTCGTGGGTGCGGCCGTAGCTGTCGGTCACGCTCGACGCCGGATCGGTGCCCATCCGGCAGCCGCCGGCGGGATGATCCCAGTAAGTGCCGATGTCGAGCGGATGGAGACGGCCGTTGTCGGCCGTGGCGAGCCGCTCGAACACCCCGCGGATATGCGTCTGGGTCGACTCCCAGCGCGCCTGCGACGCCGCGTCTTGGCGATGGACGATCTTCGGCAGCGCGTCGCCGTACATGTTCTTCGTCGCCGGGTCGAGCGTCAGCTCGCTCGACCGGTCGGGATGCACGTCGTAGTAGGCGCGCACCCGCGCCGTCGCCCGTTTCGTGCGCGCCTTCCAGTCGGCCATCACCGCGTCGCCGAGCAGCACCGTGCCGGCGTCGTCGCGCAGCCGCGCGTCGCGGTTCACCGCGCTCTCCCACAGCCGCAGATCGTGGCGCACGAACGGCCCGCTCTTCGGCGCGCGGAAGAACTGCCGCGAGATCAGGCTGTGCTGCTCGTTCATGCCCGGGTAGATCTCGGCGTCGAGCTCGATGTGCGACTGGATGAAGCCGTGTCCGGCCATGTACTTGCCGACCAGCCCCGACGAGTTGGCGACGCCGTTCGGGACGCGGCTCGAGGCCGAGAGCAACAGCAGGTGCGAGCTCCAGCAGTAGCCGGAGGCAACGACGAACGTCTTCGCCCGATAGGTGACGACGTCGTTGGGGCGATCGCGGTGCAGGCCGGTGGCGCTTTCGATGCGCGGCGACCGTCCGCCGCCGTCGGCCAGCACGAGCTTTCTCACCAGCGTGCGGTCGTGCAGCGTGATCGCCTTGCGCTCGATCAACTGCTTGAAGGTGAAGTCCGGCGCGTAGCGCGCCTGGGTCGGGCACACCGAGCAGGTGTTGCAACGCTTGCATTCGCCGCGGCCGTCGTAGGGCCGCGTGTTCTTGGCCTGCGGCGTCCCCCAGAACGGGATGCCGCTCTTCTCGCCCCAGGTCTTCAACTGCGCGAGGTTCCACGACAGCGGCATGCCGGTCATCGGATACGGCTCGGAGCGCGCGTCCTCGGGCAGCGGACTGGGGTCGCCCGACACGCCCAGGCGGCGTTCGGCCTCGCAGTAGTAACGCTCGAGCTCGGCCCACTCGATCGGCCAGTCGGCGGCCAGCCCGAACATCGACTTCAGCCGCGTGTCCTCTTCCGAGAAGCGATTGGTCACCCCGCCCCAGTGCATCGCCTGCCCGCCCAGCACCATCGAACGCGAGACGACGCCGGCGGCGGCCTGATCGGCGATGTAGTCGCCGGGCCACGGGTTCTCGCCGTAGTCGACCATCCGCTGGCGCTGCGTCCAGCGCTTGGCGGCGTCGGCGGCGGTGTCGCCGGCTTCCACGATCGACGATCGACGTGCCCGGCCGGCGCTCGCTGACCTTCTGGGCGAGCAGCGCCGCCGAGATGCCGCCGCCGATGATGCAAAGGTCGGCCTCGAAGGTCGGCATCACCGGCCTCCCGTGGGCAGCGCGGCCGGCCGCTGGTCGGAGCCGTCGAGGTCGCGGCAGGCGCCGCGACCGATCGCCCGGCCGTAGGCGAGGTCGTTGGCGGCCGGGCCGTTGAAGTAGTGCGCCATCAGGTCGGTGGCCACGTGGCCGCCGTTGGGGCGGCCGGGAAAATCGCGGATCTCCGCCGCGGTGATCGCCTCGGTCACCACGCGCTGGCGGGCGGCGAGCGGTTGCGCGGCGAAGGCCCCGCCGGCGCGGCGGTCGAGATCGTCGAGTTGCGCCGGATACTTCAGCGCCGGCGACGGCGGCAGGCGGCGGACGCGGGTCTGGCCGTAGCCGTGGTCGCCGTCGGCATCGGCGCGGTAATCGCGCACCCAGGCCATGAACTGGGCCAGCGCGCGTTGCCGGCCCTCCGCGCCGATCGCCTGTGGCAGGACCGCATCGGCGAGGGCCCGCATCCGCTCGAGGTGGGTGTCGCCAAAGGCGGCCTGGGCCGCGGCCGGGCGGCCGGGGCGCAGCGCCATCGCGCCGAGTGCGGACTGAATCAGTGCTCGCCGCTGGATCATCGCGTCCCCTTCCGCTGTCGCATCCTGGGCCAGGGACGGGGCGGAGTCAAGGACCAGGCCAGCAGCTAGCGGCTAGCGGCTAGCGGCTGAGAACTGACGCCCCGCTGCCCATTGAGCGCTGCTACGATGACTCCTACTTGGCGGAGGGGCCCATGAGCGTGCGGACCGGGAGCGTGTTGGCGGCAATTGCGCTCGGACTCGCGGCAACGGCGGCGGCAGCCGGGCCGCTGCAGGACGACCTGGCGGCGCGGCGCGCGCGGCTGATGGAGAAGCTCGGGCCCGACGCGCTGGCCATCGTGTGGAGCGCGCCGACGAAGGTCTACTCCCTCGACGTCGACTACGAGTTCCGGCAGGACAGCCACCTGCTCTACCTGACCGGCATGACGCAGGAGGAGACGATCCTCGTGCTGATGCCCGGCAACCGCGCGCGGAAGGAGATCCTGTTCGTCCGCGAGCCGAACCCGCGGCGCGAGCACTGGAACGGGCACATCCTCACCAAGGAGGAGGCCGCCGCCCAGAGCGGCATCGCCACCGTCTACTACGCCGGCGAGTTCGAGGCGTTCGTCACCGCGATGTTCAACCGGCAGGCCTACGGCGCCAAGCGCAACGAGGTGTCGAACGAGTTCGACGCGTTCTTCGAGGCGGTCGGGGCGAACCGCGCCAAGCTGGCCCTGCCGTTCGGCCCGCGCCCGGCGCCCTCGGCGCCGCTTACCCCGGCCTACGAATTCGGTGCCAAGGCCCGCGACCGCTACCTGAACGTGGCGTTCCTGGACACGTGGCCGATGATCTCCGACCTGCGCCAGATCAAGACCAGCTTCGAGCAGACGCTGATGGAGAAGAGCGGCCTCATCTCCAGCAACGCGCACATTGCCGGCATGGCGGCGGCCAAGCCGGGCCGCTTCGAGTACCGAAGTGGAATCGGCGATCGAGCAGGTCTACATGGCCAACGGGGCGATGACCTGGGGCTATCCCTCGATCGTCGGCAGCGGCCCCAACGCCACCATCCTCCATTACAACGCCTCGAGCCGGCAGATGCAGGCCGGCGACCTGCTGCTGGTCGACGCCGCCGGCAACTACCAGGGCTACACCGTGGACATCACCCGCAGCTACCCGATCAGCGGCAGCTTCACCGAGACGCAGAAGGACATCTATCGCCTGGTGTTCGAGGCGCAGGAAGCGGGCATGAAGGCCGCCAGGATCGGCAACAAGACCGCCGACGTCGAGAAGGCCGCCGAGGAGGTCGTGAAGGCCGGGCTGCTGAAGCTCGGCCTCATCACCGACGCCAGCGGCGAGCAGTTCCGCACCTGGTACACCCACGGCATCTGTCACTGGATCGGCATGGACGTGCACGACGTCGGCGACTACCAGCGCCCGCTCGCCGCCGGCATGACCTTCGTGGTCGAGCCTGGGATCTACGTGCGCCCGCAGGCGCTCGACGACCTGCCCGACACCGCCGAGAACCGCACGTTCAAGGACGCCGTGCGCGGCGCCGTCGAGAAGTACAAGTTCACCGGCGTCCGCATCGAAGACTCGTTCCTGCTGACGCCGACCGGCTTGAAGCGGCTGTCCGCGACCGTGCCTCGCACCATCGAGGAGGTCGAGCGCTTCATGAAGACCGGCGAACGGCCAAGCACGACGTCGCAGCCACAATAGGATGACCGACCGCGTTCTCTAGCGTAGGGCAGAGCTTCAGCTCTGCCCTAAGGCAGCTCTAAAGAGCTGCCCTACGGATCGAAGAGCTGCCCTACGGATCTAAAGAGCTGCCCTACGGAGCTAAGAGCTGCCTACGGATCTGAAGAGCCGCCCTACGGAACGCCTCGATCGCCAAGCGCCTTCGCGATCGCCAGGCTGTCGGCGTAGTGGACGAGCAGGAGGTCCGACTGCCGGATCGCCGTGATCAGCAGCTCGCGGTCGAGACGGTGATCCGCCGCCGCGCAGGCGCGTGCGGCTTCGATGCGCAGCACCGCGTGGCACAGCGTGAGCCATCGCGCCAGGCTGGTGCACGCGTCGGCCTGATAAGCGACCCACGCGCCGAACGCCCGGGCCGCGAGGTAGCGGCGCACGGCTGCGGCATGTCGCTCCCACTGCGGCGCGACGTAGCGCGCGTCGAGACCGGCGAGATCCGACGGCGCGGCCGGCCACGTCCACGGCGCGCGACAGGTCGCGGCGGCGATCGCGAGCCACGGCAGCCAGCTCGCCGGCTCCGCCAGATCGCGGGCGGGGGCCGCGGGATCCGCGGCCTCGCCAGACGCGGTCAACGCGGCCACGGCCCCGGCGAGCGACGTCGCTGACCCCGGCTGCCAGCCTTCGAGACGGCGCGCATCGGCAATCACCCGCGCCAGTGCGCGTTCGGCCGTCCGGTCGGTCATCGCTCCCCCGAGGGTGGCCACGACGTGCTCTTCCCAGGCCGTGACGCCTTCGAAATCGGTGAGCACCCGATCGGTGAGCCGCGGCGGCAGCGCCTCGCGTGCGTCGAGCCCTTCGGGCACGGCGCGGCCGGGCACGGCCGGGGGGCCGTCGACCGTCGTGACCGGGCCGTCGTCGTCGACGATCATGGCGGCGGCCGTCGGGCAGTAGTGCGACAGCGACACGCGGACGCCGCGCGCGTCGATCAGGCAGACGCGGGGGAAATGCTGGCACGACGCCGGCAAGGCCTGATGCCCCAACCCGGCGTGCACCGAGCAGTAGCGCGCGCGGCTGGCGGTGGCGACGGTCAGGGGCGGCGACGGCACGTGGAAGACGCACCCGCCGTCCACCTGGCGGAAGGTCCCGCGGACGTCGCCGGGCCCCGGCGTCGAGTCGTCGAGCCAGTTGGCCCGCCCGTCCACGGTCCACAACTGTCCGCGGACCACTGCTTCGTCGATCACGGACACGACCGCCGCTTCGACCGGTAGCGGCCAGCCCGCACGGCAGCACGCCCCCGAATGCCGGCAGGCGTAGCGGACGTGACACGAGAGCCAGCGCGTGGGCAGTTCGGAGCCGGGCGCGATCACGATCGATACAGGTCGCCTTGCAGGTACTTCAACCCCGAATCGCAGATCGTGGTCACGATCCTGGCGCCGGCGGGCAGCGCCCGCGCGCGTTGCAGCGCGATCCAGACGTTGGCCCCCGACGAGGTCCCGCCGAAAATCCCTTCCTCGCGGGCCAGACGCCGCGCGGTGGCGGAGGCGTCGGCGTCGGACACCGCGACGACGGCGTCGGCCAGGTCGGCCCGGTAATTCGCCGGGGCGAAGCCGGGGCCGGTGCCCTCGATGCGATGTCCCGCAAATGGCCCGGTCGTGCTGAGGGCGCGGCTCGTCGCCGGCTCGCCCGCGACACAGCGCACGCCCGGCACCTTCGCCTTGAGCACGGCGGCGTTCCCCGAGAAGCACCCGGCCGTCCCGACCATCATCACGTACTCGTCGAGGCGTCCGCCGAGCGCGGCGATCGTCTCCTCGGCCATCGTCTGATAGCCGGCCGGGTTGTCGGGGTTGTTGAACTGGTCGGTCCAGAACGTGTTCGGTTCGGTGGACAGGGCCTTCGCCTGCGCGATGATCGCCTGGATCAACGCCGGCGTGATCTTGCCGCCTTCGCTCGGCACCACGTCGAGACGGGCCCCGAAGGCGCGCATCGTCTGCAGCTTCTCCGCGGCGAAGGCATCCGACGATACGAAGTGCGCCTGGTAGCCGAGCGCCGCGCAGACCATCGCCAGCGAGCTGCCGGTGCTCCCGCCCGTGTATTCGACCACCCGGCCGCCGGCACGCAGCTGGCCGCGGGCCACGGCGCCCTGGATCATCGACAGCGCCATGCGGTCCTTCATGCTGCCGGTGGGATTGGCGCCCTCCCACTTCACCCAGATTTCGACACCGTTGTCGGGGACGACATGCTCGAGACGGATGAGGGGGGTATCTCCGATGTGCATTCGCCTATTCTCCGCTGACTTCGGCCTCCGCTTCGATCTCCACGAGGTACTCGGACCCGACCAGCCGGGCCTCGACCAGGGTGTTGGCCGGCTGGATCGTCGCGAAGCGCTCGCCGTGCGCCCGCGCCACCGCCTCCCAATGCGCCAGGTTCGACACGTAGACGCGGGTCCTGACGACGTGATCGAGCCGGCCGCCCAGCGACTGCAGCGCGCCGGCAATCTTGTCGATTACGGCGTGGGTCTGGGCCGCCGGATCGGCGCCACCCAGCACGCGGCTGCCGTGCGTCGCGGTCGTACCCGAGACGTGGATGTGCCGGCCCGAGCGCACCGCCCGGGCATAGCCGGCCAGCGGTTCCCACTCGGTGCCGCTGAAACAGCGCCGCGTGCCGTCGGCGCCGGCGCGCACCTCGTACGGCGCGGGGAAGGAGTCGAGGTGGTGGCTGAGGTCACCCGAGGCGGTCAAGAACGGCGGGGTCCGGGTACTCGTCGCCGCAGTCGCCGGGGATCGGCGTCAACGTGGCGATGGCGGATTCGAGGCGCAGGCGATCGTCCTCGTCCAGCGTGAGCTCGCACAGCCGCGCGTTGTCCTCGAGATGGGCGCGCTCGCCGAGCCGCGCGCCGACAATCACGGCGGCGACGCCCGGCTGCTGCATCACGAACCGCGTCGCGACGTTGGCGATCGACACGCCGTGCCGCCCGGCGACCTGCTTCGCCGCCCGCAGCACGCGCTGCAGCGCCGGCCAGCCGCCGGCGACGCGGAGGAAGCGGCCGTACTTCATCTGCGACCAGGTGCCGTGGCGCTCCCAGTCGGGCTCGGCGGCGCCCAGCCAGCGGTCGCTGAGCCAGCCGCCGCACAGCGTGCCGTAGGCGAGCAGCGACACGTCGAACTCCTGGCACACGGCCGCCAGCGCGCCTGAGGCGCGGCGGTCGATGAGCGACGCGCTCACCTGGTTCGACACCACCGGAATGCCGCTCGTCAGCACCAGCCGCAGGTGGACGGCGTCGACGTTGGTCAGACCGAGGAAGCGGATGAGCCCCTCGCGCTGGAGATCGTGCAGGTGGAACAGCGCGTCGAGCCACGAGGGATCGGCGTAGTTCCAGGCGTGGAACTGCAGCAGGTCGAGGGCCGGCACGCGCAACCGTTCCAGCGAGCGGACGACCGCGGCGCGGACGGCGGCGGCCGTGACGGGACCCGGCGGCGGCACCCACTTGGTGAAGAGCTGCACGTGCTGGCCGCCTTCGCCCTCGTGCGGGCGGGCGCGGCCGGCGATCAGCTCGGCCGAGCCGTAGTGGTCGGCCATGTCGAACGAGGTGAACCCGGCCTCGATGTACGGGTGCATCGCGCGCGCGGTGGCATCCAGATCGAGCGTGCGGCCATCGCGCTCCATGTCGGCGATCTGCCACAGGCCGGTGACCACACGCGAGATGGCCAGGCCGGGGGCGAGGTCGACGCGGTCGATCGAGGCCATGCCCTCTATTCTGGCGGCAATGCCGCGAAGCGCGCCGTCACATCCACGCCCCGGGCCCGCAGCCGGCCCATCTCGCGCACGTAGACCGCCGTGCCCAGGGCCATCACCACCGCCCAGACCGGCGTCGAACGGAAGTACCAGGCCGCCGCCGGGCCGGTGAGGTCGCGCCAGGTGTGCACGACGAGGAAGAGCCCGAGCACGACGACGCCCGCCACCGCGACCGGCACCTGGTGCGCGCGCCTCGGCAACACCGACACCGCCGACGCCAGCGCCGGGTTGCGCGACGGCAGCGCCAGCACCGACAGCGCCATCAGCACGAAGTTGATGAGCATCGAGGTCACCAGGATGTCGACGCCCAGGAACCAGTCGCCGGCAAGGTGGCAGCCGAGGACGCCGATCGTGGCCATGCCGGCGCTGAGCAGGATGGCCACGTGCGGGGTACGGAAGCGCGGGTGCACCGCGGCGACCGCCGGCGGGAAGATGCCGTCCTCCGCCCAGGCGAACATCAGCCGCGAGACCCCCAGCAGCATCGCCGGCAGGTCCTTGATGAGCGCCACCGACGCGCTCGACACGATCACCACCGTCCAGAACGGCGGCAGCACGACCCCGAGCAGCCCCGGCGCGGTCATGTCGCGGCGCTGCGCCTCGGCCGCCACGTAGGCCCACGGCGCGGTGTGGTACACGGCCGCGGTGAACAGGAAGTAGAACAGCGCCACCACGCCCACGGAGATGAAGATCGCCAGCGGCAGATCGCGGGAGGGCCGTCGCGCCTCGCCGCCGGCCTGGGCGATCGAGTCGAAGCCGATGAACGAGGCGAACAGCAGCACCGACGCCGGCAGCAGGGTGAGCTGGAAGGGGTGCGGCCACACCGGTGGCCACCGCCGCTTCGCCGCGGGCCTGCAACGCCTGCAGGAAGTCGACATGGTCGTAGCGGAACCCGGCCACGATGACCACGGCGCCGAGCGCGAAGGTCAGGAACATCAGCGGCACCATCAGCCGCTCGTAGGCCTTGATGCCGAGCAGGTTGAGGCCGGTCGCCGCCCACAGCACGCCCAGGGAGATGACCAGCCGCACGCCGCCGTCCTCGAGCGTCGCGGCCGCGCCGGGCCACTGCAGCGCCACGGCGATGTCGCGCAGGAACGGGCGTGATGAGGAACGACACCACGCCCATCACCACCGACAGCGAGAACCACTGGGAGAACGACGCGACGAAGCCCAGATAGGGGCTGAGCGCACGGCTGGCGTAAACGTAGCTGCCGCCGGCGCGCGGCATCGCCGAGGCGAGGATGGCGTAGGCGAGGCCGGCCAGCACCGCCGGCACGGCGCCGAGCAGATACGCCGGCAGGACGTTCGGGCCGATGCCCGGCACCTGCCGCTGGATCGTGAACGGGATGACGTTGATGGCGGCCCCGACCATCGAGCAGATGCCGGTCGCCGTCAGCCCGAGCAGGCCCATCTCGCGCGCCAGCCCGGAGCGGATGGGCGGGGCGGCGGCCGGCCGCCGGCTCATCGCCGCGCCGGCGGCGCGGGCGGCCCGCCCGGCCCCGGCGGCGTCATCGACTGGAAGAGCCGGATGTGGTTGTTGACGATGCGGTTGCGTTCGGTCTCGCTGATGTCGAGCGTGGACACGCCGCGCTCGGACGTGCCGCCCAGGACGATGCCGTCGCGGCGCGGCATCATGTGGATGAACAGGCCGCGCTGCGTCGCTGGGATGTCCACGCCGCCGTTGGTGCTGTAGTTCACCTCGTCCTGCGGGGCCAGGATGACCAGCAGGCCCTTGAGCGGAACCAGTTCGTCGTCGCCGAAGAGCAGCTTGGCCCCGAGCCCCGTGCAGTTGACGACGACGTTCTCCGGCAACGCCGCGACGTCGGCCGGCGTCAGGAACTGGCGGATGACGATCCGGCCGCCGAAGGCGACGAAGTCGTGCATCACCGCGTCGAGGTAGATGTTCGGCTCGATGCGCATCTCGGTGCGCTCGATGGCGTAGGTGGTCGTGAAGGGATGTTCGCCGGGCTGCAGCAGTGTCTGCCCGCCCTGGATGTGCGCCGGCAGCAGCGACGTTGGTGCCGGTGGCCGCCGGTGCCGATTCGGTCGGCGAGTAGTTCTGGATCCACGAGATCCCGTACTTCGGGCCAGCCATGAACTGCAGTTGCCGGTAGGCGATCTCCACCGCCTGGCGGAACTGCGCTTCCCAGGCCGGCGTGCGCTTGGGGACGTCCACCAGCCCCGAGGTCGGCGTGAAGCCGGCCAGCGAATAGTTCGACGTCGTGTCGGGCGGCACGTAGGCGGTGTAGATGGTGACCTCGAAGCCGCGCCGCTGGAGCTGGCGGGCCGCCGCGAGTCCAACCGCGCCGCAGCCGAGCACGGCGGCGCGACGGTCGCCGTGGGCCAGCGCCATGTCGGCGGCCATCGCTCCGGTGCCCCACGACAGCGACATGCCGGAGCCGCCGTGGCCGTAGTTGTGGATGATGGTCTTGGCGTCGAGCCTGGCGTCGCGGAGGACGAACCCCGACGGCCGGTGCGGGCGCAGGCCGACGGTGTGGCGGATGATGCGGTCGTAGCTGACGCGAACCAGCGGCAGCTGCACCATCGGGCGGCGCGGCGGACCGGCGGACGGACGCGCCGCGCGGGGCGCGCAGGCGCTCAGCCCCAGCCCGGCCAGAGCCAGCCCGCCGTGGGTCAGCAACCGGCGTCGGTTCACGGCGCTCCTACCTGGTCCGCGCCAGGTCGGTGACGATGTCGTAGTAGGCGCGCACGAAGCGGTAGAGTTCCGCTTCGTTGATCCGCTCCTGGTCGCTGTGGGCGCCGAAGCCCTTGGGGCCGTCCTCGACGTCGATGGCCGGGCCGACGCCGTAGCACTGGATGCCCTTGGCGCGCAGATAGGCCATGTCGGTGGCGCCGGTGCTCATCGCCGGCAGCGTGATCACGTCGTAGTGCTTCTTCATGTTGGCTTCGATGGCGGCGAACGCGTCGGTGTTGAGCCGCGAGGTGCCGCCGGGCCGGACGTCACGGGCGCCGTAGGTCACCTCCACCGCCGGGTCGTTGACGACCTTCTTCACCATCTCGAGGAACTGCCGCCGGATCCTGGTCGGGCAGCATGCGCACGTCGAGCGTGGCCTTCACCTCCGACGGGATGACGTTGGTGCGGTAGCCGGCGTTGATCATCGTCGGCGAAATCGAGGTGCGGATGGTCGAGGCGTGGCGCGGCTCGTTGTCGAGGAAGTACTCGTCGGCGGCGTCCTGGGCCTTCGGGATCGCTGCCGAGGATGGCGCGGTAGCGCTCGGCGGCCGCCGGATCCGAAATGCTCGCCAGGCGCTTGAAGTACGCGGCGGTCGTCTCGTTGAAGCCGATCGGCGGCTTCCACTTCGCGACCGCCGAGACCGCCGTGGTCAGCTTCACGACGGCATTGGAGCGGAGCGGCACCGAGCCGTGGCCGGCCGTGCCCCGCGCCGTGAGGGTGATGGCGCGGGGGATCTTCTCGAGCGTCTGGATCGAGGCGAAGGTGACCTTGCCGCCCTGCCGGTTGAGGCTGCCGCCCTCGGCCAGGCAGAACTCCGATTCGATCTCGGCCAGGTGCTTGTCGGCCATGAACTGGATGCCGAAGCGCACCGCGCCTTCCTCGCCGGCCTCGAAGAGCGCGATGACGTCGCGGTCGAGGGGCACGTTCTGACGCTTCAGCGTCAGCAGGGCCATGATCGTCGCGGCGACGTTGTCCTTGTCGTCGACGGTGCCGCGGCCGTAGATGTAGCCGTCCTGGCGCAGCGCGCTGAAGGGCGGGTGGGTCCACTTCGCGGCGTCGATGTTCACCGTGTCGGTGTGGGCCATCAGCAGGAGCGGCCGCTTCTTCCCGTTGCCCTTGAGCCGGGCCACCAGGTTGGGCCGGTTCGCCTCGACGGCGAAGGTCTGCGTCGGGATGCCTGCCTCCTCGAGCACCGTCCGGAGGTAGTCGACCACCGGCTTCTCGACGCCCGGAGGCGTGGTCGGCGGGTCGGTCGAGTCGATCTGGACGATGGCCTGGAAGTGCTTGAGGGTCTCGGCTTCGGCCGTCTTCCAGTCGATGCCGCCGGGGCCTTGCGCCGAGACCGTGGCCACGGCACCGAGCAACGAGGACGAGCACGACGGTCTTCGCATGCGCGGGATGGTAGCACGTACGTTTTCGCACGCCGGCGCCCGGCATCACCCACGATTTCCGTCGGTCACTCGACAAATTTGTCGGTGAGCTGGCTCGCGACGGCGGCGCGGGCCTCAGCGATGCGCCGGATCCGTTGGGCTGGGCGTCTGGCAGTCGGCTTGCACCCGCCACCCCGCCGTCATGTCCACTTCCCCTAGGGTCGGCGTGGCCTGTCCTGTCAGCGGCGAGCGCGCCGCCTTCTCGGACTGGCTGCGGGATGTGTCCATCGAGCCGGTCTTGCTCGTCGACGCCTGCCTGGTCAGCTCGGACGTCGCCGGCCTCCGGCTCACGGCGGTGGTCGCCGACGCGGCGCTGCTCACCAGGGAGTTCATCGCGGCGCTGCGACGGGTCGACGGCCGGCTCCCGATCGTCGCCGTCGGCGAGCCGGGCGACCCGGCCGAACGTCTGCTGGTCAAGCGCGGCGTGTCGTTCTATCCCCGGCCCCTCGACCAGGCGACCTTCATGCTGGCGGCGTCGCTGGCCATCGCCGAGGGCCGGCCGGCCCGGCGCTCGCTGCGCCGGCTCGTGCCGCGGCTGCCGTCCAGGATCGACGGCGCCTCGGCGTTCCTCCTCGACGTGAGCACCGAAGGCGTGCGCGTCGAGGTGTCGCGCGAGGCCGGGGCCAAGCTGGGGCCGCAGTTCCAGGTGCAGGTGCCGTTCTCCAGCGTCGGCGTCACCGTGCGCCGGATCTGGGTGCGTGCCGAAACGTCGGCCGGCCAGCCGCGCGTGCAGTGCGGCGCCTCGCTCGTCGCCTCCGACCCGCGATCGATGGACGCCTGGCGGCAGATGCTGCAGAACGCACCCGAAGGCGCCGAGAGCCCGGCCCGGCCGACGCCGCCCGGCCGGCCCCCGGCCGCCCGGCGCCGGCGAAGGTGACACCGGACCGGCTGTTCGGCCGCGTGGCGCAGATGATGGCCGACGCGCCGCTGGTCGGATCGCTGTCGCTGCCCTGGCGCAGCCGCTCCTGATCGCCAGCGGCGATCCGCCGCCAGCACGCGCTGACTGCGCGCCGCTGCACCGCAGTCGCCGACCGCTAATCGCCGACTAAGTCGCGTGCCGCAACACGATAGCGGCCAGCGACAGAAGTATTACAGTAGCCCCGCGCGGAATCCCGATAGCATCGGTTCCGCATATGGCTGCTGCTCTCTCCGAAATCTACGGCCGCAAGGCCGCCGGCGGCGTCAACTGGATCACGTTCATCGCGATGACGGCGTTCCACGTCGGCGCCGTCGCCGCGTTCTTCTACATCGACCCGGC
Organism: uncultured Acidobacteriota bacterium; assembly: GCA_963786365.1. Taxonomy (GTDB): domain Bacteria; phylum Acidobacteriota; class Vicinamibacteria; order Vicinamibacterales; family UBA2999; genus CAWAYR01. The sequence goes on from CAWAYR010000013.1 coordinate 194,750, forward strand.
GCCATCCTGGCCGCGGTGCTGCTCTGGTGGATCTCGGGCAGCCTCGGGATCGGGATGGGCTATCACCGCCTGCTCACCCACCGCGGTTACAAGACGCCGAAGTGGATGGAGTACTTCCTGACGCACCTGCGGCACGCTCGCCCTCGAGGGCGGGCCGATCTTCTGGGTGGCGACGCACCGCATCCACCACCAGCACTCCGACAAGGACGGCGATCCGCACACCCCGCGCGAGGGCACCTTCTGGGCCCACATGGGCTGGATCCTGTTCGGCAAGGCGATGCACCACGACACCGAGGTGCTGAAGCGCTACGTGCCCGACCTGAGCAAGGACCGCTACCACGTCGCGCTCACCACCTGGCACTGGGTGCCGCAGGTGGTCGTCGGCCTCGGCCTGCTGGCCTACGGCGGCCTGCCCTACGTGCTGTGGGGCACGGCGCTGCGCACCACCTTCGGCCTGCACTGCACGTGGCTGGTGAACTCGGCGACCCACCTGTGGGGCTCGCGCCGCTTCCGCACCCGCGACGACTCGACCAACAACTGGTGGGTGGCGCTCCTCAGCTTCGGCGAGGGCTGGCACAACAACCACCACGCCCACCCGGTGTCGATGCGCCACGGCCTGGCCTGGTACGAGCTCGACATGAACTACCTGCAGATCAGGCTGCTCGAAGACGCATGGGCCTGGCCTGGGACCTGAAGGTCGCCCGGATCGCCAAGGACGCCGCCGAGATCGTGCCGCAGGAGAGTCCCGATGCGGTGGACATCTCCGAGGCCGCGCCCGTGATGTAGCGCGGCTTGCGGCTCGCGGCCCTCGGCGGCTGCGGCTCGCGGCTAGGGACTAGCGGATCCGGGGACCAGGGACTGGCTCCGCGATGCGACTCACGGGCCGGGCCGGACATCGCCCGGCCCGATCGTGTTTCTAGCGCTGGCCGGACGAGCCGTCAGTCCGCTGTCGCGATCCCTGAGTCCCTAGCCCCTGGCCCCTAGCCGCGTCTAGAATCTCCCCATGACCCGCCGCCAGACGGCCACGGTCGTCTTCATCGTGCTGTGCGTCGTCCTGGTGGCGGCGGCGGTGTCGTTGAACGTCGGCTGGATCCTGCGCGGGCAGCGGCTGTTGCCGCTGGTGCTCGGGGTCGTGGCGTTTGCGCTGATCATCGCCGGGATCATCGTCTACACCGTGTTCCTGGTGCGCGAGCTGCGGCGCACCGAGGCGCAGGACAGCTTCCTCAACGCCGTCACCCACGAGCTGAAGACGCCGATCGCGTCGATCCGCCTGTATCTCGAGACGCTCCAGGCGCGCGACATCTCCGAGGCGCAGCGCCAGGAGTTCTACCGCGTGATGCTCGACGACACGACCCGGCTGCAGTACACCGTGGAGCAGGTGCTGCGCGCCGGGGTGGCCGGGCAGCGGCGCAAGCTGATGCACCGCGCGCCGGTCGACCTCGGCGCCCTGGCCGTCGAATGCATCGAGACGACGCGGCGGCGCCATCATCTTCCCGACGACGCCGTGGCGCTGGCGTCGGCGGTGCCGGCCGCGGCGATGCTGGTGGAGGGCGACGCCGACGAACTGCGCATCGGCGATCGGCAACCTGCTCGACAACGCGGTGAAGTACTCGGCCGTCGGCGGTCCGCGTCACCGTCGAACTGGCCTCGCCGTCGCCCGACACGGTCTGGGTGCGGGTGAAGGATCGCGGGGTCGGCATCCCGCGCCGGCAGCTGCGCCGCATCTTCAACCGCTTCTACCGCTTCCAGGCCCGGGGGTTCAGCGTCAAGGGCACCGGCCTCGGGCTCTACATGGTGCGGTCGATCGCGCGGCAGCACGGCGGCCGGGCGTTCGCCGAGAGCGAGGGCGAAGGCCGCGGCGCCACCTTCACGCTGGAGCTGCCCAAGCTCGTGCCGCGGGACAGCGCATGAGCCGCATCCTCATCGTCGAGGACGAGCAGCACCTCGCCGACGGGCTGCGCTTCAACCTCGCGGCCGAAGGGCACGAGGTCGACGTCGTCGGCGACGGCGCGTGGCGCTGGCGCGACTGCGCGACCAGCGCGACGGCTACGACGTCGGTGGTGCTCGACGTCATGCTGCCCGGCAAGAACGGCTTCGACGTGGCGCGGACGCTGCGCGCCGAGAGCGACTTCGTGCCGATCCTGATGCTCACCGCGCGCAGCCGGCCCGAGGACGTGCTCGCCGGCTTCGAGAGCGGCGCCGACGACTATCTGCCCAAGCCGTTCGAGCTGGCGATTCTGCATCGCCCGCGTGCGCGGGCTGCTGCGGCGCAAGCAGTGGCTGCGCGGGCCGGTGCAGACGACGCCGCCGGCGGCCGTGCCGCCGCCGGCGACGGCCGACGTGCTCGAGTTCGCCGGCCACCGGCTCGACATGCGCGCGCTCGAACTGCACGCCAACGGCCGCGCCTACCGGCTGACGGTGATGGAGGCCGACCTGCTGGCGTACCTGGTGCGCCACGCCGGCGTGGTCGTGTCGCGAAAGACGCTGCTCGACGACGTCTGGGGGCTGCACGAGGACACCGACACGCGCGCCATCGACAACTTCATCGTCCGGCTGCGGCGCTATCTGGAGAAGGATCCGGCGCGGCCCGCGCTGATCCTGACCGTCCGCGGCGTCGGCTACAAGCTGCAACCGTCGCAGAACTAGCCGCCGCGCGCCATTGCGCGAAGCCAGTGCCACTGATGCCAGCGTCTCAGAGCCTGGCGACCAGTCACGCAGTCGCGTTACTAGCGTCGCAGCTTCAGCCACAACGACGGCGAAGGTCTGGCTGTCGCGGAAGTTGTCGTCGCTGATCACGATGAGCGTCGGCGATCCGTCGGGCGCCGGCGGACCGGCGGCCATGCCCTCGAAGTTGCTCATCGTTCGCAGCGCCACCGGCACGCGGTCGGTCAGCGTCGTCAGGTCGAGCAGCAGCCGCTTGCGGCGACACGGATCGTCGTCACGCCGGCCAGCGATGCCCGCGACGAGACGTCGTCGGCGCCGTCGACGTCGACCAGGTTGAGGCGCACCGGGTTGAACGCCGGTCCGGCCGCCGTGCCGACCAGGCAGGCGCGCTCGAGCGCGATGAAGCGAGTGTCGTCGAGCGCGTAGAGCTCGCTGAGCCCGTTCTCGCCGTCCTGACACGGCCCGCGGTAGCCGGTCTGACGCGGCGTCGGATCCAGGGCGTAGGCCCACTCGCGGCCGGGAGTCCAGGAATCGCCGTGCCGGCACGAACTCGACCAGCCGCGCGCGGCCGCCGCGACCGACCGCTCGACATCGGGCCGTCCTGCGCCAGCGGCTGTTCGAGGCCGCTCGATCAGCCGGCCGTCGGGCGTGCGGGTCAGGCTCTCGAGCCCGAGGTTGTGGCGGACGCCGCTGCGATCGGGTCGGCGGCGTCGATGGTGAAGTGCGCCCGCGGCCGGACCACGCCGGTGACGCCGCCGTCGCGCGGCGATGCGCACGACCATTGGCTGGTGGGCCACGCCGCCGCGATCGGTGTGGCCTTCGTTGGTCGAGAGCGAACGAGCCATCGGGCAGCACGACCAGCGACTCCAAGTCGAGCGCCTCGAGCACGCCCGGGCGGCGTCAGGCCGGGCACGCGCATGGAGGAAGGTGAACGCCACCGGCGACACCACCGGCTGGCCGGCCGCCACCGCGATCTCCATCCACGCCAGCCGGGGCCGATTGGTCGTCGTCCATCGCGCCGACCCAGCGCTTGGTCTGCGGATCGAACGCCAGCCCCGAGATGCTGCCAAACACCAGGGGCTCGCCGGGCACGCGCAGCGCTCCGGGCCGGTGGACGCGCGGCGCCGAGGTAGTCGAGGCCGACGGCAGCCGGCGCCGTCGCCGCGTCGCCGATCGGCGGGACGACGGTCGGACCGCGTGCCGCGCTGCAGCCCCACAGCACGGCGCACGCCGCCAGGATTGGCGGTATGCTCGAATGTCGTCTCAACCTGGAGCTGCCCGCCATGACCCTCATGCGTTCCGTCTGCACCGCGTTCGTCGTGTTCGCGCTCGCCTCGCCGGCCCTGGCCCAGAATCCCGCCACGGCGGCCACCAAGGCTCAGTTCGGGATGATCAGCGGCGTGCTCAACCGCACCGCCGAGAAGATCCCCGAAAACCTCTACACATTCAAGGCCACGCCTGAGGTGCGGTCGATCGCCCAGCTGATCGGCCACATCGCCGACGCGCAGTTCATGATGTGCGCGGCGGCGGTCGGCGAGAAGCCGGCGCAGAGCGGCATCGAGAAGTCGATGACCGACCAAGGCCGCGCTGAGCAAGGCGCTGGCCGACTCGTCGGCCTACTGCAACAAGGTGATCGACGGGTTGACCGACCAGAAGGGGATGGAGATCGTCAAGTTCTTCACTGGCGACACGCCCGCGTCTGCAGGTGCTCGGCTTCAACATCGCCCACAGCTACGAGCACTACGGCAACCTCGTCACCTACATGCGCCTCAACAAGATCGTGCCGCCGTCGAGCGAAAAGAGCGGCATGGACTGAGCCGGGCTGGGGACTGGGGGCTGGGGGCTGGGGCTTGTCGGCCACGCACCACGCCCGAGCGCCTGGACGACCGGACGCCGGCGTCGCGCGGCGCTGGTCGCTCCTGTCCGCGCTTCTCTCTCAGGGCTGCGCGCCCGTCTACTGGTTGGGCGCGAAGCTCCTCTACGACAAGGCGCCGCCGCCGCCGACGGTGCAGCTGGGCGGTGTCCTACGATCCCGCGGCGCCCGACGACGCCGAAGCGGCAGCTCGACCTCTACCTGCCGGGCGGTCGCGACTACCCGATCGTCGTCTTCGTGCACGGCGGCGGCTGGGCGTGGGGCGATCGCACGCAGAGCTTCGGCGGCGCCGACATCTACCGCAACATCGGCCGCTTCCTCGCCAGCCGCGGGGATCGGCGCGGCGGTCATCGGCTACCGGCTGGTGTGGCCGCTCGACTGGCAGTCGCAGGTCGGCGACGTCGCGCGGGCCGTGGCCTGGGTGCAGGCGCCATGCCGCGGAGCACGGCGGCCAGCCGGATCGGATCTTCCTGATGGGACACTCCGCCGGCGCGCAGCTGGCGGCGCGCGTCGCCACCGATCCCGATGTGGCTGGCCCAGGAGCGCGGCAGCCTGGCCGGCATCTGCGGCGTGGTGGCGGTGAGCGGCGCCGGCTACGACCTCGGCGACATCGAGACCTATCGCGCCGGCTTCGATCCGCTGTACTTCGCCGAGCGCTTCGGCGGCAGCCGTCTGGACGGCTCGTGGTGGCACGACGCCTCGGTCGTGCCGTTTCTCGACGGCGGCGACCCGCCGTTCCTGGTCATCTCGGCCACCGGCGAAGTCGTCGGGGCTGCGCCGCCAGTCGTCGCTCTTCCACGAGGCGCTCCGGCAAGGCCGGCGTGTCCGCTCGCAGCTCGTCACCGTCAAGGGCTCGAGCCACGAGCGCATCATCCTGGAGCTGAGCCGCGGCCGACAAAACCGCCGGGCCGGCGGTGCTGCGACTTCGTCCGCGACACGCCGTGCCCGCGCGCACGGCGCCGCCGAGCGGCGAGTAGTGTCTCGTCTCCGAAATCGGGGTCGAGACACCTAGTCGCGCGGCGACGTCGCCGGCGGCAGGGAGGTGCTGTAGTCGTCGGCCAGGCGCCGGGCGTAGCCGTCCACCAGGTCGGCCACGCGCTCGCGCTGCGGCGAGGCGACGATCAGGCCGGCGTGGTGGCGCTTCGAGCAGCCGCCACACCACCTCGGGATCGGCGAACTCGCGACAGGTCGGGCCACTCCTGCCGGGCCAGCGACGTGACCAGGCCGGCGTAGTCGGAGCGCATCGGCGGCAGGGCGTAGGCGGACTTTGCCGCCGGCCAGCTCCACCTTGGCCCACTCGGCCCACAGGTTCATGCCGGTGGCGGCCTCGACCAGCTCGACGATGTGCGCGCCGCCGACGCGCGCCGACGTCTCGAGGAAGTACCACTGGCCGTCGGCGCCGTGGATGAACTCGGTGTGCGACACGCCGCGCACCAGCCCGAGCGCGGTCAGCACGGCGCGGTTGGCGGCCTGCAGCGCGCGGTCGTCGGCGCCGCCGCGCTCGACCAGCTGGGTGGTGAAGACCCCGCCGCCGTGCGACACGTCGAAGGGCGGACGGCCGTAGCGGCTGGCCACCGCGACCAGCACCTCGCGCTCGTAGACGACGCTGTCGACGTGGAAGACCGCGCCGGGCACGAACTGCTCGAGCAGGTGGAACGACGCGCGATCACCGAGCGCGTCGACGAGCGGCCACAGCTCGGCCTCGCTCGTGCACCTTCTTGATGCCGATGGTGCCGGCCTCGAGCCGCGGCTTGAGCACCCACGGCGCCGGCACCGCGGCGCAGAACGCGCGGATCCGCGCCTCGTTCAGCACGTGCACGAACGGCGGCACCGGCACGCCGGCCTCGTCGGCGCGCAGCCGCATCGCCAGCTTGTCGCGGAAGTAGCGCGTGGTCGTCTCGCCCATCCCCGGCACGCGGAGGTGCTCGCGCAGCGCCGACGCCTTCTCGAGATCGAAGTCGTCGAGCGGGACGATGCGGTCGAGCGCGCACGCGGCGCGCCAGGTGGCTGGCGCCGAGGATCAGATCGTCGAGCTTCCACCGCTTGTCGTCGTCCTTCACGAAGAAGATGTCGTCGAGGCTCTCGCGCGGCCACTCGGCGTCGCGCAGGCTCTCGGACGTCACCAGATAGACGCGCGCGCCCTGACGCTTGGCCTCGCGCAGGAACTCCTGGCCCTTGTGGTACGACGCGATGCAGAGAATGGACAACGGTGCGGCCATGAGGCTCCCGAACGACGTGGGGCCGCATGCTACCATCTGCCGCGTGAGCGTCTTCGACGAGACCCCCCCAGAGGGCCCCGCCGTCAGCCGCACGCCGCTCATCGTCGGCGGATTCCTCGTGCTCGTGGTCGCGGGCGCCGCGATCTCGATCTGAGTCGCGACCGCGGCGACCGCGCGCCCGCCCGCCCCGCCACGCGCTTCCGCGCCGCGTCCGACGCGCCGGCGGCGCCGGCGCCCAAGACCGAACCAGCGCCGGCACCGGACCCCGAGCCGGCCGAGGCACGCCGTCCGGCGGCGAAGAAGGCCGGCGAGCCGGCGCCGGCCCCGGCCGAAGCCGCGCCACGCGCCGATGCCGCGACGCTGGTCGTCGAGTCGGACGTGCCCGGCGCCTCGGTGTTCGTCGACCGCGAGTTCGTCGGCACGGCGCCGGTCACGCTGAAGGATCTGGCGCCGGGAGCGAAGCGGCTGAACCTGTCGGCCGAAGGCTTCGACGGCATCTCGCGCACGGTCGAGCTCGTCGCCCGGCGAGCAGACCGTGACGATGCGCTTCCAGGAAGTCCGCCTCAACGCCACGACCGGCGTCGCCCACAAGCACGGCGTCGGCGGCGGGTGCGAGGGGACGCTGCGCGCCACCGTCGACGGGCTGGCCTACGAGACCAGCAACAAGGGCGACGCGTTCTCGCTGCGCTACGACCAGGTCGAGACCTTCGAGGTGAACTACCTCGAGAAGAACCTGCGGGTGAAGCAGCGCGGCGGCAAGACCTGGAACTTCACGGATCGGCAGGCCGACAACGCCGACCGGCTGTTCGTGTTCCACCGCGACGTCCAGGCGGCGCGCGACAAGCTGGCCAAGGGCTACGCCGCCGCCCGCTGACGGGGCGCGTTAGACGCAGCGCGCGGCGGAAGGTTCCGCCGGCTGCGCCGCGTCCGGATCCGCTTGATCCCACCCGCACCTGGGCCCTATTCTGGAGGACGGCGCCGCGTCCGGCGCCGCTGGAGTCCACTAACCCACACCATGAAACGCATCCTGCTGTTCGTGCTCACCAACCTCGCCGTCATGGTGACGGCGTCGATCGTCCTCAGCCTGCTCGGCATCGGCGGCTATCGCACGCGCCGCCGGACTCGACTACGGCGCGCTGGCGGTGTTCTGCCTGGTCTGGGGCTCGGCTGGCGCGTTCATCTCGCTGCTGATGTCGCGGTGGATGGCCAAGCGCGCGATGGGCGTGGAGCTCGTCGACGGCCGCACCGGCCACGAAGAGGCCGACTGGCTCTACCGCACGGTCGAGCGGCTGGCCCGCCAGGCGCAGCTGCCGATGCCCGAGGTCGGCATCTACACGTCGCCCGAGGTCAACGCCTTCGCCACCGGCCCGAGCAAGTCGAAGAGCCTCGTGGCGGTGTCGTCGGGCCTGCTGCGCGGCATGCGGCGCGAGGAAGTCGAAGGCGTGCTGGCCCACGAGGTGTCGCACATCCAGAACGGCGACATGGTGACGATGGCGCTCATCCAGGGCGTGGTCAACGCGTTCGTGCTGTTCGCCTCGCGGGTCATCGCCAACATCGTCAGGAGCGCCGTCGACGAGCGCAACGCCGCCATGGTGGGGTTCATCGTCACCATCGTGCTCGACATCGCCCTGGGCATCCTGGGGGCGATGGTCGTGGCGTGGTTCTCGCGCGCCCGCGAGTTCCGCGCCGACGCCGGCGCGGCGGCGCTGGCCGGCCGCGGCAACATGATCGCGGCGCTGCGCCGGCTGCAGACCACGCACCAGCTCGTCGACCCGTCGAACCAGGCGCTGGCCACGATGAAGATCGCCGGCGGCGACAGCCGCTGGATGATGCTCTTCTCCACCCACCCGCCGCTCGAGGCGCGCATCGCGGCGCTCGAGAGCCTGCGATGAGCGCCCGCGCCGCGGCGTGGCTGCTGCCTGGCCGCGGCCCTGGCCGGCGCCGCGCCCGGTCGCGCGCCCAGCCGACGACGCGCCGACGGCAAGGCGGTGCAGGCCGCCGTCGAGCACTTCCTCGACGTCCTCGGCAACCGCGATCTCGACCGGCTGCCGGCGCTCTTCGCGCCGAAGGCGACGATGGCCGTGCTCCGCCAGCGCGACGGCCAGTGGACGACGACCGCCAGACGTTCGACGGAGTGGCTCGGCGCGCTGCGCTCGCAGACCACGGCGACGAAGTTCCGCGAGCCGCTGACCGGCGTGAGCGTCCACGTCGAGGACGGCCGGCTGGCGTTCCTGCGCGCCGACTTCACGGTGGTGATCGACGGCCAGGTCCGATCGCACGGCGTCGACTACTTCACGCTGGTCAAGGACGGCGAGGCCTGGAAGATCCTGAACGGCGCCTACACCTCGCACCCGGGCGCGGCCAAGGCCTCGCAGTAAGATAGCGTCCACAAGGACGCGCATGGTTTCGGAAACGGTCGACGCCGAAGGCCACCTGATCGACTCGGGCGACCTGCAGGCCATCCTCACCACCATCGTCGAGCAGGGCGCCAGCTACGAGATCCTGCGCTTCGACATGGGACGTACCAACGCGTCCCCCTCGCGGCTGTCGTTGCGCCTGTCGACCGAGACCCGCGAGGGCCTCGACCACCTGCTGGCCACGCTCTCGACGTTCGGCTGCTACGTGCAGGGGGCGCCGGACGCGATCGTGCGCGTCAACGACATCGACGGCGCCGCCCCGGAGGACTTCTACTCCACCACCAACCATCGCACCCAGGTGCTGGTCGGCGGCGAGTGGACGGCCGTGGCCCGCCAGCGGATGGACGCGGCCATCGTCGTCGACGGCGGGCGGCTCGAATGCCGCAAGCTGCGCGGCCTCAAGAAGGGCGACCGGGTCGTCTGCGGGATGCAGGGCATCCGCGTGATGCCCGACCTGCAGGGCCGCGACAAGCCGACCTTCGGCTTCATGAGCAACGACGTCTCGTCGGAGCGCCGGGTCGAGGTGGCGGTCACCCGCGTCGCCGACATGCTGCGCCAGAGCCGCGCCAAGGGCGAGAAGATCGCCTTCGTCGCCGGGCCGGTCGTCGTGCACACCGGCGGCGGCGAGTACTTCTGCGACCTCATCCGCCTCGGCTACGTCGACGTGCTGCTCTCGGGCAACGCCCTGGCCGTCCACGACATCGAGGCGGCGCTGTCGGGCACCTCGCTCGGCATCGACCTCGACACCGGGCGGCCGGTGGAGCACGGCCATCGCAACCACATGCGCGCGATCAACGCCGTGCGCCGCGCCGGCGGCATCGCCGCGGCGGTGGCGTCCGGCCTGCTGTCGCGCGGCGTGATGTACCACCTGCACGTGCACGGCGTGCCCTACGTGCTGGCCGGCTCGATCCGCGACGACGGCCCGCTGCCGGAGACGGTGATGGACCTGGCCGCTGGCCCAGGATCGCTACGCCGAGGCGCTGGTCGACGTCGGCGTCGTCATCATGCTCAGCTCGATGCTGCACAGCATCGGCGTCGGCAACATGGTGCCGTCGTGGGTCAAGGTGGTGTCGGTCGACATCAACCCGGCGGTCGTCACCAAGCTCAGCGACCGGGGATCGACGCAGACGGTGGGCGTCGTCACCGACGTGGGCCTCTTCCTCCACCAGCTCGCCGTCGCCTTGCGCGGATCGGGAACCGATGTACACGACGCTCGTTGATCCAGTCACCTTGATGTCCTCGATGCACGATCCCGACTGGGTGGTGCTCGACGCCCGCTTCGAGCTGGCGGCTCCGGCCAAGGGCGAAGCGCAGTACCGCGAGGGGCACATTCCTGGAGCGCGCTACGTGAGCCTCGACGCCGATCTGTCGGGGCCGAAGATCGGCACGACCGGGCGTCATCCCCTGCCCGATCCGGCGACGGCGGCGGCCGCCTTCGGCCGGCTCGGCATCGGCGACGACACCCAGGTCGTGGTCTACGACGCCGACGCCGGGTCGTTTGCGGCGCGGGTGTGGTGGATGCTGCGCTGGCTGGGCCATCCCAGCGTCGCCGTGCTCGACGGCGGGCTGGCGGCGTGGACACGGGCCGGCCTGGCCCTGTCCGACGACGAGGAGCACTGGGAGGCGGCGCGCTTCACGCCGCGGGTCGAGGCGGCCGCCCGGGTCGACGTCGCCGACGTGTTGCCCCACGTGCAGAGCCGGGTCACGTGCTGGTCGACGCGCGGGCCAGCCGACCGCTTCCGTGGCCAGAACGAGACGCATCGACCCGGTGGCCGGGCACATCCCGGGCGCCGTCAACCGCTTCTTCCAGCAGAACCTCACCGCCGAGAAGACCTTCAAGACATCTGACGAGCTGCGGGCCGAGTGGAGCCCCGTGGTCGGGGGGGATGCCGCCAAGGCCGTGATGTATTGCGGGTCGGGGGTGACCGCCTGCCACAACCTGCTCGCCCTCGAGCACGCCGGCCTTCCCGGTGCGCGGCTGTTCGCCGGGTCGTGGAGCGAGTGGTGTGCCGACCCGTCCCGACCGGTGGCCACGGGCGACTGATCCGGCCGTTCGGTCGTGTTCTCCCCTGGTCCCCGGTCCCTGGTCCCCGGTCCCAGCTCGTAAGCCAACGTTTCCCGGGGACGACTCGTCCAACCTCCCGACGCTACGACTTTCGGGGGAGATGACGCGATGACCCTGCGCACGACCGCGGCCGTAATGGCCGCCCTCACCATCGGCGGATCGAGCTTGGTGCTGGCCGCCGGCGACACCCTGACCCAGGACGAGTGGCGCCACCGCCACCGCGACGCCGTGCGCGAGATTCGCGAGGCGGTGCGCGAAGCGGTGCGCGACGTCAGCCACGACACCCGGTACGTCGTACGCGACGTCGTGCGCGACGTCGTCCGCGACGTGATGCACGAGGTGCACACCGCGATGGGCTGGGAGTGGAGCGACGACCGCGACTACGAGCGGGCGGAGCGCCGGCGCGAGCAGGACGAACGGCGCCGCGAGGAGGCCGAGCGGCGGCGGGAACGGCTCGAGGTGCGGCGGGACGAGACCGCGCGCCAGCGCGATGCCCGCGCCTTCCGCACGGTGAGCCCGACCGACGACCCGTGCACCGAGTCGCGCGATTCCGACCGCGACCGCGGCCGCGCCTGCGAGGTGCGCGACTCGCGTCTGCCGGCGCCGGTCGGCCCGCTCACCGTCGACGCCTCGCCCAACGGCGGCATCCGCGTCGAGGCGTGGGATCAGGCCGACGTGCTCGTCCGCGCCGTCGTCCAGGCCTACGGCGACGACGACGCCGAGGCCAAGGCGCTGCTGGGCCGCGTCCAGGTCACCGCGGCCGGTACGCGGGTGACGGCCGAGGGCCCGGAGCGCAGTGACGGCAGCCGTCGTGGCGGCTGGTCGGTGAGCTTCCGCATCTGGGCACCCCGGCAGACGGCCCTGGCGCTGAGCGCCAGAAACGGCGGCATCTCGCTGCACGGCATGCACGGCGAGTCGCGCTTCTCCACCAACAACGGCGGGGTCACGCTCGACGAGGTCGGCGGGCACGTCGTCGGCAGCACGCGCAACGGCGGCGTCAACGTCCGGCTCGGCGGCACACGGTGGGAAGGCGACGGTCTCGACGTCGAGACGACCAACGGCGGGGTGTCGATGGCGATTCCGGCGGGCTATTCAGCCGAGCTCGAGACCGGCACGGTGAACGGCGGGTTCCAGACCGAGCTGCCGCTCACGGTGCAAGGACGGCTCGATCGCCAGGTGCGCGCCACGCTCGGCAGCGGCGGTCCGCTGCTGAAGGTCATCACCACCAACGGCGGCGTCCGCCTCACCCAACGCTGACCAGCGAATCCGGATCGCGCCTGTCTGGTGCCTGGCACCACTCCGCGTGGTGGTGCCTGGCACTGAACGGCGTTCAGAACGGAATCGTCAGTGCGGCACGCTGACGCGTCCCGATGCGCTCTCGTAGAACTCGGCCGATGAGGCCGTGAAGAGCACCAGCAGCAGCCGCGGATCGGCCGGACCACCGGGGAACCAGCGCTGGAAGCTGTGGCGCCAGAGCGGTGCCGGCCACACCCGGCTCGGTCACCACCTGGGCCAGCCCGGTGATCTGCAGGTAGACGCGCTCGTCGCGGCTCTGGAACGTCAAGGTCAGCTCGTGCCGGCGGGCGCCTTCCCACTCGAGCGCGGTGCGTGCGTCGGCGAGCAGCCAGAAGCGCCGGATGGGATCGTCGCCGTCCGACGCCGGAGCGTAGAGCGCCCCCCGTCCATCGGCGGTCAGGAGCACCGCAGGCTCGAACCGCGTCAACGTCGCGATCACGCGCGGCAGGGCCTCCATGCCCTGGACGTGCTCGACTGCGTGGGGGCGGGGAGGGAGGGGCGGGCATCGGCACGCCAAGCATAGACCCTGCCCGCAGCCTGGGGTCAGGTCCGACATCGTTCTGACGTTCCATGGGGTTCCCGTCAACGGCGGTGCCCATCCGCAAGCCCCACGCATCCTGCGTGACGGCCCGGCGGAAGGGGCACCGAGGCGCCGTGACCGGTGCCTCGACTGCACACGGTAGCGGGCCCGCGTCACCGCGGCGCGACAGCGGCATCACGAGACGGGAAAATAGCCGGGGCCCGGACACGGGGCTCGGGGCCCGGACAGGCCGCGCAACACCGGGGCAACTCGAGGCTAGGATCTGGACGGGGGCAAAGTCAGCGAATGGGACGACTGCAGGGAATCTGGATCAAGCGCGTGCAGCGCGGCCCGATGGACGCGGCCGAGACCGGCCGAGCTCGTGGCCGGACGCGGCCTGCGCGGCGACGCCACCCAGGGCGGCCGGCGCCAGGTGACGATCATGTCGCTCGATCGCTGGCGGGCGCTGACCGCGCATCTGCCCGGCCCGCCGGCCCCGGCCGTGCGCCGCGCCAACCTGCTGGTGGACGGCGTCGATCTCGACCACAGCCGCGGGCGCGTGCTCCGAATCGGCGACGCCCGCGTGCGCGTCTTCGGCGAAACGCGGCCCTGCCACCAGATGGACGAGGCGTGCCCGGGGCTGCAGGCGGCCCTGTCGCCGCCGTGGGGCGGTGGCGTCTTCGGCGAGGTGATCGAGAGCGGGTCGATCGCGGTGGGCGCGCCGGTGGCGTGGGAGGATGGCGCGCCGGCCGGGACCGAACCGCCGGCTAGAGCCCGAACGACGCCATCGCCAGCCACTCCATGATCTGCTTGGCGTAGGGCTTGACCAGCTCGCGGTTCTTCGCCGGCCCATCCGGCAGTTCCACGTCGGGCACCTTCACCTCGGCGCCGGTGGCCATCCCCTTGATCATCCCCTCGATCTGCCGCGGCTCGTAGCCGACGGCCTCGATGCCCGCCGCCTGGTAGACCCGCAGCCGCACCCACGAGAACTCTTCGCGCGAGAACTTCTCGGTGTTGAGGGCGTCGACCTGGGCGCGGCGGGCGTCGAGATACACCTGCGACATGTCGCCCAGTCCGGCGAGCAACTGAGACAGCGATGGGGGTACTTCGCTGCCGTCGGGACGCTTCGTCCCCAGCTCCTTGTACTTCTCCGTGAACGCCTCGGCACGCGCACCGAGCGTGGCCTTCACATGCGCCTGGACACGCAGGAACCGCTGCACCTGGTCAGCCGTGAGCTCGCCGCTCGCCGGTCCCGCGTAGTCCGAGGTATTGACCAGCTTCTGCTCGGCGGCGACCGCCTCGGCCAGCTCCGACGCCCCGTCGACCATCTGCCGGGCGCTGTCGTAGACCGGCCTCGCCGCCCGGTAGAGGAAATACGCGCCGACAGCGGCGACGATCCCCAGCAGGACGAGGACGATCAGGCAGCCCGCCAGGAGCTTTTTCATGGAGGGATTCTAACGGGGCTCGGGACTCGGGGCCCGGGGCTCGGGAGGGATAGCGTTCCTGGCGGCTGGAGCTAGTGCCTGCCCCTTGCCCGAGCCCGTTGCTCTCCGGAACCGAGACCCGAGCCCCGGGCCCCGAGGCCCGTTACTGAACGCGGAGCGCCGCCATCGGATCCACCCTGGCGGCGCGTCGGGCGGGCACGAAGGCCGCGGCCAGGCCGGTGACGAGCAGGAGCACGCCGACGGCCACGAAGGTGAGCGAGTCGAAGGGGCTCACCTGGAAGAACAACAGCCGCATGGCGTTGGACAGCGCCACGGCCACGCCGAGGCCAGCGACGATCCCCAGGCCGACCTGCCAGGCGCCCTGGCGCAGCACCATGCGCAGGACGTCGGCGGCGCCGGCGCCCACCGCCATTCGCACGCCGATCTCCTGGGTGCGGCGGCTCACCGAGAAGGCCATCACGCCGTAGAGCCCGACCGTCGCCAGGAACAGCGCCGCAACGCCGAATATCGAGAACAGCGTGCCGAAGATCCGCCAGCCCCAGGTGTTGTCGTCGATCGTCTTCTGAATCGTATGGACGTTGTAGATCGGCAGGTTGCGGTCCATCTCCGATACCGCCTGCCGGACCCTGCCGCTCAGGGCCAGCGGATCGCCGGCGGTCCGCAGCAGGACGTTCATCGTCGCGTTGGGGCGCTGCGACAGCGGGAAGTAGACGTGCTGGAGCATCGATTCGCCGAGATCGATGTCGGGAATGCTCTGCACCACCCCGACGATGGTGTGCCACTCGGTGCTGCTCCCGCTGAACGTGCGGACCTGCCGCCCGAGCGCGCCGTCTGGGAAGTAGCGGCGCTGGAACTCCTCGTTGACCACGGCGACCTTGGGCGCGTCGGCGCCGTCGCCGGCGGTGAAGACCCGGCCCTGCCGCGGCGCCACACTGATCACCTCGAAGAAGCCATCCGTGACGTTGGTGACCTTCGAGCGCGGGTAGTCCCGCTCGTCGGGGAACGACTGGCCCGGCAGCACGACGCTCATTTCGGCCGCCGTTGGCGGATTGGTGGTGCTGATGGCCGCGTGCGCCACGCCGGGCAGGGCGCGCAGTTGTCCGAGCAGCGAGTCTGCGAAGCGGGTGCGGCTGGGGTCGTCGGGATACTCGGCGGCGGGCAGGTTGAGCCGCGCGGTGAGCACCTCGCGCGTGGCGAATCCCGGGTCGAAGCTGGTCACGTTCACGATGCTCCGCAGGACCAGGCCAGAAACGACGAGCAGGGCGAACGACAACGCCATCTCGCCGACGACCAGTCCGCGCGAGAGCCGGCCGATCTTCAGGCTGGTCGTGCCGCGGCCCTCGTCGTTCAGCAGCGGCAGCACGTCGCCGCGCGAGGCGCGGAGCGCCGGCACGAGCCCGGCCACCAGCGCCGCCAGCACGGTGACCCCGGTGACGAAGAGCAGCACGGTGCCATCGATCCGCACGTCGATCCAGAACGGCGGAGATCGTGTCGACGATGTAGCGGTTGAAGGTCTGGGCGCCGAAGGCGGCGATGGCGGTGCCCAGCAGCGCGCCGACGGCGGCCAGCACCAGCACCTCGGCGAGCGTCTGCCCCACCACCTGGGCGCGGCGGGCGCCGAGGGCGGTGCGCACCGCCACCTCACGGGTGCGATCGGCGGCCCGGGCCAGCACCAGGTTGGCGACGTTGACGCAGGCGATGACCAGCACCAGCAGCACCGCCGCCAGCATCATGCTCAGCAGGCCGACGGTCTCGCTGCCGATGAACTCCTCGACGTACGGCTTCACTTCCACGGTGATGCCGTCGCGGCGCTTGGGGTCGAGCTGGGCGACCTGGGCAGCGATCGTCGCCAGCTCGGCCGAGGCCTCGTCGCGCGATCGATCGTCGCGCAGCCGGCCGATGATCTCGACCACGGTGCGCTGATCCTTGCCCTCCAGCGCGGGGTTGACCACCAGTGCCACCCAGAGTTCCTGCACGATGGGGTAGGCGAACCTGGGCGGCATCACGCCGACGACGGTCATCGCCGTGCCATTGACCCGCAGCGGCTGGCCGAGCACGTCGGTCCGGCCCTGGAAGCGGTCGCGCCAGACCCGGTCGCTGATGATCACCACCGGCTCGGCGCCGGGCTGGCCGTCGGCCTCGGCGAAGTCGCGGCCCAGCACCGGCCGGGTGCGCAGCATCCGGAAGGTACTGGCGGTGATCCAGGCGCCGCGATAGCGCTCGGGCGTGCCGTCGGGTCCGACAACGTTGGCGTTGCCCAGATAGAACGCCGTCAGGTCCTCGAACGAGGTCTGCCGGGTCCGCCACTCGGCGAACTCCCACTGCGTGGCCCCGAAGTCGTCGTTCTCCTTGATGTCGAACGGCGAGGCGTGGAGGATGCGCTCCGAGCGCTCGAAAGGCAGCCCGCGCAGCACCGCGCCGTTCAGGATGCTGAACATCAGCGTGCTCAGGCCGATGCCGAGCGCCAGCGCGACCACCGCCAACCCCGAGACCATCGGCTGACGCACGGCCAGACGAAAGGCAAGACGCAGGTTGGTCATGCGCAGCTATACGGCCCAGGCGCGTGCCAAGTTCCTGGCACTGTGGCAACGCAGCCACATGATGTGGTGGAAGGACCACGGTCGCCCAGCCGGGCCGTCAAGCTCGTCCGGCGGTGATTCCGGCCAAAACGCGAGCTGTGCCGAGGCATTGCGATTGCAACGGCCGCGACCGCGCCGTTCCATCCCCCACGCGGAGTTCCATGCGACCCCGTTCGACCCACGGATTTGTCGGTGCCGTCACCGCAGCGCTCGCGCTGTTATTGGCGGCACCGGCGCACGCGCAAGATCGTCTGTTCGTCTTCGGCCAGGAGGTGGGGACCCATGGACACTTCGGACAGAAGCTGGGCGATGCGCCGCCGTGGATCCGCCGCTCGACCGACGGCGATCCCGAGTTCGTCGGCGGCGGCCGGTATGTGAAGACCGCCGAGCACATCGTCGTCGGCACCTTTCCGACCGAGCGGTGGGTGTTGATTTCGCGCGCGTTCGACACGTTCACCGGGCGCGAGATCCCGCTCCCTTCGAACGAACGCGTCGTCGCCGACCCGATCCGGCCGCGGGTGTTCGTCCTCAACGGTCAGGACGTCCGCGCGGTGGATCTCGACACGGGTCAATCGACGGTCCTGGCCTCGGCGCGCTCGGTGCCCAACCCTCCCGGGCCCTTCGGCACGCCAGCACTGCCGACCGCCCCTCCTGAAGCGCAGTACGCGCCGGGCCCATCGCATCTGTTCGTGCGCCGCGCCGCGGCGGCGGGCACGACCTGGGAACTGGCGGTCCTCGACGTCACGACCGGAGCCCTGGTGCGGACGCTGCCCGACTTCGGCCCGACCGGCTTCGGCAACGAATGGATCGTCACCACCGACGGCACACGGCTGTTTGCCATCGGGGGCGGTACCTTCGCGACCGGGATACTTGGAGTGCGCGCCATCGATGCGATGACCGGAGCAGTGGTGGCGACCACCGCGCCCACCTCCGGTCGGCTGCGCTGGGACGACGTGTTCCGGCGGCTGTACATCGTCACCAACCTGACCGGCGCGTTGAAGGCCTTCGATCGCCAGTTGACGCCGCTCGGTCAGACCGACGGCGGCTATTGCTTCTCCAACGTCCGGGTCAGTCCGCACACCGGGCGGCTGTATCACCTGCGCGCCGCCGGCGGCGGTGGGAGCTACTACGGCGCCATCGACACGCGGCTCGAAGTCTTCGACGGCGGCACCGGGGCGCGGCTCGCCGACGCGAGCGTGACCGGGTCGCTCGGCTTCGGCACCGACCGCCCGGCGTGTGGCGACTACACGATGCTGCTGGCCACCGCGCCGGGCGTGCCGCGGTCGCTGACGGCAGCGGTGTCCGGTCGGGACGTCACCCTCACCTGGACCAACGTCGGCGATGCCTCGGCGTTCGTGCTCGACGTTGGCCTGGCCCCGGGTCGCAGCGACGTCACGTTCGGGATTGGTGCCACCTCGCCGGTGACGATCGCCAACGCGCCGCCCGGCACCTACTACCTGCGCGTGCGCGGCACCAACGCCTTCGGCGTGAGCCAGCCGTCCAACGAAACCGCCGTCGTCGTCCGCTGACCGCCCCCACCATCCATCACGGAGTCCGTCATGCTCGTCGCTTCTCGTCATTCCATCACACGTGCGTTCGCCGTCCTGGCCGTCCTGTGCGGCGTCGCCCCACCGTTGGCCAGCGCTCAGGACCGACTGTTCATCGGCACTGGGGAGATCGGCGCCCTCGGCCGTTTCGGGGAACGAATCGGCAACGCACCCGAGCGCGGTTTACGGTCAGCTCGTCGCCGGGGGACGGTACATCTCGGCGCCGAGCCGGGGCCTACGACACCTCGACCGGCGCCTTCGTCCCCGCTCCCGGCGGATTGGTCATCGCCGTCGATTCCCGCCGGCCACGGCTGTTCATGCACGACTTCGCGGTGGTATCGGTGTTCGACCTCGAGAGCCGCGTGTCCACGCCGCTGATGAGCTCGACCGGCTTGGAGTCGATCGGCCCGAAACCGGCGCGGGCGCAGCTGGCGTCGGACGCGAATCAGCTGTTCGTGTGGCAACGAGCCGCGGGCGGCGGCGAAGAGATCGCCATCGTCGATCTGGCGACCGGCGCGATCGTGCGCCGGTTTCCGATCGGCACTGTGCTCGGTTCGTTCACCGACTGGCGCGTCGCCGCCGACGCCCAGCGATTGTTCGTCGCCGACGGCGCATCGGTTCGGCTGATCGACGCCGTGACGGGACTGGAAGTCGCGTCACGTGCCTCGAGCTCGGGCCGCATCATCGACGACCGGTTGAACCGGCGCATCTACGTGCTGGAGTCAGGACTGCTGCGCGCTTTCGACGACGCGCTCACACTGCTCGGCCAACTCCCGCTCGGTGCGGCGTGCGGATCGTTCTCAGCGGCATTCAGCCATCACACCGGTCGGCTCTACCTCGTCGAGTCGACGGCCGAGGGCCAGTCGCAAAAGGAGGGCAGCACGTTCAAGTGACTTCTCGACCGTCCTCGATGCGGCCAGCGGCCGACGGCTCGCTACCCGTGAGATTACCCAAGCGGCGGGCCTGACTGTGCCGTCGAGGTTGTGTCTGACCCTGCCGATGGCGGTGGTGACGGCCCCAGGCGCGCCACGTGGACTGGCGGCCACGGTGTCGGGCCGCGACGTGACGTCTGGCGTGGGCTAACGTCGGCGACGCGTCCAACTTCGTCCTCGACGCCGGCCTCGCGCCGGGACGCACCGACCTCACCTTCTCGATCGGCGGCTCCTCGCCGGTGGTCTTTCCCAACGCGCCGCCCGGCACCTACTACCTGCGCGTGCGCGGCACCAACGCCTTCGGCGTCAGCCGGGCGTCCAACGAGGTCGTGCTGGCGGTGCCGTAGCCGGCGGCCAGGCCCGGCGCGGTCGGACTACAGTAGGGACATGACGCACACTCGCTTCGCTGCCGTTGCCGCGCTTGCCCTCGTCGCTGTGCTCTCGCCCCGTCCCGCCGCCGCCGACGTGAGGCTCACCGGTTTCGGCGGAGTGAGCTTCGTCAACGACGAGAACAAGGCCACCTACGGGGCCGCGATCACGTTCGGCGGCCTGTTCGGGTTCGAATTCGAGGCCGCCCGCACTTCGCTGGGCGACGTCGCCGAGATCGACTTCGCGAACCTCGACGTCGACGCCCACCTGACCACCTACATGTTCAACGCGGTGGTTCGGCTGCCGACCGGGCCGATCCAGCCCTACGCCTCGGCCGGGGCGGGCGTGGCGCGGGTCACCGGCAGCGTGGGCGTGCCGATTGTCG
Source organism: uncultured Acidobacteriota bacterium (assembly GCA_963786365.1). Classification (GTDB taxonomy): domain Bacteria; phylum Acidobacteriota; class Vicinamibacteria; order Vicinamibacterales; family UBA2999; genus CAWAYR01. The sequence goes on from CAWAYR010000013.1 coordinate 215,061, forward strand.
GCGGCGTGGACGCCCATGCCCAGGACTTCGGATGGAACTTCGGTGGCGGACTTTACATCGTGCCGCTTCCGTTCTTCGCCATCCGCGGCGACGTGCGCCGCTTCCAGACCGGCGAGCTGTTGTGGGACGACATCGCCGACCTCGACCTGCCCCTGCCTGACTTCGATTTCTGGCGCGCTACGGCCGGCATCACCTTCAAGTTCTAACTCGGCCGTTGATTCTCGGACCCCAGACGCAGATACTGGCGCGTCTGAAGGCCTGCGATGGCCGGGAGGTTCCCCGCTATGCGAACGACGACGTGTCTCGTGCTCGGAATGTGTCTGCTCGCACCTCGGTCTGGATTCGCGCAGGATCCCGTCAAGATCGACCCGGCGCATCACAAGGTGGAGCTCGACAACGCGGATGTCCGCGTGCTGCGCATCACCTTCGCGCCAGGCGACAAGGCCCCGGAGCACGAGCACCCGAACAGTGTGGCGGTGTTTCTCTCGGGCGGCGTCAACCGCCTGACGTCGCCGGGTCAGAAGCCAACTGAGAATCCGCAGAAGGTCGGCGACGTCGTGCTGGTGAACGCCAGCAAGCACTCGGTCGAGAACATCGGCACGACCCGCACCGAGGTGGTGCTGGTGGAGCTGAAGAAGCCGGGCGCCAAGACCTACAAGGCGATGTCGCTCGATCCGGTGAAGGTGAACCCGAAGAGCTACACCGTCGTGTCCGAGAACGAGCACGTGCGGGTCCTGCGCGTGCGCTCGGCCGTCGGCGACCCGTCGATGGTCCACGAGCACCCGTCGAACGTCGTCGTGCGGCTCAACGATTCAAAGGCCGCGAAGGCCGGAACGGTGACGTGGGCGGCCGGACCGGAGAAGCACGGCGGCACTCCGGCCACCACGGCGGAGGCCACCGACGTCATCATCGTCGAGCTGAAGTCGGGCAGCTGATCGCGACGACTGCGCGAGGCCGGTCTACTCGAGGTTGTCGATCGGGACCGGCGCCAGCGTGTCGGCGGGCGTGAAGCCGAAGACCTTGCCGTAGAAGTAGAGCTCCGACTCGAGCGCGCGGACGATGTTCTCCGCCTTGCGGAAGCCGTGCTGCTCGCCTTCGAAGGTCACGTAGGCCACCGGCAGGCCCTTCTTGCGCACGGCCGCGGCCATCATCTCCGACTGGTTGGGCGGTACCACCTTGTCGTCCAGTCCCTGCAGCAGGATGAGCGCGCAGTTGAGCCGGTCGACGTGGTGGATCGGCGAGCGATCGCGATACACCGACTGCATCGCCGGATACGGACCGACCAGCGAGTCCATGTAGCGCGACTCGAACTTGTGGGTGTCGCCGGCCAGCACCTCGAGGTCGCTGATGCCGTAATAGCTGGCGCCGGCCTTGAACGTGTCGTGGAACGCCAGCGCGGCCAGCGTGGTGTAGCCGCCGGCGCTGCCGCCGCGGGTGATGAGACGCGCCGGATCGGCCTTGCCGATCGACACCAGGTACTTGGCGGCATTGACGGCATCGCGCACGTCGACGATGCCCCACTGTCCGTTCAACCGTCGCCGATAGATCCGGCCGTAGCCGCTGCTGCCTCCGTAGTTGACGTCGACCACCGCGAACCCGCGCGTGGTCCAGAACTGCACCTCCGGATCGAACACGGCCGCGGTGGCCCCGGTCGGCCCGCCGTGGCTCAGCACGAGCAGCGGCGGCGCGGTGCCGGCCGGGGCGCGGAAGCCGGGATTGAGCGGCGGGTAGTAGAAGGCGTGCACGGCCTGGCCGGCGCTGTCGAAGGTGAGGGCTTCCGGCGCCGAGACCAGCGCGGCGTCGAGGGTGTCGGTGCGCGACCGCTTGACGATCTCGGCTTCCCCGGCAGCCAGGGACACGCGCACGATGGCCGGGCCCTCGGTCGGCGAGCCGCCGACGAAATAGGCGGCGCGGCCGTTGGCGACGACCGAGTCGAGCGGCTCGAGGGCGAGGGGCAGCGGGTCGACCCGGCGCGGCTCCAGCGACAGCAGCGCCATCCGCCACCGGCCGTTCTGCGCATAGGTCACGACCACCCGGCTCTCGGACGCGAAGGCATAGTTAGTCGAGCCCAGGGTCCACTGCGGCTTGCCGAACTCCGCGTCGAGCGGATGCATCCCCTGCACGACGTCGCCGTGGAGGCGATAGAGGTTCCACCAGCCGCTGCGATCCGACACGAAGTAGAGCTGGCCGTCGGGTGACCACGACGGCTGGAATACCGACTCGTCGTCGCCTCCGGCCACGCGCACCGGCGCCCCGGGTCGGCCCGTGCCGTCGAGGGCGGCGACGAAGAGCTCGGTGCCGTCCCACGGCATGTGCGGATGGCGCCACTGCAGCCAGGCGAGGCGGCGCCCGTCGGGGCTGAGACTGGCGTCGGAGTAGAAGTCGGCACCCTGCACCAGCACGGTGCCGGCCGATGGCGCCGCCGCATCGAGCGGCACCGCGACCACCGCCGCCGGCGGTTGGGCGTCGCCCTTGGTATGGTCCTCGCGGATGCAGACGAGCCGCGGGCGACCGGTGTCGATGCGGCACTGCGCGAAGTAGTAGCCGACCGGGGTGAGGGCACGCGGCGGCCGCCCTGGCGTGAGGTCGTAGAGGCGCTGATCGGCGAAATTCGAGGCGTAGATGCGGCCCTGGTGCACGGTGTAGGCGGCGCCGCCGTACTCGTGCACCCGCGAGCGGACGTCGAACGACGGCGGCGAGACGTCGACCGGCGGGGCGCCGATCGAGGCCCGCACCAGCACGTTGCGACCACCCTCGGAGGCGCGGCCTTCGAGCCAGTAGACGTCATCGCCGTCGAGGGCAATCTGGCCCAGGCGCAGCGCGCCGGCGGTGGCGCGGGCCGCCGACAGCGGTGAGGCCCAGGCGCCGTAGGGCGCCTCGGCCGGAGCTCGATTGTCAGTCGTCATGTCAGGTCCGCACGCCGAGGCCACCAGCGCCGCGCTCGTGGTCATGCCCACCGCGAGCGCTCGCGAAATCGACGTCATGACGGCCATCGTACCAGCGGGGACCGGCGAGCGGTATCCTTAGGGCCGTTTGCGGCCGGCGAGGCAGCTCTAAAGAGCTGCCCTACGGCGTGGGAGTGTAGGGCAGAGCTTTAGCTCTGCCGAGTTCGCCGCGGGTCAGACGTAGGCAGAGCTTTAGCTCTGCCGAGCTCGCGTGGGAGGGTGGGTGGCGACAATCGGCGTGGTGGTGCCCGTGTACCAAGGCGAGCCGACTCTGGACGAGCTCCATCGCCGCGTCACCGCACAGCTCTCGGCGCTCACTGGCGACTGGGAGATCATCTACGTCGACGACGGCAGCCGCGACCGGTCGTGGCCGATGCTCGAAGCGTTCGCCGCCGCCGATCCCCGCGTCCGCGCCGTCAAGCTGATGCGCAACTACGGCGAGCACGTGGCGATCACCGCCGGCCTCGACCACACCGACGCCGATCACACGCTGATCATGGCGTGCGACCTGCAGGACGACCCGGCGGCGATTCCGGCCATCGTCGACGCCGCCCGCACGACCGGCGCCGACCTGGTGCTGACCCGCCGTCTGCAGCGCCAGGATCCGCTGCTGAAGCGAGTGCTCGCGCGCATCTTCTATGCGGTGGTGCAGTTCTTCGTCAAGGTCCGCTACGACCACCGGGTCGGCAACTACCGCGCGTTGTCACGCCGCGCCGTGCACTACTTCCGCGAGTACCGCGAGCGCACGCGCAACGTCAACGCCATCATGGCGATCATGCGGGTGCCGACCACGACCATCGACGTCCACCACCAGCCGCGGGCGGGTGGCAAGAGCGGCTACTCGATCTACCGCTCCGCCCAGCTGGCCTTCCACGTGCTGGTCGGCTACTCCGAGGTGCCGCTGCAGCTCGTGGTGATGCTCGGCGCCACGGTGATCGCGCTGGCCCTGGGCCGACTCGGCTGGCTCGCCTGGGCCCCCGCCGACGCCGATCGCGCGGTGCAGGCCATTGCCACCAGCACGGCGCTCCTGGCCTTGATCGGCGGGCTGGTCATCCTGGCCATCGGCACCGTGGGCGTGTATCTCACCAAGAGCTTCGTCGAGTCGATGAAACGTCCCCTCTACTTCGTGGACACCCGTCGAGGACTGCCAACATGATGCGCATCACCCGCCGCTCGTCCCTGCTCGTACTCGTCGCCGTGCTGGCGGCGCTCCCCGGCCGTTCGCTGGCGCAGACCCTGCCCAAGGCGGCGTCACCCGAGGCCGTCGGGCTGTCGGCCGAGCGCCTCGGCCGGATCACCCGCGTCATGCAGGATGCCGCCCGCGACCGGCAGGTGGCCGGCACCGTCACGATGGTAGTGCGCGATGGCCAGGTGGCCTACCTCGAGGCCGCCGGCGGCGCCGATCTCGAACACGGCACGCCGATGCGCACCGACACGATCTTCCGAATCGCGTCGATGACCAAGGCGGTGGTCAGCGTCGGCGTCATGATGCTGGTCGAGGAAGGGCGGATCGCGCTCACCGACCCGGTCTCGAAGTTCATCCCGGCCTTCGAGAAGACGACCGTGCTCGCCACCGAGGCCGGACGGGTGGCGGTCGTGCCGGCGCGACGGCCGATCACGATCCGCGACCTGCTCACGCACACCGCCGGCATCTCCTACGGGATGGGGGCACTGGAGCCGTACTACAGCGCCGCCGGCTTCACGCAGTGGTACTTCGCCGACCGCGCCCAGAACATGAGCGCGTGGATGGACACGCTGGCCACGCTGCCGTTCGAATCGCAGCCCGGTGACCGCTGGGTCTACGGCTACAACACCGACGTGCTCGGCAACGTCCTCGAGCGGGTCAGCGGGCAGACGCTGGCGGCGTTCCTCGGCCAGCGGCTGATCACGCCGCTCAAGATGGTCGACACGTCGTTCTTCCTGCCGGCTGACAAGGCGGCACGGCTGGCCGCCGTCTACGCCGTCGGCGCCGACGGCCGGATTCGCGGGCGGCCGACGGACATCCGGGCCAGGGCCACTACACGAGCGGCCCGCAGGTGGCGTTCTCGGGCGGCGCCGGGCTGCTCTCCACCGCCAGCGACTACGCCCGTTTTCTGCAGATGCTCGCCAACGGCGGCGAGCTCGAGGGCACCCGGTACCTCAGCCCGACGACGGTCGCGCTCATGACCTCGAACCACGTCGGCTCGCTATATCTGAACGGCACGCTCGGCTGGGGCCTCGGCTTCGAGGTGGTCGAACAGACCGGACGCGCGCCGCGCTACGGCGCGGCCGGCGAATTCTCGTGGAGCGGCGCGTATCACACCACCTACTGGGTCGATCCGGCCGAGAAGCTGGTCGTGGTCTTCATGTCGCAGCTGCTGCCGGCGGGCTCGACCAATCTCCGCTTCCGCGTTCGCACCCTGGTGAATCAGGCCATCATCGGCCCGCCGCCGACCCGTTCGATGACGGCGCCGACCTCGGCCCAGCGCGTGCCGGCGCGAGCCGGCGGTCAGTGATGCGATTGGCACGGGTCGCCGCGCTGGCCGCGACGGCCGTGGCCACCGCCGTCGCGGTCGGATGCGGCAGCGCGCCCGCCGCTGAGTCGCGTGCCGCCGCGGATCCGGCCCCGCGCGTGCTCGAAGCGGCGCGACAGCTCCTGGTGGTGACGACGCCCGACTGGGACGCAGTGGCGGGCGAACTCCGCCGCTACGAGCGGGCGTCTGCCGATGGCACCTGGCAGGCGGTCGGCGCGCCGGTCGGCATCGTCGTCGGCAAGAACGGCACGGCATGGGATCCGGCAGTGCGGCCGTCGATTCCCGGGCCGACCAAGCGCGAGGGCGATGGCCGGTCCCCGGCCGGGGCTTTCGCACTCGGCACGGCGTTCGGCCTGGCGCCACCGGCCGAGGCGTCGTGGCTCCGGCTGCCCTACGTGCAGGAAGTGGCGACGCTCGAGTGCGTGGACGACGCCGCCTCGGCTCACTACAACCGCCTGGTCGACCGCAAGGCGGTCGCCAGCGTGGACTGGAAGAGCTCCGAGAAGATGGCCGAGGTGGGCGAGGCCTACCGCTGGGGCGTGGTGGTGGAATACAACACGGGCACTCCGGTGCCCGGCCAGGGTTCGTGCATCTTCCTGCACGTCAGCCCGACGCCCGGCGCGGGCACGGCCGGCTGCACGGCGATGGCGGCGCCGGAGCTCGATGAGGTCATGCGCTGGCTCGACCCACACCAGTCGCCGGCATTGGTGCAGATGCCGACGGCGGCGATGGCGCTCCTGGTCGGGCCGTGGAAGCTGCCGGCGTAGGCCGCCAATCCCATGGCTTCCCCGCCCTCGGTCGCCGGGCGTCAGCTCGTCCTGGGAATGTCGTGCGCGATCGCCCTCGCGTGGTCTGCTGCGCCGTCGACCACGGCGGCTCAACCGACGGACGGCGTCGACGCGGCCGTGCAGGAGTTCCTCACCGCGTTCAACGATCTCGACATGCCCAGGTTCCTCGCCTGCTTCGCCGACGACGCGGTGATGTTCCATCCCCCGTCGCCGCCGCCGCGGACGTTTCCGACGCGGGTGTCGGGCCGGCCGGAGATCGGGCGGACCTTCCAGGTCGTGTTCGATCAGATTCGATCGCGATCGGGCAGGTCGAGCCCGCCGTACCAGAACCTCGAGCCGCAGGACGTGCTGGTGCAGCGCTTCGATGGATTCGCCGTCGTCACCTTCCATCTGGGCAACGACAAAGTCCGAGGGCGCCGGACGCTGGTCTACCGGCAGCTCGGCACGGCGTGGACGATCGTCCACCTGCATGCGTCGACGTTCGAGGTCGGCGCCGGAGGCGCCGGCAACTGACGGGCCCGGTTCTGAGACCAGCGATGACACAAGCGGGCCGCCAATTTGTTGTATTGTCGGGCTGGCTTCAGGTCGGTCGGACTCTGCGAAAGGGTCGCCCCATGCGGAACGCGTCGGTGCTGCTCGTCAGTCTCGTCGCCGTTGGCTCGATGCGCGCCGCCGAGAAGGATCGCCTCCTGATCCACCGGATTGGCCCCTCGGTCTCGACCGTTCACGCCGCCGACGCCAGCGGTTCGCAGGTGCGGCAGGTCTTCGCCGATCCGGCCCTCGACTACAACGTGTCGCCGTCGCCCGACGGCCAGTGGCTGCTCTTCACGTCCGAGCGCGACGGGTCGGCCGACATTTACCGAGCGCGGGTCGACGGCTCCGCGGTGGAGCGGCTGACGACCGACCCGGCATTCGACGATCAGGCGGCCTGGTCGCCCGACGGCCAGCGGATCGCGTTCGTCTCGTCGCGCGGAACCCATACCACCGACATCTGGACGCTGGATCTGCGCACCAAGGCCCTGCGCAACGTCACCGAGGCGCCGGGCGGCGACTTCCGTCCGAGCTGGTCACCCGATGGGCGATGGATTGCGTTCTCCTCCGACCGCGGCACGACGATCGAGCGCAACGCGCCCGAGTGGGAACACCTGCACCGTACGAGCCTCTACGTGGTGGCGGGCGGCGGCGGCAGCGCGCGCCGGATCACGCCGGGCCAGCGTTTCGCGGGCTCGCCGAAGTGGTCGCGCGACGGCGCCCGCCTCGTCTTCTACGAGATGGACGCGGCCGATACGCACAACGCGCGCACGAACCAGGCGGCCGACTCGCAGATCGTGTCGATTGACGTCACAACCGGCGATCGCCGTGAGCACACGTCGGGACCCGGCCTCAAGGTCTCGCCGCAGTTCCTCGGCGGCGACCGCGTTGGCTATCTCGTCAAGGCCGGGTCGGTGCGCGGCGTGGCGTACTCCACGGGCGAGCCCGGCCCCGAGGGACTCATGCGCAATCCGGCGTGGTCGGCCGATGGCGCGCTCGTCTTCTACGATCGCGGCCGGGCGGGGGCCGAACGGCGCGCCTATCCCCGGTTGCAGCCGTTGTTCAGCGGCGATGGCGCCTTCGACCTGGCCAACCTCCAGGCCTTCGCGGCGTTCTCACGCGACGGCCGGCGGCTGGCCCTCAGCGAGCGCGTCGGCGCGACCAACGACGAATACGCCCTGACGGTGATGCAGGCCGACGGCGCGTTGGCGCGGCAGGTCTTCTTCGAGCCGGGCACGACCGCGATGGCGCCGGGCTGGTCGCCCGACGGCACCTGGATCGTCTTCGGACACGGCGGCGGCTTCCAGACCCGCAATACCCCGGCGCGGGTGATGATGATGCGCCCCGATGGGTCGGACGTGCGCACCCTGACGACCGGCCAGGGCGCCGGATTCCCCAGCCTGTCGCCGGATGGCAAACGTCTCGTGTTCCGCGTCTGGGGACCGGCGGCCAGCGATCGTGGACTTCGCGTCCTGACGCTCGAGACCGGCGCCATCACGCGCCTGACCGAGAGCCAATACGACACCTTCCCGGGCTGGTCCCCCACCGCCGACCTGATCGCGTTCTCGAGCTGGCGCAACGGCGACTACGACATCTACACGATCAGGCCGGATGGTACCGGCGAGAAGCAGTTGACGACGACGGCCGGCAACGACGCGCACTCGTCGTGGTCGCCGGATGGACAGCACCTGATGTTCAGCAGCTCGCGTTTCGGGTTCAAGGACGAAGCGCCGTTGTTCGACGGCCAGCCGCAACCCTACGGGGAAATCTTCGTGATGAAGGCCGACGGATCGGACCAGCGCGCCCTGACCGACAACCAGTGGGAGGACGGACCCGGAGCCTGGCAGCCGCGAGCGGTTGGCCCGCCAACCGCCCGCGCCGCTGTTCCGTGATCCCCTCAGGCGCACGGTGTCCCATCTCGAACTCGTCGCCCTGGTCGTCCGCGAGTATCAGCCGGCGATCGACTTCTTCGTCGACGTCCTGCAGTTCGAGCTGGTCGAAGACGTGCCCTCGCTCACCAACGACGGCCGCCCCAAGCGCTGGGTGGTCGTGCGTCCGCCGGGCGCGGTCACGGGACTCCTGCTGGCCCGCGCCGACGGCGAACACCAGGCGGCGGTCGTCGGCACCCAGTTCGCCGGCCGCGTCGGGTTCTTCCTGCGCGTCGACGACTTCGACATCGCCTATGCCCGCATGGTGGCCGCTGGGGTGACCTTCGTCACCGCACCGCGGGCCGAGCCGTACGGGCAGGTGGCGGTGTTCCTCGACCTCGAAGGCAATCGCTGGGACCTGCTGGGTCCGCGGTAGCCGGCGCGACGGCGCCGTGGTCAGGGCTGCGTCTGGCGTCGAGCCCCGTACACCTTGACTTCGGTCGCGAACCGCCTGGTCAGCTCATCGCGCCAGCGCGGCCGCTTCGTCTAGATCCTGGTCGATCATCTCGCGCCACGACTGCCGATCGGCTTCGGGGCCGTAGAGCAACGAGGCCGGCATCGGCGGGACCGGCCGCGGGGTGTCGCCATGTCGTTCGAGCAGTGCGGCGTACTCGCCGGTGAACTGCATGATGAGCTCGTCGGTCAACCGCGTCGTGTCGCTGTCGGTCGCCGCTCCCGACGTGAGACGGCCGATGAGGCTGCCCAGATTCATCAGGGTGCCTTGCCACAGGACCGGATCCTCGGACAAATCCGCGAGCCGGACGGTGTCGCCATCAGCGGAGATCTCGAACTCGCCGCGACGTGAGACCGGGCCGAACCGGTGCAGCGACGCCAGGCCGTTGTGGAGCGTCGGAGCATAGATGAGATCGACGGTCAGATCCGGATCCGTCTGGATGACCGGCCAGTGCAGGTGCACCGCCCCGGGGACGACCACCCGGCCGGCCCCATCGCCGCGGACCAGCGTGTCTGGACTGGCACGATAGGTGAGGGATTCGACCACCGCGAAGGTCGAGCCTTCGCGGTGGTAGGCCACGTAAGCGCCGGGGGCGGGTACGCCCTGCATGTCGCTCACGACGAACGTTCGGCCGCAGTCGATCGAGACGCTCGCCATCGTCACGACGGCCAGGCTCAGCCCAGCCACCAGCGTTCGTCGGCGGATCATGCCGAGGACGATCTCACGATTCGCGCTGGAGCGCTCACCGTCGGCTGGCCAGCGCGGCGAGCCGGCGCACGCCCTCGCGCAGCGTCCGCTCGCTCACACCGGCGAACCGCACCAGGATCTCGTTCACCGGCGCGCCTCCGGCGTAGCAGGCCCGGGTCGTCTCGAAGGTCACGCCGCCCTGTCCGGCGCGGGCGCTGAGGTCGGGGCCGGCAATCTGCACCACCGCGTGCAGCCCGGCCGCGTCGCCGATCAGCGTCGCCCGGGCGCCAAGGTGGTGGTCGAGCGCCTCCACCAGCGCGTCGCGGCGCCGTTTGTAGAGGCGGCGCATGCGGCGGATGTGGCGTTCGAGGTGCCCGTGGCGGATGAAGTCGGCGAGCACGGCCTGCTCGAGTGTCGCGGTCGGGCCGCTGGCCGAGCGCTTGGCGCGCGCGAACGGCTCGACCAGCGTCGGCGGCAGCACGACATAACCGAGGCGCAGCCCGGCGAACATCGCCGTCGAGAACGTGCCCACGTAGACGACGCGCGCCGCCTCGTTCATCAGCCCCTGCAGCGACGGCAGCGGCGTGCCGCTGTATCGGAACTCGCTGTCGTAGTCGTCTTCGAGGATGACGCCGTGACTGGCGCGCGCCCAGGCGAGCAGCTCCAGCCGCCGCGCCAGCGACAGCGACACGCCCGAAGGAAACTGGTGCGACGGCGTGACGAACGCCAGACGCACGGGCGCCGGAATCCGGCCGACCAGCAGGCCATCGGCATCGACGGGCACCGGATGGACGACCGCGCCGGCGGCGGCGAACAGCTGCGCGCCCTTCCGGATAGCCCGGCTCCTCCATCGCCACGTGATCGCCGGGATCGACGAGCACCCGCGCGCACAGATCGAGCGCCTGCTGCGACCCGCTCACGACCAGTACCTGGTCGGCGCGGCACTGCACGGCGCGCGAGCGGCCGAGATACGACGCAATCGCCTCCCGCAGCCCCTCGTGTCCGGCGCCGCTCGGGGTGTCGGCGGCGCTGCCAGCGGCGCGACCGCGCAGGTGGTGACGCACCAGACGGTTCCAGACCGCGAAGGGAAAGAGCGCGCCGTCGGGCGCCGGCGCCGAGAGATGGACCACGCCGGCCGGCGCGGTGCGGCGCGGCTCGACCGGCGCCAACCGCGACACCAGCGACGACAACCGGATGGCGACGCGCTCCACACCGGGCGCCTGGGTGCGCCGGGTGGATGACGGCTGGTCGGGAATCTCGCGACAGACGAACGTGCCGGCACCGGGGCGGGATTCCAGATATCCCTCCGCCACCAGCTGGTCGTAGGCCACGGCCACGGTGGCCCGCGACAGGCGCAGTCCCGCCGCCAGCTCCCGGGTGGAGGGCACGCGGTCGCCCGCGGCCAGCCGCCCGGCGAGGATGCCCCGCCGCAGCTCCTCGTAGACCTGCCGGTTGAGCGGCGCGCGGCCGCGGCGATCGATGGCGATGGGCAGCCGCACGAGTGGACTGGTGAAATATAGCGAAAGTGGCTCTTTCGAGTCATCCGCTTCGCGGCTAGGCTCAGGCCATGGAGACGACCTCTTCCCCGGCCCTGGCCGCCACCGATCGGACGCGGGTGCGGCGTCGCCCCGAACGCGGCGTCTTCGACCGCGCCGCGATCTACCGCATCCTCGACGACGGCTTCGTGTGCCATGTCGCCTTCGTCGCCGACGGCCAGCCGTTCGCGATCCGACCGGCTACGCGCGCCTCGGCGACGACCTCTACGTCCACGGGTCGGCGGCCAGCCGCATGGTCCGCACCCTCAAAGCCGGGCTCGACGTGTGCGTCACCGTCACGCTCGTCGATGGCCTGGTGCTGGCCCGCTCCGCCTTCCACCATTCGATGAACTACCGGTCGGTCGTGATCCTCGGCCAGGCCCGGCTGGTGGTCGACGTGGAGGAGAAGACCACGGCGCTGCGGGCGTTCACCAACCACATCGCGCCCGGCCGCTGGGACGAGCTGCGTCCGATCACCGACAAGGAGCTGGCGGCGACCTCGGTGCTGGCCCTGCCCATTGAAGAGGCGTCGGCCAAGGTGCGCACGGGTCCGCCGATCGACGACGACGACGATCACACCTGGCCGGTCTGGGCCGGGGTCGTCCCGCTGGCGCTGACCCACGGCCAGCCGCTGCCCGATGCGCACGTGCTGCCGGCACGACGTTCGACCTCGAGCGTCTGACGCGGCGCTGACCCAGGAACGCTGTCCTCCACGGCAGCTCTAAAGAGCTGCCCTACGAATTGGCCTTACGGCAGCTCTAAAGAGCTGCCCTACGATTGGCCTTACGGCAGCTCTAAAGAGCCGCCCTACGATTGGCCGAGCGGCAGCTCTAAAGAGCTGCCCTACGACCTCGACACAGTAGGGCAGAGCTTTAGCTCTGCCTCCGCACGGCCGTCGAGCGGCCGGCCGGCGCATATACTCCGTGGCCATGACCCGTGCCCGACGGATGGTGCTGCGGCCGGCGGCACTCGCGGCCGGCGCGGCATGCTGACGCTGCCCCCGGCCCCGGTGCTCGCGGCCTTCGCCGCGCTCGGCGTGGCGATCGCGGCTCTGTGGGCACCGCGCGTCTCGTCCTCGCCGTCAGCGCACTCCTGGTGGGTGTTGCCGTTCGCCGCGGCGCTGCTGTTGGCTCAGGCGCACGGACTGGTCGACACGCGGGGCCTGTTCGCACTCTTCGTCCTCACCACCGCGTGCCGCCTCGCCGGTCACCTGCCGGACGGGGCGCTGCGTGGCTTCGCCCTGGCGGTGGTGCTGTTACTGTCGGCGGGGCTGCTGATGCACGCGGTGCCGGGGTTCGTCAACCCGCGCGTGCTCGACGGCGTGACGCTCGGCGCCGACTCGGCGCCGTACACGAAGTACTTGAATTTCGACAAGGGCGTGCTCGGCCTGCTGGTGCTCGGCGTCTACGCGCCGCAGCAGACGCTGCGCCGGGCGCCGCCCGGCACCGGGCGCGCGGCGCTGTGGCGCTTCGCCG